>CAWBVP010000015.1:0-480366 GCA_963792265.1 uncultured Gemmatimonadales bacterium | reverse complement strand
CCTAACTAGTAAGTGGACTGACATCCCTGGTCAGTGTATCCACAGGAAACATCACTCCTGGCAGTCTATCGCGCCATTGCTGCCCGACTCACAGACGGAGACTGTCCGCCGGACTCCGCACCCCACGGCCTCCCCGGTTCAGCACATGGGTATAAATCATCGTCGTGGACACGTCCCGATGCCCCAGAAGCTCCTGCACCGTTCGGATGTCGTACCCCGCCTCCAGCAAATGGGTCGCAAAGGAGTGCCGCAGAGTGTGGCAGCTCGCCCGCTTTCCGATCCCGCTCGCCCGGACCGCCGCCGCCATGGCGCGCTGAATGGCCGACTCGTGCAGATGATGCCGCTGGATCCGGCCGCTCTCCGGGTCCACCTGGCGCCGCCGGGCCGGAAACACCCACTGCCAGGGCCACGCCGACGCCGCCTTGGGATACTTGGCCGCCAGACCCTCGGGCAACTGGACCCATCCCGCTCCCGCCGCCAAGTCACGGACATGCAGCGTCCTGACCCGCTCAAGATGCTCCCGGAGTGGCCTACGCGCGGCCTGGGGAACGACAGTCACTCGGTCTTTCCCGCCCTTCCCTCGCCGGACGGTCAGCTCACCCCGCTCCAAGTCCAGGTCCTTGACCCGCAAGGTGAGGGCATTCGGTCAGCCGCAGTCCGCTGCCATACAGCAGCAGGGCGACGAGGCGATGAATGCCCCGCAAGGACCCCATGACCAGCGCCACCTCATCCGCCGTCAACACCACCGGCAACGTGGTCGGCACCCGTCCCCTCGGCAGACGTCCCAACGCCTCGAGCGGCTGGCCCACGACATGGCGATACAGGAATAGCAGCGCGCTCAGAGCCTGCTGCTGAGTGGACGCCGAGAGGTTTCGGTGCTCGACCAGATGACTGAGGAAATGACGCACGTCCGCCGAGCCCAGTTCGCCGGGGTGGCGGAGCCCGCAGAAGCGGACGAACCGCTTGGTCCAGTAGACATAGGCTTCTTCAGTACGCCGGCTCATGTGCTGGAGCCGGAGATTGGACTGCAGCGATTGCAGGAGTTGCGACTTGTACTGCACTCGAACCTGACCGCCGAGGGACGGGCCAATATCCCCCGCCCTCCCACCGCCATAGGGCTCGATTCCGCCGCACTCGGCTCCGAATAACGCGGGGAGTGGCCCTGCCGGCGTCGGTCGATTCAGGGTTCGGACGAGACGGTCCGGTTGACGGAAGCGGTCCCGCGTAGATAACTTGCTGACTAGCAAGCAAGCTGCAACCCATTGCGGGGGACCCCATTGGCAAGCCAAGCCGGAACGGATTCGAGACGCGGAACGGAGCCGAGCGGCGATCCTCGATGCCGCCGAGCGCCTCTTCGCCGAGCAGGGCTACGACGCCACCAGCCTCACCCAGGTCGGCGCCGACGCCGGGGTCTCCCGGGGCACCCCCGGCTACTTCTTTCGCTCCAAAGCCGAGCTCTATCAGGCCGTGCTCGACCGCTCCTTCACCGCGGTCCGCGAAGCCGTCCGCGAAGGCCGGGCCCGCGCCCTCGCCAGCAACGAAACCGCCGAGACCATCCTGGCCGGCGCGGTCTCCGATTACTTCGATTTCTTAGCCGCTCGCCCCAACTTCGTCCGCCTGATCGAGCGCGAGGCCCTGAGCGGGGGCCGGCTGCCCCACGGCGTGAGCCATCTCTCCGCCGGCCAGGAGGCCCTCGCCGCCATCAGCGCCGAGCTGGGGCTGGACGACTCGCCCTCCGGTGAGGCGGCACAGCTCCTGCTCAGCATCATCTCGCTCTGCTGGTTCCCCATGATTCACGCCCGCACCGTCGCCCCGGCGGTGGGCGTGCGACTGGAAGACGGCGACGAGCTGGAGCAGCGGAAGCGCCACGTCATCAACCTGGTGTTGCACGGACTCCGCGGCTCCGTTCGCTTCGCTCAGGACAGAGCTCCGCGTCACCACAACCTCAACCGAGCCCTCGAGCCATGACTGACCTTCTCACTCCCCCGGTCACGACGCCTCACACTCCACTCGCGACCGAGCAGGAAGCCCGGGAAGTCGCCGAGGCGGCGCGGGAGAAGGAGTGGGAGTCGCCCAGCTTCGTGCGCGAGCTGTTCGAGGGCAAGTTCCGGCTCGACCTGGTGCACCCCTTCCCCCAGCCGGATCCGGCCGACCTGGAGCGGGCCCGGCCGTTCATGGAGCGGCTCGAGCGGTTCATGCGGGAGCGGGTGGACAGCGACAAGATCGATCGGGACGGGAAGATCCCCACTGAGATCGTGAAGGGCCTGGGCGACATCGGCGCGTTCGGCATCAAGATCCCGACCGAGTACGGCGGCCTCGGCCTGAGCCAGTACAGCTACACCCACGCGGTCGGGCTGGTGACCAGCCAGGACGGCAACCTCACTGCCCTGCTCTCCGCGGCGCAGTCCATCGGCGTCCCCACGCCGCTCAAGCTGTTCGGCACGCCGGCGCAGAAGAAGAAGTATCTCCCCCGTCTGGCGAAGGGCGCGGTCTCGGCCTTTGCGCTCACCGAGAATAACGTCGGCTCCGACCCCGCGGCGTTGAGCACCAACGCCACGCTGTCGCCCGACGGCACCCACTACATCCTCAACGGCGAGAAGCTCTGGTGCACCAACGGCACCATCGCCGAGATGATGGTGGTGATGGCGCGGACCGGGCCCAAGAAGATCACGGCGTTCATCGTGGAGACCAACTGGCCCGGCGTCGAGGTGGTGCAGCGGCTCCACTTCATGGGACTCAAGGCGCTGGAGAACGGGATCATCCGGTTCACCAACGTGAAGGTGCCGGTGGAGAACGTGCTCTGGGGCGAGGGCAAAGGGCTCAAGCTCGCGCTGATCACCCTGAACACCGGCCGGCTCACCCTGCCCGCCTCGGCGGTCGCCGGGGCCAAGCGCTGCCTGGAAGATGGTGCGGCGCTGGGCGGCGGAGCGGGTCCAGTGGGGCCAGCCGATCGGCAAGCACGACGCCATCGCCCAGAAGATCGGCCGGATGACCTCGGAGATCTTCGCCATGGAGGCGGTGTCCGACCTGGCGTCGCTGATGGCCGACCGCGGCGGCGCCGACATCCGGCTCGAGGCGGCGATGGCCAAGATGTGGAACACCGAGATCGGCTGGCGGATCGTGGACGACACCCTCCAGATCAAGGGCGGCCGGGGCTACGAGACCGCCGACAGCCTCCGGAGCCGGGGCGAGCGGCCCGACCCGATCGAGCGGATGATGCGCGACTACCGGATCAACCTGATCTTCGAGGGCTCCAGCGAGATCATGCGGCTCTTCATCGCCCGGGAGGCGGTGGACACCCACCTCAAGCTGGCCGGCGACCTGATCGACCCCAAGGCGCCGATGGGCAAGAAGCTCCAGGCGCTGCTGCGCTCGGGTCTCTACTACGCGCTCTGGTATCCCAAGCTCTGGCTGGGCTGGGGCCAGTGGCCCCGGTACAGTGAGTTCGGTCCGCTGGCGACGCACGTCCGGTTCGTGAACCGCGCCTGCCGCCGGCTGGCCCGGACGCTCTTCCATTGTATGGTCCGGTTCGGGCCCAAGCTGGAGAAGCGCCAGGCAGTCCTCGGCCGCCTGGTCGAGATCGGCGCCGAGCTGCTGGCCATCTCGGCCGCCTGCGCCCGGGCCTATTCGATGTATAAGAAGGATCCCACGCAATCGCGGGCCGGTGGAGCTGGCCAACCTGTTCAGCCGCCACGCCCGGCGCCGGGTGGAGGAGAAGTTCGCCGCGGTGTTCGACAACGACGATGTGGCGACGTACGCGGTCGCCCAGCAGGTGCTGAAGGGCGAGCACAGCTGGATGGAGACGGGGATGGTGAGGGATCGGAGCGGTGAGCGCGTGAGCGCGGCGCGTCAGCGAGCGCTCGAGCGTGACAACCTGGCTGTCACTCCCGAGCGCAGCGAGGGGGCCGACAGCTCCCGCTTATCTTTACGATCAGCATCTTCCAGGAACCGACCATGGCCATCGCAGAAGGCAGAACCGTCCCCTTCGTCGGACCCGAGGCGATCGATGTCGCCGTGCTCGAGACCTTCGAGTACGCCGGCCCCGACCAGGACATCGTCACCGAGACCCGGGAGTTCAGCGCGGTCTGCCCCTACAGCGGCCTGCCCGACTTCGCCACGCTCACCATCCGCTATATGCCGGCGGACAAATGCGTGGAGCTCAAGAGTCTCAAGTATTACGTCACCAGCTATCGCAACGTGGGGATCTTCCAGGAGCACGCCACGGCGAGGATCGCCGAGGATCTGTTCAAGCTGCTGGAGCCGCAGATGCTGGAGGTGAGCACGCTGTACAATGTGCGGGGTGGGTTCGAGACCAGGTGTACCGTGAGATTGCCTAAGGCCTAGTCATTGCGAGGGGCCAAGCCCCGAAGCAATCCAGCGGGCTGCTGCGGGATTGCTTCGGTCGCTGCGCTCCCTCGCAATGACTACTTACCGCCCTACCGCCTTACCGCCTTGCCGTCCGTCCCCAGCATTTCTTCCAATGCACCAAACCGTTCAGTCCAATACTGCTTGACCCGATTCGCCGCGGCCTGGTCCGGCAGCTTCTCGTGTTGCACCGCCACCATGCTCTTGGCCGGACCCTTGGGGACGAAACCCAGAACGACCGTGGTCTTGTCGGGCCAGGTGAACCGCATCGTCTTCTCTGGCCCTGGCGGTTCGCACCGTCAGATCCACGCCGGGGAGCCAGCGGGCTCGGCTCCGGGCATCATGAAAGGCCTGGTACAGCCGGGGCAGTGAAACCGCGAAGGTCTTACTCTTGGTCGCCTCGAAGGAGCCGTTGCGTCGCTGGCCGATCGCGCGCAGGCCCTTGATCCGCTCGTAGCCCACGGTGACGGTCTGGGCCCACCAGCCGGGGATCTGGTACTTCTCCCGCACGTATTTCGCGATCTCTCCGTGGGGCCAGGTATGCGCCTTGGCCCGGTCGAGCGCCTTGACCCAACGCTCCCAGGTACAGCCGGTCCTCAACTTGACGATCGCGTCGCTCTTGCCGGCGAGCTTGGCATACTCGCGAGGAGCCGGCGGGACTAGGGTGGTCGGCTTTTGTTTCCGGAGTTGGGCTCTGGCAGCCGTGTAGGATTCGCCGGTCTTCTGCATCCGCCCGCGAACCAGGCGCTTGAAATCTTTATCGGTAGGCATTGCGTGGGGTCCTTTGGTCAGGCCCCGGGCACCCGCTCCCCAGCAGCGACGCCCGCGGCGCCAAAGGATTACAGCAGACGGATCCGGGAGTGTGCCCCCCTTTGCCTCACGAGGGCCCCGGCTGGGGTGGGGCCGGCGAGGTTGGGCGCGGATCGGCGCCAGCGATTACGATGGTGCATCAGCCCGACGGCGTCAAGGTAGCGATCACTCTATGAAATCGACCCAGCCTCCTTCGTTGGGCACGACGGCCGTGGAGCCATCCGCTGCGAAGCCGATCCGGCGAGGTGTTCCCCCGGTCGTCACCGTCTGCAGCGTCGCCCCGGTCTTCCAGTCCAGCAGGTAGATCGCCCCTCCCAGGGATGAGGTCACGTAGAGCTGGCGCCAATCCGGCGAGACCGCCATGGCGAACGCGCCACCGGGCACGGTGATGTCTCCCCGCTTGACCCCTTTCCGCAGCGACCAGACCTGAATCGAACCGGTCTCATCGGCCACGTAAAGCAGGGTGCCGCCGGGGGAGAGCACCAGCTCCTGCGGAGTCCCGCCGACGTCGATGGTTCGCAGCAGCTTGTTACGGGTCAGATCGACCTCGGAGATGGTGCCGGAGTTCCGGTTGCTCACGTACAGCCGCGTGCCGGTGTAGTCGATGGCCAGCCCGTTCGCCGCCTGGCCGACGCCGAGGCGTTCGGTGATTTGCCGCGACTGCACATCGATGATGAACAGGCTGTCGGCGTTTCCGGTCACGAAGAGCGAGCGGCCGTCGGGAGACAAGCGGACCCGGAAGGGATCGAACGGCACCGGGACAGTGGCCACCTCGGTGTTGCTGGCGAGATCGATCACCCCGATGTTGGCCGAGTGTTGGTTGGTTACGTAGGCGTACTTGGCGGCCGCGTCGACCGTGATATCGGTCGGGACGTCGCCCACGGCGATGGGAGTGCGGATGAAGAGCTGATTCGACAATCCACCGCGGGAGACGGTCGCCGCGTCGAGCTGGGTGACCAGGATGTCGCCCTCAGCACCGACCGCAACGCCGAACGGCCGGCTGTCCAGGCTCACGGTGCCGGCGACCACGCCCTGAGGATGGGTGATGCCGTCGGGATACTCCACGACGACCTGAATCGCCACCGAGTCCTGACCCAGCCGGACGACGACCGGTGTCGTTTCCCGGCTCCAGCGCGCTCACCACGCCTGCATCGCTGACGTCGGCGACAAGATCGGTCCGGCCCGCTGTAGGTGGCGCCATCGAGCGAGCGCAGGATTGCCGTTGGCGTCGACTGCCGAGACCGGCAGCGTCATCTTGTCGCCCAGACGGGCTCGTATGATGGTGGTGGACGCAACTAGATGCTTGAGCGGTGCGGGATCGGGGGTGCCGGTGGGACCAGCTCCACTACACCCAAGACAAGTACGAGAATGCTGCCGGCGAACAGACGACGAACTACAGACCAGAGCTGCGCCTTTCATTCGATCCCGCGGTGGAGCGAGGAGACGCGCTTTATTCCCTTGCTAAGGATATGGGCTGGAGATCACTCCCGCATGCAAGCGACTGCAGACGTCCGGCATACCCGCTGCCCGCGAAGGTGATTGTCCTATCACAGCGGACGAGACTCTTGGATCGCCGAGTTCTCAGGCTCTCTGTGGTGAAAAACAATGAATGTGAGGCAAGCCGAAGCAGCCGATATCGATCACTTAGCCAGGGTATGGTACGATGGCTGGCAAGACGCCCACGCGAAGCTTCTCCCGGCGGAGCTGGCCCAGCCCGCACCCTGGAGAGCTTCCGAGCGATTGGCGGAAGCGCTGTCCGACGTGCGGGTGATCGGTCCGGCCGGCGCCCCGGTCGGCTTCTGCATGCTCAAGGGAGACGAGCTCTACCAGCTCTACGTCTCGGCCCAGTCCCGGGGGTCGGGTGTTGCGGCCGCGTTGATGGCGGACGCCGAGCAGCGGCTGGCGGAGAGCGGCGTCACCACGGCGTGGCTGGCCTGCGCGATCGGAAACGAGCGGGCGGCGCGGTTCTACGAGAAGTGTGGCTGGCGGCGGGCCGGGGTGGTCGTCAGTGAATTGGAGATTCCGAGCGGGATCCTCCCGCTGGAGGTGTGGCGGTACGAGAAGCTGCTGAGGCGGCCCGCGCCACGATCGTAAACGGGGGACTGTCGGCAAACCGGGTGGGGTCTCCCGCGTCCTCAACCCGGACCCGAACGACGTCCGAGCGCTGCAGTCCGAAGCCGCTCACGAAGCCGTTGGGCACTTGCCACCGGAGACTGTCGGTCGAGGCGGGAAGATCCAGGGCCGGGTGCCCTTTGTCCTTGCCGCCCAGGGCGAGTCCGACATTGACCCGCGCGACACCGGTGGCCCGCCAGCGGATGGTGTAGCTCTGGCCTTCAGTCCAGACATCGCCGGCCACAGGTCGCAGAACGACGAGCTCAGGGTGGCCGCCGGCGACTCCGGTGATCGGGGGGAGCGGGTACAGCCAAGGACGCCGAAGACTCCCACACTTGTTACCAATACGCAGCGCATCAATCCTCAGCCGGCGCTGGTGCCGAAGAGGGCGCCGATCGCGGCGGTGACCCCCATCGCGAGTGCACCCCAGAAGACCACCCGAGCGACTCCGATCAGTGGGCGCGCGCCACCGGCGCGCGCGGCGAGCCAGCCCAGGACTCCCAGAGATAACAGCGACGCCACCGCAACACTCGGCACCAGCCGGTTGGCCGGCGCAAGGAGCGCCACGATCAATGGCAGCGCCGCACCGACCGCGAATGTCAGGGCCGAGGTGAGCGCAGCCTGCACCGGCCGCGCGGCTAAGGCCGAGGCGATGCCCAGCTCGTCACGGGCATGAGCGGCCAGGGCATCCTTGGCCATGAGCTGGGCAGCTACCTTGTTGGCGAGGGCGGGCGTCAACCCGCGGGACACGTAGATTGCCGCTAGCTCCTCATGCTCGGCTGGGCCGCTCGCAGCCAGCTCGCCGCGCTCCCGCTCCAGGTCGGCGCGCTCGGTGTCGGCTTGAGAGCTTACCGAGACGTACTCACCAGCAGCCATGGACATGGCCCCGGCGACGAGCCCGGCAAGGCCCGCCACCAGCACGGCCGGGCGACTGGCTTCGGCCGTGGCGACGCCGAGCACCAGACTGGCGGTGGACACGATCCCATCGTTGGCACCGAGCACGGCGGCCCGGAGCCAGCCGATGCGCTCAGTGCGGTGCTGCTCGAGGTGACGCGGGCGCGTAGGGGACTCTCCTGTGGGGATGGCCACGAAGATGCACTTCGGCACAGCGGCAGTCGAGTACGGATAGTACTATCGTGGGATGGCGAAGGTGTCGTTCGAAGGCTTCGACCGGCTGCCACCGCCGGTAGCTCGCTACTTCCGGGCGGCGCTCAAGGTGGGACAACCTCTCGTCCGGAGGGCCCGCTTCAGCCAAACCGGAAAGCTCCGAACCAATGAGACCAGGGACTCCTGGTCTCCGTTCGAGGCGCGGCAGGTTTCGACCGCGATGCCTCCCGGCTTCATCTGGGACGCGAAGGTCCGGGTGGCGCCGTTGATTCATGTCCGGGTGCGCGATGCGTACGAGGCGGGCACGGCTTCGGGGCAGGTCGCCCTGCTTTCCTTCATTCCACTGGGAACGGATCGGGGGCGCCCGGAATCAATGCCGGCGCCTTGCATCGCTACCTGGCCGAAGCTGTATGGTATCCCACTGCCCTGCTCCCCCGTGCCGGCCTCCAGTGGACCCCGATCGATGACCGCAAGGCCCTGGCCACATTGACGGACCAGGGGACGTCGGTGGCACTGGAGTTTCGCTTCAATGCTGCGGACGAGGTCAGCGGCGTCTATGCGGCTGGTCGGTATCGGAAGGTTGGCCGCCGCTACCAGCTCACTCCCTGGGAAGGCCACTTCACCCGCTACCAGGTGCGGGACGGGATGCGGGTACCTATCGAAGGAGAGGTCGGCTGGTATCTCTCCGGAGAGTGGCAGCCGGTCTGGAGCGGGACATTGACCGACCTACGCTACGAGCGATGAGACTTCTAGAGCTGCCGGCCCTCGTCTAGGTCCCCGGCACCCCCATGTCCGCCAGGATCTTCCACCCGCCATCCGATTGCCGCTTCCATACCGTCACGTAGTGTCCGCCGATCCGCTGCTCGGCCTTCCCCTTGGGCTGGAAGGTGTAGGACCAGAGGCCGGTCTCGTAGGCGGTGTCGCCCATCAGCCAGAGATCCTTGCTCTCCAGGGTCACCCGAACCGGACCGACTTTCTCGACAAACTTCCCGACATCGTCCGCGATGGCATCGCGGCCCCGGATCACGATGCCACCCTCGTTGAAGCGGGCGCCCTCCGGGTCGTAGACCTGGCTCAGGGCCTTGGCGTCGGCGCGCTTGAGCGCGGCGATGTAGGCTGCGTTCCCGGCGTCGATGGCTCGGCGCACCGGTGCGACGTCGGCCGGCCGGGCGGTCTGGGCTGCCATCGGTACGGCGATGGCGAACAGAAGAGAGCGATCGGATTAAGCGAGGCATCGCGCAGGCTCCGGAGTGGGTCTGCCAAATCTACGGAGGCAGACAGTGAAAGGTTCAGCCTTGCCCAATTGAGGGCGCCCTGAGACGCAGTTGAGAGCTCCCCGAATGATGCAGAGGAGAGTCTGGCTCACGGAGCGGCAGCGCTGCCCGTCCCTGCGCGACGTCCCGTAGCGGCTAGTGGGGTCGCCCGTCGACGCCGGTAACACCTGCCGGTCCAGCTCCCCAGCTCCATGGCCCAGCCTCGCGGCCGCGCTCAGAGCTTATATCACGCCGCGGGCTTTTCGACCCCGGTCGGCGGCACCGATTTCTCCGGCAGCGGCCAGGCGACATCCCGGGCGCTCTTCCACGCCGCCAGCGACTCCGCGTCCTTCCGGAAGTGGAACCGGTTCAGCGCGTCGATCTGGCCGACGATCAGCATGATCTCGGACGTCACCGCCTCCAGCTCCGCCCGGGCACCGACGTGCGCCGCGCGGCCGGCGTGCTGCTGATTCAGCACTTGCTCATAGCGGTCGAGCGCGGCGTTGAGCTCGTCCAGGAACCCCTCCGGCATACCGTACCGGGTCAGCAGCTCCTGGTGGGTGGCGCCGGTTGCGGCGGCGACCCGGGACCGGGTGAGAAAGGCCTGATGGCTGCCGTTCACATCCGGGCGAACGATCCCGACCGCGAGCTCGCGCTCCTCCTTTCGCTGCCGGTCCCGCGAGTCCAGCCAGGAGGGCGATGGTCTTATGGATCTCCAGGCGGAGCTGCTCTTTGTTGACGACTGCGCCGGCCACCGTCTGTTGACCGGTCACCTGCTGCCGGGCCAGCGCTTCGGCGCGGGTCAGGCGTTCCTCAGCCGCGCGACGGCGGCGGCGTGGCTTGGATTGGGAACGGGATGCGTCCGGCAGAAATCCCGAACACGACCCGCCATATCCAGTTTGCGGCGGACGCTGAAATTCATACGACGCTTCCTTTCTATGGCTGTGCGACTGCGTGGGACTACCGAACTCCCCTTCGCCAACTGCTCCGGGCGAGCTGTGGACGGCGGAGGTAAAAGCGACGATCGTGCCAATCATTGCAACGCGGTGCGTGGTTACGATTTTTCTGCGCTGCCTCGCAGACCGATGATCCCGGGTCAAGCGCTTGTGACGCTTGGAGAAACGAGAAAAGGCCGATTCGCGGGACGAGTTATCGCGAGAGGATTCAACCATCCGCCATGCAGTCTCTTCGAGCGGCGCGAGGGGGGATGCCAGAATGAGAGTGTCCTCCAGCGTGACAGGGGTGACCTATCAAGGGTGACACAGCGGTTCCGCCCAAAGCCAGGTTTGGTCCGAAAAGTCGTTCGGGAATGAGCAAAAATCGTTTAGAAGTGATCGCAAATGGTTTGGGGGTACCGAAAATGGTTTGGAACCGGTCGTGCAGGGGAGGAGGTACGAGGTTGAGTGGTTTGGGAGCACCCGAAAATGGTTTGGAACCGAGCGTGAGGGGGAGGAGGACCGAGGTCAAGGCGTTTGGAACTGCCCGTGAGGAGGAGGAGTACCGAGGTTGTGTGGTTTGGAACCGCCCGGGAGCGCTTGGAACCGAGCGTCAGGGGTTTGGGACCGGGGTAACGTGGTTTGGAAGTGGACGTGAGGTGAGGGAGGGGAGATTTAGGTCAGGCGCTTGGAACTGCCCGGGAGCGGCTTGGAACCGACCGTTCAGCGTTTGGGACCTGGGGTAAAAGTGGTTTAGCCTCGACCTCCCGCCACAGCGGCTGCTGAGGCAAAAGGCGGCCTTTGAAGGCCACGCGCACCGTGTACCGACGCGGAGGGAGTGGCTTGATGTCGGCGGCGAATGCCTCGGGGATATAGACACCCGGCATGCCCTTTTCTCGGACAGTACTGGCTTGGGACCGAACAGGATGAAGAGTGTCCCGGAACAGGTAGTACTGGCCGGTAGGCCTCACGTTACAGGGTTGTCATAGGTCGCAACGATCCGAACCCCTTTATTAGTGCGCTGACTCACTTATCAGCGAGTCAAGCTTTACTTTTGAAAACTCTTTCAGCTGGACTCAAGGTGAGCTTGCGATATCCGTGATGCCCTTGCTGAGCCGAGCCAGAGGGCGCCAGACCGGAGATACCCGCAAAGATCGCGGCCGCAAGGATTCGTGTGTTCACCATTGAAGGACTCGCCTAGGAACTGATTCCAATCAAGCCCCGAGAGGCTAAACCTAACTGACGCATGCGAACAGTGACGCGGCGATCCTACCTTCGAGCTCCTCTGTTCATTGGTAGTTGGCACTCCTCGTTAGTTTAGCTGACTGTCACCACAGAACGGATGTGAACGGCCTCACGTGCAGGTCCCTGCCTTACCGCCCTGACACTGTCCCTTCCTGGTTCCGCGACGATTCGCGCTTTGTCTCCGTGCCGAGGCGAGGCCGTTTCTCCGCGGGTTGTCAGCGTGCTGTTCGTCGAGAGTGCCACCCAAGTACAGAGGGAGAAAGCCATAACTCTCGTTCGAGGGAAGGTGATCGGCGGGAACCAGCGGTCGACCACGACGGTTTCTACTACCTTCGCGTGCCCGATGACGGAACTGGTACACAGCTTCAACAGGCCGTCGATACTCCTCAATCATCTCTCACAAGTAGATATTGCAGACCTCGTCGCGCCCGGCGGCACGGCGCACGACCAAAACGATCAGTCGCATTCGCCCTTTGGAACTTTTTGGTCGGGATATTGGTATTATGCGGGTCAGGGCGATCTCCAGCCCCATGGCCGCGGTTGGCCCCCCCAGTGTGGACCTGATTGGGTAGGTGTCTTTGACTGACTCTCGAATCAGCTCAGCCCGCCGCCGAGCCCTGCAATGTTGCATGATGGCAACCGCTTTGGCCGGTGGCCGCGGCCTCTCGGCCCAGACCTCCTCGGCCCTCGGCCGTGAGCTTCAGTCGGCTCAGGTCCGACCCCAGAACGTCCGGCTCAACAACTACCTGCACGAGCTCGCCAGCCCCGGCGCCTTCCTCGGCGTGATCGGGGGCGGGCTGCTGGACCAGATCCGGAAGTCCGATAACGGGCCCGACGATCTGTCGGGGCGAATCGCGACCCGAGCCATTCAGCGGTCGGTGGAGGTGAGCGTCCACCACGGCCTGGCCGCGCTGATGCACCAGAGCACCAGGGCTACCGCGGCTGCCACTGCAGTGGATTCGGCCACAAAGTCAGTTACGCCCTGGTCGAGAGCTTCACCGATCGCCGAGATGACGGCAGCCGGGCGCTCGCGATCCCCCGCTTCGCCAGCTCTTACGCCAGCGGCTTCACCGAGCTGGCCTGGAACCACAATCGCAACGCGGGCGATGTGCTGGTCGGCACCACCCTCTCCTTCGGCCTCAACGCCCTCTTCAACATCGGCAAGGAGCTCACCGGCCTGGCGCATTAGCGTTCCAGCCGGACTGCGTCTCCTCAGAATGTCTGTGCCATCCACGTCCGATCGGCTGAGCTCAGCGATGGCCCTCGAGGCGATCGGGAGGGTCGAGTCTCCGCTCACCGATCTCGAATCGGCGCCCCGGCAAGCTGATGAAGGCGCTCCCGAAGCCTGGCTGGTGTTCGAGCCAGATGTACTCGAGGGACTTCGGAGCCTCCGGCCCGGCGACGAGGCCATTCTCATCACCTGGCTGCATCGCGCCCACCGCGACGTGTTGAGCGTGCACCCCCGGGGAGACTCGTCCCGGAAGGAAGCAGGAGTCTTCAGTACCCGCTCGCCCGCACCGCCCCAACCCCATCGGCCTGCACCGGGTGGAGATCACCGCCATCGAAGGCCCCCGGGTGCGGGTGAGCCGGCTGGAGGCGGTGGATGGGACCCCGATCCTCGATCTCAAGCCAATCCTGAGCGAAGAGATCAGCGAGCGCTGATCTTGTGGGGTGACCGCCCCTCCATGTCGTCCTTAGTACCCGACGTGCTATCGGGACCCCTGCTCCACAGCAGCAACTTCGGCAAAGGCGGTGGGAACGTCAGCGAGTAGCGCCGAGTGCAGCCGGGACGGCGGCAAAGCAACTGCTCACCACGGAGACACGGAGACCACGGAGGTTGCACGGATCGCGTGATTTGGCATCTCGGTTCCTGGTCGCCGGATCGTAGATCGCCGTCTCATTTCTGGGTCAACCGCACACCGCCCGAGCTCGTGCCGGGATGTCACAAAGACTTTCGAAATCCGTTGGTGCGCCGTTGAACAAAAATTGCGTTTGCGATGCCAGATACCGTGGCCATGAATCGAATCCCGAACCACGAAATCCGTGCAACCTCCGTGGTCTCCGCGTCTCCGTGGTGCGCAGTTGCAGTTACTCAAGGAGCCCGGTGGGCCAGGGCACTCCGGTGATGGGCCTCACGCCCATTCGCAATCACCCTCGCGCTAAGCTGAAGTCGTGCACGCCGCAGCCGCAGCCGGTCCCGGGGGTCCCAAATGAGTATCCATCCCTTCGTGGTTGACATTCCCCAGAGCACCCTCGACGACCTTCAAGCCCGCCTCCAGCGAACCCGGTTGACCGACGACGCCGGGCAATCCGGTTGGGATAGTGGCACCGATCCCGACTACCTCAGACAGCTGGTGGCCTACTGGCACCAGGGCTTCGACTGGCGCGCGCAGGAGGCCCGCATCAATCAGTTCAGACATTTTCGGGCCGGCATCGACGGATTCGGGATTCACTTCCTGCACCAGCGCGGCAAGGGCGAGAACCCGCTTCCCCTGCTGCTGACCCATGGCTACCCCGATTCCTTTCTGCGCTTCATGAAGGTGATCCCGATGCTGACCGATCCGGAGACGTTCGGCGGCGATGCGGCCGATTCCTTCGACGTCGTGGTCCCCAGTCTCCCGGGGTACGGGTTCTCCGATAAGCCGGCCAAGCCGGGAATGACCCTGAAGATCGCCGATCTCTGGGCCAAGCTGATGACCGAGGAGCTCGGCTACCTCCGCTTTGCCGCGCATGGGGGCGACTGGGGCAGCATGGTGACCGAACACCTGGCCCGAGACCACTCCGACTCGGTGGTGGGCATTCATCTCACGGATGTCCCATTCTCGCATCTATTCCAGAAGCCGGATGAGCCATCGGCGAAGGAGAAGCGCTTTCTCAAGGCCGCGGAGAAGTGGCAGCAGAAGGAGGGGGCCTACGCGCTGATCCAGGGCACCCGCCCTGGATCGCTGGCGCCGGCACTGGGCGACTCTCCCGCGGGGCTCGCGGCCTGGATGGTCGAAAAGTTTTACCGCTGGAGCGACTGCGATGGCGACGTAGAGAACTGCTTCAGCAAGGACGAGCTCCTCACCAACATCACGCTCTACTGGGCGACCGACACGATCTATTCGTCGTTCCTCCCCTACTACGATTCGGTGAATGCCGGCCCGTTGACCTGGATGACCGAAGCGGTCAAAGGCTGGACCGGGTCATCGCGCGTACCGGCCGGCTTTGCCAGTTTTCCGCGCGATCTGCTTCCGCCCCCCCGCGAGTGGGCCGAGCGATTCTTCAATATTCAGCGGTGGACCGAGATGCCCCGGGGAGGGCACTTCGCGGCGCTGGAGCAGCCGGAGCTGCTGGTGGGCGACCTCAGAGATTTCTTTCGTCCGCTCCGCGAAGTCAGCTCCCCCGTATCGACAACGCATGGCGGAACACATTCCGCGGATCCGACCGCGCCTTGATTCGCTGGAGCCGAGGATAGTTGCCCTGGTAATAGAGCGTATGCCAGGGCACGCCTGAGGTATTCATCGCTGGATCCGCGTGGTCGGTGTCGGGGTGGTTGATGAGTGACCCGCCGTACGCCTCGCCGGGCACCGGCACGCCGCCGCTCTCCTGGAAGAGATTCCGGTAGAACGCCCGCACCCAGCTCAGGTTCTGCGCCTCTTCCTTCGGATCCAGCCAGCCAGTGGTGCAGGCCAGGTCGATGATGCAGTCGCGCTGGGCGGAGGCGGTGGCATCCGGCGCGACCGTATTGATCCGGCCCCCGTAGGTCGCCAGCCCCAGCATCCCGCCCATGACGTCGTGGTCGCTCCGGGTCAGGTAGTCGTACGCCACCCCGATCTGGCGATCGGAGAGCCGCTGCTTCAGCAGTGCATCCTTGACCTTGGTGCTGACCCCGCCGGGTGGCATCGCGAAAAGATCGGGCATCGGGTTGAGGGCGAACTCGAGCCAGGTCATCCGGCGTCCGCTCGATGGCCGGCGGCGCGCCGATCCCGGCGCTGAGCGCCGCCACATGTTCATCGATCTGGCTGTATGCCGCGGCCCACCGCGGTGCTCACCCCGCGCACGATGATCTTGCCGAACTGTTTGCGATGGAGCTCCAGCAGGGCCCAAAGGGTGGCGTTGGGCGAATCGGTCCGGCTGTTTCGCTCGCACCAGGTCCCGTGGTTCCGCGAGCAGCCGCACGAACGCCGGCAGATCGACGTCGCCCCAGTTCCACTCTGCCTTGAAGGTGGTGACCGACTCCGGTGCGGGGGGCAACAGCCGAGCGGGATCCTTGCCCGATGCGCCGGGCGAGCGGAACCAGAATCGGGTGGCGACGCCGAAGTTGCCGGCGCCTCCGCCGGTGTGCGCCCACCAGAGGTCCCGAAGCGGCTCGGACATCTCTCGGCTCGCCACCACGGCCCGGGCCTTCCCGTCTCACCGACGGTGACCACTTCGACCGCATACAGATAGTCCGCCGCCAGGCCGAGCTGCCGGCAGAGAAAGCCGAAGGCACCGCCCGGCACGTGCCCGCCCATGCCGATGGCGGGATACTCGCCCAGCGGGATGACGGTCCCCCAGTTGTCGAAGAGCGCCCGGAAGGTCTCGCCCACGGTGGCGCCGGCCTCGACGGCAATAGCGCCCAGCTCGGCGTCGTAGTACACCCGCTTCATGGGCGAGATGTCGAGGATGACCCGCACCTCGGGATCGGAGACGAAGTTCTCCAGGCAGTGTCCGCCACTGGTCACCACCAGCCTGCGGCCTTCCCGCACCGACTCCTCGACGGCCGCGATCACCTGCTCGGTGGAGCCGGCCAGGAGAATGTAGTCCGGCTTGGCGCGGAACCGCTTGTTGAACTGCTTCTCCAGTGACCGCGCGGTAGCGCGGATCATCCGGTCCGATCCTGCCGGATTCCATCCGGGCGTCGTCAACGCTACCGGGTCGCAAGGCTGTCCCGAGGTGCTCATTGCTCATGGGTGTGCCGGCACCCATGTGGGCTCGCAGTCATAGGCCGGGTTGTTGCTCAAGTCGGTGGGATTGGAACCGTCGGCACCCATGACGAAGACCTCCGGATTGCCGGTGCGGTCACTACAGAAGACGAGCCTGCCGCCATCGGGCGACCAAGTGACCCCGTACTCCTCGGCGAGGTTGTTGGTCAGTCGGGTCTGGGCGGTTCCGTCGAAATTCATCACATACACCTCGGCGAAGGTGGTGCTATCGCGGAGGGTCAGAAACGCAATCCGTGATCCGTCCGGTGACCAGGCTGGGAGTCCGTTGGTCGCGGGGCCTGGGGTCAGGGTGACCCGTCCGCTGCCATCCGCGTTACTGACGACGATGGAGTTGCCCGTGCCCCCCGGTGGATGACTGGTGAACGCCAACTTCGACCCGTCGGGTGACCAAGTCGGGTCCAGATCGCTAATTTCCAGTGCCGCAAAAGCTACCTGATTGGATCCGTTCGCCTGCATGATGTAAGGCTGATCGAGCCCCGATCGATTGCTCATGAAGCGCAATCTGGCTCCCATCGGGCGACCACACCGGACGAAGCTCGATGGAGCCCGCGGACTTGGTCAGGTTCACCTGCCCGCTTCCGTCGACGTTCATGCCGTAGATATCGCTCTGCCCCTCTCGATCGGAGACAAAGGCGATCCGGGAGCCATCCCGGGAGACCGCGGGGTTGGCGTCGGACGCCGAATTCTTGGTGAGCTGGACCACGTTCGAGCCATCCGGGGCCATCACGTAAATCTCAAAGTCGCCATCCCGGTTGCTGGAGAAGACGATCTGGTTGCTGAGTGGCGGCGGCGGCGGGCTGGGATCACTGCAGGCGAAGCCGGCCCAGATCAGACTCCAGCCACCACGAGACCCACGAGCCGCGGGGTTGAACCAGGCATTCGATGACCCACTTTCAGGTGGACGGTACCTCGCCCCTGGAATATCACACCCATCGCGCCCCGCGTCGCAAACTGGAATCGTTCCGACACTTTTGGAAGTGAAGATCCGTCGGGAATGGGGTCACCACCTGCAGATGAAGGATAATGATGACGCCCAGCGCGCCCGGCATTCGTGTCATAGCCGCCCTCCTGCTCGCCGGCGTTACGCCGCCCAGAGCCGCTGCCCAGAGGGAGAACGTGCCGCTCTCATCCGACGCCTGGGTCGCCACCGACAGCCTGCAGTTCCTCCCCTACCTCGGCCGTCCCACGCTCTACATCAACCGGGGCGTCGCGCTTGCGCGCGGAGTGAAGCTGGAGAACGGTACGCTGGAGCTCGATGTCGCGGCCAGCGACACCACGAACTTTCTGGGCGTCGTCTTCCGCGCCGCCTCGCCCCGGTTCTCCAACGTCATCTTCCTCCGGCCGGGATCGAGCGGAACCGAGGAGGCGGTGCAGTACGGCCCGGCGTTCAACAGCGTAGGCGTGGCTTGGCAGGTGTATCATGGCGACGGGGCCAACGCGGTCGCCGAGCTTCCCCGCAATCGCTGGATCCATCTGCGGGTCGAGCTGGAGGGTCCGGTCGCTCGGCTTTTCGTGGATACCGCGACGGCGCCGACGCTGGTGGTGCCCCGGGTGGTGACCTCGGGTGGCGAGGGGCTGGGAGTCTGGGCCGGTGCGTTCGGCAGGGGCGCCTACTTCTCCAACATCCACTACGCCGCCGCGCCACGATCCGGCGCCGATGCGCCGGTGCCGGCCCCGCCGCCTGGTACGCTCCTCAGCTGGGACCTCTCCGGTCCAATCGAAGCCGCCGACTTTACACCGAATGCCCTTCCCGACCTCCGCCAGCTCACCTGGCAGCGGGTCGCAGCCGAGCCCGAAGGATTCGTCCTGGTCAACCGCTACCGGGAGGCGCCGGTGGGCGGGGTGCCGAGGGAAGCCGCGGCGCCGTGCTGGTGGACAGCGTGATGACGGGGAAGATCGCGGGCTCGCGGATTGTGTACGCGCGGACCACGATCACGGCGGCACGGGCCGAGACCCGGCGGATGCAGTATGCCTACGGCAACGGCGTCGTCATCTTTCTGAACGGCCAGCCGCTCGCGTTCGCCATGAACCCGGGCGGGCTCCGCAGCAACCTCGGCGTGATGGCCAAGATCGGCGACGCGGTGTATCTGCCCCTGAGACGAGGCCGGAATGAGCTAGTCTTCGCGGTGATCGAGTGCACCGGCGGATGGGCCTTCTCCGCCAGGCTGGACCCGTCATGACCGGCCGCATCCTCGCCGCGGCGCTGATCGTGGCGAGCGGCTTTGCCTCGGAGCTGAGGAGCCAGACGCTGCCAACCATCTCCGAAGTCGTGAACGGGCACACCGAGCTGGTGACCTATCGTGGCACCCGGGCGGTGAAACTGGTCCCAGCGCCGGAGACCGCCGGCAAGGATGCGGACATGCTGGCCCTGCTGGGCGGGGCCCGATTTCCGAGACGGCACCATACAAATCCAGGTCGCGGGAGCACCGCGACCCGGTATGCCGCCGGACTCACGAGGATTCATCGGCGTCAGCTTTCGCACCGGGCCGCATGGCGTGTGGTCCGACGTGTTCTATCTGAGGCCGACCAACGGACGGGCCGACGATCAGCTCCGGCGGAATCATTCGGTGCAATACGCGTCCGACCCGGAATTCCCCTGGTACCGGCTGCGGCGGGAGAGCCCGGGCGGGTACGAGTCGTACGCCGACCTGGAGCCCGGCGCGTGGACCACGATGAGGATCGAGGTCGCCGGAGCCAAAGCGCGGCTCTACGTGAACGGCGCGTCGCAGCCATGCCTGGTCGTCAACGACCTGAAGCATGGTGACCGGCCCGGACGCATCGCGCTGTGGGCCCACGTGGAGACCGACGCCTATTTCGGCCCGATCACCGTCACGGCCCGATGATCGACCCTGAGCCTCAGGGCAGCTCGCGTCACCGTCCCCAGCCCGGCATAGACATAGCGATCTCCGAAGAGTCGCTTCAACGCGGCGAAGGCCGGCTCTCCGGTGCAGTGTCCCGGAGCGATCTCATCGATCCGCCAATGGTCGTGAAGCGCGGTCGCAATTCGGGTGATGGCGGTGTCGGGGCTGTTCACCAGATGCAGGCCGCCGAAGATCTCATGCACGTGATCGCCCCAGGCCCGGGACGCGTCCACGATCGTCTCGATCCCCGGGTGGGAGCAGCCCACCAGCAGCACCACGCCTTCCGGCGTTCGGATCGCTAACGAGAGCTCCCGCAGCTCCAGGGTTCCCGGAGTCTTGGAGATGGTCGAGATGATGGCCACGCCGGGCGCCACTTCGGTCAGGCTGTCCACCCAGGTGAAGTTGGCCTCCGGCCACGGCGTTCCCCCTCTCAGCTCCGCCGGTTCGGCCGCATTGAAGTACCGCATCGAATCCGGCAGGGTGGAGTCCCGCCGATAAAAGGTGGCTGGCAGCACCGAGCCGAAGACGCCGAAGTTCTCCCGGGGTGCGTAGATCTTCACGTGCGGGTTGACCCGGAGCAGATAGTTCAGGCCCGCGATATGATCGCCATGGCGATGGGAGACGACCACGAAGTCGAGCCGCCGGAGATCCACGCCGAGTGCCCGCACGTTGCGGGCGAAGATGGCGGCGTTGTTGCCGGTGTCGAAGAGGATCCGTTTGCCGCCGTACTCCACCAGCGCGGCAAAGCCCCAGTCGCGGGTGAGGCCTCGGCGGCTGCCGAACGCATCGTAAAGGATGGTGAGCTCGTTTGGCACCGGGTGCGGGGACAGGACGTGCTGTGGGTGAGGGTAGGGAAAGGTGCAGTGCAAGGAACAGAAGGGTAGAGAGTGCCATGGGTTTCCGCTCCTCTCAAATCCAGACGTCGTTCTGGGCGGTCCGCTCACCTCCGGCGTGCCCCGTGTTGAGGATGCCGCGGGGCTCGATCAGCATCAGCTTTACTTCCTGGGCCGCGAATGGCTTGTGCTCGACTCCCCGGGGAACCACAAACATCTCGCCCGGTCCTATCCGCACGGCCCCGTCTCTGAAATCGATCCGAAGCTCGCCCTCCAGGACGATGAACGCCTCATCGGTCTCGGGATGATCGTGCCAGACGAAGTCGCCCTCGATGCGCACCAGCTTGAACTGATAGTCATTGAGCTCGGCGACCACGCGCGGGCTCCATTGTTCATTAATCCGGCTTAGCTTGTCGGCGAAATTGATCGACTGGTACGACTTCGTGGCGGTGGCGCCCATGGCGGGCTCTCCTTGAGGTCGGATGGTCAAGATCCCTTGGTCAGCGCCACCACGGTCGCAAGACGCTGGTGGTCTCGGGACGGAGCAAGGCAAGGACAATCCCCAACGCCACCATGAGCAAGGCGCCAACCGCAATGCCGATGAGGATCAAAACGACAGGCCGTAACCCTTGAGGAGGCGACATAGGAGATCCGGTTGTTAGGCCGCTCGTTCCGCGAGGTATCCATGCCACAATATGCGAGGGATCTCACGCCGGTGTCCGAACGACCGCCAGCAGATGGGCGCTAGCGCCCACCAGCGACGGTTCCAATTCAAGCTGCCGCGCCACCCGAAGCAGATCGGCTCGGCGCCGCGGGTCAGCCAGTCGTGCCGTGAGATCCGGGAGGATCCATCCCGGGCCCTCGATCCCGTACACTCCCCCGACCATCAACCCGGCGTTCGACAGTTCCGCCCGGAGCTCGTCCGGGCGATGAAAGTACGCAGTGGTGAAGTAGTCGAGCCGCTCGGTCGGGTTGCGATGCTGGCCGTCTTTGAGATCTCGCTCCACGATCGCGGTAAACCGGGGGTCCTGAAAGAGGTCACGGGAGAGCCCGTCCAGCGACGAGGCCCAGCGGGAGATGGCGGCGGCAAAGAGGTGCCCGCCAGGCCTGAGCACCCGGCGCGCCTCGCTGAGGGCGCGGGCCCGGTCGGCGGCCTCGGTCAGGTGATAGAGCGGACCCAGCAGGAGAACGATGTCCGCGCTGCCATCGCCAAAGTCGAGGGCGCGAGCGTCACCCACTCGGCACGACGCGAGCGGCCGAGCCCGAGCCGCGCTCCGCCGCTCGGCCTCTGCCACCAGCCGCGGCACCGGGTCGACCAGATGGACGGTGTACCCCGCGTCGGAGAGCCAGAGGGAATAGGCGCCGCCGGCCCCACCGATGTCGAGCACCGTCGCCGGCGGGCGGGGGGCATGGCGCTCGATCAGCTCCCGGGTCCGGATCCCCTCGAGGAGAGACGCGCCCTCCTCCAGACGGGCCTCCTCGGGTGTCCGCTGGTAGAACTCGGCAATGGCCGAATCGAGCTTCACCTCACCTCGCTGCACCGACCTCCATCCATTGTTGGTTGGCAAGGACCACTGAGGTCTCGATCTGTCTCGCGGGAATCGACCAGTAGGTCCGGAGCAGCCGGTCTTTGTCGCTGGTGGGAACGACCGTGAACCCGTTCCGCCGATAGAAGTCGATGGCCCACGAGGCGTCGGCCCAGGTTCCGATCAGGATGGGCTTGTCCGTCAGGCCTTCCACGTGACGCAGGAGCTGGGTGCCGACCCCGCTTCGTTGCGTGGTGGGGGCGACGTACGCATGGCGGACCAGGGCGACGTCGCCCTTGTCTTGAATGCCCATGAGACCGGCCAGACCTGCGTCCTGCTCCGCCACCCAGAAGACCACTCCCGCGGCAATCTCCCGCGCCAGCTCATCCGCAGACATGTAGGGCTCGTGCCAGCGATCAGCCGGTATGATGCCGCGATAGGCCCGGGCGGCATCGTTGATGATGGCCAACATGGCGGCGAAATCCGCCGCTTCACTCCCTCGAATGAGCATCATTCAGAGAGGATCGTCGCGGGACGGCGTTAGGGGAAGGGGTAGCCGGCATGACTTCTGAATGAATAGAACTGGAAGGAGCGGAGCCTGCCGGGATGTTGCTTCCGGGTGAAGGCACCCCCGGTATACTCGCCAATGGTCGTTTCCCAGAACGGAAGACCAGCCCGGTTGGCTTCGGCTACCCGGACGACCCACTGCCCCGGCAGCTCGTTCCACAGCAAAACCGCCGCCCGGCGACCCACACCCGCACGGCGGTAGGAGCGCAGGACGAAGAACTCGGCCAGGTCGAGCTCCTCGGGATGGGCGGCCGCCGGAGAGCCCAGGGTCACCAGGGCAAAGCCCGCAATCCGGTCACGATATCGAATCAGAAACGGCCAGTGCGAGTCGGGCTCCGACCAGTAGAGCGAAAGCTTGTCGTATCCGAAGCGACCCTGGCCGTTGACCTCAATCGGGAAGATCTCGCTCATGTCGTGCAGGTAGAGCTCCAGCAAGTTGAACAGCGCCGGCGCGCTGTCCCCCGCCGCAAGCTCCACCCGTACCTCGTCCAAAGCGACCACCATGCACGACTCAGCCATTTCGCGGAGCGCCCCCGGGCTGTCCGAAGCGGAGGTCCACGTGCACCAGGATGTGCTCGTCCATCCGGAGCGCGCCCAGCAGCTTGGTGAGGCCGCCGATCCGGTAATCCTTGAGATTCAAGGGGATGTCGCTCCGGAGACGGACACCTTCCGGGAGGGAGATCACCTGGGCCGGAAGATCGGCCGGCCGGCGAACCCCATGGATGATGAAGCTGCCCTGGAGGGTGACCGCGGTGGTGTCGCCGTGAACCGCACCCGGGATCACCTGCGCCAGCTCATAGCGGATCACCGGATACCGCGCCGACTCCATGGACTTGTTCAGGTCGGCGTCCCGCTTGCCGTTGCCGGTGACCAGTGTCCTCACCGGCGCCTCCACCCAGCCATGCACCGTCACGAGCGTGGGGCCGCCGGTCATCTCTCCGGTCACGGTGGTCGTGCTGCCACTGAAGCTCCCGGTGGTGGCCCTGCCGTCGAAGCTCAACCGGCCCTCGCGAACGACGCCACTCGGCCCCGGACCGGCCACCAACAGGTTGAGGGTAGCCAGGGCGCTGCAGCCCGCCCAGAATAACGTTGGGTTCATGAAATGCATGATGCCATGTCCTTTCGTGGTTAGGGCCCGACGGCGGTGCGAAAGACGATCCGCCCAGTCACCGCGTCGCTGGGCGCTCCGTACAGCTCGCCGGTCAGCCCGAACCGCTCGGTCGCCTGCCAGGTCGCGCCGCCAAAGAGAATGAAGCGATTGAGATCCACCGCAACCTGCCGGTGGTCCAACACGCCGAAGCGATTGGTGAAATTCACCTGGAACCTGGGCTGCAGCCGATTGTAGCCCACCCCGCCATAAGGCCGGAGACGTCCCTCCGCCAGCGGGCCGCCCACCGCCAGATCAACGCCCATGATGTTGGGGCTCAACCGGTCGTCCGAACGGGTCCCGCCGAAGCAGTCACTGAGCTGATCCTGTAGCTCCTGGTCATCGCAGGTGATCGGGCCCTGGATGCTGCCGAAGGTGGCGTGAGCGCGCAGCGCCGCCACCAGCCCGTCGAGCCGTCCGAACGCCTTCTCCACCGAGAGCCCGAACAGGTTGGCCTTTACCCCGTTGAGTCGCACCGGCGGAACCCAGCTCGCCTGGAGGGAGAGTCCGAACGGCAGCGGCAGTCCGATGCGCGGCCGGGGGAAGGCGAAGAGCAGATCGGTATTCTCCGCCGCCTTCCCTGGCTCGCACACGGTCGGGGTCGCTGTCGCCCGGTCGACCTTCGGCAGATAGGCCACTTCCATCCCGGCCTGAAAGCCGGGGAACACCGCCGGCGCGCTTCCCCGGCCAAAGGCGAGCGGAACCGCGAAGATCGCAAGCGTCTTCGCCTCGTTCGAGCTGGGCCCGGGAAAGCAGTCCTGCGCTGACGCCGCGGCCATCGGCGCCAACGCGAGGACGAGCGCAATGCTTGAGCGACGGATCACGGCGTCACCCGGCTCACTGCACCACCACCGTTCCGTGCATCGACGGATGGATGTGGCAGATATAGGTGTAGGTGCCGGCAGTCGTGAAGGTGCGCGCAACCGAGACGTTGGCGTTGTTGCCCGGGATGTCTCCAGGGACGCCGCTCTTCGGATCGAAGAAGACATTGTGTGCCACCGATCCAAAGGCGAACGTCACCGCGTCGCCCGTATTGACCGTGAGCGTTCCAGGCGTGAACGCGAGCGACGGGGTTGCCGCGACCGAGTTGGCCGGGGGTGTGGGCGAGGTGACACTGCCCCCGTCATTGTTCGAGCCACAGCCGTAGGCCAGCAGTACGGAGGCCAGTGCGGCGAGGGGTATGCGCATGGTGCGGTTCAGCATAGCAGTCTCCAGCGTGAAGGATGGCGCTGCGATCCGGGTGATCGCGTAACCTTTCGGTAGTTCCACCCGTTATATGGGGGTCCGACTACCAACCGGTCTTGATCAGACCGAGCGCGGCGGGTTGAACGATCCTGCTCTGGCCTTACTGGCGATGGTCTTGAGGGAAGGGAGCGTCCTGGTGGGACAATGTGTCGCAGTCGAGTTGCCGGTGGATGAGGCGGATGCCCCGCCGCTGGAGGATAGGGTCCCGGCACTGAGGGAAAGCGTATTGCCCGGGGCGATCGTCAGTCAGGGCCGGGTCTCCCGGCGTCCTGGTACCCCGCCGGTGATCACCAGCCAGGCGCTGGACTGGCCCGGCGTGCTGCTCGAGGTGGGACAGAATGACGTCTCCGAAGCGGAGGAAGTGCTGCTGAGCCAGCACTACGTCTCGCTCAACATCGACACCCGCCCGCTCATGCTGGAGGTGAAGGGCCCGCACGGCTTCAGGCAGTTCACCATGCCGCCGCAGAGCATCTGGCTCTCCGCCGCGGCCGAGCCGCTCACGCTGCGCGTCACCAGCACGCTGTGCTACGTCCGCATGTCCATCGACCCGCTGCATCTGGCCCGGCTGCTCGGTCCGGCACCGGTGGACGTGGCCCCGGTGCAGCTGCGCAGGATGTATGCGATCAGGACTCCGCAGATCGTGCATCTGATGAAATCGCTGGTGGCGGAGGCGGCCGGGAAGAACCCGCATGGGCTCGCGTTCGTCGAGGCGGCAACCGCCGGGCTGGGCCACCTGCTCGTGAGCCATGCCGGCATCGAGCGGCCCCGCGCCGAGCCGGCTCGCGGCGTGCTCTCACCGGTGGCGAGACGGCGCACTCTGGAGATGATTGCCGCCCGGCTGGACGGCCGGCTGACGGTGGATGCGCTGGCGCGCGAAGTCGGGCTATCCCCGGCGCACTTCGCCCGGGCGTTCAAGGAGACGATGGGCCGGGCACCGCATCAGTATCTCCTGTCGCAGCGGCTGGAGCAGGCCCGGCGGCTGCTGGAGCTGCCCGGCGCTCGCCTGGCCGAGGTGGCGCAACGCACCGGCTTCGCCGACCAGGCGCACTTCACCCGTCTGTTCAAGCGGACCTACGGGCTGCCACCGGGCGCACTGATGCGGCGGCGCGAAGCCTGAGCGGTTACGTCTTAGGTTGGTGCGCGGTCCACCAGTCCCGCGCCCGTTCCTGAGTCCAGGCACTCGCACCGTCGATCTCACCCAGGCGAGCCGACAGCTCCCTCGCCGACTGCGGACGTTGCGCGGGGTCTTTGGCCAGGCAGGAGAGCACCAGGTCGTCGAGGGCCGGAGGAATCGGCTGCTCGGTGCGGGCGGACGGGCGGGTGGCGGGCTTCTGGGCGTGCTGCAGGAGTAGTCCCATCGGGGTGTCGGCGGTGAACACGAGCTGGCCGGTCAGGAGCCAGTAGGCCAGACAGCCCGTCGCGTAGATGTCGGCCCTGCCATCCACATCGGTTCCCATTACCTGCTCCGGGGCGATGAACGCGGGTGTGCCCCGGACCGCGTTCCCCCGGGTTTGCATCACATTGCCCTCGGGAGTGTCGCGGACCGCCCCCACAATCCCGAAATCCAGCACCTTCACGAAGTCGTACTCCTCGCCGTAGCGGCAGAGGAAGATGTTCGCCGGCTTGATGTCGCGGTGCACCAGGCCGCAGGACTGGGCCTCGGAGAGCGAGTGGCAGACCTGGCGCAGGACATAGATGGCCCGCTCGGGCGGAACCGGGCCGAAGCGGCGGAGCAGCGAGTCGGCATCCAGCCCGTCGAGCAGCTCCATGACGTAGTAGAAGGACCCGTCCGCGGCTCGCCCGAAATCGAAGAGCTCCACGGTGTGAGGCGAGCGGAGCCGGGCGATCACCTGGGCCTCGCGCTCGAACCGGCGCACCGCTTCGTCCGAGATCCCGGCTCCGTTCCCGGCCCGCGAGGGCCGAATCAGCTTGATCGCGGCCGGCCGGGTCAGCATGCGGTGGCGGGCTCGCCAGACCTCGCCCATTCCTCCCTCGCCCAGCTTCTCCTCCAGCTGGTAGCTCCCCAGCTCCCGGGCGCGCTTCACCTCGGTGCCGAGGCGGTAGACCACTCGGGCGCCGACATAGGCCATGCCCACGACGAGGAGGTAGGGGAACACCAGTCCGAAGAAGAATTGGGCCGGGTCGATCTGGAGCGAGGTGGCGCGGGATGCCATCACCAGCCAGACGACGACGGGGACCGAGCTGACTGAGGCCAGGGCGGCCAGCAGGGCCCGCCGGGGTGCGGTCGGCACCACCACGGTGAACAGAAGGACCCAGACGGCAACCCAGGAGAGTCCCATGAAGCCGCTGTGCTGCTCCATCCCGGCCGGATCGGCGAATTCGGCCGCGGCGATGGCGTAGCTGCTCGCGATCTCGAAGACGAGGCCGAGGTTCATGACCGTGGGCAGGGCAAGACGGTCGTTCCGGATCACTGCGGCGACGAGCAGCCCAACCACAATCCCGATCACGGCCGGGCCCCACTGCACGAAGCTGCCGAGGAAGTGGGCCCGATCGAATATCAGCGCCGGAAAGATGCCGGCCATGAAGAAGACGAAGGCGTACAGCAGGGCGATAGTGCGGAGGCGTCCGGCAGACTCCCGGAGCAGATCGAGGGGGAATCCCGACGAGATCCCTGGCGCCGCGGGATCGCGCCCGTCGGGCTGCATGAGGGTGACGTGCTCGGGCATGCCAGGGCTGGTCATGCCCCTAATCTACGTCTCCGCGAAGGCCTTGAATGCCTCGATGTGCCGCCGGTGGGCCTTCCTGATGGCGAAACCGGCCAGGAAGCCAAATAGTGAGCTCAGGGCACCCTTGAAGCGGAACACCTCCTGGGAGACGAGGAGCGTACGAGTTGGGCTCAGGGCTCGGAGGGTCCCGGTGACCGAGACGTCTACCGTGGGCGAGTCGAGGCTCAAACGAACCTGATTGGGCAGCACCTGCGGCAGCACCGTGGCCACAAAGACCAGGTTCCCCTTCTTGGGGACCAGCCGGTAGCTCGAGCCCGGCGTCCCGAGCTCACCGCTGAGCGGCTCGATTCGCTCGACATCGTGCATCCACTTTGGGGCGTGGCGGGGATTGCTGAAAAGCTCGGCCACCTGGGCCTCCGGCCGGCTGATCTCCACAGTAACGGTGCTCTTCACAGCAGCGGCCTTGAGGAAGGTTTAGCCGGTGGCAAGGTGGCTCCCTTGATGAGCAACCATAGCGCCAGCGTGACCTCGAAGACAGCCATCGGAATCCATACGTAGTAGTTCGCCGGCCCGTGAAGGAAACCGAGCAGCCGGAGGGGGAGAGCCGACCACCAGCAGCAGCGAGGCGAGCACGCCCAGCCAGGCCAGCGAAACGGGGATACTCCGGGCCCGAAGAAAGAGGTAGGAGAAGAGGGTGCTCCCCACGGCGAAGCAGGTCGCGGCGATGATGGTGCCGGAGTCACCCTGGTGCAGCATTAAGCCGCCGAGCGCCTGCACCGCCGCCGCGTCCGGAGCCGGCGTCGCGGTGCTCGCCGTGGCCACCGAGAGCAGGTCCAGTGTGCTGGCAGCGGCCGTGGCGCCGATCACGCCCTCGGTGGCGCGGCAGCACAGGGCCAGCACTGCGAGGTCGCCGTCCTGGTCGCGGGTGAGAGCGTACAGTGTCACCCCCAACGCCACGGCAATGAAGAAGGTGAGCAGGCTGAGGAACGCGGTCAGACGCACGGTCGTGGCGTGCTGGGCCAGGCTTGCCAGCGTTGCGGCGGTCGCTTCGGCCCCGCCGGTCGGCCTGGCGAAACAGGACCATGCTGCTGATGCCGACTGCGATGTAGAGGAGGAACATCAAGACCGGCGAGCCGGGCGTTCGTTGTGCGAGTCATGTGCGCTCCGGGGAGGCGGAGGACGACATGGACGTGACTCGAGCCGCGGCGTGCGCTGCGGCTCGCCGGTGCCGCTGGAGAGTGCGGGCAGGAACTCATAGAGCCCGTTGGTCACCCACTCCACATGGGGCGCCACGTTCCATCACGTTGTCCCGCTCATCCTCCGCCGGGTCACCGCGCTGTCCAGGCTGCTCGCCGAGTGGTTAAAGGTGGCGTAGACGAACCAGCGGTAGCGGTCGCCGGCCCAGATGCTCCAGCCGTACCAGGTCCAGGGATCCCTGGCGCCCTGTGCCAGGCGAGGTGGCGGAGTTAGCCGGCCTCAACTCCACGGTCTGCCCATCATGCGGACGTAAGACTGCGATCCGGGCTACGGACCCCGGCCGGTCTGAGCGCCGAGAAAACTGGGTACCGCCAGGCCTATGACCACGAGCCAAGGACTGTTTCATGATCTACCATATCGCACCCACGGCGCGGGAAGAATCGGACGATTTGCCGCCGGTTTCGGCCAATCTGTTGAAGGAGTCACCCTCGACGCCGCATATTGGTGCCATGCCCAAGCGCCGCGTCGTCGTGCTAGCGGTCCCACCGATCGAGGAGCTGGACCTGGTCGGTCCGGTGCAGGTCTTCAGCACCGCCACCCGGCTGCTGGGCCGGGGCGGCACGCCCTACGAGATCCAGGTGGTCTCCACGACCCGCGATCGGGTGGTCGCCGGAGAGAGCGGACTCTCCATCGTCGCCCAGGCGTACTACCAGGACCTCCAAGGCGAGATCGATTCGCTATTGGTCGTGAGCGGGGTGAAGACGCGGAACCGGCGGGATGACGAGCTGGCGGCGTGGCTTCAGCGCACCGTGCCCACCTGCCACCGAGTGGGGGCGGTCTGCATCTCGGCGTTCATCCTGGCTCATGCCGGGGTGCTGACCAATCAGCGGGCGACGGTGCACTGGAAGTACGCCCACGAGCTGGCCTACCGCTTTCCCGGGCTCCAGGTGGACCCCAACCCGATCTGGGTACAGGCGGGAAACATCTACACCTCGAGCGGCTTCTCGGCCGGATAGATCTGGCGCTCGCCTGGGTGGCGGAGGACTGCGGCAGCACCATCGCGGTCCAGGCCGCCCGGGAGCTGGTGCTGTTCCTCCGAAGGCCGGCGGGGCAGACGCAGCTCAGCATCACCCTCGCCGCCCAGGCGGGGGAGATGCAGCCGATCCAGGAGCTTCAGGTGTGGATCGCGGACAACCTCGGGCGGCGGGATCTGTCGACTGCGGCGCTGGCCGACCGGGTGTCGATGAGCGTCCGCAATTTCGGGCGGGTGTTCACTGCCGACGTCGGCACCACGCCGGCGAAGTACGTGCTCCACCTCCGGGTGGAGGCGGCGCGCCGGCTGTTGTCATCGGCGAAGGACCTCAACTACGTCGCGCGAAGCACCGGGTTCGGCAGCGTGGACGGGATGCGCCGGGCGTTCATTCGGGTACTCGGGCAAGTCACCGCGGGAGCTGCGCGCCCCCAATGGGCGGGTAAGGGGTAACGGGTCAGACGTCTTTGCTGTACACGATGAAGCCGAGGTGCTGCTGCCACCTTATCGTAGAGAAGACGGCCCGGCCTCGTTGGAGACGTGGGTTTGCCAGTAGACTCGCTTCAGGCCGGCGCGCCGGGCCTCCTGGTACACCCCCTCGATCAATGCTCGCCCGATCCCTCTGCCCCGTTCCGCTGGAACCGTGAACAGATCCTGCAGGTAGCAGGTCAGCTCGATCCTCGTGGTGCTGCGATGGAAGAGGTAGTGGGTGAGCCCGACCAGCTTGCCCGCGGATTCCGCCACCAGCGCGAACACCGGCTCCGCCGGATCGAAGAAGCGCTGCCAGGTGGCCTCGGTCACCGGCAGCGGAAGCGCGGTGGTTCCGCTGCGTCCGTAGAACGCATTGTATCCATCCCACAGCGGCTTCCAGGCCGCGAAGTCCTGCTGCTTTATAGGACGAATGAGGGCCGAACCCGGCCCCGGCGTCACGGAAAGATCCCCAGCTGCTGGTAACTCAGCGCGACCTTGTCGATCGCCACGACCATGGCCGCGATCCGGAGGTCCACTTTGTCTCGCTGCTGTTTCCACGCCTCGCGGATCGGATGGTAGGCGCCGATCATGGTCTCCTCCAGACCGGAGTTCACCAGGTCCTCCTCGCTGGCGCCGTGGGTGACCTGCGCGACCTGCTCGGCGGTGAAGCGCTTCCCGGTGACTGTTTCGACCTCCTTGAGCAGCCGAGTGTAGGCGGCCTGCTCGTATCGTTTCTGCATCCGGCCGAAGCGGACATGCCCCAGGTTCTTCACCCACTCGAAATAGGAGACGGTGACCCCGCCCGCGTTGACGTAGGCATCGGGGATGACCATGACGTTGCGCTGGTCGAGGATCTCGTCCGCCTCCGATGTGGTAGGACCGTTCGCGGCCTCGACCACGATCTTCGCTTTGATTCGTCCGGCATTCTCGGCCGTGATCTGCCGTTCCAGCGCAGCCGGAATGAGGATGTCGCACTCCAGCTCGAGCGCCTCCTCCCGGCGGGCCAAGTTGGTGGCACCGGCAAAGTCGAGGATGGTCTTTCGTTGGCGGCGGTGCTCCATCACCTTCGCCAGGTCGAGACCCCGGGGATTTGCGATGGCGCCCTCTGATTCAGCCAGTCCTACCAGCACCGCTCCCGCTTCCTGGAAGAACTTGGCGGCGAAGTAACCCACGTTACCCAGTCCCTGCACCACGACCCGCTTGCCCTCGATTCCGGTACTGAGACCCAAGGCCTTCATGTCCTCGGCGATACTCACGACTTCGCGAGTTCCGTAGAAGACACCCCGCCCAGTGGCTTCGGTTCGGCCCCGGATGCCGCCGGCGCTGATCGGCTTCGCGGTGACGCAGCCGAGCGCGTCCAGCTCGCCCGGGCGAAGCTGGGTGTAGGTGTCGGCAATCCAGGCCATCTCCCGTGAGCTGGTTCCCACGTCGGGAGCCGGGACATCCAGCCCGGGGCCCATGAAGTTCTTGCGGACCAGTTCGAAGACGTAGCGCCGGGTAATCCGTTCCAGCTCGTCGATGGAGTACTTCTTGGGATTCAGCCGGATTCCGCCCTTGGCGCCGCCGAAGGGCACATCCACCAGGGCGCACTTGTAGGTCATCAACGCCGCCAGGGCCTGGACCTCGTCGGCGTCGACGTTGTCGGCGTAGCGGATGCCGCCCTTGCAGGGCAGCTTGTGATGGCTGTGCTCCGCCCGCCAGGCGTGCATCACCTCGATGCGGCCGTCATCGCGCTTGATGGGGAAGCTGGTGTAGAAAAGGTTCTTGCACGCCTTGATGTTGGCGAGCAAGGTCGGGTCATGGGGGGTGAACCCGGCCGCCTGGTCGAAGGCCCGATTCACCTGCTCGAGGAAGCTGGCGCCCACAGACAACGCGCACTCTCCTGAAGGTGGGATTGGGAGAGTGATAGTGTCTGCGGGCGCGTCTCGCCAGGGGGGAGCGTTCCGACACGGTTCCAGGCAGCGCTATCTTGGAGTTCATGCAACCCCTTTCTCTTTTCCTGTCCCTCGCCGCGATCATCCAGGCCCCGGCCCAGCACTCCCCCGATGCCGACGCCGCCCGCTGGGCCCGCGAGGCCCGGGCCGTCACCATCGTCCGGGACGATTGGGGCATCGCCCACGTCCGCGGGAAGACCGACGCCGACGCGGTGTTCGGGATGATCTACGCCCAGGCGGAGGACGACTTCAACCGGGTCGAGACCAACTACCTCAAGTCGCTGGGGCGGGTGGCGGAGGCGGAAGGAGAGAGTGCGGTCTGGGCAGACCTCCGGATGAGGCTCTTCGTCGATCCCCCCAGCCTGAAGGCGAGCTACTCAGCCAGCCCCGCCTGGCTCCGGCGACTGATGAACGCCTGGGCCGACGGGCTCAACTACTACCTCTCCACCCATCCATCGGTGAAGCCGCGGGTCATCACCCGCTTCGAGCCGTGGATGGCGCTCAGCTTTACCGAGGGGAGCATCGGCGGAGACATCGAGAGCATCTCGCTCGACGAGCTCGGCGAGTTCTATGGCGATACCGCCGGCCGCCCGAAGCCGGCTGATTCCACCGGCGGGCCGACGGTGCGGTCGGGCTCGAACGGCTTCGCCATCGCCCCGGCGAACACCGTCAACCATCGGGCCCTCCTGCTCATCAACCCGCACACCTCGTTCTTCTTCCGCTCCGAGCTGCAGATGACGAGCGACGAAGGGCTCAACGCGTATGGTGCGGTGACCTGGGGACAGTTCTTCATCTATCAAGGCTTCAACGACCGGCTGGGCTGGATGCACACCTCGACCGGCGCCGACGCGGTGGACGAGTACGCGGAAACGATCGTGCGGAGGGGTCACCGCCTCTTCTATAAATACGGCGGCAAGGAGCGGCCGCTGGTGACCGGCCGAATCACCGTCCTCTACCGCACCGCGACCGGCGTTGACTCGATCGGTTTTACGGTGTTCCGGACCCACCATGGCCCAATCGTCCGCGGAGCCGAGAACAGGTGGATCAGTGTCCGGCTGATGCAGAAGCCGATCGAGGCGCTGACCCAGTCGTTCCTGCGCACCAAGGCGAGGACGCTCGCGGGGTACCGCAAGATTATGGAGCTCCACGCCAACTCGTCGAACAATACGGTCTACGCCGACGCCGACGGCCATATCGCCTACTTCCACCCCCAATTTGTGCCCCGGCGGGATGATCGCTTCGACTGGAGCCGTCCGGTGGACGGCAGCGATCCCGCGACCGAGTGGCACGGGGTACACAGCATCGAAGACAGCCCCCACGTCATCGATCCGCCGAACGGCTGGATCCAGAACACCAACGATTGGCCTTACTCCGCTGCGGGGCCGTACAGTCCCAAGCGGAGGAAGTTTCCGGCGTACATGGACAATGCCGGCGAGAGCCCCCGCGGTTTGCACGCGATCCAGGTGCTCGAAGGGCGGAAAGACTTCACTCCCGAACGACTCCGCCAGGCGGCCTTCGACAGCTATCTCACCGCGTTTGCCCGGCTCATTCCGCCGCTCCTGGCCGCCTACGATTCGATGCCCGATGCCGACTCCCTCAAGAGGCGACTCGCCGAGCCCATCGGAGTGCTCCGCGGGTGGGACTACCGCTGGTCGGCGAGCTCGGTGGCGACGTCGCTCGCGGTGTATTGGGGCGAGGCACTCACGGATCTGATACTGGGCGAGGCGGGTGCAGCCGGCATATCGACCAACGAGTACATGACGACGCGCGCCAGACCAGCTGAGCGGCTAGCCGCACTTCTCGTCGCTTGCGACCTTCTGACGCGGGACCTCGGCAGCTGGAAGACACCGTGGGGCCAGATCAACCGCTTCCAGCGGCTCACCGGTGACATCCTGCAGCCGTTCAGCGACTCGGCGCCGAGCATCCCGGTGCCGTTTACCTCATCGCAGTGGGGATCGCTCGCGTCGTACCGGGCCAAGGTCTATCCCGGAACCAAGCGCAGGTATGGGACCTACGGCAACACCTTCGTCGCGGTGGTGGAGTTTGGGAAGGACAGCGTCAGGGCGATGGCGGTGACGCCCGGGGGCGAGAGTGGGGATCCCCACTCACCCCACTTCAACGATCAGGCGGAGCGGTATGCGAGCGGACAGCTTCGGGAGGTGTACTTCTATCCCGGGCAGCTCAAGGGCCATACGGAAGGAGAGTACCAGCCCGGGTCCGAACTGAAGGTCCGGTAACCTTGAAGCCGGAACCAATCCGGCTCCCAATTGTTGTGCTTGGAGTCGTCGCGGTAGAGGCGGCGGCATACCCCATCACGAGCAAGAGAGAGCCATGTCGCTCCGCCCAGTGAAGGAGATCATCCACACCACCCCGACCATCGAGGGCGCCGGGGTGAAGCTCCAGCGCGCCTTTGGATTCGGCAAGACCCGAGAGTTCGATCCGTTCCTGCTGCTGGACGATTTCCGCAACGAGAACCCGCGGGATTATCTGGCCGGCTTCCCCTGGCATCCGCACCGCGGGATCGAGACCATCACCTACGTGCTCGCCGGCTCAGTGGAGCATGGCGACAGTCTCGGCAACCGGGGCAAGATGACCGCGGGAGACGTCCAGTGGATGACCGCGGGCAGCGGCATCCTGCATCAGGAGATGCCCAAGGGCGACACCCAGGGCCGGATGCACGGCTTCCAGCTGTGGGCCAATCTGCCCTCGACGCTGAAGATGACCGATCCGCGCTACCAGGACATTCCGGCCAGCGCCATTCCCGAAGTGACCGACGATGACGGCACCCGGGTGCGGGTGATCTCCGGCGAGTTCTGGGGCAAGCGGGGGCCGGTGGAGGGCGTTGCCGCCGATCCCAGCTACCTCGACATCTCGGTTCCGCCGGGCAAGCGGAAGCAGCTCAAGGTGGAAACGACGCGGAACGCATTCGCCTACGTGTTCGCAGGCTCAGGTACGTTCCGGGACGCTTCCGATCCTCAGGCGGTCCTGACCGAGTCGGGAGCCGACCCCAATGCGCCGGCTCGCTACGACGCCAGCAATCACTCCCTGGTGCTGTTCGACCGGGGCGATGAGGTCGTGGTCCGGGCCGGTGACGAGGGGATTCGGTTCCTGCTGGTCTCGGGGAAGCCGATCGAGGAGCCGGTGGCCTGGCACGGTCCCATCGTGATGAACACGCGGGACGAGCTGGATCAGGCGGTCAGCGAGCTCAGAGCGGGGACCTTCATCAAGCACCGCTAGCCGGTTCTCCTTGCACATTGCCGGGCGGGCCACCCGATCTGCCAGATCGAGGGCGCACTGCAGTTTTCTTCACCGCTCTATGTTATTGGTAAATAATGACGGCCGGCCAGGGTCGGCCGTTTCACGATCCTTGCTCAGTTGGGGCCTCCCGCCAGCCGTGAAACCAGGACTCGAGGGAGGTCTGAGGCATATGAGCCAGCCATTTTCCGGGATCCCCGATCCGGGCGCCCCGCGTCCGTTCAAGCGGCGGTTCCAGCCGAGTGTCGTCCAGGACATGCTCCGCGCAGCGTTACACACTGCCCGGCGTCATGGTGATACCGCAGTTCGCGCGGCGAAGCGCCACGGCCAGGACCTGTGGTACCGGGGGAAGCGGCACCCGCGCACCGTGGGAATCATTGCTGGCGCCATCGCGGTGACTTTCGTCGGTGCCTACGCGCTCAGCGCATCCGGCGCTGGACGATCGCTCTGCCCCAAGGGCATCCCCAAGACCCAGTTCCTCCTGCTGGTGGACCCGGTGCTGAACCAGGCGGCGGGCTCCGAGGTGGACATCCATTACGACGTGTGTGGATTGAGCTCGGGCACACCGTATCGGGGGCGGGTACAGCTCTCCCAGCAGAAGCCGGCCGGAAAGACCGGGAAGAAAAAGTCAGCCAAGCCGCGGCCGCTGGTGGCCACCTTCCGGGACAAGGTGGATGGCGTCGCTACCCGCCGGAGCCAGCCCCTGGACCTCACCTACACCAAGCCGGGCAGGTACATCCTCGAGCTCACGGTGGTGGACAATCAGGGCCGGGAGCGCAAGCGGGCGCAGAAGCTGGTCGTCACGCCGAAGTAGTCGCCCTCATCTCCTGGTATCCGCGGTCGGTCCGTAGAGCGACGGCAGCGGCACGTCGCGCAGCCGCAGATACACCGAGAGCTGGCCGCGGTGATGGATCAGGTGGCTCAGGATAAATCCGCGCAGCACCGCGGCGCGCGGCATCGAGAAGATCGTGGTTCCCCGATTCTTCAACGTCCAGGTAGTGCCCATGGCGCCGTCGGCAACCGAGCCGAGGGCGGCTCGGGCTTCGCGCACGTGGCGGTCGAAGCGCTCGAGCAGCTCGGGCACAGTCGTGAACGGCTTCTGACTGATCGAGGCGTTGGCCGGCGAGCCGAGGTCCAGCTCGGGCTGGTCCAGGACGGACTTGGCCCAGAGCGGGATCGTCGCGATGTGGGCGGCGAGCTCGCCCAGCGGGGTCGACTTCGGGTGGGGCTGCCATGCCGCATCGGCGGCGGGCACGGCTTCGAGCAGCTTCCGAGTATTCGCCATCTCGTGATCGAACTCGGGCAACAGGGTTTGAGCGATGGGCATGGTGATTCCTCCGCTAATGGCGCGCGGCGAGGCCAGGTGAAGGCCTGGTGGGTACCGGGACAACCGGACTCTTCGGCCCCCTCGGCAGCAGCTCGGGCAGGTTCGCCAGCTCCCACGCCGTCACCGCCATGACCGCGGCCGCCTGCTTGAGATCGCCCGGCACGGCCTTGTCATAGGTGTCGGTCTGCGAGTGGTGAGTGTGATTGTAGCCTCTCGAGCAGCTGATCGAAGTTGAAGCCGGGCACGCCATAGGGCAGGAACGAGAGATGGTCGGTGCCGTTCTTGTTCGCGTCCCGCACGCTGTCGGCATCGAGCGACGCCACCGGCGCCAGCAGCTGCTTCCAGAGTCCTTCCAGATCCTTCCTTCCCTGCAGCGCTTGACCGGTAATCGCGCCGGTGCCGTTGTCCAGCACCAGCACCGCCTGGATGCTGTCGGCTTCGGCGGCGTGGGCTGCCGCGTAGGCCCGCGAGCCCAACAATCCCTGCTCTTCCCCGCTGAAAAGAATGAACCGGATCGTGCGCTTGGGCTTGAGCCCCGACTGGGCCAGAGCGCGAGCGGCCTCGAGCACCACCATCGAGCCGGTCCCGTTGTCGGTGGTTCCGGTACCCAGGTCCCAGCTGTCGAGGTGGCCGCCGAGGATTACCGCCTGCCCGGGGTGCTCGCGTGCCGGTGATCTCCGCCACCGTGTTCCACTGCTGCACCGGTTGTTTGCCCAGCCGGTTCTCGACCCGTCCCTCCAGCCGGGGCGTCACTCCGGACGAGATCAGCCGCTGGAGCAGCGTGTAGTCCTCATGGGAGATGACCAGGTTGGGAAGCGGCGCGATCCGGGTGGGTGAGCCGCTCATGGTCATGAGGCCGTGTTCCTTGGAGCCATCGACCAGCGTGCCCAGCGCGCCTGCGGCCTTCAGCATGTAGGGCAGATCCAGCTGGTACTGGCGGCGGGCGGCCACCGCCGCAGGCGAGGTATCGGCAGTCACGCTGGCCCGGAGCTTCAACTGCTCCTGCAGCTTGGTGGAGTCGTCGGCCGTCATCGCGGGACCGTCGGGATTCCAGATCGGGTAAGCTGCGCGAGGAAGCACCCATGCGCCCTTCACCTTATCCCGATAGACGGCCAGGCTCTCGGGAGTCGTGAGATCGGTGGCGACCACCGGCCCGGTGAGCGTCTTGCCTCCGGTACCCTCGGTCCAGGCCCAGCTCTGCGCGGTCACGGCTCGAGTAAAGGGAGCGACCAGCCGAAGTGAGACGGAGCCGCGCTCCCAGGGCACCCCGAACTGATAGGGCTCCAGCCGGGCAGTGAGCCCGTACGCCTTGAAACCGCTCGGCGGTCCAGTCGTTGGCCCGGCGCATGGCCGGCGACGAGCGAGAGCCGGGGGCCGATCCGGTCGCTCAGGTACTCCAGGTTCTGCATTACCTCAGAATGATTCATTGCCTGATCGATCAGCCGGCCGATACCCGCGGTATCCGGCGCTGGAGCCGCAGTCTGGGCGGCGAGGGGAGTGGTGCCGGCCAGGATCACGAGGAGGGACACGAGCCGCATGAACGGGATACCTCGATTGGGGGATTCTTCAAAGTGAACGCCTTCCTTGGGTCCCGCAATCCCTCTATAGTTGGGGATCTGAGCAGTCGAGCCCCGAACGTCTCCAGCAGAGGACCCCGCGCGTGGCCAAGGAAAGCCTCACCCTCACCGACAATCGCACCGGCAAGAGCTACGAGCTGCCGATCACCGACGGCACCATCAGGGCCACCGATCTCCGCCAGATCAAGGTGTCGGAGGACGATTTCGGCATGATGACCTATGACCCGGCGTTCATGAATACCGCGGCCTGCCGCAGCGCCATCACCTTCATCGACGGCGACAAGGGGCATCCTCCGCTACCGGGGCTATCCCATCGAGCAGCTGGCGGAGAAGGCCTCGTTTCTGGAGGTGGCGTACCTGCTGTGCGAGGGCGAGCTGCCCAACCGGGCGCAGCTGACCACGTGGGAGGACGAGATCAAGTTCCACACCTACGTCCACACCAACATCACCAAGTTCCTCGAGGGCTTCCGCTACGACGCCCACCCGATGGGCATGCTGCTCGGCGTGGTCGGCGCGCTCTCGACCTTCTATCCCGACGCCAAGAACATCCACGACCCGGCCAACCGCTACCTCCAGCGGGTCCGGCTCCTGGCCAAGCTGCCCACCATCGCGGCCTTCGCCTTCCGCCACTCGCGCGGGCTGCCCTACGAGTTCCCCGGAACGACCTGGACTACATCGGGAACTTCGTGAACATGACGTTCAGCATCGGCGGACGGCATCAGCCCAACAAGGTGCTGCAGCGGGCGCTGGAGATCCTGCTCATCCTCCACGCCGATCACGAGCAGAACTGCTCCACCAGCGCCGTGCGCGCCGTGGGCTCCTCCCACGTCGATCCGTTTTCCGCCGTGAGCGCCGGGATCGCCGCGCTGTACGGCCCGCTGCACGGCGGCGCCAACGAGGCGGTGCTGCAGATGCTGGACGAGATCGGCGAGAAGAAGAACATCCCGGCCTTCATCGAGAAGGTGAAGGGCGGCGTCGGACCGGCTGATGGGCTTCGGCCACCGGGTGTACAAGTCGTACGACCCCCGGGCCAAGCTGATCAAGAAGGTGGCGTACGACGTGTTCGAGCAGACCGGGCTCAACCCCAAGCTGGAGATCGCCCTGGAGCTGGAGCGGATCGCGCTGGAGGACGAGTACTTCATCAAGCGGAAGCTCTATCCCAACGTGGACTTCTATTCCGGCCTGATCTACCAGGCCATGGGCTATCCGACCGACTACTTCACCGTGCTCTTTGCGCATCGGGCGGACGCCGGGCTGGCTGGCGCAGTGGGAGGAGATGCTGCTGGACAAGGACCAGAAGATCGCCCGGCCCCGGCAGATCTACGTCGGGTCGGAGGAGCGGCCGTATCTGCCGGTGGAGAAGCGGGGAGATCGGCGGAAAGTGGAGCGGGAGAGAGTTAGTAAACGGTGAGAGGTGAGAGGTGAGAGGTGAGAGGTGAGCGTGTGATCCCGTGCGTTACCGTCTTACGTCTTACCTCTCACGTCTTCTCTCCGACCGGGACGTCCCCCTCCAGGTAGGTATACCCCTCCAGCCCCGCCACGTAATCGGCGATGAAGCTGTTGGCCTCCTGCCGGGTCAGATCCTTCGGCGTTGCCGACCTTGCGGCGGAACGTGGCCAGCAGATCCGAGGCGTGGAACTGGACGTAGTTGAGCACCTCGGTCACGGTGTCGCCGTGGACCAGGTCGGTGACCTCGTAGCCCTGCTCGGTGAGCCGGACGTGCACCGCGTTGGTGTCGCCGAACAGGTTGTGCAGGTCGCCCAGGATCTCCTGATACGCCCCGGTGAGGAAGATGCCGAGGATGTAGGGCTGGCCTTCATCCACCGGATGCAGCTCGAGCGAGGGCTTGCCCTTGCGGCCGCCGGTGAAGCGGTCGATCACCCCGTCGGAGTCGCAGGTGACGTCCTGCAGCGTGCCCCGCCGGGTGGGCGGCTCGTTCAGCCGGTGGATCGGCATGATGGGAAAGAGCTGGTCGATGGCCCAGTTGTCGGGCAGCGACTGGAAGACCGAGAAGTTGCAGAAGTAGCGGTCCACCAGGGCCGACTCGATGTGGTTCACGATCTCGGGAAACGAGCTCTTGTCCTCGCCCATCGCGTTGGAGATGCGCGTTCAAGGTGACCAGGTAGAACTGCTCGGCGTCGGCCTTGTCCCGGAGGGAGAAGACCCCGCTGGCGAAGTATTCCTGGGCCCGCTCCTTGGCGAACACGACGTCGTGAAAGACCTCCTCGACCCGGTCGTGGGTGAGGCCCTCCAGATTCTCCGCCATCTCGACCAGGAGCGGGTGGGGCTCCTCCCGCAGCTTGGGCGCAATCGGCTCGACCTGGGATTCGACGTCGATGACGTTGATGAGGAGCAGCGAGTGGTGGGCGGTGAGCGCCCGGCCCGACTCGGAGATGATGTGCGGCATCGGGAGCTCCTCGGTCCGGCACACCGAGCCGAGGGTATACACCACGTCGTTGGCATACTCCCGCATCGAGTAGTTCACGCTGGCGGGGCGGGTGGAGCGGGAGCCCTCGTAGTCCACGCCCAGTCCGCCGCCCACATCGACGTGGGTGATGTCGAACCCCATGTTCCGGAGCTCGACGTAGTAGCGGCCGATCTCCTCCAGCCCTGCCTTGACGTGGCGGATGTCGGTGATCTGGCTGCCGAGGTGGAAGTGCACCAGCTTGAGGATGTCCTTCCGCTCCAGCCGGTCCAGCCGGTCCAGCAGCTTCATCAGCTCCACCGAATCCAGCCCGAACTTGGACCGTTCCCCACCGCTCTTGGCCCAGCGGCCCGAGCCTTCGGTCGCCAGCTTGATGCGGACCCCGGCGGTGGGCTTGACGTTCATCTCGTCGGCCACCTTGAGCAGCACCTCCAGCTCGCTGAGCTGCTCCAGCACGATCATCACCGTATGTCCCAGCTTCTGGCCCATCAGGGCCAGCCGCATGAACTCCTCGTCCTTGTACCCGTTGCAGACGATGAGGTGGTTGGTCGCTCTCGTTGAGGCCCAGCACGGCCTGGAGCTCCGGCTTGCTGCCGCACTCGAGACCCACGCCGTGGGGAGCGCCGAACTCGACGATCTCCTGCATCACGTGCCGCTGCTGGTTCACCTTTACCGGGTAGACCGTGGTGTAGGTGCCCTCGTAGCCGAATTCCTTGATGGCGTTGCTGAACTCGGTGGCGAGCGCCTGGATCCGGGAGCGGAGGATGTCGGAGAAGCGGAGCAGCAGCGGGAGACCGACGCCCTGGGCATGGAGGTCCATGGCCAGGTTGTAAAGGTCGAGCCCGCGCTTCCGGTTGGCGTCCGGGTGAACGGTGACGTGCCCCTCGGCATTCACCCGGAAATAGCCCAGTCCCCACCCGCTCATGTTGTAGAGCTTCTCGGCGTCCTTGGTGGTCCAGGTGGGCGGGGCGACGGTGGTGGCGATGGTGAGTCTCCTGGAGGGAAGGCGAAGGGGCAATTGTAATTAGATCGAGAGTCGGGGGAAAGCGGGTTTTGCGCCCCAGTCCCAGTAGCGGGCGCGCTACAGGAGCGGGTTGGTGGGCCGGGGACCCAGCCTGCAGCCGCCCAGTAAATCATTCCGGTGCAAGCTGTTCGGCTGCGCCGGCCGGGCTCGGTCTCGGAGGCAGCATCGGCACAAAGATCGCATTCCTGAAGGGGCGTAAGTGCAAGAATTACCACTGCCGAGCGCTAATCCGCCATCGAGGATGGAATGAAACGGTTTTCCGCTGCCACCCAGCTCCGGGTTCAACTGGTCTTTGCGCGGGCGCTGGAGGCGCTGGCGGAGACCTATCAACTGCAGGCCGCCGAGTTCGTCCGGCGACTCAAGTCCCGCCTCACGGTGGACGAGGCGCTCCAGCGCTTCTTCCGCGAAGTCGGCGTGCCGGCGGCCCTGGAGGAGACGGTTCGGGCCCGCGCGTTGATCTCGCTCTCCGGGCTGATCGAAAACGCCGCCCGGCAGGAATCCCGGGCCACGAGCTGGACCGTCCTGCGGCCGGACCAGCTGCTCCTGGCGCTCCGGCGGCGGGTTCAGTATGTCGAGGAGACCAACCTGGATTGCCGGCTGGCCGCATCGATCTCGGATGAGGCGGTGGCTGCGACCCATGTGCGGATGGCGCTGGAGACCGCCGAGGTGCTGGCCGACGAGGTGACGCCGAACGAAGCCATCATGCTCTACATCCGCAGCTTCAATCTGCCGTCGATCGATGCCCAGGTAGTCTACCGCACCGCGATGGCCCAGTGGGCCGAGCTGCATCCGCTTCCGGGCGAAGCGCAGGCACCGGGACGGCTCCCGGCCCCGCCGATGACGGCAACGCGGCCGCGGCTGGAGCTGCGGTCCCGTCCTGAGTTCGGGCTGCGGGTGATGGTGTAGCGGTAAGCGGCGAGCGGGAAGCGTAGCGGGGACAGCCGTAGGCACGCCGCCCGCCCGGCTGAGTCCCGGTTATGTTTCGCGGAGCGGACCCAACGAGAGGCGCGGCGATGAGATGGTCGTATAGAATCGGGCGGATCGCGGGCACCGACATCAAGGTGCACGTGACGTTCATGCTGCTGGTGGGGTGGTGGGCGGTGATGGGCTACCAGGAGGGCGGGCCGAGCGGAGCGCTGACGGGCGCCCTGTCGCTGCTCGCCCTTTTTGCGTGCATTCTCCTCCACGAATTCGGCCACATCCTGATGGCGCGCCGCTTCGGCGTGCGCACTCCCGACGTCATCCTGCTCCCCATCGGTGGCGTCGCCCGGCTGGAACGAATTCCGGACGAGCCCAGGCAGGAGCTGCTGATCGCGCTGGCCGGGCCCGCCGTGACCCTGGCAATCATCGTCGCTGCTCTACCTCATCCTCCAGCTCAGTGGTGCTTCAGTCGCCGATCGGTGAGCTGCACGCCGGAAACGCCGTTCCTGGCGCAGCTGATGGCGGTCAACATCTACCTGCTGCTGTTCAATCTGATCCCCGCCTTTCCCATGGACGGCGGCCGGGTGCTGCGCGCCATCTTGTCGAGCCGGCTGGGGTCTGGTCCGGGGCACCCGAGTAGCGGCGACGACTGGGGCAGATGCTCGCGGTGGTCGGCGGACTGTACGGGGTCACCAGGCCCGCGCCGCTCCTGGTCCTGGTCGCCTTCTTCGTGTTTCTCGGCGCCAACGCCGAGGCCACCTCGGTCGAGACGCGCGTCGCCGGCGAGGGACTGAAGGTGGGGCAGATGATGGTCACCGATTTCCAGACCATCCCGGTGCACGCGACGCTGAATCAGGCGGTGGAGCTGCTGCTGAGCGGCGAGCAGCGAGAGTTCCCGGTGCTCGACAACCTCGGCCGCACCGAGGGGATTCTCACCCGGGACAATCTGATCCAGGGGCTGTCGCAACGGGGGGCCGAATCGACCGTGGCGGACGCGATGACCGCCGGAGTTCCGAGCGTGTCGCCCACGCTTGGCTTTCAGGAGGCGCTCGAGCGGCTGCGCTCCAGCCGGCTGCCGGCGCTGCCGGTAATCGATGGCGCCGGATCGTTGGTGGGACTGCTGACGCTGGACAACATCACCGACCTGCTCCTGGTGCGCCGCGCGCGGGGCTGAGCCCGCTCTACCGGGAGCGCTCGTTGTTGGATCCGATCCACGTCCGGCAGCGCCCGCCGCGGATCCACCACCACCTTTCTGACCGACTTTCCCTCCCGAATCCGATAGGCAAAGCGCGGTCCCAGGTTCCACATCTCGACCGGGAGCCTGATCCGCTCGGTCGATCCATCCCCGTAGGTGAGTCCATCTCCAGCGGCAGCGTCATGCGTGCCCCGGTTGGCCAGGAAGATCTTCTCGCCACCGATCGAGTCGACCGCCTGATCCAGTCGGGCGGTGGTGTAGATCCAGTCGCGCCAGAACCAGTCGAGATCCATTCCTGACGCATCGCGCATGACCCTGAAGAAATCGGCCGGCGCCGGATGCTTGAACGCCCAGGCCTTGATGTACTCCCGGAACGCGTGATCGAAACGGTCCTTGCCCAGCACCTCGTAGCGCAGGGTCTGCAGCATGAGCGCGGGCTTCTGGTAGCCGGTCCAGAACAGATCCTTCGACTCGACCGGGCGGCTGATCAGCGGTTGTTCCTGTCCCGGGACCGCGTGGTCCGGATACAGATGCAGCGGGTGGACCTCGATCTAGTCGCCATAGGGCGTGCCGTCGAAGTAGTGCGCCGCCCCGGCCAGATCGATGAAGGTGTTGAACCCCTCGTCCATCCAGGGGTAGAGCCGCTCGTTGGAGCCCACCACCATAGGGAACCACTCATGGCCGAACTCGTGGGAGAGCACCCACTGCTGCTCCTCCCGGGACGGGCTGTTGGGCACAAAGGTGAGCATGGGATACTCCATCCCTTCGATCGGACCCTCGACCGTGGTGGCCTGGGGATAGGGATAGCGGTACCACTGCTCGCTGAAATACTTGATCGCCTCGTGCGCCATCCGGTTGGCCTCCTCCCACCGGTTGGCCTTGGGGCGATAGAAGGTCTGGATCAGGATTCCGTCGTACGCGCTCGCATCCCAGCGCAGCTCGGCACCGGCCGCAAAGGCAAAGTCGCGCACATTGTCGGCAGTAAAGCGCCAGGTCAGCTGGCCCTTGCTCGCGGGACGGGTTCTGCTCGGCGTCGCCCGCTTCATCCGCAGTGATGATCGCCACCGGGTGCGTCGAGGTCCGGGCAATACCCAGCCGACTCCGCTGCGCGGCGGTGAGCACCTGCTCCGGGTTCCGCAGGACGTCCCGTCGCCGCGACGACGTAGCCGGCCGGGAGCGTGAGAGTCACGTCGAAGCTGCCGTACTCCAGATAGAACTCGCCCGCCCCGATATAGGGCTCGTGGTTCCATCCCCGCACGTCGTCGTACACTGCCAGGCGGGGGTACCACTGGGCGATCTGGTAGAGCGATCCGTCGCGCCCCATCCGGCCCGCGCCGTAATCCGGTACCGGAAAGTGCCAGGCCAGCTCGAGGTCCAGGGCTCCGCCAGGCGCCAGCGGCCGGGGCAGATCGATCCGCATGGTGGTCCCATAGATCACCGGGCGCAGCGCGCGCCGCAGCACGGTCACCCGCTCCAGCGTCACCCCTCCGTTGAATCCCTTACAGGAGAAGTCGAAGGTCGAGCCGAGGAAGACCAGCGCGCGGCTGATCGAGCTGGTTGGTGACACTGTTGGGGGCGCAGATGTTCTGGTCCAGAAACATCCAGACGTAGGAGAGCGTATCGGGCGAGTTGTTGGTGTAATGGATGATCTCCCGGCCACGCAGCCGGTGCTGAGCGGTGTCCAGCGTGGCGGCAATGCGGTAATCGGCTCGCTGCTGCCAGTAGCGGGGCCCGGGCCGGCCGGAGCCGGAGCGGTATTCGTTGGGAGCGGGCAAGGGGAGCGGCCGGAACGGCGAAGGCGGAGCAGCCAGGGTGTCGCCGGACTGCTGAGCCTGCGCCATCGCCGGGCCCTGGAGGGCGACGACAAGAACGAGCACTGCGAGGACCGCACGCATGAGAGCCCCGGGGGGAGTTGATCGCAGAACATACCAGAGCCGGGCGGGCGGGCAAGCGCCTGGGTCACCACTGGCGCCGCGAGCTCGATGGGGGCATTCTTGGCGCGCCCAATTCTCAACCCTCAACAGGAGATCGCATGCGCCGTTCGGTGAGCTTCTCTGGCCTGTGTGGCGCCGCCTGTACCCTGGCCGCTTGCAAGTCCGACCGCCCCGCTCCTCAGGTTGCCGACTCGACCACGACCTCGGCCACGCCCAGCGCCCGGATACGGTCACTATGACCGCCACCGACTACGCCTTCGATGCCCCGGCGCAGATTCCAGCCGGAGCCATCACGATGCGCCTGACGAACCAGGGGAAGGAGCTGCACCACGCCCAGCTGATCAAGCTGGAGGAAGGAAAGACGGTCGAGGATGTGTTGAAGCTGGTGAAGAACCCCGGACCCCTGCCCCGCTGGATCAAGTTCGTGGGCGGGCCCAACGCCGATCGCGCCCGGGCAGCAGGCGGTGGCGACGTCACGGACTCGCGCCAGGGTAAGTATGCGTACGTCTGCGTCATACCCGGTGCCGACGGGGTGCCGCACCTGGCCAAAGGGATGATCAGAGCCTTTGAAGTCACCGGCCCGGCCGCGGCCGCGACAGGAGCTTCCCGCCGCCGACGTCACCATCAAACTGGCAGATTATGATTTCAAGGCCTCCGGTCCGCTCACTCCCGGCGTCCGCACGATCAGGGTCGAGAACGCAGGCCCGCAGGTGCACGAGCTGGTGCTGCTCAAGCTGGCGCCGGGGAAGAAGGTCGAGGATTTTGCGGCACTGGGCGGAGAGCGGTATGAAGGGAGCGCCGCCGGCCGAGCCGGTGGGCGGCGTGGTCGGTCTCGATAAGGAGGGCCGCGGATCGTTCACGGCCAATCTCACCGCCGGCGACTACGGCCTGATCTGCTTCGTGCCCGACGCCAAGGACGGCAAGCCGCACCTGGCTCACGGCATGATGAAAACGATCAAGGTGAGCTGAGGCAGCGCCCTCGGCGGAAATCCTCGGGGAGGCACTCGAAGCCTGACCCCGACCAGAGGCCCGAGCGCTCGAGCCCGGGCCTCTTTTTGCGCCCGTTCCAGACGATTGGCATACTTGATGTTGGGCGGCACGGTGTAAAGCACCGCCCAGCCGTTTTTCACCATGGCCTCGTTGACCAGGGTCGAGTCGATCCACACATAGGCCAGGACTCGGCCGTAGCGGTCGTTGGGAGTGACGTCCGCGCTGGAGCCCAACTGACGTTCCCGGTGGGATCAGCTGCAGCAGCGCTCGGCGAGCCTGGTCGCCGAAGGGATGCTGCTGGCGTTCGGGACTGTCGATGCCGATCAGGCGAACCTTTGGTCCGTCCTGGCAGTAAAAGGTGTCGCCGTCCACGATGTGGCTCACCACGCAGCTCGCCTGCTGGGAAGGGACGCGCTGGGGTGCCGCACACGCCAGGGGTTTGACGCCGAAGATGAGCGCAAAGAGGACAGCGAACTCGAGTCAACACGGCCGGAATGTAGAGAGGCCAGCGGACAATGGCAGCATCCTTCGAGCGCGAAGCCCCCGGATTCCACATCGCGGTCACCGGATCCGGCGGTCTCATCGGGGCCGCACTCATCCGGCATCTGATGCCCGATCGAGACCACCGGATCACCCGCCTGGTCCGCCATCCGGCGGGACCGGGTGAGGTCAGCTGGGATCCCCTCGCCGGGCAGCTCGATCCCGCCGCGCTCGAGGGGATCGATGCGGTAATCCACCTCGCGGGAGAGAACGTGGGGGCGCGCTGGACCGCTGCCCGGAAGCGGCGGATCAGGGAGAGCCGGGTGAGCGGGACCAAGCTGCTGGCCGAGACGATCGCCCGCCTGCGGCGACCTCCCGGAGTGCTGATCTCCGCGTCGGCAGTCGGCATCTATGGAAATCGGGGAGACGAGACGCTCACCGAGGCCAGCGGCGTCGGAGATCCCGACCAGCGATTTTCTGAGCTCGGTGTGCCAGGAATGGGAGGCGGCTGCCGACCCGGCGCGCGCGGCAGGGATTCGAGTAGTCCATCCCCGCTTCGGAGTCGTCCTGAGCCCATCCGGCGGAGCCCTGAAAAAGATGCTGCTCCCCTTCCGGCTCGGGCTCGGCGGGCCGATCGGGTCGGGCACGCAGTGGCTGAGCTGGATCTCGATCGACGATGCGGCCGGAGTGATCCATCACGCGCCTCAAGACCGTCGGGCTGCGGGGGCCGGTGAACGCCACCGCGCCCAATCCGGTGACCAACCGAGAATTCACCCGAACCCTCGGCCGAGTGCTGCGGCGGCCAACTCCTTTCAAGGTTCCGGCCGCGGCGCTGCGGCTGGCCCTGGGAGAAATGGCGGAGGAAACCATCCTGGCCAGTGCGCGGGTGTTGCCGGCGGAGCTGCTGCGGTCGGGGTACCCCTTTCGGCAGGTCGATCTGGAGAGCGCACTGCGCCATGTGCTGGGGAAGCGGTAACGGAAGTAAGTTTCCGGTATGAACGAGCAGCCGAAGGCCGTCGTACTTCTGAGCGGAGGCATGGACTCGGCCACCACGGCCGCCATTGCCCGGAGCCGCGGCTTCGACGTGCACGCCCTGACCTTCCGCTATGGCCAGCGGCACGCGGTCGAGCTGGAGGCCGCCCGCCGAGTGGCGCGCCACCTGGGCATCCGCCGGCACATCGTGCTGGACATCGACCTTCGGCCCTTTGGAGGGTCCGCCCTCACCGGGGAGCTGGAGGTACCGAAGGACACGCCGATGGAGCAGATCGGCCAGCGCATTCCGGCCACCTACGTCCCGGCCCGGAATACCATCTTCCTGGCTTTTGCCGTGGGCTGGGCCGAGGTGCTCGGCGCCTCCGACATCTTCATCGGGGCAAACGCGATGGACTACAGCGGGTACCCCGATTGCCGGCCGGAATACATTCAGGCGTTCCAGCGGATGGCCAATCTCGCGACCCGGGCCGGAGTGGAAGAGGGGCGACGGCTTACCATCCACACCCCGCTGATCGAGCTGTCAAAACGGGAGATCGTGGAGCGGGGAATGGGGCTGGGCGTGGACTACGGAATCACCCTGACCTGTTATGATCCCGCCTCCGACGGCGCGGCGTGCGGCCGCTGCGAGGCCTGCCTGATCCGGCTCAAGGGATTCCGCGAGGCTGGCCTGGAGGATCCCGCTCCGTACCAAACGGTGAGCGGTAAGCGGTGAGCGGTGAGCGGGGGCGTTCTCGGAACCGAGCGAGTTGGGCAGTTCCCGCTTACTGCTCACTGCTCACTGCTCACGGTTCTTATGACCTACGCAGTCAAGGAAATTTTCTACACGCTTCAGGGCGAAGGCGCCAACACCGGCCGCGCGGCAGTGTTCTGCCGCTTTGCGGGATGCAACCTGTGGACTGGCCGGGAAGAGGATCGCGCGGAGGCAACCTGCCAGTTCTGCGACACCGACTTTGTCGGCACCGACGGGCCGGGCGGCGGCAAATTCGGCACCGCGAAGAGACTGGCCACGGCCGTCGCTGCCACGTGGCCCCAGGCCAATCCGGCGCGGCGCTTCGTGGTCTGCACCGGCGGGGAACCGCTGCTCCAGCTCGATGCCCCGCTCCTGGATGCACTCCATGAGGAGGGGTTCGAGGTGGCAGTGGAGACCAATGGCACCTTGCCGCCGCCGGATGGCATCGACTGGCTCTGTGTGAGCCCCAAGGCCGGGGCGCCATTGGAGGTGCGATCGGGCAACGAGCTGAAACTGGTCTATCCCCAGGACGGAGTGGATCCGGCCCAGTACGAGCAGCTCGGGTTCGAGCACTTCTTCCTCCAGCCGATGGACGGCCCCGAGCTCGAGGCCAATACTGCATCCGCATTGCAGTACTGCCTGGAGCACCCGCGCTGGCGGCTCAGCCTGCAGACGCATAAGCTTCTCGGGATTCCGTAGGCGGGGCAGCGGGGCCGCGAGGGCAGCGGGGCAGTCGCTATGGCATGAGACATCCGTCTGTCGTTCGCTGCTTCTTTCGCCCCGGTCTTTTTCCATGGCAGAGCTGTCCTGCCCCGCTGCCCCGCCGCCCCGCTGCCCCGCTCGAATGAACGGCTACTCTGACCGCATCAACCACGCGTTCGCCTTTGCCGCGAAATATCACGGCGCCGTTGCTCCGGCCGGGACCGGCATGGACTACCTGGCGCATCCGGCCAACGTCGCCATCATTCTGGCCCGGTACGATTGCGATCAGATCACGATCGTCGCCGGAATCCTCCACCATGTGCTGGAGGATGCGGTTCCCGGGCAGCGGGCGGGACTGGAACGGAAAATCGCGGACAAGTTCGGGCCGGTGGTTCTGGCAGTGGCCAAGGACGCCCTCGAGCCCAGGTTCGACCCCCGGGGCACCGAGCGGGCCTGGCAGGCCCGGAAGCAGGAATACCTGACCCAGCTCTCCATCGCGGAGCCCCGGGCCCTCGACATCTGCGTGGCCGACGAGATTCACGCCTGCGGGTCCACCATGACCGCCTTGCGCCGCCTGGGAGTCGAGTACCTCCGAGCGGTGTCACGGGCCGGCTCGGAGCAGACCATCTGGTGGTACCGGTCGATGCTGGAAATTCTGACGGCCCGCTCGGACTGGCCCCAGCGAGACATGATCACTGAGTTGAGACTGATGAGCGCAGACCTGGTGCGCAGCCTGCGGCAACGAGAGGTGGATCTGTGAGGCGGTTTCAAACTCTGGGCTGGCTGATCGCGGTCGCAGGATGCGCGGGCAATGCCCCGCCCCCCATTCCGCTCAACCCGGTTCGTTTCTTGTCGATCAACGATGTGTACGTCGCCGACACCCTGGCCGACAACCGCGGGGGCCTGGCCCGGGTGGCGACGGTGCGCAAGCGTCTGGCCGATGCCGGACCCATCGTATTCGTGCTGGCCGGCGACGTGCTCAGCCCCAGCCTGATGAGCAAGTATTATCGCGGGCATCAGATGATCGACGCGCTGAACGCGGCCAAGCTCAACTATGCCACCTTCGGCAACCACGAGTTCGACATCGAGGCCGATACCCTCCTCGCCCGGATCGCGGAGTCGAATTTCAAGTGGATCTCCAGCAACTGCACCCGGCCGGACGGTACCCCCTTTCCCAAGGTGCTGCCCTGGGACACGCTGCGGGTCTCGGGTCACAAGGTGGGGTTGTTCGGGCTGACGCTGGAAGGCACCTACCCCAGCTACGTGCGGTGCTCGAGTCCCGATTCGGCGGCACACCGGGTCATCGAAACCCTGAGCTCGGAAGGCGCCGATCTGATCGTCGGCCTCACTCATCAGACCATGGAAGCCGACCGCAACCTGCTCGGCCGGGAATCAAAGCTCGACCTGATCCTCGGCGGCCACGAGCACGAAGCCCAGGATTCCGTGGTATCCGGCCGCCACGCGGTCAAGGCTGACGCTGACGCCAAGACGGCGCAGTTCGTCACCTTGTGGGGTGGTAAGGGCAACTGGCGCCAGGCCGTTGGCCTGGTTGCGATCAACGATGCGCTACCGGCGGATACCGGCGTCGCCAAGGTGGTGGCGCGCTGGGGTGACAGCCTGCAACGGCAGCTGGGCCCGGCGCGCCCGGTCGGGCGAACGGCGGTGTGGATTGGTCCCTCCGACGGAGTGTCCCGGCGGAAGGAGTCGGTGCTGGGTGACCTGGTCACCGACGCGATGCGGGCGGGCACCGGCGCCGATGTCGCGCTGCTCAACTCGGGCACCCTCCGGCTGGACCACCCCATTCAGCCGGGCCCCATCACCAATCATGAGCTGGAGGCGATTTTTCCTTTCGCCGATCAGACCCGGGTGGTCACCTTCCCGCTGACCGGCGCCCGACTGAGGCATCTGCTGGAGCATGGGGTTTCCGAGGCCGTACTCGGCACCGGAGGGTTTCTCCAGGTGTCGGGTCTGACCTACACGTTCGATCCCCATCGTCCCTCGGGGACCCGGGTGGTGGGTGATCTTCACCGGGCCAACGGCAAGGTGGTGGGTCCGCGAGATACCGTCACGGCGGCCTTCGGGGTCTACATGGCGTGCGAAGGGGGAGATGGCTATTCAGTGCCCGAAGCCGAATCCGCCTGCGGCCAGAAGCTTTCAGCCCCCAGGGCGGTGGACCTGCTCACCAAGTACATCACCGACTCACTGGGGGGCCGGATCGACGCACCCAAGGATGCCCGGGTGGTGGAGGCTAAAACGACAAATCCCGGCTGAGCTGAGTGCTCGCCGGGACCGGAGCTTTAGCAGTTTTTATCACCCAGGCTGCAAAGCCGAAATCCCTGGGGCCCCGAAGGGCTATGTCTCTCAATTGCTTGCTGAAGGAATGTAATCGGGAGCCGGCCGCAGCACAACCCGCCTGAACCGCTCCCCCCAGCCTCGGGGGGCGAGTATTATAGCACATGGGTTTAACTCCTTACCCATCGCTCGCCACACTACCCAGCGCCTTTGCAGCCGCCTGCCGGCTCTCCCGGACCGAGGGGGAGCTGTTCGAGCGCTGCCGGATCGCGCTGGTTCGTCGATTCCAGAGCGAGCGAATCTGGCTCAACCTGGTCTCGCCGGCCGATTCCGACCGCCGGGTGGGGCCGGGCACGGGGTACGAAGACGCCCTCGAGGTGGCCCGCCTCGCCAGCGGCCAGACCGAGGTCATCATCCACGCCGACCCGTTGGTCGCCCAGGAGATGCGCCCGGTGGCCATGTCGCTGGCGCTGGGCCTGAGCGTGGTCCTGGAGCTGCGCAGCATCCTCTTGGAGCGGCAGGCGGCGCTGGACGATGCCGTCTTCCAGCTCCGAGCCCTCCGGCAGGTGGCCCGTCTGCTCTCTTCGGTGCACTCGACCGAAGAAACCGAGCAGCTGATCCTCGATTTCATGGCCGAGGTCTTCTTTGCCTGGTGGGCCTGCCTCTATCGGCCGGAAGGTGAGAGCTACACGCCCACCGTCTTTCGCTCGCTCAACGACCGGCTGCGGCCGGCTCCGATCGATCGCGTCACCCTGGACCAGGCGCTGCCACCGGGAAGCGCCGCCGTCGGCGGGGACGACCTGTCGGTCGCGGAGCTGGTTGGACCCGGGGCCGAGCTGGTAGTCCCGCTCGATGCCGGGGCCGAGCGCATGGCGGTGCTGGTGCTGGGGTCGCGCATCAGCGACAAGCTGTACGGCCGAGCCGAATCGGAGCTGGCCGGGACCCTCTCTTTTGCGGCGGCTATCGCGCTCAAGAACTCGGAGCTGGTAGAGCAGCTCCACAGCGCGGCCACCACGGACGAGCTGACCGGCCTGTGCAACCGGCGGGCGCTGGAAGACCGGCTGGCCGCGGAGATCTCCCGCAGTCTGCGGCATCAGCTCCACACCAGCGTGCTCCTGCTCGATCTCGACCGCTTCAAGGTGGTGAACGACACCATGGGTCATGCCGCCGGGCGATCGCCTGCTGGTGCAAGTGGGCCAGGTGCTGCGCAGGCAATGCCGGGCGCTGGACGTGGTGGGACGGCTGGGCGGAGATGAGTTTCTGGTGATTCTGCCGATGACCAAGCCCGCCGAGGCCCGGGTGTTCGTGGCCCGGGTTCAGGCCAGCCTGCGGGAAATCGAGAAGACCAACCCGGAGTTCGGCGCCTGCACCCTGAGCATGGGAATTGCCGAATCGCCCCAGCACGGTACCACCGTCAGCAGCGTGCTGGCGGCAGCGGACAACGCGCTCTATCGCGCCAAGCGGGGCGGCAGGAACACCGTCGAGGTCGCGGAGGCTTAGCGGGCATGTCCCAATCCGAGTTTACCCTGCTGGGCGACGCGCTCTGGCTGGACTTCGTCAATACCGCCCGGGGCCGCACGCCCATTCCTCCCGATCTGCTACCGGACGAGGCCGCCATGGAGCGCTGGACCGCGGCCCAGCGTCTTCATACCAACGGTGACTCCCTGATCTTGCTGGACGTGCTGCGGCTCCGGGACCAGCTCACCGTGTTGGCCGAGGCGCTACACGGTGGGCTGCAGCCTCCGGCGGGTTCCATCGCCGCCATCAACGAACAGCTGGCTCGAGGCGACGGGTGCCATCAGCTCACCCGGGTGAGCGGTGAGTGGCAGCTGCGGTTTTCCCCGGTTCGGCGGCCCGGGGTGCTGGAGGCCATCGCACAGTCCGCGGCCACCGAGCCTGGCCGACCCGCTGCTCTTCGTCCGCCGCTGCGCCGGCGACGGCTGCTCCCTCTTTTTCGCCGACGACTCCCCCAATCAGAGCCGGCGCTGGTGCAGCGCGGCGGTGTGCGGGCGGGAGATCAGAGTCGAGCGACGCCGCGGGCTGCTGCGCTGACCGGGACGCGAGCCGCTTCGCTACTTCCAGCGCACCCAGGACGCGCTGGGCAGCCGCTACCGGCTGGAGCGGACCGTAGCCGCGTCACCGCGACCAGGTTCTCTTCGAGGCCCACGACCAGATTCTGCAACGCCGGGTCAGCCTGCGGGTGAACTTCCACTCCGAGGCCGCCACGCGAGCCTGGTTTCTCCGGGAGGCGGAGGCGCTCGGTCGGCTGGACCATCCCGCCATCCGCCACGTGTACGATGCCGGCATCATCGGCGACCTGGCCTACCGGGTGGGCAACTGGATCGAAGGAGAAGGTCTCCAGCAGGCGCTCCATCGGGGACCTCGCCCGATCCCGATGGTCCACAGCCTGGCCCGGGATATCCTGAGCGCACTGGAGCACGCCCACGGCAACGGCATCATCGTCCGGCGCATTGTCCCACCCTCGGTACTGCTGAGCACGGCCGGCCGGGGCACGGTCACCGATCTGCGCTTCTGCAGTTACGTCCTCCCCGCCATCCCGCCCGGCATCGTGCCGACGGCACTGAACTACATGGCCCCCGAGGTACGGAACGGCGCTCCCGGCGACGCCACCAGCGACGTGTACACCGCGGGAGCGCTGCTCTACGTCGCGGTCACCGGCCAGGAGCCGCCACTCGATCCCAGCGCCGTCCGGCGGCCCACCGAGCTGCGGCCCGCCTGCCCCCGCGCCCTCGAACGCATCATCCTGCGGGCGCTGCAGCCGGCTCAGGACGACCGCTATCTCACTGCCGGCGGAGATGCTGGAGGATTTCGCTCTCGGACGCAGGCACCTTCGAAATTCCGGCCGTGGCGGTGAGCCAAGGCTCGGTGGCCGACGCCGAGGACAACGCCCGCTGGGAGAAACGGCTGCGGCGAGCACTGGGCGACGATTACGAGCTGCTCAGCCTGCTCGGCACCGGGGGATTCGGGCGGGTGTACCGGGTGCGGGACCTCCACCTTGAACGCGAGGTGGCGCTCAAGGTTTTCCAGCCGCTCTTGACCCGGGACCCCGAGGTGGTGGAACGGTTCCGACGCGAGGCCCAGCTGGCGGCCGGGCTGAGTCACCCCAACATCGTGAACATCTACGATATCGGAGGCCGCTCCGGACTGCTCTGGTACACCATGGAGCTGATCGACGGGCCCAGTCTGGCCCAGCTGGTCGAGCGGGAGGGCCCTCTGCCGCTCGACCGGGTGCTGCGGCTGCTCCGAGAGGCGCTCTCAGCCCTCGCCCACGCCCATGGATCGGGACTGGTGCACCGCGATATCAAGCCGGAGAACATGCTGATCGACCAGACCGGCAGCCTGCAAATCACCGACTTCGGACTGGCCCTGGCACTCCGGGGGAAATATGGCGGCGCCACCAGCCAGAGCGGCACGCCTCAGTTTGCCAGCCCGGAGCAGCTCCTGGGAGAACGGGTGGATCAGCGGTCGGACCTCTACAGCCTGGCGGCAGTGGCCTACTACGCCCTGCTGGGAACCGCCGCCGTTTCCCGGGATGACGGTCGAGCAGGTGCTGGCCAAGCAGACCACCAACCAGTTCCCCACTTCGCGGGGGCAGCGGGATGACGTCAGCGAGGCGCTGGAGCAGGTGCTCGACAAGGCCCTGAGTGCGGAGGTGGACCAACGTTACTCCTCGGCCGCGGAGTTCCTCCAGGCGGTGAACCAGGCACGGGGAGTCGCGCCCCGCGAACCCGTGGCCGACTGGGCCCGGGCCGCGGCTCGCTGGTTCCGCGGCTCCCCCCTTGACTAAATACGGTCGCTATACAGATTTGTCCCCGCGATTTGGTCACTACCTGAAGGCTGACCTACCGGCGTAATGGCACTCAGAGACCCGGGTGCATCGCCCACGGGTCTTTTCATTTTTTATGACGCAGGACGGGCCTGCGCTCATAAAAACTCGGCGTCCGGACAGTCCGGCGCCGACGCAGGCAAACAAACCTGGAGTAGGCGCAATGGCTCGCACCATCGGCACGGTGAAGTGGTTTAACGACGCGAAGGGTTTTGGTTTCATCACCCCGGAGAATGGGGACAAGGACTGCTTTGTCCATCACACCGCCATCAAGGCGGAAGGCTTCCGCAGCCTTTCCGAGGGCGACCGGGTTGAGTTCGACATCGTGCAGGGTGCGAAGGGCCCCGCCGCCGAGAACGTCACCAAGGTTAAATAAAGGGCCGACCTCCTGGTCGGCCTGGTCTAAACAAAAGGGCCGCTCAACCGAGCGGCCCTTTTGTTAGTCTGAGGGATCGTCAGAGTCAGATCTATTTGTGACGATAAATCACCCGCCCCGCGTCAGATCGTACGGCGACAGCACCACGCTGACCCGATCGCCCTCCAATACCCGAATCTTGAATTTGCTCATCTTCCCGGCCGCGTAGGCCAGAATCTCGTGTCCGTTCTCCAGCATCACCCGGTAGTTCCGGTCAGGCAGCACCTCGGTCACCACCCCTTCCATCTCAATGCCTTCTTCTTTGGCCATCCAGTCTCTCCCCAAGAATTACCGCGTGTCCTGTACCCGGAGGCCAGGAGGAAGGAAGCGCTTCAATCTTGCCGCGCCAGCGACGGGAATCAACCGCGGGGGAGCTCACTCCGGACTCGCTGGATGTGGGTCTCCACCAACTGCACCAGCTCCCCGATGGCATCGCTATCAAAGGTGAGCCGGGCACCGGCGGTCCGATAGATCTCCGGAAGAGTATGCACCGCACCGAGTCCCAGGGCTCTGCGGTAGCGGGCCACCGCGCCGCGGGGATCGTTCAGGCTGTTGCGCCAGACCTGCAGCGCACCAATCTGGGCGATGCCGTACTCGATGTAGTAGAACGGGTACATGAAGATGTGGAGCTGACGGTACCATCGGGCCACCCGTTCCTGCTCCAGTCCAGACCAATCGACCCCGCGCTCGAACCGGCTCCGCAGCCGCAGCCAGGCCTGCGTCGCGCGCGGCGGGATCGTCCCCCTGGCCGCTGGTATAGATCCAGGTCTGGAAGGCGTCCACCGATGCGATGTGCGCCAGGCTGAGGAGCACATCCTCGAGATGCTCCAGCCAGGCCCGTTTCGCATCGTCGGGACTGAAGTAACCCGCCGGCTGCGCCAGGTGGGGCGCGGCGAGAAACTCCATGGACATGGAGGCCAGCTCCGCGGCCTCCGAGCCCGGATGGCGTTGCCAGATGAGGGGCAGCGGGTGGGAAGCGAAGGCGTGGAACGCATGCCCCGCCTCGTGCAGCAGGGTCATGACGTCTTCCACCAGCCCGACGGCGTTCATGAAGATGAACGGCCGGCCGTGAAAGTGCAGCGTCTCGCAATACCCGCCCGGCGCCTTTCCCTTCCGGCTCTCGAGGTCGAGCAGACCCTCGTCGATCATGGTCTGGAATTCACCGCCGAACGCCGGGTCCACCCGCTCGAACACCTGCCTGGCCTTGGTGACTAGCTCGTCCGCGTCGGTGAAGGCCTGCAGCGGTTTGTCCCGGTACGGGTCCACCGCCAGATCCCAGGGCCGGAGCAGGTCCACCCCTAGTCGGCGGCGCCGGGCCTCCAGCACCCGTTCGACCGCCGGAGCCACCCAGCGTTCGATGGCCTCGTGAAAGCGCTCGCAGTCGGCCGGCGTGTAGTCGAAGCGGAACTTGGCCGGGAAGATGTAGTCCCTGAAGTTGGCAAAGCCCGCATTGTGGGCGGCTCGGGTCCGGAGCTCGTACATCCGGTTGAAGAGGCCGGCCAGCTCCCCCCGCTTCTGCAGGTACGGCTGGCTCCCGGCGCGGAACGCTCGTTCCCGGACCGCCCGGTCCGGGCTCTTGAGAAAAGGCTGCAGCTGGGGCAGCGGCCGCTCGACTCCCTCCCACTCGACGGTCATCGATCCGGTGATTCGCTGATACCGGGTGCTGTGTTCCTCCACCTCGGCGAAGATGGGGACATTCTCGTCCCGGAAGATCTCGATCTGAGTGCGGAACCGGGCCAAGGTGGTGGATAGCGTAGGGGTGGAATAGCCCGAATTCAGCAGCCGGCGAGCCAGTTCCACGCTTCGCTCTTCCATGCGGGGGAGAACTTCGGTAGAGAATCGAAGGTGATCGGCTTCCTTTTCCTGGTTCCCGGTATCAACCGTGTAGGCGATCATGGCCCGCGCGGCCGCTTCGGTGACCAGCTCTTCCAGCCGGGACCACTCCCGCAACCAACCGGCGATCGTGGCCGATTCCAGAGGTCGCGCGGCGAGATCATCGAAGTAGGGGGCAACGTCTCCCCAAGTCGCCTTGGCAAACGCTGAAGGAGACGGGGGCAAGAGCGACACGGTCACATTAACTCCTCTTTCCGGAACCTTGACCAACAAGCCCCAGATATAACCCGGGCCCGGCGGCGGTCACAATCCCGGCGGCCGCAGCCGGTGAAATCCCGTGCGCTCCTGATAGCGGATTCCGATGCCGAGAAGGGTTTCCTCCGAGAGAGCCCGGCCGGTGAGCTGAAGGCTGGTTGGTAATCCTGCCTCACCGACCCCGTTGATCAGAAAGAGACCGGGAACGCCACACAGGTTGGCCGCACCGCCGATGCTGGCCCCGCCCGGGTAATTGGGATAGACCTTGTCGAACGCAGTGTCCAGTGGCCAGGCCACGGTAGGCAAGGGATGGAGCGGCGATGGCATCGACCCGGCTCAGCAATCGGTCCAGCGCGTCCGCCGCCAGCCGGCGCACCCGGAGCGCCCGGAGGTAGTCCTTGGCCAGGATCACCTGCCCCGGATAACCACCCAGGCGATCCTCCGGGGCGGTCAGTTCGGTGATCCGGCCGCTCTCGAACAAGGGCTCGAAGGCGCTCGCCGCTTCCGCATCGATGATGAGGCTTGCGGCCTGGTCGAAGGGGAGATCGGGAAGCTCCAGATCGTCGATCAAGTCGCCCTCTTCCCGCAGGAGCTCGATCGAGGCGTCGAAGTTTCGTAATACCTCGGGCTGCGTCTTGTCCCGGGTGCCCCGGAGAATTCCCAGACGGTACTTCCGGGGGCGAGCCTTGCCCGGAGCCACGAATCTGGCGGGCAGCGCGGTGGGATCTTCGGGGTCGGGTCCAGCTATGGCGGCGAGGACCAGCCCGCAGTCACGGGCGGTACGGGCCAGCGGGCCCAACTTATCCATGGTCCAGCTCAGCGCCATGGCCCCATGCCGGCTTACTCGGCCATAGGTGGGACGCAGCCCGGTCACGCCGCAAAAGGCCGCTGGAAACTGAATCGAGCCCCAGGTCTCCGATCCAATGGCGAAGGGAACCAACCCCGCACCCACCGCCGCGCCGGGGCCGCTGGATGATCCGCCCGACCATCGCGCCGGGTTCCAGGGAGACTTGCCCGGACCGGTGAAGCTGGCAAACGCCTGGTTGTATCCCATTCCGCCAGCCAGCTCCACCATGCTCAGCTTGGCGCACAGCACCGCTCCAGCCTGACGCAGCCGGCGAACCACGGTGGCGTCGCCCTGGAGCATCTGGTTGCGATAGGGCTGCGCTCCCCAGGTGGTCGGTGCGCCCTGGGTCGCGAGCAGATCCTTCACACCGTAGGGAATCCCGTGCAAGGGCCCCCGAATCTTGCCGCTGTGGATCTCCCGGTCCCGCTCGGCCGCCTCGGCCAGCGCCGGCTGCCGGAGTACGGTAACGACGGCGTTGTAACGGGGACCGAGCAGCTCCAGGCGCTCGAGAAAATGACGGGTGAGCTCGGTGGCGGAGACCCTACCCGAGCGTAACAACGCGCCCAGCTCGGTTATGGAGAGAAAAGAAGGATCGGTCACGGAGAATGGGGCCGGCGGGGAGCACCGAAAATGAAGTCAGGCTCGTCCCCATTCGACAGCTCGACCTTCTTGAGCTGCTCGACCCGCTCCAGGCCGGCCTGAATCTGTCGGGCAATGCCGGCGAGGTCCTGCGAGGACAGGCGGGATCCGTACTGGGCCCGAATCACCTCGGTCAGCGACTTGGCGAGCGCCCCAGGATCTTTCCTGACCGGCTCGAGTCCGCCGCTCCAGCGCGGCAGCACTGATGGACTCCGGCGGTGAGCCGATCAGGGGAGCCAGCGCGGCAGCAGCGAGCGATTCGGCAAAGGAACGGCGGGAGATGTCGCTCATCAAATGGTCTCGCCCGGGCCGGTTGCTCCCGCGCGGCCCTGCCGATGGTAGAGGTACGCCAACAGGAGAAAGACCAGCCCGAGAATAAAGACCGAGCCAACCCGATAGAGCGCGTCGAGAGAGGAGAGGTCGAAGACCAGGACCTTGACCACGGCGAGTCCGGCCACGCCCAGTCCGGCGACCCGGGCCGGCTTGAGCTCACGGCGGAAGCCGGTCACGACGAGCGCCGCGGCAAACACCAACCACCAGGCACTCACCGCGAGACCTGCGGCCAGCGAGGCGGTCTGGGCTGAGACAGATCGGAGGGCAAAGTAGCGCTGGATCTCCCCAGTCACACCAAAGAGCACCATCGCACCCGCTGCCGCCCACAGGATGGCCTGCACCACTGGACCGGGGCCGGAGGGCGACGTCACCCTCCACAGTCTGGCCGCCAGGGCGACCGTCACCGCCGCCGCGCCCCACAGCGCCAGCGCCCAGGAACCCACGAAAGCAGGATCGGCCGCGGTTCGATGCTGATTCGCGTCGCTGAAAAGGTGGTTGAGGGCGGCCCACAGCGTGGCGACTGCGTACCAGCGGCCATCCGTTCGATTGAGCCGATGATCGAGCGCCGCCCAGAGGAGCGCGAGCGCAAGCAGCGCCCAGACTCGTTCGACGCCGTCCCAGTGCCGCCAGACCGCGATCCCCAGCGCTGCCGCGGCCACCACGGCGAAAACCGGCCGAGGCCGCTGGTATCCGGCAATCAGGTAGGGCACCGCGACGAGCAGGGACACCATGCCTTCGTGGCGATCGAACCACTGCGGCGCGAGCCCGTGTACCGCCCACCCGAGCAGCAGCGGCGTCAGGAAAAAGTAGATCGCCTCTCCCAGCGACCAGGCCGGTTTGCCGGAGCTCGGCGCCCCCGGAACCGGGAACTCGAGATTCGAGCGCAGGGCGAACCACCAGACCGGCGTCGCGAGCACGATCCCGCCCAGCAGGACAGCCCAGGGGCTGCCGAGGTGGTGGCTGGCAGCGTTTACGAAGGTCCAGCCGCCGGCGAACGAGAGAAACCGGGTCTCCGGCCAGCGCTCCCGCAGCCCGACGTGAATACCCGCGCTGCCTCCCAGCACGCCGTACAGCAGCACGCCCCAGGCGGAGCCCCGGTCGGCCGCTCCGGCGTAGGCGACGCCGAAGAAGCTCAAAGCGACGACGAACATGGCCATTCGCCAGTGGCGACGGGCGGCGACCAGGCCCAGCCCCGTCGCCATGCAGGCGAGGTAGAGCAGCAGCAGATCGGCGTCGGCCTGGTTCCGGCCCAACAGCAGCGGAGCGAAGAACGCGCCCAGGGCTGCGGTGGTCCCTAGCGCCTCGACGTCGATGGCGTAGGCGATCATCGCCAGAGCCACGGAGACCAGCGCTAATCCGATGATGCCGGTGGTGGGCGGCAGGACGCCATACAGCCGCGCCGCGGCCCACACGCACAGGTAGATGATGGCGGCGCCGCAGCCGATCAGGGCCGCGCCGTAGGTGCGATACCGTGGATGGAGCCGCCACCCCACGGCGCCGACGATAAACCCGGCGATGGATCCGCCGATGCAGCGCGTCAGCGGTGAGATCCAGCCCCGGTCGAACGACAGCCGGAGGAGGTAGCCGGCAGCGAGGATGAGGGCGGTTACGCCGACGGCGAGAAGAAGGCGTTGGCCGACCCATTGTTCGGAGAGAGAAGCGGGGCGGGAGCCCTCTGGGCGGGTGGGGCGGGGCAGCGGGGCAGATGACGGTGGTCGGCGGCTGGGACTGCGGCCGGCACCTGCGATGCGTAGCTGCCGACTCGGCCTGCTGCTGTTCCTGCCCCGCTGCCCCGCCGCCCCGCTGCCCCGCCATCTCCTCCACCACTTCCTCGAGCTGCGGCAACCGCGCCTCTCAAGGCGCTCAATCCGCGCGTCCTCGCTCATCAGGCTTCAGCTCCTTCCGCCGCCGGTTTGGCGACTCTAGGATGCACATCCACCTGGAACGCCATGATGCCTACCAGCGCTACGAAACCACCCGCCACGTAAAAGGGCCAACCATGACCCAGCCGCTGGAAGGTGATGGTTGCGAGGATCGGGGCCAGCACTCGGGCCAGACCGGCAAAGGTCTGAGCCACACCCATGGTGGTTCCCAACTCTCCCGGCTCCGAGTATCGCGACATCAGCGAGGTCGTGGCCGGAAACAGGAGTGCCGTACCGATGGGTACCAGCGGAATGACGACTGCGAGTGTCCAGAGATCGCGAGGAAGCGGATATAACGCAAGGCCAAGCACGAGCAGAACGGTGCCGAACCGCATGGCCCAGGTCTCACCGATCCAATCCACGATTGGACCCAGCAGCAAGCTCCGCATGACAAAGGAGAGGACTCCGACGTAGAGAAAGATGTAGCCGATACTCTTCTCGTCGATCCCGAACTCGGCCCCTAAATAAAGGGCCAGCACCGATGTCATGGAGGCAAAGGCGATCATGCCGACGCCATAGATCCATAAGAGCCGCGCTATGGGGGTACCAGGATGGCGCAATGCCATCCACGCCGGGTGCCAGATCGGCTTCCGGCCTTTGCCGGTCGAGCGCTGGGCTCCTTGTGCGATTCCGGCAACCACTTCCAGGCAAAGAACACGTTAACGAGACACAGCGCCGCGGCGACCATACCCGGAGCCGCCTGTCCGAAGTGGGCGGCAAACGATCCGATGGCGGGCCCCAGCATGACGCCGGCCGATGTCGCCGCTGAGAGCCAGCCGAGCGCCCGCGCGCGGTCGGCTTGGTCCACCGTATCGGCCACATACGCCTGAGCCACCCCGGTGGTGCCTCCTCCGGCGCCCTGCACCACGCGCGAAAGGAAGAGCAGCCAAACCGAGTGGGCCAGGCCGAACACGACATATGCCGCTGCTGACGCACTCAGTCCGATCAGCAGCGCCGGGCGCCGGCCATAGCGGTCGGATACCCGTCCCCAGATCGGTGCAGAGATCAGCTGCGCCACGGAAAATGATGCGATCAGCTGGCCGATGGTCTCGGGCGAGGCCTGGAGCTTCAGGGCATAGAACGGAAGCAGTGGAAGCACGATCATGAATCCGATCATGTCCACGAAATTCACCGCGATCAGCACGGCCAGCCGGCGGAACTGACCGCCCTTTCGGTGCGCCTCGCTCACCCGGCGTTCCTCCGTTCGGCGCCGGCGGCAAAGACCGCCGCGCTCACCGCCATCAGCACGACCCCATACGCCGCCGCCACGCCGACGTCGGATTGCCGGAGGCTCGAGAGAATCTCCATGGATATTGGCCTGGTATCATAGGTATAGAGCATGACGGAGGTAACGAAATCGCCGAATGCGGTCACAAAGGCCAGACTCGCGCCGGCCACCAGCGCGGGTCGAAGCAGAGGAAGTGTCACCCGCCGGAGCGTTCGCCAGCGTGCGGCCCCCAGCGTCGCGGCGGCTTCATCGAGCGACGGATCCAGCGCCCGGAACCCGGCAAGCACAGCTCGGCCGGTGATCGGCAGATTCCTTACGAGATACGCAAGTGGAAGGATCCACAGCGTCCCCACCAGGATGAACCGCCCGGCCCAGGGCGCGCGAACGCTGAATGCGGTGGCGAGGGCGATGGCAAACACAGTACCGGGAACCGCCCAGGGGAGCGCAAGCAATCCCTGAATCGCCCCTCCCACCCGCTCCCGGCGGCGCACCGACACGATACCCGCGACCACCGCAATAACCACCGCGGCGATGGTGGCAGCGGTGGCCAGCCAGAGACTGTTGAGCAGCGGGCGCGCCCGCACCGGGTCCTGGATCAGGGTGAGGTAGTTGCGCCAGGTGTACGCCGGAGGCAGCGGCTCGGTGGTCCAGGTCCCCGCCGGCACAAAGGAAACCAGCAGCAGCGTGAGATGGGGCAGCAACAACACGAGGGCAAGCGTCCAGCCGATTACCGCGATCGCCACCCGAACAGCGGGGCGCCGAATAGGGACCAGCGCGGGAGCCACGCCCTTCCTCCCCCCCGCCGGACTCTCCACTGCGCTGGCTCCCCGCAACAGCCAGAGGGAGGCCAGCGCTATGAGGGTGAGGGAGACGGTCTCGATCATGGCGAGCTGGTCGTCACCGTTCAGCCGGGTGGCAACGATCTGGGTGGTCATGACCCGAAAGCCGCCACCGAAGATGTAGGGAGCGCTGAAGGAGGCGAGCGCGGTCATGAACGTGAGGAGAGCTCCAGCACCGAGCGAAGGATACAGGAGCGGCAGCACCACTCGCCGGAGGGTCCGTACCCGTCCCGCGCCGAGGCTGGCGGCCGCCTCGAACACTGCGGCGTCGAGCGAAGCCAGGCCGGCGCGGGTGAAGAGGTAGAAGTACACATACATCGAGTAGGCATGAACCAGGAGAATTGCACCGGCACCTTGGAGCCGCCAAGGCGGCTGCTCCAGCCCGAGCAGTCGTTGCACCAGCAGCGAGGCGAAACCACTTTCGCCGTAGAGGAACAGGAAGGCGATGACACCCACCAGCGGTGGGAGCACTGCGGGCAGGGCGACCAGGGCTCCCAGGATCCTGCGGCCGGCAAAGTCATAGCGCCAGAACAGAAAGGCGAGCGGAATGCCGAGGGCGCCGGCGAGCACCACCGTGGCCACGGAGATCCAGAGACTACCCCACAGCGCATAGGCCTCGTTGCGGCGGTGGAGGAAGAGCCGGACGAAATCGAGGGTCCATCCCTCCGGGCCGTGAAAGCCTCCCACCAGCACGAGCACCAGTGGATAGACGATCAGCCACACCAGAAACAGGAGAAGCGCTCCGCCCAGGACCCCGACCCGACGTCCGCGGATCATGCCTGGCGTCCGGGAAAGAGATGGATGCCCCCGCCCGCTCTTCTGCTTGGCATCACCCCGACCCGGTCGCCGGCCTTCACCGATCGGGGTGGCCCACTGACCTCCAGCGAAGCGCCGCCATCAGTGACCACGGTATAAAGACTGGCGGAGCCGGTGAACCGCCGCTCCGCGACTGTTCCCATCAGTGTCCCGGGTGCGGGTGCCAGAAGTCGAAGCGCCTCCGGCCGGATCAGCATCATTGCTGGACCTTGTAGCTGGCTCGGCGTCACGCCTTCGACCAGGTCCCATTCAACTCCTTCAACCGAGACCCGCATCCCCCGCTCGCTGGGGCCGAGTATCCTCACGGGAATGCTGCTCGCCCGGCCCACGAACTCGGCCACGAACTCGTTGACCGGGGTGGCGTATAGATCCTCGGGGGTGCCGACCTGTTCCAGTCGCCCGGCCCGAAGCACCGCGACTCGATCGCCGAGGTCGAACGCCTCCTCCTGTTCGTGGGTGACGAACACCGTCGTGATCCCGACCCGCCGAATCAGCTCACGAATCTCTCGCCGGGTCCGTTCCCGCAGCGAGGGATCGAGATTGGAGAGCGGCTCATCCAGCAACAGTACCCGCGGCTCTGGGGCAAGCGCCCGGGCGAGGGCCACTCGCTGCTGCTGCCCGCCCGACAACTGGGAGATCCGCCTGCGCTCGAAGCCGGCGAGGTCCACTAACGACAACGCCCGCTCCACCCGGCGGGCAAGCTCCCCGCCCCGCACACCCAGCGACTCCAGACCGAAGGCAACGTTCTCACCCACGTCGAGGTGGGGGAACAAGGCATAGTGCTGGAAGACCATGCCGAAGCGGCGGGCCACGGGCTCGACCCCGGTCACGTCGTCTTCTTCCACCCAGACTCGGCCGCCATCAGGAGCCTCGAAACCGGCGAGGAGTCGTAGCGTGGTGGTCTTGCCGCTGCCACTGGGCCCCAGCAGCGCCAGCATCTCCCCTCGTTCGATCGAGAGGGACAGGTCCTCGACCGCGGACAACGCCGTCGAAGCGTTTGGTCAGGTTTTCCAGGCGGAGAAAGGGCAATCTTACCTCTTACCCGTACCGCGCACGTGCTGATCCCAGTAGCTCATCCAGGCCGGACCCATCCGCGACAGGAGCTCCCAGTCCATAGGGGCGACCACCATCTCCCGTTTGACCTCGGCAACCCAGGGGGGAACCGAGTCCAGCGGAAGATCGGTTCGGGCCGGCAGGCGAAAGACTTCCCTCGCGGCCAGCAGCTGGGCTTCGTTGCTCCCGACGTAGTCGATGAAAGCGCGGGCGGCGTCAGGGTGTCGGCTGCCGCGCACCAGCCCGATGCCGTCGTCGATCACCACGGTACCGCTGCGAGGAAAGACGTAACCCAGAGGCATGCCTTTGGCCTGACTGATGAGAATGTCCTGCAGGTCCCACAGACTCACCAGCCCCTCCTGCCGGGCGAGCTTCTCATAGAGGAGGGCCGGACTGATGGTGTAAGTCTTCGTCTGGCCGTCGAGACGCCGAAGCCACTCCATCGCCTGCGTCGTATCGCCGGTCTCTCGCAGGCTGCGGAGAATGATGAGACCCCAGATGGCCCGCATGGTGCCGCTCGCCATCGGGTCACGAATGATGATCTTGTCCTTCCAGCGGGAAGCGAGAACTTCATCCCAATCCCGCGGCGCCTCGGCCCGCGGCACCGCGCGACTGTTGAAGGCAATCACCGCCGGCGTGAGATACACCGGGTAGTAGAATGCCGTCGGCTTCTCCGAGCTCCCCCCCACATGATCGGCCCAGGACGGACGGTAAGGCTCGAGGACCGAGTCGTGAACCCCGCGATCGAAAATGGTGGAGGGTCCGCCAAACCACACATCCGCCTGCGGATTTACCCGCTCGAAGCGCAGCCGGTCCAGGATCTCCTGGGATCCCATGTCGAGCCAGCGCACATCGATATCGGGATGGCGCCGCTCGAACCCGTGCTCCAGCAGCTCCAGCTGATCGCGACCATGGGGCGAATAGAGGACGACGGGAGTGCGGCTGTCGTGGGTACAGGAGAAGACGCAGAGGACGGAGAGGACGGAGAAAACGGAAAGTAGAAAGCAGTGGCTCTGGCTTCCGGTACCCTCCGCCCCTCCTCCTCTCCGTCTTCTCCGTCACTTTCTAAGCGCGAGCAGGTTCGCAAAGAGTCGAAACGCGCCCGGTACTCCCGCAGGTAGCTGCCGGAAAAAACTCAGGCCGGTGTAGACGTAGGTTCCCTTCCCCACCGGCGCGATCAATAATCCGCCCTCCAGCGGCGCCTCGCCGGGATCATGCGTCTCCAGCAGTGGCCGATAGTGCCGGTCCCAGCTTCGGGCGAAGTAGAGACCCCGCTCCTGCACCCAGCCCTGCCAGTCCGAGCTCGTCAGCCGGTTGGGGAATCGTACCGCCGGATGATCGGAGTTGAGGATGCGCACCGGCGCATTCTCGTCCACCACCCGGTCGTGACTGACCGGTGGCCCCGACCGGGCGGTTGCGGTCCCCCCGCTCCGGACAGCGGGGCCTTCGTCCAGCCGCAGCGGCTGCCCGCCGACCTTCATCGGATAGGGGGCATAGCGGCCGTTGAAGAATTGATGCTGCTGATACTGGACGATGACGAGACCACCCCGCCGGGCGTAGCTCAGAAGACGGTCGTTGTTTTCCACCAACGCGGAATCAGTTTCGTAAGCCCGGGGGCCGACGATGATGGCGTCGTACCGATTCAGGTTTCCCCGCTCCAGGATCCGCCGGTCCAGCAGAACCACGGGCACAGCGACGCTCCTCAGCGCTTCGGGAACCAGGTCGGCTGCGCCGCGGATATAGCCCACCCGGGCCAGTCGCGGCAGGAGCAGCGGCGCCATGCGCACCGCGGCCCGGGCCGGCTTGGTGTAGGAGCGGGGGCGAATGTGCGGGTAGTCGACGGTAAACACGCCGACGTCGTAGCTCTGCCCGCTCTGGTCCTGGGCAACGGCGCGAATCTCGGCGCTGCCGGTGGCCAGCTTTGCCGGCGGCCGCACGTCGAAGTTGAACGTGCCTCGCTCGTCCTCCCGGGTGAAGCGGAACGGCTGCGGGTGTAACCGGGGGCCAGCCTCGGGGCAGCTTGAGGGTCACTGTCCCCGCGGTGGAATCCCTGGCGCCATGGGTCAGCGTCACGGTAAAGCGGTGCGGAGTGGTGGAGCTCACCGGCCAGAGCTCGGTCGGCGGATCGATCTTCACATCCACCCGGGGCACCACCGTCACCGGCCGGCGCACCTCGCCCCGCGCCTGATCGTTGAAGCGGAATACCGCCTCTTCCAGCCGGGCTGCGCCGAGGCTGTCGGATTCGCCGGAGCTCACCTCGACCGAGCCCAGAAAGGTGGGCGACTCGAACGGCTCGCCGTAGGGCAAGCTGCCGGTGAGATGACCTTGATCCTGGACGTCCGGCCAGCGATAGAGATCTCCGTCGCGGGGCAACATCAGGAAGTACGGAGTGGACGGCGGCTGGTCGAGGACGGTGTCTTCCACTGTGACGGTGCCCACCTGGCCAGGTGGGATGGTCTGCGGCGTGAGATCCTGGCCCGGACTGTCGCAGTCGCCCAACGGCACGCATTCGGCAGCGCGCATGGCGGCGATGCGAGTCTGGTCCGAGGCATTCCACGAGGAGAGCGTCCAGGCCAGCTTCTGCCCGGTCACCACCCGATCATCGTCAACCACCGCGTCGAAGATGACCCGACCCAGATCCCATGCCGCTGCGTTGAGGTGGCCCAGCTGGTCTTCCAGTTCGATGCCGCGGGTGTAGAAGACGCCTCTGCTGACCGGATGACGCCTGAGGAGGAACCGACACGGCCCGGTCCAGGTCGCGGGCGGCCCGGGCCAGCAAGCTTCGCTGGCGCGACAGGTCGCCCCGAGCCGCGGACACCGAGTCGATCCGCACTGCGTAGCGGCCCAGCTCGGGCAGCGGCTCGGTGGTACGCACCAGATCGGCGGATTGGGCCGTCCTCCGCTCACCCAGCGGAATGGCAGCAATGGTGGTGTCGATGCCGGCAAACAGACCGCCGGCTCCCGCACCGGTGCGATCTTCGATCAGGGCCAGCCGGACGTTGGATGGTCCGATCCGCTGGAGCTGCCCCATGTCCTGCGACCGGTGCAGACTCCGCCCTGCCATGGCTATCTGGTGGTAGGATTTCCCGACCGCCGGATCGAGCACTCCACCATTGAGCGTCAGTGTGGTGGCCGTGGTATCGAAGCGGGTGCTGCGATACAACTTCATCGGGCTCCAGGGAAGCAGCCCCTCTTCGCTGAAGAGCTCCCGAAACCGAGTCGAGTCCCCCGCCACCCGGAAAGCTTCCTGGGCCGCCCATCCGGCGGCCTGATGCTGTCCGTGGCCGTCTCGCGGCGTTCCACTGAAGATCGACACGATGATCTGGGGACGGAATCGCCGAACGATCCGGACCACGTCCTTCAGGATCGTGTCGCGGGGCCAATGCTGCCAGGTCTCCTCCAGAGTCTTGGAATAGCCGAAGTCGTAGGCCCGGGTGAAGTACTGGCGAGCGCCATCCAGGCGGCGGGCAGCCAGCAGCTCCTCGGTCCGAAGCAGGCCGAGCGCCTCCCCCAGCTCGGGACCGATGAGATTCTGCCCACCCTCTCCCCGGTTGAGCGAGAGATATCCCGCCTCCGCTCCCATTCCTCGGACCAGAATGGTCAGGAGCTCGGTGTCCTCGTCATCCGGGTGGGCCCCGATCATCAACACCCGCTTGTAGTGGCCCAACATCCGGAGCTCCTGGTCCAGCGCCACGGCTCCGCCGCTGGAGGGTGGCTCGAGCTGCCCCAGGAGCGGTGCTGTCAGGAACCAAAGCAGAGCAAAGGAGGAGAGACCGACGAAGAGCGATCGCCGACGCACAGACCCCGGCCGTAAGAGTTGAGGCTGGAAGCTAATGGGTCCGGGGCGCTGGGGGCTGGAAAGCCCGGGTGAGTCCTCGGGCTACTGGGGAGCGTCTCCCAGCGGCGTATCCCGGCAGGCGGCCCGGAAATCCGGGTGGCGGAGCCAGAGATAGAGTCCCATACAGATCGCTGCGAGCGTGTTGGCGGTTACCACGGCCCAGAAGGGGAAGAGCTCGTTGGTGCGCTCGGAGAATACCTCGAGCAGGCCGTAGAACAGCACCTCGAAGACCAGGAAGACCGGCAGCAATGCGTAGCGAACTACCGGATCGCGGACCCCCCAGTGAATCAGGATGACCAGGCCCATACCGAGCAGCGCGAAGACGGCAAAGTGAAATGCGGTGTACACCAGGATTGCCCCAAACACGAGGTGACTGGTGTCCGGCGTCGAGTCGCCGAACAGCACCACCTGTCCCAGCAGGCTCGGCGTCTGGAACGGATGGCGGGCAATGGTATCGAGAATCAGAAACCAGATGGCGACTGCGAGACCGCCGATGATCCCAACGTCGGTGCCCTCAGACAGGGTCGAGTGGGAGTTATCCAGCATGGCTACCCTCCGGAGCAGCCCCTCGAATCAGTGGACGTGCGGTATGCATCACATTGGGGCGGGCGGGTCCAGAATGCAAGCCACCCGCGCGGCAGCTATCGCCGGGAGGGGCCGGGCGGATGCGGCGGCGGCCTGACCTCGTCGCCCAGAGGCGCCTCATCGAACGTCCCCCGCAGCCCCGGGTGTCGGCGCCATAGCAGCAGGGCCATGGACCCGATGCCGAGCACGCCACCGCCGAATGCCGTCAGCCAGGGGAACCGTGCATGGGTGATCGAGTAGAGGACGAACAGAAAACCGAGGAAGAACACGAAGGAGATGACGATCCCAAGCCAGACACCCATACGGAGTGCGGGGTTTCTGCTGGCCATGTGGGTAAGCGCTGTCAGCACCACCCCGAGCAGCAGGAAGATGCCAAAATGCAGCACCAGGAATTCCCCGACCGCTTGGGGGGCGATGGCGTGTACCGCGGGGGTTGTGTCCCCAGCGGCGAAGACCTGGCCGAGGACGTTAGGGGTGTAGAATGGCTGTCCCCGGCCCATATCGACCACCAGGTACCACACAGCCACGACCACCCCGCCAACCAGCCCGGTGAGGAGCCCTTCCCGAAGCGTCGAGTGAGTGTGGTCCATCCCGTCCCCGAGGTTGGATGCCGCAGAATATCTCGGGCTAAAGACTGTTCCGTCGGCGCCCACCCGGATGTGTCGGCGATCACCAGCACGACTCAGCTGACCCCGGCGGCGGTACAGCGGCCACAAGGGCAGAGGCGTCGCAGGAGCTCGAAGGTATAGATGCCGGTCGCGTGCCCATCGCTCCAGTTCACCCGGAGCCCGTAGGCACCCACCAATTGGAGCGACAGAGGTCGGATGTCAGCAGGGATCGCTGCGGAATCGAGCAGGGGTCGCCCGCTCATTTCCTCGACACAGGCGGCGCAGGGGCAGGCCAGGCGGAGCTCGCGGGCGGGAAAGAACCCCTCGTGCCCCTGCTGATCCCACTCGATGAGGATGCCGTCGTCTCGGCGGTTGATGGCGTGGGGGATGGGGTTGTTTTCATCGCTATGGTCCGAGAGCTGGTCCGGAGGACCGCCGAAAATAAAGAGCCCCGACCTCATGGTCGGGGCTCTCATAGCCATGCCAAGAGCCTTTAGGCTACCAGATCACGAAGCCGATCGCCGGTCTCACCCTCACGCAGCCGGAGCAATGCCCGGTCGCGCAGCTGCCGGATCCGCTCGCGGGTGACCCCCATCATCCGGCCGATCTCCTCGAGCGTACGGCTATTGCCATCGTCCAAACCGAAATACAGTCGCAGCACCTTGGCGTCCCGGGGCGGGAGGGCGGCCAGGGCCGCTTCGATGTCCCGCGTCTGGCTATTAGCCATGGTCGTCATGTCGGTGCTTTCCTGCTCCCCGCTGGTGAACCGCTCGATCCGTTCGTTGCCCTCGCCGTCCCGGGTGGGATGGTCGAGCCGCACCGCTTCGGAGTTGAGGGCGCTCAACGAGCGTACCGCCTCCACCGTGAGACCGGTGGCGCGGGCGAGCTCCTCGGTTGTCGGCATCCGGCCCAGACGATCCTTCAACAGCGTCGTGGTCCGGCCCAGCCGGCTGAGGTCGGCGGTGCGGTTGAGCGGAACCCGAACCGGCCGGCCGTGCCGGGCAATAGCAGCCTGGACCGCCTGCCGGATCCACCAGACAGCATACGAGATGAACTTGACGCCACGATCGGGGTCGAACTTCCGCGCGGCCGTCATAAGACCGAGGTTCCCTTCGCCGATCAGATCGACCAGGGGCACCCCGCGATTTTGGAACTTCTTGGCCACCGAGACCACGAACCGGACGTTGTGCCGGGCCAGCTTTTCCTGGGCCGTCACATTGCCCTTGAAGGCCCGACGGGCGAGCTCCATCTCCTCTTCACGATTGAGGAGGGGAACCCGGCTGATCTCGTCCAGATAGAGATCGAGGCTTTCCCGGCCTTCATCGATTGCACGGGCGATTTGCGCCGGTCGTACCGGGCGACGCTTGCTACGCGCCTTAATTGTCACGCTATTAGCCTCCCTAAGGGACCCTGTCCCCCCGCTCGGTTACCAGCCACGACTGAGGCCGAGCCAAATTCGAAGTCGGCCAATATAGCACCTAAGATGCGAGAAATCAACACCTTAGATAAACCATAGCAGGACGGATAGTTGCGGCGACGGGAGCGGGGAAACCGGCCACACGACGATTACGACGTCCCTGTATGTAACTTTGGCAGGACGAGTGAAGTGGCGCGAGCTGCTTCGTGCCAGTCTGAAACGGGGAAACTAGAGGAGTGAGGTTCGCGCTATTTCGATGGCCCTCCCATTCCGGGCATCTCCTGGGGCTTCTCCGTGATGGAGGATTTGGCCCCGCTTCCCTGCCGCATTAACTCCATCTGATGGTTCTCACCCACCGACTTGACCAGCGAAAACGGGACCTCGGGAGCGATCCAGCTATCGGAGCTGTATTTGGTGCTGTGATAATGCTGGGCCTTGAAACGGCCCGCCGGTACTGAGACGGCTTCCTTGCCCACCAGGGTCACGTCCTGACAGATGTCGCTATACAGATTCTGCTTCTCCATCTGACCCCGAATCATCTTCATCATCATGCCGTTCATCTTCATCGCTGGCTTGTCACCAGCCTTGAAGACAATCTCCGCCACATCTCCCATCTGCATCAGCGAGCCGGGCACCAGCATCTGATAGACGATGTTGTGCGCTTTGTCGGCCCCCTTCATCCGAAGCTCGACCCAGTCCATGGTCTTCCCGCCCCGCTGCTCGGCCCCGATGACCGCGTAGCGTACGGTGTAAGGATCCTTCTTGTTGTACACGGCCTTGTACTCGGCCCAGCGGCCGACCGCCGGAAACTTGATTTGATCCAGGCAGTTGGCCTGGGCCAGGGCGGGAAGGCTTCCTCCCGCCAGCAGGGCTACAGATAGGGTAAGCACTCGCATACTTCGTCCTCAGTATGGGGATGACCTAATGCATCCCGGGGCCGGAGAGCTGTTTGACCAGCTCGCCCACCACGTTCTTGGCGTCACCGAATAGCATCCAGGTTCGATCCGAAAAGTACAGCTCATTATCGATGCCCGCGAATCCCGGGTTCTTGCTGCGCTTGATGGCGAGCACCGTCCGCGCTTTATCGGCGTCGATGATCGGCATCCCGAAGATGGGACTGCTCCGGTCGTTCCGGGCCGCGGGATTGACCACGTCGTTGGCGCCGACCACCAGCGCTACGTCGCACTGCGGCATCTCCGGATTGATCTCGTCCATCTCTACCAGGTCGGTGTACGGAATATTCGCCTCAGCCAGGAGCACATTCATATGGCCGGGCATCCGTCCAGCCACCGGATGAATGGCGAACTTGACTGTCACTCCCCGCTTCTTGAGCTGATCGTAGAGCTCGCGCACCTTGTGCTGGGCCTGGGCCACGGCCATGCCGTAGCCGGGAACGATCACCACCAAGCTGGCCTGCTCCAGCACCTGCGCGCCCCCCTCGATTGTCTCCGACTTGTAGGTCTTCTGTTCGCCGCCCGCCGTGACCTGCTGGGTCTGTCCAAATGCGCCGAAGAGCACGTTGGTGAACGATCGATTCATCGCCCGGCACATGATGACTGCCAGGATCAGGCCGCTGGAGCCGTCCAGGGCGCCGGCCGTGATCAGCAGCTTGTTGTCCAGCACGAATCCCATGGCCACTGCCGAGAGCCCGGCGTAGGAGTTCAAAATCGCGATGACTGTTGGCATGTCCGCCCCGCCGATCGGGATGATGAGCAAAACCCCGAACAGGAGAGCCAGCACGATGATGACTGGGAAGACCAGGGGGGCCCAGGGCGCGGCCGGGTTCAGGGTCAGCGCGGTACCCACCAACAAGGCGCAGGCCAGGAGCCCGATATTAGTCAGGTTCTGCAGCGGGTACGTGACCGGGCGCTGAGGAATCCATTTCACTTCCTGCAGCTTCCCTGCCGCCATCAGGCTGCCGGTAAACGTGAGATACCCCAGCAGGATCTCGACGATGATGGCAATCATCCGGAATGTGGTGAGGTTTTCCGGTCCCTCGGACGCCCAGAGGTAATACTTGGCGGTGCCGACGAGACCGGCGGCCAGCCCGCCGAAGGCGTGCGACAACGCGGTTCGCTGCGGCACCGCCGTGAGCGGCACCCGGGAGAGCGGCACCCCGACGATGAATCCGCCGAGGATGGCCAGCACGATCCAGCCGTGATGCACCACCTCCGGCTGAACCCAGGTGGCCACGATCGCGATGGTCATCGCGATGACTCCGGCGTACACCGCCTTCCGGGCCGTGGCCGGTGTGTTCATCCAGTGGAGCGCGAAGATGAACAGCACCGTCGCCACCAGATAAGCCAGCTGGACAATCCCGTGCGTCATGGGCGCTGATCCGGGCTGGGCTTCCGCTCCGACTTGAACATCTTGAGCATCCGGTCGGTGATCAGGAACCCGCTCACGATGTTGGTCATGGAGGCAAATAGCGCGATGGCGCCCAGGATCCGAATGCCCCGGGGATAGTCAGCACCGGTCACGATGATCGAGCCGACCACCGCGATGGCCGAGATAGCGTTGGTGATGGACATCAGCGGGGTGTGCAGCAGGCGGGATACCCTTCGGATCACCCCCACCCCGATAAACGAGGCGAGCACGAAGACGAACATCATGGACCAGAAATCCAGCGGCTGGGTCATGTTTGCACCTTCTTCAGAGCGTCCTGGGTCTTGGGGTGTTTCACCGCACCGTCGTGGGTGATCACCGCGGCTTGCTGGATGTCGTCGCTGAGGTCGAGCTGAAAGGCCTTGTCTTTGGTGAAAGCCTGGACGAACGCGGTCAGGTTTCGGGAGAACAGCAGACTCGCGTGCTGCGGCATGGTGGCCGGCAGATTGAGCGGGGCAAGAATGGTGATTCCCTGCACCGTGACGGTCTCGCCGGGGCGGGACAGCTCACAATTCCCGCCTCCGTCCGCCGCCAGGTCCACGATCACGGCGCCCGGCTTCATCGCTCTCACCATGTCGGCCGAGATGAGCCGGGGAGCAAATACTCCTCCGATGAGTGCGGTGGTGATGACCGCATCGGACTGGGCACATTGCGCCGCAAGCAGCTCGCGCTGGCGCAGCCGGTCTTCCTCGGTGAGCTCCTTGGCATAACCGCCTCCGGCCGATGCCCCCTCCTTCAGCTCGATACCGACGTACTTCCCTCCCACGCTCTCGATCTGCTCCTTGACCTCCGGCCGCACATCGGTGGCAAAGACGTTGGCGCCCAGCCGGCGGGCCGTGGCGATGGCCTGAAGACCGGCAACCCCCGCACCAATCACGAACACCTTGGCCGGAGGCACCGTCCCCGCCGCGGTCATCAGCATGGGGAAGTACTTGTTCAGCTCAGCGGCGGCGAGGAGCACGCCCTTATATCCCGCGATGTTTGCCATGGAGGAAAGGGTATCCATGGCTTGCGCCCGCGTGGTCCGGGGAATGGCATCGGTGGAGAAGCTCGTGACCCTGCGCGAGGCGAGAGCCTGGACGGCATCGAGGTTTCGGAGCGGCATGAGGGAGCCGACGTAGATGGCGCCCGGCCGCATCCATCCGGTCTCATCCCGCCCGCTGTCCGGTCTCGCGGGGGGATTTACCTTGAGAATCAATGTCGGCGCCGAGGACCGATGCAGGATCGGTTTCGATGGCCACCCCGGACTCGCGATAAGCTGCGTCAGGAAACCCCGCGGGGTCGCCGGCTCCTGCCTCGACCGTGATCGAGTAGCCGGCCTGAATCAGCTTCTTGGCGGACTCGGGTACGAGCGCGACACGACGCTCGCCCGCCGAAGTCTCCTTCGGGACTCCGATGCGCATTGGATTTCCGCTTTGTAATCGGTAGGCTCTGGTTCTAGTCACGAGTCACAACTTGATCTTCGGCAGCTTGATTCCCGGTGCCAGGCCGCCGGTCAGCCGCTTCAGCTCGGCATTGAGACGCTTTTCCACCTCGTCTAGCTGCTGTTTCTCCGCCTGCACGCGGCCAGTCGCCTCCGACTGCACTGAGGCAATCTGCCGCTTGACCGGCTCGACCTTGTCGGCAACCAGGCTATCCACTTTGGCCCGGACCATTTTCTCCGCCTTGGCGATCGCTTCACCCATGACCGCCTGGATCCGGGAAGCCACTGCCTGGTCGAGGTTGCTGGAGACGGAAAATTTCGGCTGCGCCAGGCTGCCACCGAGCTCGGCCACTACCTGAAGATTGTTCAGACCCGAGATCGTTCGCAGAACCAGCCGCTCGAGATCATTCGGCTTTCGTCCTGCCGTGTCGGCAATCCAGCTCACCTTGTTCGACCCGATCGACCAGCGGCCCAGCAGATCGGCGCCGGCGTTCTTCATGGTGAAGGTGAGGCTGCTGGAGCCGGTACCGGGGTCCACCCGTAACGGAAGCCCCGGTAGATCGAATGCGGGCAGCTTGACGCCCTGCAGCCGCGCGCTTGCCGAGTCGTGGGTGCGGGCGGTGACGTGATCGATGACGGCACCGATGTCGATCGCTGCGATCGAGGAAGCAGCGGCTCGGCGGGTAGCGGTGATGACCGCGGGTTGGCCGTACAAGGCCGGGGTCGATGTGAGGCCCTGCACCGTGGCGGTGTAGGCACCCTGCACCGGACTGGTCCCGCCAATCGCAAAGTCCAGCTGTCCTCTCTCCAGCAGAAAGCGGGGGAACTCCTTTGCTTTGGGGAACTCGATCGTCTCACCCGCCGCCCGAAGCCGCTTGGGACCCGGGGTAGGATGCGGCAAGAGTCCGGGCGGCATGTATCGTTGCGCCAGCTCCGCCCAGTAGACTGCCTGCTGGAACCGCTCGATGCTCACCTTTCCGAAGAATGCCCCTCCAATGTCGGGCGCCCTGAAGCTGGGCAACTTGAGCAAAGACCTGGCGAAGGCGAAATCCTTCTGGCGGGCCTGATCCAGCAGCTGAACCCCTTGCCCCAGATACTGGACCCCGGCTCGGGTAGTCTGCTCCAGCGTCGCCAGCCGCTTCTTGGCGGCGTCGAGCTGCTTGAGCGTGGCCTGGACCGATTGAATCGCCTGCCGGGTCCCGTCCAGTCCCAGCTTCTTCGGATCCGTGGCTGACAGCTGCTCGGCCAGGGCGCGGGCCGAGTCCAAGGTCGGCCGGATGTCCAGCTGCCGAAAGCTCTGCTCCAAAGCATTGTGGGTGGAATCAACCCTGGTGAGGAGCGCCTGCGCTTCACGGATGGTCGTCAACTGAGCGGGATTGAGGGCCAGTTGCCGGATGGTATCGATTGGGGTCAGGGACATCAGGGGAACATCGAACTGCTTGGCCCACTGCTGCACCGAGCGGTAGACCTGAGGAGCAAATCCCTTCCCGCTCGGGGGACGCGCGGGCGTTTTCCGAGCCGTGCCGAAACGGAGCCCCTGCAGCGTCAGGTTCTCGATGACGAGCTTCTTCTCGGCCAACGCGCCGGGGTTGAGCTTGAGCCTGATGTCATCAGCTTCGAGCAAGTTGTGGGTGAGCACGAACGGATTGGCGATCTGCAGCGCTCGAAGCTCGACCGAGGCCTGCCGCGGAATCAGGTCCAGCTTGCCCACGTCCACCTGGGTACCGAGCAGCTCGCTGCTCGCCTCTTCCGTGGTCTGCCGGGCCACCGGCTCCGCAAAGATCCATAACAGCACCGCGAGCAGGGCGAAGAACAGCAGCAGCGGTCCGATCGCCTTCCAGCGGAAGATCTTGACCTTCATGGGCGAAACATCTTGTAGACGTTGTAGACCTGCGATGCGGTAACCGCCTTATAGAAGCGGGACTGGCGAACCCGCTCCCCTACCGTGGCACGGTACCTGGCTACCCCGTATCGGGCCGCGAAGAAAATGGGGATGGCGAGCACCACCCAGCTCACGAAGCTCCCCAGCACCACCGTGTTGTTGAAGTTGGTGAAGGGCAGAACCGGGGTGTTGGTCCAGTCGGTCCAGAGCGCCCGAAGTGAAGGTGCGGTGAGCAGGCTCAGGCCAATCTTGGCGAACAGAGGATCCAGCAGAAACCCGATCGGCACGAACAGCGCCCAGCCCAACATCCCGCCCCCAAACGAGACGTTGAGCAAGACCAGCAGAGAAAAGATCACCAGGTTGTGCAGGTTGAACAGCGGCGTGAGGCCGAGCACCGACCCCAGCGCCATGCCGGCGGCCACCTGGCCCGGAGTCCCGGCCGAGTGGAGCGTCTTGATGATGGACTGGATCAGCTTGAGGAGGGCAAGCATGGGGGGAAAGTACAGCCAATAGCGAATAGCGCATAGCCAATCGCGGTGTTAACATCGCCACATGCCACGACCCCGCCGCGCACCACAGGTGCATAAGTTCGGCGGCGCCTCGCTGGCCGACTCCGCCGCCGTCCGTCACGCCGTCGAGATCATCCAGAGCTACCGCCCGGAGCCCACGGTCGTCGTGGCCTCCGCAATGGCGGGCGTGACTGATGCGCTCCTCGAGGTGGCTCGGCAGGCCGGAACCGGCGACGAGCGCACCGTTGCCTCACTCATTTCCCAGCTGCGCTCCCGGCACGCCGAGGTGGCCCGTGCGCTCCTACCGGCAGGCCGCTCCCGCGCGGGGATGCTGGCGCACGTGGCGGAGGTGTTCCAGGAGCTGGAAGCTTTGGCCCAGGGACTGCGGCTCCTTCGGGAGCTCACCCCCCGGACCACCGACTACCTCATCGCCCGAGGCGAACGGCTCAGCGCCCGCCTGCTCGCCGAGGTGTTGGAACAGAGCGGGACCAAGGCGAAGTACGTCGATGCTACCGAACTGGTGCATACCGACGCGGCGTTCGGTCACGCATCACCTGACCTGGGCCGTACCGACCGCAGCACGCAGCGATTGCTGCTGCCGCTCCTCGCTCGCGGAATGATTCCAGTGGTACCCGGCTTCGTCGGGGTCACTCCGGGAGGAGAAGTTGCGACCCTGGGACGGGGCGGCTCCGACCTCACGGCTACGCTGCTGGCGCGCGCACTCGGCGCCTCTCAGGTCTCGCTCTGGAAGGATGTGCCCGGGCTGCTCACCGCCGACCCCAGGGTGGTGCCGGACGCGCGAGTGATTCCCCAGCTGCACGCGCGGGAGGCTGCGGAGCTGGCATACTACGGTGCCAAGGTGCTTCACCCCCGAGCCCTCATCCCCCTCACCGGCCGGCGCATCCCGATCAACATCCGGCCCTTTGCTGATCCCACCTCGCAGGGAACCGAGGTCTCCGAGCGAGTGGCGCCGGGCCGTTTTCCCGTCAAGGCGCTGACGGCCGCGGGGGGACAAGCCCTCATCACTGTCACCGGCAACGGGATGCTCGGCGTGCCGGGTATCGCGGCCCGCACTTTCGCCGCGCTGCATGCGCGCAAGATCTCCGTCTCGCTCATCTCCCAGGCCTCGTCCGAGCACTCGATCTGCTTCAGCGTGCCGGAGCCGTTCGCGGAAGCCGCCCAGCAGAGTCTGTTGCGGGAGTTTCAAGGCGAGATCGGCCGGCGGGAGATCGATGGGGTGGAGGTCAGCCCGGGAATGGCCACCGTTGCCGTCGTGGGCCTCGGCATGCACGGCACCCCCGGCGTAGCCGCGGCCACGTTTTCGGCGCTGGCCGCCGGAGGCATCAACGTGGTAGCGATCGCCCAAGGCTCCTCCGAGCTGAACATCTCGGTGGTCGTGGCTGCGGGCGAAGCCGCGGAGGCCCAGCGCCGGATCCATACCGCGTTTCAGCTGTCCCGCATCGCCGGCGGCTCAGTGGTTCAGCCCGAGCGCATGGAGCTGGTACTCCTCGGCTTCGGCCAGATTGGTCGCGCCCTGGCCGCGCTTCTGAGTCAGGTGGAGCGGCCTTCACTCTCGCTCCGGGTGGCCGCGGTCATTGACCGTTCCGGCTTCGTGTTCGATCCCCAGGGAATCAGCACCCGCAGGCTGGTCTCTCTCGCGGCAGAAAAGAAGAAGGGACGGCCGTTGGCAGAGCTGCCGCAGGGAACCGCCGGCCACTACCGAGGATGCGGTGGCGCACATAGCCGGTTACGCGCTGACCCGTCCGGTGCTGGTAGACCTCACCGCCGACGACACCGCACCGGCTCTGGAACAAGCCCTGACTCGAGGGATGGATTTGGTTCTGGCCAATAAGCGTCCGCTGGCGGACCGGCGCAGTGTCAGCGACGCGTTGTGGCAGACGGCGCGGGCCCGAGGACGCCGCATCCTCCATGAGGCGACGGTAGGTGCCGGCCTTCCCATTATCGATACCTACCACAAGCTGGTCGAATCGGGCGACCGGGTCGAACGGATCGAGGGGCTTCTCTCCGGAACCCTGGGTTACGTCCTGAGCGAGGTATCGGCCGAAGTTCCGTTCTCCCAGGCAGTGCGGAGCGCGATGAAAAAGGGCTACACCGAGCCGGACCCGCGCGATGATTTGTCCGGCCTGGACGTCGCCCGAAAGGCGCTCATCCTGGCCCGGCTGCTCGGCTATCCCGGAGAGTTGCAGCGTAAGGCGGTGGAGTCGCTGGTTCCCAAGTGGGCCCGTTCCATTTCGCTGAAAGAGTTTCTCGAGCGGCTGGAGGAGATCGATCCGGTGTGGCAGCGGCGGATGGAGACCGCCGCGGCGGAGGGAGCGGTGCTGCGCTATGTGGCCCTGGTGACGCCGGCGAGAGTCGCGGTCGGAGTGCGCGCGGTGCCGGCCACCAGCCCATTCGCCGGTATCAAGGGCTCCGACAACCAGCTGGTCTTCACCACCTCGAGATATAAATCCAATCCGCTGGTGATCACCGGACCGGGAGCGGGCGCCGAGGTTACCGCGGCCGGCGTGCTGAACGACATTCTGCGACTGGCGGGAGCGTGAGGGCCACGGAGCAGAGTATCACCGCGTTCGCCCCTGGCGGGATCGGCAATATCGGCCCCGGGCTCGACATCCTCGGGCTCGCTCTCGCCGGCGAGGGCGATACGGTACGGGCCGAGTGGAGTGGGACGGCGGGCATTCAGCTTCGCGAACCGGGGCATCACGATCTCCCCCGCGATCCGGCCCGTCACACCTCGGCGCTCGCTGCCCGCGCAGTCCTGGATCGGGTAGGTGACCCTCACCATCTGGAGCGCGGGATTGCGCTCACGGTTCGGAAAGGCCTGCCGCTTTCGGGCGGCCAGGGTGGCAGCGCGGCCTCCGCGGTGGCCGGCGCGGTGGCCGTGAATGCCTTACTGGGGAAGCCGTTGAGCCGGCTGGAGCTGGTCAACGCCGCGCTGGCGGCTGAGGAGAAGGTTGCCGGGCGGCACGCGGATAACATCGCACCATCGCTGTTAGGCGGGATTGTCCTCATCCGATCGATGGATCCGCTCGATTTGATCTCATTGCCGGTGCCGGCCGAGCTGCTCATCGTGGTGGCGCGGCCCAACCAGCGAATGCGAACGGCTGACGCCCGGGCGGTCTTGCCCGAGGTGGTCTCCCGCGCAATCGCCCTGCATCAGGCTGCGCAGGTCGGCGCGCTGATCGCCGCCCTTGCCAGCAACGATTACGAGCTGCTCGGCCGCGCCATCGATGACCGCATCGCTGAGCCGGCCCGGGCCGGCCTCCTCCCCGGGTTTCGCGAGGCCAAGCAGGCCGCACTGGCCGCCGGGGCACTCGGCAGCTCCATTTCCGGCAGCGGGCCTACCGCGTTTGCCCTGGTGCGGGGCCCCGATGTCGCCCAGAAAGTGGCAGAGGCTATGACCGCGGCTTACACCGCCGCGGGTCAGCGGAGCGAAGTGCGGGTGACGACCGTGGATCGCGAGGGGGCTCGGCTGGTTCCTGATCTCGAGGGAGTACACCGGTGAGATTCCAGACCCAGCGTCCGGCGAGCTGGCAGACCTGCATCGCCTGCGGGAATGAAGTGGTGGAGAGCGATCCCCACCCCCGCTGCGTTCTCTGCGGCGGCCTGCTCGAAATCCACCACCGCCCGCCCGCGATCACGGCCAAGGAATTGATCCAGCGCTTCACCGAGCGCCGGGGGGGACCTCCAGGAGCTACGTCCTCGGGCGTGTGGCGCTTCCGCGAGATCGTGCTGCCGTCGGCGGAGGCTGTGGTGTCGCACCCCGAGGGCAACACGCCGCTACTCCACCGGGTGGCGCTCGACCGCTGGGCCGGACTGGATCACCTGCTGCTGAAGCACGAGGGGCACAACCCGACCGGATCGTTCAAGGACCGGGGCATGACGGTGGGAGTGACTCAGGCGCTTCGAATCGGCGCCACGGCGGTGGCCTGTGCCTCGACTGGGAACACGTCTGCCTCGCTGGCGGCCTACGCTTCGCAGGCGGGGTTGCCGGCGCTGGTATTGGTCCCGCTCGAGGGAGTCGCGTCCGGAAAGCTGGCCCAGGCGCTCGCCTACGGGGCCAGAACCATTCTGGTACGCGGCGATTTCGACGACTGCCAACGGCTGGTAGAACAGGCCAGCAACGAGCTGGGCGTCTACCTGCTCAACTCGATCAATCCGTTTCGGATTGAAGGGCAGAAGACCATTGTGCTCGAGCTGTTGCAACAACTCTCCTGGGACCCACCGGACTGGATCGTGCTTCCCGCGGGCAACCTGGGAAATACGGCCGCGTTTGGAAAAGCGCTGCGCGAGGCGCAGGAGTGGGGGTTGATCTCGCGCCGTCCCCGCCTGGCGGCGGTACAGGCGTCGGGCGCCGCGCCCTTCGTGCGGAGCTTCGACGAAGGCTTTGCCCAGCGCCACCGGGTCAAGGCGGACACCGTGGCCACGGCGATCCGGATCGGGAACCCGGCTTCCTACGATCGGGCGGTGACCGCGATTCAGGAAACCAAGGGGGTCGTGCTCGCGGTGCACGACTCCGAGCTGTTGGAGGCCAAGGCGGCGATCGACGCGTCGGGCGTGGGGTGCGAGCCCGCCAGCGCGGCCGCAGTCGCCGGAGCGCGCCAGCTCGTCACCCGCGGGATGATCAAGCCGTCCGATCGGGTAGTCGCGATTCTCACCGGGCACATACTCAAAGACCCGGGTCTCCTGCTCCGCTACCATCAGGAGATGGAGCCTCCACCGCCGGGAGCCAACCGCCCCATCGAGATCGAGGCCAGCCTCACGGAGGTGGAGCGAGTACTGCAGAGGTAAGAGATAAGAGGTGGGACGACGGCATGCTACCTCTCACCGTCTCCCGCTTCTAGACACCCTCCAGATCTTCCCGTTCTGATCCGCCGAGATGTAGAGCGATCCGTCCGGCGCCACGGCGAGTCCGCTGGCCCGGAGGTCCGTCGGCCCCTCCTTGGACGTGGCAAAGGTCGAGTACCCACCGGCGGGTTTCATATCCTTGAACGGCACGAATACCACCCGGTACCCCGCCTGAGGCAAGGGTGCGCGATTCCACGACCCGTGAAACGCCACGAAGAGTCCGCCCTTGTACTGCGGTCCGAACTGTTCGCCGTTATAGAACGCGAGCGCCAGAGGGGCCCAGTGGCCGGGGAAGGCCAGCAGCGGGTCCTTGGCTGAGGCGCAGCGGCCTACCTTCTTTCCATCGCCGCCGTACTCCGGTGCCAGCACCTTCTTCTTGTAGTCGTTGCTGTAGTAGCAGTAGGGCCAACCGAAATCATCTCCTCGGCCTACCTTCACCAGCTCTTCCGCCGGATTGTCGGCGTTGGCCTGGTCACTAAATCCCCAGTTGTCCCCCAGTTGATCGCGGCCATGCACTGCCGCGTACAGTTCGCCACTCCCCGGACTGGTCGTGAGCGCCAGTGGATTTCGGAGTCCGGTAGCAAAGCGGCGCCCATCCTCGAATCGCTGACCGGTCTTGTCGGCTGAGAAGAGCCAGATGCCGGCGCGTTGCTCCAGCTCCTTGCAGGGATCCAGACCGGGCGAGTGGTCCCGGCGATCCTCCCGCTGGCAGCTGTTGCTGGCCGATCCGACGCTCACGTACATCTCGTCGCCGGGACGAAAGGCCAGACTCTTGGCCTTGTGATTGCCATTGTCGGGCAGACCGCTGACAACGGTTTCCGCCTGGCCTTCCGGCTCCAGCTTACCCGGGGTGAGACGATAGCGCAGGATCCGATCGTTGAGCGCGACGTAGAGGTATCCATCCCGAAGCTCCACGTCGTTGGCCCCACCCGGTCCAAAGCTCGCCCGCTGGTCGGGCTTCCCGTCGCCATTGGTGTCGCGCAGAGCGAGCACGCCGTTCGAGCCACTCGCGCAGCGCGGCGTAGAGATCGCCATTGGGAGCTACCGTCAGCTGCCGCACGCCGCCGACCCCGCTCGCCACCACTGTCGCGCAGGCTCCCTTGGGGAGTACGAGACCGCCATTGTCGGGATCGCACCCCGCCGTTTGAGAGGGAGAAATCGTCATCCAGCCGAGGATCAGCGGCGTCATTGCGAGGGTCGCGGCTCGGAGCATCGGATGTGAAAGGACCATGAGGAGAACCATTTTTGGAGTTATGAGAGGGAGCCGGGGCTCCAGACCACTGCTGGAAGATATAGTGGCCCGGCCCTTGCCAGAGGGGCGGCGGGACCCCCCGGCGGGGTTTTCAGAGGGGAAATTGGCTTTTGCCTATTGCAACTGGGCGCCGTCTGTTTACTGTTGGACACGGTAGTTCTGCTAGTTCCCGAGGCACCACACGGTTCTCACCCATTTTTGGGAGACTCGCGATGGCCACCAAGAGGAGAAAGACTGCCGGTAGGAAATCCGCCAAGAAGCGCGCGAAGCGGCCAGCTGCACGGAAGAAGACCGCGAAGAGAGCCAAGAGGAAGTCCACTACCAAGCGCAAACCCAATCCCGCGTTCATGAGGCCGTTACAACCCAGCTCGACGCTCGCCAACGTAATCGGCAGCAGCCCCATGCCACGGACCCAGGTCATCAGCAAGCTCTGGGCGTACATCAAGAGAAACGGATTGCAGGACTCCAAGAATCGCCGGGCCATCAATGCCGACGAGAAGCTCCGCCCGTTGTTCGGTGGCCGCAGTCAGGTCACCATGTTCGACCTGGCCAAGATCGCGAACAAGAACCTCAGCTAGATCCGGCGTCGCCGGCGCAGGACCGAGGGCGCTCCCGCTGGAGCGCCCTTCTCTTATCTTCCTCCCCCTATGGCCGGCGAATACATCTTTACCATGCGCGACCTCAGAAAGGTCGTGCCCCCCTCCCGCGAAATTCTCAAGGGCATTCACCTCGCGTTTTATCCCGGCGCCAAGATCGGCGTGCTGGGGTCGAACGGCGCCGGGAAATCCACGCTGCTCCGGATCATGGCCGGAGTCGACAAGGATTTTCTCGGCGATGCCAGGCCGCTCCCGGGGACCAGGATCGGCTACCTCCCCCAGGAGCCCACGCTGGATCCCACCAAGGACGTGCGCGGCAACGTCCTCGAGGGGGTGAAGGAGCAGCAGGCGCTGCTCGACCAGTTCAACGAGATCAGCGCCCGGTTCGCCGAGCCGATGGAGGATGCGGAGATGAACCGGCTGCTGGAGAAGCAGGGCAATCTCCAGGAACGGATCGACGCGCTCGGCCTGTGGGAGCTGGACCACAAGATCGACCTGGCCATGGATGCGCTGCGGCTTCCTCCGGGGGACGCCGACGTGTCCAAGATCTCCGGCGGGGAGCGCCGCAGGGTGGCCCTCTGCCGTCTGTTGCTGGAGCAGCCCGATATGCTCCTGCTCGACGAGCCCACCAATCATCTCGACGCGGAGAGCGTGTGGTGGCTCGAGCGCTACCTCGCCGAGTTCACCGGCACGGTCGTGGCGGTCACCCATGACCGCTATTTCCTGGACAACGTCGCCGGCTGGATTCTGGAGCTGTACCAGGGAGCGGGTATTCCCTGGGAGGGGAACTACTCCTCCTGGCTGGAGCAGAAGGAGCGCCGCCTGGCGCAGGACGAGAAGCAAGCGTCGGCCCGGCAGAAGACCCTGCAGCGGGAGCTGGAGTGGATCCGGATGTCGCCCCGGGCCCGCCAGGCCAAGAGCAAGGCCAGGATCACCGCCTACGAAGAGCTCCGCGCCGAAGGCGAGCGGCAGCAGGAGGGGACCGCGGAGATCCTGATTCCGGTGCCGGCCCGGCTGGGTGACGAGGTGGTGGTAGCCGAAGGCCTGGCGAAGGGATTCGGTGACCGGCTGCTGATCGATGATCTCACCTTCTCGCTCCCTCGGGGCGGTATCGTCGGCGTGATCGGTCCCAACGGCGCGGGCAAGACCACCCTGTTCCGGATGATCACCGGTCAGGAGCAGCCGGATGGCGGGCGTGCTCAAGGTTGGCTCCACCGTCGAGATCGCGTATGTCGATCAGAGCCGTGAGGCGCTCAATCCCGACAACACGGTGTATGAGGAGATCTCCGGCGGGCAGGACCAGCTGCAGTTCGGCCGCCGCACGGTGAATGCGCGCGCCTACTGCGCCGGCTTCAACTTCCGGGGTGCGGATCAGCAGAAAAGAGTCGCCACCCTATCCGGAGGTGAACGGAACCGGCTCCACCTCGCCAAGCTGGTGAAGAGCGGGGGCAATCTGCTGCTGCTGGACGAGCCCACCAACGACCTCGATGTCGACACTCTCCGAGCGCTGGAGGAGGCGTTGCTCAGCTTTGCCGGCTGCGCCGTAGTGATCAGCCACGACCGCTGGTTCCTCGATCGGGTCGCTACCCACATCCTCGCCTTCGAGGGCAACAGTGAGGTCGTGTGGTACGAAGGCAATTACCAGGACTACGCCGCCGACTACCACAAGCGGAAGGGCGCGTCGGTGGACCAGCCGCACCGGATCCGGTATAAGAAGCTGGTGCATTAGGCGGGAAAGCGGGGAGGCGGGGAAGCAACAGCAAACCGGGGGATACCATGATCGACCGAGCGGCACTGTTCAGAATCGCCGCAGTAGCAGGGCTTGTGTTGGTCGCAGCTTCTTGGGGCTGCGCTCCCCCTACACCCAGACCGCCCGCCCAGGATAGCGCTCAAGCCATGGTCTCATCCGAAGCTCGCGACACCGGCTGGAAATCTCTCTTTGATGGCAAGACCACCGCTGGCTGGCGAGGCTATCGCTCGAAGACGATGCCGGCCGGGTGGCAGGTGATCGACGGCGCGCTTACCCGGGTCGATTCAGCGGGTGACATCGTCACCAACGACAAGTACGCCAACTTCGAGCTCGAGCTGAACTGGAAGGTTGCCGAAGGGGGCAACAGCGGAATCTTTTACCGGGTCAGCGAGGACTCCGACTATCCCTGGCAGACCGGGCTGGAGATGCAGGTGCTCGACGATGCCAGGCATCCCGATGGCCGCTCACCGCTCACCTCGGCCGGCTCGCTGTTTGGGATGTACCCGGCGCCCCGGGGCGCCGTACGACCGGCGGGCGAGTGGAATGCGGTGCGCATCGTGGTCAACGGCCACCATATCGAGCATTGGCTCAACGGAGTGAAGGTGGTCGAGGCGGAGCTGGGAAGTCCCGACTGGCAGGCGCGAGTCAAGCAGAGCAAGTACGCGACCATGCCGGGCTATGGCCGCAACGACACCGGGTACATCGGCCTGCAGGACCACGGCAACCGGGTAGCCTATCGCTTCATCAGGATCCGGACTCTCCCTTGAGCCGGGTCCGGCTCCGGCTCTCGGTCATGATGTTCCTCCAGTACTTTATCTGGGGGGCGTGGTACGTGACCTTGGGGACCTACCTCTCGCAAGTTCTCCACTTCAGTGGGGCCGAGATCGGGCTGGCGTACGGGAGCACGGCGATCGCCGCTATGATCTCGCCATTCTTCATGGGTATGATCGCCGATCGGTTTCTATCGACCGAGCGGCTGCTGGCGGGACTCCATCTGACCGGAGCGCTCCTGCTCTACGCGGCCTCGACGATGCAGAGCTTCGGTCGCTTCTATCCGGTGCTGATCGGCTACGCCTTGCTGTACATGCCCACGCTGGCTCTGACCAACTCACTCTCATTTCATCATCTGAAGAACCCGGCGCGAGAATTTCCTTCGATCCGGGTGCTGGGAACTATCGGCTGGATCGTTGCTGGACTGATCGTGGGGCGGCTCGGCGTGGAGGCGACGGCGATTCCCATGCGGATCGCCGCGGGTGGATCAATCCTGCTGGGCGTCTACTCCCTGGCGCTGCCACACACGCCACCGGGTCCACTGGCCCATTCGGTACGGGTACGGGATGTCCTGGGGCTCGATGCGCTTACCCTGCTCAAGGACCGCTCGTTCGCGGTCTTTATGCTGGGCTCATTTCTCCTCTGCGTGCCGCTGCAGTTCTACTACGCCTTCACGAACCTGTTCCTGAACGAGATCGGATTACCGGAACCTGCCAGCAAGATGACCCTGGGGCAGGCGTCCGAGATCGGATTCATGCTCCTGCTCCCCTGGTTCCTGTTGCGTTTTGGAATCAAGAGAGTGCTGCTCGTGGGGATGGCGGCCTGGTCGCTGCGATATCTGCTTTTCGCCCAGGGCAACGCCGCCGGCCTGGCCTGGATGCTTTACCTCGGCATTCTGCTGCACGGGGTCTGCTACGATTTCTTCTTCGTGGCGGGACAGATCTACGTAAATCAACGCGCCAACGAGAGGATCCGTGCGGCGGCTCAGGGACTCCTCACTTTCGTGACCCTCGGCCTGGGGTTGTTCATCGGAGCATGGATCTCGGGGCGGGTGGTCGATGCCAACCGGCTAGTCGGCCCGGGCGGCGGGGTATCACACGATTGGGGATCGATCTGGTTGGTTCCTGCCGGGCTTGCCGCCGGCATACTCGTTCTCTTCGCGGCGCTTTTCCGTCCTTCCCTGCCAGCCAGAACTCCGGAGCTCGCCACCGCACGATCGGTCTGATCAGGGCAACGGCCGCCAGGTTCCCTGGGCCACCGCCGGCACGAAGCGGTCCAGCCCATCCGGAGGAAAATTCAGGGTGCGTCCCTGTTCCGCGCTCATGTAGGCGGTCATGAGCGTCCGAACCACTTCGATCCCGTCGTCGAAGGTAAGCATGGGCTTCTCGCCCGATAGAAATGCCCGGGCGAAATGACGATTCTCGGCCTCGTAGCCGTAGGCCCAGGCCTCATTCGCCACCACCGGCATGAGTCCGGCCTCCGCATTCTGCTTCTCGATCAGGTCCTCGCCGGTTGCGCCGGCGGCCGGCCGGCTGAAGAAGAGCTGGAGCCCGCTATCCAGACTGTTCCATGACATCGAGTACTCCGGGCCGAGCAGCTCGGCGGAGAGGCGCAGGCCCGGGCCGACAAAGCTCCAGGAGGTCGTCGCCTCGCCCAGGGCGGTAAGGCCCCCATCGGCTTCGAACTCGAGGGTGACCCCGGCATAGTCTTCCGCCGGGCGCTTGGCGTAATCCACCTCCTTCCCCATGCTGCCGGAGAGCTGCCGGACATAATGGGGACGGGTCCACTTGAGCGAGGCGATCCGAGCGGTCACCCGGGCAAGACGAAGCGATGACCGGGCCGCATTCGGCTCGGTGAGCAGGTAGCGGACCACTTCGACCGAGTGACACATCATGTCGTTCAACACGCCGCCGCCTTGCAGTCGCCCCTGCCAGAACCAGGGCGCATGGGGACCACTGTGCTCCTCTGCCGCTCGGGCGAGATAGGGTCGCCCCGCCGCCGCCGCACCTCGCGCCCAGATGAGCGCGTGACCTCGAACGATGGGCGGGGCAAAGAGCTGATTCTCCAGGTAGCCATGGCCCAGGCCGGCGCCCTTGACCAGCTCGGCGATGCGGGTCGCCTCGGCCACCGTCCGCCCCAATGGTTTCTCACAGGCGAGCCCCTTGAGGCTTCCTCCGCCGTGGGTGACGGCATGGACGATCTCCTCGACGTTTTCCAGCCGCGTGTGGTTCGGTCCACAGAGCCAGAGGGCATCGATAGCGGGGTCGGCCACCATGTCGGCGATGGAGCGGTAGGGTTTCGCCAGGCCGACGTCGAGCGCGCGCGCCATCGCGGCGGTCTCGGCGGCGCGCTCCTCATGGGGGCTCCAAACGCCAAGCACGTCGGCATCACGCACCGCCACGAAGGCCTGGAGGTGAAACCTGGCGTTGAAGCCGCTGCCGATGAGACCGATTCCCAGTCGCTTTGCAGCCGATCCGCGCCTACTCGTCGTCATAGCGAACCCCGAGTTTCCGGAGGGCCGCTTCGGGACAGCCGGTCCACTCCGGCACGACGGCGTTGCCCTGGTACCGCAGATCCTTGACTCCCATCTCGCTGGACCAGAACCCTGAGGCCGTGAGATCGCGGAATGCGTTGAAAAAGGCGACTCCCTCTTTCATCTCCGGTTTGGCCTTCGCCGGCCAGGCGATCTGATCGAGGAGCCCAATGCGTTCCCCGTCGGCGGCAGCGACGAACCGCTTACCGAACCGCCCGCGGCACTCCGCGTCGAGCCAGGCCAGCCCTCCGCGCATGGCCGTGCGAGCTTCCGACGAGGTGTCCTGATCCGCCATCATGAAATCCATGAACTCAGGGACGCCCGCATCGGTCGCACTCCCGGAGCGGCCATCCCGCGGGATGATAATGTCGGCAAGTACGCGGACCGTCTCGTACTCCGGCTGAGTGAAGAACCTGGGCTCGAACCTGGCACCCAGGCTCCTGGCGGCGGCCGAGTCCCGGGCCGCCCGCGCCACCCGGCGGGACGTTTCCGCGGTACATCCCAGCAACAGTGCCAAGGGGACTGCTGACAGAAGCTCTACCACCTCCCGGCGGGTGACTTGCGGGGGCTGCCCCACGGCTTCTCCGTCGCTCGGGGTCACAACACTCCCTGCTTCCGCTGGGCAGCGATATAGTCGCTGGTACGCCATGCCAGAGCCAGGATGGTCCAGGTGGGGTTCTTATCGGCCTGGCCCACAAAGGGGCCGCCATCGGTCACGAAAAGGTTCTTCACGTCGTGCGCCTGGCAGTAGCGGTTGAGCACCGAGGTGTGGGGATCGTTTCCCATCCTGGTACCCCCGACCTCGTGAATGATCCGGCCTCCCGCGGCGATGCCGTAGCCCTCGAAGCCTTGGGGAAGGGGTGCAATGGCTGTCCACCCATTTCAGCGATGATGCCACGCAGAGTCTCCTGCGCGTGCTTGGCCTGCGCGATCTCGTGCTGGCTCCACTTCCAGTGAAAGCGAAGCACGGGAATGCCCCAGCGGTCGACCGTCACGGGATCAATTTCGCAGTAGGAGTCCCGGTTGGGGATCATCTCACCCCGACTGGAAAGCGCTACAGTCGCGCCATAGTAGCGCCGGTAGTCGTCCTTGAGCTGCTGCCCGTACCCTCCGCCCGAGGGGTAGTGATGGATGTCGCCCATGAACCCGTAAGCCGGCTGGCCCCGCCCGCCCCAGACCTCGATGTGGTAGCCACGAGGGAAATCCAGTTTCCGGTTATCCAGCCACCACGGCATGTAGACGTGCAGGCTCCCGACGCCGTCCTCGTTGTGCGGCGGCTGATCCATGAGACGCGGGATGAGCCCAGCCGCATCGGTGCCGGTCGTGTCGGTGAGGTACTTGCCGACTGTACCGCTGGAATTGGCCAGGCCGTTAGGGAAGCGGGAGGATCTCGAGTTGAGGAGGAGCCGCGCCGACTCGCAGGCGCTGGCCGCGAGCACGATGATGCGAGCCCGCACTTGACGATCGGATCCGTCGGCCTTGTCCACGTACGAAACCCCATTGGCCAGTCCCCGGCGGTCGACCGTGACCTCCCGAGCCATGGCTCCCGTGATCAGGGTGAGCCGGCCGGTGGCAAGTGCAGGCGCCAGGAGCACCCCGGGGGAGGAAAAATTGGAATTAGTTCGGCAGCCCCGGTTGCACTGCCCGCAGTAGTGGCACGCAGGACGGCCGTTGTGGGCGCGGGTGATCACCGAGATCCGCCCGGGAATGCAGGTGACACCGAGACGGTCGCAGGCCTGCTTTACCAGCAGCTCATAGCAGCGAGGACGGGGCGGCGGGAGAAAGATGCCGTCCGGATGGTTCCTCAGTCCCTCCACGCTGCCGAAGATTCCCACCAGGCGATCGACATTGTCGTAGAAAGGCTTGATGTCGTCGTATCGGATGGGCCAGTCATCTCCCAGACCGTCGAGGCTCTTACCCTGGAAATCATCCGGCCCGAAGCGGAGCGAAATCCTGCCCCAGTGATTGGTGCGGCCTCCCAGCATGCGGGCGCGCCACCAGTCGAAGCGGGTGCCAGGGGAGACGGTGTAAGGCTCTCCCTCGATCTGCCAGCCGCCGATGCAGCCGTCGAATTCGCCGAACGGCCGCTGCCTGGTCGGGGCGCCCCGCCGCGGCGAATCGTAGGGCCACGCAAGCATGGCGGAATCCCTGGCGTTGTCCCACATCTGCCCGGCCTCGAGCAGCACCACGTTGGCTCCGGCCCGGGTCAGGACATATGCAGCCATTCCCCCGCCCGCGCCCGAGCCCACGATGCATACGTCATAGAGGGTCGAGGAGCGTGAGTTCATACCATGGCCAAGATGTCGCCAGCCCATAAGCGGCGCCAGCCGTGAGTCGGTGGCGCCATGCACTGCCCCGCTGCCGCGCCGCCCCGCTGCCCCACTATTATTGGCCATGATTATCCCCCAGAGCAGCATCCCTTACCTGCCCGCCCGCGTAGAGGGACTGGCAGATCTCGCGATGAACTTGTGGTGGAGCTGGAGCCGCGAAGCCCGCGCGCTCTTCCATTCCATCGACCCAGCTCTCTGGCACCGCACCCGCCACAATCCACTCGAGCTGCTCTGTCGGGTCGATCCCGCCCGCATCGCCGCTTGCGCCAGCGACAGTGATTTCCTTCGCCGCTATGACTACGTCATGGAACGGATGGCGCAGGAGGCAGACCACGGCAACACCTGGTTCGCCCGCAACTATCCCGATCTGAACGGCAGGCCGGTGGCGTACTTCTGCGCCGAATTCGGGCTGCACAACTCGGTTCCCATCTACTCCGGGGGCCTGGGAGTGCTGGCTGGAGACCACTGCAAGTCGGCCAGCGATCTGGGGGTCCCCATGGTGGGGGTGGGCCTCTTCTATAGGAAGGGCTATTTCGACCAGCGCCTGAGCCTGGAGGGGTGGCAGGAGGACAGCGATGAGGAATACGATGTCAGCTCCACTCCCCTCGTGCCGGTGAGCGGACCAAACCGCCAACCCTGGCTCACGACAGTCCAGACTTCAGGTCGGCCGGTTCATGTGCGAGCCTGGCGAATGATGGTGGGACGGGTCCCGATCTACCTGCTCGATACCAACCTCGACACCAATCACCCGGAAGACCGGGGGCTCATGAACAAGCTCTATGCCGGAGGCCCCGAGCTCCGGGTCCGGCAGGAGTGGATTCTTGGCGTCGGTGGGGTGCGGGTGCTCCGGGCCATGGACATCAATCCCGGAGTGTGGCACGCGAACGAGGGCCACGCGGCGTTCATGCTGATCGAGCGAGTTCGTGAGCTGGTCTCCGGTGGAACTCCCTACCAGGAGGCGCTGCATCAGGTCCGGGCGCAAAGTGTCTTCACCACCCACACTCCGGTACCGGCCGGCCACGATGCATTTCCGGCCGATCAGCTGGAAGCCGCCACCGGGCCGATCTGGGAAGAGATGGGCGTCGATCGCAAGACGCTCTTTGGCCTCGGCGCCCATCCCGGACTTCCCGGCCAGTTCCACATGACCGTGGTGGCCATGCGGCTCTCCGGACGGGTGAACGGGGTCTCTCGCCGACATGGCCAGGTAAGCCGGAATCTCTGGCGCGAGCTGTGGCCGAACCGCCCGTGGGAAGCGGTGCCCATCGGCCACGTGACCAACGGAGTGCACCTGGCGACCTGGATGGCGAGCCCAATCATGGCACTGCTCGACGAGCACCTGGGACCCGATTGGGGAGATCGGATGGAAGAGCCCGGTTTCTGGGATCAGGTGCTCACCCTGAACCACGGCAAGCTCTGGGAGGCCCACCTGCGACAGAAGCGGGCGCTGGCCAACTTCATACGGGAAGACGCCCGCCGCCGCTTTGCCGGACAGCTGAAGGAAGCCTCCCAGGTCGTGGGAGCCGGAACTCTGCTGGATCCGATGGCGTTCACCATCGGGTTTGCCCGCCGGTTCGCCACCTATAAACGGGCCAACCTGATCTTCCGCGACATCGAGCGGCTGCGTCGCATCCTGGCCGATCCCTGGCGGCCGATCCAGATCATCTTCGCCGGCAAGGCCCACCCGGCCGACAATCCGGGTAAGGAAGTGCTGCAGAGCGTGTATCAGTTCACCCGGGATCCCGCATTCGAGGGCCGGGTCGCCTTCCTCGAGGACTACGACATGCACCTGGCTCATCTGCTGGTGCAGGGCGTGGACCTCTGGCTCAACCTGCCGAGGGTTCCGCTGGAAGCATCGGGGACCAGCGGCATGAAGGCGGGATTGAATGGGGTGCCCCAGCTGAGCACGCTCGACGGCTGGTGGCAGGAGGGCTACGATGGACTGAGTGGCTGGGCCATCTCGCCCGCGGGAGAAGGCGCGGACGCCGACGCGTCCGATGCGGAAGACTTCTACCGCCTCCTGGAAGAACAGGTGGTTCCCCTCTACTACACTCGGAATGCCCAGGGAGTGCCGCTGGGCTTCGTGGAAAAGATGCGGCACGCGCTCCGGCTGGCGGGGGGCCGGTTCACCGCGCGGCGGATGATGCAGGAGTACGTCCAGGAGTACTATGCACCGGCGATGAGCGGGGAGGCGTCAGGCGACGACCCACCCACGGCATGAAGGATGAGATGGCGACGCTTAAAACCGCCGGAGGACAGCCCGTCTCGGTCGTTCATGTGACCGCGGAGTACTATCCGTATGCCCGCACCGGTGGCCTGGCTGAAGCGGTGAGCGGGCTGGCCCGCTTCCAGCGCGCCGCCGGGCTCAATGTCGCCGCCATACTCCCGCTCTACCGCACGGTTCGCGATGTCGACCCCGACCTGGAGCCGGTCGGACAGCCGTTCATGGTGCCGATGGGATCGCACAACGAGGAGGCTCGAGTCTTCCGGGTGTCCGGTGCCAGCGGGGGCCCGCAGGTCTTCTTCATCGAGCATCTCGACTACTTCAATCGTCCCGGCATCTACGGCGAGAACGCGATCGACTATCCCGACAACGCCCGGCGCTTTGCCTTCTTTGCACTGGCGGCGGCCACCGCGCTCCCCCGCTTGGTGCCTGGCCCCGTTCTGCTCCATGCCCACGACTGGCACACCGCGCTCGTGCTGGTCTATCTCCGGACCCTCATGGCAGAGCACTCCACTGGCGTGACCGCGGTGCTCTCAGTTCACAACCCGGGCTATCAAGGGCATTTTCCACCCGACGTGATGCCGCAGATCGGCTTGCCGTGGGAGCTGTACAATTGGCGTCAGCTCGAGTGGTACGGCAAAGTGAACTTCCTCAAGGGCGGGCTGGCCTTTGCCGATTTCGTCACCACGGTGAGCCCCACGCAGGCCGAGGAGCTGCGGACGGCGGGGGGCGGGTTCGGCTTGCATGACGTCTTCGTCTGGCTGGCGGACCGGCTGGTCGGTGTGCTGAACGGGATCGACCAGAAGACGTGGAACCCCGCCACCGACAATCAGATCACGGCCCAGTACTCGGCGGACGCGCTCGAAGGCAAGCGGAAGTGCAAGGCGGCGCTGCAGCGATCCTTCGGGCTGCCGCAGCGGCGGAGGGTCCCGCTCTTCGGCATGACCGGACGGATGGTTACCCAGAAAGGATTGGATCTGATCCTCCAGAGTAGCGACCTGCTGGCTATGGATGCTCAGTTCGTGTTTCTGGGCAGCGGAGAACAGAAATATGAGACTGCTCTGGTGGAGCTGGCATCATCCGCGCCAGATCGCTTCGGCGTCCAGCTCGACTTCACCGACCGTCTGGAGCACCGGCTCATGGCCGGCGCCGACCTCTTTCTGATGCCGTCCCTTTACGAGCCGTGCGGGCTGACCCAAATGCGGGCGCAGCGGTACGGCTCACCCCCGATCGTGCGCCACGTGGGCGGATTGGCGGATACGGTCGACGATGCGCTGAGCGGTTTTGCTTTTGATCCGTACACCCCGGAAGCCTTTCAGGAGGCCACGTCCCGGGCGCTGGACACTTTCCAGCATCCGTCGAGGTGGCAAGCCGTCATGCGGCAGGGTATGGCCCGCGACTTCAGCTGGGAGCGTTCGGTCGCGACCTATCTGGACGTCTACCGCCGGGCGGTGGCCCGGTCCGGCGCGGCCCGGTGAGCGCCCGCTCGATGGACTTCGTCTTCACCCTGCACAGCCACCTGCCCTATGTGTTGAACCACGGCCGTTGGCCGCACGGCAGCGACTGGCTCTGTGAAGCCGCGCTCGATACCTACCTGCCGCTGCTCGAGGTGTTTCGCGGCCTGGCATCCGATGCCGTCCCGGCGCCGGTCACCATCGGCTTTACGCCGGTCCTCGCCAACCAGCTGACCAACCCGACCTTCGTCACCGAGATGGAGGCCTTCTTCGATCAACGGATCAAGGCCTGCGATGAGGCGCCGGCCTCCCTCGCTGCCACCGGTGAAACCCACCTCCTTCCACTGGTGGGGTTCTGGCGGGACCGGCTGGTCCGGTTGCGGCAGCTGTTCCACGATATCGATCGCGACTTGATCGGAGCCTTCCGAGCCCTCGAAGCAGCAGGACGGATCGAGATCATCGGCTCGGCCGCGACTCACGGCTATCTCCCTCTGCTCGCCCGGGATGAGAGCATCCGGCTACAACTTGCCGTCGGGGTCTCGGAGCACCGCCGGATCTTTGGCCGCTCGCCTACCGGATGTTGGCTTCCGGAGTGTGCCTATCGGCCTCGCGGCGCCTGGGAGCCCTGGCCTACGGCTCCCCGGACCGGGATCCGGCGGGGCATCGAGGAGCATCTGGCTGATGCGGGCTTCCAGTTCTTCTTCGTCGACGCCCATCTGGCGGCAGCGGGCCGGCCCCTCGGTCTCTCCGGCGATCCGGCGGGCGATCCCACCATCCACGCGCCCGCCTCTCCGCCCATTCCTGGCGAGCCGCTTCGATCGCCCTACCGCGCCTACCGAGTCGCCCATGGGCCAGTGGCCGCCTACGTGCGCGATCCCCGGGCTTCGATGCAGGTCTGGAGCCGCTTCGAGGGATATCCAGGAGACGAGTCGGTATCTCGAGTTCCACAAGATGCGCTGGCCCGGCGGGCTCAAGCTCTGGCGCGTAAGCGGCCCCGGCGTCGACCTCGGCGACAAACAGCCGTACGATCCCAAGGCGGCGTCCGAGCGGGCGCGGGGACACGCCGAGCACTTTGCCCAGCTACTGGCCGGGATTTCCGCCGGCCAGACGCAGAACCGTGAGGGCGTCGTGGTGGCCCCGTTTGATACCGAGCTGTTCGGGCACTGGTGGTTCGAGGGCCCCGAGTTTCTGGGAGACACCTACCGATCCCTGGCCCGGCAGCCGCAGGCGATTCATCCCACCACTGGATCGCGACATCTGAAGGAGCACCCGCCGAGGGCGGCGATCCGGCTCCCCTGGGGTTCCTGGGGCGCCAACGGTGACAGCAGCATGTGGCTGAGCGAGCGGACCGCGTGGACCTGGGAGCGACTCTGGCCGCTGGAGCAATCATTCTGGGATGTGGCACCTAACGCCCTCGCGTCGCCGGCTGCGCGCCCGGTTCTGGCGCAGGCAGCCCGGGAGCTGTTGCTGGCGCAGTCGTCCGACTGGCAATTCATCATCTCCACCGGCGCGGCGGCGGATTATGCCGAGCGGCGGTTCCGAGAGCATTGCGAAGATGCCGAGCAGCTGATCGCCGCCCTGGCTCCGGGTCGAGAGCAGGATCTGGAATCCGCCCAACGGCGCGCGGAGGAATTGGGCCAGCGGGACCAGGTCTTCCCCAATGTCCTCCCGGCCATCGCCGCAGCGCTGGGCGGCTCTCGCTCGCTGGTCGTCAGCTGAGGCATGGCACCAATCCGATTTGTCTTCGGCGTTCATCTGCATCAGCCGGTCGGCAACTTCGACTACGTCTTCGAGCAACACGTCACCGACGTCTACCGCCCGATCCTCGAGCATCTTCCGAAACGGGGATTCGGTCCCATCGTCCTCCACCTCTCCGGCCCGCTGCTCGAGTGGCTGGAGGCGCACGATACCGCCTACCTCGATTGGCTGGGCGGTCTGGTGGCGGACCGCCAGGTGGAGCTGCTGCTGGCAGGCTTCTACGAGCCGGTGCTCGCCTCCCTGCCCCGGGCGGATCGGGTGGAGCAGATCCAGTGGATGCGCGACGCCGTCCTCCACCGCTTTGGGGTGAACGCCGAGGGCCTCTGGCTGACCGAGCGGGTCTGGGAACCGGAGCTCGCCGCTGACCTCGCCGACGCCGGGGTCCGCTACGCACTGGTGGATGACCGGCACTTCCTGGTATCGGGCTTTGCCGCGGAACGGCTCCACGCCCCCTTCTACACCGAAAGTGACGGCAAGAGGGTGGCGCTGTTCCCCATCGACGAGCGGCTGCGCTACCTGATTCCCTTTCGGCCGCCGGAAGAGACTGCGGCCTACCTTCGCGAGCTCCGGGGCGCGGGCCAGGGCTTGGCCGTTCTAGCCGACGACGGCGAGAAGTTCGGTGGCTGGCCGGGGACCAAGGAATGGGTTTACCAGCGGGGATGGTTGGATCGTTTCGTGGGAACTGTTGGTGAGCTGATCGAACGGGGAGAGGCTCAGCTCAGCACCTTGAGCGATGCCCTGGAGCAGGTGCCCAGCGGAGGGCTGGCCTACCTTCCTTCGGCATCGTACCGGGAAATGGAAGCCTGGTCGCTTCCGCCCGAGGCCGCGCTCCGGTTGACCCGGCTCGAGCGCGACCTGGGTGAGGCCCGCATCGCCGGCCCCGACGGGGCGCTGATCCGCGGAGCGCACTGGCGCAATTTCCTGGTGAAGTACTCCGAGTCCAATCGAATGCACAAGAAGATGCAGGCGCTCTCGCTGATGTGCCGCGCTGCCGGAGATCCGCCCTCCGCCCGCCGCGCGATCGGCCGGGCGCAGTGCAACGACGCCTACTGGCATGGCGTCTTCGGGGGACTATATCTCCCTCACCTGCGCGAGGCCATCTGGCGAAATCTCGCTCAGGCCGAGCGGGAGCTGCGCCAGGGCGAGGGATTGGCAGCGGAGATTCTGGACATCGATGGCGACGGGCATGAGGAGATCTGGATTCACTCGGACCAGTTCTCGACTATCGTAAGTCCCTGGCGAGGCGGGGCAGTCGAGGAGTACACCCTCTTTGCCAGCGAGACCAACTACGCCAACACGCTGACCCGCCGCCGGGAGGCGTACCACGAAACGGCACTGGAAAGCCATGCCGAGGCGAACCGTGGATCGGAGGCGGGCACTCCGCCGCTGGACGCCGACGATCGCGCTTTATTCGTGGATCGGGTTTTGCCCAATGCTCTGCCGCTGGACGCATATGCCAGCGGCGATTATTGGCCGGTTCACTCCTGGGCCCAGTCGCCCTGCCGATTCCAAATCGAGCATGCAGCCGAAGCGGTCGAAGTCCGCTGCTCCTTTGCCGGTCCCAACGGCGAGCATGAGAGTCTGAGCAAACGGCTCCGCTTCGAGGCCGATGGAGCGCTGACCGTGACCTATCGCTGGAACCCCGCTGTTGGCCAGCCGGACGATCACTTCGCCCCGGAGCTTTCACTCTTCGCTCCGCTCGAGCTACGGGCGGAGCCGGAGCCGGAGATCTGGACTTTTCCAATTGAGACCGTAGCCCAGTCGGAGCGCGGGCTGGACCGCACCCGCCAGGGCGAGTCGGTGACACTGCGCTGGCCGGTCCATCTGGGAGAGGCGCTGGTGGAGCTGATGCCCGCAAGCCGCACGCTCGCCGCGCATGGGGAAGGCAGCCAAGACCGCCGAGTGAGATGCTAGACCGGGGGAGACCCGGGAGCCGGGTCGGGTGCCCGCCGCCAGCCGAGATAGAGGAAGACCACTGCGATGGTTTGTACTACATGGTACACCGCGTTGTGGTCGAAGTAGACCGGGTGGAGGGCGACTCGGGCCTGCTGAAGTACCGCGGCGGCGGCCGAGAGGAGGAGACCGGACAGGATTAGCCTCCACCCCACGCTTTGACTGCGCACGGCTTGCCGCGCGGCGGCCAGGAGCAGCAGGATGAGAGTAGGAACGTAGAATCGCACGATGCTGGGGAAGGAGTCGTCCAGAAACAACACCACCGCGGCAAACGCCGCGGCGTAGATGAGGACGATCAACCCACGCAGGGCCGGCGCGAGCCGGGGCAGCAGCAGGCTGAGACCCAGGTTCAGCATGGTGGCCCCGGCAACCACGATCGAAAGCGCTACCGGTTTCCACGCGAGCGAGCCCGACAGGGTCGCGGTCCCGCCCGGGAAAAAGCCGTGAAAGATCGCCCCCCACGCGGCCGCGCTGGCCAAGGCTCCCAGCAGGACCGCTCCGGTTCGTTGCAACCGCCGTCCGGCCGGCACCCACCCAGAGTCGCCATCCCAAGTAGGCCCCCAGGATAGCCAGCGCGGCGTCGGTCCCCGCCACATCAGGGTCGTGGATCACTGATCCCTGAGCTGCTTGGCCAGGATAGGCCGGTCCGAGATTACTCCGTAAGGTTTCTTCGCTAACGCGTTGCGGATGTCGCTCTCGTTGTCCGGCGTCCAGATGAAGGTAGGCCAGCCCTTCGCGATCAGCCGGTTGATAACCTTCTCGTCTACCTCGTGATTGATGCTCAGCATGTCGGGCTTCACGATCTTCCGCAGTGCGCGGCGGATGAACTCCTGCCGCAGAATCCAGGGGAGATTTACCAGGTCGCCCTCCTTGATCTCCGCCCGCAGCTGGGGATTCCAGTTGGTATCCATGAAGATGAACGCGGTGCGGACGAACGGATCGAGCCGCTTCACCCGGTAGAGCACCAAGGGGTTAAACGAGCTGAGGACGACGCTCAGCTGGGCGTCATAGCGCTCGATGATCTCCACGGCACGCTGCTCGATGCCGGTGGGCGCCAGACCGGGCACTTTCAGCTCGACCATGACGGTGCCGCGGCCCTTCGACGCGCGGACAAAATCCGCAAACGTGTGCACGTTGGCTCCGGTCACGCCAGCCTGATACTTGGGGCCCAGATCCAGGGCGAGCATTTCCTTCAGCGTCTTGTCGGCTACCCGTCCGGTGCCCGAGGTCAGCCGGTCGACGCTCAAGTCATGGAAGATGACCAGCTCGCCGTCCCGGGTGAGCTGCCCATCCAGATCCACGCCATCCATGTCCACATCGAAAGCATGCTCCACAGCTAGGAGGCTGTTATCCGGCCCGTGATCGCCGAACCCGCGATGGGCAAAGATGAGCGGGTGGGGTGCCGGTACCACCAGAGTGCCTTGATAGGCCGGCTCGCACCCGAAGAAGTAGATCGCCACCAGCGCGAGCAACCCGCCGATGGCGCGCACGACATGGCGCCGGCGCAGCCGAAACCGCGGCGGTGGTGGCTTAGCGCGCCCGGTTACGACCGTAAAGGTCGTAGAACTGGTTGCTGAAGGTTTCATCGGGGTCATAGAACCTCTTTCGTTCGAAAGCTTCTCGTGCCCTGGGGTAGGCGCGGCTGAGCTGCTCGGCCGTAGGATACAGTTGATAGGTCAGGTAATAGGTCCCGCCATACTGGATAGCGGCATCGACCAGCTGCCGGGTGACCGCGGCCGCGTGATCCTGAGCGTCGCGGTCCAGTCCGACGTTGCTCATCTGGATGATGGCGAAAGCCGCACGCTGTGGTGCGTAGGCCAGGGCCGGCGTGGCGTTGGGCGACACATAGCGCACGGTCGAGCTGAGAACATTCATCTTGCCGGTCAGGAGAATGTCCCTGAAGCGATCCATGAAGGGAACGAAGTTCTCCACCGGGACGTAATACTCCTGGATGATGTCGGTGTTCCGCGGCGAGCGGTAATCCAGGAGCTCCAGAGGCGCGAGCGGCGGCCGCATGGAATTGTTGCGCGACATGATCCGTGCGCCTCCCGACCCCAGCTCGACCCGCTTCTGCAGCTTCCATCGGAGGGACTTGGCCCAGCCGAAGCTCCGGGAAAGTCCGAAGAAGAACTTGTCCCGCCAGACGTGAGCCTCCTCGGTGAGCTCGAAGCTGCCGGCCTGGCCCGGCCGGGCGCGCTGCCAGGTCACCACGACCATCTCTCGCAGGAAAGAGGAGGGGTTGGGATCGATCGAAGGCCGGGCGAGCATCAGCACCACGGCGGAATCGGCTTTGACGTGTTGGGCGAAGTAGGCCGGAAACGCGGTGTAGTCCATGGAGGTTGCCCGCTGCTCATACAGCTCATCCCGAGTGACCCGTGAGGGTCACATCGAGAATCACCCCATACATCCCATACCCGCCGATCACGAGTGAGAAGAGCTCGGGATTCTCGCGCCGGCTCACCGAGACCACCCTGCCGTCCGCCAGCAGCAGCCGGAAGCTCTCGACCACCTCGACGAACTGGGTGACATCGATATCCCGGCCATGCGCGTTGGCGCTCAGCGTCCCCCCGACGGTAAAGATGTTCGATGACTGCATGACCTTGAGGGCCAGGCCTCGAGGGGCAATTGCGCGCTGCACTTCATCCCAGGTGGCTCCACTCTCGACCGTGATGGTCATCCCGACTGGATCGATCTCCCGAATCCGGTTGAAGCTGCGCATGTCCAGCACCAGGCCGCCGGGGGTGTAGGTGTGGCCTCCCTGGCTGTGCCGGCTCCCAGAGATCGAAACCTTGAGCCCGCGCTGCCTTGCTTCTCGCAGGACGCCGCGCAGCTGCTCCAGCTCCCGGGCCGGTTCCACCCGTTGCACCCGGGCGGGCGCCAGGCGGGCCACGTCACTCCGGAGCAGCGGATCATGCTTGCGGAGGAGCTCGCCGTAGGAGATGACGAAGCTGCTCGCGTAGAGCAGCAGCAGGAGCAGAGCGCTCAGCGCCAGAACGGCCGTCATCCGGCCCCGGGAAAGGCGGCCGTCTGGTCGCCTCAGCATGGGCCACCCGAGATGCTCGACATGGACTTCAGTATCGGAGGGGGTACAGCAGGTCTTAACGGAAATTGGTGGCGGGCCGCCCTCTTGCCTGTCGCCCTACTTACCCAGCTCCCGGGCACGCGCATCCACGGCATCCTTCGCGGTTTTGAGGTCCACCCCGTGCAGCTGACGGTAGGCCTTGATAGCCGCGATCTTCTGCCCGGCCTGCAGCAGGCCATCGATGTCTTCCAGAGTCGGCGGAGCTGTGGGCACCCTGCCCCGGCCGGCAGTACCGGCCCGTTCTCCCCGCCGGCTTAACGCGCCGAGTACCAGGACCAGCGCAACGGCGCCCAGCCAATACCAGCTCATGGTCGTCCTCCTTTTCAGCTCGCTGAGTCGGTTGGGAGCGGGACCGCAGCACGGGGACCCACCACCGTCGTCCAGGGACGCACTCGCCAGCGAGTGACCAACCCCTGCCTGACGTACGGGTCTCCCTCCGCGAATCGCTCGGCCACCGCCGGCGTCTCGCTCTCGAATAACAGCAGTGCGCCGTCAACCGGCTCCGCCAGGGCACCGGCCAGCAGCAGCTCGCCACGCTCGACGAAAGGCTGAGCGTACTGCAGATGAGCCCTCCGGTGCGGCTGCCGGCGGGCCACGTAGTCGTTTACAACCTCATAGAAGAGCAAGTAGTGCATGAATCCTCACCAGTTTCATCGATGGCGCGTGTCTTGCCCCCGGCGCCCCTATCCTCAACAGATGCGGCCCCGATGCTCAGGAACCCTGGCAACCGTCCTGTCCGTTTGCAACACGCGCTCGCGCTTTGCGGGACGCTCGTCGTCTCGGCCTGTGCTTCCCATTACTCCCAGGTACCGGCTCGCCTGGAGCTCGCGCCCTACGGTCGGGTTGCGCTGATCACCTTCACAGCCGATCAGCCGAACACGGGAATGAGCTCCCTGGCCACTCAGCGATTTGCTGAAGCGCTCCTCGCCAGTCAGACCGGCTTCGAGCTGCTCGAGCTGGGCGGCGCCGATTCCTCGCTGAAGGATCTGTCGGCGACCACCGACCCGGCAGATCTGGCCCAGGCGCTGGGCAAGAAGAAGAACGTGCCCGCCGTGTTCGTGGGTACCCTCAAGGTCTCCAACATGAAGCCGAGCGGACATATCGACGGCTCGGGGATGAACGTCCGGGCCGGCGTCTCCGCCGAGCTCACGGTTCGCCTGCTGTCCACCAGCACCGGCGGAACGGTGTGGCGCTCCAGCGCAGCCGCGAACGGAACCGTCGGCCGAATCAACATTACCGACCGGCTTCCCTCCTTCGCTATCCGGGATAAAGATGAGGCATATGGCGAAGTGGTCAGCGACTTGGTGGCGCAGGTGACCCGCGATCTCCGGCCCACCTGGATCAAGCGCTAACAGCGACACACTAGCCTCACTCGGGCCCGCCACTCGGTCGGCGGGCCTTTTTCTTGGGCTACCGAGCCGCTCCTCCCCCGGTGGTCCGAATCCAGATCCGCAGGGCCGCCCACTGGGCGGTGCCGATCACGACCCCGGTCAGTCCGGCGCTCAGCAGCTCCCCGGTGACCAGGAACTTCGCGTTGATCAGCTCGCCTACCGCTCCAGCCGCAAACCCCGCGGCGGCAAACGGCCACCACGCAATGCCGTGAGGATCCGCTTTCCGGCCCAGCAGCATCAGACCCGCAACGTAGACCAGCGCGGCGCTGACGATCGTGAAGATGAGACGCCAGCCCCGGACCATCGCCTCGGACCACAGCATCATGCTTCCAATCAGAAGCACCACGAGCGTGGTCCCCAGCTTCTCGATCCAATAAATTTTCACGGCTGGCTTGAACCCTAACCTTGAGAGTACCTGAATATGAAAGTCTTCCTGACTGGCGCCACCGGATACATCGGCACCGCGGTGGCCGACCGGCTCCGGTCCGCGGGCCACCAGCTCACCGGGTTGGCCCGGAGTGACACGGCGGCCGCCCGGCTGAAAGCGGCGGGCATCGCTCCGGTGCGCGGCGATTTCTCTGATACCGCGAGTGTGGGCAAAGCCGCTCGCCAGGCCGACGGTGTGATCAGTATGGCTACGACCTACAACCCGGCGGTCGACGGCCCCGCCGTCGATGCCATCCTCGATGCTCTCGCCGGCAGTGATAAGCCCTTCATCTACACCAGCGGAATCTGGTCGCACGGGGACACCGGCGGCAGCGTAGTGGATGAGAGCTCTCCCCCTCACCCTGCCGCGCTGGTGGCGTGGCGCCAGGCGGTCGAGGACCGGGTTCGCGAGGGTGCCCGCCGCGGAATTCGCACGGTCGTGATCCGCCCGGCCATCGTGTACGGCCGGGGCGGCGGCATTCCAGCTGGGTTCGTAGAATCTGCGCGAGGAGAGGGAGCGGCCCGTTACGTGGGCACCGGGAAGAACCGGTGGCCTTTCGTCCACGTGGACGACCTGGCCGATCTGTATCTCCTCGCATTGGAGCGGGCGCCGGCCGGCTCGGTGCTGCTCGGCGTGGCCGGCCCTTCGCGCGCGGTATCAGAAGTGGCGGCTGCGGCGAGCCGGGGCGCAGGCGCCGGTGGTCGGACGGTTGCGTGGCCGCTGGAGGAGGCCAGACAGAAGCTGGGTCCCTACGCCGATGCGTTGGTCCTCGACCAACAGGCCACCGGCCGGCGGGCCCAGGAGCTGCTGGGCTGGCGACCGCACCGGCCCGATGTATTGGAGGATATCGAACGCGGCTCCTACGCCGGGGCCGCCGGATGAGCGACACGTCTGGTTTGCCCTGCGCGCGGTATCTTCGTCTAGCCGCGCCCGCAGGGCGGACAGTAGCGGGTCGGCAGCGGTGTACTGCAACCCGTACTCGAGATTGAAGGCGTAGTCGAAGTCAGCCGGGTTCATGCCCTGGGTGTGCTGCAGAATCGTCTCCAGCTTGTCCAACCCCTTGGCCAGCCTGGCCACGCTGGATTCCGCCGCCTCATACTCATCCCAGAGCTCCAAAATCTCCCGCTGCATGTCCGGGGGCAACGAGTCGGTGAGCTCCACCAGGTCGGCTCGCTCCTGCACGGCTTTGCCCGCCCCGGCCGCCTGCGCCGGCGCCGGCACATCGCCCCGTATGGCCTCCCCCAGATCGTGAATGAGGCACATCTTGAGCAAGCGCGCGAGGTCGATCTCGGCGGCGCCGCCATACAGCAGCATAGCCATGAGACAGAGCCGCCAGGTATGCTCCGCGACGCTCTCCCGCTGGCCGGCCGACGTCCACCCGCTTCGGGTGACGGTCTTGAGCCGCTCCGCCGCCCGGAGAAAGGTCAGCACTCCCTCCAGCTCATCAGGGTGCATGGGTCGGAACTATTACTGGAAGAGACGAAACAGCCAGCCTAGCGCGGCCAAGGGAATTGGCAGCAGGGTGAGACCGACTGAGAAGACGAAGCCGTAGCGAAACAACACCGGCGCGATGGCGGGAGCTCGGCTTCCCAGCGCGCGCCGGAGCAGCAGGTCGCCGAGGGGACCTAAGGTATAACAGACGTTCGCCAGCAGCCCGTAGACCAGCACCGGCGCCCAGGGGACGAACAGGCCCATTGGACGAGGGGGCAGATTGCCGAGCACATTCACGCTGACCAGCGTGAACAGTCCCGCCCCGCCAACGCAGAGGTTGAACAATAGTCGCCGCGACTCCCACCACCGAACTACCGCCCACGAGCTGCGGGGATAGTACAGCGGGGTGAAAAAGTATTTCTCGACTGCGGTCATGATCGCGCCCCGGGAAAGTCCGATTGAACTTTGTCATACAAAGTGACTCCCCGCAAGTGCCAGCCGGCCTTTCCCTCAGCCGGCCCCAGGATTGCCCAGCCGCTTCCGGTAAACATGTTGGGACTTCACCCGACCATAGCCCAGCTGCTCATAGAACGGGTGCGACTCGGCTCGGCTCACCGCGCTCCGGACCGACATCACTGGCAGGCCTCGAGCGAGTGCCCACTGCTCTACTGCTTCCACCAGCTGACGTCCGATCCCACCGCGGCGCGCCGCCCTATCTACCACCAGCCCCAGAATCTCACAACGGGCGCCGGTTTCGACCAGCAGTTGCTCCGCTCCATGGATCCACCCGACCACCTCGTCCCGCCCATCGGTAGCGACATAGACCGCCTGCGCCTCGGATGCGGCCAGGCTCTGCAGCCGCGCGGCCACCGCCGGAGCCGACACCGGATAGCCGAGCTGCTCGCTGAGCCGGGCAACCGAGACCGCATCAGCTGGAACCGCGGATCGGACGCGTAACTGGTGCTTCTTCGGAGGCAGCGGCTGCTGGTCTACCGGGGCCATATCCCCAGCGCACGGCGCACGACGACCAGCTCACCGAGGTGGTAGGCCGTGTGGTCCGCAACGAGAAGGAGCTCTCGCAGGTAGGTCTGGCCATCTCCGGCTGGAATTTTGGCCAACAGATCGATGTGTGGATCCAAGGCCACCTGCTTGAGTGCCTCACGATCCTCGCGGACTGCGGCCACACTCTTGTCCCAGCTCCCCGCTGAGGAAGGCGCGGCGCTCCTGGGCCAGTAGTCGGCAGGCCAATCGAGCTCTTCGTAGTCCGGGTTGCGGCAGAACTCCAGAATGTCGTGCTGGGTCAGGCGGATGTGTTCCAGGAGTTGCCAGGGCGAATAGGGCAGGCCGTTCGGCGCTTGACCTTGGAGGTCCGGCGGAATTCCCGGCCACGACCTTCTCGAAACCCGCGTGGGCATCTTCCCAATCAAGGAAGCGCGCGATCGTCGCCCGCATCGGGTCTGCCTTTGCCATCCGCTCCGCTCCTCCGCTCTGGCCTCAATAGCCGGTACGATGAAACGCCACCAATCGAGCCTCCAGATCGCTGGGCTCGGTCCGAACGATATCCCCGGCGGGCCCGACGTAGATGGTAACTCGAGTGGCTCCCGGAATCACCGTGGGGCCGAACGCGAAGCGCCACATCAGCGGATGCTTTTCCTGATTGCCGATGCCATTCCAGACCAGCTGGGTGGTCTGAGTGCCCATCTTAGGAGGGGGCGCCCCCAGAATGTTTCCGATCGTATTGTAGGCGATGGCCCACGATGCTCCCGCCATGAGCGCTGCCACGAAGGCGAGCACGAGGATCAGCCAGAAGAGGCGCGCCATACTGCCTCCAGGTTCAGGTGCCTCTGCTTTTGGGGGACGGCCGGCTTACAAACTTACTGCTTTTCCGCTCATAAGAGTTGGCTCAACCCGGGGCGGGCACCCAGCGCGCGGGCAGCAGCGGGATGGTCGGCGGCGAGCACGAAGTCGCTAAAGTCGAATCCCGGCCCAACCGTGCATCCCACGAGAGTGTAGGTGCCGGTGGAGCGCGCTGCCTGCCACCATCCGCCGGGCACCGTCCCCACCGGCCGCCGACTACCGTCGAGGGAACCGATCTGCTGCTGCTCGACCCGATCGAGCTCCGGAGATGCGACCCAGAGATTCAGAGGTGCCCCTTCATAGAAATGCCACACCTCATCGGAGTGCACCCGATGCCAGCGGCTCACGGTATCACCGGTCAGGAGAAAGTAGATCGTGGTGAGTGCCGGGCGGGCGCCGCGGCCATCCGCGGGATGAACAACCGCGCTGGAGCGGTAGAGCTCGCCGTAATACCCGCCTTCGGGATGCGGGATGAGGTTGAGCGTGGCTAATGAGGGACGCAGCACGGTCCGGACTCAATGGTGGATTCCCCGCTCGCTTTCAGCCTCCCCGCCGCTGACGCAGCAACATGATGACCGGAAGAACCGCGAGGAGCAAAGCCAACGGGCGTGCTTTGCCAGGCCCATACCCACCCGGAAAAAAGTCTGTCCGGTAGCCAATTCCCGGGCTACGGCGTCGTTGGCGTGGGTCGCAACCGCCAGGCCACCGAGGGCCACATCCCCGGCGATGGCCAGCCCACCCACCGCGGCCCACCACGCCAGAGCCGCGCCGCCGACCGCAGCGACTCCGATCGCCAGGCCACCCAGAGCAAACCCTCCGATCGCTACTCCAGCGAACGCCAGCCCCCCAGCGCCAAACCGCCAATACTGATGCCGCCGACCGCAAGACCACCAACCGCGAGGAGACACCGAATGCGACATCGCCCACCGCGATCCATCCCCGGGCAACGCCGCGGCGATAGCGGCCGTCGACCAGCTGGCCGGTTGCCACGTGCACTAGAGGGAGTCCGAGAAGTTGAATCGATGATTTCATCGTCATAGGTAGCTCGGTGACGATGGGGGAGGGGCGTGAAATATAGCAAACAGCCCCCCGGGTGCTGCCGGAGAGCCATTCACTGGATTCTTGGCGCTGAGTTTCAGCCCGCAGGCTGGGCCGGGCGGCCGGGCGGTATCCGTTTCTCAGCTCGGCCCTTTATGTAAGTGTAGATGGCCTTGATCTGCTCCGGTGACAGCACGCCCTTGAAGGGAGGCATGCCACTCGCGGGCGCGCCCGCGGTGACGATATCAGCAAATTGCGCTTCAGTCTTGATCGGCCCTTTCGGGCCCAGGAGAGCCAGCAGGTCGGCCGCGACGGGATTCCCCAGCACGTCCTGCCCATGACAGCGGGCGCAATGCACGTTGTACTGCCGCCAGCCTTCATACTCCAGACGGGTGACCTTGAACCCCTTCTGCCCCTGCCCTGCCAACGGCTGAACCAGCGCGGTCGTCAGGGCGCCAAACCCCAACACCAATCTGCGAACCAGCATCTATCCTCCTGACTTCACCGCCGGGCGACCCGGATGGATCTTGGAATCGCTCCGTCCTTTTACGTAGGAGTAGATCTGATTGATCTTGTCCATGTCCAGCCCCAGAGCGCACCACGCCGGCATGCCCTTGGCCGGCCGCCCGGCGCAGACGGTCTGGACAAACAGCTCTTTCGTGTTGATCGGGCCGTCCGGCCTCAGCGATACGATGAGATGCGGGGCGATCGTGGTGCCCTGCACATCCTCTCCGTGGCACCGGGCGCAGTTGAGATTGAACTGCTTCCAGCCCTGATAAACATCCTGGGAAACCGTATCCAGGGGGGCCTGGTGGTACGGGTCCCGGAGCGGTGCACTCGCATCGCTGGTTTGAGTCGGCGCCGCAGTGCTGCTCTCCGGCGCCGCGGACGTGGTGCTGCTATCGGCGGCGTTCGGGGGCGCCGCAGCCGGAGCCGGAGCAGCAGGCTTGGCCCTCGGCTTGGTCGGCTTCCTCGGGGCCGGCTTCGGCTGAGCGGCGGTCGATGCAGTGTCCTGCTGCTTCAAGGCCGAGTCCGGTCGGGGGGTCGCGTTGCCGGTGTCCCTGCTGGCGACGGCTGTGCTCTCGCTCGGAGCAGCCGCCGTACGATCCGATGCGGACGTTTGGCCGCTGTCCGCCGCGGGCACGGCGCCGGACCGACGTTCGCCCCCACATCCCAGGGCAGCCGTAAAACAGAGAAAGCACGACGTCCAGATTAAGCCGCCTTTCATAGCGAATCATCCCTTTCGTGATGAGGGCCCCTCGACTGCCTGCTGGCTGGATTAAAGATCGTCTTCATCAGCGCAATCCTAGGTGACGCAGGTCACTATCGTTTTACTGATGACTCTCCGGTTCCGTCAAATTATTATCCCCGCATGACGCCGCCCGATCCATCCACCGTTACGCTCGGTCTGGTGCAGATGCGCTGCACACCCGACCCCGCCGAGAATATGCGCAAGGCGGTCAAGGGTGTTCGGGAAGCCGCCGGTCGCGGCGCCCAGATCATCTGCCTGCAGGAGCTTTTCCGCAGTCAGTACTTCTGCCAGACCGAAGATCACCAGTTCTTCGATCTGGCTGAGCCGATCCCGGGTCCCTCCACCGACGCCCTGGCCAAGCTGGCCGGCGAGCTGGGCGTCGTGATCGTCGGGTCGCTCTTCGAGAAGCGCGCCGAAGGCCTCTACCACAATACGGCGGTCATTCTGGACGCCGACGGCCGGTATCTCGGCAAGTACCGGAAGATGCACATTCCCGACGATCCCCAGTACTACGAGAAGTTCTACTTCACCCCCGGCGATCTCGGCTTTCGCTCCTGGGACACCCGCTTTGGCCGGATCGGCGTGCTGGTCTGCTGGGACCAGTGGTACCCTGAGGCAGCCCGGCTCACGGCCATGTCGCGGCGCCCAGATTCTCTTCTATCCCACTGCCATCGGCTGGCTGCCGGCCGAGAAGCAGGAGCACGGCGCTCAGCAACAGGCCGCCTGGGAAACCATCCAACGGAGCCACGCCATTGCCAACGGGGTTTACGTCTGCGCGGTCAACCGCGTCGGCCACGAGGGCGACCCCCAAGGCGGCATCGAGTTCTGGGGCGGCAGCTTCGTCTCCGATCCGGGCGGGCGTCTCGTGGTCAAGGGTGGCACCGGCGAAGAGGTGTTGATCGCGCAATGCGACCTGGCGAAGGTCGACGCGAGCCGCACCCACTGGCCCTTCCTTCGAGATCGACGCATCGACGCCTACGGCGATCTGACCAAACGCTACTTGGACTGAACAGCGTGAACGGTGAAAAGTGAACGGTGAACCGGCCCTACCCAGCTCACCCCCGTTTACCCTTTACCGTTTACCGTTCACGCCTTTATGACGACCCCGGCAGAGCTGGGCTACCGGATGCCGGCGGAGTGGGAGCCCCACCGCGGCACCTGGCTCAGCTGGCCCCACAAGGAAGCCTCCTGGCCCGGCAAGTTCGGGCCGGTGCCCGCGATATTCGCCCGGATGGTGCGCCACCTTGCCGATCACGAGGAAGTGCACATCAACGTCGCCGGACCGGCCATGGAGCACGAGGTCCGCACGCCTTCTGGCCGACGCCGGTGCCGACAGCGGGAACGTCTTCTTTCACTACCATCCCACCAATGATGCCTGGTGCCGGGACCACGGCCCCATCTTCCTCCAGCGGCAGCAGGCCGGCCGCTGGGACCAGGCCGTCGTCGACTGGAATTACAATGCCTGGGGCGGCAAATATCCGCCCTACGATCTGGACGACGTGATCCCCACGCTCGTCGCCGAGGAGCTGGGCCTTCCGGTCTTCCACCCCGATATCGTGCTGGAAGGCGGCTCGATCGACGTCAATGGCCGGGGGACCCTGCTCACGACCGAGGCGTGTCTGCTCAACCCCAACCGAAATCCTGGACTGGACCGCTCCGAGATCGAGCAGTACCTGCGGTCCTACCTTGGCTGTATCCCACATCCTCTGGCTGGGAGAGGGAATTGCGGGCGACGACACCGACGGACACGTCGACGATCTCACCCGATTCGTCGATCCCACCACGGTCGTCACCGTGGTCGAGGAAGACCCAGCCGACGAAAACTATGAACCGCTCCAGAGCAACCTGGAGCGGCTCAACCGAATGACCGACCAGGACGGGCAGCCGCTTCGGATCGTCACTCTTCCCATGCCCCAGCCCTTGTGGCACCAGGGCCAACGGCTTCCGGCCAGCTACGCCAACTTTTACATCGCCAACGGCCTGGTGCTGCTGCCCACCTATGATCGGGCGCGCGACGATCAGGCCCGGGCTACGCTACAATCGGTCTTTCCCGACCGGGAGATCATCGGCATTGACTGCACCGACCTGGTCTGGGGGCTGGGTGCCTTTCACTGTGTCACCCAGCAGTGGCCCTCGTGACTAGCTCTTCTGCCACGTCCCCACTAATGCCGCCCGCCGTCCGCCACAATTGTCCAGGCCCAGGCCGGCAATGTGCAGCTGGTCTTCGTTACGGCTAATGACATAGCGGGCGTCACTGGTCTGGCAGGCGCTGGCCGCGGTATCCGCCTTGAACACCAGGGTATCGCCCCGGAACCGGCCTCGCCCCCTCATATCCACTGAGTCGGGCCAGCGAGGTGACGGCAACATCAGCTCGACGCCGCCGTTCGACGCCAGCTTCATGTGGACCTCGCCCTCACCGTACAGGTCTCGCTTCCAGGTACCGGCGTACTTTCCGCCCTTCCCCCCGCATCCGGCCACCAGCGGGACGAGAGCGGCGAGCAGTCCGAGATACCGTATGCCAATCATCGTTCGGTCCTCCCTAAGTGCTGGGCCAAGGCGATCATTGCCGGGATAACACCTCGGCCGTGGGAATCGGCAGGGTCGAGAAAATTACGTCCGGTGGATTGTTGGCCGGCCGATCGATCGGCAGGCTGCCAGCCGACTGTAATGGCGCATGTCAATCCAACGATGCCCACCCTCGTACAGCAGGGAATAGCGCTTGTTGTAGAGCAGCTCGTCCAGGGCCGCTGTGGGAGTGGCCAGAACCGGGATGCTGGCCAGCTTTCCGGAGACGGTCCGTACCACGTTGATGTCATCCGTCGCGGGCAGCAGGTTGCTCAGCCCGATGTTCGCCTCGGCCCGGAGCAGAATCAGCTCCTCGTTGCGAATGATAGGAATCGGCGTGCTGGGGGTGGCGTATCGGATCCAGCCGAGATGCGAGCTCAGCTGACCGGCACCGCTGCCCACCGACCGCTCGGGCCGAGTGACGACCTTGTCCAGAAAGCGCTGATCCTTGGCACCGCCTGGGCTGGAGCTGGGCATCGGTTTCCAGCGACAGGGTGGGCAAAGTTCTCGCCGACTTGCGGGTTCTGGGCCAGCGGGTTGGCAAAATCGCCGGGGCCGGTTCCATGATCGATGTACACGCCAAGGGACATCGGCGCGGCCACGTCAAGGAACGATTCGCTCAGTGCAGTCAGTGCGCCCGCGAAATCGTCGAGGTACACCGCCACCCGGGCCCGGAGCGCCCGATTGAATTTGAGAAATGTCGGCGGGGTGTTGAACCCGCTGAAGCCGTTAGGCAGGGTGAAAGAAAATGCCGCGCCGCCGGCCAGGAGATCGACTTTGGCTTGATCCAGCAACGCCACGATCTCGTTCATGGCATCGGCGTGGGTCCGAAACGGCGCTGGTGGGCCAGTCACGTCTGCCACCACGTCGATGGGGATCGAATCCTGGGTGTGCCCATTGACCACGTTGAGAAACTCGAGCGCCTCGATCGTGCGGGCGTAGCCGCTCACCGCGCTTTGTTCCTCCGCGGTCAAGGCTTGCGAGGTGGGAGCCACCGCCAGGAGCGTCTTCGCGTTTCTGATGTTGGCGTAGGGCTCGTTCCAGTGGTCGCCTCCGAAGGCGTTGCCACCGGGGTCCAGCGGGCCCTGTAACAGCTCGCCGGTGAAACGGGGATCGGAGCCGTCGAAGCGATAGGCCTCGCGTCCGAGGATCGCCGCGTCCAGTACCCAATCGGCCAGGTCCACCCGGGTTCCCACCAGGAGTCCATTCGCGGCGCCGGCAACGGCCGAACGGCTGGGGTTCTGGCTGATCGGCTCCGGGTTGTTCGGGTCGGCAATGTCGTAATTGCAGGCTCCCACCGCGATGCCACCCAGCAGGAGCACCAATGAGGTCTTCAGTGTGGGTGTCATGGTCAGAACCCCAGGTCGATCGAGAGGAAGAAACTGCGGCTCGGCGGGAACGGAGCCACGTCGACGTTCCTGACGATGGCCTGATTACCGAAGTTGCTGACCTCGGGATCGAGTCCGCGATACCCGGTAAAGCGCAGCAGGTTGCGCCCGCTGAGGCTGAGCCGCGCGTAGCGCATGTTCGATCCGAAGAGCGAGGAGGTGATGTGACTTGGCAGCGTGTATGCCAAGGTCACCTCGCGCAGCTTCAGATACGAGCCGTCCTGCACGTACACCCCGGTCTTGGACCCGAAATCGATCTGGCGCTGTCTGCCGGCGGTCTCGAAGTCCTTGCTGTTCTGCCCGGCGTCGTACAGAAACTCGGTCAAGTTGATGATGTCGCCGCCCTGCTTCCAGTCGAACAGGAAGCCAAGGCTCAGCGCCTTGTAATCGATATCGTTGGTGAACGACATCTGGAACTTGGGGTACGCGTCGCCGACCACGCCTTCCCGGCCGGCGATCTGGGTGGCCGACTTGCCCTCCTCGATCTGGAAGGTGCCCAGTGAGGTGCCGAAGCCGCCGGTCTGGAAGGTCGGCACCGACAGGTGGGTGATCTTGCTCCGGTTCAAGGCAAAGGTCGTACGGAAAAGCCAGCTCGCATCCCGGGTCCGAATCGGCTGCAGCCCGAGCGAAGCCTCCACGCCCCGGTTTCGCAGCGTGCTGCTGGAGCTGAAGGCCCGGAACTGCTGGCCGATCGACGGGGCAATCGTCTGCACCAGGATCAGGTCGCTGATGTTGCGCTGATACAAGGGTCAGGCTGAGATCGGCTCTTCCATTCCCCAGGGTCGCGTCGACCCCTCCCTCGTATTCCTTCTGCCGCTCCGGCTTGATGGTGGGGTCTCCGGCCTGCACTGGAATCAGGGTGCCGAAGTTTCCTCCGATGGTGGCGGTGCTGTCGGATAGATACTTGGTCCCGAACACCGGACGGTTACCGGTCTGGCCGTAGGCCGCGCGCAGCTTCATCTCGTCCACGCCGCCAAACGGCTTCACCAGTCGGTAGGAGGCGGCTGCCTTGGGGTAGAAGAAATACTTGCCGGTGTTGCCGTTGGAGCTGCTCCGATCGGCCCGGATTCCCGCCGTCAACAAGAGCTTACGATCGAGCAGAAGAAGCTCCTCCTGGCCGAAAATACCCAGATCCCGAACCGGCTCGATTTCGGAGAACGGCGTCACACTCGCGGCGAGGTCAGGGCTGGTCCCCGCCAGCAAAGTACGACCCAGAATCTGAGTCGAGTTCAGCTCCCGGTCCTCGTACTGCACGCCGGCCGACGTCGTCGCCTGCCAGCTTTCCGAACCGGGCGTGAGCGTATGGGTCGCATTGACCGAGAGATTCAAATTCCGGTTCTGCGCCTTGGTGAGGACCACGGTGCCCGGTTGGCCGTCATTCGGCTCATACTGAAGCTCCGGAGGGGAGACGAAGTTGTTGCGCTGGTCGAAGTAGTCCGCACCGCCGATGCCGATGAGCTGGAGGTTGCTGTGGGCCGACTGAAACACCGACCACCGCGCGGTGACCGTCCCCAGAACCCGCCACACGTCTTCATCGTTCTGCAGCAGGGCAAAGGTCTGGAGCGGGTTGCTGCGCTCGAACGGATTGGCCGGAAAGACGCCGTTCGTGGGCTCCAGGTTGAAGAAGCTCGGCGTAAAGGGGAACACCAGATACGGGCTGGTGCCCGGAATTGTCGTTGTTGGAGAGGCCGCGCTTCGACTTGCTGTGGATCACATTGGTGTTGACCGCGAGCTGGATCCCGCTGCCCAGATCCTGGTCGATGTTGGCCCGCACGGCTTGCTTCTTATAGCCGGTGTTGGTCGCGATCCCCCCGTCGTCCTTGACCAGGCCCGAGATGAAATATTGGGTCCCCTCAGTGCCGCCGCTCACGCTCGCCGAAGTCTCGGTGGACAGCGGCTTCCGGCCGTAGAGCTCGTCCTCAAAATTGAAGCTGCGGCCCTGCTGATAGACCGACGTTACCAGGCGGTATCGGCAGAGAACTGAAGCGCATCGGCCAGGGTGGGAAATTGGCGCTGGCCGAGCAGATGGGCCGCCTCGAAGAATCCAAAACGCTGGGTCACGTTGAACTGCGGCTTTCCCTGCTGGCCCCGCTTGGTGGTGATGATCACCACGCCATTGGTTGCCTTGGAGCCGTAGATCGCGGCAGCCGAGCCGCCTTTCAGGACCTCGATCTTCTCGATGTCCGCCGGATTGAGATCGGCCAGACGGTTGACCGCGTTGTCCTGATTGCGCGGGTTCCCGCCGGCCTGCGCCGCGGTCACTGCGTTGGCCCCGTTGGGAATGGCGGCGTTGCTGATGACAATCCCATCGACCACAAAAAGCGGATCGACGCTGGAGTTGATGGTGGACACGCCCCGCAGATTGAGCTGAATGCCGCCGCCGGGAGCGCCGGAGTTGGCCTGAATCAACGCACCGGGAATCTTGCCTTGCAGTGCACTCTCGAGAGTCGGAGTAGGAGCTCGACTGATGTCAGCCGCATCGACGGTCGCGACCGCATTGGGGAGGTTCTGCCGCTCCACTCCCGTGGCCTGACCAGTGACGACGACCTCCTGCAGCTTGAACACGTCGGGCTCGAGCGCCACATCGGCCGTTCCTTGGGATGCCGGCACCGCCACTTCCCGGCGCTTGTAGCCGATCGCCCTGACCACCAGGGTAAGATCGCCCTCCGGAGCATTGAGGACATAGTTTCCCTCGTTGCCGGTTTGGGCCAGAATTCGCGTTCCGTTGACTGAAACGGTGGCCTCCGGAAGTCCCTGACCGGTCTCGGAATTGGTAACCCGACCGGTGACCTGGCGGACCTGGGCTCCAGCGAGCTGGACACTCAGGAGGCAGAACGAGAGGAAGATGCCCCACACACGCAGTGTCATGGCGCCTCCAAGATCGTACTCGAGGAATGCTTCTGGATTTGGCTCTACAGTGCACCGCGTCTTGGGGACGCGCAAGGAGGTTCCAACTAGAGCCGTTCGGCTCGCCCGCGGAGGATCTGCCACACGGTGAGCGCCGCCAATCGTGCGGTTTGGCCGTCGCGATCCACCTGGGGATTGAGCTCTACCACATCAGCCGATGTCACCGCGCCACAGCGGCCTGCATGGTACGCGGCCGACAGCCACAGCCCGCTGGTGAGACCGGCTGCGTTCGGCGCGCTGACGCCCGGCGCTTCCGCCTGATCCACGGCATCCAGGTCGAAGGAGACCAGCATCGGGCTGGAGCCGCCGCGGTAGAGTGTCTCGATGGTCTCAGGCACGACCTCCTCTCGCCAGACCGCTGTTCCGTGCTGCTTGACGAATTCGAGATGAGCCTCCGCCACCAGGTGGGGCTGCAGCCCGGCGACAGTGTAGCGCCGGCAGCGACCCGATGGGTCTTCGATCGCCTGCCGGAAAGGCGATCCGGAGTGCGCTTTCCCCTCCTTGAGCTCGCGCACGTCGGCGTGAGCATCCCAGTTGATGATTTCTACCCGCTGTCCCCCGCGGGTGTATCCCAGAAAATGGCCGTAGGACGTCTCGTGCCCACCGCCGAGCACGACCACAAAGGTCCCGCTGTCGAGGTAGGGCGCGATAGCTTCGCCCAGGTTCCGCTGGTCCGACTCCACGTCGCCGGAAACCTCCAGGTCTCCCAGGTCGCGAGTGTGGCGGAGCAACTCCACGAAGCGGGGGGAACGGGCATCGGGGACGAGATGGTAGAGTGCCGTGCGCAGCGCGTCAGGCCCGGCGGCCGCGCCGACTCTCCCACCGTTGCGCCGTACGCCTTCGTCGGAAGGAAAGCCCAGCAGGATGGCTCGAGGAGCGCCGGCTCCGCGTAACCCGGTACCGAGCAGGTGGCCGACTCGGGGATCGTTGGGAGCGGTGTCGCGGCGAGCGACTTTAGGCGGGTTGATGCGCGCCATTCGCCGCCGACCAGCGAGTGATGCCAGCGACAGTGGTCATGATGCAGGCATTAGGGCGGAAGTGGTACAGCCAGTGATTCACGTCGGGAGCATCGATCACCGCGAAGTCAGCCGCCTTTCCCGGCTCCAGTGAGCCCAACGATTGCTCCAGGCCCACCGCGCGGGCGGCATAGAGAGTGGCACCCTTGAGCGATTCCTGAGGCGTCATGCGCTGGAGAGTGCACGCCAACGTGAGGGCCAGGGGCAGGTGATAGCTCGGCGCCGTTCCCGGATTGAAGTCGGTGGCCACCGCAACGGCGACGCCGGCGTCGATCAGGCGGCGCGCCGGCAGGGGCGCCTGACCCAGGTAGAGTGAAGCCAGCGGCAAGCTCACCGCGACCACCCCGGCGTGGGCCAGGGCTGCAATACCTCGGTCGGAAATGTGCTCGAGGTGATCGGCTGACAGCGCACCCAGCTCCGCGGCCAGCTCGGCCCCACCACTGCTCGTCAACTGGTCGGCATGCAACTTGGCACCAAGACCCGATTGCTGTCCGGCGCGGAGGATGCGGCGGGCTTCGTCCACACTGAACGCCGATTCCTCCAGGAACACATCGCAGGCCGCGGCGAGCTGCTCCCGCGCAATTGTCGGAATGAGGCGATTCACCAGCAGGTCCACGTATGCAGCCCGGCGGTCGCGAAACTCCGCCGGAACTACATGGGCGCCGAGAAAGGTCGGCACCAGCCGCACCGGCTGCTCCTGGGCCAGCCGGCGATACACCCGCAGCAGTTTGAGCTCTGCCTCCTCGCTGAGCCCATAACCGCTCTTGCATTCGACCGTCGTGACACCGAGTGCCAGCATCGCTTCGAGAAACCGGCCGGCCCGTTCCACCAGCTGCTGTTCGGTGGCCTCTCGCGTCTGCCGCACCGTGGCGGCTATGCCTCCGCCGGCCTGGGCGATCTCCAGATAGCTTTGTCCCCGAATGCGCTGCTCGAACTCCCCGGCGCGCCAGCCGCCAAAGGCGAGATGAGTATGGCAGTCGATCAGGCCAGGAATGACGAGATGCCCTCCGGCGTCGATCCGATCGGCGCTGCGGTGCTCCTTCGGCAGCTCCCGCTCTGGTCCGGCCCAGACGATCACGCCCTCGTCCCATACCAGAGCGGCGTCGGCGATTGAGTGAACGTCGCCCTGCCCTCCCTCGGCCTTGCAAGTCACTAGCTGGCCGATGTTCCCGAGCACCTTCATGGATTGTGGCTCAATCGACCATCGGCAGGTCGAGTCCGCGCTCTTTCGAGGTCTGTATGGCGAGATCATACCCCGCATCGGCATGGCGCATGACGCCGGTCCCCGGATCCGCTGTGAGCACGCGCTGGAGCCGCCGTTCGGCCATGGCGGTTCCGTCCGCCACCGCCACCATGCCGGCGTGAATCGAGTACCCGATCCCTACCCCACCACCATGATGAAGGGAGACCCAGCTCGCCCCGCAGGCGGTGTTGAGCAACGCATTCAAGAGCGGCCAATCGGCGATGGCATCGGAGCCGTCCTGCATTGCCTCCGTTTCCCGGTTCGGCGACGCGACCGACCCGGTGTCCAGGTGGTCCCGGCCGATCACGATGGGAGCGCCGACCTTTCCTTTCTGCACCAGCCAATTGAAGCGGGCGCCCAGCTCCGCTCGTTCCCCGTACTCCAGCCAACAGATCCGTGCGGGCAAACCCTGAAATGCGACCCGCTCCTGCGCCTGCCGGATCCAGCGAGCGAGCGACGCGTTGCGGGGGAACGTGTCCAGTACCGCACGATCGGTCACCGCGATATCCGCGGGGTCACCGGAGAGGGCCACCCAGCGAAACGGACCGGCCCCCTTGCAGAAAAGCGGCCGGATAAAGGCGGGCACGAATCCGGGGATCTTGAAGGCCTCCTTCATGCCTCGATGGTCGGCCACCTGCCCCCGCAGGTTGTTGCCGTAGTCGAAGACCACCCCGCCCTTTCCCTGGAGATCGAGCATGGCTCTGACGTGAGCCGCCATCGAATCCAGCACCCGGCGCTCGTACCCGGCGGGATCGGCCTCGCGCATCCGCGCGGCTTCGGCTAGGGTCAGCCCGGCCGGGATGTATCCCAGCCGAAGATCGTGAGCCGAGGTTTGGTCGGTGACCACATCCGGCACGATCCCCCGGCGAGCCAGCTCGGGCAACACCTCCGCGATATTGCCAACCAGACCCACGGATAGTGCTCGACGTTGGGCTCTGGCCTCTCCGACCAGCTGCAGCGCAGTATCGAGATCGGTTTCCAACCGGTCGCAGTAGCGGGTTTCCACCCGTCGCCGGATCCGCTGCTCGTCGACATCCACTCCCAGGAAAGCAGCTCCGTTCATCGTGGCCGCCAGCGGCTGCGCCCCACCCATGCCTCCGAGGCCACCGGTGACCACCAGCCGTGCCTGCCAGGCTGCCGCCGAAGTGCTGGCGGCCGCATTCGGCAAAGGTTTCGTAGGTGCCCTGCAGGATTCCCTGAGTCCCGATGTAGATCCAGGAGCCCGCCGTCATCTGCCCGTACATGGTGAGCCCGAGTGCATCCAGCCGGCGGAACTCATCCCAGGTGGCCCAGCGGGGGACCAGGTTGGCGTTGGCAATCAGAACCCGGGGCGCCTCCTCATGAGTCCGGAACACCCCGACCGGCTTCCCACTCTGGACCAGCAACGTCTCATCGTTCTTCAGCCGTTTGAGGGTTGCGACGATGCGCTCGTAGCATTCCCAATTGCGGGCCGCCTTCCCGCCGCCGCCGTAGACGATCAGCTCCTCGGGCCGCTCCGCCACCGCGGGATCGAGGTTGTTCATGAGCATCCGCAGCGCGGCTTCCTGGTGCCAACCCAGGCAGGACAACGCGGCACCGGTTGGTGCGCTGATATGATGGGGCTGAGTCACTGTGGCCATGTCTTCAGTATCAAGGCTAGCCATCCGCTCTGGAGCCTGCAACCTTTTGGGCCATCGGACGATCCAATCCATCCGCAATGAACCAACTCGGCCTCGGAGTGGCGACACTGGAGCACGAACAGACCGGTAGGACCGATCCGGACGCAGTGGACGCAACTCTGGCCGCAAGCGGCGATGCCAGCGCGTTCGAGCGGCTCTATCGGACCCATGTGCCCCGGGTGTACGGGCTCGTCCGCCGAATGCTCAACGACGACGACGCGGATGAGGTGGCCCAGGACATCTTCGTCCGGGCGTGGCAGAAGCTAGGCACCTTTCGGGGCGAGGCCGCCTTTGGCACCTGGCTCCACCGGCTCGCGGTCAACGTGATTCTGGGTCGGCGGGAGACTTTGGGGATCCGGCGGAAGCGATACCTCGACAGTGACGCGGCGCTGGAAACTCTTCCCACCCGGCGGCCGGGTCCGGAGCTGGCAATGGACTTCGAGGCTGCGCTGGAGCGGCTGCCCGACGGGGCGCGGGAAGTGTTCGTGCTGCATGATGTGGAGGGATATCGGCACGAGGAGATCGCCGAAATGTTGGGACTGGCCACCGGGACCTCCAAATCGCAGCTGCACCGGGCCCGCATGGCGCTGCGCCAGCACCTTGAGCGGTAGGAGCGAGACCATGAGCGATCAATGGACTGAGCGTTTGTCGGAGTACGTGGATGGCGAGCTGGGCGAGGGGGAGCGCATCGCGCTCGAATCGCATCTCCAAAGCTGTGCGGAATGTTCGGGGATCGTGGGCGATCTGCGCCGGGTAGTTCGGCGCGCGCGAACCCTGAAGCAGCAGAGCCCGCGACGAGATCTCTGGCCCGAGATCGCCAGCCGGATTGGAGCCACGCCGCCCGCGGCGACCGCAGTGGTAGACCTGACCTCGCGGAGGAACCCCCGCCGCTGGAGCTTCTCCCTGCCCCAGCTGGCAGCCGCCGGCATTGCCCTGATGAGCATCTCGGGTGGAACCGTGTGGCTGCTCCGGAGCGGACCCTCCCAGCCGGCAGCCGTCCCCATCGCGAACGTTCCTGCTCCTCAGCCGACAGTGGTCAACGCCGTCGCCCGGCCCAGCGCCACGCAGAGCTATGCCGCGGCCGTGGCCGACCTGGAGCGGGTCCTGGCTAACGGGCGCGGCCAACTGGACAGCAGCACCGTGCGGGTAATCGAGCAAAACCTGCGGGCCATCGATCAGGCGATCGGTCAGGCCCAACGCGCCCTCGATGCCGATCCGGCCAACCTGTACCTCAACACCCACCTGGCCGAGACGATGCGGCGCAAGCTTGATCTCCTGCGTCAAGCCGCCGCCCTCGTGCCGGTGAGCTGAAAGGAAGCCTTACCGTGCTACTCACCCTGGTGACCGGTGCTCTGGCGCTCGCTGCGGCCCAACAGGTCGACACGACGGTCAACGTTGGACGCGGCCAGCGACTCGACGTCAGCGCCTATGGCGGCGAAGTCACCGTCCGCGCCTGGAACCGCAACGCGGTGCGGGTGGAGGCCTCCACCTCGAGTCGCGACCGGGTCGAGGTCTCCAGCTCGGCCACCGCGGTGAGCGTCCGCACTCAGGGCCGGCATGGGCCGCCGGAGGATGTCGATCTCAAGATCTCCGCTCCGCCCTGGATCGGTCTCAAGATCTCTGGAGTGCATACCAACGCCAGGGTAGACGGAATCCGAGCACCCATTACCGTCGAAACCGTCGAGGGCGAGGTGAACGTCAACGGCGGCGAAGGCCTGGTTTCGCTGCGGTCGGTTCAGGGTTCGGTATCCCTCCGCAACGCCAAGGGACGGATCAGCGTCAATTCGGTGAACGAGGACGTGGCCGTGATCAACAGCTCGGGCGAGGTCATGGCTGAGACGGTCAACGGAGAGATCAAGCTGCGGATCATCGAAGCCGCCAGCGTCGATGCCAATACGGTGAACGGCGATATCTCCTACGCCGGCCCCATCCGGGACGGCGGCCGATACTCTTTCTCGACCCACAACGGCGATATCACCTTGACCGTAGCCGAGGGGACCAACGCGAGCGTAGCGGTTTCCACCTATAACGGTGAGTTCGAGTCCGAGTTTCCGGTGCCGTTGCAGGGCACCCGTAAGGGCAAAGGGTTCAACTTCACCTTGGGCTCGGGCAGCGCCCAGGTAACCCTGGAATCATTCCAGGGCACCATTCAACTGGTGCGCCCCGGCAGCATGCGGGATCACGACCGGGGCCGGGACGAGGATCATCGGGGCCATGACAAGGACGAATAACCGCGCCTCGGGCTGCATCCGACTGTCGCATTTTGACGGAGAACGGCCCGTTCGTGCCAAGACCAGCACTTTGGAAGGGAATCCGACAGGGATTGTAACGAACACGATACAAAGCACGCTGGGAGAAAGGTTTAGCCCGCGCATCTAGCTCATTCTGCCAGAAGGGCGCTTGCTCATGCCCTGGCGCATAAATGATTGCGGCCCACTCTTTTAAACTCAGATAGTCCGCCGTACCTCCGACCTGGTCGCATTCGCTAACTGATTCGCGATCGGTGCGCCTGCAAGTTCCTTCCTTTCACAAGCAGACCCCCGGTTTGGCTGTAAAGAATCTGGGCCTCCGGACTGTGTAACGGCCGGGCACGCGTCTTGTACTTAGGGGTTACGAGACACGGAGTTCAGCTAGCAACGAGATGAGTCCGAACCTTAGCCCGGAGTCGAGAATGTACGTCATCAGCAAGAAGGCCCTGACTTGCGTCGCCGCGCTGCTTCTGATCGGCGCGACCCCGGCGTTCGCTCAGGCCGGACTGACTTCGAACGTGGCCACGGTGGCCCTGACGGCCACGAAGGCCGCAACGCTGACGGTCAGCCCCAATGCATCGACGGCGACCCTGGCGAGCATCACCGATAACTCGAACGTGAACAACTTCACGCCGGTGAGCTTGACCACCGCGTGGAACCTGACCGGCGGCGCCTCGGTGCGTTTGATCGGGTGGTTTGGCACTCCGGCGCAGGCTCTGGCCAACGGGGCGGACTTCATCCCGTCGACCAAGGTAGAAGGTCGGGTCAATGCCACTGCCTACGCTCCGTTCAGCGCTGCCGCGGTTGGCGGCGTGGGTGTGGCCGGTGGAAGCCTTCAGCTCTTCAGCCAGGCGGTTGCGGCCGGAAGCTACTTCGGTACCCGGACCGACCAGCTCGATCTGCGGTTGAACCTGACCGGCACCACCACTATGGCGGGTAACTATACCGGTACGCTCAACCTTCAGGCGATTGTCCAGTAACATCCGGACCTCGCTAGCAACTCGGAAACCAATGCGGTTTCGCAAACTTGGATTGATCCCCGTCGCCCTGTGCGTGATCCTGACGTCCAGGGCGCGGGAGCTTTCCGGCCAGGCCCAAGTCATCTCTCTGGCAGCCGCCTCGATCAGTAATCTTGGCGTGATGGTCACTTCCGGCGCAGCGCAGAGCATCCCGGCCGTGGTAGACAACGCCCTGAACAGCTTTCCTTCGCCGGTCGTTATCCAGACGACCTGGAGCGTCAATCCGGGACAAACCAACACGGTAGATCTGGTAGCCTATTTCTCTACCCCGGCAGCGGCGCTGGTGGGTGGCATCACTCTGATTCCATCGAGCCGGGTTCAGGGACGGATGGCCACCGGGATTCCGGTGGCATTTACGGCAATCAGCCAGAACGCCGTCGGAGGAGTGGGCACGGCCGGTGGCAGCCTCCATCTCTTTGGGGTGAATATCTCAGGTGCCAACAAGAACTCATCGCGGACCGACAACCTGGACCTGCAGCTGAATCTGGTGGGCTTCCCCACCCTGCCGGCGGGCGCCTATGTCGGGGTGCTCAACCTGCGTGTGGTGACCCAGTGACGCAGAGGCTCCCCGGTGCAGTTCTGGCGGCTGGAGGGATGTGCTTACTGCTCGCTCGGGGACTCGGGGCCCAATCGGTCAGTCCCCCAATTGCAGAATATCAGGAACGCGCCCGCTCGAGCTTTCAGCTGCAGAATGCTTCGATCTTCCCGATCACGGTGGTGCTCGAAGTCCGGGGCTTTACCATCACTGATGCTCGGCGAGGTGGCCGACGTGCCCCTCGACACCAGCCGGATTCGGGTAAAGCTCTCCGAAATGAGCTTCCGGCTCCCGCCCCGGGGGACCCACACCGTCTTCTACGAAGCCACCAGCGACAGTTTGCCGGCCTGGTTCAACATCCTGAGCGCCATGAGCGGAGCCCGCACCGCGACCGGGCTGAACGTTCGCATCCTGCTGCCGCACGTCGTCTACCTCAACCAGAAACAGCCGCTGCGCAAGGAAGAGGTGGCGATCAAACAGTTCGGGTACGACCCTGCAGCCAGGAAGGCGTGGGTGCAGCTGGAGAACCTGAGCGCCCATCTGGGACGGGTGCAGCAGCTCACGATCTCAGACGGACGGAATCCGAACCAGACCACCGGTGGCTTCCCGCTCCTGCCTCATCGCCTCCGTCGCGCCATGGTGAGCTGGGACGCGGCAACAGCGCCCACCCGGCTGAGCCTGCGATTCTCCCGCTTTAACATCGACACCACCCTCACCCCCGTTCTAGCCTCACTCGCCGCCGATTCGGCGGCGGGCACTCCTCGTCCCTGATGTCCGCCGCTGGAAAAGCGGGACTTCTCCGCTTCGCCATCTTCGGCGTGGTGGCGATGGGACTTCCCCTCCGGTCGAACGCCCAGACCGTGGTCGAGGTGCAGGGTGGCGGCTCGTCCCTGGTTGATGGGTACGGGGTCACCGCGAATTTCTGGCGCTCCGGAGTGGACGGCTGGATCGGCCTGGGATACCTGAATGGGCTCCGGGCGGGCGCATTTCTCCGGACGGCGATCAAAAAAGACACTCTCCGCCTCGGCAACGATGCGCTGGTCATGCGCTTGCCGACCGATGTCTTCACCCCCGGGTATAACGTTCTGGTGCAGGGAGCGAGCTACGCCGGTGGTAACGAGCGCACCTCCTTTCTCGCCTTCGGCGGTGCCAGCTCGGCGGGTGTAGGAGCACCGTCGTTCCAGCCGGTGAACATCGAGAAGCCCATGGGGGCCATCTTCTTCCAACACCGGGCCGCTCCGACGGTCCGGGTCACCACCAGCGCCATCTTTGCCCGCAACCAGACCATACTGCCGGGGCTGGAGTGGCAACCGACCCCCAATGTCACCACCGGCTTCGTCGCTGGGGTGGGCTCCGGACGGATTTATGCCGCCTCGAGCGTCGCTTTGCGGCAGGGAAGGCTGGGGCTGACCGGTTCGTATGTGTGGAACCCCGACCGCTTCCATCGGGTGCCGGTGCCCACTCCCAATCAGACTGAGGTGGACCGGGAGAACGCATCCCTCACCTATGACCTGACCCCCACCTTTACGGTGGGGGTGGGTCGGCAAAACTACGTTCAGGATTCCGCCGACTCGAAGCCGCCGCTTCGGGCGACTGGCAATACCGCTTTCGTAGGTGGACGCCTGCGTGAGATCCGACTCACGGCCGGGGTTTACGATTCCCGCTCGCAAGGCATCAGAAACCTCAGCTCCTATTACGCCCTGGGCCGGGAGCTGAGCAGGTGGCTGGACGCCGAAGTGTTCGTGCTGCAGAGCCGGCCGGAAGGTCAACCTACCACGACCACTCCCCTGCTCAATCTGCGCTGGCGGCTCTCTCCAAGACTGGGAGTGAGCCAGCAGATCTCAGTGCACAACGGACATCCCACAGTGCTCTTTGGTGCGAATCTGGTGACGCCGTTCGGCGAGTTTGGGGTGGACTACCAGATCGTGCACCAGCCACTCCAGCCGTTCAATCCGTTTCGCAGTGCGCTCAATCTGACTGCGCGATTGCAGCTGGGTAACTACTCCACCAGTCTTGGCACCTACATCAGACCTGACGGGACCGTCGATTACGCCGCGACCGGCAGCACCTTCCTGTACATGGGCGCCCTGGGCGGAGTAGCAGCCGCAGCAGATCGGCGGGGGCATTGCCCGCTACGTGGTCCGGGGCATCGTGCGGGATGATCAGGGGAATCCCGATCGAGGGTGCTGCAGTGGACCTGGGGGGCGAGACGGTGTTCACCAACTCAAATGGTGAGTTCCTCCTTCGCAGTAAGAGTCCGCGCCGCTACAGCCTCAGCGTGCGAACCGGCGACTTTCTGCTTCCTGGCCTCTGGGAGGTCTCGACCGCGCCGGCCGAGGTAACGTCGTGGGAGGAAAACCGGCCGGGACAGGTAGAGATCATTCTACGTCAGCCAGCGCCGACCGCACCCTAGCTCCAGTAACCTGCTTCAGCGAACGTCGAGGAGCTCGACCTCGAAAACCAGGGTGGCGCCGGGAGGAATATCCGGGGGAGCGCCGGCCGTGCCATACCCGAGATCGGGAGGAATTACGAGCTTCCTCCGTCCGCCGACCTTCATCCCCGCTACGCCTTCATCCCACCCCGCGATGACCTGTCCTGCTCCCAGAGTGAATCCGAAGGGCTGATTGCGGTCCCGGCTGCTATCGAACTTTTCCCCGTTGGGAAGCCAGCCGGTATAGTGAACCGACACATTCTTACCCGCGGTCGCTTCGGCCCCTTGCCCCTTCGCCAGGTCCTGATAGCGCAGACCTGAGGGAGTCTTGGTCATCGCACTAGTGTCGACGCCGAGAGAAGGGCTGAAGCCGGCCGGCTTGCGCTCGGCCTTCTCATCGCCGGCGCGGCCGCACGCGAACAAACCGACTAACGCGAGTGTGCTAAGGAATCGGTACAGGTTGGTCTCCGCTACTCGTACGAACTGGCCAATCGGGACGGCGGGATTTGAACCCGCGACCCCTGCAACCCCATTGCAGTGCGCTACCGGACTGCGCTACGTCCCGGAACTCTGAGGAGGCGGAATTGTAGCCACCGAGCGGATGCGGCGCCACCCCTGAAGGCCTCGAAGCCAGGCCCTCGCATGACCCGTCCCACCTCGTAGACAGCCGGCACGTACCAGTTGTAACACCTTGCAGGGCCGCGACGTCGGCTAGGCCCGCGACTTGCGATTATAGGCGCTGAGGGGCCAAACCGGGTGCCCCGGCACGGCATTTCAGGGTAGGTGCCGCATGGTGCGGTGCCACCAGCGAGGGACTCTATGAGCCAACATGACGGGCTACCATGGGACACCGGAGGAGATCTCCCGTGGGCAACGCCGGATGACGAAGGAGAGGCCGAGAGTGAGGCCTGGAGGGGTGATCTCCACTTCGATGACTGGCCGGAGAATCTAGCCGGACCCGAGTACTGGCTTTACAAGAAGCAACGCGATGAATAATCCTGCTCCAATTCTGCTCTAGCGGGGGCCCTGTAAGTTGGGCCCCCGACTTCATTTAGAGAGTTCCATCGGAGCGCGCATCCCTCCTCCCGAATAAACCGCGAAATAAAGCTAATCCTACCGGCGTAACATGGTGTCTAATAATGTGTTAGATGGCGTTGACTTGACCACCGGCGGAGCTATTTTTCGATCACAACGAGGACGGACCGACTCGCCCCGTCCCTGCACATAGATCGGAGAAAGCCATGTCAGATGATGCCCAGACCCATCGAAGCGCCCGCAGAGCCCAAGCCATGGGATCCCTTCCAATTGATGGACCGGATGGATGAGGAAGCTTTCCGGAAGGAGCTGGAGGGCGTGGCCAGCACTGATCTGGTCTACGTGATACGGGAGAATGGGCAGGAAGTGGTCGGCCTTTCGAAGAGCGGGGTAGACGAGTGCTGCATGGCGCTGGTCTCCCAGGGACAGGTAATTCGGGAGGAGGACCTGCAGTACGAAATGATCGGAGACGGCGAGGACAGGGAGGCGCTCTTCAAGGTCAAGGCGGCGCGCTTTGCGGTGTCCCCCACTGGACAGGACGTCCGCCTCGATCAGGTCATTGGGGTCAAGCGCCAGCCGTTGTACTACGACCCGGTCCAGCTCGATCTGGACGCAAGAGTCCCGGGCAAGAAGTATCGCGGTAAGACCTACCGGGATCTGCTCGCCAGCGCCGAAGGTCGGGATTACCTGGCGTGGATGGCCGAAAACTTCAACGAGCCCGCCATCCGTGATTTTGTGCTTCGAATTCTGGCGGGAGAGGAAGTGGTCGGAGAGCGGGGCCGCCAATTGAACCCTCACTGGTACGAGCACGGAGCCATGAAGGCGGCGCGTAACGCCCGCTTCCGGCTGATTCCGGGCAACGTCCGGGCCCAGATCATCGCCACAGCGCGGCAATCAGGGCAGACTCGAGTCATCGAGACCCAACGTGCGGCGGGGGGCACCGGGACCGAACGGAGCGAAGCGGTTGGCCGTACCGGACCCTACTCTCCTACGGAGAAGCAGGTTGCCTTCTATCAGCGTCTCGCTGATTCGCCGGTTTTTACCGAAGAGGAGCGGAATCGAGCCCTCGACTGGCTGGCCACCAAGGCAACCCGACAGACCATCAAGGACCAGATCGACTGGCTCAAGCGGCAGGTGGAGACCAGGAAGCCGCGTCGGGCAGGAGAGTCGGCCGCGTAGAGGCGAGCGGGGGAGGTGAGAGGTGGAACCCCTCTCACCTCTTCCTACTCACCGCCTTCACCCGCAACACCGCCAGCGCCACACCGGCTATGATGGCGCTCCCGCCTACCGCCGCGTGCCAACCAACTGGCTCCCCAGCAAACAGCAGCCCGACCAGCACCGCGACGAACGGCGTGACCAGCGGGATCATCAGCACGCCGGTCACCTCCATGTGGCGGATCAACCAGTAGTACATCAGGAACGCGACCACCGACCCGAGGATGGTGAGATAGGCCAGGCTCGCAAACGCCAGCGGAGTCCAGTGAAATCGGAGCGGATTCCCCTCCAGCGCCATGCCGCCAATCAGAAGCGGAATGCAGCCGCCCGCCATCTGAATCCCTGCCAGCACTACCGGCTCAATGTGAGTGCCGCGCGCCTTGACCAGCACGCCGGCGTGCGCGGCCGCGAGCGCCGCGGCCATAATCCCCACACTGGCCCACGAGCGCCCGGGGCCCGCCGATCCCCAGCTCACCGGAGAAGATGACCGCGATACCGAGCATGCCGAGCAGCACACCCGTCACTTTGCGCCAGCGTCATCGGCTCGGCCGCGAGGTAGCGATGCGCCAGGGGCAGTCCGAAGAGTGGTACGGTGGCACTGAGCAGCGCGGCCAGTCCGGACGTGATGTACTGCTCACCCCAGAAGACCAGACCATAGTTAATGGTGATGGTCAGGAAACCGGTGTAGGCGAGCAGCCTCCAGTCTCGCGCGGCCCAGGGCAAGCGCACTCGACGGACCGCGATCAGCGCTCCCAGCACCATCGCGGCGAGCGCAAAGCGGATCCCGGCGAAGGTGAGCGGGGGAAGATCGCGTAGTCCCAGCTTGATTCCGAGCCAGGTCGAGCCCCAGATCGCACACAGGCAGAGCCAGATCAGCAGCGCAATCCGGGGGTTCGCCCGTCGGGGAGGAACCGATTCCACCGAGAGATGAGGCGGCACCGGGCGGAGGTCGGGGGCTGAGTGATTGCGGAGGGTCGGCATGATTTGACCAATATCAATGTTGACACAATTGGTGTCAAACGGCAGATTGTCACTATGACAATGTGGTCGCCAAGCATTTCCTCCCAGATCGAACCCAAATACCAAGCGCTCTTGGCCGCCCTCCAAGCCGATATCGATGCCGGCATCCTCGCTCCCGGCGTGCGGCTGCCCACCCAGCGGGAGCTGGCCTCACGCTTAGGTATTGCGATCGGGACGGTGAGTCGCGCCTACGCGCTTGCCGAGGAACTCGGGATGCTGAGCGGCGAGGTAGGCCGGGGCACTTTCGTACGCAGGAAAACGAGGGTTGAGGAAGACACCGCTGACGAGGGCGAAGACCCCGAGCTGATCGATCTCAGCAAGGGGCGCCTGATACGGGACCGCCGTGACCCAGCGCCGGCCCGCGCGCTCCAGGCCCTCTCCCAGCGACCTGATCTCGACCGGCTGCTGGATTTCTATCAGCCTGCAGCCGGCATGGCTCGTCATCGGGCCGCTGGCGCAGCATGGCTACAACATGCCGGCCTGTTCGTCGAGCCCGAGCGGGTGGTGATTACCAGTGGGGCCCAGCACGGGGCCGCGATAGTGCTCGGCGCCATCACCCGCCCGGGAGATCTGATTCTTACGGAGGAGGTGACCTACTCCGGAATCAAGGCCCTCGCCAGCTTGCTGCATCTCGAGCTTCGGGGCCTGCCGATGGACGAGCAGGGCCTGACTCCCGCAGGGTTCGAGGCCGCCTGCCGCTCCAGCTCTCCCCGTGCTCTCTTCTGCATGGCCACGCTGCAGAATCCCACCGGACGCACCATGCCGCTCGCTCGGCGCCAGGAGATTGCGGCAGTTGCCGAGGCCCACGATGTCGCGATCCTTGAGGATGATGTCAACGGGTTTCTTCCTTCCCCGCCGGTCCCGCCGATCGCGGCCCTCGCGCCGGCCCACACCTACTACATCACCGGCACCTCCAAGAGTCTGGCGCCGGGGCTCCGGATCGGGTACGTCGTGCCGCCAGCTCATCGGGTAGAGCGGGTAGCGGCCACGATCCGGGCGACCACCTGGCTCACCGCTCCCTTGTTGGCGGAGATCACGACTGCCTGGATCGAGAGCGGGAAGGCCACCGCCATGGCGGACTGGAAGCGAACCGAAATCGCCACCCGCCACTCGCTGGCGCAGAAGATCCTGGGGCCCTGGCTGCAGCAATCCCTGGAGCCCTGCTTCCATCTCTGGATCTCTCTGCCCGAGCCCTGGCGCACCGAGACCTTTGTGGCTCGGGCCCGGGATCGCGGGGTGGTGGTCAACAGCGCCGAGGAGTTCATGGTGGGACGGCAGAGCGCACCGCACGCGGTGCGGGTCTGCTTAGGGGCAACCGTGGGCCGGGAACGATTGGAAGATGGACTCCGCCGCCTCGCCGGCCTGCTGCGCGAAACCCCTGAGCCAAGCCTGACGGTGTATTAGCGAATCTCTTTCAGCCGCCGCAGCGGCGGCACCCTGATCGCCGTCACCGCAACCACTACCAGCGTCAGCATCCCTCCCAGCACCACCGACGGCACTGTTCCAATCAGACGCGCGGCGGTGCCCGACTCGAACGCTCCCAGCTCGTTCGAGCTTCCAATGAAGATCGCGTTCACCGAAGCCACCCGGCCGAGCAGGTGATCCGGCGTCAAGACCTGGAGCAGGGTCGAGCGCACCACTACGCTCACGGTGTCGACCATGCCGCTCAGCGCCAGCAGCGCGGTCGAGAGGAAGAAGTTGCGGGAGAGGCCAAAGCCGATCATCGACAGCCCAAAGAGCGCCACGCTCACCAGCAGAGTGCGGCCGGCTCGGCGAAGCGGGGGACGGTGAGCCATGACCAGCGACATGAAGACGGCGCCTACTGCCGGTGACGCTCGGAGGATTCCCAGCCCCTCGGGACCAACGTGGAGGATCTCCGCGGCAAAGACCGGCAGGAGAGCCACCGCTCCGCCGAAGAGCACCGAGAACAGATCGAGGGTGAGGGCTCCCAGGATGACCGGCTGACCCCGGACGAATCGGACTCCGGTAGCCAGGCTCTCCAGAAACGACTCGCCCGACAGCGGGCCCGGCCGGGGCGTGTGTCGCATTCGGGTCAGGGACACGACCCCCATGGCCATGAGCGCCGCGTCCACTCCGTACGCGGCTCGGGCGCTCCCGAAGCCATACACCAAGCCACCGATGGCGGGGCCGACCACCTCGGCCAACTGCCAGGCGGAGCTGCGCCAGGTGACGGCATTGGGATAGAGCGTTCGGGGCACCAGCTTCGGCACCCAAGGCCGACCGCGCCGGCTGGAGAAAGCTGCGGGCAATGCCGCTGACGAAGATCACCGCGTAAATCGGCCAGACCCGGTGTACCGCAATGCTGCCGGGATGGAGGGTGAAGCCGAAGAGAGTAAGGGAGCAGCCGAGGAGAACTGCCAATGCGATCAGTGATATCCGCAACCGATTGACCCGGTCGGCTACGTGCCCGGCGAAGAGCGCGAAGCCGATAAACGGCACCGCTTCGGCCAGATCCGATCAGTCCGAGAGAGAGTGGGTCGTGGGTCAGCTCGTAGATCTGCCAGGCCACCACCACGGCCTGGATCTGGGTAGCGACCGTCATCGCCAGAAGGCTGATGACGAACCAGCGGAAGTTGGGAATGCGAAGCGCGGCGTACGGATCGTGCGCGGGTGGGGAGGCTCATGCGCGGCGGAAAGTAGCTGCGTTTTGCCGAGGGCGCAAAGAGTTTTGCCGGCGGTCGCCGGCCGGCGGGCTCCGGGCTCACTCCGCTAAGTGTTTGCCTGCAAAGCGTTGTGGCATCCGGGATTGCGCGGCCCGTTTTGTGCATGAGCAAGCGCCGTTAACCAATTCACATTTTCCGCACTTTAATCCCTGGCAGGCATGCGTCGGCTGATCCTCTGGACCAACCTTCTGGCCCTCGCCGGTTGCGCGCGCGCACTTCCGCCGGCTCCGACGGGCATCGCTGCAGTCTCCGCCATTCCGGGCGTTCGTCTCCCGGACACTCGACCTCTCGCCCAGCCCCGAGCGGGCGGCGGACGCCACCCTCAACGATCTGGCGGAGGCCACGCCGGATTCGCGAGTAGTGCCGGCGTTCGACGCCAACGAGATCAGCTGGGACATCGATGTCCGGACCTTCGCGGACCATCCCCGGGTGCAGTACTACCTGGACTATTTCCAGCAGCGTCTCCCGCACCGGAATGGCCGTGTTCCTGGAGCGCGGGCGCCCGCTATGAGCCGATGATCCGCCGGCGGTTCGAAGCCGAAGGCCTGCCGGGCGATCTCGGCTACCTGGCGCTGATCGAGAGCGGCTACTCCAACGATGCGGTCAGCCGGTCGCACGCGGTCGGGATGTGGCAGTTCATGAAGGGAACCGCCCGGGGCTACGGGATGCGGATCGACACCTGGGTCGACGAGCGGCGCGACCCGGTCAAGGCCACCGACGCCGCCGCCCGCTACCTGCGGCACCTGAAGGAGCGGTTCGGCTCGCTCTATCTGGCCGCGGCCGCGTACAACGCCGGCGCCGGCAAGGTGTCGCGCAGCCTGGGCAGGCTCCAATGGGATCCCGTCGTCGACACCACCGCGGTCGCCGACACCCTCATCCAGGCCGATGAAGCCGACTCCGCAGCGGTGGATGAGGATGCTGCAGACACCGCAGATGCCTCGGGCGATGAGCCGGACAACCTGGCGGACAGCACCGACGTCACCAGCGACGCCGCCTTCTTCCGGCTGGCCGGCACCGACCTGCTCACCGCCGAGACCCAGGACTACGTCCCCAAGCTGATCGCGGCGGCGGTGGTCGCCAAGCAACCGGAGCGGTTCGGGATCGCGCTCCCGGTGGCGGCCCCGTTCGACTACGACTCGCTGGTGGTCTCCGGAGTCACCGGCCTGGACGTCATTGCCCGGCTGGCCGAGGTGAGTTTGGCCGAGATCCGGGAGCTCAACCCGCAGTATCTCCGGCTGGCCACCCCGCCTCGCTCGCAGTCGGTGATCCGGCTGCCCGCCGGAAGCGGCGAGAAGGTGGCCGACGCGTATGCCGACCTCCGGCCTTCGGCCCGGGTTCACTTCCTGACCCACGTCGTACGGCGGGGCGAGCGTCTGACCCGGATCGCGGCCCGCTATCACCTGCCGGTCGGCGACATCCGCGCCGCCAACAGCCGGGTCTCCACCGCCCACCTGAAGGCCGGGTACCCGTCTGGTGATTCCTACCGTCGCGGTTCCGTCGGCCCTGGCCATGCGGGCGGTGACCAGTCCCGCCTGGGGCAGACATCACCGGATCCGGGTGGCCACGCACCAGGTGCGTTCCGGTGAGACGTTGATCGGCATTGCCCGCCGGTACCGGGTCTCGCTCCGCGCACTGCGCCGGGTCAACGCGCTGCCGATCGAATACACGCTCCGCGCCGGCAAGCGGCTTCGGATTCCCAGCTAACTCAACCATCACCTTCAGCCTCGCGGAAACACGACCGTGCCAGCCGAGCCCAGCGTAGCTCCCGCCGCCTCAGTTGCGTCCGCCGGTTCGCCCCAATTCGGCCGGACCGCCATGGCCATCCTCGTGACCATGGTTGTGCTCATCGTTGCCCTCACCGGCATCCTGGTCGAGACCACCTGGCATCAGCCGGTGGGCTCGGTGGAAGTGCTGCCACCCGATCCCGGGGAGCTTCGCCCGGCGTTGAATCGGGTCACGGCTCACTGCCTGATCGCGCTGGGCGCGCTTGCATCGAGTGGCGCGCCGGCGGCGAGTGTCGCGGGCTACGCGCCCGGCGCTTCCCGCAGTATCCGACGACAGCTTACGACTCAAGCGGGCCGACCTCGAGGCCCGAGCAGGGGTATCCGCTCTCACCGCTGCGGTGATCCCCGGCTATCTCTCCGCCTGCGGCTTGCCGCCGGTGCGGGGCCAGTTCACCGTCACCGACAGCGGGCTGGTCTTTCGCTCAGCCGATGGCGCTACCAGCATCGTCCCGCTGGTGGGCCCGCTGCGGAGCAACGGCCACCGGCAATGGCGGCCCTCGACGGTCTCGCTGGCCTACGTAGACCAGGCTCGGGGCCGGCCGGTGTACCTCTTCCGGGTTGATGCTGGGGTGTTCGAGACCGACGATCCCGGGCCGCTGCTGGAGTTGGCGGCGCATCCGGTCTGGCTGGACAGCGTGAAGCCTACCGAGTGGACCCGAGAACAACCGCTGGTAAACGGGGCAGACTCCGCGATGCTCTGGAAGACCGCCCGGTCGATTGCCGCCGGCAGCTTCGCTGACTCGCTGTATGCGCTCTTCGGTCAACCGCGGGCCCCCATCGGATTGGTCGGCAGGCGGGGGCGCAGCGCGGGCCGGCTGGGTGAGTACATCGCATCGCGGGATTCATTGGCGCTGGATCCGGCCCGGATGACCGGTCAGACCCAGCTCCGTCACACCCTGGCCCACGAGCTGGGGCATCGCTGGCAGGCGCGGTCCCGAGTGCAGTTGGGGTTGCTCTGGTCCGGCGTGCCGCCGATCAAGGATCCCAAGCGCTACGGATATGGGGATCGCGCGGAGCAACAGGCAGAGGCGATTGCCTTTGCCGTCAATTTCCTGCAGACCACGGCGGGTGGCTCCGAGAGCTCGGAGAACTCGATGATCCTGCTCGACCGCTACGAGCTGCTGGTGCCGGGAACCCGGACTATGGCTCGCTATCTCTCCCACCAGCCGATCTACCGCAAGCACCCACTGCGCTCGCTACTGAGCACCGGCCGGATCTAAGTCCCGATGCCCATGCGCCACCGTGTCGTCGCCTGTGTCGTTGACCAACACCGCCATAAACCCAACCGCCGTGGCGACGAGACCGCATCACCCCTCCCGATGCACGAGGTCGGGTTGCGATAACCCCGCGGCCTCGAGCACCCGCTGCCGCTGGCCGGGGGTGAGCATGTCCTGCGCAATCACCTGGCGTACGATCCGGGCGACGAAGGTGTATCCCCTGGGGTCGTACACCAGCCAGCGGTGCCATTCCAACTCATCCAGCGCCTTGGCGACTTCCTCGAGCTGCGATCCGAGGACCCGCGCCAGCATCTCGAGTGAGACCCGATCCCCCAAAACTGCCGCGGCCGATAAGGCTCGCTGGGCCGGGGGAGTCAGGCGGCGGAAGTCCACCCGAATTGCTGCGAGCACGGTATCGGGCAGGTCGCCAGGCAGGGTCTGATCCAGTGTCTTGTAGGGGTCGGGCCAGGCGCTGGCGTCGCCTCGGAGGTCGAGTCCCAAGGCCACCGCCCGCAACAGCTCAACGGCGAGCAGCGGCAATCCCGCCGAGTCGGTGGCAACCCGGCGCACGACCCGTTCGATCTCGAGCTCGCTGAATCCGGGCAACATCCGCCGGGCCAGGACCCGGAGCGCGGCCCAATCGAGCGGCCGGAGCCGCACGGCGGCGCCGCGCACGTTGCGGCCGAGCCGGCTGCGCAGATCGTCGAGCTCGATCCGGGGCGGCACCGAGTCGGTCGCGAAGATCAGGATGAGGGGAGCCGACTCCAGATCACGCAGGGCAGCGAGGAGAGCCAGCATGGATGCCTGGTCCAGCCACTGGGCGTCGTCCACCGCGAGCGCAACCGGCTGTTCGTCGGCGGCGGCGCGCAGGATCTCGCTCAACGCCCGCCCCAGCGACAGCGGCGCACCGTCCCGAGGCAGGCTGGGAAAGCGGTCTCCCCACTCGGGGCTCGCGTCGGCGAACACGGCCAGGGCTCGCGCGGGGGCGGCGGCCAATCCGCCCGCCTGGAGCAGTCCGCTCCGGGCCAGTCCAACGAGGCCGCTCCACTCTTCTTCCTGATCCGCCTCGACTGCACGCACTGCCGCCACGGTGACTCCGTCCAGACGCAGCCGGGCGAGCAGCTCCTCGGTCAGACGAGTCTTTCCAACCCCGCTCTCTCCTTCGATCACCAGAGCGCAGGATGCGCGCTCCCGGCACGCCGCAGCCGCCGCATCGACCAGCACGGAGAGCTCCGCCTGACGCCCGACCAGGGAAACCCGGGACTCGCTGTCCTTGGGCTCGCCGGCTTTGGTCCGGATTGGGGGTCGAATCGAGCGCTCGTGGCGGACCCGTTCAGCCAGGGCCTGGATCTCGGCGGTGGGAGCGGTTCCCACCTCGCGCTTGAGCCGATTGGCAAAGGCATCGTACCGCTCCAGCGCGCTGGTCCGGTCGCCGGCGAGCACCAGGCTTCGCATGGTCGCCTGGAGCGCGTGCTCCGACACCGGATCCAGGGCGAGCGCTCGATGGGCCACCGCCGCCGCCTCGGAAGCTTGCCCCGCTCTGACCAGCTCATCGCTGTGGTGGACCAGCACATCAACCGAACGATGTCGCACTGCCGCCCGTTCGGTCGCGAGCCAATCCTCGAACTCGGATGCCCCGGCGATGGCAAACCCCTCGAGAAAGTCGCCGGCCACCAGTCCGGCGGCCGCTTCCCAGTCCCCGGCGTCGGCCAATTGCTCGAGCCGTTCGGCGTCGAGACTGACCGCCTCGGCCGCGAGCCGTACTTGCCCGCCAGTGGTGTCGACGCTGGTGTCACCCAGATAGCGGCGCAACACCCGGATGGCCTCGTTGAGTGAATGGCGGGCGGCAGCCTCGGGCTTCTCCGGCCACAACAATCCCACCAGGTGCTCCCGGGTCCGTCCCCGGGGCGAGCGCGCGAGATAGATCAGCAGCGCCAGATGCTTGCGCCACATCAGCTCCGGCGGCGCCGGGCCACCGTCCATGCTCAGCCCTACTGGGCCGAGGGTTTGGCAAGAGATCATGGGGCTAAGATGCAGTCCGGAACCGAAGGTGAGAAGTGTGAGGCTAAGGCGACCCGGGATGTGGCGCCGAACACCGCAGGCTCCGGCCCGGGGTGGCATGCTGGTGTCGTGTTGCTCAGGAGAGCCCAGGTGACGATCACCCTACGATGTTTGAACTGTGGGTTCAGCTTTACCGTGACAGCCCTCACCACCGACCCGGCGGATGAAGCCACCCGCCCGGTGGCGTGTGGCCACTGCCGCTCAACTCACTGGTCCTCCCAGCCCGGCTAACCGGTCGGGATGGAATTCGATTTCCGAGCCGAATTTCCTTTCCTCCTCCGGCTGCTGCTCGCCGGCGGGATGGCGGCCATGCTGGGCTGGGAGCGGGAAGCCGCGCATAAGCCGGCCGGACTCCGCACGCATATCCTGGTCGGAATTGCCTCCGCCCTTTTCACCGTTCTAAGCACCCTCGCGGTGGCCGACTACTCCGGTCCCGAGGCAGGTCTTCGCTCCGATCCGGTCCGGGTGATTCAGGCGGTGGCAATCGGCATCGGATTCCTCGGCAGCGGCAGCATCTTCATGGACAAGAACCACGAGCGCGTAGTGGGTCTCACCACAGCGGCCTCGATATGGGCAACCGCCGCCATCGGAATCGCAGCCGGACTCGGGCACATTGTGCTGGCTGTGGGGAGTACCGTGATCCTGCTGATTGTGCTGCGAGTGATGGCGCGGTTCGAGCGAGAGGACCGGTAGTGCGGAGCTGAGAGCCACTGGTCGGATTCGAACCGACGACCGCTCGATTACGAATCGAGAGCTCTACCCCTGAGCTACAGTGGCGGGACGTCGGATGCCCTGGCGCGGATTCGAACCGCGACGCCTTTCGGCACTACCCCCTCAAGATAGCGTGTCTACCAGTTTCACCACCAGGGCGGAACAAGGCGGAGCAAGATAGCCTTGGCCGGACCACGCGTCAACCCTGGCCAAGTATCGTAAGTGATTCGTGCTTCACGACTAAGCACCCCTCTAAGGGGTGGTGTACGGACTGCCTTGTATGGGGCTGTCGTTTAGCGTTATCGCCACCGTATGATTGGGAGAAAAGCTCAAGAACTCGGCCAAGTAGGTACCATCTCCGTTGTCGCCGGCTGGGCTCGGTGCGGCGCCGTCTATCGACACCTGTGCTCGGTCGCCACCGGTACCTCTGGGATTGCCCTGCGCATCGCGAGCGGTGATCACCACCCTGATGTTGAAGTAGAACACATTCGGGACCGCATTCACTTCGGCAGTACTGTGAGCGGGATCCGTGGGGCCCGGGGCCACCGTACTGCTGAAGGGACTGCCGGGAACCGCCGCACCGCCTACCTGAACCACGATTTGATCGCCGCCACTATGGATCGGCACGTAGGACGCCGAGTATGCTCCGGGGCCCGCCTCCGTGACTGGAAGAGCGGGAGTAGGATTTGCGCCCTCCACGGCGACCGAGATGCGGGCTGCGGCTCCGGTGGCCGGGTTCCCAAACTGGTCGGTGGCGCGAATTTCGATTGCCGTCGGTGTACCGGCGACCCCGTTCCCCACCGTAGCCGAGCTCGCACTGGCTGCCGGAGGTCCTGCCGTGACAGTTATCGGACCGGAGGTGACCGGGGTAAAACCGTCGGCGGCGAAGATAAGGGTTCTGCTCCCGACCGAACCCCGGATCTGCAGATCGGAGAAACGAACGTGGCCATCGGCATCGCTACTCGCCGTGGTCCTGCCGCCCAGCGAGCCTTCGCTGCCGGCAATCTGCACGGTGACGTCGACATGGGCCCGATGGAGCGGAGTGCCCAGGGCGTCCTCCAGCTGGAGCTCAGGCTGGCGCTCGAGCGGAACGCCGGCGGCCGCCGTGGATGATGGCGGGGTCACCAGGCCGAGCTCGGGCCCGATAACCGTGACGCTGAAGGAAAGCGGAGAGCCCTGGAGCTCTTCGGCCGCGGCCGTCGGCCGGAAGGCACCGGACCGTTCGCCCAGGGTCAGCTGGGTAGCGGCACGCCCGTCGGCCCCGGTCGTCACTGACGCAGGACTGACCGACCCGGCCCCGCCTGCGCGCCAGGTTACCTCGACACCGCCCACGCCATTCCCAAAGTGGTCGACGGCCCGGACCGAGAGCGAATCAGTCAGCACCGCAGACACCTGGCCGCTCTGTCCGTCTCCGCCCGCAGCCACCAGTGCCTCGGCAGCGGCGGGCTGGGCCATCGCTTTGAAAGTCGCGCTGGCAGCGGCTGTCGGAACGATGGCGCTCGCGCGGGCTTCGATCAGCTGCTCGCCGGCGGCAGTGCCCAGGGTATAGCGGACCGCCGCCTCACCATTGGGTCCGGTACGAACGGTGGCATCCGGTGCCACATCGGCTCCGGCCGGTAGCACGAAGACCACTTCCACGTCGGCCACCGGACGATCGGCTGGATCGGTGACTTTGACCACCAGCGAGTCGGGCAGCGGCTGGCCGACCGTAGCCCCCTGGCTGTCGCCCCGAAGGGCGACTATGTGGGCGGGCTCGCCGTCTTTGGGAAGGAGCAGGTCCCCGCTGCCGCAGGCAGCGAGAGCCAGGAGACTGAAGGAAAGAGCGACCCTACGCCTAGTCGTCGCCCCCGTCGCCTCCGTGCTTGGAAGTGACGTCGAAGTGATCGCTGTCGGCTGCTTGGAGTCCGTCGGCAGTGGCATGAAGGCGATACGTCCCCCGGCGGCTTACGCTCAAATCGGAGAAGGTTGCGACCCCTGAGTTGGTGCGCTCGGTACGGTGCCCACCGAGGCGCCCGTCATGATCGCCGGTCAACTCAAGCTTAACCTCGATCTCGCCGCCGGTGAACCGGTTTCCCTGGGCGTCCAGGACGACCACTTCGACCGGCGGGGAGATCTTCTTCCCCTCCCGGGTGTCCGATGGCTGAGTCCGGAAAGCCAGGCGGACCGCCTGGGAACCGCCGCCACCTCCTCCACCACCGCCGCCGCCCTCGCTCCGCGCAGTCGCGCTGAAGCCCACGACCCCCACCCCGGAGACCACCGCATTCAAGGTGTTGATGCCGGGTGACGAGCCCAGGGTCCAGCGGGTATCGGCCTTGCCGTCGGCGTCCGTGGTGCTGGTGCCGGACGCTACGCTCCCCGCTCCCGCACCCACGACCCAGCTCACCGCTCGGCCCGAGATCCCATTGCCGTTCCGGTCGACCAGCCGAACCACCAATGGCTGTCCCAGCTCGCTCCCAGGCCAGCCGGACTGATGGTCGCCGGAAACCTGAACCAGGCGGTTGGCGCTACCGGCCACCGCGGTGGCGGTAAAGCTCACCGGAGAGCCGTCCAGGCCGGCGCTCGACGCCTTGGCGGTGTGGGATCCGGTCGCCGAGCCCAGGGTCCATGAAGTGGAAGCCTGGCCATCGTCCCCAGTCTCGGAGGTGGCAGGATCGACGCTGCCGTCCCCGCCATCCCACTTGACCGAGACGTTTGCCACCGGATTGCCGAACTGATCGCTGATCCGGACGATCAGCGGATCTCCCAATTTCGTGCCCACCGAGGCTCTCTGGCCGTCGCCGCTGACCAGCTCGATGTGGGCCGGATCGCCGGCGGCGATCGAGGCCTGGAAGCGGACTTGAAGGGCATCGCTGCCGAGCACCCGAGCCACGACGGCCTGGGGCCCGGTGGCGGTTCCGAGTACCCAGCGGGCCCGAGCCATGCCGTCGGATCCGGTTCTGCGCCTGCGCCGGGGTCACCTGCGCTCCAGGCACATCGCCATCCAGGCTGAACGCCACCTTGAGGCCGGACAGCGGGCCGCCTTGCTTGTCGGTGACCTTGACGGCCAGCGAATCGGGGAGCGGCGAGCCGGGCACGCCCTGCTGGTTGTCGCCGGTGATCTTCGTGATCCCAGCGGCAGCAGCATCGTCGGGAAGGGTCAGATCACCGCTACCGCAGCGGGTCAGCGCAACGAGGAGACCCAGAGCGGCGATGCTTCCAAGTGGACGAGGGAGCCGATACACGACAGCCAGAGCCTTTGTGCGATACGAGGCCAGGTTAGTGACTGGTGAGCCGGCCCGATATGGCCTGGATCACAGAGGCTTACTTGACGGTGATCCGGAAGGTCTGCGAACGGCTGGTGTCGGCGCCCCCGTTGGCGGTGCCGCCATTGTCGTGAAGGACGATGGTGATGTCGGCGGAGCCCTTCTGATCTCCCGCCGGAGTGAAGCTCAGGGTAGCCGTGTCCCCCTGGCCGTCGCGGGTGATGGTGGGACCGGAGGCGAAGAGGCCGGGGTTGGAGTTCCCGATCACCTCGAAGGTGAGGACCTGATCGCTCTCGTTGTCGGCGCCGGGGGTGACTCCCACCGCAAAGCGGCTGATCGTATGCGGCGTCTGTCCCGGTCCCACCTTCACTTGATGAACCCGGATGGTGAATCGAGGCGAGTCGTTGACCGGCAACACGTGAATGGTCACGGTGGCCGTGCTGGAGCTGCCCGCGGGGTCACTGGCCTGGTAGGTGAAGTGATCGTCCCCAAAGAAGCCGGAGGCGGGGGTGTAGTTGAACGACCCATCCTGATTGAGTGAGACCTTGCCGTTGGGCGGATCGCTTGCGTGCGACGCCGTCAGAGTACCGCCTTCAGGATCCCGGTCGTTCGCCAAAACTCCACCGGCAGCTCCGACGGTGAGGACATGATCGCCCCCTTCGAGCGTGGTGTACTCATCGCTCACGGCCGTGGGCGGCTGGTTGCCTACGGTCGGCTGGCGGACGTCGATCGGATCCGAGAGAACCGAGGTGAAGCCGGCGGCCGCAAAGATCAGGACATGGGCTCCGCTCGCGCCGTCGATCCGGAGATCGGTGAACTGGGCCTGCCCCTGGGAGTTGGTCGGCTGCGTCGTCGTGCCGCCAAGGGTTCCAGCGCCGGAGACCACTGCGACCGTCACCGGCACCCCCGCCTGCTGGAGGTTTTGCCCATCCGAATTTCGGAGCTGAACCACCGGCTGCCGGCCAAAGGGCTGCCCGAGTGTGGCCGTGCCGGACGGTTGGGTTATGACTTCGAGAGTGGAAGGTGAGGGGGCACCGGTCTGCGCCGTCGCCGAGAAGTGGACTTGGAGCTGGTCGCCGCCGACGACCTGGGCGACGACTTCCTGCGTCGTGGCGCTTGAGCCCAGGACCCAGGTTGCGGAGGCCAGGCCGTTGGCGTTGGTGGTGACGGTTTGCGGGGTGACCTGCGCTCCCGCCGTCATCGGTGTAAAGGCGACGGACTGCCCGGCCACCGGGCCGCCCTGATCGTCGACGACTTTCACCACAATCGGAGCAGGCAGAGGCGCGCCGGGGGCGGCGCTCTGGTGGTCGCCGGAAACGATCGAGATCGCGGCTGGGGTGGAGGTTGGCGAGGACGGCCCGGGCAGCACGAGGTCGCTCCCGCCACACGCCGCGGCGAGAGTCAGGAGCAATCCGAGGGAAGATCGTACTGCGTTGGGTGCCAGGTCCATCTCAGCCGGAGCCTCCGGGTATTAAAACAAACTGCCGGGCCAAGTTAGGCCCGGCAGACTCCACACCGATAGGGCGTGGATCACAGGATCCAAGCATGACCCTAAGGGGTTATGGTGATCGTGACCGTGGCAAGGTTCGAGGTTTGAGACCCGTCGCTTGCCGTATAGGTGAATGAATCGGACCCTGAAGCCCCTACGTTAGGCGTGTACGTAAAGGATCCATCCGGATGGAAATCCACGGTCCCTTGTATCGGCTGACCGACGAGCTGAGCAGTCAATGGACCGGAGCCTGTGTCATTGGCAAGTACGCCTGGAGCCGGGACGGGCTAAGCGCCGCTCCGGCGCCAGGGGTCGTATAGGCATCGGGATTCGCAACCGGAGCCGGGTTCGCGGCCGGCACAACTTGGTGATTATCCGTCGTCGTCGCTGCTTCAAACCGCGCGTCACCTTGGTAGCTCGCAATCAGAGTGTGATTGCCCAGATCGTTGAGACGTGAGATCGCAGGCTCCTTGCCCTTGCGTCAATGATCCACGTGCAGGATCGCTGCCAAGGAACCATTATGCGTCGGCATCACAGTCACATTCCCGGTCGGAGTTCCGCCGTCACCTGATACCGATGAAACTGACCGTGTAGTGCCTTGACCGGCGGTTGGAGGGATTGATCATGGGTGGTAATCCTGAGTTCGGAGTTCGCCTTCACCACCGTGATGGTGGGTTTCTGATCCAGCGTCACCCCACCGGCCACGGCCGTGATCGTCTTGACCTCAGCAACAGTAGAGCCGAACTGGAAGGTGGCCACACCGTTATCGTCGCTGGTGTCGGTGGCCGGGTCGACCGTATTGCCCGTGCCACTACCGCTCACCGTGACCGACACGCCGCGAACAGGAAGGTTGTTGGCGTCCCGCACCCGGACCGTGATCTGGCTGGTGCTTGCCCCGGCCGTGATGGCCCGTGGCGAGGCGCTGACGGTCGACTTCGAGGCGCTGGGCGTTCCCGCCGTGGCGTTCGCGGTGAACGTCGCGGTTCCGACTCCGGACACCACCGCATTGAGCGTGTTACTCCCCTGCGCACCCACGGTCCATTGAGTGCTGGCCTTCCCCTCAGCATCGGTGGTGCTGTTCTGCCGGATTGGCGCTCCCACCGCCGGCTCCGATCACCCAGGTCACCGCCCGGTTCGGCACGGCATTGTTCTGGGCGTCGAGCACCTGCACAACCAACGGGGCGGGCAGCTGGGAGCCGGCCACCGCGCTTTGATTGTCACCGGAAAGCTTGATCACCCGGTTGGCGCTGCCCGCCGTCGCCGTGTGGGTGAACGTCACCGGCGATCCGGCCAGCCCTTCGGAGGTGGCCAAGGTGGTCTGGGTCCCCGACGTGTTGCCCAAGGTCCGAGTCACCTGGGTTTTTCCGTCCGGTCCGGTCACCGTGGACGCGGCGCTCACGCTGCCGCCGCCGGTCACACTCCAATTGACCGTCACTCCGGAGATCGGATTGAAGAACTGGTCGGTGACTTGAACCACCAGTGGCTGAGGCAGATCGGTGCCGACCGGTCCACTCTGCTCGTTGCCCGACACCGGCGCAATGCCGTTGGCGTTATCGGGGAGTGCGGTTGCGGTGAACGCGACGGAGACGGGAACGGTGCCCTGAGGCACGGGAACGGTGGCGTGGCCGGTGACGGCACCGACCTGGCTGCCCAGGGTGATGACGGTGCTGGCCAGGCCGTCGGCCCCGGTGATAAACGACGGCGGATTCATTGAGCCGCCGGCCGAAGCATCGTCGAAGGTAAAGTCGACGGTGGCGCCGGCGACCGGACGGTCCTTCGTGTCGGTCACCAGTACGACCAGCGGCGCCAACTGGGACCCCACCCGCAGGCCCTGATTGTCGCCGCTCGTGACGACGATATGGGCCGGCTCCCCCTCACCCGGGAGAGTCAGGTTACCGCCGCCGCAGGCAGCGGATAGCAATGGGAGTCCGGCGACCAGAACGGCCGTGAGCCTAGGAGCAATCACCGCTGACCATCCTCAAACAAGGGTGCACCAGGCGCGAGGGTCGCGCATGTCATTTCGGAATAGGGCAGGAGTCTATTCCCCTGGACCGTCCGGGAAAAGGACCTGGGTCACAAATTTCTGTTAAGTAGCTCAGTCACTTCGCTTTGGACTCATCAGTCAATCCCCCGGTTACCCAGCTACGGTCAATAGCCGCCGTGATGGGGCAGGTCAAGCAGCTTATATGCCCGGCTGGAGTCCCTCAGCCGGGCCGTAAGTCAAGGGTTGCAGCGAGCTTGGAATGGGAGAGCGGGAGACTGTTGTAGCAGCGCTACGGCAGATCCAGCTTCTGGGACCCTTCTCGCCTCAGAACAAGACGGTTGCGGTGAAGGTGACCGGGGCGCCGGTCACGCTCCCGCTCGCTGCGGCCGTGAGCTTCTGAACCCCGATGCGGTTCCCCAGCGTCCAGGTGACGGTAGCTTTGCCGGTGGCATCGGTGGGCGTAGAGGCCGCGCTCACGTCGCCCTGCCCGGAGGTGACCTGCCAGGTCACCGCAGCGTCAGGCACCGGGTTGCCGAAGCGGTCCACCACCCGCACCACGGGTGGAGTGGCCACAGCCTGTTTCCGCCGTCCCGGCTGAGCCACCACGCTGGCCGCGCCCACCGTGTCCGGCGCTCCGGCCTTGGCGGCGGCCCGAAACTCGGCGACCTGGGTTGCCGTGTCGTCACCCACCAGCTGGGCCACGACCAGGTGATCACCCGGCGCGGTGCCGAGAGTCCACTGAACAGTCGCCATTCCCTTTTCATCGGTCGTTGCGGTATCCGGCGTGATCGTCCCCGCTGCTGGATCCTCGGTGAGCAGAAATGCGACCTTGCGGTCGGGAGCCGGCTGGTCCCCCGCCACAACCTTGACGACGAGCGGAGCGGGAAGCCGCTCTCCCACCGTCCCGGTCTGCTCGTCCCCCGTGAACTTGGTCAGGGCGACAGGGCCGCCGTTGCCCGACGAATCCGGCAGGAGAACGTCGCTGGCGCAGCCCAGGGCACCGGCAAGGAGAAGAACGAGCGCGCTACGCGCGGCTGAGGCGGTCGAATGTGGCATAGTCGTTTTGTAGGATGTCGCCGGCGGAGATCGGCGCCGGGTTGAAGGGGGGTGGGCAATAGAATAGCAGCCCCGGAGCAGCATCGGTAGTGCCCGGCCAGGCATCGTTACCGACCGCTCTGGATCAGGATGCCGAGCCCGAAATTGACCAGCCGTTCCCGGTAACTGCCACCGGACCGGCTGTCATAACTGTGTCCCACGAAATCGACCGCCGGATTGAGATAGAAATGGCGGCCCAGCCGCAGCTCATAGCCGGCGCCCAACAGTCCAGCAAAGCCGGTATCGCCGACGTTGACGCCATCGTCGAAATCCACCGCGTTCCGGCCCAGTCCCAGGCCACCCTTGAGATAGAGCCCGGTAGTCTTGATCGGATAGAACTGGGCCACGAAGAGGAGGCTGCTGAGCGACTCGACGGCGTGAGGCCGCTCGTTGATCCAGGAGAGGACTTCACCCCCGAGCCGAAAACTCTGGCTCAGAGTGCCGCCGAGCCGGAGCGAGACGGTCGGCTTGTAGTAGGCGTTGCTGTAGCCGAGCCCATCGTGCAGGTCGAAGGATTCGCCGCCGGCCCCCAATCCGAGGCCCGCCCAGAATCCGTGCCGGTTGCCGGCGTCGCTCACTTCCACCAAGCCCGGCGGTGGCTGTTGCGCGGCTCCGGTTGCGGGAGCGCCGAGCAGGGCGAGCAGTGTCAACAGGAAGGACACCTGTGTCACCCGAAGTGAACGCGTTAAGCGTTGCACCGCCGGCGGCGGCGGCGACCTGTTTCGCTGCTCGCGGTGACAAGTGATTGGGGCTTCAGCACGTGAGAGGATCAGCATGAAGGCACTCCGCTGCCGTTAGGTTTGAGCGGACCTGGCAGTCCCAGCAATGACTATCTGCCTCAGCAAGGGTCGGACCAACCTCATGTCAGCGCGCGCCCGGATTCTTCTCAGCATTGGATTCCTGATTTTCGCCGCCATCTGTGCCCGGCTGGGGGTCTGGCAGGCGCAGCGGCTGCGGGAGCGCCGGGCCGCAAATGCCGTCGCGTTGGCGGCGAGGTCGGCCCCGGTACTCTCCCTGGGAAGCTCGAGCCCGGATGCCGATCCGGTGGGCCGCCGGGTTCAGGCCCGGGGACGCTACGATCACGCCCACGACATCGTCCTCCGCGGGCGGGAATACGGCGGTGTGCCGGGCGTCGAGATCGTGTCCCCCCTGCTCCTCGACGACAGCGCCGGTGCGGTGCTGGTGAACCGTGGCTTCGTTCCCACTCCGGATGCGGTGACGGTGTATCCCGATTCCCTGCGGGAACCGGGTGAGCACTGGGTCGAAGGAATAGCACTGCCGATCAGATCGGGCGGGGGCGCCCTCTTGCAGCGGCGGGACCAGGCCAGCTGGGCCCGGCTGGACCTGGTTGCCCTTCGGGAACGCATCCCCTACCCTATCGACGCCTTCTACATCCAGCAGTTACCCGACACTGCCCTCCCCCGGTTTCCCCGCCGGCTCGACCCGCCGGTGCTGGACGACGGCCCCCACCTGAGCTACGCGATTCAGTGGTTTGCCTTTGCGATCATCGCGCTGGTGTTTGCGGGGATTGTTCTCAGACAGAAAAGCGGAAGCGGGACCAGGACGAGCGTAAGCGGTGAGCGGGAACTCTACCTGACGACCCGCTCACCGCTCACGCTTTGTCGTTCCCGCTCACGCTTTTCCGCTTCCCGTCCAACTCTTCGATCGTCCTGGTCGACGGCTGTCGGGTCTTCTGCAGCCGGGCCGCCGTGGCCTCGGCGGCGCGGAACGCGCGCAGCAGGTTCTGACCGGCCAGCTTCTTCAGATCCCCGTCGCTCCAGCCCCGCCGGATCAGCTCGGCGAAAAGCTGCGGGAACTTGGATACGTCCTCCAGGCCCTGCGGCACGGTATCGATTCCGTCGAAGTCGCTTCCGATGCCCACATGGTCGATGCCGGCCACGTCCCGGACATGCTCGATGTGGTCGGCCACCTGCTTCAGCGTGGCCGGTGGCTGCGGGTGAGCCGCCTTCCACTCGTCGTTCAGCCGCCTCTGCTCGGCCGTGTCGCTGACGCTGGCCTTGAGCTGGTCCAAATGCTCCCGGGCCGGGCGTCCCAGGCCGCCGCCTCGGGTGACACGAATGCGGGGACGAAGGTGACCATCACCACGCCCCCGTTCTTTCGCAGCCGCGCCAGTATGGAATCGGGCACGTTCCGGGGATGATCGACGAGAGCCCGGGCCGAGGAGTGGGAGAAGATCACCGGCGCCTCGGTGACGTCGAGCGCATCACTCATGGTGGCGGGGGAGACGTGGGAGAGATCCACCAGCATTCCCAGCCGATTCATCTCCCGCACCACTTCCCGGCCGAACTCGGTCAGACCGTCGTGCCGCGCGCTGTCCAGGGCGGCATCGGCCCAGTCCAGGGTGACGTTGTGGGTCAGGGTCAGATACCGCGCGCCGAGCTCGTAGTAGGCCCGTAGCGCCCCCAGCGAGTTCTCGATCGCGTGGCCGCCTTCCATGCCCAGGAGGGACGCGATCCGGCCGCGCTTGAAGTCGCGCTCGATATCGTCGGCGCTAAGCGCCAGCGCCAACCGGTCGGGATAGCGGGCGATCATCCGGCGGGCAATGTCGAACTGCTCCAGCTGCACCCGGGCAAAGCCGCTGTCCTTGATCTCACCCGGGATGTAGATGGACCAGAACTGAGCGGCGACCTGTCCCTCTTTCAGTCGTCCCAGATCGGTGTGCTTGGGCGTCCGGGCCCGCAGATCGTAGGCGGCCACATCGCGGGGCGCGGTCTTGAACTCACGGATCTCCCAGGGCAGGTCGTTGTGCCCGTCGATCAGCGGGGTGGATTTGAGCAGCTGTCGAGCATGCTCCAGGGCGGGGTCCTTGGCTTGGGCGGAGGCAGAGGAGGCCATGAAAAGAGTGAGAGGTGAGAGGTGAGAAGTGAGAAGGAGCAGGAAGGAGGTGAGAAACTGGCGCGATTTCATTGAACATCCTCAGCACAAGGGGTTAAGCACAGGCCACCTCTTACCTCTACCTCTCACCTCTCACCTCTCACCTGACCGATCTGCACCAGCTCGGGTCGGTCGACGAACTCTGGGCAGATCGTACGGTCGTATTCGTACGGCCCGCCGGTTTCGGCGTCGATCCAGGGGAAACCGCCGCACACGGCGGGGTAGTACGGCTCCCCATGAATGGTGCAGACGTTCTCCCGCAGAAAGACGCAGCGGCCCGAGCGCACCCGGGTTCGCCACTCACCCCACCGCGTGCGATAGATCAGGTCCGGCCCCTGAGCCTCGGCAATGGCGGCCGCTTCCTCGTCACTCAAGGTGACGCCGTAGGCACAGCAGGACGACTGATGGGGACAGGGAAAGCATGGCAGCGAGGGGAAGTCGCGCATGCGCAAAGTTAGTCGGGGGGTCCCAGCGCCACCATAATCGTCACGATCTCGTGCGGCGCCGCGTGGAACGGCACGATGCGACCGGCCTCACCCAGCCGGATCTCGTGGAGTGAGTGCTCGTCGGCCCGGGCTCGTTGGGCGCTGCTCACCGGCCGGCCGAAGTGCCAGGTGCCCACGGTGGGCTTTCCGGTTGCGTTGTAACAGCGGAGCACCATGCCGCTTCCCTGCTCCGCAGGCTTGAGCCCGGAGAAAACCAGGCCTTCCCCCTCCAGCCGAACCTCGAATGGCTCCGACTGACAGCGGGGAAGCCTGCCGTAGCCATATTCCCTGCACCGGCAGAAACACATCCTCCCATAGCTCCGGCATCACGGTTCCCCGGTCTAACTGGGACTGGGTGACTGGGGCGATCGCCAGCTGAAGCCGCTCCATCCCATGGCATTGCGCTCCCGGAGTGTCGGTCGGCCAGCCCGCGTGACCGGGCCGAGTCGGCAGATTACCCCGCGAGAGCTCGCCGACCGCACGGAGCAGAGTCAGCAACAGATCGCCCCGGCGATCGAGCTCGTACTCGAAGAATCCCGGCGCCAGCAGCGCGAGCCCACGGCTCTTCACCGCGCGAGCCACGTAACGATGCGCCGGCGCAGTTGGTACCGGCGTCTCCCGAGGATACTTCGGCTGGCTGCTACTCAGCGGAGCTCGTTCGATGAATCCGAACTGGGCGCCGGCAACTGGATTCCCCCGCGGAAGGCCGGTCGGGGCTCTCAGCCTGAGCCGGTGATTGGAGGCCTGGTTGTCGATCTCGAGGGTGCAGCGAACGGCGGAACTCCCGGCATGCAGCGAGATCACCAGCCGAAGGTCGACCGTGCCAGGGCCATGGCCACGACGCGGGCTGCCCGTGACGAGCCGAGTGCGAATTTCCAGCGCCGCCACGTAAGGGCCGTGGGCCAGCGGGCGCACTCTCACCGCGGCCAGAAGACCGGCGGAGCCGATCGCGAGCTGGAGGGCAGTAGGTGTAGCTGTCGCCCACGTCGCCCGACGATTCGATGGTCAACAGATCGCGGTAGCGCTGCCGGGTCCGGCGGTCCCAAAGCTGCAGCCCGCCATTAGGCCCGACTCGCACCTCGACCAGCTCGTTTCCCATAGCGCGGCCCTTGAGCCAGGCTCCGCCCTCGAGCGGGGCGCTGCCCTGCCCCAGGTCCAGGTTCACCAGGCCGAGCCCACCTACCTCGGCGCGAAACGCGACCCGGGTCCAGTCCACCTCGTCCTGATCGGGATAGTGGTGGGGAGCGTCCAGTCGTTCGTGTCCGCGCCGCCGGCCCATGGACTGGATGGGCAACGATCCATTCGGGCTGACGAGGTGAAAGGGGCGGCTGCCGGGACCGGTCCGAGGCGACCGGTCTCCCGGTGGCCCGACCAGCACGTCGCTACGAAACCAGCTGAGGTCGGCGATGACGATTCCCCGGCGGCGTCGAGGCACCGGGTTCCACAACACCAGCTGGGGTCCGCTCGATTCCGGCTCGGCCCGAGCCCGGTCGGGATCGTTGCCGATCAAGCGGTCGAGACTGGTTCCGGCGATTTCCGCCGCCATGGATCGGGCATCGTCCAGGCGAACCCGTACTCGATCGGCCACAGCGTCGCTGGTACACCCGGCAATTGAATCATGAAATTCGCTTTGGAGCAGCAGCCGCCAGGCGTGATTCAGGATGGCCCGTTGGTCGGCCTTGTCGCGGGCCAGAGCCAGCGCCGCGAGCGGCTCGGCGACCCGGCCCAGCGCCAGCTCGGCCATCGCGTGCCGGCGCTTGAGAGCCGCCCGGGTGGCGTGCACCCCCTGCAGGGTCCAGGTGTACCCGTAGGACCAGCGGAGCTCGCCGGCGATGACGGGGACCGCCGTGGCCTCCTCCGCCGCGGCGGTAAAGAAGTCGTACAGCCTGGAGATGCGAAACTCGCTGGCAGGCTCCAGCTGAGCCAGCAAGTCGCGTAGCCGCGCGACAGCCGGATGGGCCGCATGATGGTCGGCTCCGATGAAGATGGGGATCTGGTGGGTCGATGCCCGCGCCACCAGCGTCGACCGCACCCTTGCCCACAGCCGGGGCAGCCGCTCGTCCGCACTCAGCCCGGCACCGATCTCGTAGCCATCGGGAGGAAGATGGTACAGCAGAACCTCCCGCCCGTCCGGTCCTCGCCAGCGGTAGAGGTCCTGCTCCTGCCCTGGCTCACCGCCGAGGCCGCGCCAGAGCACGCCAAAGCGGATGCCGAACTCCCCGGCGAGCTGGGGCCATATCGCGGGGTGGCCGAAGGCGTCGGGGGAGTAGAGCACATCGGTTCGAGCGCCGTGTCGTCGCCGCATCAGCCTGACCGGCGAGGAGATTGCGGATCAGCGATTCGCCGGAAGGGATCAGCTCGTCGGCCAGCACGTACCAGGGGCCCACCTGCAGCCGGCCCCCGCGGACCAGCTCGCGCGACCCGCGATTCCTGGTCGGGACGGACCTGGAGATAATCCTCCAGGAGGACGGTCTGGCCATCGAGCAAGAAGGTGAGGTCCGGCTCCGCGTCGAGCCGGCCAATGAGATCATCCAGAGCTGGGACAAGCCGCGCCAGGAAGACGCTTTGCGGGAGGTACCATTCCCGGTCCCAGTGGGTATGCGGGATCAGGTGGAAGGTGTACCCGGGCATTGCCCGGAAAGTTAACCCGCCTCAGTCGTACCCGGTGAAGGGCTCGGTCTCAAACCGGGTCCCTTTGGTGCGATCCTCGAAGACGTGGGTGATGCGAACTCGGGGCGGGACTTGCTCAACCCGGCTCTCGACCAGTCTCAGGTTCGGGTTATCGCCCAGGCCGAGGGAGTTGAGTCGCTCCGCCTCAGCCTTGGCGACATCGCCGGGGGTGGGCCGGCTGGCGGGATAGGCATCTTCATGATGGCGAATCAGCGCCTGCCAGTGCGCGTCACCAGCCCGCTCAACCGAGTCTCGAATCTGCTCGCGGGTGAATGGCATTACTCTCTGCCTGTTCCGGCCCTTGCTCGATCAGACCGATAGCGGCCAGGATGGCAAACCCACCCGCCAACGGGGCAAACCGAATGTTCCCGAAGTAGTACCCTAGGAGGCAAAACAGCGCCACAAAGCCGAGACAAACCCATCCCGCCAAGCGCTGCAGCCGGTAGCTCACGGTCATGGAATCTCCAACTGGGGGTCGCTTCAACGATGAAGAAAGCTCGGCAGGACGGCTGTACTTCAGATCACTGGGGCGGGGTGACCGACAGCAGCCGGGCCGCGGCGGCAAAGCGGTCCGGATCGAGCAGGCCGGCAACGGACTTGGTCGGCACATCCATGCGACCGTCTGCACTCATGGTCAACTGGATGACATCGGAGTCACGCCCGAACCATCGGGTACTGGGCTCCAGATCGGAGGGAAAGACGGAATCCAGGTAACGCAGCGGCCGCAACGGCGGCCTGGGAGCCGATCCCCGATTCCGGCATGGTGCCAGCCCAGAGTGCGGCGCCGTAAGCCTGCGCCACCGGGTACAATCGGCTGACCTCGGTCAGCCCTCCCATCCGGTGCACCTTCACGTTCCAGACTTTGGGGCCGCCCAGCTCGACGATCTGGCGGGCGGCGCGGGCATCTCGCAGGGTCTCGTCCAGGCAGATCGGGGTTCGCAGCAGCTGACTCAGCCGCGCGTGGCCGACCAGCTCGTCCGGAGCGAGCGGCTGCTCGATGTACAAGAGCCCGGCCTCATCGAGGCCGCGCAGGTTGGACTCATGCTCGGGCCACTCATAGGCCCCGTTCGCGTCCACTGTGAGGGGCAGGCCGGATCCCGCCAGGGCATCCACGGCCGCCGCAACCGGGGCGGCGTCCCATCCGGGCGCGACCTTGATCTTGATCCGGCGATAGCCTCGCGCCACTGCCTCGTCGATCCAGCGGCGGAGGCGTGTCGAAGCGACCGATCCTGAGGAATGCCCAGGGCCACTCCGCACGCCAGGTTCGTCGCGGGTTGCACGTCCAGACGCTCGGCCAGCAATGCTGCGAGACCGATGCCTCGACGCGCCGCCTCGAGGTCCCACAACGCCGTGTCCAGCGCCGCGCGAGCGAAGCGGTTGCCCCTGATACCGTCGTGGAGCACGCCATCCAGCGAGTTTAGATCGGCTCCGGACTTGAGCAGCCGGGGAATCAGGATGCTCTCGATGATGAACGCGGCGCTGGCCAGGGTCTCCTCTGAATAGAAAGGCAGTTCAAAAGGGGGCGACTCACCGTAGCCCCGGTGCCCATCCCGGTCGTGGAGCACCACCACGAGCGAACGGCGAACGGTCATCGTCCCGCCGGAGATGATGAAAGGCTCCAGCAGGGGCAGAGTCAGCTCGTACAGCTCGATGCGCTCGATCGGCATGAGATCAGAGGACCTTTGCTTTGTGATCCTCGTGCCTTCGGAGGAGCCTTGGGCAGAGTCTGTCAGGTCGAGATATCGCAGCTCCCCGCCCTGTCGCTCGAGTAACCCATGGACTCGAGGTCCAGCATGCCGGCGATCAAGCCGTCCCGCGGATGGAAGATCAGAGCATGAAGCGCCCGCTGAGACCGGGAGCCGTCGGTAGCTGGGTACTCGGAGAGGGGAAGCTGAAAGAAGGTGTGGAGCTCGACGCTTTCGCAGCCCCGGCGGGCGTATTCCAGAACGAGACGTCCACTACAGATGTTGCCGGTGCCGATCAGCGGTGGAGTGGGAACAGCACCGTCACGGGCCGCCTCGAGCACCCGCAGATTGCGGTCGCTCAGATCGTACCCGCCGAACGCGACGCCCGCGGCGGAATCCCACAAACGATTGAACACCACCAGCGCGTCGGCCGAGCCGGCGGACTCCAGCATCGCCAGCTGGAAGGCATCGTCGAAGCGGGCGTTCATCAGCTTGAGCGCCAACCGGACGGGCGTATTGACCGATTGCACGGATCTGTTCCGGAACCTCGCGGAGCCAGCGGAGAATCTGCGACCGCTCCTGGGCCAGGCTGTCGCCGGCAAGAGTAGGTGAGAAATCCTTCTCCAGAGGGAGCGGTCCGCTGCCCCACGCGCGGGCCAGCTGCTCGGTCGTATGGGCGTACTCCGTACCTCGAAACGGCTCCTCCAGCCGGGGGAGGTGGTACTTGACCGAAGGGACGGCCACGATCTCCCCGGCTCGGGTGAGATCGCCCGCCGCGCGAACCAGCGCGAGATAGTCCTCGAAGGTCCGGTCCCAGCCCCGACCCTTCCAGGTTACGGTCCAGCCCGGCTGGCCGCTCGCCGACTGCCGCCGCTCGACCTTCATCCTGGTCTCGTGGATCGCCCACGCCCCCATGGAGCGGGTCGCCGGCCGGATCTTCGGCAATGACGGTCTTGAGCACCACGAACGCGAGACCCGCGGCCCGGTCGGTCTCCACCTGCTCCAGATTCAGGGAGAGCTGGCCCGAGGCTTTCCCGATCGGGTGGGGCAGCGGATGGCCCAGGTAACGCGCCGCCAGATCGATGCGGTAGGCCTCCCGTACGTGCGCGGCCAGATCGCGGAGGCTGCTCGCGCTTGAAGCGCTCGAAGTCATGCTCGAGTCGATCGCGCATCTCGCACCATCCGCTCGACCGCGTCGCGCTCCGAGGCTGGGAGTGGCGGTCCCCAGGGATCGTCACAGGCATCGGGCGGAACGGCGCCTTCTGCGGCAGCAGCCCACAGCATCCGGCGGATGTATCCCTCCATCGGCTCGATGAAGGTGGTCTGGGCAAACCGATCGCAGAGCTCCGACAACGCCACGAACCGGGTCCAGTCTTCCGCCATCCGGGCCCGCACCAGGTCGGCCTGGAGATCAGGCAGCGCGGCCCCCATTCCGATCAGGGCCGAGCGGGCGCCGAGCAGGAGCGAGTAACCGAGGAAGCGATCCTCGCCGGTAATGAGAAGCTTCGAAGGATGATCGCGGAGGACGCCGGCGATCCGCTGGAAGGTCATCACCGAGTCCAGGGTGGCAACCTTGATGCCGATAACGTTGGGCAGCTCGAGAATCCCGTGCAGGGTGCGGTCATCGTAGGCGACACCACCGGCCGCGGAGTAGAGATAGAAGGCGATGACGGGTAGCTCCCGGCTCAGCCGGAGGTGATACCCGACCGGGTCGGTGGCCTGGGGGAAGGCCAGCAACGCATCGGCCTTACCTCGGCGGGCTTCGATAGCCATGCCGATGTCACGAGCGCCGGCGACGATCACACGGTCCGGCAACGCCTCGCGCCAGGTGTCCAGCACCTCCCGACGCTGCTCTCCACTCAGGTGGGGCCCGCGGCCGGTGTGCGCCCACACCGCCACGCCGGCCACCGGCTGGCCAGCCATCCAGCGGGCGTAGCCGCGCTGGGCGGCGGCATCGATCTCGCTGCCGCGAAAGGGTACCGGCACCGCGGGGATCAGTCCGCCATCGAGACGTTCGAGCGAGCGGCCACGTCATCCTCGGTTGTCACCCTGAGCCTTTCGGCTGCGCTGGGCTCCGGCGTCCCTTCGCTTCGCTCGGGGTGACATGCTCCTGGCGTTCTCACTTTCGATCGATGGCGCGCTGTTCCGCCGGGAGATCCAGCAGATCGAGCTTGGCCACGCTCGCTTCCGGCAGCCGGAGCGGCTGCCCGGTTCCGAACAGGAATCGTTCGACTCCAACGGTGCGAAGTACCGTGGAGAGATGATCCTCCGGCGGACCCCAGACCCAGCAGATGTCCCACCAGATGCGGGCGGATTCTTCCGGGGTCGACCCGAAGTGCACTTCCTCGATGAAGCCGCGGTCGGCATGAGTGATGATCAGACGGACCGCAGGGTCGCTTCGAATCAGGCTGCGCACTGCCGAGGGCGGTAATTCGGGAGCCCGATCATTGGGATGACGCTGGCGGGAATCCTCCAGGCGAACCGCCAACAGAAGGGGGAGTCCCTCCGCAGCGCAGGCCGCAGCCAGACCCCCGAGTTCGGGGCCAACCGGATCGATTCCGTAGTACGTGGGGTCGCACCTGACGGCGGGGACTCCGGCAGCCCGGGCCTCCGACAATTGCTGCTCCCAGTCGGGGAGACCGGGATGGACCGCGGGCACCGCCAGCAGCCGCTGGTGCCGCTGCGCGGTTTCGTAGAGCCAGGGATTCCCGGCGGCGGGATCGCGCCAGAAAACGCTGGGCAGGTGGCTGACCCAGGCCTGGTCCACCGCCACGCGATCCATGGCCTGGAGTAGTGAATCCGGTGAGGTGCCCGGCACCCGCCGGAACGGATACGCCCCGAGGAAACTGTTGACGTCGATGCGCATCAATCCGCCGGAAACGCGTTGGACGGAAAAATCCGGCCGGCGTTGCGCCAGCGGACCGACTCGAGGTCGGCCGGACTGAGCAGGTGTTCCAGATACCGCAGCTTGGCCCAACCGGTGTCGATGGTAAGATCACAGCCCCACAGCAGTCGCTCCACTCCCACCGTTTCAAGGCAGGCTTCGAGCATACCTCCATCCACACCGCTTCCGGAGAGATCGACGAACACATTGGATAGATCCCGCACTGCGGCGAGCGAATGCAGCCAATCCCCTCCACCCCCGATGTGGGCCAGGAGGAAATTGACCCGGGGGTGTCTCGCTGCCAGGGCACCGAGCTCGGCGGCATCGCTGGCTTCCTGGCCGGGATAGTCCCGCCGGCGGTGTTGCCATATATGATGCAGCACCGGCACCCGGCGCTGTTCAGCCACCTGGCAAATCGGATCGAGCAGGGCATCGTTGGCCCGGCGGCTGGCGGCGAGCTTGATGCCGATCATGCCGGCGTCCAGACAGCGACCCAGCTCCTTCAGCGCATGATTCTGGAAGTTTGGGTTCACCACGACGTAGCCGCGAATCCGGGGAGAATGAGTCCGCTGCAAGGCGAGCAGGAAATCGTTGCCGTACTCGATGTCGGCCGGCGAGGGGAAATAGATCGGCGAGGTGGCGCCCCAGCTGCCGAGGATGGACGCGACGTGGACCGTAATTCCGACGCGCTCACCGGCGCGCAGCCGGCTGGCGTTGCGCTCGCGCCAGTCGGGACGGGGAGACCGGTCGTGAAGGAAATGCGCGTGGACGTCGATGAGCACGCCTACTGGGTCTCCTCCTGTTCCTCATTGGGCGCCAGCAAATCCTCGGCTGGGATGGACCGTCAGATCCAGGTCGGTTTCCTGGGCGGCCTCTTCTTCCAGAACTCCGTCTTCATCGTCTACATCGTCGAGATCATCGATGGTTGGTTTCCGGGGTGACATGGCATCCTCCTCACGGCGGGCATCAAACGCGCTAGGCCAGTCTCCAATCTAGGCTGGTTTCGCCACCGCAGAGAGTGCCTCCGCGATCAGCGCCAGCGAGTGATCGACCACCGGTTCAGTGTGCGCGAGGGACACGAAGTTGTAGGCGGAACGCTTGAACAGCAGTCCGGCGAGAGCACAGGCCGAGGTGACCTCCCGGGAGACTGCCTCGTCGGTGTACTGGAGGAAGCACATCTCTGCGACCCCGCCTACACCCGAGACCAGATCCGGGTATTGGTGCCGCAGGGCGGTGAGGCCGCTCAGCAGCCGGCGCCCGACCGTCCGCAAGTGATCCGGCACCTTGCGCTCGACCATCACCTTGAGGGTGGCCTTCGCGGCGGCGAGGGCGACATACTCGGTGGCCAGGGTGGACGAGATCCAGGTATGCGACACCCCGGACATGACCTGGCTCCGGCCTCCCACCGCGGCGAGGGGAAAACCGTTCGCCAAGGCCTTCCCCAGCACCACGAGATCAGGACGGATGTGATAGCGCTCGGACCCCCCTCCGATCCCAAGACGGCAAACGGTCTTGATCTCATCCACCACCAGGAGCGCACCACAGCGCGCGGTCTCCTCCCGCAGCACTTCCAGCCACTCGGGGTCGGGCTCGTACACCACGATCGGCTCGAACACGACGGCGGCGAGCCGATCGCCGGTGGACCGGATCATCTCTCGGGTCCGCGCCGGGTCGTTGAAGGGCAGCTCGTCGATAGAGCGCGCGGGTCGAGCGAGGGACCCCCTCGCCGCCCTGGCACCAATCGAGCCAGCCGTGATATCCGCAGCCCAGGATGCATTCCCGCTTCGTGGCCACGCGGGCGAGGCGAACAGCGGCGGCCATGGCCTCGGCCCCGGTCTTGAGAAACCGCACCTGCTCGATCCAGGGAATCCGGCGGCAGAGCTCGGCGGCTACCTCTTCCTCGAGGACCGGCGCGAGTGGTCCGACCACGCCGTGCTCGACCGCCTGGATGGCAGCCGCGTTCACCTCGGGGTGCCCGTAGCCGAGAGCGACAGCGCCGAGCCCCATGATGTAGTCCACGAACTCGCGTCCCTGGTCGTCCCACACTCGGCACCCGGACGAGCGCACCATACGGGTGAGAAGGCCGTGGTCGTGCCCGCCGAGAAGAACCTCGGGCCGCTTGCTGCCAGTAGAAGTGAAGCCGGCGATGTGCTCGGTCAGTGCGTCTCCCTCCCCGTTGCCGCCCTGGATGAGTCGATCAAAGTTAGCGTAACTCCAGCGTACCGAACCGCGCCGGATCCTGCCGATCGCCGCGGAGCCAGATCCAGCCTCCGCCCCCACTCCAGACCAGCTGGCCGCTGCGTCGGGTCCGCCCGGGCTGCATCTGATTTACCAGCAGATCGAAATCCAGCACTTCGCCGGGACGGAACTGGCCCCATCCCGGCGGGGTGATCCCCACCGTCAGGGTGTAGCCGGACTCGGTTGGCCGCCACGCGCCCCGGATCACGTCCTCGCCGCTCGCCGTTCCCTCCACGACGTGGGCGATCACTTCTCCGCTTTCGACCGAGGGCACGATGAGCAGGCCATGAACCGCATCCTCACCGGGCAGATCGGAAATACACCTGAATGCCATCGGCATGGATCGCATCGGGCTCGTTGTCCAGCAAGAGCGGTGGGGCTTTGGGATCGCGCGCAACCACCTCCGGCTTCAGAACGTCTACGCCGAGATAGAGTCCTTCATCGCTCCAGTTCACCAAGGCGCGAGCGGAGAACTCCTCGGGGCCGGCATAGGGCTCCTCGCTCCGGCGGTACTGATCCTCATGATCCAGCTCCAACGGCTCACTGGGATCGAAATCGTCCAGGGTACCGTCCAGGGCCGGCGAGTCCATCAGCTGCAGCGCCACACCTTCCGCCACCAATGGACGGTCCTGCAGGACCAGCGGCTTGAATTCGGCGGGCTCCCGGCGCGTACCGCTGAGCCGCACCGCTCCGCGGGGAGTGAGGATCTCCCAGCCCTCGACCGTACTGACGTGCCGCTCCACGCCACCGGCAGTCTCGACCTCGATTCCTGCTTCGCTCGCTCGCACGCCCTTTACCAGCGGTTGGCCCCGGCCTGGCTCCAGCAAGGTGACGATGCGGAGGCCTCGACCGCGGGAGCGCAGGATGTAGAAGGGAACCGGGTCAGCGGTGCCGGGAGCGCCGGGGCCCAGCGCCCGGATCAGCTCACCGTCAAAGACCAGATGGGCACCCAGAGTCGCGTCACCGCTGCCGCAGGAGCGCAATACCAGCGGATCCGGCGACGCGGGAACGAAGCGCTCCACCCCGCTCACGAACTCATCGGGAAGCTCCGCCGCCACCCAGCTGCCCGCCGGCTTCACCTCGACCCGCCCGCTCAGGTGAAGCGGCAGCTCGAGCAAGCGATCGTCGGCGCCGGAGAGCTCCACCACATCGAGCAGATAGGCCGGTCCTGCCACCAGCGTTCTGGTGAGCTCACCGTAGCGGCCCCGGGCCCAGGCCCAGTCGCCCTTCACTTCGAAGTTGTCGCAGACCGCATCGCCCATGGGCTGAGAACGGCCATCCAGCCTCGGCGCGTTGTGGGCCAGGGTCGAGCGATACCAGAAGAGATCCCGGGTGACATATGAGCCGGTCCCGAAATCCGGAAGCCAGTACTCGCCGTCCGCGTGCAGCGTGAGGTTGAGCCGATCGGGATGGCCGTGCCCGCCTCCCGACGGTCCGCACTCCAGGCTCGCATACCGGCTTCCGGTTCGAAGCAAGGCGAGGCCTTGTCCCTCGATAAAAGCGCTGTGGGGAGACCAGGACGCCGCAGTCGGGAGGAAGCTGCGGCGCCATCTCCAGCAATGCCCACCAGGAGAGGTCTGCCCGGGAACGCCGACCAGTCGGCGGGAGTTCTCCGGCTTCGTGGAGATAAGAATCGAATGTCTGGGCCACCGGCGCCGGTGATTGATAGAGCTGGATCAGCCAGCTCCAAAGCTCTCCCTGCCGCTCGGCGTCGGGGTCGAGTCGAGCCAGGCCCACTTCCCAAAGCTCCAGGTACATCGGCTGAGCCAGCGACACCCCGAAGCGAGAGTCCTTCCGTGCGGGGAACGTGAAGTCGGGCAGCGCGGTGATGGCGGGTGCCCGGAGCGCCGCAGCGAGGCGCTCCGCCAGCCGCGGATCGGCGAGCAGATCCACGCCGGCTTGACGGGCCCACCGCATGGCGAGCAGCTGTCCCCGCAAGGCAAAGAGATGGTAGTTGTCCCCCTCGTACCACATCCCGTCGGGCCCGAATCCATTCATCAGGTGCGAGACCACGCCGCTCCCGCCCTCGATGGCCCTGGCCGCCAGCTCCTCGTCTTCGAACCAGACCGCAATGCTGGCCAAGGCGGCGTTGTGCCAGGTTTGCCGGTTGGAGAGACCCTCGTCGAACTCGCCGATCAGGTTGGCGGCTTCGTCCGCCACCGTCGAGACCACCTCCGCGGTCTCGTTCAGGGAGCCGTCCGCTCTCCCGCAGCAGCGTGGCCGCGGCCAGATAATCCGTGACCCAGATCGACTCGAGATAGGTGGAGAAGAAGAGCCGGCTGGGGCCGAGCACGTTGTCCTGATTGGGAAAGTCCAGGTAGGGCTGATAGGCCTGGAGCAGCTCACTGGCCCGTTTCCCGGCAGCCTCATGATCCGCCAGCACCGCGATCGTGGCGAGCTGGGCAGCGCGCCCCGCCAGCCAGAGGTGTTGATAGTGCGCCCAGGCGCGATCGTGGCGCTCACCGCGGTAAGTCTTCTGACAACGGGGGCAACGATGTTCGGTCCGGGCTCCAGGGGTTGAACTCGAGCCGGGCCCCATCCGCCGGACAGATGCCTCCGTCGGCAGTGAGCAGCGCCTTCCAGCGCGGAATCGGCGGCAGGCGAGCCAGTACTGGGCCGGCCCGCTCGACCAGGCGCCGCAGCAAGGCCGTCAGGTCGGGAGCGGCCGCGATTTCCTGGCGCCGCTGAGCCACCTCCTCCGCGGTCAGCATTGATGAACTCCTCGGCTGCTCCAGCGCACTGGGAGCAACCGCACGCCCTGCCTCTTCGCGGCGGCCACCACGGGGGCGGGATCGTCCGGTGCCAGGAAAAACATGCAGCCGCCGGCTCCCGACCCGGCCGCCTTCCCGCCCAGCGCGCCGGCGCCGATAACTGCGTTCTCCAGCTCCGCCATGTCCGGCGTACGCATGCGCGGGTCGAGCGCTTGTTGGTGCCGCCAATTGGCGCTCAGGAGCCGGCCCACCAGGGCGGAGTCGGCGGCGGCCAGCGCCCCCACCATCAGCTCGGCGACTTCCCGCAACCCGTGCAGGGCCGCGGTCACCGGAGCGTCGCCCCGCTCATACGCGCGCATGACCCGGTCGATGGTGGTACCGGAGAAGTGGGAGGCGCTGGTGTAACCCAACACCATCCGCCGGGAGAGGTCGGCGAGGAACCCGGGATCGAGCTTGAGCCGGTCCACTTCGGCGTCGGGGTCCCGGAACTCCAGCCGTAGAAAGCCGCCGTGCGAGGACGCAAACTGGTCTTGCCGTCCCCCGGGTATCCCGGCCTCTACCGCCTCGAGGTGACAGGCGGTTTCCGCGATCTCGACCGGATCGGGACGCTCTCCCCGGGCGGCCGACAGGGCAGCCACCAACGCCACGTCGAGCGCCCCCGAGCTGCCCAGTCCGGACCCGGGCGGCGCATCGGACCGGGTGGTCAGAGTGCACCCTCCTACCGGCAGTATCCGGAGGCCGGCCTTGAGGAGGTCCAGCCGGCCATCGCGGGCGAGTCCGGTCGAGTCGGCAACCTCCAGCCGGTCGTCCAAATCCTCCGAGATCAGCCGAAAACCGGTGCCGCCCAGCTTGACCTCCGCCCGCGCAAACAGCTGAATGGCGGCGGTGACCACGACGCCCCCTTCCCGAACCGAGAAAGGAGGAACATCGGTCCAGCCCCCGGCCAGATCGAGTCGAACCGGCGCGGCCGCCGCGAAGGTCTCACCGCTCACGGGCCACCCACCAGTCGTGAACGGTCGGCAGCTCCCCGCGGAGATCCATGGTGACTCCGTGCACCCGGCGGTTCATGCCTTGCAAGCCCCGCGCGTGATAGAGAAAAGCCACCGGCAACGAGTCGGCGAACATCCGCTGGGCTGCCGCGCCATCCTGGGGAGCTCGCAGACCGGCCAGGCCGGCCAGAGGTGCCAGGTAGCCGAGACCGAGGTCGCCGGAAATGCCCAGCACGGCGGCATCGAAATCATGGGCGGGACCGTAGACCCGGGCCAGAAAGGCAGACAGCTCGAGTTGGCGAACCTTGACATCGAACCCGGCAGACCGGAGCCGGGCCTGCACCATCTGCTCCAGTGCGGCTTCTCCGCTTCCGACCGTGAGCAGCTCGAAGGAGATCCGCTGGTCGAGGGCACGCGGCGAGCTTGCCGGCGCGGCCGTCGAGGCGATCGGAAGATACTTCGGCGCGGCCGGAGGGACCGGGCCCACGGCGGGGACCCCAAAGCCGTAGATGTAAGCGTCCACCAGCTCCTTGCGGTCGATGGCATCGCTGAGAATCCGACGGACGGCCAGATTGTTAAACGGAGCCCGGCGCGTGTTGAAGACGATGCCGTAGGTCATGAGCAACGGATAACTGATCACCGCCAGCTCTTTATCCCGGCGGACGAATTCGGCATGGGCCGGCTGAATCCCGGCGAAATCCAGCTCACCGGAGGTGAGCGCCGCCAGCTTGGTGGTCGGCTCGTCCACCACCACCACAATGAAGCGCTCCAGGCGCGGAGGGCCGCCCAGCGCCTGAGGAAAGGAGGAGTCTCGGGCGAAGACCCAGCGCCGGTTCGGCTCGTGAGAGACAAACCGGAACGGACCGTTTCCCACCGGCGCGTCGTTCCATGCTGCCTGGCGCAGTCTCGAGTGCGGCACCGTATCGAGCAGGTGAGCCGGGAGCATGGCGAGGTCGGTGAGAAGATCGGGGAACCCTGCCTGCGGGGAACGGAAGTGGAGCACCACGGTTGAATCATCCAGCCCGGCGACGGATCCCAGGGTCGCAAGCTCGTTGCTGCGAGGATACCCGGTGGCCGGATCTCGGGCCGCATCGAGAGTCCACACCACATCACGTGCGGTCGTGGGCCGGCCATCGTGCCAGCGTACCGCCGGCTCGAGATGGAAGGTGAGCCGCCGGCGATCCGGACTCCACTCCCAGCGCCGGGCAAGGTAAGGCCGTGGCGTCAGTGAGCTATCGTAGCGCGCCAGGGTCATTAGCAGCACGTAGCGCTGGACCTGCCGGGCCAGCGGGTGCACGGTGAGCAGGGGGTTGATGCTCTGGAGATCGGCCCCGGAGGCAAAGAGCACGGTGGCACCCCGCCGGTCGGCGACCGATCCGCAGCCGGTCAACAGGAGGAGCAGGAGGAGGCGATGAGTGGTCGCGAGCACGGCGTATTCTATCCCGACAATGCTGGAGGCTGCTACTGGGAATAGATTGAATGATGCTGAGTGCATTCGTTCGACGTGCCCTTGCCGGCCTGGCCGTCGTGGTCGGCGTGATCACCCTGATGTTCTTCCTGATTCATCTCGCGCCCGGCGACCCCGCGCTTCTCCTGGTCGGTCCTACCGCTTCCCAGGAACAACTTGCAGCCCAGCGCAAGGCGTTGGGACTGGACCGTCCCTTGGCCCAGCAGTATGTCACGTGGCTCGGGCGCTTCGTGCAGGGCGATTGGGGCACCAGTATCGCGACCGGCCGGCCGGTCCGCTCCATGATTTCGACGGCGTGGCCCGCCACAGTCAAGCTGGTGGGCCTCTCGCTGCTGCTCAGCTACCTGCTCGGCATCGTCGTCGGAGCCGTTCAGGCCGCGAAGAACGGCCGGCTCGACACCACCCTCTCGGTCATCACCGTTACCCTGTTCGCCCTTCCCGGATATTGGCTGGGCCTCATGCTCGTGATGGTTTTTACCTACTGGGCTCGCGCCCTCCCCGCCTTCGGGGCCGCGGGCTTCGACGCCGATTTTCTGACCGGGTGGCAGCGGCTGGCCGACCGGCTTCGCCACCTGGCGCTTCCCCTCGCTACTCTCACGCTCATCGGCATCGGGGGTACGGCCCGCTTCGTCCGGGGGGCTATGCTCGATGTGCGGGGCGCCCCCCACGTCGCCATCGCGTACGCCAAGGGCCTCAGTCCCACTCAGGTTACGCTCCGTCACGTGCTGCGAAACGCGCTCATTCCCGTGCTGACCCTGCTCGGCCTCTCGCTCCCCGCCCTCTTTTCGGGAGCCGTGTTCATCGAAGCGATCTTCGCCTGGCCTGGGGTGGGACGGATCATGGTGGAGGCAGTGGGAGCCCGGGACTATCCGGTCATCATGGCGGCAACGGCCGTCAGCGCGACGCTAGTGGTGGCCGGTAATCTTCTCGCCGAAGCCCTCGCCGCCTGGGCCGATCCCCGACTCAGGAGCCGGCAACCGGTGGCGGGCGAGGCCTGATGGCGGCAAGCTCGCTGCTGCACGATCCCCGGGCCCGCTTCGGCATAGCAGTGCTGGGCCTTGCCATTCTGGTCGCCGTCTTCGCTCCCCTCCTCGCGGGCGATCCCACGCTGCAGCGAGACATCGTGATTACCCGCTTCCTGCCCCCGCTGAGCACCGATGGGCACGGCGCGTTTCACCTGTTGGGCACCGATCGCTTCGGACGGGATGTCTGGGCTCGGCTTGCCTTTGGCGCCCGGGTGTCGTTGGGGGTGGGTCTCCTCGCGGTACTTCTCTCGGTAGCGATTGGGACGGCAATCGGGGCAGCGGCGGGATTCTGGCGCGGCACGACCGGTCTGGCACTGCTCGGGCTGACCGACTTTGCCCTGGCGCTTCCCCGGGTAGTGCTGCTGCTGCTGCTCGCCTCCCTCTGGCAGCCGAGCGCGGGCTTGGTGATCGTGGTGTTGGGGTTGACCGGTTGGATGACCATCGCACGCCTGGTCCACGGGGAAGTGCGAGCCCTGTCGGCTAGGCCGTTCGTCGAGGGTGCGGTGGCACTGGGCATGAGTGGTTCGCGGGTGTTAGCGCGCCACATTCTGCCGAACGCGCTGACGCCGGTGATCGTCGCGGCGGCGCTGGGAATCGGAAACGCGATCATGCTCGAGGCGGGACTCTCCTTCCTCGGACTCGGAGTTCAGCCGCCGACGCCGTCCTGGGGCAACCTGATCGCGTCGGGACGGGACACCCTGGTTAACGCACCCTGGGTGGCCACTGCGCCGGGCGTGGCTCTGGTTCTGGTAGTGGTAGCAGCGACGTTGTTGGGAGATGCGGTGCGCGACCGGCTGGACCCTGACCAGAGACGTTCCTAACGTCCGGTCCACCGTCCGGTGCCGAGGACCTCATCGATTCTACGTTCCATTACCACCAGCGCACCGGGAGCGGAGCCGCAGCCGTAGTCATGCTCGATTCGCTTGGTCCGGCCCCGGAGGGTCACGGTAGTGATGGCAGTAGGGGAGTCGGTAACGTACCTGCCGCAGGCAGCCTCCGCGGCTGCATAACGGCTGGCCATGGTGAAGTATCCTGCCTTTTCCAGCTCGTCCAACAATGCATCCACCTGTTGCGAGGGGATCTTGGCGGAAGCCTTCCCCAGCTGTCGCACGCCGGATTTGCCCTCGTAGGTGATCTCGCCCGATGGCGAGACCGCCACGGAATAGACCGGACACCGACCGAAACACGGCGTGCGCTCCAGACTGATGGCCGGCTGGGCGGCGCTGGCCATTGCTGAGCTATCCGATGGGCGGGAGGCATCCTTCCTCGGTCCACACGCCAACCCGACGAGTAACAGAGGTACCAGACTGAGTCGGGTCACCGGGTGACCTGGACTCGCTTCAGATGACTCCGCACGCCATTGGAGAAGACCAGGTCGAGCCGGCTCCTGGTGGTCGCAAACTCCACGTCGCCACCCCGAGCCAACGAGAGCACTTGACCGGTTACCGCGTCGCGCACCATGACCATCGGCTGGGCGGCGGCATTCCAGCGGAGCGCAATGTGGCCCCCGGCCGTCCGCCGCACCACCGCCGAGTCTGCCGTTCCAGCGGACGAAGCCAGGCTCAGCGCCTCTCGACCGCCACCCCGGACCCGAAGGCTGGACAGCCGCGCCGCCCTGGCGGCCGACATGGGGATCGCAAAGACGAAGTTCTGCTGACTGCTTCCGGCGTCCGCCACTTCGTTGGGAGTGAACGAGAGGCTAAATGCGGTGGACCCGTCATCGTTCCTGGCTTCGAGGGTGTACGGGCCGGGTTGCGCCGGCAGGCTGGGACGGGTGTTCACCTGGAAAGCCGGCTCGAGCACGATTTCTCCGTTGCGGATGTGGCCCCACACGAGCAACGAGGGCTGGACCGACTGGCTGGCGACAGCCGTCTGCGGCGGGCTGGGATTGAGGAGATAGCTTAGCACACCGTTGTAGGTATAGTCGCTGATCCACTTGTTGTTGCAATAGCCCATGATGTCGCTGTCGGTGGCAGGATGCAGCACCGGCGTAGGACTGATGTCAACGCCGTAGCTGCCGGTGCTACCGTCGGAGTGCGGGTAGTTGGCATCAATGCCGGCGGGACCCCCGCAAGGCGCGTGATTCCGGCCCCAGTTGTGTCCCAGCTCGTGCGCCGCAACGGTGCCGCCGCTCGGGAGCCAATCCCAGCCGAGGGCGGTACGGGCGCCGCTTCCGGGAGTGGTTCCGGAGACACTGACGAAGGCCACTCCGGCCACTCCGCTGGTGTAGGAGACTTTGGCGACGCCGTAATAATACTTCGGGCTGTGTTCAGAGACCCGGACGACATCCAGCTCTCCCAGGATGGTGCCCCAGGCACCGTTTCCGTTGTCCGCCTCGAGGGTGTCCGTGGTAAAAGTGGTGTAATCGGCGTGCACCGACGCGGTATAAGTCTCGATCGGGTGCATCCGCTGGGTGGTCTGCAGGAACTGATCCTGTTCGCGGTGGTGACGTTCCCCTTTCCCTTCGGCTGAGCGGAATCCCTTTCTGCAAACTGGGAACGAACACCACATCGAGCGCGGGCACCACCCGCACATCCATCAGCGCCGTGCCAGTGGCAGGGAAGACGTTGTCGGCCTCATCGGTTTCCACCACGGCGTTGGCCGGGTCGACGACCGCCGAGACGGCAAGTCCAGGCTGGATCCAGCTTCCCGGAACCGAGAAGTTCCAGGAATAGCTCAGTGAGCTCTCGTCTACCACAGTCGGAGTAGAGGCGCCGGGGCTCAGAATCAGCGTCGAGTCGATGGCAGCCTCCGCCTGGAAGAACCGGACCCGGACGGCCGGAGCAGCGTTGTTCGTTCTGTTCGCCACCACGAAGACCCGAAGGTAGCCATTCCGGCCTTTCACCAAGGGAACCGAGCCGGCGTAGTTCTGGGCACTCTGGGTGATGTACAGCCCGGCGATGCGGAGATTCAACTGGGTCCGATCGCTCGCCCGGGGGCGGCGTAGGTCACCGGATGGCGTTAGCGGTCTGCCGGGCCTGACGACCCACATCTCTGGGTGGTGGGTGAGGCAGTCTCGGTGGTCCCTCCGGTGGCGGTCGTGTCGCGTGCAGTCACCGTATAGGTGCCGGGCGTGAGGCCTAAGATCGTGGTGCTCGCAGTCACCGCCTGACTATAGCTGTTCGGCCCGGTCACCGTGACCGCCGCCGAGCTGGCCGTACCGAGGCCGTTGATGGTAATAGCGAGGTTACCGGTGGCCAGGCCATACCGCACTGAGGTGTTGGCGTTGCCGTTGACTGTGATGGTCTGATTCGAGGGGACTCGGCGCGTATTCGGACGATCCGACCGTGATACTGCTGGCCGCGATGGTGTAGCTGCCCGGGGTAACCTGGCTGAAGGTCTGGGTAGCCGTCACCGGCTGGCTGAAGCCGCCGGGACCGGTCACCATAATGGCAGCCGATGAGCCGGTGGGCACGCCGAGGACGGTGATCGTCAGATTACCTGCGCTCGGTCCGTTGCCACCATCGCAGCCGAGCACAACGAGCAAGACCAGCCAAAGCGGCCGGAGATACGCGGGGAGACGCCTCATTTGCTTCCTCGGTCCGGAGTCATGCTTTCCATAGAGGACGTACCAATCTTGCGTTCTGCACCGCCGCCGGTTGCAGGCGACCAAGTCTGCAGCCTGGGTGACTGGGTCAGGGCGGTCCGAGACCAGTGACCTAACTCCAACCATAGCCAGTGGCTTTACTTGCCTAAGGCCCCCGGCTCGTGGCGTGCCGGGCCGGACGCTCTATAAGGCCGGTCCATCACGGGGATTACAATTTCGGGGAAGCCTGAGGCGATGGGTTGAGGATCGGCAATACCCGCGCCAACCTCTCAAGGTGGCGGTGGTTACTGCTCGATGGGTGGCCTACCAGCAGGGAGACTTAGTGGGGAATCAGACCTGGCCAGGTCGCCGGATGCACCGCTGAACTTCGGCCAGCAGCCGGTCGGCGGGGAACGGTTTGGTGAGAATGCTGCAGGGGGCGGCAATGCCGAGCTCCGACAGTGCCGCCGTGGCGTAGCCCGACATCAGGATGACGGGAAGATTGGGATGGGAGACCGAAAGGGCCTGCATCAGCTCGACGCCGTTCAGCCGAGGCATCACGATATCGGAAACCACGACCTCGACCGACGCGCCCTCGGCCCGAACCAGGTTTAGGGCCTCTGCCCCGTCGCTGGCCTCTATGACCGCGTACCCCTCTCGCTGGAGGACGCGAACGGCAAACCGCCGTACGGCGGTTTCATCGTCCACTACCAGAACAGATCCTGCGGCACCAGCACGCCCGGGCAAAACGGGCGAGAACTCGTCAAGTGTCTTCATGTCTTGTGTGGTGAGGGACTGGAAACAATGTAATGCCCCACGGCGTCCCTGCACCAGCTATCGCTCCAGTGAATCAGTAGAGGACCCTCCTCGGAGCGCGTCCAGGCTCCAGGGCCCTCCGCCCACCGCCGCCAGATAGAGGAACAGAAAGCAGAACAGGACCGGCAGCTCGCCGTGGTTGAGGATGGGCCAGAAGCCCCTGGGCGCGTGCGCCATGAAGTAGGCGACGGCCATCTCCCCGGCGAGGACAAACGCCACCGGCCTGGTGAAGAGGCCCAGGAAAAGGAGGAGGCCACCGAAAACCTCCATCACCCCGGCCAGACCCATGAGCGAGACCAGGGCCACGGCATGGCCGGGCTCGGAGGTCGGCCAGACAAACAGTTTCTGGGTCCCGTGCGCCATGTAGAGGAAAGTCCCTACCATCCGGAGCAGGCTCAGGAGGCGAGGCCCCCACCGTGCGGGAATCGGCGGCATCAGACGCTCCGCCCCACTCGCAGGCTCAAGGGCCAGCGAATCGTTCTCAGCGCGGTGGGTGCACCCCACAATGGCTCGATTTCCTGGCCGAGGGCATCGACCGGATCACGCCCCTGACTCTCCCGAAACCGCTGGGTGGCCGACCAGGTGCGGAGATATCCCAGCAGCTGGGAGAGGCTCCACTCTTCTTCCATGGCAAAACTCCGGGACTCGAGCTCGGGAAAGGGAAACGGCAGGGTGCGGTAGCCGGACTCCACGTGCCGGCGTTCACCCGGCCAGTAGGGACCGACGACCTCAGTGTAAAACCGCTGAAGCAGCCGGTCGATGCCGGGATCATCCAGAAATTGAGTGCCGTAGGTCCACACCGCCAGTACGCCGCCGGGAGCCAGCACCCGCACCACCTCTCGGTAGAAGCGGTCGAGGTCGAGCCAGTGCAAGGCCTGCGCGACAACCACAAGGTCCGCGGTCCCGGCTCCCAGGCCGCTCCTCTCGGCGGTGGCTACCCGGTACTCCACTCTCGGATGTCGCGGGGCCTGATCGAGCATGGCGGCGCTGGCGTCGGTGGCAAGAACCCGCTGAAAGGTTTGCGCTAGCGGAATCGTTGCTTGCCCGCTACCGGCGGCACAGTCCCAGGCCAGTTCATGCCGGTCGAGGAGTCCCGCAAGGTAGCCGAACAGCTCCTCCGGATATCGCGGGCGGCAGCTGGCATAGGCGGGGGCGAGACGGGAGAAATGGTCGGCGAATGGTTTCATTGCTAGGCCGCCGGCTTGGGCGGATACAGGGCAGCCTCCAACCGGTCGATGAACTCTGCTTGAGCGGGGTTGATCTTTTCTCGAGCGGCCCTGGGCTCGAACCAGGCACAGCGGTCCACCTCCGGAAAGGTGATCCATCGCCCGGAGCCTTTAGGCCACTCGGTTTGCATTGTGTTGCTGATGACCTTGGCGGGATCCGCGTCACCCTCCCAGGCCCACCCATGGACCACCTTGCCCGCCTTCTGCCGAATAGTACCCAGCGGGAGGAACGGTCCGTGGGGAAGCACCCCGGTTTCTTCCTCGAATTCGCGGCAGGCGGCGGCGAGCGGCTCCTCGCCGGCCTCGGTAACTCCTTTCGGGATCGTCCATGCTCCGGCATCGCGGCCCTTCCAGAAGGGGCCGCCGGGATGCGCCAGAAATACCTCGAGTCCACCCGCTGGCCGGCGATAGAGCAGCAGACCCGCACTGGGTCTCGAGGACTTCAGAGCCACGGCGCAACCGTAAGGAACCTGGAAGCTCGAACGTACGTTCGCCTCTGAGGGGCTGCAACCAGTTTGCGGCTCCGAAGAGGCAATAGCCAATCGCCAGTAGCCGTGGTAGCCTTAAATGACTCCCTCGACTGAACGATCATGAGCACGCGCCGCCTGCTGGGCCGCCGCCCTTCCACCCCGACCCGGGCCACTACTAGCTCAGGACCGGGCCAGAGCCTGCCCAGCGACATCCTGGGGCAGACTTGCCAGCGAGTAGGGATCGCTGGGCTGGTCTTTGCCTCGATCTGGGCCCTCGCAATCTTCATGAATACCGTCGTGGCCCGGTGGTTCGGCCAGATGGCCTTCATGCGGGAAGTCTGGCCCTTTCCCGGCCTACTGATTGCCCTCATCGGAGTGGTCAGCTCGCTGCTCATGACGGTGCTGGCTCGACGCCTGAGCGGCAAGCCGATCTTGTTGGACGTGGGGTCCGGTTACCTGATACTCCAGTGCCTGCTGATCGCCATTCTGGACCAGTGGGCCCTGGTCCCCATGACACCGCGAGTGTCGTGGGTCTGCATTCCGATTCTATTCTACCCCGCAATCGTGCCGAACACTCCCGGGCGAACCCTGGTGACCTCTTTGCTGGCCGCCTCTACCGAGCCGCTCGCATTGTGGCTGAGCCACCTCCGCGGTGTCCCTGTCCCCCTGAGCCCGTTCTATTTAATCTGGGATTTCCTACCCAATTATATCTGCGCTTTGCTCGTGGTCATTCCGGTCAAGATCATCCATGGCCTGGGCCAACAAGTGAAGCGGGCCCGGGAGCTCGGCAGCTATCGAATCGAGGAGCCGCTCGGCCGGGGAGGGATGGGCGAAGTATTCCGTGCGACGCACCAGATGCTGGCTCGCCCCGCTGCGGTGAAGCTCATCCGGTCCGAAATCCTCGGGTCGAGCACCCCGGACGCGGCCCGGGTGATCGTGCAGCGGTTCCGGCGCGAAGCGGAGGCGGCCGCCTCGCTTCGCTCACCTCATACGATCAGCCTTTACGACTTCGGCGTGGCCCAGGACGGCACGTTCTTTTTGGTGATGGAGCTGCTGGATGGATTGGACCTGGAGTCCCTGTGCGAGCGGTTCGGACCGGTCCCCCCGGAACGCGCGGTCTATCTCCTGCGCCAGGTCTGCGCATCACTGGAGGAAGCGCACTCGCACGGGTTAGTCCACCGGGACGTCAAGCCCTCCAACATCTTTACCTGCCGGCTCGGCCTCGAGGTCGACTTCGTCAAAGTTCTCGATTTCGGACTGGTGAAGGCCATGGGCGAGGGAGACCGCGGCGCCACCCTGCTGACCGCACCGGACAGCACCACCGGCACGCCCGCTTTCATCGCTCCCGAGCTGGTGCGGGGGGACGGGGTGGTGGATCATCGGGTGGACATTTACGCCCTCGGCTGTGTGGCCTACTGGCTGCTGACCGGACGACTGGTCTTCGAAGCTCCTAACGCACTCCAGATGTTGTACCAGCATGCGAACACCGACCCGGTGCCGCCCTCCCGGCGAAGCGAGCTGGAGATCCCCGCCGCCCTCGATGCGGTCATTCTGGCCTGCCTGGCCAAGCATCCCGACGACCGCCCCCATTCGGCGGCAGATCTCTCTCGGCGCCTAGCCGCTGCGGTCAATGGCGAGGCCTGGGACGAGGATCGCGCGCACCGCTGGTGGGATCGCCACCACCCCGAGGCGGGTAAGCCGGAGCCCACCTCGGAGTTCCGCCGCTTGACCAAGACGGTCGACGTCGGCTGGGCCCCGGTCCCGACACCTGAGCCCGCGTTGGATCCGGCCCGCTCGCTATGAAACTCGCTGGCTGCTGACGGTCTTTCCCCATGACATCCACGACGCAACCGGCGGCACCGGCCATCGACCGGGCGGGCTTGCTGGATCGTGCGCTCCGGCTCTTTGCGGAGGTTCGGGCCGGAGAGGGAGGCACGGCACTTCTCCTCACCCTGAACGTGCTGCTCCTGCTCGCCGCGTACTACTGCATCAAGCCGGTGCGAGAAGCGCTGATCCTGGCCGGTGAGGGCGCCGAGGTCAAGTCGTATGCGGCAGCCGGCCAGGCCCTCCTGCTGCTCGGCCTGGTGCCGGCATATGGAGCGCTGGCCGACCGCCTGCCCCGGCGCCGTCTGCTGAACGCGGTGACCGCATTCTTCATCGCCTGTCTCATTGCCTTTTACGCTCTGACCCAGGCCGGCGCTCCCGTGGCAGTGGTGTTCTTCCTCTGGGTTGGCGTCTTCAATCTGATGATCGTCGCGCAGTTCTGGTCCTTTGCCAACGATCTCTACACCAAGGAGCAGGGCGAACGGCTGTTCGCCATCGTAGCTGCCGGTGGTTCACTCGGCGCCCTCATCGGGGCCGCGCTTGCCGCATGGCTCATCCCCGCCGTCGGGCATCCCGCAGCTGCTGTTGGTTGCCGCCGGACTTCTGGCGTTGGCAGCGGTGGTGAGCAACGTGGTCGATGCCCGGGAGCGAGCCCAGCACGAGACCCATCTCCCTCCCCTTCTGACGACGGCGGAAATTCCCGCGGCCACCGGCGAATACCAGGTCCAGCTGATCGAAGACGCCAAGAAATTGACCGTCTCGCTGCCCGGCACCGGGCCGGTGACGAGAAAGGGCACCTTCAGCCTCGTCTTCAGCGACCGCTACCTGCTGTTGATCGCGCTGCTGATGCTGGTGCTCAACTGGGTGAACACCACCGGCGAATACATTCTGGGGCGCACCGTTTCGGGAGCGGCAGAGGCCGCGGTGGCTGCCGGCAGGGCTGGTGGACTGACGGTTCCGGAGTTCATCGGGCGGTTCTACTCCGACTACTTCTTCTACGTCAATGCCCTGGGACTTCTGCTTCAGCTCTTCGTCGTGTCCCGGCTGATCAAGTACCTGGGAGTGCGGGTGGCCGTCCTCGTGTTACCGGTGCTGGCACTGACCGGGTATACGATTCTGGCATTCGCCCCGATTCTGGCCCTGGTCCGAGCGGTGAAGATCGCGGAGAACGCCACCGACTACTCGGTCAACAACACCGTGCGGAATGTGCTCTTCCTTCCCACCACCCGGGATCAGAAGTACAAAGCCAAACAGGTTATCGACTCGTTTTTCGTGCGAGCGGGCGACGTGCTGTCCGCCCTCCTGGTGTATGTAGGCGTGACCCTGCTGGGATTCAGCGGCACCGGCTTTGCCCGGGTCAACCTGGTGCTCGCGGCAGTGTGGGTCTTCATCGCTGTGGCCGTCGGACGGGAGTATCAACGCAAGTCGAGAGCGCAGCAGGCCTCCGCTTTCGTCAGGTGAGTCGCGCGTTCGTCAGGTCCCGTCTGGCAGTCCTGGTCGGGGTCACCGCGTGTGCCGGCAGATTACCCCCAGCGACCCCGGTGCCGGCGCTCCCCGTCGATCAAGTGGCGCTCAGCCTGTACCTCATTGGCGACGCCGGCGCACCGGACCCCAGGGGAGAGCCGGTGCTTCAGGCTCTCAGTGATGAGCTGGGCACGCGCAGCAGCGAACGGGTCGTGGTGTTCATGGGAGACAACGCCTATCCCCGGGGTCTCCCTCTGCCCGGCCAGCCCGACCGGAAGGAAGCCGAGCGCCGGCTGACCGCGCAGGTGGAAGTGGTCACCCGCGCGAGGGTGAAGGGGTATTTCGTCCCGGGGAATCACGATTGGGCCCGGTACGGGAAGGATGGCTGGCAGGCCATTCAACGGCAGCAGGCGTTCATCGATTCGGCTGGCGGAGGAGCCGTCGTCTTCCTGCCTGAAGGCGGTTGTCCTGGCCCCAGTGTGGTCGATCTGGGCCGCCGGGTGCGTCTGGTGTTGCTCGACACCCAATGGTGGCTGCATCACGGTCCCAAGCCGCTCGACCCCGACTCGAACTGCCCCGCCGATTCAGAGCACGAGGTAGTCGACTCACTGCACCAGGCACTCACTGGCGCACGAGATCGGTTGGTGGTGGTAGTTGCCCACCACCCGTTTGCGTCCGGGGGAGAGCACGGCGGCCATTTCACCTGGCAGGATCACCTCTTCCCCCTCCGGGCGGTTGCGCCCTGGCTCTGGATCCCATTGCCCTGGATCGGCTCCCTCTATCCAGCGGCCCGTCGGGAGGGTATCTCAAGCCAGGATATTCCGTCCACTGCGTACCAGCGTCTCATCGCGGCGTTGCGCCGGGCCTTCTCCGGGGCGGCGCCGGCTCTGTACGCGGCCGGACACGAACACAACTTGCAAGTCATCGCTGATGGTCCGGCCCGTCTGGAACTGGTGAGTGGGGGAGGGATCTATGGACACAGTGGCGCCGCCGTACCGATCCACGGCACTCGGTTCGCCCGACAAGCCTCGGGCTATGCCCGGCTGGATGTGCCGATTACGGGAAAAGCGAGGCTGGCACTGCTGGAGGTCGACCGGAACGGGCACGCTCGGGAGGTCTTCTCGAGCTGGGTGGAGTGATGGCAGGATGAGGGTGTGCCGAGGTCTGGTCCTCACCCTCGGCGGATCACTAGTTGCTACCGGCCTTTCCGCGCAGAAGTCCAGCAACCCGCATGATACCGTTCAGGCCGCGGGGCCGCAGTACCGCGCCGGTGGACTGCACCGCCTCCTCCTCGGCCGGGAGTATCGCTCGCTGTGGACCACCCCGGTTTCGGTGGAGGTGCTGGACCTGCGCAGCTTTGCCGGCGGCCTACGGCCGGTGTCCAGGACCGGTGGACAGGAGACCAAGACGTTGGTCATGACCAGCGCCGATGGCCGGACGTTTTTCTTCCGCTCGGTGGACAAGGACCCCTCGGCAGCGCTGCCCCAGGAGCTGCAAGGCACCGTCGCCGGCAGCGTGGTCCGCGATCAAACCAGCTCTGCCTTCCCTACCGCCCCACTGGTGGTCGCGCGCCTGCAGTCTACCGTGGGAATTCCCCACGGGGAGACCCGCCTGGTCGTGCTTCCTCACGACTCGGTACTCGGCGAATTTGAGCCCGACTTTGGCGGCGTGATGGGCTTTCTCGACGATCGGGTCGGCGGCCATTGGGGTGGCGCAACCGAGATCGTCGGGAGTGACTCGCTCCGGGCTCGGACCGCTCGGAGCCCGGACGATCGGGTGGACGCTCGTGCCCTGCTCACCGCGCGCCTCTTCGACGTGTTCATCGGTGACTGGGACCGACATGCTGATCAATGGAGATGGGCCCGATTCGGAGACCGAGTTCCCCGGCAATGGGTTCCCATCCCACTCGATCGAGACCAGGCCTTTGTGAAGTACGATGGCCTGCTGCTGGGCGTTGCCCGTCAATCCGCACCTCAGCTGCTGAACTTTGGTCCCCACTACTCCTACATGGCGGGCGCAACCTGGAATGGTCGGGACCTCGACCGGCGATTCCTGGTGGAGCTCGACTGGGCCACCTGGAAATCGACGGCCACAGCACTGCAAGCCAAGCTCACCGATGCCGCCATCGACGACGCGGTTCAGGCACTGCCGCCCGAGCACTACGCGTTGAAGGGGAAGACCCTGGCAGCGACACTTCGGCAGCGGCGGGACCATCTGCTCGACGCCGCCCGGCGGTACTATGACCTGCTGGCCCAGCAGGTGGATGTCCATGCCACCAATGGCGACGACCGGGCACTGGTCACCCGGGGTCCCAAGGGAGACGTAGATGTCGCTCTAACGTCGTCCGGCAGCGCTACGCCGTACTTTGAGCGCCGTTTCGTCGCTCCAACGACGAAAGAGATCCGGCTCTTTCTTGATGACGGAAATGATCTGGCGGTCGTCCGCGGGGGCGGAGGCGGACCAACGGTGCGGATTATCGGAGGCGAAGGCCAGGATCGCCTGGTCGACTCCAGCGGCTCGGGCCGGAACCGGTTCTACGACGATCCTCAGGCATCGGGCCGGACCGAAGGACGCGCCTCCGGCGTAAACCGCAAACCCTACACCGCCCCTACCAAGAGTCCCAAAGACCTTCCCCCGCGCGACTGGGGTACCCGCTGGACGCCCACCACCTGGGTGAGCGGCGGACCCGATATCGGGGTCTTCCTCGGTGGTGGCCGCACCTTGACCGTGTACGGCTTTCGTAAGCTTCCCTACGCCAGCCAGCATCGGTTCCGCGCCGGGTTCGCCACCGGACCCAAGACTTATCGAGTGGACTATCGGGGAGACTTCCGCCGGGAGAATTCCGCGAATCACGCCGAGATTCTACTGCGCGCCTCAGGCGTGGATGTGATCAGCTTCCACGGGTTTGGCAACGAGATCGCGGCGCCGGGACCCAATGAGTTTTATCGTATTACCCAGAATGCGTTTGGGATCCAACCCTCGCTGGTTTTCTCCTTGGGGGAGCGGACCAACTTTCGGGTGGGACCGCTGCTCCGATACTCCTCCACCGACAATCGTCCCGATCGTTTCCTTGGCACGCTCGGCAGCGTCTACGGCAGCGGCAAATACGGAGAGATCGGTGGTGCGGCCGCCCTGCGCCACGACAGCCGGGATCGCCCCAGTGCCGCTACTCGGGGACTCTTCCTGGAACTCGGCGGGAGCGCCTACCCCGCCCTATGGGACGTGGACAGCACGTATGGCGAAGTCCACGGGGAGGCAGCGACTTATCTCACGGCCCATGGGCCGCTCGACCCTACCCTCGCGCTGCGGGTTGGCGGCCGGAAGCTTTGGGGGCATTACCCCTTCTTCGATGCTGCCTTCATCGGCGGCGCCTCCACCGTGCGGCTGGGCAAAGTGAACCGGTATGCGGGAGATGCTTCGGCCTACGGGTCGGCGGAGCTCCGACTCAACGTGGCTCCTGTTGAGATCATCTTGCCAGGTCATTTCGGGGTCTTCGGGCTGGCCGATGCAGGGAGAGTCTTCCTGGAGGGCGAGTCTTCCGACCGTTGGCACACCGCCTACGGAGGAGGGATCTGGCTCTCCTGGCTGGAGCGAGCCTACACTATTTCTGTCGCCGTGGCCAAGGGTGAGGAACGGACCGGTGTCTACTTCCAAGGTGGCTTCGGGTTCTAACCGGCCATGGTTATGCTGAGTGGTGACGACGAAAAGCCTGGAATCCCGAGCTGACGCGCGAGCCGCGGCGGCAGCCACCGCCGCGGCAACCGTCATCATCACCTTCCAGCTCGCCGGCAAAGCCACCCGCGACGCGCTGTTCCTTTCCACCTTTGGCGTCGCCGCGCTGCCCCCCATCGTCATCGCCGCGGCCGTCCTCTCCGCGATCCTGGCCATCGCACTGGCCCGGGTGATGGGGCGAACCGGCCCCGGCCGACTGGTGCCCCGATTGATCGGGCTCAGCGCGGTCCTCCTGTTGGCCGAATGGGCTCTCACCGCTGAAGCCAGGCGACCGGCTGCCGTCCTGGTCTACCTCCACCTTACCGCGTTCGGCGCCATCCTCGTCTCCGGCTTCTGGGCCATCGTGAACGAGCGCTTCGACCCCCGTACCGCTCGTCGCGCGGTCGGGCGGATCGCTGCCGGCGGCTCCATTGGCGGGCTGTTGGGCGGGGTTCTGCCTGAGCGGGTCGGTGCCGCCTGGTCGCTCACCGCGATGCTCCCGATTCTCGCCGCACTGCATCTGGTTGCGGCTTTCCTGGTGATGGCGGTCGAGCGCGGCGCTCCGGCGGTGGGTCACGTAGACACCGAAATGGAAGGTGCGGACGCAGTCCTTTCCGGAGGCAGGATTCTGCGGGCTTCCCCCTACCTGATGGGGTTGGCCCTTTTGGTGGCGCTGACTTCGGCATCGGAAGGAGTGCTCGACTACGTCTTCAAGGCGCGCGCCGCCGCTGCTACCTCGAGCGGGGAGGAGCTGCTCCGAGTCTTCGCCGCGTTCTACACCGCCACCGCGCTCCTGGGAATCTTCATTCAGGTGACGGCGCTGCGCCGGATCATGACCCGGCTCGGTATTGCCAGGAGTGTTTCTCTCTTGCCGGCAGGGGTGTCGGTAGGCGCGATCGGCGCGCTTCTGGCGCCAGGCTTTCCCGCCATCATCCTCGCCCGGGGGGTCGAGGTGGTGCTCCGCAACTCGGTCTTCCGAGCGGGGTACGAGCTCCTGTTCACTCCGGTGGCGCCCCACGAGAAGCGAGCCACCAAGCTGTTGATCGACGTGGGGGCCGCGCGAGTCGGCGACATCGCGGGCAGCGCGTTGATCCTGGTGACGCTCGGGTTGGCCGGCGTCTCTGCTCCACCCTGGCTCCTGATCCTGACATCGGCCCTTGCGGTCGGCGCCCTGATCGTGTCCCGGCGACTCCATCTGGGGTACGTGCAGGCCCTGGAGGGAAGCCTGCAGCGCCGGACCGGTCTCCTCCCCGATCCGGTGCAGGACGAGACCGCGGCATTGCTGCAAACGGTGGGTGCGTTCGATCTCAGTGGAATCCGCTCGCGGCTGGCGATATCGACGGGCTCGCCCTACGCCGCAGAACCGCCGGAGCGGCGACCGCCACCGCCTGCCGAGCGGGAATCTCCGCTGACGGCCGCCATCCACCGGGGCAAAGCGAGCGAGGTGCAGGAGGTGTTGGCTCGAGGGCCGCTGGCCGCCGATCAGATCGAGGAGGTAATCGAGCTGCTGGCCTGGGACGCGGTGGCACCCAGCGCCATTCAATCCCTGAGCCAGGTGGCATCCTCGAAGTTGGACCTGCTGCTCACGCACCTGCTCGACCCCGACGAGGATTTCGCCATTCGCCGGCGACTGGTCAATGTACTGGCCCCCTGCCGCACGGCGCCGGCTTTCGAGGGGCTGCTGCGAGCGCTGGATGACCGGCGGTTCGAGGTACGCTACCGGGCGGGGCGCGCCTTAAGCCGTATGGCGCCGGAGATTCCCGGCCTTCAGGTGGACCGGGAGTGGGTGCTGAGCGTTGTAGAGCGGGAGATCGCAGTCGGGCGAGGGGTGTGGGAGAGCCGGCAGCTCATCGATGTCCTGGAGGACGAGGCGTCGCCGATGGAGACGGAGCTGTTACGGGATCGGGCGAATCGGAGCCTGGAGCACCTCTTCGTTCTGCTCTCTTTGATCCTGCCCCGTGACACCCTCCGCCTCGCATTTCACGGGCTGTACACCGGAGATGCCTACCTCCGGGGAACGGCGCTCGAGTATCTGGAGACGGTGCTGCCCGAGAGCATATGGTTGAAGCTCTGGCCCTTGCTCGAACAGGGAGAGAGCCAGCCAGTCCGGTCCCGGAGTTCGGGCCAGGCGCTCAAGCAGCTGCTGGAGTCCAAACAGTCGATTGCTCTGGCGCTGGCAGAAGCTAGGGAAGCCGTCAAGAGCAAGAAGTGAGCAGCCCGCCGAACGTCCCATGTTGACTTTCGGTCTTTATTCGGGTAGCGTGAGGCGACCGCTACCCGGAGCGCACCATGAATCTGGAGCAGAAGCTCGATGTACTGATGTCGCTCGCCGCAGACGATCGGGAAGGGTTGCCCCCCCGGCTGCGTCACACCCGCGAAGTCGGAGCTCTTCGCCCGCTGAACATCCGCAACCTGCGCCCGGCCCCCGGGATGAAGATGTCGCTGCTTCGAATCCTCATGACCAACGCCTGCAGCTACAACTGCCACTACTGTCCGATGCGGCGGGACCGGCCCATGCCCCGCACCCTGCTCAAGCCGGACGAGCTGGTGCGCATCTTCCTCGAGGCGCACCGCCGCGGCTGGTGCCAGGGGCTCTTCATCACTACCGGCATCCCTGGCCGACCGGTGAAAGTCATGGACGATTTGATTCAGGTGCTTGAGCTGCTGCGGGAGCGGCACCGCTTCGGTGGCTATATCCATGTAAAGCTGGTGCCGGGAGGAGACCAGGCGCAGATCGATCGACTGACCACCCTCGCCAGCCGGGTGTCGCTCAACTTCGAAGCGCCCTGCGGAGCAAGCCTGGCCCGGATCGCACCGGAGAAGAGCTTCTCCACCACCCTTCACGACTTCGAGCGGGTGCGAAAGCTGGTGGTTCTCGAACGGGAAGCTCAGGCGCAGGGCAAGCCCCGGGATGTATATCATCCGGGAGGCGCCTCCGGCATGACCATGCAGTTTGTAGTTGGTGCCACCGCTGATACCGACCGCAGCCTGCTCGGCACCATCAACGGGCTGAAGGCTGGAGGTGGCGTGCACCACCCTCACTTCAGCGCCTTTCGCCCAATCAGCGACACTCCGCTGGAAGGCGCGCCGGCCACGCCGGCGTTACGCGAACATCGGCTGTATCAGGCGTCCTACCTGCTCGAGAGCTACGGGTTCAGCCCCGAGGAGGTGGTATACGGAGAGAACGGCAATCTTCCCCTCGCGCTGGATCCCAAGTGTGCCTGGGCGTTGTCACATCCGGAATGGTTTCCAGTCGAGATAACCCGCGCGTCCTACGATGAGCTGGTCCGCGTTCCCGGGATCGGGCCCCTGGCCGCACGGCGGATCGTGGCGCAACGAAGCGCAGTCACCTTGCGGGGGCTGGCCGACCTGCGGCAACTCGGCGTACTGACTACGCGCGCCGGTGGCTTTCTCACCCTGCGTGGCCGCCGGCTACAGACCGTCCGCTGGACCGAGCAGCTCGGGTTTTGGGCCGCCGAAGATGAAGTCGGAGTCCCTCATGTGGTATATCAGGTGAGTCCGGGAACCTTTCGCTAACCTGTCAGCCGGCTTGGCCTGCTGGCGCTCGTTGCCACCGGCGTAGCTGGGGAATGTTCCGGGCAAACCGCCGGGACAAAAACCCGGGAAGGTGCATTTCCCGGAGCTTCCGTTCGACCTTTGCCATCATTTCATCCACCGAGATGTTGGGCTCGGTAAAACGGCCGCTCTGGTAGCAGTGGCTGCAGTACTCAGTGTTCCGGGAGCCGTCGGCGTTGGTGCCGCCGCCCAGCGGGTCCTTGCTGAGCGGCATGCCACAGCTCTGACAGAACGGCCCTTTGGGTCCGAACATGTCGTCTCCTCTTCAAGTAAGTCGTTGCGCCTTATTGCGCCGTTCCAGCCGGCTTGCTCGGTCCACCTGCTCGAGGGAAGGCCCGCTCGGGAATGCTATTGGTGTTCTGAAACGCGGTTATGAGCCACTGTCCCTTCTGCTTCTGGAGCACCTGAGTCTGAATACCCTGCCGCGGCTCAGGAATGCCCGGAGGTGCCTTTGCACCGGTCATAGTCCAGCGCACGTGTGCCACCGCGATGTCGGGAGTCAACAACCGGACCTGGACCTCGCCGAGGGAGAACCGGCTCTCGTGAAACATCATCGCAAAGGCGTCGGTGAGCTTGCGCTCGATTTCCGGGCGCCCCTTCCACCACCACCCCACCACGTTGACAACATCACCATCGTCGCTGAATAACGCTGCGTACGCATGCGCGTCATGGCGATTCCAGGCCTCTGCCTGCTGGACCTGCACCTGCCGGATGGCGGCTTCATCCGAGCTCTGTGCTGCGGCCCCATGGGGCATAGTCCACTGCAGGAGAGCGACAGCGATGCCGGACATGAGGGACGATGGTTTCATCAGCGATCCTCCGAGTTGGGGTAATGCCGGTCCCACCACTCGCGGGCCCGGGCGGTGGTCCAGGTGTTCGCGACCTCGATCCCTGCAAGCCGGGTGGACAGTTCCTTCGCTGACTGAGGCCGCTCGTCCGGGTTCTTGGCGAGGCAGGAGAGCACCAGCTGATCGAGCTCCCGCGGAATCGCCAGCTCGCTGCGGGTCGAGGGGGGAGTAGGGGCAGTGTGGACGTGGTGGAGCAGTAGCCCCATCGAGTTGGGAGCGGTGAAGACCAGCTCGCCGGTCAGTAGCCAATACGCCACGCACCCGGTGGCATAGATGTCGACCCGGCCGTCGACCTCGGCGCGGCCGAGCGCCTGTTCTGGGGCAATGAACGCGGGGGTTCCGTGGACCACGTTTTCGCGAGTGAGCGCTGGACCAGCCTCGACCTGCTCGTCAAACGCCTTGACCAGCCCGAAGTCGAGTACCTTCACGAAGTCGCGATCTTCCCCGTAGCGACACACGAAGATATTCGCCGGCTTCACGTCGCGGTGGACCAAACCGCGCGATTCCGCCTCCGACAGCGAATGGCACACCTGGCACAGCAAATAAATTGCCCGCTCGGCAGGTAACGGCCCGAACTTCCGCACCAGGGTGTCGGCGTCGAGCCCTTCGAGCAGCTCCATCACATAGTAGAAAGCCCCGTTGTCCGCCACGCCGAAGTCGAACAGGTCCACCGTATGGGGCGAACGCAGGCTGGCAATCACCTGGGCCTCGCGCTCGAAGCGACGCACGATGGTCTCCGGTACCCGGCCTTGTCCGTTGCCGCCGAGGGAGGGTCGGATAACCTTGATCGCCGCCGGACGGGCCAGCATACGATGGCGCGCTCGCCAGACCTCGCCCATGCCTCCCTGCCCCAGTCGCTTCTCCAGCCGGTAGCTCCCCAGCTCACGCGCCGCGGCCACCTCGCGACCCAAGCGGTACACCACCCGGGCTCCCATGTACGCAAAGCCCACCGCGAAACTGGAGCTGACGACCGCCTCGAAGTAGGCGCCGCCATCGGTGGGGACCTTTCCCCACAGGTTCAGCGCCAGCAGGGCCAGCGGGGACATCGCCGCGGCCGCAATAGCGGCGACCAGCATGCGTCTCGGCGGACCCGGCAACACTAGAGGGAATAGGATGACGACAGCAGGGACCCAGGTGAGGTTGGGGAGGACCTTCTTGTCGTTGTAGTACTGCCAGTAGGTAACCAGGGCGATGACGAAGCAGATCACGACCTCGTACGCCAGGCTCAAGGTGTGCAGCCGTCGGGCGGGGACTTTGCGATTGCGGGCTATCAGGAGCAGCCCGGCCGACGCTGTCACGGCGCACAGATCGACCAGCCGGAACCCCAGGTTCCCGAAGTGTGCCGGATAGCCGAGCAGCTTGGCCAGCACCCATACCAAGACGTAAAGAAAGGGATCGAATGAGAAAGCGATCAGGATGATGAGGGCGAGTACCCTGATCCGCGCGCGGACCTGCTCCAGGAGGTCTGGAGGCAGCGAAGCCGATACTCCCCCACTCTCGGGAGACTCCCGGTCTGGGGGGAGGAGCGTCACGTGGTCTGGCATGTCGTCCGATTCGGAAAGATTGAGAGGCTGATAGAGGAGAAGATGGAGCCAGTTCAGACCAGGCGTAAGCCTTGAATGCCAGCCCGTTCGCGGCTTGTTTGTCTCGCTGCCACTTTGCAGCTTAAGAGTTCGAGGAGGAATGCGTGAGGGTACTCATTGTCATGCCCGCCCAGTGGCCCCGGGCCCTCATCCGGGCTGCGCTCCGGGAGGCCGGCTATGATGCGCTGGGAGCTCCTAATCTGGATGAAGCGCTGACGTATCCCGCAGATGAGGTAGGAAGGGGGCCGGTACGTCTCATCCTCCTCGACCAGCAGGCCGTGCCGGAGAAGGATGACCAGATGCTGCGCCGACTATTGGACCGGCACCCTGAAGCGGAGACGGTGCTGTTGCGGGGCGCCTTCCAGCGTTCAATCCCGGGCCCCTGGCGTGATGTCGTCCAGCACCCCGTCTCCATTGCCGAGCTGACCGAAAGGGTGCACCAAATGCTTCCACTCTCATCCAGCGCGGCGGGCCCGAGTGGGTGAGCCTTCAGAGCCACCGCAGGAGCCGTGAGTGGATGAAACCCCATGCTACCATGCACAGCAGGAACGCGACCACGGCCACGAACCCATATTCCCAATTGGCCGGCTGGTCCGGGATCGCTGATGTCGAGGCATAGCTGGTTTCGTCGGTCGGGAAGTAGCTCCGTCAGCCGGTTGACGTCGACCTCTACTGGCATGCCCTCGTCGCATGATTCGACCACCGTCGTATGCTGCCCATCGCGCCCTCCTGTGGTCACTTACCTGGGATCGACCCTAACCTGCAGCACCGGACCCGACTGCGACTAGGCCCCCCCCGCCCTTCAGGATTCCGGGACCCCGACCGACACTAAGACCGAATAGGGCACGACCAGCCCTGGTCCCCCGATTACTTGAACCCCGAGCGGCCACATGCGAGTTCGTGGACTCACCATGGCGCTGCTGCTCGCCGCCGCGACGGCAGCCAGCGCCCAAACTGCAGGAAGCTACGAGATCAATGGGTTCGGCCGGTACACCCGGTTCGACAACACCCTCGCGCTCAGTCCCGAGAATAAGTTCGGCGGCGGAGGCTCACTGGGCTTCTTCCTGCTCAGTAACCTGGCGCTGGAAGCTGAGGGGGCTTACACGCCGGCAACCGATGTGCTGGCTAATTCGGTCACCAACATCCCGCTCCGGGGCCGGTTGAGCTATCACATCCCCTTGGGCGGCAACGCCTCTTCCATCAGACTCGGCGCCGGTTACGTCCGGAACCTGTACCGGAACGGCATGAGCTTCGATGACGATGGCTTCACTGGCATTTTCGGGCTCAGGCTGGGCCTTACGCCCGTTCTGGGATTCAGGATGGACGCCACTGCCGACTATTTCCGGAGCCCCGATGGAGGCCGCGCGAAATATGTGAACTGGGGCGGGCAGACCGGACTCAGTCTGATTTTTGGGAACTCCCACTCCGCCCGTGACAAGGACAAGGATGGAGTCCTCGACAACGTTGATCGTTGCCCGGGCACCCCGAACGGCAAGTCGGTGGATTCGTCCGGCTGCGCACCCAGCCAGCTGGATGGAGACCGGGACCGGGTGAACGAGGAGCTGGACCGCTGCCCCAACACTCCGGCAGGGGAAACCGTCGACGCCGACGGGTGCTCACCCAGTCAGTTGGATGCCGACCACGATGGGATCGGCGACACCGCCGACCGCTGCCCCAGGACGCCGGCCGGAGAAGCGGTGAACTCGGACGGCTGCTCCGAAAGCCAGAAGGACGACGACGTAGACGGCGTCCTGAACAATGCCGACCGCTGCCCCGGCACCCGCTCAGGCGACGTGGTGGATGCCGCAGGTTGTTCCGGCGCGCAGCGCGACAGCGACAAAGATGGGGTGCCCGACGCTACCGACCAGTGCCCCAACACGCCGGCGGGCGTAACGGTAAACCCGAGTGGCTGTTCCAGCGAGCGGGATACCGACCGGGATGGCGTTCCGGACCTGCGAGATCAGTGCGGCAGCACTCCCTCGGGTCAGGCGGTCGACGCCAATGGCTGCCCGATTCTGTTCCAGAAGGGCACCCGCAGCGTGATCCTCCGGGGCGTCACCTTCCAGACCGGAAGGGCCACACTGACGCCCGAGGCCAGGATTGTGCTCAAGGATATCGCCGACCAGCTAGTGGATAACCCGCAGTACCGGGTTCAGGTCTCAGGTCACACCGACAACAGGGGTACCCGCGCGAAGAACCTGCGCCTCTCCCTGGCCCGGGCCCGGACAGTCGAGACCTTCCTCGAGGCCAACGGCGTGCCGCCGGCCCAGGTGACTGCCAAGGGCTTCGGCCCCGATGTGCCGATTGCACCCAATACCACCGCGGCCGATCGGGCTAAGAACCGTCGGGTCGAGCTCAACCGAACCAACTGAAGTGAATCAGCAGTACGAACCTGGGGGCGGCGGAGACGCCGCCCCTTTGTTTTGCCGGATGACAACCCTCGGCCCCTCTCCGCCATCCAATCTGAGCCGTCTACTCCATAAGTGCTCAGATCAGGAGACCCGATCAATGACCAGACGTTCCTCCCCACCGCGGTCAATGATGCTCGCTGTGTTGTTCTCCTGCGTGGCCGCAGCCCAACTGGCGGCCCAGCGCAGCCACGAAGCCTACGATGAGGTGGATCCCTGGGTCGGTTTCGAGCAGCCTGACATCGGGCCTGACTCCACCGCAGTGGCTGGGTTTCTCAGCGCTCTCGCGGCCAGCCGTCCGGTCGTCTGTCAGATCGCGGCTGACAATCTGGGAAACCACTGGGACCGGTCGGACCGGAAGTACCGCGGCGGAATGTTGGAGGGCGAGGGGGCGGCGGAGTCAGCTCGAGAATCCTTGGCTCACCGAGTAAGCGATCCCCGGGCACTGGCTCATCTGTCGGATGCCCTGGGAGATCAGAATGCCTGCGTCCGCCGCGCTGCCGCTCACCTGCTGGGCCAGAGCAAGGAGCCCGAGGCGTTCCGCCTGCTCCGTGGCGGCCTCCGCTCGGCCGACCCCCGGATGCGCGAGGCAGCAGCCCTGGGTCTGGCCTGTGCCGATGACCCGGCATCGTTCACCGTGCTCAGCCAGGCGCTCCGCGACAAGGAAACCAGCGTCGTCCGAATGGCGGCCTATGCGCTGGGCGAGCTCGAGGATGCTCGTGCAGTCAAGCCGCTAGGTGATCTCCTGGGAGCTTCCGATCCCGCGACCCGCGCCATCGCAGCGGAGGCGTTGGGGGACATCGAAGACATCCGTGCGGTTGAGCGCCTGACCCCGCTGGTGAGCGATGGGGATGCCCAGGTTCGCATAGCCGCAGTCGAGGCGCTGGGGAATATCGAGGACCACCGGGCCACGGGGGCGTTGACCGAGGCACTCCATGACCGCGACGTCTCAGTTCGGCGCAGCGCGGCCGAGGCACTCGGCAACGTCGAAGACCGCAAGGCAGCCGGCCCTCTGGCCCAGGCCATCGACGACGCCGACCCAGTGGTCCGGCGGCTCGCCGCTCAGGCCTTAGGCCAGCTGGACAACCAAGAGCATGTACCTGCCCGCTTGGTTGCCGCGCTGGGGGATCGGGATCCGCAGCTCCGGATCATCGCCGCCGCGTCGATAGGCGAGATCGGCGACAGCGCCGCGGTGCCGGCGCTGATCAACGCCTATCGTAGTGACGACCCCCGCCTCCGCTATGCCGTGGTCAGGGCCCTGGCCGACACCGACGACCGCCGGGGCACCGCTACACTCACCCTGGCTCGCCAGGATGCTGATGGCATCGTGCGCCACGCTGCCGCTCAGGCCTTGAAGGATCGGAACGACGAGGATTGAAGAGCGGATTGACAGACCTCTGACGCCTTACCAGAGTCCTAGGAGAGTCCTAGGGTCGCTGGTCGACCCAGACGTTCCTAAAAGGCACAGGAGGGCAGAATGCCACGCAAAGTGAATCCAATTCCTCAGGGCTATCACACGGTAACGCCCAGTCTCATGGTCCGGGGCGCTGAGCAGGCGCTCGACTTCTACAAGAAGGCGTTCAATGCCGAAGAGACGCTTCGGATGCCAGGACCCGACGGAAAGATCATGCATGCCGAGTTCAGGATTGGCGATTCCGTCCTGATGCTGGGTGAAGAGATGCCGAGTATGGGAGGCAAGAGCCCCCAGGCCCTCGGCGGCTCGCCGGTCAGCTTCTTCATCTACCTGGAAAACGTCGACCAAGCCTGGCAACGCGCCATCAACGCCGGTGCGAAGCAAGTCATGCCACTGGCAGATATGTTCTGGGGCGATCGGGCGGGTTGTGTGGATGATCCGTTCGGCCACCATTGGTGGCTGGCCCAGCATATTGCGGATTTGACCCCGGAGGAGATCAAGCGAGGGCAGGAAGAATTTTTCGCTCACGCCCCTACGTCGCCCCAAACGGCCTAGACTTCCGCTCACCAGCGAGGCACGGGAACCCCTCGTGCCTCGTTGGTGAGTTGTACCTTACTCGTTACCTCCCGTTCCACTCACCGTCGGCCAGGTCCCACCCAGCGCTTTGTATAGCGCGGCGTATGCCGTCGCGGCATCGGTGCGGCCCTGAGCCAGCTGATCCTCGGCTTCCAACTGGGTGCGCTCGGCGTCCAGCACCTGAAGGAAATCGGCCACACCGCCGGTAAACCGAAGCCGGGCCAGATCAGCAGCGCGCTCGCTGGCCGAGGCCGCGTCCTGAATCCGCTCTACCCGGGAGCGGGAGGTGCGGTAGCGGACCAGTGCCGATTCTACGTCCTGCAGCGCCAGCAACACGGTCTGGTCATACTGCGCTCGCGCCTCGGCCTCGCGGGCACGGGAGAGATCCACCCGGGCCTTTACCCGGCCCAGGTTGAGAGCCGGCCAGGAAAGAATGGGTCCGACCGCATAGCGGAAAGTTCCCTGGTCACCCAGACCACCAAAGGTTGAGGCGGTGTAGCCGGCGCTGCCGCCCACGGTGATCCGGGGCAAGTAGTCCGCTTTCGCCGCACCGACCAGCGCCCGCTCCACCGCCACCTGCCGCTCCGCCGCGGCCACGTCCGGTCGCCGCCGGATGACCGAGTCGGGACTCTCCACCGTCACCGACGCCGGCAAGGCAGGCAAGGCGGCAACCGCATCCAGCTCCTTGGCCACCCCTGCTGGAGGCCGTCCCACTAAAACCCCAATCTGGTACTGCGCTTGCCGCACTCTCGCCTCCAGCAGCGGCACTGAGGCCAGCGTCGTGCTGAGCTGGGCCTGAGCCCGCTCGGTGTCGAACGCGGTGCCCCGCCCGGCATCGAGCCGCTGGCGCGTCACCTGGAAAGTGCGCTGCTGGTTGGCCGCGTTCTGGCGGGCCACTGAAAGCTGCTCCTGAGCGCCACGCAAATCGAAATAGGCCCGGGCCAGCTCCGCGGTGAGTGAGACCCGGACGTTTCGCAGATCTTCCTGATTGACCGCGACGATGGCTCCCTGGGCCTGGACGTTGCGCCGCACCCGGCCGAAGAGATCCAGCTCCCAGGAGGCATCGAATCCGCCGTCCCAGATACTCTGATCCGGGAACGACCCTATGCCGATGGGGAACGACGCGCTCGTGAGCCGCTGCCGGGTGTAGCCGGCGCCGAACGTCACCGTCGGGACAAAGTCCAGCGCGGCTTCGGTTCGGGCCGCGCGGGCGCCCCGGACCCGGGCCTCGGCGGCCCGCACATCCAGGTTGGCGCGCACCGCCTCATTGATGAGTCGGGTTAGGGTGGAGTCACCCACGTTCCGCCAGGAGCTGTCGGCCAAGACGGTTCCGGTATCCGACACCGGGACGATGGTATCTCGGGTCTCCCGGAACTGGCGGGGAAGCGGAATCTCCGACGCCCGGTACGAAGGCGCTCCCGCGCAAGCGGCTGACAGCAGTGCCAGAAGACTCCAGATCCTAAGCATGTTTCGACTCCTCGTCGTAGGCCGGCTGCACGGCGAACTGTCGTGCCGCCCGGGTTCTGCGCTCGACCAATCCCTGGATTACCACGTAGAACACCGGCGTGAGCACCAGGCCGAAGAAGGTGACGCCCAGCATGCCGGCGAACACCGCTACCCCCATGGCATGCCGCATCTCGGCGCCGGCGCCACTGGAGAACACCAGTGGAAGCACCCCCATGATAAAGGCAAACGAGGTCATCAGGATTGGACGCAACCGGATGCGGCAGGCCTCCAGTGCCGCCTCCACCACCGGCCTGCCCCGCCAGGTGAAGCTCGCGGGCAAACTCCACGATCAGGATCGCGTTCTTGCAGGCCAGCCCGATGAGCACGAGGAACCCGATCTGGGTAAAGATGTTGTTGTCGCCCTTGGTGAGCCACACGCCGCCGATGGCGCACAGGAGCGACATCGGGACGATGAGGATGACCGCGAGCGGCAGCGTCCAGCTCTCGTACTGCGCCGCGAGCACGAGGAAGACCAGCAAGACGCACAGCGGGAAGATGAAGACGGCCGTATTGCCGGACAGCTTCTGCTGATAGGTCAGGTCGGTCCACTCATAGCCGATCCCGTTCGGCAGCACGTCGTGCATGATACCTTCGATCGTTGCCTCCGCCTGACCGGAGCTGTACCCCGGGGCTGGCCCACCGTTGATGTCGGCTGACGGATACCCGTTGTAGCGGACGGCCTGATCGGGGCCGTGCGACTGCTTCACCGTGATCACTGACCCGAGCGGGATCATGGCGCCCTGCGCGTTGCGCACCTTGAGCTGGGCAATGTTCTCGGCGGTGGCCCGGAACTGCGCATCCGCCTGCACCTTCACCTGATAGGTACGGCCGAACTTGTTGAAGTCGTTCACGTACACCGACCCGAGATACGCCTGCATGGTCTGGAACAGGTCGGTTAGGACGATCCCCTCCTGCTTCACCTTCTCCCGATCTACCTCGACGTCGAGCTGCGGCACGTTGACGCGGTAGCCGCTGAAGACCCCCGCCAGCTGCGGTGTCTGATACGCCCGGCCGAGGATCGCCTGGGTTGCGTCGTTGAGCGCGGCTTCGCCCAGACCGGCGCGGTCCTCCAACTCCAACTTGAATCCACCAACCTGGCCGAGGCCGTTCACCGGCGGCGGCGGGAAGACGGCTACGAATGCATCCTGGATCCCCGCGAACTTGCGCGTTCAGTGCCCCGGCGATGTTCAGGCCGTACTGGTCCTTGCCGTGCCGCTCCTCGAACGGCTTGAGGGTGAAGAACACGATGCCGGCGTTGGGCGCGTTGACGAAGCCGTTGATCGAGAGCCCGGGGAACTGCACGGCACTCTCGACCCCGGGCTGCTTGCTGCCGATCTCCGCCATCTGGCGGATGACCTTCTCGGTGCGGTCGAGCGTCGCCGCGTCGGGCAGCTGGGCAAAGGCGACGAGGTACTGCTTGTCCTGGGTCGGCACGAAGCCCTTCGGCACCTTGTTGAACCCGACCAGCGTGAGTGCCAGAAGCCCGGCGTAGACCGCCAGCGCAATGCCGCTCTTCCGCAGCACCCCGCGCACCGCCGTTGCCGTAGCTGGCCGGAGCCGCGAGTGAATGCCCGGTTGAACGGCCGGAACAGCCAGCCCAGGCCCCGATCCAGCAACCGGGTGAGGCGGTCGGGCGGCGCGCCGTGCGGCTGGAGCAGGATCGCGCTCAGCGCTGGCGACAGGGTGAGCGAGTTGATCGCCGAGATGACGGTGGAGAAGGCGATAGTCAGCGCAAACTGCCGGTAGAACTCGCCGGTCAGGCCGCTCAGGAACGCCACCGGCACGAACACGGCGCACAGCACCAGCCCGATCGCGATGATCGGCCGGCTCACCTCGTCCATCGCCTTGTGGGCGGCGTCGCGCGGCGAGAGGCCGGCCTCGATATTGCGCTCCACGTTCTCCACCACCACGATCGCGTCGTCCACCACGATGCCGATGGCGAGCACCAGCCCGAACAACGAGAGCGTGTTGATCGAGAACCCGAACATCAGCAGGATGGCGAACGTACCCACGATCGACACCGGCACCGCCACCAGCGGAATGATCGATGCCCGCCAGGTCTGGAGGAACAGCACCACCACCAGCACGACGAGGAGGATCGCCTCGAAGAGCGTCTTGACCACTTCGCGGATCCCGTCCCGCACGTTGATCGTGGGGTCGTACACGATCCGGTACTCGACCCCTTCCGGGAAGTTCTTCTTCAGCTCCTCCATGGTGGCGCGGACGGTGCTCGAGAGCTGCAGCGCGTTCGAGCCCGGCGCCTGGAAGATGCCGATGCCGACCGCTTCCTTCCCGTCCAGCATCGAGCGGAGCGCGTAGTCGCCCGCACGCCAGCTCCAGCCGCGCGACGTCGCGAAGCCGGGTGATCTCGCCGTTCGCGCCGGTCTTGAGGATGATGTTCGCCGAACTCCTCCTCGTTGGTCAGGCGGCCGCGCGCATTGATGCTGAGCTGGTAATCCACCGGCACCGGCATCGGCGGCGCGCCGACCACGCCGGCCGCGACCTGGACATTCTGCTCCCGGATGGCGTTCACCACGTCGGTCGCGGCCAGCCCACGGGCCGCGACCTTCCCGGGGTCGAGCCACACCCGCATGGAATAGTCGCCGCCGCCGAAGACCTGCGACCTGGCCGATGCCCGGGATCCGCGCCAGAACATCCTTGACCTGGAGCAGGCCGTAATTCCGGAGGTACGTGATATCGTACCGATTGTCCGGCGAGAGGAGGTGCACCACCATGATGAAATTGGGCGAGCTCTTGACCGTGGTGACGCCGAGCTGGCGCACCTCATCGGGCAGGCGCGGCAAGGCCTGGCTCACCCGGTTCTGCACCTGCACCTGCGCCAGATCGACGTCGGTCCCGACCCGGAAGGTCACCGTCAGCGTGAGCACGCCGTCCGACGTTGCCTGCGACGACATGTACAGCATGTTCTCGACCCCGTTGATCTGCTCCTCCAGCGGCGTCGCCACGGCCTCCGAGATCACCCGTGGATTGGCACCGGGATAGACCGCCCGCACCACGACCGACGGCGGCACCACCTCGGGATACTCGCTGATCGGCAGCCCGAACATCGCGATCAGGCCGCCGATGAAGATGACGATCGACAACACGGCCGCGAAGATCGGCCGGTCGATGAAGAAGCGGGAGAATCGCATCGGCTAGCGCTCCGCGACCGGCGTAGTGGAATCAGGCGCCACCATCGGGCGCCAGTGTCGGCGCCACCTTCATGCCGGGCCGGACCCGCATCAGGCCGTTCACCACGATGCGCTCACCCGGCTTGAGGCCGGAGGTGACGATGCGGAGCCCGTCGGTCAGCCGACCCGGGACGATCGGCCGGTAGGCCAGCGTGTCCCCCGGCCGAACCACCAGGACGAACTTGCGGTCCTGGTCGGTGCCGATGGCGGCGTCGCGGACCAGCGTGCGCGTTCGTCTTCTGGGTGCCGACCAGCTTGACCCGGGCAAAGAGACCCGGGGTCAGGGCGCGGGAGCGATTAGAGAAGACCGCCCGGGTACGGATCGTCCCGCTGCGCGGGATCGACCTGGTTGTCTACGAAGTCGAGTCGGCCCTCGTGGGGAAACCCGGACTCGTTCGCCAGCCCGAGATAGACCGGCAGCCGTGCCGTCCGCCAGTTGGTGCCGCCCGAGCTCCTCGCCCGGCCGGCGTAGCGCAGGTAGGTCTGCTCGTCGCTGTCGAAGTAGAGATACATGGAGTCGACCGAGACGACGGTGGTGAGCACCGCGCCGGCGGGCGGTCCCGCCTGCACCAGGTTGCCGGCGGTCACCAGCGCGTTACTTACCCGCCCCGCAATCGGAGAGCGGACCCGGGTCCACTCCAGGTTGAGCCGGGCGGTCTCGACCGCGGCCTCGGCGGCGCGCACGGTCGCTCCGCCCTGCGCCTCGGCGCTGGTCCGGCTATCGAACTCTTCCCGGGAGATCGCCTGGACATCCACCAGCTTGCCGGCCCGTTCGCACCTCGCTCTTCGGCCAGCGACGCGGCCGAGCGGGCCCGCTCCAGCTCCGCCTCGGCCCGAGCCAGGTCGGCCTGGTAGGGCCGCGGATCGATCTCGAAGAGGACCTCGCCCTTCTTCACCTCTTTTCCTTCAGTCGAAGGTGACCCGCTTGATGTAGCCGGAGACCCGGGGCCGGATCTCCACCTGGTCCACTGCCTCGAGCCGGCCGGTGAACTCGTCCCATTCGGTGATCTCCCGCTGCGGGCACCTCGGCGACCGTGACCGCCTGCGGCGGAGGCGCGGCGGGCGGCTCCTTCCCCCGGCCCACCGTCAGGGCCGCGAGTGAGAGAGCCGCCAGGGAGAGGACGCCAGTTACTGCGAGTCGCCGGGTTCTGCATGTTGCCTCCAAAGGAATTCACCGTCGATCCTGCTATCACTACTCGTCGTTCGAGCGAGAGCCGGATTCGACGGCACCGGCGGGGCTCGCACTCTTCTGTTACACAACTGGTACGATAGTTCGATAACCGTTGAACTCACGCCCCATAAAAAAAGATCCCCGCCAGTCAGCGGGTTCCGTCGCACCCCTTACGCGACCGAGGCCTTCGCCGTTCCACCCGCGCGCCGCAGCAGCTCGGCGGTATAGGCCTCGAGCACGTCGCGGCGCACCTCACAGTGCAGGAACTGTCCCTCCCGCCGGGCCTCGATCAGGCCGGCGCGGACCAACTCTTTAATGTGGTGGGAGATCGTTGCCTTGGAGACAGGAAACTCCTGGCGCAGCCGCTGGCAGGGACACTCCTCTTCGCCGGCGATGACCTCCAGCAGCTGCATGCGCCGGGGATCGGCCAGGGCCTTGGCGATGAGCTCGAATTGCTTGGCGGTCAGCGTGGACCGTGCAGGAGTCGGCCTTTTTCACAGTTCAATGGTTATCGAACTGTCTTACGTCTTGTCAAGAGGGCACCCTCACTCCAGACTCAGCTCGACCCGCTCCTCGGCTCCCGGTCTCAGGCGGGGATTGCGCGCCAGCAACCGTCCGCAGGTGTTCCAGCGAAGGATGGCCTCATCGTTACCCGGCGCCCGCTGGGACTCCGCCTTCTCGTACCAGCCCATCGCATCCCGGAGCCAATGGTAGGCCATCTCGCCCGATTTCGGGGCAGCGGACCGAAGCTGGGCCTTGGCGCATCGCTCGCAGATGATTCCGGCGTAGTACGCGCGCTTGTACTCGTCCTGCAAGCGCGGCAACACCTCTCGGGCCCGGCGGACGCCCTCGGTCGGCGCCTCGCCGAACTGATCGGTGATGGCCAGCAGCAGCGTGACCAAGGCCTGCTGGTTGTCGGGACTCACCGTCAGCACGTCGAGGCAGATGCTTTCGGCGGAGGTCGGATCATTGATCACCCGGTATCGCTCCGCCTTCTGCAGGGCCGCGGGCACGCCTTCTTTGGTGATCGGTTTGGGTTGGAAATCCATAGGTTCGCTAGCCTTTTGACTCGCGACTCGCGACTCGCGACTTCCTGCTGAAAATCTTCACCAGCTTCCCCAACGGATCGAAGAACTCGTCCACCACCCGCTCCTTGAGCGGGATGATCGCGTTGTCGGTAATGGTAATGTGCTCCGGGCAGACCTTGGTGCAACACTTGGTGATGTTGCAGTAGCCGATCCCGTGCGCCCGGCGCAGCTCCTCCACCCGGTCCTCCACGTCGAGCGGATGCATCTCCAGGGCCGCGACATGGACCAGGTAACGCGGGCCGATGAACTCCTCGTGCAGCTGATGGTCCCGCAGCACATGACAGACGTCCTGACACAGGAAGCATTCGATGCACTTGCGGAACTCCTGGACCCGGTCCACATCCGACTGGGCCATTCTCCAGGTCCCGTCCGGCGCGTCGGGCGCGCGGGGCTTGAACTGCTTGATCCGCTGCTTCACCCGGAAATTCCAGGAGACGTCGGTCACCAGGTCCTTGATCGGCGGAAACGCCCGCATCGGCTCCACGCGTGACCGGCTTATCCAGCGGCAGCTCGCTGAGCCGGGTCATGCACATGAGCTTGGGCGATCCGTTCACCTCGGCCGAGCAGGAGCCGCACTTGCCGGCCTTGCAGTTCCAGCGGACGGCGAGGTCGTTCGCCTGCTCGGCCTGAATCTGATGGATGGCATCGAGCACGACCATGCCCGGCGAGACGCTGGTGGTGTAGTCCACCAGCTTCCCGCCCTGGCGGTCGCCACGCCAGACCCGGAATGTGGCCCGGCCGGCCGGCTCGGGTTTGGCCTCGGGTGACTGCTGCTCTTCGACCGCACCGGTCTCGGCCAGGTCCGGCTTGAAGGTCTCGCTCAGCCGTGACTGTCATCGCTGCTCCTGTATGATTCGCTTGAGCTCGTCCGGCATGTCAGGGACCGGCTCGCGAGAGAGCCGCATCTGGGCGTCCTCTCCCTTTCGGATCACCACGTTGAAGCTGGCTCCGGCCGGGTCCTTCTCGGGATAATCCTCGCGGAAGTGGCCGCCCCGGCTCTCCCGCCGCTCGATGGCGGCGCGGGTGATGGCCTCGGACACGGTGAGCAGGTTGGCCAGGTCGAGGCCGGTATGCCACCCGGGATTGTACTCCCGGTTCCCCGTCACGCCTACCTGCCGGGCCCGCTCCTTCAGCCGGGCGATGCCCTTCAGCGCCTGCTTCATCTCGCGCTCCGTCCGCACGATGCCCACCAGGTCCTGCATCATGGTCTGGAGCTCCTGCTGCACCTGGTACGGGTCCCGCCCCATCGGCGCCCGCGCCCCGCTCGAACGGGGCAAGAGCACGGCGGATCGCGTCGTTCACCTCGGCGACATCGATCTCGCTGAGGCGGTGGTCCCGGGCAAACGCCGCCGCGAACTCCCCGGCCCGCTTGCCGAAGACCAGGAGGTCGGAGAGCGAATTGCCCCCCAGCCGGTTGGCGCCATGCAACCCGGCGGCGCACTCGCCGGCAGCAAAGAGCCCCGGGAGGGTGGAGCTCTGGGTATCGCCGTCCACCCGGATGCCACCCATGATGTAGTGGGTGGTCGGCCCGACCTCCATCGGCGTGGTGGTGATGTCGATGTCGGCGAGCTGCTTGAACTGGTGGTACATGCTGGGAAGCTTCTTGATGATGTGCTTCGAGGCGTGGGGGATCTTCTCCCGGATCCAGGAGATGTCGAGGAAGACTCCTCCATGCGGGCTGCCCCGCCCTTCGCGGACCTCGCGCAGAATGGCAGCGGGCCACGTGGTCGCGGGTCAGCAGCTCGGGCGGCCGCCGGGCGTTCTTGTCGCCCTGGGTATAGCGCCAGCCCTCCTCCTCGGTGTCCGCGGTCTGGTTGCGATAGTTCTCGGGGATATCGTCGAACATGAAACGCTTGCCCTGCTTGTTCCGCAGCACACCGCCTTCGCCCCGCACTCCTTCGGTCACCAGGATCCCGCGCACGCTGGGTGGCCAGATCATGCCGGTGGGATGAAACTGCACGAACTCCATGTCCTGGAGCGCGGCCCCGGCATGGTAGGCGAGCGCGTGGCCATCCCCGGTGTACTCCCAGCTGTTGCTGGTGATGGAATAGGCGCGTCCGATTCCTCCGGTTGCGAGCACGACGGCCTTGGCGCGGAACAGGCGAAATCGCCCGCGCTCGCGGTCGTAGCCGAGCGCGCCGGCCATGCGGCCACCATCGGTCAAGAGCTGGAGGATGGTGCACTCCATGTGCACGTCGATCCCCTGATGGATGCTGTGGTCCTGTAAGGTTCGGATCATCTCCAGCCCGGTCCGGTCGCCCACATGCGCCAGACGGGGATACTTGTGTCCCCCGAAGTTCCGCTGGAGGATCCGCCCGTCGGCGGTACGGTCGAAGAGCGCCCCCCATGCCTCGAGCTCCCGGACCCGGTCCGGGGCCTCCTTCGCGTGCAGCTCGGCCATTCGGAAGTTGTTCACATACTGACCGCCGCGCATGGTATCGGCGAAATGCACCTTCCAGTTGTCGCGGTCATCCACGTTTGCCAAAGCGGCGGCAACTCCGCCCTCGGCCATGACGGTGTGCGCCTTCCCGAGCAGCGACTTACACACCAGACCAACCTTGACCCCTGCGGCCGAGGCGGCGATCGCGGCGCGGAGTCCTGCGCCACCGGCGCCGATAACCAGCACATCGTGCTCGAAGGTCTGGTATTCGCTCACCAGATCCTCCAATCGGTCCAAATACCCATCGAGCACAGCCTCACGTACAAGTCCGCGAATGCCACCGAGAACAGACTCATCCAGGCCCACCGCATGTGGGCGCGATTGAAGCAGCTGGAGCAATCGTAGAGCCGCCGGCGAATCGGAGAGCGGGAGAGCTGGTCGAGATACCCGCCGATGACGTGGCGCAGAGAATGACAGCCCAGGGTGTAGCCGCCGAGCAGGACCACGTTGGTCGCGAGCACTAGAGTGCCCACCCCGATGCCGAATGATGTCCGACCGGTGGCCGCATCGGTGAACCACAGCGCCTGGTAAACGTCGGAGGCCAGCACCACCAGGAAACCGAGCGCGATGTACAGGAAGTAGCGATGGATGTTCTGTACGATGAGCGGGAAGGCCGCTTCGCCGCAGTACTGTTCCCGCGGCTCGCCCACGGCACAGGCGGGCGGATCGGCCCAGAAGGCCTTGTAGTACGCGCCGCGATAGTAATAGCAGGTCAGCCGAAAGAGCCCCGGAAACGGCAGGATCAGCAGGGCCGGCGAGAACACCAGCCAGGCCGGCCACCACCCCGGCTTCGGCCCGAACCACGCGTGGGGAGAGCTCCCGAACAGCTCGGGGGAGTAGAAGGGAGAGAGATAGGACCCATAGCTATAGTGCTCGCCCTGGAAGGCGGCCCAGGTGGCGTACACGATAAATGTGGAGAGGAGGAGCAGCACGATCACCGGCTGGAGCCACCAGAGGTCGGACCGCGTCGTCTCGCCGAAGCGGCGGCGAATTATCGGGAGCTGCGCGTGCGCCATGCGAGTGCTCTTCCCTCGGTCGGGCCGGCTACGTCTCAGGTCTTGGAACGACGGGGTGGTGTGGCCGGCGGCGGAGCGAGCCAGTAGGGATATTCAAGGCGGCAGTGGCACTCTGTCAATGCTCATGGATTCTCGCTGAGCCGCGCCAGACGGAAGATTCGCCGCAGGTGCGCCGTGCGATGCACCAGCAGCGCGATGGCCCAGACCAGAATCCCCAGCCCGAATACCGAAGCCCCCCGTGATCGCCCTGAAAGGGCCATCAAGACGCCCGCCGCCAACGCCAGGAAGCCCGACTCCGCGAGTACACAGAGAAATGCTTCCGAGAAGCGCCGCCGGCGCGCGGCTTCCACCTGAATGGCGAGCATCCGATCCTCGCCGAGGCCCCGGACCAGCCATATCGACCCAAAATTACGGGAGGCCACGAGAAGAGAGGGAACCAGCACGAGAACGCCGGCCGCCGTGTTGTAGTAAGGAGCCAGGGCCAAGAGCAGCGTGAGGAGTGCGAACGGCCAACCCAGCCGGCGGGCGATCGGATTTGCCTCCAGCACCAGACGCGGGGTTGCCAGATAGGTACTAGCGATATCTCCCACCCTCGCCACCAGGATGAGAGCGGCCAGGGAATGCTCGAACTCAGCCTGGGAAACGGGGTAACCCGGCACGATTATCTCCGCATTGCAATTCTAGGTCGGACCTGGGCGGCCCCACCGCTCAGCCGGCGGGGGCATGTCGGTGTTGCGCAGAGGCGGGATCTTGGTGGTGAACGGCACGCCGGTGATCCGATCGGTGTTGTCGTCCCGCACGCGGTAGGCTGCCGGAAAATCGTCGGTCTGCTCCATCCATTCCTGCAATAGCTTCGCCAGCTCGCGCACTTTCTTGGCATACCGGGGCTCATCGGCGACGTTCCGCAGCTCCCAAGGGTCGTTCGCCAGATCGTAGAGCTCCAGCCGCGCGCGCGGCGACTCGAAGAGCCGTGTCTGTGCCGCGGTCAGCTGGTGAGCCTTAGCGCGGGCGCGCAGCGCCAGGAAAGAGGGACTGGCCCCGATGTCCGCGGTGATGCACAAGGGAAGATCGGTGTAGGCGTCGGTCCGGATCAGCTTGAAGCGAATAGTCCGCACGGCGCGCTGATGCTCGTCGCAGTCGTGCCAGTTGCGCTCACTGAAAGCGTAGGTCCGGCCGGCGTACGAGCCGGGATCCTTCAGCATCGACCGAAAGCTGCGGCCTTGCATTTCCTCCGGCGGCGTAACTCCGGCTACCTCCAGCAGCGTGGGTGTGAGATCAACCGTGCTGATCAGGCCGCGATCGAACCTCGAACCGGCAGCGATGACACCCGGCCAGGACAGGATAAGCGGGGTCCTGGTTCCGGAATCGTACAGGGTGCCTTTCTCGCGGGGGAACGGTGGACCGTTGTCACTGAGGAAGATCACCAGGGTTCTTCCGCGAAGCTGTCTCCGATCCAGCTCCGCCAGCATGCGCCCAATATCGGCGTCCATCCGCGCGGTGGCGTCGTAATACAGGGCGAGGTCCGCCCTGGTCTCGGGCGTATCCGCCAAGTACGGCGGTACTCGCACCTTGGCCGGCGCGTGCGGATGTGCGATGGCGCCCGGACGATACGGTCGATGGGGATCATGGAAGCCGACCCAGAGGAAGAACGGCCGAGTGCCGGCGGAGTCGAGAAAGCCCGGCAAGGCGGCCGAGGTCTCCGGTGAGTACCACTGAAACTGCTGCTCCCCGGCTGGCCCGATGTGGGTCTTGGCCATCATCCCGGTGAAGTACCCGCTGTCCTGAAGGTAAGAAGGCAGAATCCGATCGCCCTCGGGTAGCGGCATATGCAGATCCTCCGTCCGGGTAGCGTGAGGATACTTGCCGGTCAGCATGCTGATGCGAGACGGACTGCACTGCGGACTGGTGCCGAACGCCAGCTTCACCCGGAGCCCCGATCGCGCCAGCCGGTCGATGTTGGGTGTGCGGATCGACGGGTTGCCATATACGCCCGTGTCCCGCCAGCCCAGGTCGTCGGCCACCAGGACGACAATATTGGGTCGCGTTTCACCCTGCGCCTGTAGCGGCAGGGGTCGGGCAGTCAGCACCAGACCCGAGAGAAGGGCCACCCACCGGTAGGTCACGGCTTTCGGGCGAGCCATGGTCGTAGCTCCAGCCATCCACCGGCGCAGATGCCGATCAAATCCCGCCCCAGGAGAAGGAAGGCCAGCGCCACGGCCTGCTCGGGAGCTACGCCGTAGGGGCGGAGCAGGAGAATCATTCCTCCCTCGCGTACTCCAAAACCGCCGATCGAGAGTGGGAGCATTCCGGCCAGCAGCAGCATCGAGCGGGCATAACCTGCGGCGGACAGCGAGAGGGAGATGTCGAGTCCCCGGGCAAAGAACAGAAACAGCAGGATGCCGAGCACGTGGCTGGCCAGCGACAGCCCGATGACCTGGGCCCGGCTTCGTCCCAGCGGATGGCCGAGGTCCCGAATGGCGTCGACGAGAGCGAGCAGAGGCTGTTTGACCACCGTGGGCACAGCCATCCCTGGCTTGCCGGACAGGAACCCGCGAAACCACTCCGCTGTCGCCCGATTGAAGCCGACGAGGTAGATGGCGCCGAGCCCCAGGAGCAGGGCCCCGAAGAGCGGCACCATAACGCGCCGGTCTCCCGGCATCCCGTCGATCAGCCAGAAGATGAGCGCGGAGAAGACTATGGTGGTGGTCTCGATCAGCCGATTGAGCAGCAGCACCGCGAAGGTGTGGGCGCCGGAGCTGCCGGACCGATTCAGCCGATACCAGCGAAGCACCCCAGTGGAAAGAAACCCCGGCAGAACCAGGCCGTAAAAGCTCGAGGTGAGATTGATCCGAAGCACCTCGCCCAGCGGCACCGGGACGCCAATGCTGGCGAGTAAGAGCTGCAGCCTTTGCGCCCCAATGATCGTCATCGGAACTGCGAGCGCGAGCCCGGCCGCCACGTCCCCGGGGTGGGCCTGGCGCAGGCTCGACCAGATGGCCGGAAACGGGACGCTGCGAAAGATGAGATACAGCAGCCCGCCTGAGACTGCGACTTTGAGGAGCCAACGCCAGCTCCGGTTCACGGGGCCGGATGTCGGCGCGACGTTCGGCGCGGCTCGGAAATGCAGTGCCCCGCGAACCCGGATGAGTCCCCAGATGAAGCCGAGACCCTGCACCTTCTGACCGACCCAGAAAAGAGCGTAGTGCCGCCAGCGGTCGAATGCCTTCCAGTTGAATGGCCCAACGATCTTGTGCCAGACAATGGCTGCCCAGCGCGGGCCGGATCGCCTGGCTCCCCCGCCCCACAGCAAACTCTCATGCGGGCTGATGGCTACCTCCCAAACGCTTCTGGTCCAAGTAGAGCGCGGCGATGCCGATTCCTCGGGCATACTGGTAACGCAAGTAGGACCATGCCCCGGCAGTGCGCAGGTGGTCCACCTCGAAGGGTACGTAGACCAGCCGAGCTCCCCGGCTGCGGAGGTGATAGACCAGTTCCCAATCCTCGGCGGTACGGAAGGATTCGTTGTACACGAAGCCGTCCCGGGCTGCCGTAGCGTCGAGGCAGCGGCGGCGAAAGATGATATTGCCACCGGTGCCGACCAGGCCGGCGTCATCGGCCTGTTCGGTGTCCGGTTTCGATCGCCGGCCCTGCTGGATCGCCCGGAGCAGGGGATCGGACTCCCGGAGGTTGCCCCCGGCTCCATCCGCGTCGTGCCGGTCGACGGCGTCTATAAGAGTGGCGAGCCACTGGGGGCCGGGGATGCAGTCATCATCGGTGAAGGCGACCAGGTCTCCCCTGGCTCGGCGGATTCCTTCGTTGCGCCCCCAGGCCACTCCCCGTCGTTCGTGGTCCACGATCTGGAGTACCTCGTCCGCCGGCCGGCTTTGGCGCTCGAGCGCTTCCAGTGTGCGGGCGATCGATCCCCGGCCCAGGGTAGGAATCACTACCGTCACCACGTGCCGGTCAGCGTGCACGATGGAAACCTCGGCGCCGCGCGCCGGAGAAAACCGTGAGAGGAGTGGAACAGAAGGCCCTACAAACTCACCTGCCGGCCCCGACGGGTCTAGCCCTGTGAGCTGATTCTCAGCGGATCGATTCCAGGAAGGGAAAACCCAGCCCGAAGGAGAGCTGCAGGGGAGACCTCGGCTTACCCGTCTGCGCGGCGCCGGAGCGTAGCTGATAGATCCGATCCTGAATGCGCAGCTGGAGGCTGACGATCTGGCCGACGCGGTAGCGCAGGGTCGTACCCACGATGCCGGTCACGGTGGAGCTGGTAAACAGATCGTCGTAGGCGGGCTGCCCGCCAAAGACCAGGCCCACAGCGGAGTGCACCTCCCAGGAGAACACCTCAATGGGCGGAATCACCCAGTATTGTGCCCCGGTGGTGGCGGTGAGCACATGAGCCCCGGTGGCGAGCTCGAACTCTTCGTCGGCTCGGTGAAACATGGCGTACCCCGGCATATAGGTGATGCCGGTGACTACGTCGAAGCGATCGTTGAAGTTGAGCGTCAGACGCGCGCCGGCCTTGATCCCCACCTTCTGCCGGATGTGGAGCACCCCATTCTGAATCGATACTTTAGTTGGAAGGTAGAGGCCGAACTGAGGACGAAGGTGCACCTCCTGGGCGTCGAGCTGGGAGCTCCCAGTGCAAATCAGCGCCGCCGCAAGGCTTGACAGCGCCATCGCCGATTTCAACGCTTGAGGGGCACCCACCATGGCCGGTCCCTCAGATTGAGATAGGCTATGGTTCACCCGCCGGACACCTCAACCGCGGTGTTTTTCGTCACCCTTTACTGGCATGGTGGTGGTCTGGCTCACTTCAGCCGCAGTGTCGTTGGTCACATTCGTCGTGGATCGGCCAAGAAAACGGCCCAGCGAGTGCTGGGCCATTCAAGAATTGCCGGTGTGAACTGCGATGCGCCGCGTAGGAATCGAACCTACAACCTAGTGATTAAGAGTCACTTGCTCTGCCAATTGAGCTAGCGGCGCCGATAGCCCCAAGGGGAGTCGAACCCCTCTCTGGACCTTGAAAGGGTCCCGTCCTAACCGATAGACGATGGGGCCGCATAGCGCTAACGGGATTCGAACCCGTGTTTGGGCCTTGAGAGGGCCCCGTCCTAGTCCCCTAGACGATAGCGCCGTTTGATGGGTGCCCCAACAGGCCCGGCAGGACTCGAACCTGCAACCCCCGGTTTTGGAGACCGGTGCTCTACCACTTGAGCTACGGACCTCTGCACCGGCCCTGCCGTCCGCGGCTGACCGGAGACCTACCAGGGGTGGCTGACGGGAATCGAACCCGCAACCTCCGGAGCCACAGTCCGGCGCTCTAACCGATTGAGCTACAACCACCACGGGCACGACACCGTGCGAGCCCGGGAAAATATCGTGCGCGACGGGGGTGGGTCAAGGCAGCGACGCTCACAGCGCATCCAGCTGCGGCTGAATGTGCTTCCGGTAGCAGTCGGGACAGACCCCGTGGCTGAACTGTGCCTCCGAGCGGGTCGACACATACTGCTCCACCGGCTGCCAGGCCTTGCCCTGATCCTCGATCCGTTTGCAGTAGGAGCAAATCGGCAGCAAGCCTTCCAACCGCTCCACGTGGTGCCGGAGGCTGAGAATCCGCTCCGCTACCTTGATCCGGGCTCGCAGCTCCTCCGGATCCACCGGCTTGGTGATAAAGTCGTCGGCACCGGCTTCCATTCCCTCCAGATACCGCTGCTTGCCACCCCGGGTGGCCACCAGGATGAAATACACGTAGCGGTCGGTTGTCGTGGCCCGGATCCGCCGGCACAGCTCCGCGCCGTCTACCACTGGCATATCCCAATCGGAGATCACTACCGAGAGATCCCCCTTTTGCAGAGCCTCCCAGGCTGCGGCGCCGTCAGGGGTGGCCGTGACCTCGTGCCCCATCCGCTCGAGCGCGGCGCTCAGATGAAGCCGGGTGACCGCATCGTCTTCGGCAATCAGCAGCCGCATCGCAAGATTCCGTCAGTAAGGTTCAGGGCCAGAAGCGAGCGGCGAGCGCATCGGTGTCCTTCGATGCGGGCACCGGCTCACCCTGCACTGCCGCCACCTTCACGACCCCCCGCACCGAATTTACCAGAAAGAGCGAAAGGCCCTGAATCTCCTTCCACGCTGTGCGCCGCTCCTCCACCTGCCCGGCCAGCTCGGTCACCCGCGCCCGCCCCACGCCGGGGAGGATCCCCAGGTCGAGAGCGGGGGCGCACAGCCTCCCATTCTCCCACCAGAGCAGGCTGTAGATGGCAGTCTCCGCCACGAATCCGCCCGGCGTCAATAGGAGCGCGTCGTCGGCTTCCGCTCCCCGCGCGGTATCGAGGGCCCGCTCGAACTGGGCCCGGTCGGTGGTCTTGTAAGGGTACGAATGATGGGCAACCCGGGACACAATGAGCTTGACCGGGTCGCTCGATCCTACCAGGCGCTCACTCACCTGAACTCCCCGCATGCCCACCTCGAGCCGGTGCACCCGGTCAGGGCCTCCCTCGGGCGGAGGCAGCTCGCCCGGCAACGGAATCCCCAGCGCCTTACAGCTCGCTGCCAATCGGCGCAGATGGAGATACCAGAGAGGGGCCGCTCCCTGGCGGATCCGAATGGTCTCGATCAGTGCCAATGGGTGGTGGCGCGTCATGTCAGGTGGCCGCCACTCGGCTCTCCGACCAGCTCTTGAGCGTGGTCGCGCCGAGGATCACCGCCCCGCCAACGAGGGCCCAGGCGCCGGGAGTCTCCCGCTGCACCAGCCAGGCCCAGACCGGATTCAGCACCGGCTCGAGCAGCAGGATCATCGAAGCTTCCAGCGCGGGAATGACCTGGATCGCACTGGTGACGAAAATGTAGGCCAGTGCAATCTGAAAGACGCCGAGATAGCCCACGATTGCCCAATCGGCCACTGAGTGGTTTCCAAAGGGCAGCGCCATCGGGAGCGAGAGCATGAAGGCGATCAGGTTACCGGCCGTCACCGCTGCCGTAGCCGAGCCTCTTCCCGGGGCCACACTGAGCCAGCGAAGCCCGCAGACCGCGAGGGCCCAGCAGAGTCCACTGGCCAACGCGAGCAGATTGCCCCGCTCCGGTTCCGGTGCAGTGACCGCCGGCTGCTCCACCCCAATGAAGAACAACGCCAGCCCCAACCCCACCGCCAGCATGAAGCCGAGATCCTGCTTCCGAATCGGCTCCTTCAGCAGCCAGGGAGCGAGAAAGAGGATATAGAGTGGCGCGGTGGATTGGAGAAAGATGGTATTGGCCGCGGTGGTGAGCCGGTTGGCCAGGACGAACAGGGTGAGGCACCCAGCATAGACCAAGCCGACCAGTGCCGCGCGCCAGAGCTCGCCCTGAGCCTGCCGAAGGGTCCACCCCCGCCGCGCGGCCGGAGTCATTACCAGCAGGGCCACGGCAGCGATGCCCGAGCGCAAGCTGGCAATCTGCCACCCGGTGAAATCGGCCGCCTTGATCGCGGCCCCGCCGGTGGAAAAGAGGACGGCGGCACCGAGCAGCTGGAGCCGGGCCGTGGTACGAGGGGTCATGGCAACAAGGTAACCACCTTCTCCGTGACCCACACCACAACGCGCCTATCCCCCCGCGCGCCATGTTGAAGCCGCCGATCCCGGCACCACAGCAGCACGAAGGCTTAGTGAACGCAGCGACCCACGAAACCGGAGGATGCTATGGCGACGGAACCCACGAATATCACGCCAGCCGGCAAGACCTACACCGTAGTCCGGGGAGACAGCCTCTCTAAGATTGCGCAGCGGGAGTACGGCGATGCCAAGAAATGGCGCAAGATTTTCGAGGCCAACAAGGACGTGATTGAGAATCCCGATCTGATCGAAGTTGGGCAGGATCTGATTATTCCGGAGTAGATCGAAACCGGCGGTAGTAAGAAGCGGAAGAAGCTCTTTCCGCTTCTTTTGACTCCGTCTCTTCCAGCACCTCTCCGCCGCCACCAGCCGCGGCCGTTCCGGATCGGTCAGGTCGATCCAGTGCCATGGAAAGGGCCGAAGCTGGCGCTGACGCCCCAAACCCACGGCTCGGAGCGTGGGGAGCTCGCCCACAAACGCCAGGATGCGGGGCCAGAGCTCCAGCGGCCCGATGAGAAACTCGGTGACCAGATAGTCATCCCCCTCGGGCTCGACCCGGGCCTCCTCGATCCGCCCGATCGGCACGGCCGTACTGGTTTCGGACCGTCTTCCCCACCAGGTCCTCGAACCTGATCGCCCTTGCCTTCACGTCAGGCTCCCGGAATCCGGCCGATGATGTGGCGCGCACCCAGTGCTCCCAGGCCAATGCCGCGGTGCGCTTCGGCATCGAGGTCCACCTGCACATCGATCCCGATCTTCAGCACCTTCGACCAGGGCACTTCCAGCGGCTGTTCCTCCTGGGGCCCCCACCGCCGGCGCCAGCGCATCAGCCAGTCAGCCAGACGGCGGGTGAACTCGGCGGGCCGCCGTCCCTCCGCCGATGACCAGGTGGGCCACCCTGGGCGGCTTCCCGGGCCGGAGCTCGAGCAGGATCCCGTCCACCTTGCCCATCAGCTCGCCATGGCGGTCGATGACCTGCTGGTCCAGGACCTCGAGCCCCAGCTCCATTTCAGCTTCCGCCCATCAGCTGCAGGGGAATCGCGACCAGGGCCACGATGCAGGCCAACGATGCTGATAAACAGCACGGCCGCATTGGCCAGCCAGTGGTTGCCGTTCTCCCCCACGTACTGGGGATCGTTCATCAGGATCAGAAGCGGCACCACGGTGATCGGGAGGGACACCGCAGTGACCGCCATCGAAAAGATGGTGAGCTTGAGCGGATCGATGCCGGTCAGGATCAGCACTCCGGCCAGGAAGATCACGACGGTATAGACCAGGCTGAATCGGGCGGCCTCCCGGGGCTTGAGATTCTCGCCCCACTTCCAGCCGAACCCCTGGGCCACCAGATACGCGATCTGCAGCGCGATCTCGAGCGCCGCGCCGAAGCACGCGATGCCCAGCGAGGCGACGAAGAGGATGAATCCCCAGTGGCCCAGCGGCTCCGCCAGGATCAGAGGAATCTGCTCGTAGCGGTCGATCTGGATGCCTCGGGTATGAAACACCATGGCGGCGCACCGCCAGCACCGCCACCGCCAGGCCGCCGCCGAACCCCATGCCCAGCCCGGCAATGGCCCGGTTCACTCCGAGGTAGCTCTCATCCCAGTGATCTTCGATCGCGCCGGCGGAATAGAAGTAGAAGAGATAGGGACTGACCGATGCGCCGACGATGCTGACGGCCATGAACCAGTACTTGGCGCCGCTCCTGGTGGGGCAGGCTGGGGAGCAGGTTGGCCACGACCTCGTGCAGCGGCGTATGCAGCTTGAATGCGGCAACGGCGAAGACCAGGGTGACCAGGCCCAGCAGAGACGCGCCCTTCTCCACCAGGCTGAAGTTATGGGCCCAGAGCAGCAGCCAGACCGCAAAGGCAGCCGACCGGCGCCCACCACTGGAACCGAATCCCGGTCGCGAGCTGCAGCGCCAGCGCCACCCCGCCGATCTCGGAAGCCAGCACCAGAAAGGACACCAGCATCACGGCGATCAGTACGACCGATGAAGAAGCGGATCCCGAATCGCTCGCGCATCGCGTCCGGGAGGGTATGCTTGCTGACTGCCGACAGGCGCCCTGCCATCTCGACCAGAAAGGCGAGGCAAATGGTCCCCAGCGCAACCGCCCAGACCAGCTGAAAGCCGAAGGCCGCGCCGGCCTGGGCGGAGGTGGCGACCGAGCCGGCCTCGAGAAACCCTCCGATCTCCGGTGACGAGCCCGAGCGCGATTTCCAGGAGCTTGCTCACTGCCGAGCGCAACCTCGCTTCCGGCGTCGTCCGGGCTCCGTCTCTAGCCAGCCGGACACGATTACCAGCGCCGCAACCAGATAGGCGAGGTTGGCGGGCACCCACATGATGAGTCCCGCCAGCTGTTGGTCCTCCAGTGGCGTAGTCCCCACGGCCGCGGTGCTCGAGGCGTAGAGGGGATACCAGAGCCGGGAGGAGAATGTGAGCAGCGCGCCGAGCACCGTGGTGTGCAGGGAGGTGGTGAAGAGGTAGAGAACTGCCGCCGGTCCCCCCAACCGCCCCTGGCGCCCTCGAAGCAGAGCCCACCAGAACAGCAACCCGGTTCCCAGGAAGCTCAAATGCTGCAGCGAGTGGATCAGCTCGCTCCGCAGCGTAGCCTGAAAGAAAGGCGGCGCGTGCCAGAGCCAGATGGCCGCAGCATGGAGGGTCCAGGCTGCGGGTGGCAAGGTCACCAACCCCAGGCACGTCGGACACGGAGGGACGGCCACCCAGGAGCCGGCGGCGCGTCGCCAGCTCATCGGCAGGGCCCACACAAAGGGAAGCAACGGCCGGCCCAGAACCAGCAGCGGGGCCGCAACCGCCATCAGCAGCTCATGCTGCGCCATGTGGGCGGAGAACAGGACCTGGCCCAGCCGGTGCAGTGGCGACAGGAGCGCCAGCAGCAGCGTGACCCAGCCGGCCGCGAAGGCGGCGGCCTCCCACCAGGCGACTCCCTTCCCCGCACCAGCGCTTTGCCACAGGGCATGAACCCCCGGACGTAGAGCCAGGCGGTGAGCGCGAGGGCGACGATCACCACAGGCTCGAGGCTCCACGCCGCTCCAGACATCGCTCGGAGTGAGCAGGTGGTCAGCCTCCCATCATTGGCACGGATCCAGAAGGAAGCTCGGAATCCACTGCGCCACAATCACCAGGACGAACATCGCACTCACCAGCACTCCGGTACCGGCCAGGAAGCGGCTCCGGGCCAGCGGGTCGCCCTGCCTCGCTGGGCCAGGTGGCGCCCAGGACATTCCAAGTCCGCCGGGCAGTGAGGAGTCCCCAGAGCGTCGAGTAGCAGGCAGGCCAGGTGCACCACATGAACCGGAAGCTCGTGGCGAGAGGAACAGGCGGTGGGCACCAGGGCGTAGGCGGTTTCGAGATTCAGCAGAAAGGCGATGGGGGCCAGGAGCAGACCTACCCACAGAGCCCGGATTTGTCGGGCATCGGGGATGTCGGTTCGGGAGTCTACGGTCATCGCCTCACCTCGGGCTACATGAAATACGGGGAGAGGAATACGACCACGTAGAGCGGGATCCACACGCCGCTCATGAAGTACCAGTACAGGGCGTTGTCGCTTGCACCCGCCAGATCCCGCTCCTCGATCGGTCCCTTGAACAGCAACACGGTGAACGCCAGGGTCTCCAGCGTCTCCAGCAGCAACAGGGTACCGTGCGACGTCAGGGTGGCCCACGCGACCGAGCCATAGGCGTTGCTGTCCCAGCGCACGTGCAACGCCTGGAACTCGAACCAGCGGAGCACGGTCATGATGACCGCGAGCACCGAGCAGATCAGGAACCCGTTGCGCACCCCCCTGAGGTCCATCCGGCGCGAGGCGCTATCGGCCCACCGCATCGGGATGTTGCTGGCCAGCATCAGTGCGGCCTGGATGGTGGGAATGACGAGGCTGGGCCGGACAGACGTGCTCCGGCGGCCAGGTAGAGAAGTTCCGCCGCAGGTAGAAGTAGCTCACCACACAGATGAAGAGCGTGCTGCCCTCGATCGCGATGAACCCGAGCGTACCCCACCACATCATGCTGCGATGGCCGAAGACCGTGCGCGGCAGGGCCGCGACGTCCGCCACGATCCGGGTGGGTCTCATCCGGTCTGCTCCACCATTCGTCTGCTCCTGGTGGTCCTGACCGTGGGGCCAGCCCCACCCGAGGAGCGCCAGGAGAAGCAACGGGGTTCCGATCACGGCACCCCAGGGAGTGAAGATGAGGGTGACGAACAGAATGGTCGTAGCGATCGCCGTGATCAGCGGCCAGAGCGTCGGCGGCGGATGGCGATGCAGGCTATCGGGCCGAGCGTCCAGCAAGGTGGTGACCAGTACGTCGCGCACGTCGGTACGGAGCCCGGTGACCGCCCGCAGCTCCCCTGGCTGCTCCCAGAGCGGCGAGCGGCCTTCCACGACCGGGATGTGAGCAAAGTTGTAGGCCGGAGGCGGCGAGCTGGTGGCCCACTCGAGAGTCTCCCCGCCCCAGGGATCGTCCCCCGCAAGCGCGCCTCGACGAAGGCTCACCGCAACGTTGACCACGAAGAGCAGCACTCCCAAGACCACCAGCACAGCCCCGACTCGTGGCAAGGAGATTGAGCGGTCCCCACCCGGTCCCGGCCAGGTAGGTGTAGACCCGGCGAGGCATGCCCTCCAGGCCCAGCTGATGCATCGGAAAGAAGGTGAGGTTCACCCCGACGAAGAGCAGCCAGAAGTTCCACCGGCCGAGCCCCTCGTCCAGCATGCGCCCGGTCATCTTGGGAAACCAGTAATAGAAAGCCCCGAGGAGCGGAAACACGGCGCCGCCGATGAGCACGTAGTGGAAGTGGGCCACCACGAAGTAGGTATCGTGCACCTGCTGATCGAACGACACCGAGGCCACCATCACCCCGGTCACCCCGCCGATCACGAACAACACCACAAAGCCCAGGACGAACAGAAAGGGCACGCTGAAGCGCGGTCGTCCCGACCAGATCGTTGCGATCCAGCAAAAGATCTGGATCCCGCTCGGGATGGTGATCATCATGCTCGCCGCGGTGAAGAAGCTCTGTCCCAGCTGGGGAACCCCGGTGGCGAACATGTGATGCACCCAGAGGCCGAAGCTGAGGAAGCCGATACTCAGCAGCGAGAGCACCATGGCGGGATAGCCGAAGACCGGCCGCCGGGTGAAGGTGGCGACGATCATCGACACGAATCCCAGCGCGGGCGTCAGGATGATGTAGACCTCGGGGTGGCCGAAGAACCAGAACAGGTGTTGCCACAGCAGCGCATCACCGCCCTCGGCCGGATTGAAGAAGTGCGTCGCAACCAGGCGGTCCATCGCCAGCAGCTGGGTCGCTGTGGCCACCCAGGGCATGGCAAAGAGTACCATGAACGCCTGCACCAGCATCGCCCAGACGAACAGCGGCATGCGGTTCAAGGTCATGCCCGGCGCCCGGTTCTTGAAGATGGTGACGATGAGCTCGACCGCCGCCACCAGCGCCGCGATCTCGGTGAAGGTGATGGACTGGGCGTACACGTCCACCCGTTTCCCCGGAGAGAACGCCGGGCCCGCGAGGGGGACGTAGCTGAACCAGCCGGTATCCGGGCCGGTATTGAGGAAGAAGCTGATGTAAAGGAAGAGCCCGCCGGCGAGATAGACCCAGTAGCCGTAGGCGTTGAGCCGGGGGAACGCCACGTTGCGCGCCCCGATCATCAGCGGCACCAGATAAAGTCCCACCGCCGTCATCACCGGCACGGCAAAGAGAAACATCATGGTCATGCCGTGCATGGTGAAGAACTGATTGTACGCGTCGGGGCCCAGCACGCGAGTTCTCCGGCCGGGCCAGCTGGGCCCGCATGACCGCGGCCTCGATTCCGCCCAGCACGAAGAACACCATCGCCGTCACGATGTACCGTTTGGAGATGGACTTGTGGTCCACGCTGCGGAGCCAGCCCCATGAGCCCTGGTGGCTGACGCCAGGTCTGCTCCAGCTGGCGCCGGACCGCGTCCTCGTCGGCCGGGCGGCCAGCTTCCGCTGGCGGGGCGCGCGTCACTTGAGGGTCTCCAGATACGCTACCAGGGCGACCAGATCGGGGCCGCTGAGCTGGCTCGGTGGCATCTTGACTCCGGGCTTGATCACCTGAGGATCGACGATCCAACCGGTCAGGTTGGCTCGGTTGTTCGGGAGGGTGCCCGCGGCGATCGTCCGCCTGCTTGCCAGGTGAGTGAGATCGGGACCGATCCGGCTGCCAGCCGGCGTGCCCGCGATGGCGTGGCACATGACGCAGGTAGAGGCCGAGGAACACATCCCTGCCCCGTCGGGCCAGCGGATCGGTGGGGGTGAGCGCGGTATCCCGCTGGCCGGCCAGCCAGGTTGCGAATTGGCCCGGCGGCTCGGCGACGATCAGGAACGCCATCTTCGCGTGCTGATGCCCGCAGAACTCGGCGCACATGCCGCGATACTCGCCGGCGCGGTCCGCTAGAAACCAGAGGCTGTTCTCGTCACCCGGAATCTGATCCCGCTTGGGACTCAGGTTGGGCGGCCAGAAGCTGTGGATCACGTCAGTGGAGCGGAGCTCGAACGCCACCGGGCGCCCGACTGGAATGTGGATTTCGTTGGCGGTGGTCACCCAGTCCTGGGGCAGCGAATCCCGGTACTGGACTTCCCACCACCACTGATGGCCGGTCACCCTGACCTGAAGCGCCTCGCGTCCCGGGTTGGTGGTGATGGTACGGCCAACTGAGACGTCCAGGATCAGAAAGACGAACAGAACGACGACGGTGACGCCGGTGGCCAGCAGAACTCCCCGGGTCAGCGAGCGCTCACCGGGAGCGTTCTCGCGCCGCTGGATCGGTGGTGCCGCGACGGCGAAACGCCGCCCAGAGTAGCGCCACCACCACCAGCAGGAAGACGATGGCGGCGGTAAGGAACATCGAGTCGCCCAGCCGATCTACCAGCCGCGCTTGAGGACTCGCCGGGTTCAGCGTCGAGTGCGCTTGCTGAACGAGCGTATCAGCGAGAACCAGCCGCATCAGGGTAGCTCTGCGGATTTCGGAATGGCCGACTGGACCGGCTTCGCCTTCTCGGTGGATTGCTCCTGGGGCCGCACCTGCATGTCGTCATCGCGGCCGGGCGCGACGGCCTTGGAAAGCAACCCGCTCATCGAGCGCACGTAGGCGGCGAGCTGCCAGATCTGGTCGGTGGCGATCTTGCCCCCGAACGACGGCATGCCGTTGGGCCGCCCCTCTGCAATACTCTCGTAGATGTTTTCCGGCCGGCTGCCGTAGATCCAGTCGGCATCCATGAGCGGCGGGCCGATCCCGCCGCCACCCTGGAAGTGGCACCCGCTACAGTTCCACTCGTTGTACAGGGTCTTTCCCTGAGAGACGGCGCAGGCGTTCTCTTCGTACGGATTGGCCACCGAATCCGGCCGGTGCGATGTGCCAGGGATGAGATCGATTTCGCGTACCGGCGGCTTGGAGAGCGAGTTGGCCGGAGGCAACCCGTGAAAGGCTCGCTCCTCCCGTTTGCAGGAAATTCCCAGCAACAGACACGCGCTGCACCAGGAGGGCGGGTCCCATCATCCTTCGCCCGCTTCCCCGCTTCCGTTCTTCCCCGCCTACGGCAGCGAGAACACATACAGCATTCCGCCCTTGGTGGTCGCCTGCGGCAGGTCTTTCATCGCATTGACGAAGCCGAGCGCGGCGCTGGAGTCGCGGATATCGAGCCCGCCGGCCACCACGGCGCCAGCCCACCCGCCGACGCCGGATAGCACGGCCACGTACTCCTTGTTATCCGGCCCCCGATACACGATGGGCTGGCCGATGATTCCGGAGCCGGTCTTGAACCGCCACAGCTCGGCCCCGCTCCGCGCGTCGAGCGCCTTGAACCAGCCCTCCATCGTGCCGTAGAACACCACGTCGCCCGCGGTGACCACGGTGCCGCTCCACACCGGAAACTTCTCCTTGACCTCCCAGACCGGCCTTCCTCGCGACCGGATCCCAGGCCGTGACCACCCCACGATTCCCGCCCGGACCGGCGTACATCTTCACGATCGCGGCGACGTACGGCGTGCCCTCGATGTAGTTCGCCTCGACCCCTTCGACGTCCTCGCAGAGATTCTGATGCGGGATGTACAGCAGTCCGGTCCGGGGCGAATAGGAGGAGGGCTGCCAGTCCTTGGTGCCCGGGGCGGCGGGGCAGATCTCTCGGACGACCTTGCCGGTCGTGGTCGCCTTCTCCGGGACCTCGATGGGCCGGCCGGTCTTGAGGTCTACCCCCTTGCTGGTCGTGATGTAGCCGTACGGATCGGCCGACAGCACCTCGCCGGTGGTTCGGTCGAGCACGTAGATGTAGCCGTTGCGCTCGGGCCGGACCAGCACCTTCCGGGTCTGGCCCTTGATGGGGAGATCGAGCAGGATCTGCTCGTTGATTCCATCGTGGTCGAACAGGTCGTGCGGGCTCCACTGGTAGGCCCACACCGCCTCGCCGGTGTCGGGATCGCGGGCGAAGATGCCGGCGGTCCACTTGTTGTCGCCGGGCCGTACGTCGGGATTCCAGGGCCCCGGGTTGGAGGTGCCGTAGTAGATCAGGTCGAGCTCGGGATCGTAGGAAATCCAGCCCCAGGACCCGCCGCCGCCGATCTTCCAGGCGTCGCCCGGCCAGGTGGAGACCCCGAGGTCCTTGCCTCGGTCCTGGGGATAGAACGGCTTGAATCGGGCCCCGATGAGCACGTCCTTGTCGGGCCCGGTGTGGTACGCCCGCCAGGCGAGCTTGCCGGTCTCGGCGTCGAGGGCCGTGAGCCAGCCGCGCACGCCGAACTCCCCGCCGCTGTTTCCCACCAGCACCTTTCCCTTCACCACCAGCGGGGCCATCGTGACGCTCTCGCCCTTGTTGATGTCGCCGACCTTGGTCTTCCAGACCTCCTTGCCGGTCTTAGCGTCCACCGCCACCGTGTGGGCGTCGAGGGTGTTGTAGAAGATCTTGCCGTCGAAGTAGGCGGCGCCCCGGTTGACCAGGTCGCAGCAGGCCACGCCCTGGGACGCGAGCGCCGGATCAGGCTTGTAGGTCCACTTGAGTGGCGCGCCGGGCTGGGTGAGATCGAGGGCATACAGCAGGTTGGGAAACGGGGTGACGACGTACATCGTGTTGCCGACCACCAGCGGCGCGGCCTCGTGGCCCCGGGTCACCCCGGTGGAGAAGGTCCAGGCCAGTTGCAGCTGAGCCACGTTGCCGGTGGTGATCTGGTTCAGCCCGCTGTAGCGGGTGGAGGCGAAGTTTCGCGCGGGCATGGTCCACTGGCCGTCGTCGGCAGGAGACCCGGCAGTGTCGGGGGGAGTTCGCGCTGGGAGGGTGGTGGTCTGCTCGGTCCGGCTGGTTGGCCGGCGTTCGGGCGTGCGGGAGCAGCCCAGGGCGAGGGAACACCGCCTACTGCAAGCGACGCCCACCGATAATACAGCGAGGCCACTGCGCTCAGCCTACTCGGTAAAGAGGTGAGTCTCCGCTGGCCTAGGCGCAATCTTGGCAGCCACCGGCCGCATATCATGGTCAGACCCCCACCGTGCGACTGCTGTGACCCAACGCCACATTCCGCCCTATGCGCACCATCATCGAGCCGTTCAAGATCAAGTCGGTCGAGCCGATCCGCATGACCACGCCGGCCGAACGCGACGCCAAGCTCCGGGCGGCCGGGTTCAACGTCTTCCTGCTCCGGGCCGAGGATGTGCTCATCGACCTGCTGACCGACAGCGGCACCGCGGCCATGAGCTCGGAGCAGTGGGCGGCGGTGATGCGAGGAGACGAGTCCTACGCCGGCAGCCGATCCTGGTACCGGTTCGAGGAGGCGGTGCACGACATCTTCGGCTTTCGCCATGTGCTGCCCACCCATCAGGGCCGGGCCGCCGAGCGAATTCTGTTCTCGGTACTCTGCCAGCCGGGCGCACATCGTGCCCAACAACACCCATTTCGATACCACCCGCGCCAATATCGAGGCCACCGGCGCGGAAGCCCGCGATCTGGTGATTCCCGGAGGGCCGATCCCCGCCAAGCGGCACCCCTTCAAGGGGAACATGGATGTCGACGCACTGCGCCGGTTGATCGAGGAGGTCGGCCGGGAACGAATTCCGCTCTGCATGCTGACCGTCACCAACAACTCCGGCGGCGGCCAGCCGGTGTCGATGGCCAACGTGCGGGCGGTGTCCGCTCTCTGCCGGGAGCACCACATTCCGCTCTACATCGATGCCTGCCGTTTCGCCGAGAATGCCTACTTCATCAAGCTGCGGGAGGAGGGCTACGCCGCCAAGACGCCGCTGGAGATCGCCCGGGAGCTCTTTTCCTACGCCGACGGGTGCACCATGTCGGCCAAGAAGGACGGCATGGCCAACATCGGCGGCCTGCTCGCGAGCAACGACGAGCGGCTCGCCTCAAAGGAGCGGAACCTCCTCATCCTGACCGAGGGATTTCCGACCTATGGCGGCATGGCGGGCCGAGACCTGGACGCCATCGCGGTGGGACTGAGGGAAGCGCTGGACGAGGACTACCTGGTGTATCGCATTCAGTCTACGACCTATCTCGGCGACCACATCGCCCAGGCGGCGTTCCCATCGTGCAGCCGCCCGGCGGCCACGCCATTTACATCGATGCTGCCGCCTTTTTCCCCCAGATCCCGCCGCTGGAGCTGCCCGGCCAGTCGCTGGTGGTGGAGCTCTATCGCGAGGCCGGAATCCGCGCGGTCGAGATCGGCACCGTGATGTTCGGCCGCCGTAATGCCGAGAGCGGGCAAGAAACGCCAGCTCCCATGGAGCTGGTGCGCCTGGCCATCCCCCGCCGGGTCTACACCCAGAGCCACATCGACTATGTAGTGGAGGCAATCCTCCAGGTGTGGCAACGGCGGGCCCGTGTCTCCGGCTATCGCTTTACCGAGCAAGCGCCGGTCTTGCGCCACTTTACCGCCAAATTCGAACCGATCAAGCAGTAAGTCGTCAACTGGACCTCCCTACCCGCTGATTAGGTACACCTCTTCCCTCACGGGGCGGAAGCCGCGTTTCAGGTAATTCGGCAGTGCGGCTGGGTGGTCGAGGGTGCAGGTGTGCAGCCAGACCCGATCGGTGCCGAGCTGCCAGGCCGACTGCACCGCGCGGGTGAGAAGATGCTTGCCCCAGCCCCGTCCGATGAAGTCCGGCAGCAGCCCGAAATAGGCGATCTCGACCGACCTGTCCTCATGCTGCCGCAGCTCGAAATAGCCAGCCGGTCGTTCCTCCCATGTCATGAGCCAGACCGACACCCCCGGCGTCGCCAGGTACGCACCGGTGGTCTCGTCACTCCAGCTTAACCGGTCGGTCCATTGGTACGCCCGGCCAACCTCCGCATACAGAAAGCGGAAAAAGGACACTGGACACTCGCTCATCCGTTCGATCCTGGGCTCCGGCTGCGGTCGCGGGGCTGGAGTCAGCTCGTCGGGAGATCTCATCTCGAGGTAGGTTCGCGTTACCTGAGTCGGGCACACGGTGTTCTCCCACGAGAAAAAAAAGGCGGCCTCGACTGGAGGCCGCCCCTAACCGACTGCTCGACGGACTACTGCTTCTTGGTGGTGTCCGACGGAGCCACGGACGTGCTGTCCCAAGCCCCCGCCTTCGTGCTGTCAGAGCTCATCGTCGACGTGTCGCTCGGCGCGTTTCCAGACGGGCTCGGCGCATAGGAGCTATCCGCAGTCACGCCAGCGGAGGTCGAGTCAGAGGCCTTGACCATCGTGGTGTCAGTGGCGCCGGGCTGCTGACCCATGGTGCTGTCGGTCGGCATGGCCTTGGTGGTGTCCGACGCGGTTACTGCAGTGGTGTCACCCCGCTCCGGAGCGGCTCCGACCTCGTCCTGGCCCCGGTTGTGGCAAGCTGCCAACGACGCCGCGGCAGCAAGCATCCAAACGTATCTCATTAGTTGTGCTCCTCGGGCCAAGGGACCCTGCCCGCCTGAGGGTCTCAGCCGCTGTTGTCCGTGTGCCGCGGGCCATAACATGGTGTTCGGTCGCGCTGTTACCAGCCGCGTCGCGAGAATGTACTCCGACTTTTCAATTCCCGATAGGTCATACATCACACCCCGACTCCCGGGGGCCGGTCAGGTGCTCAGCTCCTCCAGATTCCGGAACAGGTCCAGGGCCCGGGGATTCGCCAAAGCATCCACATTGGCCACCGGCCGCCCGTGGATGACCTCCCGCACGGCCAGCTCCGTGATTTTGCCGCTGATCGTCCGGGGAATATCGGCGACGTGCAAAATCTTGCGGGGTACGTGATGAGGACTCGCGTGGTCCCTGATCCGCTTCCGGATCCGGCTCGCGAGTGCGTCGTCCAGGACGACTCCCTCCCTGAGCCGGACGAATAGGACGATCCTCACGTCACCCTGCCAGTCCTGACCAACTACAAGACTTTCAATGACTTCTGGCAATTGTTCCACCTGGCGGTAGATCTCGGCGGTGCCGATCCGCACCCCTCCCGGATTGAGCGTGGCATCGCTCCGACCCAGAATCACCAGGCCATCGTGCTCGGGTGAGCCGGGCCCAGTCGCCATGGCGCCACACCCCGGGATAGTGATCGAAGTAGGCCCCTCGGTACTTGGCCCCGTTGGGATCGTCCCAGAACCTGACCGGCATGCAGGGAAATGGACGGGTGCAGACCAGCTCCCCCTCCGCCTCCCGCAGGGGAAGTCCCTCTGGATCGAAGACCTCCACGCTCATCCCCAAGCCCCTGGTCTGGAGCTCGCCGCGCCACACCGGCGCCGTAGGGTTTCCCAAGGCAAAACAGGACACGATGTCGGTGCCTCCGCTGATGCTGGCGAGATGGACATCGCGCTTGACCTGGCTATACACGTAGTCGTAGCTGTGGCCAGCCAGGGGACTCCCGGTGGAAAGGATGGCTCGCAGCCGGCCCAGGTCGTGGGTGCGACCCGGCTCGAGTGCCTCCTTTTCGGAGAGTGCGAGGTACTTGGCGCTGGTGCCAAATACGGTGACCCCCTCTTGCGCCACCATGTCCCACAGGAGTGGCGGGGGTGACAGCGGCGCGCCGTCATACAAGATCACGGTTGCCCCGACCGCGAGGCTCGATACCAGCCAGTTCCACATCATCCAGCCGCAGGTGGTGAAGTAGAAGATGCGGTCCTCTCGCCGGAGATCGGTGTGCAGCGCCAGTTCCTTGAGATGCTGGAGCAGCGTGCCACCGGCGCCGTGCACCATGCACTTGGGCAGCCCGGTGGTTCCCGACGAATACATGATGTAGACCGGGTGGTCGAATGCGAAGCGAGGCAGCGCGGGTGCTCTCCGGTCGGCTGGGCCGCGGGGCAGTCGATCCCAAAGGACCGCGTCCTTGATCGCACTGATTTCCGGCTGTCGGTCGGAGATAGGGGACCACCACTACCCGTTCGATTTCTGGGATTTTGTCCCGCACTTCACGAACCCTCGCGAGCGAATCGATCTCCTTGCCGGCATAGCGGTAGCCATCGGCACAGAACAGGACCCGCGGCCGGATCTGACCGAAGCGGTCGAGCACGCCGTTGGCGCCGAAGTCGGGGGAGCAGGAGGACCAGACGGCGCCCAAGCTGGTCGTTGCCAGCATGGCGATCACGGTCTCCGGCAGGTTGGGCATGAACCCCGCCACCCGGTCGCCGGGAACAATGCCCTGCTGCCGGAGTGCGGCGGCGACCCGAGCAACTTCCTCATGTAGCTCGGCGTAACTCAGCTCGCGCTGCCGGCCCTGTTCGTTCCAGAACACCAACGCAGGCTGCGCGTCCCGGTACCGCAGCAGATTCTCCGCGAAGTTGAGTCGCGCCCCGGGGAACCAGCGGGGGCCGAGCGCCGGGTCGGGGGGGGCCATTCGATCCAGCCCAATGACCACGTCGTCCCACGGCAGCCGGCCGGGCCGCTCGTCGGCGATTACCCCACAGAAGCGCCACACCTCGGGCCAGAATGCGTCCGGCCGCTCCACCGACCAGCGATAAAGCGAGGCAAAGTCGGTCACTTCGTGAGCGCCGACTGGTTTCTGTTGTTGAATCTGCTTGATGAATGCGGTGAGGTTCGCGCGCGCGACCCGCCCTGGGTCAGGTATCCACAACGGGGCGTCTTCCCCGCTTCCCCGCTGCCGGCCCATGCGGGCCGGCCTCACGACGTCGGAGGATTGAACTGCGCGTGCTGCGCGTCGAGCCAGGACTTGTGGTAGTTCGGGTCCTCTATCGGCAATGCCGACTTGGCCACCTTGAGCGGCCGGAACGTGTCCATCATGACCGCCAGCTCCTCGGTGTACTTGGCACCGATGCTCGCTTCCGCCCGGCCCGGGTGCGGACCGTGCGGAATCCCGTCCGGATGATGGGTGATGCTGCCAAACTCGATCCCCTTCCGGCTCATGAACTCGCTGGATGCGTAATAAAGAACCTCGTCGGAATCGACATTGCTGTGGTTGTATGGCGCCGGCACCGCCTCGGGATGGAAGTCATACGGCCGAGGGCAGAAGCTGCAGACCACGAACCCGTCGCCCTGGAAGGTCTGGTGCACCGGCGGCGGCTGGTGCACCCGTCCCACGATGGGCTCGAAGTCGTGGATGCTGAAGGCCCAGGGGTAGAAGTACCCGTCCCACCCGACCACGTCGAAGGGATGGTGATCGAGGATGATCTCATTGAGCCCGTCGTACTGCTTGACCAGGATCCGGAAGTCTCCCCGCTCGTCGTGGGTGCGCAGCTGTGTCGGCCGGCGGATATCCCGCTCGCTGTAGGGCGCACCTTCGATGAGCTGGCCGAACTCGTTGCGATAGCGTTTGGGCCAGCGCACATGACCCCGGCTCTCCATGATCAGCAGCTTGGTCTGTTCCCCGCTCAGGTCCAGCCGGTAGCGGTGCATGATGCCGCGGTGGATCACGAGGTAGTCGCCCTCCTTATAGGGAAGGTCGCCGTACATCGTCTCCAGAGTCCCCGTCCCCTTGCTCACGTATACCAGCTCATCAGCCTGCGCGTTGCGATAGAAATGGGCGTCGTTCTCATCCGGCTCCACGTAGAGCATGGCCACTTCCTGGTTGAACAGAAGGGGAACCCGGTCGAGGGTGGGGCTGCCGCCTTTCTTGACCTGGGAGGTACGGAAGTGCCGGTGGCGGAGCGTCTGATCCGGATCCGCTTCGTATTTCTGCTCTCGGAGTCGCTTGGCCGATTTCACCGTGGTCGGGGGGTAAGTATGGTACAGGAGCGATGAGGTTCCGGTGAATCCCTCGTGCCCCATCAGCTCCTCGGCGTAGAGGCCGCCGTCGGGCTTCCGAAACGCGATGTGCCGCTTGCGCGGGATTTGGCCGAGGGTGTGGTATATGGGCATGGTTACAAATTCCCCCGAGCGGCCTGCTCCCGCTCGATTGCCTCGAACAGCGCCTTGAAATTTCCCTTCCCGAAGCTCTTGGCTCCCTTGCGCTGGATGATCTCGTAAAACAGTGTGGGCCGGTCCTGCACCGGCTTGCTGAAGATCTGCAGCAGGTAGCCCTCGTCGTCCCGGTCTACCAGAATCCCCAGCTCCTTGAGCTGGGCCATTTTCTCGTCGATGCGGCCGACCCGTTCCTGAACCGTGTCATAGTAGGTCTGGGGCACCTGGAGAAACTCGACGCCCCGATCTCTGAGCGCGGTGACGGTCTGGACGATGTTGTCCGTCGCGATGGCGAGGTGCTGCACCCCAGGACCGCGATAGAACTCGAGATACTCGTCGATCTGGGACTTCTTCCGGCCCTTGGCCGGCTCGTTGATGGGGAACTTGATCCGATCGTTGCCGCTGGCGACTACCTTGGACATGAGCGAGGAGTACTCGGTGGAGATGTCCTTGTCGTCGAAGGAAATCAGATTGCGGAACCCCATGACGTCCTGATAGAACTTCACCCACTTGTTCATCGCGCCGAGCTCCACGTTGCCGACGCAGTGGTCAACGTACTGGAGGCCGACGGAAGGCGGATTGTAGCGGGGAGTGACTGCCTGGAAGCCGGGAAGGAAGTTGCCCCGATAATTTCGCCGCTCGACCAGGCTGTGAATGGTGTCGCCGTAGGTCTGGATCGCCGCAATGACCACTTCGCCGCGACTCGTCTTTCAGCACGGTCGGCTGCTGCACCGGCTTGGCGCCCCGCTCGATGGCCACCTCGAACGCTTCCCGCGCGTTGTCGACCCACAGTGCAATGTCGCGGACGCCGTCGCCGTGCAAAGCGACGTGCGCGGCGGCCGGATGATCCGGGGTCAAGGGTGAGGTCAGGACTAGCCGGACCTTGTTCTGTTGCAGCAAATAGCTGCTGCGGTCCCGGGTACCGGTCTCCGGCCCCCGGTAGCCCACCAGCTGGAAGCCGAATGCGGCGCGATAGTAGTGGCTGGCCTGTTTGGCGTTCCCTACGTAGAACTCGACGTAGTCGGTACCGTTGATCGGGAAGGTATCGGTCGCCGTAGCGGCCGCTCGAGCGGTCCCGGTCTGCATGCTGCCCCCTCGCTTCGTCGTTGCGCTGCCGCATCGGTGCTGGCAGCTAAACGGAAAATAATCGGTTAACGGCTCACCACAGGCCGCGATTTTCTCTCGATTTCCCGTCCCACCGCGTTGGTCAGGTCGGCCGCCGTGAAGGGCTTCTGGATGAACGGCCGTTCGGGCGGTACCAGACCCCGTTCCAGGACCTCGGTCCGCGAGTACCCCGACATGTAGACGATGGGGAGGTCCGGCCGGCTCCTAACCATTTTGCGGTCCAGCTCGGTCGCGGCCATGTCCGGCAAGATCACGTCTGAAATCACCAGGTTGATGTCGGGCCCGAACTGCTCCAGCGCGGAGACGGCCTCCCCACCACCTCGGGCCTCCACCACCTGATAACCTTCCAGCTCCAGAACTCGCCGGGCTAGCTCTCGCACCCCCTCCTCATCCTCCACTATCAGGACGGTCCCCCCCAATCGTGGCTCGACACGCGGCTGGTCCGTCTCAGCGGTCGCTTCGGCCAGGAACCGGACGATCGAGCAAGGGCAACGAGACGCTGACCGTGGTTCCCGCCCCGGGATTGCTCTCCACCCACACGAACCCACCGCTTTGCTTGACGATGCCGTAGACCGTTGCCAGTCCCAAGCCGGTTCCCGCGCCCGCCGGCTTGGTGGTGAAAAAGGGCTCGAACACGTGAGCCAGTGTGTCCCGGTCCATCCCGTGTCCGGTGTCGTTTACGGTAAGCACGGCATACTGTCCGGCAGGCATGGGAACCCCGATCAGCCGCTGTCCGTCCTCCACGTCGAGCGCTCGCGACCCGGTCCCCAGGCGGATGGTTCCTCCGCCAGGCATTGCGTCACGAGCATTGAAGGCCAGGTTGATGAGCACCTGATCGAGCTGCGCCCGGTCGGCGTGGACCAGCGGCGGCATCGAGCGCGAGCGCAGTCTCGACCTTCACGTTGGCGGGCAGCAGCAGCCGCAGCACCGGAGCGATCTCGGCGACCACGTTGTTCAGATCCAGGTCGACAGGCTGCAGCACCTGCTGCCGACTGAAGGCCAGCAGCTGCTGGGTGATCTTTGCCGCCCGCAGCGCCGCCTTCTGGATCTCCTCCACATCCCGCTGTCGATCCGCCGGCAGGTTCGTTGCCGCCGACATCAAATCGCCAAAGCCGATGATGATGGTCATCATGTTGTTGACTTCGTGAGCCACTCCTCCCGCCAGCCGTCCGACTGCCTCCATCCGCTGAGCCCACCGGGTGCGCTCCTCCGCGCGTTTGAGCTCCGACAGGTCCTGGACGGTTACCACGTAGGAGAGCGTGTTGGCACCCAGTTCCAGGGGCGTGACGTTGGTGATCGCGGGAAAAGTCGACCCGTCGGCCCGGAGATGGACCGACTCGTACGGGCCGGACTGCTTCGTTACCGATTCCGCCCAGTCGTCCAGCTCGGTCATTTGGTCGGCTGGTAGCAGTTCCTGCAAACAAACGTCCGGTCGAGGGTGTCGGCCTCGGCGTAGCCGTGCAGCCGGGCGAAGGCCGGGTTGACCACTTCGATGCGCCGATCGGTGCCATCCACCACCGCAGCTCCCCAACCCGCCAGGTCGAAGACCCGAATCCATTTCTGGAGCGCGTCTTCCAGCCTGCCCCTCTGGCTCTCCTGGTCCAACGTACGCTCGTGCAGATCGGCCGATTCGATGGCCACCGCGACCCGGCGGGAAATCACCTGGGCCACCGCCAGATCGGCCGCGACAAAGGGGCCGTTACGGCCATGCCGGGCGAACGCCATCGCGCCCCAAATGCGGCCTCCCGACCGCAGCGGGACCACCATGAGCGAGCCCACTCTGAAGTCATGGAGTAACTGAAGCAGCTCCGGATCCCGCTGGAGAAACCGGGTGGAGGACTCGTTTACCGAGGGAATCCAGCGGAAGTCTCGGCTGTTCTGGTGGTCTCGCAGTGGCCGCTTTCCGGAGCGCAGGCAGCAGCGGTCTGAGGCGGGCGGCGAGCAGGGTCTGCTGCACCGGATCGACATGCACGACCTGCAGGAGATCTTCCACTCCTTTGCGCACCACCAGGATGGCTGATTGGGCCAGCTGCGGAACCACCGATCCGGCCCCGACGCGCATGGTACTGACGACATCACCTCGGGACACTCAGTGCTCGGGTGACCGCGTCCAACAGCTGCATTCGTTGATCGTTGAACGGCGCTTCCAAATGTCGCCCCAAGAGATGCCCTGTCCTCATCCCGTTAGTGTCTGGTTCAAACCTATACTAGCCGGATCGCTAGTCCGGCGACAGTGACCCCGCTTACGGCATCGGCCACCCGGTCAATGACATCGGCCCCCGGCCAGGGTAAATGAGTTACATTGGCTCTCTAGCTAACGGGGACCAAATGGGTGTGCGGGACATAGTGGTAATCGGGGGCTCTGCCGGTATATGAGGCGATTTCCGAGCTGATTCGTGGCCTCCCTTCGGATTTCCCGGGCTCAGTGTTCGTCGTCAGCTCACCTTACCTACGCATTTTCACTCGGGCGGCCCGTCAGCAGCATGCCGATGGCGAGCCGATCGAGCCCGGCCGGATCTACGTTGCCTCTCCTGATTGGCATCTTCATCTGAACGACGGACACATCCGCCTTACCCGGGGGCCGAAAGAGAACGGCCACCGCCCTGCCATCGACCCGCTCTTTCAGAGCGCCGCCCATCACTTCGGCCCCCGCGTGGTTGGAGTCGTTCTCTCGGGCAACCTGAATGACGGCACTGCAGGATTGCTTACCATCAGACAGCGTGGCGGCCTCGCGTTGGTCCAGAGTTTGGATACCGCTCTGTATCCCGGCATGCCCCGGAGCGCCATCGACCACGGTGCGGCGGATCACGTGCTGTCGGTTCCTGAAATGTCTGAGCTTATCGCCAGGCTTGCTGTCGAGCCCATGCACCTGATGGAGGAGGTGCCCATGTCAGAAGACCCCCTTGCCGAGCAATCTGACTGATGAATTCGGGTTGGCCGACCGGCATATGCAGCCTGGAATCCCCTCTACGATGAGCTGCCCGGAGTGCCATGGCGTGCTGTGGGAGGTGAAGGATGAGGAACTGGTCCGGTTTCGCTGCCGGGTGGGGCATGCCTACAGCGACGAGGCGTTGTTGGTGCACCAATCGGAGCAGCTCGAGGCCGCGCTGTGGGCCGCGCTGCGTGCGCTGGAGGAGCATACCGCGCTTGCCCGGCGGCTGGCCGTCCGGGCCAACAGTCGGGGACACGCGCATAGCGCATCCGCGTTCACCGAGCAGGCCATGGACGCCGAGCACCACGCCTCGGTCATTCGGAACGTGCTCCACACCGGCCTCAGAGTCAGCGATGCGGCCGAGCCTGCCTTTTCCTCCGCAGGGTAGCTCGTGATATCCCGAGGAGATCATGCCAGCTGAACGAGATTTCGCCGAGGAGGCCACCTCCGGCGCCGGAAGATGCGGTCGAGCTGCAGACCGAAGAGGCCGCCCCCAGAGATGACGCTGAGTGGGTCGGCCTGCTGGGCTACCTCCTGAATGCGCGCGGCTTCGACTTCCACGGGTACAAGCCGGCTTCGCTGGCCCGCCGGATTCGCAAACGGATGGAGGCGGTCGGGGTCACCGGCTTTGCCGCCTATCAGGACTATCTCGAGGTCCATCCCAACGAGTTCGCCACCCTCTTTAACATCATTCTCATCAACGTCACCGGGTTCTTCCGCGATCCCGCGGCCTGGGACGCTGTACGCACGACCGCCCTTCCCCAGATCCTCGCCGGAAAGGCTCCTGATGGCCCAATCCGGGCGTGGAGCGCCGGGTGCGCCAGCGGCGAGGAGGCCTATACCATCGCGATGGTCCTGGCCGAGGAGCTCGGGACCGAGCAGTTCCGGGAGCGGGTCAAGATTTACGCGACCGACGTGGATGAAGACGCGCTCAACACTGCCCGCCAGGCCGCGTACCAGGAGCGGCAGGTCGAAGGAGTTCCCCCCGAGCTGCTGACCAAGTACTTCGAGCATCTCGACGGCCTCTACCTCTTCCGCAAGGATCTCCGCCGGCAGGTCATCTTCGGGCGCCACGACCTGATCAATGACGCGCCGATCTCCCGTATCGATCTGCTCACCTGCCGGAACACCCTGATGTACTTGAATGCCGAGACCCAGGCCCGGGTGCTGGCCAGGCTTCATTTTGCCTTGAACGATGGCGGCTTTCTCCTGCTGGGCCGGGCCGAAACGCTGATGGCCCACGGCCAGAGCTTTGTCCCGGCCGACCTCAAGCGGCGGCTGTCCCGGAAGAGCTCGCGCGGAACTCTCCGGGATCGACTGGCTCCGCACGAGGAGGCGGCCGAGACCGCGGCACCTGACCCGGTAAGCCGGAGCCTGGGCCGCGGCGTTGGAGGCGAGCCCGGTCGCCCAAATGGTGGTAAACTCAACCGGCCAGGTCATGCCTGTCGAACGATCGCGCCCGAGCGACTCTTCGGACTCCGGGCCGCCGATCTGGGCCGCCCGTTGCGCGACCTTCAAGTCTCCTACCGCCCGGTCGAGCTGCGCTCCTTGATCGAGAAGGCCGAAGCCGAGCGCCGGCCGGTGACGGTCAAAGACGTGGAGTGGCACACCCATCTCGGCGAGGCCCGTTGGCTGGATCTGCACATCGCCCCGCTGACCGATTCCGCCGGGACGACACTCGGCACCCTGATCAGCTTCAGCGACCTCACCACCGATCACCGACTGCACCGGAGCTGGAGCAATCGCAGCAAGAGCTGGAGACCGCCTACGAGGAGCTCCAGTCCACCAACGAAGAGCTGGAGACCACCAACGAGGAGCTCCAGTCTACGGTGGAGGAGCTGGAGACCACCAACGAGGAGCTCCAGTCCACCAACGAGGAGCTGGAGACGATGAACGAGGAGCTCCAGTCCACCAACGAGGAGCTCCAGACCATGAACGACGAGCTCCGCCAGCGCGGCGAGGAGGTCAACTTGGCCAATGCCTTTCTCGAATCGGTGCTCACTGGCCTGCAAGGCGGAGTGATTGTCGTAGACGATGATTTGCGGGTGCTTGCCTGGAACAACAACGCCGAAGAGCTGTGGGGCCTGCGGAAGGAAGAGGTCAGCGGAAAGCATTTGTTGAACCTCGACTTTGGACTGCCGGTCGAGCGCCTCCGGCCCGCGCTACGCAGCTGCCTCAACGGCGACGGTGATGGCGGCATTGTCAATCTGGAAGCGGTCAATCGGCGGGGAAAGCCTATCCGGTGCGACGTGACCTGCACCCCCCTGCGCGGGCCGGACGCCGCGGTGCGCGGCGCGATTCTTCTCATGGAGGAATCAGAGGATGGTCGGCCGTAAGCCAGAGCGTAGCCCCCACCGGACCTCCGCCGTCGAAGATCAGCGGGTGGTGTCCGAGGAGGTCCGGCTCAGCGCCGAGCAGGCCCGCGATGCCGCTGAGTCTCAGCGGCAAGAGAACGAGCGGGGCCGCGATGCCGCTGAGCAGGCTCGGCTGGGCCACGAACAGGACCGGGCCGGCGCCGAAGCCGCCAGAGCATGGCGCGAGGAGGCCCGGCTGGCGGCCGAGGAGCTGCGGCAGGCCTCGGAAGATGCCAGGCTCTCGGCTGACGAAGCGCGTCGGGCAGCACAGGAACTCCGAGTGGCCAGCGAGAACGCCCAACGTGCCGCCTACGATCAGGCCATAATCCTGCAGGAGCTACGCGAGACGCTCGCCCGCTACGAGGAGACCACCCGCTCGCCCTGACCTAAACCCCTCCGGGCCGTGCAACTTCTTCCCGCCCGCGCATCTCCTCCGGCCCCCAATTACGGAGGATCGCGTGGCCCGCTCGCCCATCCAGACTGCAAAGCTCGGCACTCTGCTCTCCCTCTTCTCTGCCATCTCTGTCTTTCTAGCTCTCCCCGCCCACGCCCAGGGCTGGATCGAGATCGAGCGACCGGTCAATCCCGGCGTCCCGGTGGGCGAGGTGCAGCGAACCGCCTCGCAGGTGCGCATCGCGGTGGATGGCAGAGTGGCCAGAGTGGAAGTGGAGGAACGATTCCTCAACTCCGGCAGCAGGCTGGCAGAGGGCAGCTATCTGTATCCGATGCCGGGCGAAGCGGTGTTCACCAACTTCTCTCTGTGGATGGGCGATCAGGAGGTCCGGGGCGAGACCATGAATGCCGAACAGGCCCGGGCCATCTACGAGGAGATTGTCCGGCGCAAGAAGGACCCCGCTCTGCTGACCTTTGCGGGACACGGGCTGGTGCGAGCTCAGGTCTTTCCCATCCAGCCGGGAGAGACCCGGAAGGTGGTGCTTCGGTTTACCCAGCTGCTCTCCCGCAGCGGCGATGCGGTGCGGCTCCGCTACTCGCTCGGCAACCGGGGGTCGTCCGCCGAAAACAGCTTTCTCGTGACCGTGCCCAACGCAGCGTCCTATGGGACGCCCTATTCACCCACCCATTCGATCAGGACCCGCCGGTCCGGCGATCGCTTTGAGATCTCACTCCCCGCTGGGGCCAGCGGTGAAGTGGAGCTTTTTCTGCCGCTCAGGAAGGGACTGGTCGGGACCACGCTGGTGACCCATGCTCCCGGCGGTGAGGATGGCTATTTCATGCTACTCCTGGCTCCGCCGCAGGCGGAATCCGGCACCACCGTGCCGCGGGATCTCACCCTCGTGGTCGATGTGTCGGGCTCGATGTCCGGAACCAAGCTGGAGCAAGCCAAGGCGGCGCTGGAGCAGGCCCTCGGAACCCTCCGGTCCGGCGATCGCTTTCGGCTCATCGCGTTCTCCTCGGCCCTGCGTCGCTTTCGCGAAGACTTCGTCGCGGCGAACCGGGACAACCTCACCGCCGCTCGCGAGTTCGTAGACGGGCTCGGCGCCGAGGGCGGAACCAACATCGCCGGGGCGCTGGACGCAGCACTCGGCGCCGACAGCGACCCGGAGCGACTCGCGATTGTGCTGTTCGTGACCGATGGTCTTCCTTCGGTGGGCGAGCAGGCACCGGACCGGATTGCGGAGCAGGCCGCCGGCCGGATCGGACGGAGCCGGATTTTCACCGTCGGCATCGGCCCCGACGTCAACACTTACCTGCTGGACCGGCTGGCCTCTCAGGGCCGAGGCAGCGCCGAGTACGTGCCGCCCGGCGCCAGCGTGGAGACGGCGATGGGTGGCTTGATGGCCAAGCTGCGCTATCCCGCGCTGGTGAATCTCCGGATCGGCGAGACCCCGGTCAGCATCTCCCAGACCTATCCCGCGCAGCTGCCTGACCTCTTCTACGGCGAGGAGCTGGTCGCTGTTCGGACGCTACCAGGGCCACGGCAGCGGCAACGTCATCATTACCGGGGAACGGAACGGACGCCGCGAGCGGATCGTCGCTCCGGCCGTGTTCGCCGCGAGCGAGTCGGGCAACGACTTCATCCCTCGGCTCTGGGCCGCCCGCCAGATTGGCGAGCTGACGCGTCAGATTCGGCTCGAGGGCGCCTCACCCAGCCTGGTAGCTCAGGTGCGTGAGCTGGGGCTGCGTTACGGAATCCTGACCGAATACACCTCCTATCTGGTGCAGGAGCCCACTGACCTGGCGACTCCTGCCGCCCCGATGCCCCTCCGAGAGGATCAGATGGGCGGGGCACGTAACGCCGCCGGCCAAACCGGAGCCCAGGCGTTCGAGCGCGCGCAGGCCAGCTCCAAGTTGGCTGATTCCAAGACCTTGGCTGGCACTGCGGAGGTAGCTTCCAGCCGGCTGGAGGCCCTCGCCAAGGATGAATCGAGGCCCTCGGCCACCCGGTTGGTCGCGGGGAGGCTCTTCGTCCAAAGGGACCGGGTCTGGACGGACGTGGCCCATGCCGATAGGATCACCGTCACCGCCATAGCGGCCTACAGCAAGGCATATTTCGACTTGGTACGACAGTTGCCGGAGGTCGCGCCGTACCTCTCGGTAGGAGATGAGATCCTGATTGCGGGACGGCGGGCGAGCGTCCGAGTCGGCAGTTCGGGCATCGAGGTTTGGCAGCCCGGCCAGCTGGCAGAAGTGGTCCGGAACTTCAGAGGCACATGACGGCGGATCTGACCGAGCTGTTTGAGCAGTACTACGGTTCTCTCGTCCGGATGCTCTATCGCCGTACGGGAGATCGGGACCGGGCCGAAGATCTGGCGCAGGAGACGTTTGCCCGGGCGGTTGCGGCTCCGCCCGACAACCCGCGCCCGTGGCTGTTCGCGGTTGCGCTCAACCTGGTGCGGGAAGACGGGCGGCGGGCTCTTCGTCAGGGCCGCCGCCTGGAGTTGCTGCGAGGCTGACGATCCATCGCCCCAGGGCCCGGCCGAGGACTTCGACCGAAACGAGCGGAGCGCCGCGGTCCGGGCCGCATTGGCCACCCTGAGCGAGCGAGACCGTGAAGCGCTGCTGCTCAAGGCCGAAGGGTTTAATTACGAGGAGATCGCGTCCACGCTGGGCCTCTCCAAAGGTGCCATCGGCACCACACTGGCCCGCGCGCGCAGAAGGCTAGTAGAGGCGTATCGCTCGGAAGGACGGGGGAAGAATGTCGCATCTTGACGAAGGCACCCTGCACGCACTGCTCGATGGTGAGCTGGAGCTCTCGGAAGTGAGCGAGATCCAGATGCACCTGGGCACCTGTGTGGCCTGCGGCTCCCGCCTTCAGGAGGTCAAGCAGGTGCTGGCCGAAGCCGACCGGCTGGTCGGCGCCATGGAGGTCCCTGCCGGAGCCCCCCGCCCGCGCCCGGAGCCTGCCCAAACCTCGTCTCCCCGCATGCCGATCCGCGATCCCGAGCCATGGAACGAGCCGCCGCCGGTGCTGCTGGTGCCCGATCCGATCGATGCCCAAGCCCGGCGGAACCGCTGGATGCGCAGCGATGAAGTGGGCCGCTGCCGTGGTCGTGGTCGTCGGTGCCGGGAAGATCATCAGCGGCGCCGTGGGGACCAGTCACCCCCTCCTGCCGGAGCGCGACCTGACCACGGCGTCACCTTCGGTTCCACCCGCAGTGGTGAGTCCGGTAGAGAGCCGGAGAGCGGACTCGCAGGCGGCACCGGTCCGGGCCAAGCCCACCCGTCAGCTGGCTCAGGGCGGGCGCAGAGCCCGAGCGCTGCCAAGACTACGGCCCTGGCCAAACCGGCCGCTGCCGAGAGCGCCCAGAGCCTGAAGGATGAGTCAGTCCCGGCCGCAGAGGATTCGGCCGCAGCTGCGGTCCCCGCCGACTCTCAGGTTCTCGCGGCGGGAGAATCGGCCGACACGGTCGGTGAGCCGGCGGCTGCCGAAGCCGGCACGGCGGACACCGCCGCCGAGGCAAAGACCAGACAGGACAGCCTCGCTCCAGATTCCAGGCCCACCGAGGATCTGGCAACCCGGCAGGCCGCGGCGGCGGCACTGGCCGAGCTGGATCGGGAGCGCCGCCGGGAGCGGGCCAATGCGGCGACGGCCGCTCTGCCGCCGCCCGCCCGGCCGGTGCAGCCCGGCCGAATCCGACGCGGTAGCGACTCCTCGCACCCTGGAGCAGCGATCCCAGATCTACCTCCGCGTGGGACTGGACGAGGCCGCCCGGCAACTGGGTGGACCGGTGCACGTGATCGAGGGGATGTCGCCCGCAATTCATCGGTCTGGTGCGGGGCCAGATGGTTCCCGGGGCCGATCCCGCACGTCCGGTGGTGCGGGTGGTCTATCTCGATTCCCGGGGACGGATGATCCTGCTGGATCAGCAGCGGACTCGTGCGGGGCAAACCGCCCGCTGCGGCTGGGGGTAACCTGCGCTGGGTAACCGGCGATGTCATGCTGTATTTGCGAGGGGAGCCGAGTCCGGACGTCCTCCGCAGTCTGCAAGCCAGGGTGCGGTAATCGAAACGTAAGCGGTGAGCCTGCGCCTTCGCTCCCGCTTACGCTGTTCTGCCTCCAGCACCTCCCTCACCTTCCGCATCAGATCCTCGGCAGTGAACGGCTTCTGAATGAATGCCGCCTCCTTTTGTTTGACTCCCCGTCGTACCACCTCATCGTTGGTGTAGCCGGAGATGAAGAGCACCTTCATCTCGGGACGTTGAGCCCGCAGCTGCTCAGCCAGCTCGCCGGCGCCCATCTCGGGCATTACCACGTCGGTCACCAGCAAGTCAATCGGATGGGCGTACTCCCCGGCCACTGTCAGCGCGTCTCGGCCGTGCCGGGCCTCCAGCACGGTGTGGCCGTGCTCGGTCAGGATCTTCCATAGAGCTCGCGCACCCCGTCCTCGTCCTCCACCACCAGCACGGTCTCGTCACCGTGGACGGAGGCGGGTGCCTCCACCAGCGGCGGCGGCTCCGCCTCGACCCGGGGGAGGAAGACCTTGACCGTCGTGCCCTAGCCCTGGCTCGCTGGAGACCCGGACCACTCCCCCGTTCTGCTTCACGATTCCGTAGACGATCGAGAGCCCGAGCCCGGCGCGGTTTCCTGGCGACGGCGAGGTGAAGAAAGGCTCGAAGACATGGGACAGCGTGTCGCTGTCCATTCCGCTGCCGGTATCGCTGACCGCCAGCACGACGTAGCGCCCCGGCTTCACCGAACGGCCCCGGGTCGAGAGCCGCTGATCTGGCGCTCGCCGGTCTCGATGGTGAGCGTGCCGCCGGCGAGCATGGCATCCCGCGCGTTGAGCACCAGGTTCACCAGCACCTGCTCCAGCTTGGCCCGGATCGATCTTGACCTCGCCCAGACCCGGGCGCAGCTCGGTCACCAGCCTGATGTCGGCACCGACCAGCCGCTGAATCAGTCCTTCCATGTTCTTGACCACGGCGTTGAGCTCGATCGCCCGCGGGTCCGCGGACTGCTGCCGCCCGAAGCTCAGCAGCTGCCGGGTCAGCAGGGCGCCCCGGTCGGCCGCTTTTCGGATCTGCTCGATATCCTTGCGCTTGGTGTCGTCTCGGGGAGGTCGCGCAGCAGCAGATCGCTGAAGCCTCGAATGGTGGTGAGCAGGTTGTTGAAGTCGTGGGCCACGCCGCCCGCAAGCCGGCCGGCGGCATCCATCCGCTGGGCCTGCCGCAGCTGCTCCTCGCTCTGGTGCAGCGCGGCGCGGGTCCGGGTCCGCTCGCTGATATCGGTGGCCAGCACCAGCCGTGCCCGCCGGCCATCCAGCTCCATTTCGTGCGAGATCAGCTCCATGTCGATGATGGAGCCGTCCTTCCGCTGGTGCTGGGCCAGGGCGACATCGCCCCGCTGGGTGCCGGTGCGCCTCCAGGCCGTGGTGCAGGCCGGGCGCATCCTCGGGGGGCAGGATGTCCATGATGGTCATGGAGAGGAACTCTTCCCGGCTGTACCCGTAGTGGCGAACCGCCGCCTCGTTCACCGTCGAGGAACGCGAGGGTCTCCACGTCGAACACCCACATCGGCTAGCGGATTGCTCCCGAACAACATGCCGTAGCGCTCGTCGGCGTCGCTGGGCAGCGCGGTAAAGCCGGGCGTTGTCCACCGAGAGGGCGGCGCGGCTGGCCAGCTCCTCGGCAAAGGCGAGATCGTCCGCGCCGTAGCTGCGACCCGTGTCGGGACCCACGGCAAGCGTCATGGTGCCCACCGACTGTCCCCGTGCCAGCATCGGGATTCGCATGAAGGAGCTGGCTGCCAGGGCTCGATAGAGCTTGAGCTGCTCGGCGTCCTGGGCCCGGCCCCGCAGCATTGTCTCCGTGACCTCACCCAGCTCCGCCTGGCGCAGGGCGGCGCCAAACGGCGGTTGCCTCGAGCCGTACTCACACAGCGCCCGCACCAGCAGGTCCTTACTCGGGATCGCGGTGGGCGCCGGCGATGAACTGCAGCGCTCCCTGCTCGCTGGTGACGTGGATGGCGCACCAGTCGGCTAGAGTGGGAACCATCAGCCGGGAGAGATTCCTCAGCGTGACGTGATAGTCGAGCGAGGCCGCGAGCACGACATTGGCCTCGGCGAAAAACGCCAGCCGCCGGTCCAGCCGCTCGGCCTCCGCCCGGGAGAGCTCGATGCCGCGGGCACGTTCGGCAGCCTCCCTGAGGCGCGCGGTCAGCACCACAGTGGCCGACCACTGCCAGGGCCAGTCCCAGCAACGTGTAGGCATTGCCCGGCGTGTAGTGGAGTAATGCTCCCGGCAGAGAGAGAAAACCGAGTGCATACCAGACCGTGAGTACTCCGCTGACCAGTCCGGGGCGCACCCCGCCGCTGTAAGCCGAATAGACTACCGTGAACAGGAGGAAGACAAAGGGATGGGCGACCGGAAGCTCGTGCCGCCCCATCAAGTCGAATATGATGGCAGTGGCGAGCGTGAGCAGTGGCCCGCGCACGCTGAGTCCGAGGCGGGCCCAATCGACGTCCTTGGACCGGACCAGGGTGGACACGCGGGCGAGGAGTCCCGACCCGCTAACGCGGTGCGATGCCCCGCTTTCAGTCATCTAGAATTGCTCCCGGAAGCCCCCGTGGAGCGGTCGGCCGCCCAGGGTAGTGAGGTAAACTCAAATCTATTGGATCCTTGTGTCTGTGACACACCCCACAACCGGTGATCTGGGCTACGGCGGAGCCGGCCGGGAACTTAGAGCTTTAGCACTCCGCCGGCTGGGATAGCTCTGCAGGCTTTGTAGGCCGGACCACCGTTCATCGAGGACCATATGGCCGCCACCAGGAAATCCGCCAAGCGAACTGCCGGTAAGAAACGCAGCTCGGCCACCCGCGCTTCCTCCAAGAAGCGTTCCACGAAGAAGCGGTCGGCCCGCAAGACTGCGTCGAAACGGGCCACGAAATCGAGGGTCGTGAAGGCCGCAAAAGGAGGGCTCCAGACCGTGCGACAAGCTGGGGAGAGAACCTGGGAGACTCTCAAGTCCACCACCGCCCAGGTCGTCGAGGGAGTCAAGGACCGAATCTGATTCGTGGCTTTCACCTAGGGGTGCTCCGCAGGGTAACGGAGCACCTCTTTTTGTGTCCTCCTTCTTGCGACCCCGGCGATCCAGCGGTAAGCTATCCGCCGTCCCCTCCAACTGAATGCAACCTCCCGAGACCTTCCGTTCGAAAGGATCTTGTTCCATGGATCTGTCTCGTTGGCCTCGCCGCAGTTTGACTCTACTCCTTTCCTCGCTGCTCCTGACCCTTCCAGCCATCCTGCAAGCCCAGGCCCAGGCGACGACCGGAGTCATTCGCGGCACCGTAACCGACTCTACCGGACGTCCCCTCAATGATGCGACGGTGACCCTCCGAAACCGGGAGACCAACGCCGAGCGCACGCTGTCGACCAACGCCAGCGGAGTGTACGTCGCCACCCTGCTCCGGGTCGGCACCTATGACCTGAAGGCGCGCGCGCTCGGTTTTCGCGAAGCCCGGCGGGACAGCGTGCAGGTTCGGCTGGGCGAGACGGTGGAGCGCAGCTTTGCCCTGGCGCCGCAGGTGGTCCAGCTCGAGGAATTGACCGTGGCCGCGCCGGAGCCGACGGTAGACGTCACCAGCTCGGAGTCGGCCACCCGGCTCAGCGCGGCGGCGGTGGAGGGGCTCCCCAACAACGGACGCAACATCTTCAACTACACTACGCTGACCCCGAACGTCGCCACGGTGCAGGGACCCGACGGGGACGAGCTCAGCATCGGCGGGCAGCGCGGCATTCACAACAACGTCTCGGTCGACGGCGCTGACTTCAACAATCCCTTCTTCGGGGAGCAGCGGGGCGGCCAGCGACCGGCCTTTACCTTCAATCTCGATGCGGTGCAGGACTTCGTGGTGGTCTCCGATGGCGCCAACGCGGAGTTCGGCCGGTCCGGCGGCGGCTTCGTCAACATCATCACCAAGTCGGGCACCAACGACTACCATGGCTCGGCCCACTACTTCGGGAAGTACGACGCGCTCTCGGCCGACTACAGTCACACCTCTCCTACCGGCAGCCGGACCGGCTTTAGCCCCGATTTCAGGCAACACCAGTTCGGCGCGACCTTTGGCGGACCCCTGGTGCGGGACCGCGCCTTCTTCTTCCTGGCCTACGACCAGCAGGAATACAACGAGACCAAGCAAACCACCCGGCTCACTCTGATCGATCCGGCGCTGGTGACCTGGACCGACACGGCATTCGGTGGGGCGTTGGGGGGAGATTTTGGCCCCATCAGCCGAACCAACGACGCCAATGCCTTCCTCGGCAAGCTGGATTTCAAGCTCAGCGACGAAGCACAACCTGTCTCTCAAATACAATTACACCAACTCCACTCAGCAAAACGGGACCTTCGATGTCGACTTCTGGGGCCGCAGCGCCAACGCCCTGGAACGCGATTTCTCCCACGCCGTCAATGGAAGCCTGACCTCCCTGTTCTCCTCGTCCCTGTCGAACGAGTTTCGCTTCCAGTGGGCCCGGGAAGACCGCCCCCGGCCATATGACGGCCCGACCAACCCAGCGACCGGCCGGCCCTTCCCCGATACCGACATCGGGTTCTTGGCCCCCGACGCCTCGTTCCAGGGCTACCGGGTCGGCATGCCGTTCTTCATACCGGTAGACGCGCACGACTACCGCTTCCAGGTGCTGGACAACATCTCACTGGTGAGCGGCAATCACCTGTTCAAGGTCGGCGGCGAATGGAACCGGACCGGCGTGAGCCAGACGTTCCGGGGATTCGGGAACGGCCGTATCGGCTTCACCTCGGTGAACGGATTCCTCAACTACGTGGCCAACGGGAACGGCTACGTGGAGTGCGCCCTGGACGTCGTCAACACGCCAACGCCCAGCCAAACGAATGGCACCTGCCCGGCGGGCGAGCACATCACGGGACCGGTCGCGCTCTATCTGCAGCAGGCCGGCCTTGGGGGTCTGACAGTTGATGAGGCGGGAACCCAGACCATCATCCAGAACGAGCTGGCCGTGTTCCTCCAGGACAGCTGGAAGCCGCGCTCCAACTTGACGGTGAATTACGGCCTCCGCTGGGAGGCGCAGATCGAGCCTGGTCTGATCACGCCCGATCAATCAGTTGTTCTATCAGCCGCTGATCGGGCAGACCAGGACGACCCCCGCCGGGACCTTCGCTTTCCCGGGTGACGGCACCATCCCGAGCGACTACAAGATGTTTCAGCCCCGGCTCGGGATCGCGTACGACGTCAACGGGAACAGCAAGTCGGTGGTTCGCGCCAGCGCCGGCCTCTACTACGCCCGGATTCCGGGGCTCAACCTGGCGAGCAGCCGCAGCACCGACGGCTCCCGGGGTCAGACCCTCTTCCGGAACAGCGCGCTCACCCGCATCCTCGGCCCGCCGCCGGTGTACGGCGACCTCCTCGTCCCCTCCGGTGGTCCCTTTGAGCCCGGCATTTTCGTGTTCGATAAAGACTTCGAAAACCCCCGAACCTTCACCGCGACGCTGGGGTACGAACAAGAGATCGGCGCCGGCGTAGCAGTGGGGGTCAGCTATACCCACGCGCGCACCGATCACCTGACCCGCTTCTTCAACGCCAACGACCCGGTCTTCGGCGATGGGACCAACGGGCCCTGGCGGACCGCGTTCGCCACTGGGCGGCGCTCCTCGGCGTCGGCGACCTGACGGTCGTGCAGAGCAGCGCAAAATCCCGGTATAACGGAATCACAGCCGAGCTGCGTCGGTCGGTCGGGTCACGCCTTCAGTTCCAGTTCAACTACACGCTCTCGTACGACAAGGCGGATGACGACAACGAGCGCGACCCGTTCACCTTCCGCTACGCCCAGGCCGACTCGTTGCAGAGGGAGTACAACTGGAGCGACCGGGACCAACGGCACCGCTTCAATGCCTGGGTGCTGGCAGTCCTGCCGGGCGATCTCTACCTCAACAACCGGCTGAGTGCCTATTCCGCGCAACCGGCGTCCGAGGTGTGCGGACCCACCAACACCGGCACCGGCCAGCGCGCCGTTACCCCCCAGCAGCGGATCTGCCCCGATGGGCACATCCTGCAGCGGAACACCATCCGCCGGGACAATGCGTACTTCTCCTGGGATGTCCGGCTCTCCAAGCCGTTCAACGTGGGGCCCGGCACCGTGGAGGCCATCTTCGAGGCGTTCAACATCACCAATCACGACAACTTCAAGGACCCCTCGTCCGCTGGAACCTTCCTCAACTTCGACGGGACCATCCGCAGCGGGCTGGGCGAGCCTCGCCAGTTCCAGGCCGGCCTGCGCTACTTGTTCTAGACCTTCCAGTCCCCTTCCTGCAGCGGGGCGGGTCCGGGGTTGCTTCCGGATCCGCCCCGCTCGCTTTGGTCCGGTGTGAGGGCCGCCACACACGCCGGAGCAAGGCCCGGTGTATCGTAGGCCATGGAGCTCAATCTCTCAGCCACAGCGGTCGACTCGGCGCCGGAGTGGGACAGCCGGATTGCCGATCCCGAGTGGAGCGTCTATCAGCGGGTGATCCAGGAGGCCCGGAGCGCCGGGAATCCCCTTTGCCTTCGGCGGTGCCTTCGCCACCGCGGTCTATACCGGAGACCTGCGCAACACCAAAGACTTCGACTTCTACGTTCTGCCGAAGGACCGGGAGGCCATGATCGAGGCGATCTCCCGTGCCGGACTGCAGGACTACCATGACCGGGTCCCTTACGACCGTGCCTGGATCTACCGGGCCAGCCAGGGAGACACCATCGTGGACGCGATTTGGGCCATGGCCAATCAGCGGGCGGCAGTGGACTCGCGGTGGCTCACTGAGGGACCCGAAGTCACCCTTCGCGGCGAACGGCTGCGCGCCATCCCCATCGAGGAGCTGATCTGGAGCAAGCTGTATGTGCTGCAACGGGAGCGGTCCGACTGGGGAGATGTGCTGCGGCTGCTCGATGCCCGGGCCGAATCGGTGGACTGGAACCACTTGCTCTCTCGGATGGGGGAGGATACGCCGCTGCTCACTGGGGTGCTTGCCGTCATGGCCTGGCTGGACCCAGACCGGGCGCAGCAGATCCCCGATCAGGTGTGGGACCGAATCGGCCTCCGACGGCCGCCGCCGGCGCACGATGCCGAGCTGAGCCGAAGCCGAGCCGGTCTCCTGGACAGCCGGCCCTGGTTCCGCGGCTCTCCCTCAGAACCCTGACATGCTGATCGGCGCCATGAACCACCCGGCGCGGGACGTCCTCCAGGAGATCGAGTGGATGGCCGCGATGGGACTCGGTTTCATCGATCTCACCCTGGAGCCTCCCATGGCCGCCTCCTGGAGAGTGGATCCGGTGGCGATTCGCCGCGCCCTGGAGCGCCACCGCCTGGAGGTGGTGGGGCACACCGCCTTCTACCTGCCGATCGCGAGCGGCATCGAGGAGATCCGCCAGGCCTCGGTTCACGAGCTGCGCCGGTGCGTCGACGTGTTCGCCGCCATCGGCGTACGCTGGATGAACATCCATCCTGACCGCCACGCCCCGATGCACGACCGCCGCTTCTTCATCGAGAAGAATTTGGCCTCGCTGGGCGAGCTTCTCCCCTATGCGGTGGAGCGAGGTGTCGGATTGATGGTCGAGAACCTGCCGGGGGACTTTAACACAGCGGCGCAGTTGGGCGAGCTGTTCGATCCCCTGCCGCAGCTGGGCCTGCACCTCGACATCGGCCACGCCAATCTGCTGGTGCTGCACAGCACGGTCGAGGAGTTGCTGTCAGCCTACGGCGACCGGCTGCGCCACGTGCATCTGCATGACAACAAGGGCGGGGCCGCCGATCTGCATCTCCCCCTCGGCACCGGCAGCGTGGATCTGAGCCAGGCGGTGAGGTCGCTCAAGGGGCTCGGCTACGATGGAACCATCACCCTCGAGGTATTCACCCCCGACCGCCATCATCTGGCCTACAGCCGGGATCTGCTTCAGCGAGCGTGGGACGGACTGCCGGGGCTGATCCACCAGTAGGGCCAGGGTATCCCGCACCTTTGCGGCCAGCTGATCGGGATCGAAGGGCTTGGGCACGAAATCATCCACTCCCACGTCGCTGAATCGCTGCATGACCTCGATGTCGCCGTAGCCGCTCATGGCCACGATGGGAACTCCCGGCTTGATTCGCCGGAGCTCCGCGGCCGCCTCCGCCCCGCCCAGGATCGGCATGGTCAGATCGAGCAGGATCAGCTGGACCCGGTCCCCCAGCTCGCGCAGCCGCTCCACCGCGTGGGCTCCGTCCACCGCGAGCTCCACGGTGTAGCCGGCGTCCTGGAGTATGGTGGAGACCAGGGAGCGAACCCCTTCTTCATCGTCGGCCACCAGAATGGTTCCCACTCCCTGCACGTCGTGCTCGAACCCGAAGTGGCCGCTCGTCCGGTCGAGGTGGCGAGCCTCTCGGGGGGTCGGCAGGAGGACGGTGAAGGTGGTTCCCTCCCCCGGCTCGCTGCGCACGCCGATGGCGCCGCGATGGCCGCGCACGATTCCCAGAGCCGCTGATAGACCCAGCCCCCGGCCCAGGAACTTGGTGGTGAAGAACGGCTCGAAGATGCGCGACCGGGTTTCCGCATCCATCCCGCCGCCGCTGTCGGTCACATCGATTCGAACGTACTCGCCCGCTACGATGGGGAACCCTTCGGTTCGAGGCCGCTCCCGCCGCTCGGTGAACTGTTCGACCCGCACCCGCACGGTGAGGGTGCCCGGCTCGTCGCCGATCGCCTCGCCACCATTGATGACCAGGTTCATCACCAGCTGCTGCAGCTGAGTCCGGTCGGCTTCCACCAGCGGGCAGTCCTCGGGCACGTCGATCACCAGGGTGATCTTCTTGGAAATCGATGCCCGGATCAGGGTGCTGACCTCGCTGACGAGCTTGCAGAGATCGACCGGCTGGATGACAAAACGTCCCTTGCCGGCGTAGGCCAGCAGCTGGCGGGTGAGGTCGGCGGCCCGCTCGCTGGCCGAGAGGACGTCCTTCAGGAGACCGGCCGCCTGCTCCGACTTGCCGGCGCCGATGGCCCGCCGGGCCAGGCCCGCGTTCCCCATGATGCCGGTGAGCAGATTGTTGAAGTCGTGGGCGATGCCGCCGGCCAGGACGCCGATGCTTTCCAGCTTCTGCGCCTGCTGCAGCGCCTCCTCGTTCTCCCGCTGCGTCGCCTCGATCTGCTTTTGCTCGGTCAGATCCCGCACCACCATCACCGCGCCGACCACGCGTGTTGTCGGACATGATGGGGGCGGCGGAGGAGCTGATGGGCACCCGGCTCCCGTTCTTGTGGATGAAGAAATCGTCCTCGCTCCGGATGGTCTGCCCCGAGGCCAGCACCCGCATATGGGGACAGTCGAGGATGGGATCGGGCAGCGCGCCCGACCGCCGGCAGTGGAGCTTCTCGTGCAGGAACTGCCCCAGTAGCTCCTCCTGAGGCCAGCCGAACATGGACTGGGCGATGGGATTGGCGAAGGTGATCCGGCCGTCGCCATCGATGAGAAACAGAGCCTCGGCGGCATTGGTGGCGATGGCGTCGGCCACGTTGAGCTGATACTGCAGCAGCTCGTCCGACCGCTTCCGTTCGGTGTCGTCGCGCACGATCTTGCCCAGCCCGACCACCGCCCCCGAGTGATCCCGCAGTCCGACCATGACGCCGTTGGCCCAGAAACGGGACCCATCCTTCCGGAGGTGCCAGCGGGAATCCTCCGCCCGGCCGGTCTCGGAAGCAAACTTCATTTCCCGCTGGGGGACTCCCTGAAGATTGTCGTCCGGAGTGAAGAGGGCGGCCCCGGGGCGGCCGATGATCTCGGAAGCCTCATAACCGAAGATCCGCGCCGCGCCCGGGTTCCAGGTCTGGATCGATGCCGTCCAGGGTGAGATGGAATACGGCGTAGTCCACCGTCTCCTCGAAAAGCAGCCGGTAGTGCTCCACCTGGAACTCCTGGTCCGCCCGATCGGGTTCACGGCGCTTCCGCCGTGGTCTCACGTTTAGGCACGAAGCCAAGGTGGCGGGTCGATCTCGCTATGGCTGTGACGTGGATACCCAATTCCGGCAAGAAGTTGGCGCGCCCTACACCGATCCTGTGGGTACGATCACAGACAGCCTGGCCGCGTTCTGGTCTATCCTGAGGCGTCGTTTTGGGAGGCTGCACTCTCACTAGAGGAGTTTCCATGCTCGTCTGGCTTGCTGTAATCCTGTTGGTCGCCTGGTTGCTGGGATGGGGAGTCTTCCATGTGGCTGGCGGCCTCATTCACCTCCTGCTCGTGATCGCGGTGATCGTGTTCCTGATCAACTTCATCTCGGGCCGGCGCACGGTCTAGCAGAGAATATCAGCTCAGGGGCCGGGTTCGCGGCCCCTCCGCTTCTTCTCTGAATTACTTCCTGTTAGGGCACTGGCGCATGCAGGCTCGCCGTGCTAAGTTGCGGGCATGCTTGCATCTATCGAGGGATGCCGTGTCCGTAGAGGCCGTGGCCAGTAGCTCTCCCCAGTCCCAGAGCCGCGAGGGTTTCCAGCGGGTTCTCGTGGTGGACGACGAGCAAGGCCTGAGAGATCTGGTCTGCCGTACCTTGCAGGCCGAGGGCTTCAGCACCCTGGAGGCGAGCGACGGGGCCGAGGCCTTGGCCTTGATGGAGAACGCCGAGCCCCCGATCGACCTCGTCGTTACCGACGTCGTCATGCCGGGCGTAGATGGCCGGGAATTGGGCCGCCGGCTGGCCCAACGCTGGCCCGATCTACCCATCCTCTACATTTCCGCGTACGACGTCAACGATATCTTCCGGCGCGGCTCGCCCAAGGACTCCGCCCCCTTCCTGCAGAAGCCGTTTCCCCTCGATGGCCTGGTGACCGTAGTCCGGGGTCTCCTGAGCGAACGTCACCTCGAGCTGATTCACCCCTAAAAAACGCTCCGCTCGGTGATGCTTGCTCACCGACTCATTCCCGCAACGGCGGCTAACACTTCGGACCCTGCGGCCCGAGGGGGTGCGGCTGGAAACGCTCCCCTCTCAGGCCGCCGAGCCGGGAATTCGCCCGGCAGGCTGATGCTAGGATGTTGAGTGTCTTCTGCCGTCCGTCCGCATTTTCTACCGGTCCTGCTCCGAGCTCCCCAACTGAATTCGGAAGGAAGCAGTCTGTTGCCGAGGGGACCACGGTTAGCCCGATTTCCGATGAGAAGGGGGAACGATGACCATAACAACGGAGCAAACCCGAAAGTACCGCGGCTCGCCGGGTGATCGGCGGGTCAGGACATATAAGGAAGGCTGGTCCCAGAGCCGCCTGGCAACGATGCCGGCCAGGGCGCGGAGGACCCGGCGGAGCGCCGGGCCAAGGGGCTGGGGTGGTTCAGCATTGGTCTCGGTCTGGCCGAGATTGCCGCGCCCCGGGCCGTGGCGAGACTGATCGGCGTCAACGACGATGAAGAGACCCGCAATACCCTCTTCGCGGTCGGTCTGCGGGAGATCACCAGCGGGATCGGGATTCTCACCAAGCCCCGGACGGCGGGATGGGTCTGGAGCCGGGTGGGCGGCGATCTGATGGATCTCGCGCTTCTGGGCAAGGCCTTGAGCTCGGAGGACGTCGGATCGCGGCCGGGTGGCCACCGCGACCGCCGCAGTCCTGGGTGTCACCGCTCTCGACTTCGTCACCAGCCGTCAGCTGAGCGACGAGAACGGCTCCCAGGACATGGGCGGGCTTCCGCGCGCAGACGCGACGTGGCGGATCCCGCGGTGTCGACGTCGTGGAGGCCATCACCATCAATCGTCCCCGCACCGAAGTCTACGCCTTCTGGCACAACTTCGAGAATTTCCCCCGCTTCATGGCCCACCTCGAATCGGTGCAGATGATCGGCGACCGGCGCTCGCACTGGAAGGCGCGTGCGCCGGCCGGCACCACGGTGGAATGGGATGCGGAGACCACCGAGGATCGGCCCAACGAGCTGATTGCGTGGCAGGCACTGGCCGACGCCGACGTGCCCAACCGCGGCCAGGTCCGCTTCCGTGATGCGCCCGGCAACCGCGGCACTGAGCTGATCGTCGAGCTCAAGTATCAGCCGCCCGGCGGCAAGATCGCGGCGCTGATCGCCAAGCTCTTCGGCGAGGAGCCGAGCCAGCAGGTGAAGAGTGACCTGAGACGGCTGAAGCAGGTGCTGGAGGTGGGTGAGATCGTCCACTCGGATGCCAGCATTCATGAGGGAATGCACCCGGCCCAGCCGCCGGAGGATCTGAGCGATCTCGAGCTGCTCAGGAAGGGGGCATCTCGAGATGAAAGCGAACTGCTGGATGGGCAAGAAGCGCGTGGAGGTCGAGGAGGTGCCCGATCCCAAGATCCTGAACTCGCAGGACGCGATCGTGAGAGTCACCTCAACCGCGATCTGCGGCTCCGACCTCCATCTGTTCAACGGATTCATCCCCACGATGGAAAAGGGCGACATCCTGGGCCACGAGTTCATGGGCGAAGTCGTCGAAGTCGGCCGCGGAGTGAAGAACCTGAAGATCGGCGACCGGGTCGTGGTTCCCTTTCCTATCTCCTGCGGGGTCTGTTATGCCTGCCAGGCCGGAATGTTCTCGGTCTGCGAGAACTCCAACCCCAACGCCTGGATCGCGGAGAAGCTGCTGGGCCACTCGCCGGCGGGCGTGTTCGGGTATTCCCACATGCTCGGCGGATTTGCCGGTGGCCAGGCCGAATATGCCAGGGTGCCGTTTGCCGATGTGGGGCCGCTGAAGGTGCCGGAGGGGCTGACCGACGATCAGGTCCTGTTCCTGTCGGACATCTTCCCCACCGGCTACATGGGGGCGGAGATGTGCGACATTCAGCGGGGCGACGTGATCGCCGTATGGGGGGCGGGCCCGGTGGGCCTCTTCGCCATCGCGAGCGCGTACCTGCTCGGTGCCGAAAAGGTGATCGCCATCGACCGGTTCCAGTACCGGCTGCGCATGGCCAAGGAACGGGCCGGCGCGGCGGAAACCATCAACTACGAGCAGGTCAACGTGCGGGAGGCGCTGCTCGAATTCACCGGTGGACGAGGACCGGACAAGTGCATCGATGCGGTTGGCATGGAGGCCCACGGCCATCCGGCGGTGTACGCGTACGATCGAGCCAAGCAGGCATTGATGCTGGAAAGCGACCGGCCCATCGCGCTGCGGGAGGCGGTGCTCAACTGCCGCAACGGAGGCGTGGTCTCGGTGATCGGGGTGTACGGCGGATTCATCGACAAGTTCCCCATGGGCTCGGTGATGAATCGCTCCCTGACCATTCGGAGCGGCCAATGCCACGTCCAGCGTTACATGAAACCGCTGTTGGAGCGGGTGCAGAACGGAGAGATCGATCCCAGCTTCGTGATCACCCACCGGCTTCCGCTGGACCAGGCGCCGCGAGGCTATGACATGTTCCTGAACAAGGAAGACAACTGCGAGAAGGTAGTCCTCACAGCCTAAACCCTCGTAACAGCCCGCGTTCACCGATGAAACGCCCCAGCGACTCGTTCGCTGGGGCGCTTTCGCTTGACGCCGGCTTGACCCACCAGTGCGAGTCTCTCCCTGCAGCTGAGGACGAATCCACCTTATAGGGAGGGACCAATGGAGGGCGACCGGTGCCGGCAACTGAGCCTGGTGTTTCTGCTCGGGGGCACGGCTCTCTGGGGAATCGCGTGCAACGGGGCGGATTCCCTGTCGCCCTCAAAACCGTCGCCTCCAAAGGTGGCAACCGTACGAATCGTGACAGATGCCGCGCTCCAGCTGGCGCCGGGTGACACCTATCATCTGACTGCCGTCGCCACCGACACCGGTGGGGCGCCAATCCCGGGGATCACCTTTGCCTGGCACTCGGCAGACAGCTCGGTGGCAACCGTAGATGAATCGGGCATGGTGACCGCGCGCGCGCCCGGCTCGGCGCACATCGTCGCCACCGCTGAAGCGGTGAGTGGGGAGGCGCTGGTGTCGGTGGTGGCTCCGGTAGCCGGTCTTCGGATCGCGCCAACCAGCATTCAACTGCATCCCGGAGATACGCTGCGGGTGGATGCCACCATGTTCGACCGGGAGGGCAACTCGCTGGGGAAACGACCGGTGACCTGGTCCACCAGCGACTCCCTCGTGGCCCGAATCTCACCGTCTGGCCTGCTGACGGCTACGGGGACGGGCTCGGGGTTCGTCATCGCCGAGGTCGAAGGCCAGCGCGACAGCGTGAGCCTGCAAGTCCAGGCGGCGATCGGAAAGATCCGGGTGCGGCCGGACCAAGGCACGCTGGCCCCGGGCGACACCCTGCAGCTGGCGGCCACTCTCCAGGACCCGCAGGGCCAAGCGGTGGACGGCCGGGTACTGGTCTGGGCCTCGAGCGCTGCTTCGGTGGCCAAGGTCTCCAGTGCTGGACTGGTCACCGCGATTTCTCCGGGGACCGCATCGATCACCGCGAGTGCGAGGGCGTCACCGGCAAGACAACCCTCACGGTGCAGGACCGGGTGGCGAAGATCACCCTGTCGCCTCGAGAGGATGACCTCAGCGTGGGAGAGAAAGTGGATCTGGTGGCCAGGCTGCAGAGCGCCGGGGGCCAGGTGCTGACCGGCCGGGAGATCGTGTGGTCGAGCGATCGGTCGGACGTGGCCAGCGTCGGCAGCTCCGGCCAGGTCACCGCGCGGGCGCCGGGTGTGGCCACGATCTCGGCCAGGAGTGAAGGAGTGGAGGGCCGGACGACGATTCAGGTGTCCGCCGATCCTGACGACAACGATGACGCGGCGGTCCTGGTTGGCGCGGGCGACATCGGAAGCTGCATCGGTGACGGCGACGAGGCCACGGCCAAGCTGCTCGACAAGATTCCGGGCACCGTGTTCGCGGCGGGCGACAACGTCTACTGAAGCGGGACGGCGGCAGAGTTTGCCAACTGCTACGGACCGACCTGGGGCCGGCACAAGGCGCGGACCCGTCCCGCAGCCGGCAATCACGAATACGATACCCCGGGCGCGGCGGGATACTTCGGCTACTTCGGTGCTGCGGCGGGCGACCCGGACAAAGGGTACTACAGCTATGAGGTGGGGTCGTGGCATGTGGTGACCCTTAACAGCAACATCCCGGCACGAGCCGGCACGCCGCAGGCCCAGTGGCTCAAGAGCGATCTCGACGCTCACCCGACCAAGTGTACGGTGGCCATCTGGCATCACCCGGTCTTCAGCTCAGACTCGGGGTCGACCCGGATGCACGACGCGTGGCAGATCCTGTACGACCACGGCGCCGAGATCGTGATCAGCGGCCATCATCACAATTACGAGCGGTTCGCTCCCCAAACGGCGGATGGCGCGCTCGACCTGACCCGGGGGATACGCCAGTTCGTCGCGGGGACCGGAGGGCGCAGCCTCGGCGGGCAGCACGGCGCGTCGCCCCCGCAAAGCGAGATCCGCTACAGCGATGGGTTCGGGGTCCTCAAGCTCACCCTGCACTCGGACTGGTACCAGTGGGAGTTCGTTCCGGTGGCGGGGACCAGCTTCACCGACCAGGGGAGCGCGAAGTGCCATTGAGGTAAAGCGCTCGCTGGAGCACAGAATGCAAGGTGATGCAAATCACAAACTTGACAGCGGCCCGGGCGGGGGAATCTTTGAGATGAGACACCCATGAAGATCCCCTACCGGCTTCCCCGTTCCCGCGAGAGAATCTGGGCGCTGACGTCCGTGCTTGCGCTCGGCCTCTATAGCTACGCCTGTGGCGGGGGCGGGTCGGACTGCGGTGGGCCGTTCTGCATCGGGCTGGACCAACCCAACCCGACCCAGCTGACCCTCGGCGGCGGAGACGCTCAGACCGGAGCTACCGGGCGGGAGCTGCCCGATTCCATCCAAGTCGTCGTCACCGATGACAATCACCGGCCGGTGCCCAACGTGCTGGTCACGTTCAGCGTCGGGCATGGCGGCGGAGCTGTCACCGAAGCCGAGATGAAATCGGACGTCCAGGGCCGAGCCTGGACCCACTGGACCTTAGGCACCGACCCCGGCGCCCAGAGCGCCCAGGCGGCGGCGTCGGGAACAACCGGATCGCCGCTGAACGGATCGCCGCTGACGTTTTCGGCTCAGGCGGTGCGACCTCCTCCCGCCAGGCTGGTCTTGCGGCAAGCGCCCTCCGTGGCTGCCCGAAACGGCATCCCGCTGGAGCAGCAACCCATCGTCGAAGTGCTCGACCCGGACGACCAACCGGTTCCCCAGATCCAGGTCACTGCCGCCATCGCCTCGGGAGGTGGTACGCTCAACGGGACAACTGCAGTGGCGTCCGATGCTTCGGGACGCGCAGCTTTCACCGATCTCGCACTGGGCGGCTCCAGCGGCCCCCGCACGCTCCGGTTCAGCATAGTTGATCCCGCACTCGAGGTCGTCTCCGGCGCCATCATCGTGGGCGCGGGCGGACCGGCCCGGATCACCGGCGTCGCACCGCTGACTTATCAGGGCACGGTGAGCTCTCCGGTTGATCCTTCTCCGTCGGTTATCGTGAAGGACGCGGCCGGCAATCCGGTGCCGGGGATCTCGGTGAGCTTCACCGCCGATCGCGACGCCTCGGTTTCTCCCGCCACCGCGACGACCGACGACAATGGGGTGGCCCAGGTCACCAGCTGGACCCTCGGCACCACCGCGAACGTGCAGTACACCCTGACGGCCCGGGTCGAGGGATCTTCGCTCGCGCCGGTCCGCTTCACCGCCATGGCCAGGGCGGGCGCGGGTGGCCGGATCGTGGTCGCTACCCAGCCGGCCGCGGCGGCGCAGAACGCGTTGCCGTTGCCGCAGCAGCCCGCCATCCAGGTTGTCGACCGCGATGGCAACCCGGCGCCGCAGGCCGGCGTCCACATCACTGCCTCGATCGCGGCCGGACCGACTGGCGCGCTCTCGAACGCAACGGCAACCACCGACGCTGGAGGACTGGCGACGTTCAGCGGGCTCACCGTTACGGGCATCGTGGGGAATTACAGCCTGTCGTTCAGCGGGGATGCGCTGGCAGGCGTCATGTCCAGCCCGATCGCCCTCAGCGCAGGGACCGCTACCCAGCTCGCCTTCGCCACCCCGCCGCCGAACCCGGCGCGGAGCCGGGCACCGCTCGGCGTGGTGGTTCAGCTGCAGGATGTGAGCGGCAACGCGGTGGCTCAGGCCAACGTCGCCGTAACTGCCTCGCTGGATGTCGGCACGCTCATTGGTGGCACGAGCGTGAACACCGGTGCCGACGGGCGCGCGGCCTTCCCCGATCTCGCGATCGCCGGCAGTCCGGGCCCGAGGACGCTCAGCTTCAGCAGCACCGGCCTGCAAGCGGTGACCGCACAGGTGTTCCTCCGGGCCGTCGCCAAGATCGAAGTGAACCCGCCACTCCCGCGTCCGGCACCGTAGGCACCACGTTGACCGCAGTACCGACTGGCGATTCTGAAGGATGTGACGGGACAGCCAGTGGCTGATGCGCCGTTCACCCTCACGGCAGGCACCGGCACGGTGCCGGTGTTCCATCCAGCGGCATAAGTGGTCCCGATGGATCGGTAACAGCCGACTCCTGGCAGCTGGGCACTACCGCCGGCACCCAACAGGTGGTGATCAGTGTTCCAGAGAACGTTCCGCCGCTGACTGTTGGGATCCAGGCGACGGCAGCGGCGCCTGCTAGTTGCTGAATGATATCGGGTGACAATCCGGTCCAGTCCGCTCCTCCCGGCACGGACCTCGGCCAACCGTTTGTCGTTCAGCTTCTCGACCAGTACGGCAACGGCGTTCCCGGGCCACGGTTCAATGGCGCGCTTGCGATGGCTCCGTGGAGCGATCACCTCCTCAACGGATGCCAGTGGGTCCTCGAGCATCGACCGTGCAAGACCGGGTCAGCAGTCGGATCAGCGTGCGTTAACGCCTATACTCGCCGGCGGCAGACAGCCACTCAAGTGCAGGGATCTCCGGTGACGTTTAACTACACCGTTTCAGGAGTGACCGCCGTCGACCAGCTCCAGTCGACGGGCTTCAAAGGTCCGGTCTTCACGCCTCAGAAGCTGCGTCCACGGCCTCTAAATCCCTGACTGGAGCGCGCCGATGCGCCGAGCCGGTGTCTTACTGATTGGATTGTCCGTCGTCACACCGGCCTGGCGCGCGCTCGAGGCCCAATCGGCGCAGGCCATTTCACTGCAGGGATCGGGACTGTTCAACGGGGTATTCGGGAGGGTGTTCCAGGGACTGCAGAACGGCTTCGGCGGAGAGGCCCAGATCCGCTACACGCCGAGCGCGTTCTCCATCGGCGGCGGATTCCAGTACACCGTCCACAACATCACGAACGCCACCGAGGACGCCAAACTGTATGGCGCGTTCATCGAGCCCCGCTACCGGATCCACACCGGCAGCTACGTGCTGGCGCCCTACGTGTCGGCTCGCTTCGCTCTGCTGAAGGTCGGATTCACCGGGGGGAACCTCTCGATCTCGTCCAACTTCCTCCAGCTCAACGGCGGCGGCGGGTTGCTCTATCGGCTGAGTCCCCGGGTGAATCTCGACTTCGGGGCTACCTACGGCTACGACCGCCTGGGCGCCGGCACCGTGAGAAGCAAGCGAACCGGCACCTCCTCCCACTTCAATTCCAGCTCGGGGTCGAACGTGGTGATCCGGCTCGGTTTTGCGGTGGGGCTGGGCGGCTGAGCGGGCTCAGAGCTTGGGAGATCCTACGATGCGGCAGCTGGACAGGTCCCAGTTGTCGCCATTCCTCGCGAGCTCAGCCCGGAATACCGGTTTGCTGCTGAGCCGGCCGCCGAAGGAATCCTTCCAGGTCAAGCGGAAGCTGAAGTCCATCGCCGCCGACGCGTCATCGATCCGCTGAGTTCCATCCACCCGGTCGCCGACCTCGGCGTCCCACTCCTCGGTCCGCAGAATCCGGCTCAAGCGCTTGAACTTATCCTGATCCGATTTGTCGGTTGACTTGTAAAGCTGAGCCAGCCGGGTCAGGTCCTTCTGCTGCAGCGCGCCGTAGCACTGCTCCACACCGGCCTTCAACCGGTCGATGATCTGCTCCCGCTCCGCGGTCGGGTCGGCGGCTGGAGGTGGTGCTTCCGCGACCGCGGCCGGCGCGGCGGTGTCACTCGCCGGCTCGGGCCGGCTGGTCCGCGGCTCAGGCAACACGGTGAGATTCACCAGGCCGGACTTGCCTTCGGCCGTCGCGGTGATGTTCACCGATCCCGGAGACCTTGCATCGACCGCGCCGGAAGCCGGGTCCACTCCCGCCACGTTGTCATCGCTGCTCTCCCAGGCGATGGGCCGGCTTCCCAGGCTGCCATCATGCTGGTCCTTGAGCTCCGCCCGGAGCGTGAGCGTGTCGCCCACCTTGAGCGGGCGGGCTCCCTCGACTCGGACGGCGGCGACCGTGGCGGGCACCACCGAGACCGGCAGGATGGCCGACTCGGTGCCGCTCCGCGCGATGATCAGCGCGGTTCCCGGCGCGTAGGCCCGCACTCTTCCGGTAGCGGCATCCACGTTGGCCACCTGGGGCTGGCTCGAGCTCCAGCTGATCCTGGCGGCCTTGAGCCGTCGCCCTCTCGGATCCAGCGCCGACGCGGCGAGCGTGACGGTGTCGCCGACCTGCAGCGGCTCATGCGCTGGAATGGACAGCGTGGCGGCCGTGACCGCGGACGGCGGCTCCGTTCCGGTCCCCTGGCGCACCACGATTCTCGCGCTGTCGCGCGAGCCGCCGGGTGCCACCGCAACGACCTCGGCCCGCCCGGGTCCCACCGCCTGGAGGGCTCCGCTGGCCGAATCGACAGTGGCAACCGCCGGGTTGGTCGAGATCCAGCCGACCGCGGCGTCGCGAACCACCCGGCCTTGCCGGTCCCGCACCTCGGCCAGCAGACGGGTAGCTGCGCCCGGCGTCAGCGGACGCGCTGGACGACGGGTGATGATCACCGAGCTGGAGGCGCTGTCGGTCGCCGCAGCGGCGGCGGGAGGATCTTTGGCGGAGTCCGCGGTGGCGGCGGCAGACTCCGAGGGATCGGCCGGTGCAATCATTCGACGGCCGCCCGCCAACCAGAGGGCAGCGAGCATCAAGCCCAGCCCGCCGGCCGCCACCAGCCAGCGAGGCCGCGAGCGCGCCGGCTCCGGTACCTCGGCCGGCACATCCAGGTCCCAGGGCCCCGAGCTGTGGCGGGGATGAACCGGCGCCGCAGCAGCCTGAGCCGCCTCGCGCGTCACCACGTTGAAGCTCACCGACGCGCTCACTCCCTCGCAGGTGGCGCTGAGCATCACCATCCCGGGATTCCGGGTCATCACCCAGCCGCCCGCGGTCACGACCGCGACTCTCACGTCGCTGGTGCTCCAGCTTACGATCCGATCGCTCAGGGCACCGGCCCACCGATCCAACGGAGTCGCGTTGAGGGCAAAGGAATCGCCCGAGGTTACCAGCTCCGGCGGCGGCGAGATGTGGAGCGCCGCCACCGGCGCCGGCATGATCGTCACCGTCACCTTGGCGCGGGCCTCATCCAGCTCGGCCGAGATGCGGGTGGACCCGCCCGACCGCGCGACCAGCACGCCTTCCAGACTGATCGTCGCCACGGAGTCGTTGTCCGATTTCCAGGTCACCGGACGGGTGACGACGCGGCCGCGCTTGTCTCGCGGGACGGCCTCCAGGCGCACCTCATCGCCGACGGAGATCGGCTTGTCCGGCGCCTTCACCAGGATCGCATCCGCCCGGGGTGGCGCGACGGTGACCCGCAGCCGGCCCTGATTGCCGTCGCAGGTGGCGGTGATCAACGCGGAGCCGGGAGCCACCGCCGTCGCGACCGCCTTGGTCGCGTTGACCCGCAGCACGCCCGGGGTGTCGGTGCTCCATTCGACCGGCCGGCTGGGGAGATGCGATCCATTACTCTCGTGCACCCGGGCGACCAGCAGGAAGCTGTCGCCCACTTCGATGGCCGGCGGCGGGGGGAGAATGGTGATCGCCCGCATCATCCCCGGCGGGGTGACGTGGAGAACGGCGTTGGTCCGGGGCGGCTGGCTGAGCGGCGTCGGCAGGCCGATGAATCCGTTGCCCTGCCCGGCGGTGGCGAGCCGGCTGAGCTCCGCGCGCAGCGGATCGTCCTCCATGAGCGGCGCCGCGCTGAGCGCGGTCAGCGCCTGGGTCATGCCGGGCCACCGGTCGTTGGGGTCCTTCGCCAGCATCCGGTGGATTGCCTCCTCCAGATCGGCCGGACAGTCGGCCACGTGCTCCCGGATCGGACGCGGGGGACGCTCCACGTGAGCCTGGATGACGGAGTAGGTCGAGCCGCTGAACGGAGGCACGCCGGTGATCATCTCGTAGGCCACCGCGCCCAGCGAGTACTGGTCGGACGCGCCGGAGACCTCGCCGCCGCTGCACTGCTCCGGACTCATGTACGCCGGCGTACCGACCATGAATCCGGTATGGGTGTGGCTGGGACCCTCGGCCGCCTTGGCGATGCCGAAGTCGGTGACCACGGCGTTGCCTTCCTCGTCGACCAGGATGTTGGCGGGCTTGATGTCGCGGTGCACCACCCGGAAGCGGTGGGCATAGGCCAGCGCCGAGCCGACCTGGTAGAGGATGGAGCGCACGATGGGAATCGACAGCTTGCCCGCTTCCTTGATCACCTGCTCCAGCGAGCGGCCCTGCACGCACCGCATCACGAAGAAGTGGAGTCCTTCGGCGGCGCGGACCGAGTAGACCGAGACGATGTTGGGGTGATTGAGGTGGGCGATGGTGATCGCCTCGCGGCGGAAGCGCTCGATCATCCCGTCGCCCATGAGCAGGCCGGGCGACATCACCTTGATGGCCACGTCGCGATGGAGCGACAGCTCGTGGGCGAGGAACACCGCGGCCATTCCGCCGCGGCCCAGCTCGTGCCCGATCTCGAACTCGCCCAGGGTGGCGCGCTTCGAGCGGGAGACCACTTCGGCCCAGGGTGAATCGGCCTCGGTCAGCTCGTAGGGAATGGTATGAGACTCCGGACGGGGAATGCCGGGCGTGCCGCACTTGGGACAGGACTGCTCCGCCTGCAGCAGGAACTCGCCACAGCTGGCGCACCACAGGAGCTCCGCACCGCACTGGGCGCAGAAGCGGTCTGCGGGGCCGAGGGAGCCCCCACACTGGAGACAGGTAATGGTCGTGGTCATGCAGCCGCCGGGAGACATCCCGTCCAGGGAGGATGCCCTATATTGCGGGCCGGTTCGCCGCGGCGCAATCCGGGAATATTCAACGGCAAACTCCTCGGGCGCGGATTTCACAACTAAAGGGCGTACTACGAGCTCGCTGTAATCTAGCTCTATAGCTAAGCTCATAGACCGCATCCAGTTGTGATCGCCGTCACGAGGGCGGACCCGAGATCGTGGATCATGGAAGGGGACGAAGCGGCGGCTGGCTGCACATACGGTCCGCCCTCACGGGCGGACCGTTATGATTACGTTCGCGTCGGACGCCAAGCCGGCGCTCCGAGACCATCGAGCGAGGGGCCGGGTTGCCGTCAAGCCAATATCAAAAATGAAGGCCCGCCGCGAGGCGGGCCGTTTGTTTAGCCGACGAGAACCGCCGCGGCCGTCACATCATTGGCGCGTCGTGAAAGATGATGCCCAAGGTATGCCGCTGGCCCCGACCGGATCCGGCTCACGCCGTGCCGGAGGTTGACCCGATACATCCCGCGACTTCCCTGCACCGGCCGGTTGCGCACCGTAAACACCACCGCATCTCCCTGCTGCAGCGGCACCACCTCTGCCCGCGATTGCATCCGGGGTCGCTGCTCGGTCATCACGAACTCGCCACCGGTGAAGTCCCGCCCCGGCTGAGACAGCAGAACCGCGACCTGGAGCGGAAAGACGTGCTCGCCGTAGACGTCCTGATGCAGGCAGTTGTAGTCGTCGACCTGATACTGCAGCAGCAACGGCGTCGGCTTGGTCTGTCCGGCCGCGTGGCAGCGGGCGATGAAGTCGGCGTGCTCCGGTGGGTAGCTCACGTCGATGCCCATGGCCTGGTTCCAGCGATTGGCGATGGGGGCAAGGCGGGAATACAGTGCCGTGCGAAGTTCGGCGATCAGATCGGGGAGCGGGTAGTTGAAATACTGGTACTCGCCTCGACCGAAGCCGTGCCGGGCCATGACCACTCGGCTGCGAAACAGGTCGGCGCGCGGATACAGCGCCGCGAGCGACCGGCACTGGTCGGGTGAGAGGAGACCTTCGAGCACCGCGTTGCCGCGGGCATCGAGGTCGCGCGTAAGGGAGTCATCCGAGCGGAGCGAAGCGGCCGGCTCAATCGATCCGGGATCGCCGATGAGGCCGTCCGACTGGGCTCGGCTCCTCGCTCCGCTCAGGATGACCACCCGTCCGCCGTCGCTCACCGCCCGGCCTCCCGCTGCAGCAGCTCCCGCTTCCGCTCGACTCCCCAGCGATAGCCCGATAGCCCTCCGTCGGTCCGGATCACCCGGTGACACGGGATCGCTACTGCGACCGGATTGGCGGCGCACGCCTGCGCCACCGCCCTCACCGCCTTGGGAGCGCCGATCCGCCCGGCGATGTCGCTGTACGTGGCGGTGGACCCGGCCGGAATCTCCCGCAGCGCCTGCCACACCCGCTGCTGGAACGCGGTGCCCCTGACGTCGAGCGGGAGATCCAGTCCCACGGCCGGAGCCTCCACAAACCCCACGACCTGCGCCACCAGCTTCTCGAACTCGGTGTCGCCGCCGATCAGCCGGGCCCGAGGGAACCGATCCTGGAGCTCGCGGACCAGCGCATCGGGATCGTCGCCCAGATAGATGGCGCAGACGCCGACCTCGCTCCGGGCCACGAGAATGGAGCCCAGCGAGCACTCGCCCACCGCGAAGTGGATGTCGACGTTGGCGCCGCCGGCGCGATAGGTGGTCGGCGCCATGCCCAGCACGCCCGGCGACTCGCCATAGAACCGGCCATTGGAGTTGTAGCCCGACTCATAGATCGCGGATGTCACCGAGCCGGCCTTGGCCAGCTCCTTCCGCACCCGCTTACCCCGGTGGGCCGCCGCATACGCCCTCGGCGTGAGCCCGGTGATCGCCCGGAACACCCGGTGGAAGTAGAAAGTGCTCACGCCCGCGCGGGCGGCCAGCTGCTCCAGGCGGGGAGCCTCGGCCGCGCTCTCGATGAAGCGGCAGGCATCGGTGATCATCGCCGTCCGCTCCTCCAGCAGCGACGGCTGGTCCGGCTTGCACCGTTTGCAGGCGCGGAAGCCGGCCGCCTCGGCCTCCTGCCGAGTGGCGTGAAAGCTCACGTTCTCGGGACGGGCCCGGCGCGAGGGGCAGGAGGGGCGGCAGTAGACTCCGGTGGTCTTCACGGAGTAGAAGAAGGAGCCGTCCGCCGCCGCTGATCGCGCCAAGACGGAGGCCCAACGGGGATCGCTCTGGGCTGACATGCTCATCGGGGTTCCTTTCACCGGCGTTCTTTTCATCGGGTCATTCTCACGAAACCAGTCTATCAGCGCCGGTTACTCGTCGCACTCCGATTCTTGCTCTCAAATTTAGGCCGGTAGGCCGCCACTACGCGCACGCAGGTGGGCATCCGGAGCGGGTAGTCCCCGAAGACCCGGGCCAGCGACTCGGCCACCTTCCTTATAATGGCCTCAGGGTCGCCGCCCCGCTCCTCGATGGCGGCGATGACCGGGTTGCCCCGCACGATCCCGATTGCCGCTTCGGCGGCCGACGGCGCCCCACGGTGCGGTTCAGGGTGGTGATCTCGGGCTCGGGAAACCCGGCGTCGAGCACCAACTGGCGCAGTGCCACCGGATCGTGGAACCCGAAGGGCACCCGGTAGAACTGCGGCGGATCGGCGGGGAAGAACCCGGCGATCGCCTCGTGCACGATCCGCGCAAACGAGTTCTCCTCCCACGAGCCCCAGACATTGAACAGCCACTGGCCCGACGGCCGGAGCACCCGGTAGGTCTCCCGCGCCGCCTGCGGCTTGTCGGGGAAGAACATCACGCCGAACTGGCAGATCGACGGCGTCGAAGCATTCGTCGCGGAACGGAAGGCTGCCGGCATCGGCCACCTTCCAGGTGATGCCCGCCGCCCCCGCGCCGGCCATGCGCCGCTGGGCAACGTCCAGCATGGGGGCATTCAGGTCGGTGGCAGTGAGACGAACTTCGGGAGGCAGATGGCGCCGGAGCCGCTCGGTGAGGATGCCGGTTCCGGCCGCCAGCTCGAGCACCGAGGCGTCGTTGGCGGGAAGCGAGCGGAGCCGCCCGGCGAGGTCGCCGGCATAACCGGCGAAGAGGAGCGGCCCGAGATGGCGGTGGTAATACTCGGGGATAGAGCCGGCAAAAAGCGCATCGCGGGCCGCCGGCTGCCCATCTGCCATGGTCACTCCAGGCTCAGGGTGATGAAACGAAGCTGCCCCTCCCGACCCACCTGGAGCACCGCGGTGCCGCCGGGTGCGATCCGGCCTACGGCAGTCCGCAGATCGCCCAGGGTTCGCACCGCCTCACCGTTGATCCCGTAGATCACGTCGCCGGGCAGCGGCCCGGACTGGCCTTGCGCGTCGGCGGCCACCCCGGCGACGACGACGCCATGGGAATCCCGCACGCCGGGGATCAGCCGGACCAGCTCCGGGGTGAGATTCAGGCCGAGGACGCCGAGCCGGGCGATGAGGTTCTGCTCCGGCGTCACCATGGCGCGAAAGCGGTCGGCCTCGTCCTGGCGCTCCGCCACCGGGACCTGCAGCGTCAGCCGCTGGAGCCCTCGGCCCACGTCGAGACTCACCTTGCTGCCCAGGCGCTGATACAGGGTGACATCGAACTGGCGCCCGTTCTCCATCGGCTTCCCATTGATCGAGAAAATGACATCGCCGACCCGGAGCCCGGCCTTGGCCGCCGGGCCGTTGGGATAGACATCCCCCAGCACCACACCCCACTGGCGGGGCAAGCGAAGTGCGTCCGCCATCCCCGGCGTGATGGTCTGGGCAAAGACCCCGATCTCGCCCCGGCGGACCCGACCACTGGTCCGGATCTGCTCGTAGACGAAACGCACGATGTTGCTGGGCGCCGCGAAGCCGATCCCCTCACTGCCGCCGGACTGGCTGTAGATCAGGGTATTGATTCCCACGACCTGCCCCTCGTCGCTCACCAGCGGGCCTCCGCTGTTGCCCGGATTGATCGGGGTGTCGGTCTGGAGATAGATCATCCGGTCTTCATCGCGCAGCTGGCGGCCGACCGCGCTGATCACACCCATGGTGACGCTGCTGGCGAACCCGAAGGGGCTGCCGAACGCGAGCACCACCTGCCCCGGCGCCAGCGAGTCCGAGTCTCCCAGCTTGGCGAAGGGCAGATCGGTCAGCGCCACTTTGAGGATGGCGAGATCGGTCTCCGAGTCGGTCCCCACCAGGGTGGCGGGAACTTCCTGCGACACCGGCGCGAGCGCCGAGCGGCCGGGCATGCCGGCGATGGCGGGCCGGGGCAGCACCACCACGAAGCGCCGGCCTCCCTCGATCACGTGCGCGTTGGTGACGATGAACCCGTCCGGGCTCAGCACCACGCCGGACCCGGTGCTCCGCTGGGTGCCGATCAGGGCACCGGGCGCGGTCGCTCCGCCGCTCACCGGTCCGTACGCGGTCACCCGGATCTGCACCACCGCGGGCGCCACCTTGGATACCGCCGACTCCAGCGAGCGGCTCAGCCGGCCGAGCTCGGGCGCGCGGCGATTGGCCCTGAGCGGCGGCGGAGCCGGCCACGAGAGCAACGAGCCCAAGGAGGGTTGCACCGGCTACGCGCTTCATCTATGCAGGTCACCTGTGGTGGAATACCCCCAGGATACGCGGCGCACCGAAGCGGCGCAATCAGCCGAGCTTGCCCTGGCTCCCGGTAGACGATTTGAATGCAGCTCATGATCGATAAGCTCCTCCAGTGGCTGGATGATCTTCGGCGCGCGGGAACATCAGCTCGCCCTGGTTCTCAGCCTCGTGATCGGCGCGCTGGTCGGCCTGGTCGTCGTCGCCTTCATTCTGCTCACCGGCCGGCTGGCGGCGCGGATGTATCCTGCCGGAGGCGCGGCCTGGCGCCGGGTGCTGGTGCCGACGCTGGGCTCGCTCGTCACCGGCTACCTGCTCTTCCGCTACTTCCCGGACGCCCGCGGCAGCGGCATTCCCCAGACCAAGCCGCGCTCGTTCATCCGCGACGGCCAGATCGCCTTCCGCACCGTGGTCGGCAAGTTCTTCTGCTGCTCGGCCTCGCTGGCGAGCGGGATCGCGCTGGGACGCGAAGGGCCCTCGGTCCAGATCGGCGCCGGGCTCGCCTCGGTGATCGCCCGGCGGCTCGGCCTCAGCAAGGAGCAGGTCAAGGCGCTGGTTCCGGTCGGCGCGCGCGGCGGCGCTGGCGGCGGCCTTCAACACGCCGATCGCGGCGGTGCTGTTCTCGCTCGAAGAGATCATGGGCGACCTCCACGCGCCATCCTCGGCTCGGTCGTGCTCACCTCGGCGACGTCCTGGATGGTGCTGCACCTGGTGCTGGGCGACGAGCCGCTGTTCCACGTCGCCGGCTATCACCTGGTGCAGCCCGCTCGAGTTCGTCGCCTACGCGGTGCTCGGCGTCGTCGGCGGATTCGGCTCGGTCGCTCTTCGTCAAGCTGCTGCTCGGCCTGCGGCAGCGGTTCCTCGACTGCCCCGCGGCGACACCGCGCTGGCTCCAGCCGGTCGTCGGCGGACTGACGGTCGGCGTGCTGGGCTACTTCGTCCCCGAGGTGCTCGGCGTCGGCTACGACCTACGTCGAGCAGGTGCTGGCCGGCGATATGGTGCTGCAGGTGGTGGTGATCCTGGCGGTGCTCAAGATCATCGCGACCGCGGTCTGCTACGCCTCGGGCAATGCCGGCGGCATCTTCGGACCGAGCCTCTTCATCGGCGCGATGGTGGGCGGCGTCGGTCGGCAGCATCGCCCATCTGCTGCTGCCGACTACACCGCCGGCCCCGGCGCCTACGCGCTGGTCGGCATGGGCACGGCGTTCGCCGGCATCGTCCGCACGCCGCTGACCTCCGTCATCATGATCTTCGAGGTGACCCGGGACTACACGATCATCGTGCCGCTGATGATCTCCAACCTCATCGCCTACTTCATCTCGCAGCGGCTGCAGCCGGAGCCGATCTACGAGGCGCTGGCCCGGCAGGACGGCATTCACCTCCCCAGCGGTGAATTCCGCGCGCCGGGCCGGATCCGGGTCACCAGCGCCATGCGGAAGCCGACGGAGACGCTGTCGCCCGAGACCACCCTGGGCGAGGCGTTGGCGCGGAGCCGAGCGAGCGCGCTGGATGCCTGGCCGGTGGTGGACGAGAGCGGGCTGCATGGGATGGTGGACCGAATCGATCTGGAGACGGGGATCCGCGAGCGGACGGACGGACGACCGGCTGGCCGCGCTCCTGCGCGAGCGTCCCTCACCCCATCGGGCCGACTCCGCTGGACTGCCTCACGTCCATCCCGATCACAGCCTCTCGGTCGCGCTGGAACGGATGGGAGTGATGCGCTACAACGTGCTGCCGGTGGTGAGCCGCTCCAACATCCGCCATCTGCTCGGCGTGGTGACCCTGGAGGACATTCTGCAAGCGTTTGGCGTGGCCCGGAATTCCAGCGACTCCGGCTGAGCCGTGAGCACTCCCCAGCAGACCCGGGCCTTGCCGCCGTCGAGGCCGCCTCCTTCGTGGGAACCTTCGCGCTGATCTTCCTGGCCATCGCGGCGCTGTTCACCCTGGACCTGTTCCTGGCCAGCATCGATCGGGGCGAGAGCCGATCGCAGGCGCGGCACCTCTATGTCGAAGGCCTCAAGCTGGCCAGCCGGGGTCAGACGCTCGACGCCGTGGATCGGTTCCGGGGCGCGGTGGCAGCCGAGCGCAGCAATCCGGTGTATCAGCGGGCGCTCGCGTGGGGCTTGTTGTCGGCGGGGAAGGTGGAGGATGCGGAAGCGGTGGCCACCGACCGGCTACAGCACGACCCGGCCGATGCGGGCGCCAGCCTGATCATGGCCCGGGCGCTGGCCCGGGAGGGGAAGCTGCCCCGGGCGATCTCCTACTATCACCGTGCGATCTACGGCCAGTGGGACAATGACCCGGCCCGGAACCGGATCAGGGCCCGGTTCGAGCTGGTGGAGCTGCTGGCTCGGCAGGATTCGCTCCGGGAAGACCTGCTGGCGGAGCTGCTTCCGCTCCAGCGGGAGGCGCCGGGCGACCTGGCGACCCAGGCTCGTATCGCGCACCTGCTCACGGCCGCGGGGGCGCCGTCGAGTGCCATGCAGATCTTCCGGGAGATTCTGCGACACGATCGCCGCAACGCGGACGCCTACGCGGGACTGGGTGAGGCGGAATTCGAGCGGGGCAACTACCGGACGGCGCTGGCCGACTTTACCACGGCGGCCCGGCTGGATCCGGACAACCCCGCGGTCGCGGCCGGGCTGGCTCGGACCAACCAGGTGCTGGGTCTCGATCCGACCCAGCGGGGCCTCGGAATCAAGGAGCAGTACCGCCGGAGCCTGGCTCTGCTCCAGCTTACCGCGCGGTCCGCGGATAGCTGTGCCGCCGTCGAGCCGGTGCGAGTGCTCGCGGACAGCGCCCGCAGTGCGGCCACAGCGACATCCGGGGACGAGTCTCGCGATACCGGATGGTGGAGCAGAACCTCGATCTCGCGGAGCGGCTGTGGCAGGTCCGGCGCAAAGAGTGCCCCGCGCCGGTGCCGGAGTCCGAGAAGCCGCTAGCGCTGGTGCTGGACAAGATCGCCCAATAGGACCAGCCAGCTCAGGGGGTCAGCGCCCGCCGCTCGGTGACTACGCTACCGGGCCCGGTACCGATCTGGTCCAGGACGAACGCGTAGCGGAAGGCTTCGTCGCGCAGCGCCTCGTAGCGGCCCGACCGGCCGCCGTGTCCCGCACCCATGTTGATCTTGAGCAGGAGCGGATTGCTGTCGGTCTTCGATCGCCCGCAGCTTGGCCACCCACTTGGCGGGCTCCCAGTAGTTGACCCGGGGATCGTTGAGCCCGGCCGTCGCCAGGATGGCGGGATAGTCCTTCCGCTCCACGTTGTCGTAGGGCGAGTAGGAGCGCATGTAGGCGAACTGGTCCGGCACATTGGGGTTGCCCCACTGCTGCCACTCCTGGGTGGTGAACTCCAGGGTGGGATCGCGCATGGTGTTGATGAGATCCACGAAGGGCACGTCGGCGATGACGACCTTGAAGAGATCGGGACGCAGGTTGGTCACCGCGCCCATGAGCAGCCCGCCGGCGCTGATGCCCCGGATCGCCAGCCGGTCGGCGGAGGTCCAGCCGGACTTCTCCAGATAATCGGCGGCGGCAATGAAGTCGGTGAAGGTGTTCTTCTTCTTCAGCATCTTGCCCTGATCGTACCAGGGCCGCCCCATCTCCTGCCCGCCGCGGATGTGCGCGATAGCGTACACATATCCCCGGTCCACCAGCGGCAGCACCCGGACGCTGAAGTCGGGATCGGAGCTGGCGCCGTAGGAGCCGTAGGAGTAGAGCAGCATGGGATGGGGCGTGCCCTTCCGCAGCGTCCTTCTATATAGAAGAGAGATGGGCACCTTCACCCCGTCGGAGGCCGGGGCCCAGACCCGCTCGGTGACGTAGTTGCTGGAGGCGAAGTTCGGCACTTCGGTCACCTTGCGCACGGTGCGCTTCCGGGTGACCAGGTCGTAGTCGTAGACCGTGGGCGGGGTGCGGGGCGAGCTGTAGGTGAAGCGCAGGGTGCGGGTGTGGAACTCGGGGTTCCGGGCCACATCGTAGCCGTGCACCACCTCGGGAAAGTCCACATCGTACGCCGCGGTCTTGCCGTCGAACGGGAGCACCCGGATCTGCTGCCGGGCGTCGCCCCGGCGATACAAAACCAGGTGGCCCTGGAACACGTCCATGCCCTCGATCAAAGCGGAGTCGCTGGCGGGAACCAGCTCGGTCCAGTTCGACGGCTCGGGATTGCCGGCCGGCACCCGCATGACCTTGAAGTTGATCGCCCCATCGTTGGTCAGCACCAGGAAGTCGTCGCCATGATGCTCGGCCGAGTACTCGACGCCCTCGCGGCGGGGGAGGAGGACTTTCCACTCGGCGGTGGGCTGGGCGGCGGGCAGGTAGCGCACCTCGCCGGTGGTGTAGCTCCGGCTGTCCGCCAGGAGATAGGCTCTGTCCTTGGACTTGCCCAGGCCGAGGAAGTAGAGCGAGTCGGGCTCGCTCACCACCAGGGTGACGGCGCTGTCACCCAGCGCGCGGCGGAAGATGCGGTCGGGCCGGTGCGCGGCGTTGTCGCGGGTGAAGAAGAGGGTGCGGTTGTCGGCCGCCCACTCGAGCCCGTAGCTCACGCTGTCGATCTTGTCGGGGAGCAGCTTGCCGGTGCGCAGATTCTTGACGTAGACGGTGTACCACTCCGAGCCGGTGGTGTCCTGGGTGTAGGCCAGCAGGTTGCCGTTGGGGCTGACTTGTCTGACCCCGACCCGGGAATACCCGTGCCCGCGACTCAGCGCGTTCTCATCCAACAGGATCTGTTCCGGAGCGGAGAGGCTGCCCCGCTTGCGGCAGAAGATGGGGTACTGCTGGCCCTTCACCGTGCGGGTGTAGTAGTAGTACCCGTTGTCCAGCTCGGGCACCGACAGGTCGGTTTCCTTTATATGGCCCACCATCTCCTTGAACAGCTGCTCCTGCAGCGGCAGGGTGTGGCGGGTCATCGCCGCGGTGTAGTCGTTCTCGGACCGGAGATAGGCCAGCACTTCGGGCCGCTCGCGCTTGTCGTCCCGGATCCAGGCGTAGGGGTCGGGCCAGGCGACGCCGGCGACGGTGTCGGTGTGAGCGACCTGTTTGGCGACGGGTGGCTCGGGCGCACCGGGCTTAACGGTAGTCTGAGCGGGCAGCAGCGCGGGCGAAATGAGCAGTGCGAGCACGATGGTCGGGCGACGGCGGGTAGAACGAGACATGCCGGAGCTCTGGTCTGGAGAGGACACATTGTAGCGGAACGACTCAGGATACGCCCCGGTGAGCAGACGCGCAATAATGGAGAGTGCATACCCGGCTGACGGTGACCTGCAGGGATTGGGATCGCTCCCTTCGGCGCTGCAGTTCGCGACTCGGAGTGGAGATCACAAGTAAGACTGACGCTCGCCGGGTACCCGCGCAGCGGGGTCGCCTGCGGGATCGAATCCCAATCCCTGCGGCGAAGCTCCGCACGCTGGCGGTTAAGATGATGGGCGCAATGCTACCTCAGGCGGCGGGCCGTACCTCCTGGTCTGCTGCATCCGGCCGCTCAGTAATGGCCAGCGCTCGCCGCTCCAGGTCCTTCAGGATCAGGCGCTGAGCCAGAACGATGGCCTGCTGAACGCTCGCTGCGGCCGGCAGGCCGTCGTACTCGGGATGGGCATAGTGTCCTCCTCTCCGAGCCAACGTCATCGGTCGGGAGTAAGGTTCCCGGGAGCTTCCGTTTCCGGTTGGATCTCGCGGGAGCGAAGTCTCCTGCGAGTCCCGCCGTTCGCTAGCGAACTTGATCCGCTTCCCCGCTCGATTCCGCCGAGCTCCAGTCTAGCCGTGCAGGTGAAGCTGTCTCGCGAAATATTCCGCCGAGCTGGAGTCTGGCAACGCGGGACGGCGACAGTATCTGCATCGAGCGTGCCAGCCTGGATGGTAAGGCGGTAAGTCCGGCTGACCGCGCCAATGGCCGGAAACACTTTGTGATCGACAACTACTAACTCAGAGGTGACCACATCGACTTCGAGGCCGGCCGGAATAACTTTGAGTGGCCGGATGCGACTTCGTAGTTGGCCGGAGCGACTTTGTGCTTGGCCGCGGCACTCGCCACCGGCCGGGACGAGCTCGGCGGCGAACAGCTCGCAAGCCGACTTGGCCGCAGCACTTGGGTTTGGCCGCAGAGATCATCGATGCCGGCCGGAGCGACCTCGATTCCGATCGCATCGATATCCGCTTGACGGCCGCCTCGGCTTGGCGGCAGCCGCTTCACCTCGCCGCTGGCCCGGTTCGCCTCGGCGACTGACCCGCTTAACCTCGGTCGCGGGCCCGCTCACCTCGCAGTCGATCCAGGTCAATCTGTCGCTGCCGCGTCATTTCGATACTTGCCGAAGTCAACTTTCGATTTGGCCGGTGTCCATCCATAGCCGCCGGCCTGTTTCCACTTCGTACCTGACCGTCTCGCTTCGCGGCTCGGCCGGTTTCCACATCGTCGGGTGGCCGATCATCGATTTGCTCGCGGCCGAGTCGGCGGCATTCACGTCGAATGGAATCCGTCTGGTCCGTTTTTCATGAAAAGTGAACCGCAAGGTCCTGGCACATTCCTCGCAATACGAGTCTTCGGCGAGTGATGAACGGGCTCATTCGCGCACTACATCCTCATTCACGTCACACCGGCAGCGCCCGTTCGCTGTCCGGACCAACGCAGGAGAGGTTTGTAGTATGTTGGCGAAGACGCGTAGGAAGTTGGACATGGGCCAGCGGGTGCTGGAATTCTGCTCGGCAACATCCAGACCTTGGCCCCGCGCTCACCGTGGCAGCGGCGGCGGCTGCAGGAGCGGCTCTCGAGCGGCAGCGAGCTGGCCCAGCAGCAGCTGGACGGCCGGAGCGCGGTGCATGCGGCGACAGCGCCGGAAGGTCGAGCTCCGCCGGCTGATGACGAAACGCACCTCGACCATCTGGCCAGCGTCGCCCAGTTCGCGGCGGTCGAAGACCCGGACTGGCACGGAAGTTCGAGTTCCCCGCCGACGCCACCACCTACCCGCGTTTCACGCGGCCGCGCAGCGGGATGGCCGCCGAGGCCGAGAGCCGGAAGGAGCTCCTCCTCAAGCACGGATTGGCGGAGGAGATCCTCACCGGGCTCGAGGCGGCGCTGGACCAGTTCGAGACCGCGCTGGAGCAGGGCGCCGCAGGCCGGTGGCGCACGTCGGCGCCACGGCCGAGCTGGAACGCGGTGGCGGAGGAGGTGGTTCAGGAGCGTGAAGGTGATGAGCGGCCAGATTCGCTACCGGTTCGCCACCAGCCAGAGCTGCTGGCGGCATGGGAGAGCGCGAGCAACGTGGTCGCGGCGCCCAGGCCCAGGATGCCAAGCCGCCGCCGGGAGGAACGTCGCCCGCGGGTGGTGAAGTCAAGCCAGCAGCATGAAGGCCGCCGTCGAAGTGCCCGGATCACCAGAAGCCCCGCCGGATCTTCCACTCGGCGGGGCTTCTGGTATCATGGCACATTCGATGCGAGGAAGATTGCAGAAGCACGATTGGCGTCGGCTCGAGCGAGGAGCTCCAGTGAAGAACAGGCACCTGTTTCATGGACTGTCTGAGAACGGACGCTCGAAGTCTACCAGCACGGCACGTTCGATCGCTGGCAGCTCAGTGGCATTGATGGCCACCTGCATCGATGTCGCCATGAGGTCGGACCCGGCGGACGACAAGACCAGCCCAGAGGTCAGAGATGCGGCAGCGGTGCCGAAGCTGGAGCTGAGCATGCCGCTAAATGCAGAGGATCAGATCTTTCAGGAGCTGTACAACGAGGCAACCACGTTCTGGGCGGCAGGGCTTCGGCAGGCTCAGGTTGGTCAAATGAGCGGCCCGCGCCCGCCGGTCGCGGCGCAACAGCAGCACTCCGGCGACCAGCAGTCCCGCACCTAGGACTCGCCCGAGGTCGGCGGAACGCTGAGCTAATCCGAACAGGCCGAAATGGTCGAAGGCCACCGAGGCGACCATCTGGCCCAGCACAAAGAGCGAGAGCACCGTCGCCGTCCCCAGGCGGGGCACCAGCAGGACGGATATCACCACGTAGATCGAGCCGAGCAACCCGCCGCTCCACGCCCACCAGGGCACTCCGCGCACGACGGCTTCCGTCAGCTGCCCCGGCGGAAGCCCAACCCGGCGGCCCATAGCCAGCACGAGGCCCATGACGATGGTGCCGCCCAAGTAGCTCACGAATGCGGCTGCGGACGGTGAGCTCAAGCTTTCCCGCAGGCTGGCATTGACGGCGGCTTGGGTCGCCAGGCTGATCCCGGCCAGTACACCGAATAACGCGAGGACCAGAAACGAGAGCAACGGCATCGTGGGCACTCCCTCCCTTAAAGAATCCTCATTCCGGCTGGCCCCAACCCGGTATATGCTACCAGGTGTCAGGTCTCAAGGAGAAATAGTGATGGACATCGCCCGAGGTGGTTCCCGCCCTTCCGGCAGAGGACCGGCCGACTGGTTCACCGGCGCGGTGCGGATCGATCCGCTGTTCGAGGCCGCCGCTCCGGCGCGCGCAGCCGGCGCCGCGGTCACCTTCGAGCCGGGAGCCCGGACCGCCTGGCACACCCACCCGCTGGGCCAGACCCTGATCGTGATCGCCGGCTGCGGCTGGACCCAGCGCTGGGGCGGGCCGAGGGAGGAGATCCGGCCGGGCGACGTGGTGTGGATTCCTCCGGGCGAGAAGCATTGGCACGGGGCCACCGCAACGAACGGGATGACGCACATCGCCGTTCACGAGAAGCTCGACGGCAAGACCGTGGACTGGCTGGAGAAGGTCACCGACGAGCAGTACGGGCGGTGATAAGATATAAGCGTCTACGTTCTTCGCGAGCACGTCCAGCGGCACGTTCCCGCCCAGCACGACAGCATCGTCGAACGCCTTGAGATCGAACTTCGCCGCCAGCGCCGATTTTGCCCGGTCGCGCTGCCGGGTGATCTCGCTGTGCCCCACCTTGTATCCGCAGGCCTGGCCCGGCCAGGAACAGTAGCGATCGACCTCGCTGGCGACCTCCACCGGATTCGATCCGTTCACGTCCACGAAGAACTTCACGCCCTGGTCCCGGGTCCACCGCTTGGCGTGGATGCCGGTATCCACCACCAGCCGGCAGGCCCGGAACGCGATCGCCTGGAGATAGCCGAGCCGCCCCACCGGAAAGTCGTCATAGGCGCCGAGCTCGTCGGCGAGCTGCTCGGCATACAGGGCCCAGCCTTCGGAGTAGGCGTTGAAGCTGAGCAGCTGGCGAATCAACGGCATCCGGTGGGTGTACTCCCCCTGCCAGATGTGGCCGGGGATCGCCTCATGAAACGTCAGATCGGCGAGGCTGTACCGGCTGTGGAGATCGGTGGTCCGGAGATTGATCCAGAAGCGGCCGGGGATCTTGCCGTCGATCGATCCGGCCCCGCCATAGGCGGCCGGAGCGCCGGGCTCCTCTTCGGGCGGCAGCCGTCTCACCTCCATGTTGGGATTCACCAGCGTCTTGAACGCGCGGGGCAGCTGCGCCCGAATCCAGGCCAGCCGATCGTTGATGAAGGCGAGGATCTCGGCCCGCCCCTTGTCGCCCTGGGGAAACTGATAGCGGGGATCCTTCGCCAGCGCGCGCATCCGCTCGCCCACGGTGCCCTGCGAGTAGCCGATCCCCTTGAGGATCCCGTCCATCTGCGCCGTGCAGCCGCTCGACCTCGCTCTTCCCCAGCTCGTGCACCTCATCGGGCGACAGCTCGGTTGTGGTCGAGGCCTTGAGCGCCCAACGGTAGTACTCCTCGCCGTGGGGACGGGCCCAGATGCCGGCGTCGTCCTTCGCCAGGCCCCGCTCGGCCTCCAGCTCGCGGATTTGCCTCTCGAGCGCCGGCGCAACCTGCCCGGCAGTGATCGTCCGAGCCCGCTCGGCCCAGTTGCCGGGGATGGTCTTGGTCCGCCGCTCGATCGACTCCACCAGCGACCCCCCGCCGCGCGCGTTCCGGGCCGAGAGGTTGAGCTGCGCTATCGCCTTGTCGATCAGGAACCGGGGAGGAACCAGTCCCATTCCACGCGCCGCCTGCATCCGCCCCAGCTCCCCGTCGAGCTGCTTGGCGTACGACTCCAGCCGGGCGAGATAGGCCTCGGCGTCGGCCGCATTCTCGATGGGATGATCGCTATCGAGGAACCGGGGGACGTCGAGATAGGCGCCCACATTCTGGATCACGACATAGGGGCTATTGCGCCAGCTGCCGACCGCGACATCGCCGTAGGGGAGCGCAAAACCTTCGAGCGATGTCTTATAGGCGCTCCGAACCACCTCCACGCTGGTGCGCGCCGCCGGGGAGAGCCGGCCGGGTCCAGACTGGCCAGGCGCTCCAGGTCGGCGCGGATCTGCTTCGCCAGCGTCTCCCGGCCGGCGGCGGAGCGATCGGCGAGCTGAGATCGAAGGACCGCCCGCGTGCCGGTATCGATGCCGAGCGAGGTGGCGCTTTCCGGGGACAGGCGTAGGAGATGCTCGGCCGCACTGTCGAGGAGTCCGAGGGCCGCGGTGTCGTCGGTTCCGGGCCGGCGCGCCCCGCCACCGCCGCCAGAGCAGGCCGATAGCAGCGGCAGTGTGGCGGCGGATAGCAGGGCCGCGATCGCGTCGCGGCGAGTGATGAAGGAAGAGCTCATGCTCTGGAGCGCCTCCATGGCGGCGTTCCGGCCATTGATCCCGATCACGCTCCCGCCGGGGTAGGTCCCGGCCCCGCAGAGAAAGACTCCTTGCATCGGCGTCCTCGGCTTCAGTCGTTGGTCCCACATGTACTGCGGCAGGCACTCGCCCTGGAAGATGTGCCCGCCGGTGAGCCCGGTATGGCGCTCGATGTCGGGCGGCCCCATCACCTCGAGGTGCAGCACGGCCTCCGGGATGTTGCTGCAGAACCGGCCGACCGATTCCAGCGCCACCCGGGCCACCTCCGCGCGCCGAGTGTCCCAGTCGCCCTGCCGAAAGCGATAGGGCACCGGCTGGGCGAAGATGCTCATGATGTGCTCGCCGTCCGGCGTCACGCTGGCGTCGTGCGCGCTCTGGAAGTAGAGCTCGGTCCAGAGCCGAGGGGGCAGCTCGCCGGCCCGAGCAGTCGCGTAGTGCGCCCGCCAGGCGGACTTGCTGAGCGGGGTGTTGATCTGGCCGAGGTGGTGCGGCTCGCGGGTGCCGGGCCGAGCGCGGAAGTTGGGCAGCTCCTTCAGGGCGACGGTGATCTTGACGGTGCAGCCGGTCATGGGGATGCGCTCGACCTGGGCCTGCCAGGTGGAGTCGGCGGCATTTCCCAGCAGACGGAGCGTGGTGCGGGGGTCCGCATTGGAGATGACGATCGGAGCCCGCACGCAGCTCGCCGCTCTCCAGCTCCACCCCTTCGCCGGGGCAGGATCCGGCTCACCGGCACTCCGGCGGCGACCAGCGCTCCCGCATCCCGGGCGATGTCGGCCAGGAGAAATGAGACCCGACCCATGCCGCCCTTGATGTAGCCCCACATCCCGGGAATGCCGCCCATCCGGCCCGACGCATGGTGAAAGTGAATCGAGGCGGTGCCGGGATCGTGCGGGGTGGCGTTGGTGCCGATCACGCCCTGCCCCAACAGCGCTTCGTGCAGGCGCTCGTCGTCGAGATAGCGCTCCACGAACTCCACCATGGACCACTCGAACAGGAGCCCGATCGCCTCCCGGTCGCCGCAGAGCCGGGACTCGATTTGCTGCCCGGCTCGGTGCCGGCCCGATCCAGACGTCGGCCGGACCGGCGGGCCGGAGCGCGTCGCGCACCCGCTGCTTCAGCGCCGTCATCGCCCGCCAGCCGGCGAGATCATCCCGGCGCAAAGCGGCTGATCTCCGCGTCGGCGCGTTCGTCGTCGCCCCAGAGCTGGACGCTGGTTCCGTCCTCGAAGGGGACGAACATCCCCGGCATGGCCGGGTGCCACTCCAGGCCGCGGCCCACCAGGTCCAGCTCTTCGATGACCAAAGGATGGAGCAACCCGCAGACGTAGGCGCAGGGGGAGACCCGGTAGCCGGGCCAGAACTCTTCCAGGGTGCAGGCCCCGCCGATCCGCTCCCGGGCCTCCAGCACCAGCACCCGCTTGCCGGCGCGGGCGAGGTAGGCGGCGCAGGTGAGTCCGTTGTGCCCCGCGCCCACGACGATGGCATCCCAGGTTGCGGCGGCAAGCTCCTTCAGCGGACGCGGGAGGCCGACCAGGCCCAGGTTGTCCGACGCCGAGCTCTTGGGGGCACTGCGCTGCGCCATGGGAGGCACCAAATAGAGATGAGTGTCGAATGTGACCGCCCGAGCTTCATTGCGCCAGCGGAATGTGACCCACAAACATGGCGCTCATCTCGCGATGCCACCAAACGGGGGACTGATCTTGAAGATCTTACCACAGAGGGCTCCTTGCCGGGCCGCAACTCTTCCGATCCATGACCACTCACAGAGGGTTCGATCGCTGCAAGACATTTTGTTCACGTGCTAGGGGCCCTCTGTGGTGAATGCTTTTAGGGAGTGCGGCTCAGGTTGATGGGCCAGACGTGGTAGCGCCTCGTCTCCGGCCCGGCAGGCGAGGTAGTTGGGGCCCACGAAGTCTTCGTCGTTGAGATCATATTCCCGGAAGTCCACATGATCGGGATAGATCTTCCCCACGACGTAGCCATGCTTCGCAAAGAGCTGGTAGAAATCCCGGAGCAGGAAGTGCGTCAGGATGTTGACCCGGCCGTACTCGAACTGGACGAAGCGCACCCGCTGCTCGCGCAGCTGATTCTCCAAGCCTTCCAGGACGAGGTGCTCGGCACCTTCCACATCGAGCTTCAGAAAATCGACCGTCACTGATCCCTTCGCGGGTGAGAAAGTCATCCCCCCGCATCACCGGGCACTCGACCCGCTCACCGGTCCACCGGTGGGGATAGTCGGTGAACGTGGCATGGGTGCTGGCCTTGGGATCGTAGCGAAGGGACAGGGTGCCGGTATGGGCGGCGAGGCCGAGGTTGAATGGCTGGATCCGATCCTGCTGGGCCGTGCGGGCTCGGAGCTCGGCCGCGGTCTCCGGAATCACTTCGAGGGAGTAGATGGTGGCCGCAGGAAATAATTCCGCCGCCATGAGGGACCAGGAGCCGACGTTGGCTCCCACGTCGAGCACGGTCCGGATCGGCTCGGTCCGAAGCGTGTCCAGCAGCCAGCGCTCGCCATTCCGCGCGGGCTTATAGCTGGCGTTGCCGAACCATTTGAGGTATTGGCGGCTGAGCTTCGCGACAGTCTTGAGGAACCGGTTGTGCCGGACGCGAAAGGTAGGTCTCACCAGGCGCTCCTCACGGTTATCGCCGGCGCTCACTGAGCAGGGAGCGCGCGAAGGACCCCGACGGCACCTTTGGTCGCATCGGCAAACGCATGGGTCACGAAGGGGTAATCACCTGGCTCCCGCAGCCGGAGTTCGAAGATGGAACCTCCACCCACAGGGACGTTGACCGTCTGAACTCCAATCAGTGGGTTGGCTTGTGATCCATCCTGAAACACGCGCTCAAAAATCCCACCGACGACGTGAAACGACGAGATGCGGTTGGGTCCCGCGTTCACTACGTACAGCCGCAGGAGCTGGTTGGGGCTTACATCGAGAGGATGCGTAGCGTACTGATCGGCTAGGCCGTTGAACACGATGTGATCAGGTACGAGTCCCAGAACTTTACCCCAGTCCAGGCTCTTCGCTCCGCTGGCGTCCGCCTTAGGGCTCAGATAGAACTCGCTCTGCACGAGAACGAACTCCTTAGCTCGGGGCCTCGGGGTCACTGGATCGACAATGAGTGCGCCGTACATGCCATTGGCGATGTGCATCGCCGTCGGTGCCGTGCCGCAATGGTACATGAATGCACCTGGCACGCGCGCGACGAAGCGAAAGTGAAGCGAGTCCCCCGGCAGCACGTTCACATAGTATTTGCTCGGTGCGATCTCGGCCGCATGAAAGTCCATACTGTGGGGCATGTTCGTTCGATTGACCAGGGTGAACGCGACGGTATCCCCTTGACGAATGTGTAGCGCAGGACCGGGTACCACCCCATCGAACGTCCAGGCTGCGTACTTTACGCCCGGAGCTATGTTGATCGTCTTGTGAAAGACTTCGAATCTTATCTTCCGAAGGCGCGCGGGCTCGGCTGGAGGGAGCCGTGCGTCGACTGGTGCGGGCGAGGCATTGGGACCACCAATCGGAGCCTCACCGTGAGAAACATCAGCCGGCGGCGTATCCACTACCTGCGGTTCTACGCCAGTGTTTGAAGGACCCGGGCTGGCCGGAGGAGCTTCCCTTGCGTGCTGTGCAGGGGTGGAAGAACGGCAGGCAAAGCCAAACGCCAACAGCGCTGTTAACCCTACGCGCTTAATCATGATTGCTGCTCCCGAAATGCCCGGATTTGCGCGGCCTCACAAGGGTATTGTGAGGAGCGCGCAAGGCGCCGTGTGGGCCAGGCGTCGCCCCGTGCTGCCGGCCTCGATGACTCCGGGCAGTCCTCCGCGATGATAGCCGATCGCGAGGACGTCGGGGCTGCTCGCGTCGATCGCGGCCAGAATCTGCTGCCCAATTGCTCCCCGCCGCACCTCCACACTCGGCACCGCAGCCGCTATTCCCTGGTGGTTGGCGCACGCTCGCACCCGGCTTTCCAGTCTCCTAGTCTGAGCCGCGGTGCTGGCAGACGGCTCATCGGCCTGACCGGCCTCTACCGTAACCACCCGGAGAGTGGCTCCGACGGCCTTTACAAAACTGCAGGCCTCAGTCAGAACGACCATGCCCTGCTCCGACCCGTCAACCGCCACCAGCATCCGGCGGAGGGGGCCGGCGTTGGCCGGAACGAACAGGCAGGGGATCCGGCTCCGCCGGGCCACAAGGTCAGCGGTATCGCCCAGGAGCACCCGGGCCAGCTGCGAACGCTGCTTCCGTCCGAGCACGAGAAGGTCGGCTTCGCGCTGCTCCGCCAAGCGGCCGATCTCGATTCCGGGAACGCCGGATACGATACTCAGCTCTACCGGCGGCGGCTCGGATTGAGCCCGCAGATCGGATCCGATCCATTGCCGCAGGTCCTCGATCGCAGGACTCTCCATCTCCGCCCCGGCGAAGTCGTAACCGCCGGTTGTTGCTGCAGCCACGGCCATTGCCCCGACCGGAACGGGCGCATGACGGTCACGCGGGCATGGGCACGTCCGGCCAAATCGATGGCGGATCGGACGGCCTGGCGCCCTGCCTCGGATTCATCGGCAGCTGCCAGGATGTGTTGCACCTTCATCGGTATCTCCCCAGTAGAGGTACGACTGCAGACTAGTCAGGCCGTCGTGAAGAAATGATTAAAGGGATGGGAAGATTGAGCCGGGTTCCGCCCCTGCGCGTCTGAGCGATATGTTATGGTATGTCTTTACCCTCGATTGCCAGCCCTCCCTCGCCGCAGGAGCGTATCGAAAGGCTCGTGGTGGCCACCTCGGCTCTCATCACCGAGGTGTCTCTGCCAGGAGTCCTGCGTCGGGTGGTGGAGGCAGCCGCGGAGGTGATCGGCGCCCACTACGCTGCTATTGGAGTGCTGGGACCGGACGGGAAGGTAATGGAGAGTTTTACCACCTACGGTATTGACCCCGAACTCCGGGCAAGGATAGGTGCGCTGCCCCAGGGCCACGGCATCCTTGGTCTCGTTATCCGCGAAGCCAAGCCGATCCGGCTACCGGATCTTACCAAGCATCCTGAATCCTACGGGTTTCCTCCGCACCACCCCGTGATGCGCTCGTTTCTCGGCGTCCCGATCATCGGCGGGCGCGGCGTCTTCGGAAACCTCTACCTCACTGAGAAAGTTGGTGGCGAGGAGTTCAGCGAGGAGGACGAGGACATCGCGATCCTGCTGGCGACCCAGACCGCGGCCGCCGTTGAGAATGTGCGGCATCATGAAGAGAGCGCCCGGCTGTTGGAGGAGGTGCAGCAGCTCCATCGGAGCCGGGAGCGGTTCTTCGCGATGGTCAACCATGAGCTCCGGAATGCACTTGCGGGAGTCTACGGCTGGTCGGAGATGCTGGTGCGGAAGAAAGACCCGGCGACGGTACCTCGGGCCGCATTCGAGGTCCTGGACTCCGCCCAGTATGCAGTCGGCTTGATCAATGACCTGCTTGATCTGAGCCGTCTCGACGAGGACCGATTGAAGCCGGTCATTCGAGCCGTCGAGCCTTTGTCCATGGCAAACCGGGCCATGGGCCTCGTCACACCCGCAGCGAATCTCAAACAAGTCACGCTCAAGCTGATCCCAAGTCGCGGCCTGCCAAATTGCGAGACTGACGCGAACCGGGTCGAGCAGATCCTGGTGAATCTGCTCGGAAACGCCATCAAGTACGCTCCCGAGCGAAGTACGGTGCGGCTCAGCGTCACCTCCCGTGAACGGCGTGTCATCTACCAGGTCGAAGATGAGGGACCGGGGTACCGCCAGGCGATGTCGAGCGGATCTTTGACATCTATGTGACTAAAGCGGGTGAAGAAAGCCGCGGGCTGGGGCTCGGCCTTCCCCTTTCCCGGCGGCTCGCCCAGTTGCTCGGAGGCGAGCTCCACGCGGTCGCGCGGCCGGGGAAGGGCGGCTGTTTCGTCCTTGAGGTGCCCGCCGCCACATCATGAAGAGATCTTCATCCAGGCTTTCAATCAGCCTCAGCGATAGGTCGTAAACTTCATGCATGAAGATTCTCGTGGTGGAGGACGACCGTAAGGTCGCGGGATTCGTGGAGCAGGGGCTGAAGGAGGAGGGTTACGTCGTAGACTTGGCCCGTGATGGAGACGAAGCCACGATGTTGGCCCACATCAACGACTACGACGCGGTGCTCCTGGATGTGGTACTCCCGAAGAAAAACGGCTTCCAGATTGCCGCCGAGCTCAGGCGCGAGGGGCGGAACACGCCCATCCTGATGCTGACATCTCGTGATGCAACCGAGGACGTGGTCCGCGGACTGGATGCCGGCGCGGACGATTATCTGGCCAAGCCGTTCCGCTTCGACGAGCTGCTTGCCCGAATCCGGGCCTCCATCGTCGGGGCGGCGCAGAGCGCCTCGATGTGCTGCGCTACGGCGCGGTTACCCTCGATCGGCTTCGTCACGTGGCCACAGTGGACGATCGGCGGCTGGACCTCACACCCAAGGAGTTCCAGCTCCTGGAGTACTTCCTTCTTCACCCGGAGGAAGTTGTCCGCCGCACCACCCTGCTGGAGAAGGTGTGGGACATGCACTTTGACCCCGATAGCAACGTGGTCGATGTCCACGTTGGGAACCTGCGCCGAAAGCTCTCCCACGCCGCCGGCGAGCCGCTGCTGGCGACGATCCGAGGGGTCGGTTTCAGCCTTCGTCAGGGTGATCATTTGGAGGAGGTTTAAGAATCGAATGGCACGAGGAGAGTGGCGTCTTATGATCGCCGTCCACGAGATAATGAGCGCGTCCCCGGTCACCGTGGGGCCGGCCACATCGGTCAGTGAGCTGTTAGCCCAGTTCGACCGGCACGACTTTAATGCCTTTCCGGTCCTGGACGACCGCGGCCGGTTGCTTGGAATCATTTCCAAGCTGGACCTCCTTGAGCTCTTTCTGGCCGGTGACGCATCGGCGGCTGCGGCCACGCGGAGACATCGGCACCACGCGAGCCGAGAATCTGATGCATCACGAGATCGTCTCCGTCGAACCTCGGGCGTCGATTTCGGCGGCGGGCGCCATAATGGTAGCGAACAATCTGCGCAGCCTTCCTGTGGTCGAGCGGCAGAACGACCATCTCACTCTGGTCGGGATGGTGAGCCGGGGCGACGTCCTGCGGGGGTTGAGGTTTCAGCTGGTCGAGGGCAGCCTATGTCAGATAGGAAGCCGCCGCCTCGCCGCGGCGGGAGAGAGACCAAGCCGGCAGGCCAGCAGACGGTCGATAGGCTGATCGATGAAATGGGAGCGCAATCGTTCCCGGCGAGCGATCCACCAGCCTGGGGGACCGTGTCTTCACGACTGGACCAGGCGAGCCGGGACGCGGGACAGAGCTAAAGTACGGTGCCTCGAAGCACTACTGCCGCTACCGTGAAGTAGATCATGATGCCGGTGACGTCGACAAGGGTCGCGACGAACGGAGCCGACGCACTGGCTGGGTCGAACCCGAGGCGCTTGAGCGCGAATGGGAGCATCGAGCCGGCGACGGAGCCGAAGGTGACCACGCCGACTAGCGCGAGGCCGAGCGTGAGCGCAATCAGCCGGTCGTGCTCGCCGTAATCGTACCATCCCATGGCCTGCCACAACATGATGCGTCGCCCCCACCGCTCCCAAAATGACACCGAGGGCGAGTCCGCTGGGGATCTCGCGGGCGGCGACCTTCCACCAGTCTCGCAGCGTGACCTCGCGGAGCGCGAGCGCCGGATGATGAGCGAGCTGGCTTGCGATCCAGAGTTGCCGCCCGAGCTGATGATGAGCGGAATGAACAGGGCCAGCACCAGGGCGTGCTCGATCTCATGCTCGAAGCGTCCCATCGCGGTGGCGGTGAACATCTCGCCGATGAACAGCGCGGCGAGCCAGCCGGCGCGCTTCCTGATCATCGCCCCGAACCCGACCTCGGTGTAGGGTTTTTCCAGCGCTTCCAGTCCGCCGAACTTCTGCACATCCTCGGTCTCTCTCGGCCACCATGACATCGATCACGTCATCCACTGTCACGATCCCCAGGATGCGCCCGGCCTGGTCCACGACCGGGAGGGCCAACAGGTCATACTTCGAGATGAGCCGGGCGACGTCCTCGCGATCGCTCTCCGGATCCACCGTGACCGGGCTTGCCGCGGCTGCCGACTTCGGTCACCAGCTTGCCGCGGTCGCTCAGGACCAGCTCTCGAAGCGAGACCACGTGCCTGAGTCGATTGTCCGCCGGGTCGACAACGTACAGCTGTAGACCGTCTCCTTGGCACCGCCAACGCGCTGGATCAGCTCGAGCGTCTCTTCCACGGTCCAGGTTGGCGGCACCGTCAGGAACTCTGTGGTCATGATGCCGCGGCCTTCTCGGTCGGTAGTGCAGGAGGAGCGTCAGAGCCTCCTGCGCCGGTCTGCTGAGCGCCGGCACAGCCGTGCGCGGTCGGGGTCGGGAAGGTCGCGAAATACTATCGCCTGCTGGTCGGCCGACATCGCATCGAGGAGGGCCGCTGCCGTGCCGGGATCCATTGAGCGGATGATCGACACTCGGTCCTCCAGTTCCGGATCGTCGAGTACCTCTACGGCGAGGTCGAACGGGAGCGCCGCGATCACGCGGCCGGCCGCCTGGGGCGCGAAGTCTCCCAGAGCCTCGGCAACGTCGGCCGCCTGCATGCCGGTGGCGGCCGCGGCAAACTCAGCGGGATCGCCGGACAGCCGGGAGGGGAGTTCAGGACTCAGGGTCATGGATCTCTCGTCGGAAGGATGAAGATCGTTTCAGAGTCAGGTGCCTTCGTCGCAGTGGCGGCATTCCAAGGTGCTGCCCAAGCGGCTTCGCCGGCCCTCGTCCGTTGTGACCCAGGCCCGAACCTGCCAGGGTGGGTCGTGACGCACATGCTGCGAGTGCCCGCACTCGAGCTCCGCGACCCAGTGCTGCTCCTCGTCCTGGTGGTACCCCACGATTCGACGCTTCACGGCCTGGCGGCCTCGATGAAGGCAGCTTCAGAGTTTCTTGCGGACCAATTTCACGGCCTCGGTAATACAGTAGTCGCTACCCCGAAAGTCCTGGTGGATCCGATGGCGCTTTCCCGATTCTCGATTCGGTCACCCAACCACTCTTCCCCCATCCATTGGATTCTCGCCAGCATCAGCATCATTCCGCTCGACTACTTCACCGGCCCTTACCTCGACTCGATGGTTCTCCTCTACCCTATTCCAGCGGCGATGGCCGCCTGGAGTGGGTCGCGCCGATGGAGCATCGTCCTGGCGGCGACCCTCCCGCCGGTACGCATGCTCATTTTCCACTTTTGGGGCTGGGGGGCACCCGCACTGGAGGCAGTGCTCGATACTACCGTGATCGTACTGTTCTCCCTTGCGATCGCGCTCATCATCCTACACCTGCGCCGGCAGGCATTGACCCTTCGGGTGCTCGGGGGCATGCTGCCCATCTGCGGGTTCTGCAAGCGGATTCGAAACGGCGAGTCGTGGGAACCGCTGGAAAGGTTCATCAGCAACCACTCCGAAGCCCAGTTCTCCCACACGTTTTGTGCTGAATGCGGGTCGAAGCATTACGGCGATTACCTCGCGCCTTAGGCGGCCACCTAGCTGTCCCCCTACCGGACAGCTTGCGTCTTCAGGTAATCCCTGAGCGCTACAGCGGCGTTGTGCTCGGTATCGTGGGAGCTGAAGACCAGGGTGACCGGTCCGCGGCGCGCGGCCTTGAGTAACGGCTCGAGCGACTGTTCGTGCGCTTTGAGCTCGGTGAAGTACCGCTGCCGAAACTGCGGCCACTTCGCCGGATCATGACCGAACCACTTCCGCAGCTCGGGACTGGGGGCCACTTCCTTGAGCCACCCGTCCAGCTGGAGCTCGGTCTTCTTGATACCCCGGGGCCACAGTCGCTCCACCAGGTATCGCACGCCATCGTCCCGGCTGGCGCGGTCGTAGGCACGCTTGAGCTTGATCATGCGGAACACCCCTCTCAATGTGAGGTGTACACTAACCCGAGCCCCATGAACAAAGGATGAAACCGCCACGAAGTTATCTCCCCCACCCGGCGGTCTCAATGAAGGCAACTTCAGAATTTCTTCCGACCAGCTTCATCCCCTCGATGATAAACTAGTCGCTGCTGATTCGAGGCGTGCCTCCCGACGATTTAGGAGGAAGAGATGCGAATACGACGTGTGGGGACAGGACCCGAGTTCCGGTTGCTTCAGGACGAACAAGAGATCGGCTACGTAGACGGCACCAGGGTGAGCTTTCGAGGGTTTGCTGGCCGCGATGACGCGGCCCGGGCGGCGTCGATAGCATACCGCGCGTTGAGCCGGCGCCGGAGAAAGCAGCCACACGCAATGGAAGAGTCTCAGGACGGGATTCTGGCCACACTACTTCCGCCGGCACCGGAAGATTCAGAAGCCGGCGGCTGGGGATTTGAGATTGCATTACTGCCGGAGGAACATTTCGAGGTTTTCGCCATCGCCCGCGCACGGGTTATGTGGCGAGCACTGCGGGCCACCGGAATGGATCGCCGGATGCATCAGTTCGGGGGGCAGCTCCTGACTTCTGGCTGATCCACCACCACGTCCGGCGTTTGCGTCGAGACGTAGTCTCGTCGCGCTGCACCTATCGCTATCAGGGAGAGGACCATCATGACTGCGTCATTGTGCCTATTCACCGGCTCGGGTTCCCGATCTGACCGACGCACAGCTGGGGGAGCTGAACGCGGAACTGCTAGCGGAACTACGCCGGTTAACGCCCGGCACCACGCTCGGCCCCAGGCGCCACGATGTCCGGACTCACAGCCGGATCAAACTCATCCTGGAGGCGCTGAAGCGAATCCGAGCAGGGATTTACGGGACCTGCCTCATCTGTCAGTCGCCGATTGCGTTCGATCGTCTCTCGGTCATACCGGAGACGAAGACGTGCGTGCGGTGCAGCTGAGCGGAGGGGGAAAGGCCATGGCACAAGTCAATCACGTCTCCCGACCCGCTGAAAGAGGGATCTCCCGGCCCGCACTCGAGCGCATCCTTGTGGGCGTGGACTTTCGCCAGCCCTCACTCGCAGCCGCGAGGTGGGCCTCGACTCATTTTGGGAGCCGCACACGGATCGGGCTCGCCCACGTACGTTCGGTACCTGAGGTGCCTGGTTTCATTAAGCCGATGATGCCGGCGCTCGACGACCGGCTCGAGAGACAGATCGGTAGCCCGCTCCCCGGCCTGCGCGGTTTCGCGGCGACGCTCGGCGCCAGGGACCATTCCATACATGTGCGCGCCGGGCACACCGTCTCAAGCCTGGCTGACATGGCCGGAAACCTCGAAGCGGACCTCGTGGTACTGGGACGCAAGGCGGTGGACGGAAACAGAGGCCGCACGCTCGAGCGCCTCATCCGGCGCCTCAACGTACCAGCCCTGGTCATAGGTAATGGCATCGAGAAACGACCACGACGCATTCTCGCCGCGGTGGATGATGCTCCGATCGGGCGTCAGGTCGTGGACTGGGCGCGCGAGGCTCGCCCAGCATTTCGGAGCCGAGCTCACTCTGCTGCACGTGCTCAGCGAGGCGCTTCTGGCCCACGACTGGGGCTCGCAGGAGAATTCGTGCGAGCACACTGGATACGTGAGTCTTGGCAGTAGCTCTCGCTGGGTGCGTCCCGCGCATGCCTGGCTACGAGGTTTAGGCCCTACCGACGGCACCCCTGCTGTCGTCCGCACCATTGTTGCTGTTGGCGCCGTGGGCCCGATGATCCTGGCGCGCGCGCAGGCCGCGCGCGCCGATCTCATTGTGATGGGATGCAACGGTGCTCACGCCACCGGCTCGGGAGAATCGGATCGGCCACCCGTCTGGCTCTTCGCGGCGCGCAGGTGCCACTCCTCGTTGTGCCCGATTCAGCTGAAGCGGCATGAGGCCTGAACCGGAGGTGGCGCCCTTCATGCCAATCGCTTGCGGCACCATCGAGCGGAGCAAGTGACACCCGGTTTGCCTCGGGCGATGGTTCGCGGCGGCCGACCCTTCTGAAAGGAGTGCGTACATGAAACACCTATGGCTGTGGGCCGCCGCGGCGGGCCTTATCGCCGCGCCGGCAGCGGCGCAGAGTAACTGGCCGACCTATGGCGGGAGCGATTGGAGCCAGCGATGGTCCACGCTGACGCAGATCACCACCGCGAACGTGAGCCGCCTGGTCCCCAGAATGATGTTCCAGACCGGCACCAGCAAGCTCGGCTCGTTCGAGAACACCCCGATCGTCATCGACGGCAAGATGTACGTGACCACTCCCAACAGCGAAGCCATCATCGCCTACGATCTCAAGACCAGGAAGCAGCTCTGGCGGCACGAGCCCAAGGTCGGCACTGTCATCGCGTGCTGCGGGCCGGTGAACCGGGGAGTGGCGGTCGGCGGGGGTAACGTATTCGTGGGGACCCTCGATGGCCGGGTGCTCGCGCTCGACGCCCGGAACGGTGACGTGAAGTGGGAGGTGGAAGTGGCGGATCCTTCCGGGGGCTACAGCATCACCATGGCGCCGCTGATCGTGGGAGAGAACGTGATCGCCGGCGTGTCCGGCGGAGAGTACGGCATTCGCGGCCACCTGACCGCCTACAACATGGCCACCGGCAAACAAGCCTGGCGCTGGTACTCGATTCCCGCGCCGAAGGGCGACCCGACCTACGATGAGAAGGCGCCGAACGGCTGGTGGGGGACCTGGGCTCCCAAGGCCGAAGAGGCCGACCTGCACCGCGACATCGCCAAGGAAAAGGCCGACAGCGCCAAGTATGCCGACGCCTGGAAGACCGGCGGCGGCGGCGTCTGGACCACGCCGGCCTACGACAAGGAGACCAACACCATCTTCGCCACGGTGGGCAATCCCTCCCCGGATCTCGACGGCAGCGTCCGCCCGGGCGATAACCTCTTCACCGACGCCATGGTGGCCATCGACGCGAGGACCGGAAAGACCAAGTGGTACTACCAGACCGTGCCGCATGACGTCTGGGACCTCGATGCCACCTCGCCCTCAGTCGTGACCATGCTCGACGGCAAGAAGGTCGTGCTCCATGCCGGCAAGACCGGCTGGCTCTACATCGTCGACGCCGCCACCGGCAAGCTGGTGCGGAAGAGCGAGAACTTCGTGCCCCACGAGAACATCTTTGCACTGCCGACGGAGAAGGGAACCCGGATGCTTCCCGGCGCCAATGGCGGCTCCGAGTGGTCCCCCATCTCGGTCGAGTCCCCGGCTCGGCTACGCCTTCGTGGCAGGACTGCACCAACCGATGAACTACATCACCCACACGGCCCCGTGGGAGAAGGGGCGGTTGTGGCTGGGCTCGGCTTTCGTGGCCATCCCGGGCGAGGAGCAGTATGGCCTCTTCTCCGCCATCGACCTCAAGACCGGGAAGATCGCCTGGCAGAACAAGGTCCCCCAGCCGATGATGGGTGGTTCGATGTCCACCGCGGGCGGCCTCACCTTCACGGGCGAAGGGAACGGCAACTTCAACGCCTATGAGTCCAGAAGCGGTAAACTGCTCTGGCAGTTCAACGCCGGCGCTGGATGCAACGCCGCACCCATGAGCTTCGAGCACGAGGGGGAACAGTTCATTGCCGTAGCATGCGGGGGGAACTTTCAGCTCAGTTACCCCCTGGGTGATGCCGTAGTGATCTTCGGTCTCCCCAAGGCCTGGTCCGGGAAATGAAACAGGGCGGAGAATGGGCCTCACGGTGCGGACCGTGGGGCACTCTACCCGCCCACTGCCGGACTTTCTCGAGGTCCTCGCCGCTTACGGCGCAGGAAGGAGATCCCCCCGGGCTTCCAGCCGCCCGAGCAGCAGGTGGTAGTACAGCATTCCCCGCTCCGGACCCAAGGTGTCGAGTAGCCTCTCGACGTCGAGCGCCGCCGGTCCCCCAAGCAGCGTCAGATTACGGGCCACGCTGGTATCGTTCGCGGGAAACACGTCGAGCCGGCCGAGTCCACGCAGCAGGATGACCACAGCCGTCCACGGGCCGATCCCCTTGATGCTGCGAAGCAGGGCGGCTGCATCCGGACTGGGAAGTCTCTCCAACTGCCCCTCGTCGATCGCACCCGCTCCGAGCGCGTCAGCCACGCGTCGCAACGTTGCCAGCTTGCCGGCACTGAGGCCGGCTCCATGCAGGACACTGTCTGGCGCGCTCAGGATCTGCTCAGGACTGCGGGAAGGGATACAGCCGGACACCGCTGTGTTCGACGGGCTCGCTCAGCCCTACGGTGAGGCGGCCCATGATCGAGCTCGCCGCATGGAGGCTGATCTGCTGGAACACGATCGCATTGACGCATGCTTCCCAGATGGTTGGGTAGCGTGGCGGCCGCACGCCCCGCATCCGCGATACCAGCGGATGCAGCCATTGAACCTTGGACGCCGAGCGGTAGAACGGGGTGAGATCCACCTCCATACCGAGCATCCGCCGCACCAGCTGGAGCAGCCGCGGATGTTCGCTGCGGTCACCCTCGATGCCGATGGTCAGCGCTTCCGGGCTCGGTTGGGAAACCCGTACCAGCGCGAAATCGGACGCGTCTCCCAGCCAGCGGACATATGCTCCATCCGGACTGAGCACATCCACCAGGTTGGTCGACAACCGGCGCAGGACATTGACGGTGAGGTCGAGGCGGTACGGCGCTTGGACCGAGAGGGAGTAACTGCTTTCGGCCGGGTTGTGCGTTGGCCTGACCTTATCCGTGCGAGTTTGAGTCACGACTTCACCATGCCGGCATAGGGAGGAATCGAATGATTAAGAAACGCTTCAAGCGGGGAGATCACGTGAGCTGGAACTCGGAAGCCGGCCGAGTCCGCGGCCGGATCACCGGAGTCATTACTACCAGGATCACGTTTAAAGGCTACACGGTTCATGCGAGCAAGGATGATCCGCAGTACGAGATCAAGAGCGACAAGACCGATCACATCGCGATGCATAAGGGGTCGGCGCTCAGGAAGCTGACTGGCTGAGAGTCTCCTGCTTATCGATGGACGATCACCCCGATGATGATTGCGGTGTCCAGGATGATCCAGCCGATGCAGGCGAGATAGATCGATTTGTCGTGCTTTCGAAGTCCGTGAATCAACCAGAGACAGGCGGCGACGAGAAATGCGAAGGACTAGCATGTAACCTCCGATGACTGAGACCCATCCTTCTCCCATCGCACGCCGCGAGGTGGTACTCACCGGGGATCGCCCGACGGGCCCGCTGCACCTCGGCCATTTCGCCGGCTCCCTCCGCACTCGTCTGGCGCTCCAGTATGCGCATGACCAGACCATCCTCATTGCCGACCTTCAGGCGCTCACCGATAACGCAGGCCGTCCGGTCGATGTTCGGCGGCAGGTGATGGAGCTCGCGCTCGACTACCTCGCCGTCGGCATCGATCCTAATGCAACTACCATCGCCTTGCAGTCGGGCATCCCAGAGCTCGCCGAGCTCACGGTGCTTTACCTCAACCTGGTAACGGTCGCCCGACTCGAGCGAAACCCCACAGTGCGGGAGGAGATCGCGCTTCGAGGGTTCGGTCGCGCCATACCAGCCGGTTTTCTCGTGTACCCGGTCAGCCAGGCGGCCGACATCACCGCGGTACGTGCGACCGTTGTCCCCGTCGGCGATGACCAGCTCCCGATGATCGAGCAGACCAACGAGATCGTTCGGCGCCTCGCGCACCTGGCCGGACATCCCGTGCTGCCCGAGTGCCGACCGCTATTGTCCGATACCCCGCGTCTGCCGGGAATAGACGGTCGAAAAGCCAGCAAGTCGCTGGGAAATGCCATCTCGCTCTCTGCTATGCCCGACGAGATCCGTGCAAAGGTGCGCGCGATGTTCACCGACCCCAGACACCTGCGACCGAGCGACTCAGGTCACATCGAAGGCAACGTCGTCTTTGCCTACCTCGACGCGTTCGATCCGGACCGCTCTGAGGTCGAAGAACTAAAGAGGCGCTACCAGGCCGGAGGCCTCGGCGACGTCGAGCTCAAACGCCGCCTCGAAGAGGTTCTCGAGTCGCTACTGGCCCCCCTACGGGCGCGACGCCAGGAGTTCGCCATAGATCCTGGCGCGATCGAGTCGCTACTGCGCACAGGGACGGCGAGCACGCGGGAGACAGCTGCCGGCGTGCTCCGAGACATTCGAGGGGTGTTCTCGCTCACTTTGTAGCGACACGGGTGAGGAGGTTCTCCGCCATGGCCAAGTGCGCCTGGAACGCAGGGGCGACCTTCACCACCAATGCTCGGAGCTCCTCATTCTTAATGGCTGGGAGCAACGTCGTCTCTATTGCTGCAATCACGTCCTTGTGGAACTGGATCTCGCGCTCTAGAAACGCCCGATCGAACTCAGCGCCGCGAAGGCTGCTCAGCCGGCGAATCACAGCGGCCTGTTCTTGGGCGCTCTGATCGCCCGGGGGCGGCGTAGGAGTGACACCGAGCTTTTTAGCCAGATCCCGTCCTTGCTGGCGAACCATCTGATGGTCACGCGCGAGCATCGCGCCAAACTGACGCACCTCATTGGAGGAACCGCGTTCGGCGGCAAGTTTGCCAGTCTCTATGTCGACGGTGTTGGCGTGGTCGAAGATTGCCACGATGGTGGCGTCATCCAATGCCGGCGCCGGAGCTTCATCCGCCGGTGTTCTGATGTGTTGCTCCGCAATGGCGGAGTGGTCTTGGGGTACAGGGGCCTCGACCGCGGACTGCCTGATGTGCTCCTGCGCTGCAAGGGCACCGCTCCCAAGACACAGTATGGAAACCACAGCTGCGTAGGTGAGGTAAGTTCTTGACATTCTTCAACTCCAATCCTGTTGTGCGAGGGCCGGTCCACCCCTAAAAGTGCTGGGGCTCCGCTTTCACGCAGGTGAACTGTGCCGCAGTTTAGCTTGGCCGTCATGAAATGGTCGTGAAGGAAGCGGGAAAGCGTCCTCAGGCGATCCACTACTCAAGGCACTCCACGGAGCCGCAAAACTACACAAGAGAAAACCCCGCTCGGCAGCAGCACCAAGCGGGGCAATCAGTTCGATTATGGGCCTGGGTAGAGTTGAACTACCGACTCACGCTTATCAGGCGTGCGCTCTAACCACCTCAGCTACCGCAGACGTGCCGCCACGAGGGACCAGCAACCAGCGTTGGCGCCAACGGATCCGGAAGGAAGGCCTCACCGACGGTCGGCCTGAGCACTCAGCAGTCGGTCGTAGTCCTCGGCCGTGTCGACGTCGGTCTCCCCCGCAGCGAAGGGGACCTCTACAGTTTCGCCGGCATGACGCTGGAGAATCCGCCGGGCCCCTTCGGGCCCCCGGAGCGCCAGCAGCTCAGGGAAGAGCGATCGGCTGAACAGGGCCGGCACGCCGCAGGTTCCCCGGTAGGACGAGGCGACGGCCGAGCACCCGCGCTCCTCCTGGCGGGCGACGAGTTGGCGAACGTATGCGGCGGTACAGAACGGCTGGTCACCCAGCATGATGACCACCGATTCCACCGCATCGCCGGCGGGCCCGGTCAGGAGGGCAGTCATCCCGGCGCGAATCGATCCGCCCATGCCTTCTCGCCACCCCAGATTAATGACCGTCCGGACATCCAGGTCGGCCACTTCTCCGGCCAGGCGGGACGCGAAGGCACCGAGGACAACCACTACCGGACGACAGCCCGACGCCACCGCCTCCTCCGCCGCTCCGCGCAGCAGGCTCCGGCCCCGGAACTGGAGCAGCTGCTTCGGGGTGCCCATGCGGGCGGACTCGCCCGCCGCGAGGAGCACCAGGCCGCGCATCACACCGCCTCGAGCCGGCGCCGGTCCCCATGGTGAATGGGCGCCTCACGATCCCGTAATGCGCCGCCGGTCCGGCCGGCCACACTGGCCTTGATCTCGGCCACGATCGACAGGGCGATCTCCTCCGCAGTCTCCCCACCCAGGTCCAGGCCCACCGGGGCGTGGATCCGTTGCTCCGCCCCCTCGAGCGCAACGCCCTCGGGCATGCAGCCGGTCGAGCATCAGCCCGGTGCGGTGGCGGGGGCCCAGCATGCCGATGAAGGGCACCGCCGAATCGAGGCAGGCTGCGAGGGACTCGAGGTCGCGCTCGTAGTGATGATGCATGACCACCGCGGCATCCGGAGCGGCTCGCTCCAACGCGGCGCCAATGTCAGCCGGTGAGGAGAGCGGGATGCAGTCCACGCCGGGCCACAGCTCGGCGGAGAGCACAGCGGGCCGATGGTCGATCAGGGTCACCTGCCACCCCAGCGCCTTCGCCATCGTCACCAGCGGGGCGGCATCGGGCCCGGCCCCGCACACCGAGAGGCGTACCCGGGGGAGACGCACCTCATAGCTGAGGTCCAGCTCCCGACCGCTCCAGAGGTGATGGACCGCGGATGAGGAGCCGGTTCGCAGCGTGAGCCGCGCCGTTGCCTCTACCATCGCCCGAAGCGCGGCAGGGATGGCATCGAAGCCCTTGAGGCCGGCGGCGGCATGGGGGAGTAGCGCCTGGTCTCCCGGTTGGAGCGCCACTCCCGTCGCCCTGATCACGGTGGCCAGGACGCTGGGCCGCCGCGCCTCGGCGATCGTGAGGAACCACTCCGCCCTGGACAGCGCCTGCTGGGGCTGCAGCGGCTCCAGCAGCAACTGGGTCATGCCGCCGCAGCCGGCGCCGAATCCCCAGACGAGATCGTCGGGCGAGCGAGTATCGTAGGTAATCAGCTCCGCCGTTCCAGCAGTACGGATGCCGTTGGCCCGGAGCAGGACATCGGTCTCGATGCATCCGGCGCTGACCGCACCGACGTGTCTGCCGTCGGGCAGGATCAGCAGTCGCGCGCCGATCCGGCGGTAGGTCGAGCCCTCGGTTCGCACCACCGTCGCCAGCACGCTGACCTGGCCTTCCCTGCGCGGCCCGGCTCAGCGCCGCCGCCACCTGGAGCAGCTCGCTCATGCGGTGGCCAGTGCCTTTTGGATGGGCAGATGCCGGATCCGCTTTCCGGTCGCGGCAAACACCGCATTGGCCAGCGCCGCCGCGGTGCCCGCCGTCCCCGGCTCGCCGATGCCGCCAGGCGCGTCGCTGCTCTTGGTCAGGTGCACCTGGATCTCGGGCATCTCGTTCATCCGGAGCACCCGGTAGTCCGGGAAGCTGGTCTGCTCGACCCGCCCGTTCTTGAGAGTGATCTCGCCCCACAGCGCGGCGCTGATGCCGTAGACGATCCCGCTCTCGATCTGGGCCTTCACCGTGTCCGGGTTGACCATGATGCCGCAGTCCACCGCGGAGACCACCCGGTGGACCCGCACGTCGCCCGACTTCGACACCTCCACGTCGAAGACCTGGGCCAGGTAGGTGTCCCAGCCACTATAAAGGAGAGAGACCCCCCGCCCCTGTCCGGCGGGCAGCTTCTCGCCCCACCCGGCGGCCTTCGCCGCCGTCTCCAGGACCGCCTTGGCCCGGGGTGACTTGCCCAGCAGGGCGAGGCGGTACTCCACCGGGTCCTGCTTCGCCGCCGGCCGCGAGCTCATCCATGAAGCTCTCGATCACGAAGTTGTTGTGGGTGACTCCCACCCCGCGCCAGAAGCCGACGTTGAGCACCGGCTCCTCGTGGCGGACGTACTCGATCTGGATCGTGGGGATGTCGTAGACCAGCTGGGCCGCGCCGTCCACCGCGTCGCCATCGATCCCGTCCTTGAAGGCGGGAGGAGCCCAGCGGGCGAGGATCGACGGCCCGACGATCCGATGGCTCCAGGCGACCGGCTTGCCCTGCGCATTCAGCTGGGCGGAGAACCGGTCGTAGTAGTACGGGCGGTAGACATCGTGCTGCATGTCTTCCTCCCGGGTGTAGACCAGCTTCACCGGCCCTTCGACCTCCTTGGCGATCCGAACCGCCTTGGTCTCGTGGTCGATCTCGAGCCCCCGGCCAAAGCCGCCCCCCAGCAGATGGTTGTGGACCACGACCTTCTCCGGCGGGAAGCCGGTGACCTTCGCCGCCATGGCCTGGACCCGGCTCAGCACCTGGGATCGGGTCCAGACCTCGCAGCCGTCCTTCCGGACGTGGACGGTGCAGTTCACCGGCTCCATGGTGGCGTGGGCCAGGAACGGCACCTGGTAGACGGCTTCGAGCTTTCGCATCCCGGTGGCACTGACCCCGTAGGGCAAGCGTCTGCTTCCGGACCACCACGCCCGGCTTCCGCGAGGCCGCGTCCAGTCCCTTGACCACGTCCTCGGTGGAGGTCTTTCCGTTGGGGCCATCGTCCCACTTGATGACCAGCGCCGCCAGTCCCTGCTTGGCGGCCCACATGTGGTCGCCCACCACGGCGACCAGGTCGTCCAGCTTCACGATCTGGCGCACGCCGGGGATCGACTTGGCCTTGCTGTCGTCCACGCTGGCGACCTTCCCCCCCACCACCGGGCTCGAGGCCAGGGTGGCGATCTTGAGGCCCGGCAGCCGGACGTCGATGCTGTACTTCGCCGTTCCGTTCACCTTCTCCGGGGTGTCGAGCCGCTTGGCCGCCGTGCCGATCAGCTTGAAGTCCTTCGGATCCTTGAGCTTCACGTCGGAGGGGACCGGCAGCTTGGCCGCGGCATCGGCCAGCTCGCCGTAGCCCAGTTTTTTGCCGGCGTGCGTTACGGTTCCATTTTCCGCCTGGCACGAGGCCGGATCGACGTTCCAGCGCTGGGCCGCGGCGGCGATCAGCATGGCGCGCGCGGTGGCGCCGGCCTTCCGGAGCGGCGTGTAGAACGCCCGCACCGAGCTGGACGCGCCGGTGACCTGGAAGCCGAGCAGCGGGTTGGCGTAGAGCTTGTCGTCGGGCGGGGCGTGCGCGGCCTGCACCTGATCCCAGGGGACCTCGAGCTCTTCGGCCACTAGCATGGGCATCGAGGTGTAGACGCCCTGCCCCATTTCAACCTGGCCGGTGATCACGGTGACCCGGCCGTCGCGTGCCAACCCGAACGAAGGCGTTGGGGGCGAACGCCGCCGGGTCCGCTGCCGCGGCTTCTTCGGTGGGGCCCGGAATTCGGCGCCGTTCGTTGACCCGGCAGCCGATGAGGAGGCCGCCGCCGGCCGCGGCCATGGCGACCACGAAGTCACGGCGAGAAAAATCATCGGGAGAGCGCTTTGACATGGTCAGGCTCCCTTCGCGGCGACGGCAGGTGCCCCGGCCGCCTGCTTGATCGCGGCCCGGATCCGGCTATAGGTGCCGCAGCGGCAGATGTTGCCCGACATGGCGGTATCGATGTCGGCGTCGTTGGGACTCGCATTCTTGGCCAGCAGCGCGGAGGCCGACATGATCTGGCCCGACTGGCAGTAGCCGCATTGGGGCACGTCCAGCGCGAGCCAGGCGTCCTGGATCTTCTTCCCGGCCGACGACGCTCCGATGGCCTCGATGGTGGTGATCTGCTTCCCGGTGACGGTACTCGCCGGGGTAACGCACGATCGAATCGCCTGCCCGTCGACCTGGACGGTACAGGCGCCGCAGGCGGCGATGCCGCAGCCGAACTTGGTGCCGGTCAGGCCGATCACGTCGCGCAACACCCAGAGGAGCGGCATATCCGCGGGGACCTCGACCTGGTGGGTCTTGCCGTTGACGGTGAGTTGCATAGTGTCGCTCCGCGGAAAAGTCAGCTCGCCCTGATCGTCACAATGGGGAATCGGGAGGCGAGGAACGCGTCGGGCGCGGGAAGATGACTGATCTACGACATAGCGCTGGCGCCGTCAAGAGCACTGCGCCTCGTAGCTGCTGCCAGGAATCAGCAGTAGGTTAGGGCTCAACTCGAGGCCGCCGAACTCTCAGCCCCGCCGATCGAGAGGATGTGTCGTCATGAGTGCAGCCACCAGAACCGTGCCCTCGTCCACCAGCGTCTACACCACGCCCGCGTTCTGGGAACGCCTCTGGCGCACGAGCGGCATCCAGTTCGTCGGGCTTGTTCATCATCGCGTTCTTCATCTACGGCACCCAGCCGCCGACCGGCGCGTCGGCCGACGCACTCAGCCGCCTTCTTCAATGGCGATCGCACCCGGATCCTGATCGCCGTGTTCTGCTTCGGCCTCAACCTCCTCAATCTCCTGTGGTTCACGATGGCAGTCCGGACCATCCTGGCGGATGCGGGGCAGGACGGGTGGGGCGCGGCGGCAATCGCCGCGAGCGCCGCGTTCGGGGCGCTGTTCCTCCTGGCTCTTACGGTGGCCGCTGCCCTCGCGTACTCGATCGCCGGCTCCGGAAATGGGCCGCTCACCTCGGGGCTGAACGACTTCATGTGGGCCCTCCTCGTGCTGAGTTCGTTCCCCCGCGCGATGCTGATCATGGCCTCGACCTTCGGGCTCTGGCGCGCCGGGCAGATCTCGAACGCACTCTTCACGGCGGGGGTCGCGGCCCTCGTGCTGGTCCTGCTGGGCGGCACCACCTGGATGCGCGGTGGATTCTGGGCCCCGGACGGCGCCTATTCGCGGCTCATCTCGCCCCTCATCTGCCTCGCCTGGGTCGTGGTCGTGAGCCGGGTCGTGCTGACCCGGAGTCCGGCGACGCGTGCGGCCTGGTGATGCCGGCACGAAGGAGAGAGAAACGCCCCGTGACAGTGCGACCGTCAGCGGGGCGGAATTCTGATTCATGGGCCTGGGTAGAGTTGAACTACCGACATCACGCTTCTCAGCCGATTTGTTTTGACTTCCATCGCCGACATTTTGCCGTCTACCGTTTATCAGTAAGGTGCCATTCCATCGGCACTTACCCACCAGACGGCCCGCCACCTGCCGACGTCAAGCGATGTGAAATGTCGGCGATGCCGCGCCGAATGGACAACACAACGGACAACACGGACCAGTTGCGCGACTGGTCAGCTCCTTTTTAGTGTCAAGCAGCTTGCAAGCACAAATGCCAGATCGTAGCACTTCCCAGTCACACCGCGCTTGTCCACGACGCCTACTTCCCTGAAGAACCCGGATCCCGTGCGCTTATTTTTTCGGGCAGGCCGATCTGCCGTGCAAGATCCCGAAACGGCGGTCGGACCGGAGGCCCTCGAAGACGATTATCTACCTCGAGGAACACGACCGACCAGTCGTGCTGGCGGAAGGCTCGCTCGAGCCATGCAAAGGCTCGGTCTCGCTCGCCCAGCAGCGCGTAGTCAGCAGCAATATCAACCGAGGACGGCCCGGGGATATTCGCCTTGCGCGTGCCGCTCTGCCTCGCGGAGATGCCCGGTCAGATATGCCCGCTTTGCTGCGGCGTAACCGAAGGAGCGGTATTCGCGTTCGACCGACGCAGCGACTTCCTCCTTACCGCCCAGTTGCAGCGCCAGCACTCGTTCGGCTGTGGCTTCCGGTAGCCGCCCCTGTCGCTCGAGAATGGTCGCAATTCTCAGATGGTGGATTTCCGCGTGCGGATCGGGGTCGGGGACCAGCCGGAAGTGTTGCAGTGCTTCGTCATAACGTCCGGCCCGATAGAACGTCGCGGCGAGGGAATATCGCCGTTCTGGAACGAGCGGGTCGAGCTCTACGGCCCGTTGCATCTCGCCCAGAGCCGCCTCAAACTGGCCTCTCGCGCTGAGCAGGTGGCCGTACACCTCGTGAGCGAAGCCGTTGTTCGGGTTGAGGGCAATCGCCCGTCGAAACTCCCGCTCCGCATCGGACCACGACCATTCCAGATGCTGTAACACGATCGCCAGCGGGACATGTGCTTCGGAGAGCGTCTCATCGAGTCGTATCGCTCGGAGCGCCGCGGCTTTCGCTTTAGGCCAGACTATCGTGGGGGGCAGGAAGTTGTACGCCCCCAAGCCCAGGTAGGCGTCGGACAGTCCTGCCCACGCCGGCGCGTACCCCGAGTCCTTCTGAATGGCCTGCTTAGTATTCGATGCTCCTGCGGAAGCCTAACGCCGTCCGCTCGTTGCACTCCGCACGACCCCGGAGGTAGAGGTCATACGCCTGTGGGTCCACTGGCCGGGCGCGGGTACTCGCTACCGGACCCGGCGACGAGGAGGAGACCCTGACCTGAACCTCAGTGGCGACGGCCTGGGCGACCGCGTCCTGTAAGGCGAGCACATCCCGCAGGTCTTCCTCGTAGGTCTCAGCCCACAAGTCCCGGTCGCTGGACGCCTCCACCAACTGCGCCGTGACCCGCACCCGGCTCCCGGCGCGCAGCACCGCTCCCTCCACCACCGCGTCCACGTGCAACTCGTGACCGATCTCGGGCAGCGTCTCCCGCGTCCCCTTGTAGTGCATGGCCGACGTGTGGGAGATCACCCGCAGCCCCGGGCTCTGGCCGAGGCGCGTGGTGATCGCCTCGGTCATGCCGTCGGCGAAGTAGTCCTGCGCCGAGTCGCCCGACAGGTTCCTGAGGGGAAGCACCGCGATGGAGCGAATGCGCGGGGGGGTGGTCCTACCCTGCGAGCGGATCGGCAGGCCCTCCATGGCCATGGCGAGCATGAGCGCCACGAGGACCGCCAGGCCCCCAACCCACATGAAGGACTTCCGCTTTGGAACGGATGCTGCTCGCCCCGCCGGCTCCGGCCGGGGAGGCGCAACCGCGTCGTCTAGCGACGCGATGAATCGATATCCCCGACGGGGTAGGGTCTCGATGAAGCGCGGGTGCTCGGCCGAGTCTCCGAGGGCGCCGCGGAGCTTGTAGATCGCGGCGTCGAGGCCTTCGTCGAAACTGCCGAACGCGGTGGTAGGCCAGATCGCCTGGCGCAGCTCCTCCGCGTTACAACCTCTCCGGGGCGCTCGAGCAGCAATACCAGGATTCGAAGCGGCTGCTGCTGCAGCCTGATCCGTGTCCCGCCCTTGCGTAGCTCACCGGCAGGAGGATCGACTTCGAACGATCCGAACCGAATGACTGCCACGACGGTTCCTCGAGTGCCTTGTCCTCAATATATTCCACTCCGTGCGGCCCGTACATAGCGATCAGTTCGCCTAATCGTCCCACCTTCAACGGCTTAGCGGGTCAGCCGGAGATCGGTCAGAAATCAGCCGCGCGCCATGGACTGCGTGGAGGCCTGGGGCAACTGTGGCTCTCACGCGTCAACCTCGGAGAGGATCGTACTCGGAGAGGATCGTATGCGTTCTCAACTACTCCGGCTGGGGTGGCTGCCCTGGACGTCGTTGGTCGTCTTAGCCGCCTGCACATCCGAAGGACCCACCACGCCAGCGGCACCAGCGGCAACGAAGCTCACGTTCTCGGTCCAACCCAGCAACGCGACGGCCGGCGTCGCGATCAGTCCTCCCCTCGCCATCGCGATCGAGGACGCGTCCGGCAATGTCGTCACGACGGCGACGGAGGTCGTGACCGTGGCCCTCGGGGCCGATCCGGGCGGAGGTGCCCTGGCAGGGACATCGAAGTGGCGGCGGTGAATGGGGTCGCGATCTTCTCGAACCTGCACGTCGATAAGGCAGGCGCGGGCTACACGCTGGCGGCGAGCGCCAGCGGGCTCACTGGGACGACGAGCGCCGCGTTCGACATAGCGCCGGCCACGTCGCCGATCATCGCCTTCCAATCGAGCCACGGCATCGAGGAGATCGGTGCTGACGGATTGGGGCGCGCAGTGTTGATCGCCGACTCTACGGCATTTCAGCCGGCGTGGTCTCCGGATCGAGCCAGGCTCGCGTTTACCCGGACGGCCGACAGCTGGAACACATGCGAGGTCTACACCGCGCGGGCCGATGGCTCGGGGGTGCAGCAGATCACCACTCCCCTCACTCAACCCTGGTGCGCCAACAGCCCAGCGTGGTCACCGGATGGGACCAAGACGCGTTTGCAGCAGGGCTAAGGGGGTGCGCTGACGCACCGTACTGCTGGGGACTGACGAGTATCTATGTTGTCAACGCAGATGGCTCCAACGAGAACCCGCTCTTCGACGGTTGCGTCACTGCCTCCTCTCACGGAATACTCGAACTTTGGGTGGATGGGGCTATCCACCCCCACGTGGTCCCCGGATGGGAGCATGATCGCCTTCACATGCGATGCCACTAACGGCGGGGATGACTTGTGGTGGGTCTGCACCGGAACTGCCGCCGGCTCCGGCGCGAGGCGCCTGACCGACGTGGTTGCCGAAAGCCCCGCCTGGTCCCCCGACGGTTCCTGGATCGCGTCGTCCTCGTCCGTTACAAACGGCATCATCTTGCGGCACGCGGACGGCTCTGGCGTCGCCGGGACCCTGACCACGCCGGGCCCGTGCTGTTCCTTTCTGGACTTTGACCCTGCCTGGTCACCCGACGGTAGGCAGCTGGTTTTCGCCCGTGGCAACGGCAATCCTGACCCGGGAGCTACCTTTGACCTCTTCATCATCAATCGGGACGGTACCGGGCTGCGGCGCCTCACATCCACCGGGGATGCGCGCCAGCCCACCTGGCACTAGGCCACCCGCTTCCGCTCCCGTAACCGTGGGTCTCACGCGTCGACCTCGGAGAGGTAGCCACGCGTTCTCGACTGTCCGGCTGGGATGGGTGCCCTTCACGTCGTCGGTATTCTTGGCCGCGTGCACATCCCAGAAGGATCCACCGCGCCGGCGGCGACGAAGCTCACGTTCTCGGTCCGGCTCGAAGCATGAGCACGAACTCGTGCAAAACATGGCGGGCGAGGACATAAGAGAAGCCCCGCCCAGCATCAAACACCAAGCGGGGCATCAGTTCTGAAATATGGGCCTGGGTAGAGTTGAACTACCGACCTCACGCTTATCAGGCGTGCGCTCTAACCACCTGAGCTACAGGCCCTTCCGGCGGAACGGAGAATAGCCGCCCGCCTGCCCTGACGCAAGATAATCGGGGCCGCGCCGGCTTCAGCGCAGCTCCTCGTCCTCGTCGAAGTCCTCGAACTCCTCCAGCTCCTCCTCGTCGAGATCGTCCTCGTCGTCGAGCTCGTCGCTCGTCGTCCAGGTCCTCGTCGTCCTCATCATCATCGTCGAAGGTAAACCCGTCATCCTCGAACTCGTCTTCGTCGTCATCGAACTTCCGACGCAGGTCCACGGGTTCCACCGACGTCTCCCAGGCCCACATGATGTCCTCCGCCATCAGAGAGATAAAGCATGCGACTCTACGACGCGTCCGCCACCCGGGCGGCCCGGGCGGCTTTCTTGCGATCGTTCGCCGGGAGGACCCGCTTGCGGAGGCGGATGGTCTTCGGCGTGACCTCGATGAGCTCGTCTTCCTCGATGTACTCGAGGGCATACTCGAGGGTGATCTCGCGGGGCGGCTCCAGGATGACGTTGTCGTCCGAGGCCGTCGTCCGCATGTTGCTGAGCTTCTTTTCCTTCGTCACGTTGACGTCCAGGTCGCCGGGGCGGGAGTTCTCGCCCGCGATCATGCCCTCGTACACCAGGTCGCCCGGCTCCACGAACATCTGGGCCCGCTCCTGCAGGTTGCCCAGGGCAAAGGCCACCACCGATCCCTCCCGGTCGGCGATCAGCACGCCGCGCTTCCGCCCCGCCAGCGGGCCGGCCCAGGGCCCGTAATCCAGGAACCGGTGATGCATGATCCCGGTGCCCCGGGTGTCGGTCAGGAACTCGGAGCGATAGCCGAAGAGTCCCCGGGCCGGAATCCGGAAGCTCATCCGGACCATGCCCTGCCCCGGGTTCTTCATCTCGATCATCTCGGTCCGGCGGGGCCCCAGCTTCTCCATGACGACGCCCATGTAGTCCTCAGGCACATCGATCATGAGCTCCTCGTACGGCTCCAGCCGCTCCCCGTCGGGACCCAGCTTGGTGATGACCCGGGGCCGGGAGACCTGGAACTCGAACCCCTCCCGCCGCATGGTCTCCATCAGGATGCCGAGGTGGAGCTCGCCCCGGCCGGAGACGGTGTGGGTGTCGGGGCTGTCGGTCTCCTCCACCCGGAGCGCCACGTTGCGCTCCAGCTCGCGATAGAGCCGGTCCTTGAGCTGGCGGCTGGTGACGTACTTCCCGTCCCGCCCGGCGAAGGGACCGTTGTTGACGATGAAGTCCACCGAGATGGTGGGCTCCTCCACCGCGATCCCCTCCATCCGCTCCGGCACGTCCACCGAGGTGAAGGTCTTGCCGATCTCGATGGTCTCGAAGCCGGAGAGGGCGACGATGTCTCCGGCCTCCGCCTCCTGCACCTCGACCCGGTTGAGCCCGTCGAAGGTGTAGAGCCGGGTGACCCGGTTCCGCTCGACGTTCTCGCCTTCGGGGACCATCCCCGGCTCCCCCAGCGGGAGCAGGACGACGTTGTCCCCGACCCGGACCCGGCCCCGCTCGATCCGCCCGATGGCGATCCGGCCGATGAAGCTGGAGAAGTCGAGGGTCGAGACCAGCATCTGGAACGGACCCTCGGGGTCGCCCTTCGGCTCGGGGACGTAATCCAGAATGGTCTGGAACAGCGGGGCCAGATCGGTGCCCGGCTTCTCCAGATCCTTCGTGGCGGTGCCGAACCGGCTGGACGTATAAAGGAAGGGGGCGTCCAGCTGCTCGTGGGTGGCCTCCAGGTCGATGAACAGACCCAGGACCTCGTCGTGCACCCGGAGCGGCTCCGCATCGGACCGGTCGATCTTGTTGATCGCCACGATGGGACGGAGACCCAGCGCCAGAGCCTTCCGGGTGACGAACCGGGTCTGCGGCATCGGCCCTTCGGCCGCGTCCACCAGGATCAGCACCCCGTCCACCATCCGGAGGATCCGCTCCACCTCGCCCCCGAAGTCGGAGTGGCCCGGGGTGTCCACGATGTTGATCTTGGTGCCGTGCCACCGGACGGCGGTGTTCTTGGCCAGGATGGTGATGCCCCGCTCCCGCTCCAGCGGGTTGGAGTCCATCACCCGCTCTTCCACCTGCTGGTTGGCCCGGAAGGCTCCGGCCTGCCGGAGCATCTGATCCACCAGGGTGGTCTTGCCGTGATCGACGTGGGCGATGATGGCCAAGTTACGAATCAATCCACACTTCCTGCAGATGACCGGAACGGTTGAGGCCCGACGCTCGGGCCTCCGCGGCGCATATATAGACTAGGCCGTCAGATGCCGCAAGAGATAAGTCGGGAGAGGAGCGGGGACAGACTGGGGTAGTGCGCGGAGGGAGTCGAGGGAACGGACGATCAGCACAGGAGTCGCCAGGAGGGCGCGTTGACGGCGCGTTGCGCGTCACCTCTGCGAGATCTCGTAGTCGAAGCGCCTACAGCGTCCGGAGGGGTCCGATGCTAGCGGCCGCGATGGGCGGGGTGGTCGCCTAGTGACTATGGCCGGGTGGTGATGCTGAGCGCCGGCGCGGAGCCCACCACGGCCGAGGCTCCTCGCACTCGTGCTGGACCTCGAGCTGGATGGTCACGTGCGCGATGCCGAGCCGGGCCATCTCGACCCGGATCGCCTCCAGCACCTCGGGATGGGACGCCAGCTGGGGCACGATGGCGTGGCCGCTCATCGCGACCATGCCGCTGGTCACGGTCCAGACGTGGAGATCGTGGACCGCGGTCACCCCGGGGACGCCGAGCATCCGGCGGTGCACTTCGGCGATGGAGACGTCGCGGGGGACGGCTCTCGAGCAGGATGTCGGTGCTCTCCCGCATGAGCCGCCAGGCGCCGACCAGGATGAGCAGGGCCAGGGCGACAGAAACGATCGGATCGGCGAGGGTCCAACCGGTGAGCAGGATGATGGCGGCCGCGGCCAGCGCACCGACCGATCCGAGGACGTCACCCAGCACGTGGAGGTAGGCGCCCCGGGTGTTGAGGTTCCCCTGCCGCATGCCGTGGAGAATGCTGAGGCTGATCAAATTCACCACCAGCCCGCCGGCGGCGACGACCAGGAACAGCTCGGCCCGGATGGGAGCCGGGTGCTGGATCCGCTGGATCGCCTCGACCACCACCCAGGCGGCGATGCCGAAGAGCGCGGCGCCGTTGATCAACGCCGCCAGGATCTCCCAGCGCTGATAGCCGTAGGTCTTGCTCTCGTTGGCCGGGCGGAGGGCGATCCAGGCACTCAAGCAGCGAGAGACCCAGCGCCCCGGCATCGGTCAGCATGTGGCCGGCATCGGCCAGCAGCGCCAGGGAACCGCTAAGCCAGCCCGCCGACGACCTCGACCACCATGAAGAGGATGGTCAGGGCGAGCACCAGCCCAGGCGGGGCAGCGGGGCAGCGGGGACCGCGGGGACTGCAGGGAGGTGCAGTCGGCACGCAGGGATAGACTCGATTCAGCCATACCTAAATCTAGCTGCCTTTTCGTTCCTGGCTTTCCCGCTCACGCTGCTTCCCCGCTGACCCGCTTCCCGCTTCCCCTCCCACCCTCATCCTCACCGCCTCCGCGTGCCCGTCCAGCCCCTCGGCCTCGGCCAGCGCAATGATCGCACTCGGCGTCCTTGGCCAGCCGGTCCCGAGAATACCGGATCACGCTGGTCCGCTTCACGAAGTCGTACACCCCGAGGGGCGAGGCGTAGCGGGCGGTGCCGGCGGTGGGCAGCACGTGGCTGGGCCCGGCGAGGTAGTCTCCCACCGGCTCGGGGGTGTCGTCTCCCAGGAAGATGGCGCCGGCGTTCCGGATCGAGCTGGCGACCCGCTCCGCCCCCTCGGCGGCGATCTGGAGATGCTCCGGCGCCCGCCGGTTGGCGATCTCGATGGCGTCTCGCATCGAGCCGGCCAGCACGATGAGCCCGTTCCGCTCCAGCGCCGCCCGAGCGATGGCCGCGCGGGGCGCCCGGCAGAGCGCATCCTCCAGCGCGGCCGGGCAGCGCCGAGGCGAGATCGGGGTCGGTGGTGACGCACCAGCTGGTGGCGTCCTCGTCGTGCTCCGCCTGGGCGATCATGTCCACGGCGACCCGTTCGGCCCGGGCGGTCCCGTCGGCAATGATGAGGACTTCGGTGGGTCCCGCGATCATGTCGATCCCCACCCGGCCCACCACCTGCCGCTTGGCCTCCGCCACCCAGCGGTTTCCCGGCCCCACGATCTTGTCCACCCGGGGGATGGTCCTGGTCCCGTAGGCCAGGGCGGCGATGGCCTGGGCCCCGCCGACCCGGAAGACCCGGGTGACCCCGGACAGGGCGCAGGCGGCGAGCACCGCGTCGGTGACTCCCTGGGCGGCACCACCGCGATGATCTCCTGCACCCCGGCCACCAGAGCGGGCACCGCATTCATCACCACCGACGAGGGATAGGATGCCTTGCCGCCGGGGACGTAGAGACCCACCCGGTCGAGCGGCATGACCTTCATGCCGACCAGGCTGCCATCGGGCTCGGCCAGGTGGAAGCCGGCATCCCGCTGGCGCTGGTGGTACTCGCTGACCCGCTGGACCGCGCGGGTGAGCGCATCCCGAAGGCTGGGGAGATCCGGCTCGAGCGCACTCTGCCAGGCCGAGCGAGTCGAGCTCCCAGTCGCCGGGCGGCGAGATCGACGCCGTCGAACCGGCGGGTGTACTCCCGCACCGCGGCGTCACCCCGGGCGAGGACCGTCGTCCGAGGATTTCGGCGACCGACGCGCGCGTGGTCCGGGTCGGCGCCGGCGAGCCGGGGAAGGAACGGCTCGAGGGCCTCGAACGGCGGAACCGTCATGCCGGCGGATCAGCGGGCGCCCTCGCAGGGTAGGCGTTGCGCGACTAGACTTTGGACGTATGGAACCGGCAGAGTCGCCTCCGATAGTGTTCGGCCTGGTGGCCGTCGTCGTTCTGGTGCTCGCCAACGCCTTCTTCGTCGCGGCCGAATTCTCCCTGGTGGGCGCTCGGCGAACCCGGCTCGATGAGCTGGCAGCCGCGCGGCAACGCCAAAGCTAGGCTGGCGCGCCGGGCGGTACAATCATTGGGCCGCTACATCTCGGCCACCCAGCTCGGCATCACCCTCACCTCCCTGGGCCTCGGCTGGATCGGCGAGCCGGCGCTGGCCGGTCTGATCGGCAGACGGATTCAGCTGGCTGCCCAAGACCTTCGCCGCCATTGCCACCCACGGCGTCGCCTCCGCCATCGCCTTCATCATCATCTCGATCCTGCACATCATCCTGGGCGAGCTGGTGCCCAAGGCGGTCGCGCTGGTTTACCCGGAAACGGTCAGCATGTGGCTGACTCCGCCGCTCATCGGGTTCGCCTGGGTCATGTCGGGACCGATCGCGCTCCTCTACGGCACCGCGAACCGCCTGCTGCGGCTGCTGGGCATCAAACCGCCGGGCGAGAGCGAGCGGCTCCATTCGCCGGAAGAGCTCCGCATGCTGGTGGAGCAGAGCCAGGAGGGCGGCAGCCTGCTGCAGGAGGATGCCCGCCTGCTGGAGGGCGTATTCGAGTTCAGCGAGAAGACCGCGCAGGAGGTGATGACGCCCCGGACCCAGATGGCGGCGCTGGAGGCCGATCTCACGGTCGAGGAGGCCGCCGACCAGGTGGCGATTCACGGCCGGTCGCGCTATCCGGCCTACACCGAGTCGCTGGACGACATCATCGGCGTGGTGCACGCCAAGGACATTCTGGCGGCACTCCGGTCCCGCCCGGGTCAGACGATCCGGGTCATCATGCGTCCGCCGCTCTTCGTGCCCGGCACTCGCGAAGTGGAAGACGTGCTGGCCGACATGAAGCGGCTCAAGACCCACCTGGCCCTCGTGCTCGACGAGTACGGCGGCACGGCGGGACTGGTGACCATGGAAGACCTGCTGGAAGAGATCGTGGGGCCGATCTACGACGAGCACGACGAGCAGGACCGGGCCGGACCCGACGAGGGCGGTCCCCGGCTGGACGGCTCGATGCCGATCTCGGAGTTCAACTCGCCAGTACGGGGCGCAGCTGGACGACACCGACTACACCACCATCGGCGGCTACATCTTCGGCCAGCTCGGCCGGCTGCCCCGGGTGGGCGACCGGGTGACCGTGGGGCCGTTCACCTTCGAGGTCATCGAGATGGATGGGCGGCGAGTGAAGACGGTCCGGCTGCATGCCGCCCGCCCCGAGGAAGTAGACGCGACGGCTAAACCCGCCTGATGTTCCCTTCATCCATTGCGGCGATCCCGCCAGGGTCCCTCGACCTCACGGGCGAGGCAGTGCGCCGCCGGCGCGCGGCTGCAGCACGCGGCCATGGGTGCGCTGGAGCAGGCCGGCTACGAGGAGCTGATCCCGCCCACCTTCGAGTACGAGGACACCTTCCTCCGGGCGGGTGGCCCCGGTGTCGCCGAGCGGCTGGTGCGGTTCCCCGACCGGGACGGGCGGATTCTGGCGCTGCGCTACGACTTCACCGCCAGCCTGGCCCGGGTGGCGGCGACGACATTCTCCAGCGCCACCCGGCCGCTCCGGCTGTGCTATTCGGGCATGGTGTACCGGCAGGAGCCGGAGCGGGCGGCAGGCCCCGCGAGATGCTTCAGGTCGGCGCCGAGCTGCTGGGCCAGGGCGATCTCGCAGGCGGATGTCGAGATCGTCCGACTGACGCTCGGCCTCCTGTCAGCCGCGGGTCTGCGGGATTTTCAGCTGAATCTGGGCCACGTCGGCGTGCTCGCTGCCGGACTCGAGGCCATCGAGGAGCCGCTCCGAAGCGACGTGCGCCGCTGGATCGACCGGAAGGATCGGGGCAGCCTGCGCCGCGCCGTGGCCCACTTGTCGGGCGACGCCTGCGCGCTCACCACCCTACCGTTCGTGATCGGCCGCCGGGATGCGCTGGAAGAGGCCGTCGGTACCGCTCCGCCGGCGTCGCAGCGGGGGCTGGAACACCTGCTGGCTCTCGATGCGGCGTTGAGCGCCTACGAGCGCACCCACGTGGTGTACGATCTGGGAGAGGTCCGCGGGCTGGACTACTACACCGGGATCCACTTCGAGCTCTTCGTGGCGGGAGCCGGTCGAGCCGCGGGGCGGGCGGACGCTATGACGATCTGATGGGGCGATTCGGCCGGCCGATGCCCGCGGTGGGAGTGTCGCTGGACCTCGATACGATCGCCGAGGTGGCGGTGTGAGCCGGATGCGGGTAGCGCTGGCCAAGGGCCGCCTGTTCGAGCCATCGGTGGCACGGTTCCGCTCGGCGGGGGTCGCGATCAGCGACGACGGAGGACGCAAGCTGCTGATCCCGTCGAGCGATCCGTCGATCGAGTTCCTGGTGGTGAAGCCGGGCGATGTGCCGGTGTACGTGGAGTCGGGGGCAGCGGATCTGGGGATCACCGGGACCGACGTGCTGCGAGAGAGCGGCGCGGACGTGCTGGAGCCGCTGGAGCTGCAGTTCGGGTTTTGCCGGCTGGTGGTGGCAACACCGGCGGCGGCGCCGTATCCGGCGTTGCCAGGCGGCGTCACGGCGCGCGTGGCGACGAAGTATCCCCGGCTGGCGCAGGCGTTCTTCGCCGCGGCCGGCCGGCCGGTGGACATCATTCAGGTGGGCGGATCGGTCGAGGTGGCTCCGCTGCTGAATCTGTCGCACTGGATCGTGGATCTGGTGGACACCGGAAACACGCTGCGGGCCAACGGGCTGGTGGAGCGGGAGACGATCCTGCAGTGCGGGGCGGTGCTGGTGGCTAATCGGGCGAGTCAGAAGCTGAAGCTGGATGCGTATCTGGATTTGATGGAGCGGTTGGAGAGGGTGCCGCTAGTCTAGCTGAAGCCGAGCGTGGTCGCGACTGACGTTGGTCTTGCAGGAGTCAGCTGCTCACTGACGGCTGGGTAGCGAGGACTCCGTCTGCTGCAACTGGGCATTCGGTGGTCGCGGAGCTCAGTGAGCCGGATGTACGGCCTGTGTCAGCGAACTGCGCGCCGGAGCAGCTCCCAGCCCTGCTAATCACCGTCACTCGGCTACCCGCAACTGCTGCCGCCTTCCGACGCGCCAATCTCAACGCCAACTCTATCGCCGCACGCATACTCGACGCGTCGGCCTTTCCGGTGCCCGCGATGTCGAGCGCCGTGCCGTGATCCGGTGACGTCCGGGGGAACGGCAATCCCAACGTGACGTTCACCGCCCGGCCGAACGCGGCCACCTTGATGGCGGTCATTCCCACGTCGTGATAGGGCGCGAGCACCGCGTCGAACTCGCCCCGCAGCGCGCGGACGAACACGGTATCGGCCGGCAGCGGGCCGGCGGCGCCGAGCTCCTTTGCCGCGGGAGTCAGCACCCGCTCCTCCTCGTCGCCGAAGAGGCCCGACTCGCCGGCGTGCGGATTCAGCGCGCAGACGGCGATGCGGGGGCGCGCGATACCCCACCATTCCCGCAGCGATCGCTCCACGATCTTGCCCGGTCCGAACCACCCGCTCCACCGTGAGCAGGGCAGGCACATCGCGGAACGGGACGTGGGTGGTCACGAGCACCACCCGCAAGGGATGCTCCGCCGGATCATCCGGCGGCTGGCTCGGCCGCCAGCATCATGGCCACGTCCACGCCGCCGGCGAGCTGGGCCAGCCATTCGGTGTGACCGGGGTAGGGAAAGCCGGCGAGGTGGAGGGCGTGCTTGTGGGCGGGAGCGGTGACGATGGCGTCGACTTCGCCACTGAGGGCCAGCTTTGCGGCCGTCTCGACCGCGTGTCCGGCGATGCGGCCGGCCCGGATGATCCGGTTGCGATCGGGACTGGCGTCACCGCTGCCCAGCCCCCAGGATCCCACCGCGATCCTGCTGTGCCGGCATCGATTGAAGCGATCTGGTCTTCCGCCCCGATCACGGTGATGTCGGCGTCCAACGGCTGAGCCAGTGCGCGAGCCGTGATCTCGGGACCGATGCCGCGGGGGTCGCCCAGCGCGACCGCCAGTCGCGGCTCCCGTCAGGACCTGATCTCGACGTAGGTCGCCTTTCGCAGCCGGTCGAGGTAGCGACGGATGGCGAGCTGCTGGCCCAGCTGCTCGCGAATGCGGTCCCGCACGTCATCGTAGCCTGATGGCGCCTTCGGGCCGTCGCGTCGGTCACCTGCGAGCACGACGAACTGGTCGCGGCCACCGGAGCCGGGCATGGTGAAGACCGGCAGCATCGTTCCGGAGTCGGCACTCCCCGATCGCCTTGGCGTAGCTCTCCGGCAGCTTGGTCACCGGCACGTTGTCCGCATCGCGCTCGGCGGAGCGGTCGTGGTAGAGTCGCTGCAGCGAGTCGAACGGGGCGCCCGCCACCAGCGCCTCGTGCACCGTGTCGGCCACGGCTCGCGCGCTGTCGACGTGGGCCGAGTCGATCTCCGGGACCAGCAGGATGTGGCGGGCCTGAACCTCGCCGGGCTGCACCCGCTCGACCTGGATGATGTGGTACCCGAACGGCGACTCGACCGGATCGGACACCACGCCGGGCTTGAGCGCGAACGCCACCCGCTCGAACTCGGGCACCATCACCCCGCGGCGGAACCAGTTGAGCGAACCGCCCTGATCCTTCGAGCCCGGATCCTGGGAGAACCGGCGCGCGGCGGTGGCGAAGTCCGCTCCCCGGCGCAGCTCCAGCACGATGGAGTCGGCCTGGGCCTGGGTCTTGGCCTTGGCGGCCGCCGAGGGCGTGGGAGTGATCACCACCTGACGGAAGGAGATGGTGGCCGGTCGAGTGCCGAGACTGCCCTTCTGCTCGTCGAAGAACTGCTTCATCTCCTTCTCGGTGGGCGAGACCGGCTTCAGCTTTCCTTCATTGCGCAGCTTTTCGACCAGCCGATTCTGGTACGCGGCCCGGCGCTGCTGATCGGTCAGCCAGCGGCGGTATTCCTCCGGAGTCTGGAACCCGGCCTTCTTCAGCTCGGCCGCATAATCCACTTCGGACGTGAAGTTGGTCCGGACCTTCTTGACCTGCTCATCCACTCCGCTTGGCGATCTCCTCATCGGTCACGTGAATGGAGGTATCCCGCTGGGCCTGCTGCAGCAGCAGCTCTTCATCGATGATGGAGGAGACGATCTCCTGCCGGACCGACTGGAGTCCTGCCGGATCCGTCGGCAGCTTGGCGCCCTGGGACTGGCGGGAGAAGATCTCCTCGTCCACCTGCGATGCGAGCACCGGCCGGTTGCCGACGACCGCCACCACCTTATCGACCACGAAGGTGGTGTCGTGAGGCGGCGTCGTGTCCGCCGCGACCGCAGTCGAATCCTGGGCCGCGAGCGTCCGGGCACCGGGCCGCCCAGGACCGATGCAACGAGCACCGCGATCAGACCGGCGGCAACCTGCTTCATCTGTCATTGGGCCGGCTTGGCCGCCGCGCTGTCGGTGCGGGGCGCGCGGCCGAGCCGGTCGTTTGGGTGCGGCCTTGCTGCTATCCGGCACTACTCCCGGAATCGGCGCGGGGCCCGGTGCGGGCTTGAGCGGCGGCCTTGCTTGGTGTCTGCCTTGCTGCGCTCGGCTTCCGCCAGCTCGACGGCACGGTTCAGACCCGAGCCATAGATCTTGTAGTCGGAGCGATCGCGAAGCAGCCCGGCCAGAGCGGATGGGAGTGGGCGCAGCCGGGACTTGCCGGTGACCAGCCGGTCGAAATACTGCTCCACTTTGACGGAGGCGACCTTGTTCCGGTCTCGCGACGCCACCGTCGAGTCCCACAGCGACGCGGTGTCGAGACCCATCTCCAGTCGCAGCGTATCCAGCTGCCCCCGATAGTTCGCCGCCATCGACTGCCATTCGGCCGGGGTCACGTTGATCTTCGCGGAATCGGCCTGGCGCAGCAGGAGCACGTTCTGGGTGAGCACCTTGGCGAACTGGGTCAGCATGCTGTCGTCCGCCTGACGCAGCTGCGCGGCGTACTGGGGCGGGAGTGCCTGGAGCCAGCGGAGGAACTCTCCGACCGTGAGCTCGCCACCCTTGAACGTCGACAGAGCCTTGCCGGAGCCGCGGGCCTCCTCCGGATTCTCGCTCGCCGCCCGCATGGCAGCCGCTGCTCCCTTGGCGATCTTGATGTTGGCCTTGATCGCCAGGCTATCCATATAGATGGAGTCGAGCCGGGTGCCGGCGTTCTGAAGCAGGTAGGCGGTCAGCCGGTCTCGCACAGCGTCCTCAGCCGGCCGCTTGATGATGTGATAGCCGAACGGGGTTTCGATCACGCCGCTGACGGCACCGGGCGCCAGGGACCATCCGGCACTATCGAACGCGGGGACGAACCTGCCTTTGGGACTGGGCGGGAGGAAGCCCTTGTCCGCTCTGCTGCCCGGATCTTCGGAGACCTTGGATGCCAGGGTGCCGAAGTCGGCGCCACCCTTCACCTGCGTCAGCACGCGCGTCCGCCTTTTTCCGCGCGGCATTGCGAACCGGGGGAGTCGCGTTCGGCGCTACCCGGAAGAGAATGTGCTGAAGCACCCGGACCTGGTTGGCCTCGTACACGCTGTCGGCGTCGTTGGGTCCGATCTTTGACCGGCGGGCCATGAGGGAGTCGTGCCAATGGCTGCCGCGCAGCTCAGCCAGCTCGGGCCATACCGCCTTGGCAATGCTGGCCGAGTCGAGCGGCAGCTTGCCATTGGCGATGGCCTGGGCAAAGAGGGTGTAATCGATCCAGACGTTGGAGACGAAGTTGGCCGCCTCCCGGTTGGGCCGCATTCCCTTCCCGCTGTTCATGATCTGGCCCAGCCGGTCGGGCGTGAGCTTTTGCCCACCGGCCTCGGCGGCCACGTCGGCGTGAGCCGAGAAGAGATCACGGAAGCTGTCGCAGGCGGTGAGGCCGGCGGCGAGCACGAGGACGGGGACAAACGACAAAGCGGCGCATTTACTCTCCGGTTGGGTGAAGGTCAGGGTGAGAGTCTATGTCGCTGGTCGCTACGACTCTCGCACTGCCCTAGACTTCAAAACGCTTTACGCAATGCCCGCACGAGCGCGGGCACAATCGGCTCTCCTCCCAGCCGCAGCAGTCGCAGCGAGAGGGGCACGGTCCGGCGAACCTCCGCGGCGAGCTGCACATCGTCGAGCGCGGAAGTGAGCCCCGCGAGCCTCGGCGCCGTGCCGGGACGGAAGGTGAGGCGCGCCTCGTCGCCCCGGACCAGCACGTTCTGAAGACCGAGCTCTGCTCCCATGACCCGAAGCCGAGTCATGTCGAGCAGGGTCTCGGCCGGGGGCGGCAGCGGCCCGAAGCGCTCGCGCAGTTCATCCCGGAGCCCGTCAATTTCGCCGGATGTGGCAGCCCGCGCCAGTCGCCGGTACAGATCCAACTTCACGTCGTCGTCGGGGACAAAGCCGTCGGGAAGATGCGCCGGATGGTCCAGCACCACCTCGGGCGGAGGCGGCTGCTCGGCCGTGCTGCCCTGCCCTCGAAGGGCCCGGACCGTCTCCTCCAGCCAGCGCAAATAGAGATCGAACCCCACCGCCTGGGCATGGCCGGACTGTTCCGCCCCGAGCAGGTTGCCCGCGCCCCGAATCTCCAGGTCCTTGAGCGCGATCCGGTAGCCCGCCCCAAGCTCAGTATGATGCTCCAGAACCCGGAGCCGTTCCTCGGCGTCGCCATCGATGGTGTCGGGCACGAGGAGATAGCAGTAGGCCCGCCGGTGACTCCGGCCTACCCGGCCCCGGAGCTGGTAGAGCTGCGCCAGCCCGAAACGATGGGCATCGTGCACCACCATGGTGTTCGCATTAGGAACGTCGAGCCCGGATTCCACGATCATGGTGGAGACCAGGATGTCCACCTCGCCGGCGACGAAGCGCTGCATGACGGTCTCCAGCTCCTCGGCCGGCATCTGGCCGTGGGCCACTCCCACCCGGGCCCGAGGGGCGAGATTGTGCACCTTGGCCGCCACGGTGTCGATGGTCTCGATCCGGTTGTGCACCGCGAAGACCTGGCCGCCGCGATCGATCTCCCGGGCAAAGGCTTCTTCCAGGAGGGGATCGTCCCAGGGCTCGACGAAGGTGAGAATGGGTGACCGGTCGCGCGGCGCGGTCTCGATCAAGGTCAGGTCGCGCAACCCGGCGAGCGAGAGGTGCAGCGTGCGAGGGATCGGGGTCGCCGTGAGGGTGAGCACGTCGACCGAGAGCCGCAGGGCCTTGAGCCGCTCCTTGTGCTTCACCCCAAAGCGGTGCTCCTCATCGACCACCAGGAGACCGAGATCCCGAAAGGCAACGTCCTTGGAGAGCAGGCGGTGGGTGCCGATCACGATGTCGATCTGTCCCTGGGCCAGGCGAGCCAGCGCCGCCTTTTGTTCCTTGGCGGTCCGGAACCGGGAGAGCACCTCGATCCGCACCGGGAAGTCAGCCAGGCGCTCGATGAAGGTGCGTCCATGTTGCTCCGCGAGAATCGTGGTCGGCACCAGCACCGCCACCTGCTTCCCCGCCTGCACCGCCTTGAAGGCGGCCCGGACCGCGATCTCGGTCTTGCCGTAGCCCACGTCGCCCACGAGCAGGCGATCCATGGGAAGCGGCTGCTCCATGTCGCGCTTCACTTCTTCGGTGGCCTTGCGCTGGTCCGGGGTGTCCTCGTAGAGGAAGCTGGACTCGAGCTCCCGCTGCCACTTGGTGTCGGGAGGAAAGGCAAAACCGGTGCTGATCGTACGCCGGGCGTAGAGGTCGAGCAGCTCGGCCGCCATCTGCTTGATGGCCTGCCGAGTCCGCTCCCGGACCCGCTGCCAGGTGGAGCCGCCCAGCCGGTGAATCCGGGGCGGCGGACGATCGCCGTCTTCACCCGCGGCTCGATAGCGCTCGAGCTGATCCAGGCGGTACAGGGGGACATTGAGCCGGTCGCCGCCCTCGTACTCCACGATGGCCACTTCCAGGGTCGACTCGCCCGCGGTGATCGTCTCGATGCCGCGATAGATCCCGATCCCGTGCTCCAGGTGAACGACGTAATCCCCCAGCGTCAGCGCCCCGGTGGCCGACGACGGGGCGGCCTCGCGATAGCGGCGCGGACGGCGCAGCCGGCGGGCCCGGCGGAAGATCTCGTGGTCGGTCAACACCCGGAGGAAGGGCGTGACGAAACCGCCATCCAGGGCACCGATCGCGAGGGTGGCGTTCGCCAGCCGGCGGCCGCCCTCCTCCAGCAGCTCCTCCATCCGCTCCAGCTGGCCCTCGTTGTCGCAGAGGATGAGGGTCGGAGTCTCCGAGCGGAGCAGGCCGCGGAGCCGGTTCAGGTCGCGGTCGATCCGCTCGGGAGGGAAGAAGCCGATCTGGAGGTCAACCGATTCATCGCGCAGCAGCAGACGGGGGAAGGTCTCCAGCCGCGAGCGCCACCGATCCGGGGCTTCGAAGATGGAGTCGCGACTGGGTACGTCTTCTCCCAGCCGGCGGGCAACGTCGAGGTGGTGCTCCGCCTCATTCCACGCGCGGGTGACCTCATCGGCGTCGGGTCCGGCCGCTTCCTGAACGAGGAGGGTGTCGGAGGGAAGCAGCTCGAGGAGCGTTCGGCGGACCGCCGGACCGGCCGTCCGCGTCGTCCGCCTCCTCTCTCACCGCCACCGTATTGATCGGCAACACGGTGATGTTGCTCAGCTCCTCCAGCGACCGCTGAGTGGTGAGGTCGAATCCACGCAGCGACGTGATGTCGTCGCCCCACCACTCGAGCCGAGCCGGCCGCGGCCATGCCGAAGCCATACAGATCCAGAATGCCGCCGCGGACGCTGAACTCGGCCACCTCGGTCACAGTAGGCACCCGGCGGTAGCCCATCGCCTCCAGCGCCCGGGCGACTTCACCGGGAGGACGCCGATCGCCAACGGCGAGGGTCAGGCGAAGCTGCTCCAGCGCCGCCGGCAGGAGCGTGCGCTCCGCGGTGGCTCGCGCCGTGGTGACCAGAACGCGAAGCTGGCCCTGGAGCAGCGCCTGGACGGTCTCGGCCCGCTCTCCCGCTATCTCGTAGTGAGGCTCGTCCTCACCCAGCGCCTCACGCTGAGGATAGAGCGCGGTTGCAGCATCGCTGAGATGGGAGAGGTCGCTGAGCCAGCGTTCGGCGTCTGCCGGCGATGGCGCCATGATGGTGATGAGCCGCTGAGGAAATGCCCGCACCAGCCAGGCAACCAGCGCCGCGCCGCTGGAGCCGGGCAGACCCCCCAGCCGGAGGACCCCGCCCCGGGACGGGAGCCGTTCCGCCAGATCGCGCACCGCGGGAGTGCGGTCGAGGGCGTCGAGGACCGGCTTCAGACTCACGGCTTCCGCCTCCACCCGCTCGCCAGTCCCGCTTCCATCAAACCAACCAGCAGCGCCGTCCAGAGCAGCGGGCCCCGGAGATCGCCCCGAGTTGCCGAGGAGAAGGCGGCGTCTCCCGCCTGGTTCAGGGTGACGATGCGCGCCCCCTTCCACAGCTCGCGAGCCCGGCCATCGTCCGCCCGGGCGAGCCGCGACTCGCGAGGATCGGGGTTCACGCTGATGGCGCCCACCGTATCGCGGCCGGACTGGAGAAAGTAGACGCCCGGTTCCGGCGGCTGAAACACGCCACCGCCCTCCACCCGCCAGTCCCGGTCGCCTCTGCGTACTTCGGTGACGAGATCGGGCAGCTGCACCGGATCACCCGGGGCTCCGCTTTCCAGCGCCGCTTCGCCGCGGGCCAGCCGGTTGAGCAGCACGTCCATGAAGGGCATGAAGCCCGCCGACACCGGGAGATCGGTCCAGTCCGGCTCCAACCGGCTGCCCAGCAGGATCACGTTGCCGCCGCGGACGATCCATGGCGCCCCATTGACGGTGGCGAGCACGCCGGTGCGACCGCTGCCGGTGGACTGCAGGGCATAGCGCCGGATCACCCGCTGCCGTCCCACCACCGCGCCGCTGTCGCTGAGACGCGACTCGCTCGAGAGATCGCCGTAGCTCCAGCCCACGCCGCGCGCTGCGAGGGCCCGATTGAGCGCACCGAGCTCGGCCGGGTCAGCCGGCGGCTGCACCACCGAAACGCCGCTGCCCAGGCGTCCCAGTGTGACTTCGCGCCCCGGACTCGATCCGGTGATTGCCGGCAAGGACCTCGCACGCCGCAGCCAGATACCGGGTGGTCGAATCCCAGTTCACTCGAGCCACGGGAGCGATCCGGATGGCCGAGACCCGCCGGTCGTCCAGCCGGAACTCGTCCGGATCCAGCTCGGCGGTGAGGGTCCACCAACCGCTCGGCGCGCCCGGCACGCTGATGCTGAGCGAGCTGCCCACCCGGCCCAGCAGCTGGCGGGCCGGACGATTGCCCAGCCGGGCGGTTACCGGAACGGCGCTTCCCGAATCGCCGACCAGGGTCACGGCCACTCGCCCGCCATCGGTAGACCAGGGCTGAGTGCCGGCGTCGAGGCTACCGATCCCTGAATTCGGGGGAGCGGGAGCATCGGGCCGGGCCACGACCAGCGGCGCCGAGGGTTGGGCTGGAGAGAGCGCGGTGGCCTGGAGGTCGGTCAGCAGGACGATCTCTCCCGGACGGGGCTCGGGAGCCAGCACTTCGCCGGCGAGAGTGACGGCGCTTCCGAGGTCGAGCCGGCGGGGAGAAATGCTCAGCCCGTTCAGCAGCTCGTCCAACGTAACCCGGTCCCCCCGGCGGGGGATCCCGTCCGCTGCCACCAGCCAGAGCGCGTCCTCCGGCGTGGCCCGGGCCAGCACTCGGTGCCCGGCCGCGACCAGCTGCCGGAGCAGGGGCGCTCCTTCCATTACCGCACCGCTGCTGGGGGAGTTGTCCACGATCAGGACCAGCGCGCTGGGCGAGTGGCCGGGCACCCCGCTCAGCGGCATGCTGGGTGCGGCAGCCGCAAGCACCACGAGGACGATGAGCAGGGTGCGCAGCAGCAGCAGGAGCCAGTTCTGCAGCTTGAGCCGGCGCTGGTGCTCCCGGGTGGTGGTCACCAGGTAGCGCACCGCCGGGAACACCACGGTAGGAGGCTCGCGGCGCGCGAGCAGGTGGAGGAGAATGGGGATCGCGGCCGCGGCGAGCCCGGCCAACACCCACGGGTGCAGAAAGCCGATCATGCCGAGCGAGAAGGTTGCGCCAGGGCCTCGCGGAGTACTACGCCGAAGGGCGTGTCGGTGGTGACGCGGTGGTAGGCAATGCCATGGCGGCGGCAGGCGAGCCGCCATTCACTCACGACGTTTCGAACGGTGTCGCGGTAGGCACCGGCCCAGTCCCGCGGCCGGAGCACCACGGTAGCGTGGGTCTCGGGATCCTCGAACCGGGCTTCGTTGGGGCCGCCCAGGGTGACCTCGGCCGGATCCATGATATGGAGGACCAGTACCTGGTGGCCACGATGGCGCAGAAAGCGGAGCGCCTTGAGGGCGAGTGCCCGGTCGAGCAGGAGGTCGGAAACGAACACCACCAGCCCTCTCCGCCGGAGCTGCCCGATGACGCGGCGCAACGCCGGCTCGGCCGCGGTCCCATGTCCCGCCCGTAATCCGCCGATCACCTGCAGCAGCTGGTGCCAGTGACTCAGCCGGGCACGGGGTGCGGTGACGGTGCGGACGTCGTCGTCGAAGGTGATCAGTCCGGTGGCGTCGCGCTGGCGGATGAGCACCAGCGAGAGCGCGGCGATCAGCCGCTGGGCGTAGGCGAGCTTGGGCAGCACGGTGTCGGGAGACCCGCTCCAGGCCATGGACCGGCTGGTATCGCAGACGATGATGGCGCGAAGATTGGTCTCTTCCTCGAACTGTTTGACGTAGAGCCGGTCGTTGCGGCCGAGGATCTTCCAATCGACGTAGCGCAGCTCGTCGCCGGGCTGGTACATCCGGTGCTCGGCGAATTCGACGGAGAAGCCGCGCCGGGGCGAGCGGTGCAGGCCGCTGAGAAAGCCTTCCACCACGCCTTCGGTGATGATCTCGAGACCACCCAGCTTCGACACTTCCAGGGGATCGAGCAGGTCCAGGCGGGCACGGCCAGGGGAGGCAGCGGGTTGGTGCATGGGAGGGGAAGCGTATCCGGGCGTCAGAGTAGAGTCAAACGCTGAAACCGCGAGCGGCACCTCACCGTAGCTTGATCCAGACGAGGCTCCACCGGTAAGCTCCTCGCATCAACTTCTATTCAGGATCCAACTCAATGCGCCGTCCGACGCTGCTCGGCTTGCTGCTGGTATGTCCGGTTGCTCTTCTCGCTCAAACCGCCGCTCCGCTGACCAAGGCGGCGGGCACGATCACGGGGCCGGACGTGGCCCGCCGGATCGGCATCATTGCTGACGACTCCATGATGGGACGGGACACACCCAGCCGGGGACTGGAGCTCACGGCGCAGTACGTGGCCGACCAGTTCAAGGCCTTCGGCCTCCGTCCCGGCGGCGACTCCGGCTCCTGGTTCCAGCGCTACCCGATTGCTCGCCGGCGGCTGGACCTGACGCAGTCGAGGGTCTCGCTCAGCGCCGGCGGGGTGAAGTCGGATGCGGCCTTCACCAGCTCTGCCCGGCTGGTGGCGGGCCAGGTGCCGTTGCAGCCGGTGATCGGCCCGGCGATGATGGTGACCGGACCGCTCACCGCCGCCTCTGCTGTAGCGCTCGCGGTAAAAGGCAGGATCCTCCTGGTTCCGCTCAGCGTCGCTGATTCGGGGTCGGCCGAGGTGGAACAGGGGATCCGCACCCTTTATGGCGGGAGACCCCGGGCCCTGATCCTGCTGAGCGACCGGGACTCGGCGTCGTTTGCCAAGACCATTCCGGCGCGGGCGCCGGAGCGCTCCGTGATTGGCATCTCCGAGCAGCCGGTGCTCTTGGTCGGTGCGGAGGGCCGCGCTCGAGCCGGCGCTTCGGGCCGCGAAGGTCGATCTGGCGGCGGCGCGCTCCGGGAGCGGCACCGTGCTGAAGGAGCTTCCGAGTCTCAAAGTGGCAATCGAGATGAAGGACAGCGTCATCTCGTCACTGACCGCTCCCAACACCGTGGGGATCCTCGAGGGAAGCGATCCCAAGCTCAAGCACGAGTACCTGGTCTACTCGGCCCACATGGACCACATCGGCATCACCCCGGGACAGCCGGACAGCATCAACAATGGGGCGGATGATGATGGGTCGGGCACCGTCGGGGTCATCGAGCTGGCGGAGGCGTTCAGCCGGCCGGGCGCCCGGCCCAAGCGCTCCATCATCTTCCTGACGGTGAGCGGCGAGGAGAAGGGACTCTGGGGCAGCGACCATTTCAGCGCCCACCCGCCGGTGCCGATCGGCGACATCGTGGCGGACATCAACATCGACATGATCGGTCGCAACTGGCCGGATACCATCGTCGCCATCGGCAAGGAGCACTCCGACCTGGGCGCCACCCTCAATCGGGTGAACGCGGCGCACCGGGAGCTGGGCATGACCGCCATCGATGACCGCTGGCCGGAGGAGCGCTTCTACTTCCGCTCCGACCACTACAACTTCGCCCGGCGCGGCGTTCCCATCCTCTTCTTCTTTAATGGGGTGCACCAGGACTACCACGAGGTCACCGACTCGCCCGACAAGATCAACAGCGAGAAGGAGGCCCGGATCGTCCGGCTGCTGTTCTATCTGGGACAGGAAGTGGCGAACGCGCCCAATCGGCCGCAGTGGAAGCCGGAGTCGTACAGGGAGATTGTGGAGCAGTAAGAGAGCGGAGGGCCGGAGAGACGTCTATCCGTTCCCTTCTCCGCCGCCCTCGTCAAGCAGCACTCCCGCAATGATGAAGACCGCACCAACGCCCTGCAGCGGATGCGGCCGTTCGCCCAATAGCAGCCAGGCGCCAGCGACCGCGAACAGCGGGGTGATGCACATGTAGATCGCGGTCCGGGTGCCGCCGACCGCCTTCACGCTCCGGTTCCAGAGCAGGTACGCCACCACGAGCGAGAGCACGGCGGCATAGCCCAACGCCAGCCACGCCTCGACCCTGACACTCTCCCACTGCAACCGAAGCATGCCGGGAAGGCCGGCGAGCAGCAGACCGGGCGTACCAGCGATGGTGGTAATGGTGGTGACTCGCAGCGGGCTGATGCCGGCAGGTACCTGGCGCAGCCCGACGGTATAGCCGGCCCAGCAAAGCACCGCCAGGATGGTCAGCAGGTCGCCGGGCAGGGTTTTGACGTCGAATCCCACGCCTCGAGTGGCGATCACCAGGACTACGCCCAGCGTGCCCAGCGCGATCCCAAGCCACATCTTCGGCGTGATCCGCTCCAGACCGAGCGCACCGGCAAAGAGCGCGACGACCGTCGGCACGGTCGAAAGGATGAGGGCACTGTTGGTTGCAGTGGTCTTCGAGAGACCCACGGTAAAGGCGAGCTGGTAACAGGTGTTCCCGATCAGACCCAGGATGACCAGCCGCTTGATGCCCACGCGCGGCTCCGCTGTGGGGCCTTCAACCAGCCGGAGGACCACCCACAGCAGCAGGCTCGCAGCCACAAACCGGACAGCGGTGAACGGCAGCGGGGGAATCTCGACCAGCGCGAACTTGGTGACGCTGAAGTTCAGGCCCCAGATGAGGCAGACGAGCAGCATGCCGAGGTCCTGCGCGGTGAGACGCGACGGGGCGGCGGGGCAGCGGGGCAGGCGGGGCAGCGGTCGACCGTGGCCGTAGTTGACATGGCGCGTAAAGTGTAATCACACTCGTCCGAGTCGTTCACAGCTGAGCTCTCGCCGCTCCGCTGCCCCGCTTCCCCGCTGCCCCGCCTATCTTCCCCCCATGTCGCAACGCATCCGCAACTTCTGCATCGTCGCCCACATCGACCATGGCAAGTCCACGCTGGCCGACCGGCTCATCGAGGCCACCGGCGCGGTGGAAAAGCGACAGATGCGGGAGCAGCTGCTCGATACCATGGACCTCGAGCGGGAGCGCGGGATCACGATCAAGCTGAACGCGGTGCGGATGAGCTATACCGCTGGGGACGGCCAGACCTACGAGCTCAACCTCATCGATACGCCGGGCCACGTGGACTTCACTTATGAGGTCTCCCGCTCCCTTGCCGCGTGCGAGGGGGCCATTCTGGTGGTGGATGCGTCCCAGGGGGTCCAGGCCCAGACCTTGAGCAACCTCTTTCTCGCGATGGACGCCGGGCTCGAGATCATCCCGGTACTCAACAAGATCGATTTGCCTGGGGCCGAGCCGGAGGTCCGTGCCAAGGAGATCATGGATCTGATCGGCGCCAAGCGGGAGGAGATCCTGGCGGTTTCGGCCAAGGAGGGCACCGGCATTCCCGAGCTGTTGGAAACGCTGGTGGCCCGGGTCCCGCCTCCCCGCGGGCCGAGTAGATGCGCCGCTGCGGGCCCTGATCTTCGATTCGTACTACGACCGCTACCGGGGCGGGATTCCCAGCATCCGGGTGGTGGACGGCGCCGTGCGGGAGGGGATGGAGATCGTCTTCGGGGCCCACCCGGACGACGTACACCATGTCGACGAGGTCGGCTACCTCCAGCTGGGGCAGCACCCCACCGGCGAGCTGGTGGCCGGTGAAGTCGGCTACCTGGTGGCCAGCCTGCGCGACGTGCGGGATGCCCGGGTCGGGGACACCATCTTGGACGCCGCCAACCGCGCGACCGAGCTGCTGCCGGGGTATCGCGAGGTCAAGTCCATGGTCTTTGCCGGCCTCTACCCCACCGACTCGGACCAGTACGAGAATCTGCGCGACGCGCTGGAAAAGCTCCGGCTCAACGACGCCAGCCTGCACTACGAGCCGGAATCGTCTACCGCGCTGGGCTTCGGGTTTCGCTGCGGCTTCCTCGGTCTCCTCCACATGGAGATCGTGCAGGAGCGGCTGGAGCGGGAGTTCGACCTGGCGCTCATTACCACCGTGCCCACGGTCGAGTACCACGTGTACAAGACCGACGGCGAGATGTTGCTGCTGGAGAATCCGAGCAATCTCCCCGACCCCGCCAATATCACGCGGATCGAAGAGCCCTACGTCAAGGCCCGGATCATGGCGCCGGCGGATTACATCGGGGGGATCATGAAGCTGGGGCAGGAGCGGCGAGGGGTGTACAATGGGATGCACTACATCGACACCACCCGGGTCGAGTTCGATTTCGAGTTCCCTCTGGGCGAGATCGTGCTCGATTTCTACGACAAGCTCAAGTCGCTCAGCCGGGGATACGCCTCGCTGGACTATGAGGCGGCGGACTACCGCGAGTCCGACCTGGTCAAGCTCGACATGCTCATCAACGGCGACCCGGTCGATGCCTTCAGCGTCATCATCCACCGGGACAAGGCGCAGGAATACGGCCGCAAAGTGGCGGAGAAGCTCAAGGAGCTGATTCCCCGCCAGCTCTACCAGGTGGCGATCCAGGCAGCGATCGGCAACAAGGTCATTGCCCGGGAAACCATCTCCGCGTTCCGCAAGGACGTGCTTGCCAAGTGCTATGGCGGGGACATCACCCGCAAGCGCAAGCTCCTGGAGAAGCAGAAGGAGGGCAAGAAGCGGATGAAGCAGATCGGGGCGGTGGAGATTCCGCAGGAGGCGTTTCTGGCCGTCTTGCAGGTGGACTGAGGAGGTGAGCGGTGAGCGGTGAGCAGTAAGCGGGGGAATTCGAACGAGCAAGATAGGCCGGCGAGCGACGCCCGCTCACCGCTTACCGCTGACCGCTCACGCACTCTGGTCATCCAAACCGCCTTTCTGGGCGACGTGGTCCTCACCACGCCGCTGCTCTCCCGGCTGGCCGAGCGAGACGGACCGGTGGATGTGGTTACCACTCCTGCCGCGGCGCCCTTGCTGGAGCATCATCCGGCGGTACATACGGTGGTGCGATACGACAAGCACGGCAGCCAACGCGGCTGGCGCGGGCTTTGGCAGGTCGGAAAATCGCTGCGGGGCCGGGGCTATCACCGGGTCGTCCTGCCCCACCAGTCACTCCGCTCGGCGGCATTGGCGCTCTGGTCGGGAGCGCCCGAGCGAATCGGTTTCGCTGACAGTCCGGCCGCAATGAGCTATACCCGGCGGGTCCGCCGGCCGCGCGAAGGCCACGAGGTGGAGCGCCTGCTGGCCCTCGCTGGATCGTCCGGTGGCATGCCACCCCGGGTGAGTGTTGGCTTGCAGCCGGAGGACTACGCGGCGGCCGATCACTGGCTCGGCGCGCACGGCGTGGCGCCAAGATTCGCGGTGCTGGCCCCAGGGTCGATCTGGGGAACCAAGCGATGGCCGTATTATGCCGAGCTCGCCACCGTGCTCGACCGGCCGGCAGTCATCGTTGGAAGCATGGACGATGTCACCCTGGCCGACTCGATCGTGGCTGCTTCCCGGGGTCGCGCGGTGAGCGCCGCGGGTGCCCTCAGCCTGCGGGGCTCCGCGGCGCTGATCGAGCGGGCCTCGGTGCTGATCACCAATGACTCGGCGCCGTTGCATCTGGCTACCGCGGTGGGAACGCCGGTGGTGGCGCTCTTTGGGCCGACCGTGCCCGAGTTTGGCTTCGGTCCGCGGGGGCACGGCGACGTCGTCCTGGGTATCGATGACCTGCCCTGCCGCCCCTGCTCCAGCCATGGTCCCCAGGTCTGCCCGCTGGGGCATCACCGCTGCATGCGGGACCTGTCGGTAGATCTTGTCGCCAAGGCGGTGGCCACCCTCGCGAGTGCGGAGGATTCGCGTGCGATTTGTCCTGGGAATTGATATCGGCGGCACCAACCTCGTGGTTGGCAGCGTGGCGGTGGACGGGTCGTCCATGGTGGCACTCGGCAGCGAGCCGACCCACGCCGAGGCGGGCCAGACCGACGTGCTCGACCGTCTCATTACGCTGGCTCAGCGTACCATCGAGCAGACCAAGCGGGAGGTCCGGGGCGCGGAGATCATTGGCGTGGGCGTGGGAGCGCCGGGGCCCCTGGACACCAAGAGCGGCGTGGTGCTCCTCACTCCCAATCTGGGCTGGGTCAACCTGCCGCTGCGCCAGATCATCCACGACCGGCTGGCCCTGCCCGCCGCCCTGGACAACGATGCCAATTGCGCGGTGCTGGGAGAGTGGTGGATGGGCGCAGCCCGAGGGACCCGCACCGCCATCGGGATCACCATCGGGACCGGAATCGGCGGCGGAATCATTCTCGACGGCAAGCTGTTTCACGGCGCCTCCGACTGCGCCGGGGAGATCGGCCACACCACCATCGACACCGAGGGGCGCCGCTGCAAATGCGGCAACTACGGCTGCCTGGAAGCCTACGCCTCGGGCCCCAACATCGCGATGCGAGCCATCGAGGAGATCAAGGCCGGAGCGGTGAGCCGGCTGGCGCAGTACGTGAACGGCGATCTCCGGCAGATCACCGCCCAGACCGTCTACCAGGCCGCGCACGACGGCGACGACCTGGCGCTCGAAGTTGTCAACGACACCGCCAAGTTTCTCGGCGCCGGCATCGCCAACCTGCTCAACATCTTCAATCCCGAGGTGGTGGTGGTCTGCGGCGGCGTGACCCTGGCGGGAGACCACCTCTTCGTCCCGCTGCGCCGGGAGGTTGCCCGCCGAGCCTTCAAGCCGGCGGTCAGCGTGTGCCGCATCGTGCCCGGTGAGCTCTCCGGCAGTGCCGGCGTGTACGGAGCCGCGAAGGCCTTCTTGGACCACCGTGCCTAGAATCGGGATCGTCGGGTCGCTGGTGTGGGACCTCATCTATGGCCGAGACCCGCTGGCTCCGCCGGTGGAGGAGTGGGGCGGCATCGCCTACGCGCTCGCGGGACTGGACGCCAGCCTGTCGCGGGAGTGGGAGATCGTGCCGCTGATCAAGGTGGGTCGCGACCTGAGCGGCGAGGCCCAGGGCTTCCTGCGGGGATTGTCCCGGCTTGCGCCCGGCGCCCGCTGCGTGGAAGTCACCGCCCCGAACAACCGGGTGGTGCTGCATTACCAATCGAGCGAGCGGCGCTGCGAGCGGATGGCGGGCGGCGTTCCCGGCTGGACCTGGGGCGAGCTCGGCCCCATGGTGCAGGATCTGGACGCCATCTATCTCAACTTCATTTCCGGCTTCGAGCTGTGTCTGGGTACGGCCCAAGCGCTGCGCCGAGGATTCAAGGGACCCATCTATGCCGATCTGCACAGCCTCTTCCTCGGCATGCAGCAGGACGGCATCCGGGTGTTGCAGCCGCTGCCGGACGCCGCGACCTGGTTCAGCTGTTTCGATTTCGTGCAGCTGAATGAGGACGAGATGCAGCAGCTCACTCCCGACCCGCTCACGCTGGCAGCAGATGCGTTGGGCGCGGGAGTGTCGCTGTTGGCGGTGACGCTGGGTCCCAAAGGCGTGGCGTATGTTGCGGCGCCGGGGTTCGATAGCTGGCGGGCAGCGGGTCAGCGGGGCAGCGGTACAGACCGCGGTCCCAACGCGAGTACTGCCCCGCCGCTCCGCCCGCCCACAGTGCGTCTGATCAAGCGCTCCGCCCCAGTCGAGACTCTCGATCCCACTGGCTGTGGTGACGTGTTCGGCGCGGCTGCATTTGCCCGGCTGCTCGCCGGCGACCCGGTGGAGGCGGCGCTGCAGCACGCCGCCGGACTGGCCGCCCGCAACGCCGGCTTTCGGGGCGCCAGTGGGCTCTCGCGCCACCTCCGCGGCGAGCTGGTGACCCCGTGACCCGGGTCATCGAGGTGCCGGCGCATTTCGACGATCGCAGCTTCGATAGCTTCGCCGAGGGATTCGGGGAGTGGCCCCCGGAAGAAAAGCTGCTATTCGACGCCCGGGGCACCCAATGGGCCTCGCCCTACGGCTTGATTGGCCTGCTCACCGCGGGACAGGCGCTGGCCGAGGCGAAACGGGAGCGGCCGCTGCTCACGGTGCCCACCAGTGATGAGGTCAAGCGGTACTGGGCTCGGGCGGGATTCTTTCTTCAGGCCGCTGAGCTCTTCGAGCTGCACGGCAAGGTCCCCCGGAGCGCCACGACTGGGCCCTCGGATGTGCTGCTCGATGTGACGCCGGTGCGGGCATCGGAGGACGTCCACGGCGTGGTGGACAAGATCTCCGAGGGCGCCTCCCGGATTCTTCATGGCGAGCTCGGCCTCGAGATGAAGGCCACCCTGCGCTTCAGTATGGCGCTTTCGGAGGCGTGTCAGAATATTGTGGAGCACGCCGGCACCAGCGGATGGGTCGCGGTTCAGGCCTACACCTTTCGGCGCCGCCTCGGCCGGCGAGTGGTGGTCATCGCCGTGAGCGACGGCGGGGTAGGGTTCCGGCGTTCGCTCGAGAGCACCCATGCCAAGCGCTTCGGTGAGCGGTGGGGCGACGGAGCGGCGCTGGAAGCGGCGCTGATCCAGGGTGTGAGCCGTTTTCGCGACCCCGGCCGGGGACAGGGCCTTGCCTTCATCAAACGATTTCTCGATCAGTGGGAGGGGAAGATCTCGATTCGCAGCGGCACCGCGCGGCTGGCCATCGTTCCGCCATGGGATGAGGATGTCCCCTTGACCGACCGGCTGCCCGTACTTCCCCGGCTCCCAGGTCCAGATCATCATCCCCGCGCAGAGCGGGGAGAAGCGATGATCCAGACCATTCGGATCGGACACCTGCTGCGCGAGGCCGTGGCCGCGCCCTACCGCAACCTGGTTACCCGGCCCACCGGGGCCGCAGTGCGAACCCGGATCGAGGAGACCCTGGCCCGATCCGAATGTCTCACCGCCTTACTGGACTTCTCCGAAATCGAGCTGGTCGATCTGAGCTGCGCCGACGAAGTGGTGGCCAAGCTGCTGCTTGCCGGCCGCACCGCCTGCTTTGTGGTGCTGCAGGGTCTGCGGGAAGATCACCACGAGGCCATCGACCACGTGCTGATCCACAATCGCCTCGCCGTGACTGCGGTTCCTCCCGGCAGCCGGGAACCCCGGCTCCTGGGCTGGGTGGCCGACGATGCGCGGCGGGCGTTCGCCTGCATCGGCGAGCGCGGTCCGCTCAGTGTAGCCGACCTGTCGCGCATGCTGGGATGGCTGGAAGCGCGCAGCCGCGCGGCGCTCCGCGATCTGGCGCTCAATCGTCTGGTACGTCCGGTCGGGGAGCTCTATCATCCCCTTCCCACGGCATGAGCCGGCAGTTCGGCTTCTCCACTACTGCCATTCACGGGGTTCCCCACCGCCGGGCCGACTGGACCCCGGTGGCGCCGGCGCTGCACCAGAGCAGCACCTTCACCAATCCGGTCGGCAGCGACGACGAGGTTCTCTACAGCCGGTACGGCAATAACCCCAATCAAGTCGAGCTGGCCAAGAAGTATGCTCTGCTGGAGGGGGCCGACGAGGCCATCTTCGTCGCCAGCGGCATGGGCGCCACCGCGCTGGCGCACCTGGCGGTGCTGCGCCCGGGCGACCACCTGATCTCGAGCACCTGGATCTACGGGGGTACCCAGAAGCTGTTCGACGAGGAGCTGGGCCGGTTGGGCATCGAGGTCACCTACGTGAACCCGGAGCAGCCGAGGCTCTGGCGGAAATCGGTTCGCAAATCGACCCGGGCCATCTTCGTCGAGACGCCCACCAATCCGCTGATGCGGGTGGTAGATCTGGCACCGATCGCCCACGTAGCCGAGGCCGAAGGCGTGGCGCTCCTGGTCGACGCCACCTTTGCCAGCCCGATCAACTTCCGGCCCATAGAGCACGGCGCGGATGTCGTCATCACCAGCGCAACGAAATACCTGAATGGCCATAGCGACGTCATTGCCGGTGCGGTCGCCGGTTCCAGCTCATTCGTCGAGGAGGTGAACCGGCTGATGCGCTTGTGGGGCCAGGCCATCGACCCGCACGCGGCCTGGCTGATCGACCGGGGCATGCGTACCCTGGCGGTCCGGATGGAGCGGCACAACGCCAATGGCATGGCGGTAGCGAAGTGGGCGGAAGGCCACGAGGGGTTCGCCAAGGTTCATTACCCCGGACTGCCGTCGCATCCCGATCACGAGCGCGCCAAGGCGGTGCTCAACGGCTTTGGGGGCATGGTTGGCCTCGAGCTCAAGGGCGGAGCCAAGGCCGCCGAGCGGCTGCTCAAGAAGCTCAAGCTGATCGCCCACGCACCCAGTCTCGCCGGAGTGGAGACCCTGGTCTCGGAGCCGCGGCTCACTTCCCACAAGGGCATCGGGCCGGAAGGCCGGGCCAAGATCGGCATTCCCGGACGGCTTCCTCCGGCTCAGCTGCGGGCTCGAGGACGCGGCGGACATCATTGGAGATCTGGAGCAGGCGCTGGAGAAGGGTAAGACTTACTCTTCCACTCCGTGATCCGCTTTGCCAACGTTTACAAAGCCTATCCCAATGGTGCGCTGGCCCTGAAGGACGTGACCTTTCACGTCTCCAAGGGCGAGTTCGTCTTCCTGACCGGCCACTCCGGCGCGGGCAAGTCCACCATCATGAAGCTGCTGTTCGCGGAGCAGAAGCCCAGCGCGGGCGAGGTGCGGGTATCGGGCTACAACGTCACCGCGCTCAAGCCGGATGACGTGCCCCGGCTGCGCCGCCGGCTGGGCGTCGTGTTCCAGGATTTCCGCCTGCTGGAGGATCGGACGGCGGCGGAGAACATCGCGTTCGCACTGGAGGTCACCGGCGCGCGAACCGATACCATCGCCGCCCGGGTCATGCGGGTGTTGACCCAGGTGGGACTCTCGGCCAAGAGCCGGGCCTATCCCCGCGAGCTCTCCGGCGGCGAGCAGCAGCGGGTGGCCATTGCGCGGGCGCTGGTCAACGACCCCGCCATTCTCCTGGCCGATGAGCCGACCGGAAATCTCGATGAGCGGGCCACCCGCGGGGTCTTTCAGCTGCTCCGCGACATCAACGCGGGCGGCACGGTCGTGGTCATGGCCACCCACGATCTCGACCTGGTCCGGCAGACCGACGTATCGCATCATCGAGATGCGGGATGGCGGCCTGGTGTACGACAGCGAGGTGGATGAAGCCGCGATGGAGGCGCAGTGAAGCTGCTCACCCGGGAGGCCCTGCTCTCCTTTCGCCGGGCGCCGCTCCTGTCGGCGCTCTCGGTCACCACCATCGCTTTCTCCCTCTTCACCCTCGGGCTCTTCGGGCTGGTGGCAGTCAATCTGCGCCAATCGCTCCGGGCGCTGGAGGAGCGGGTGGAGATCGTCGCCTACATCCTGCGGGGCACGCCGGCCGAGACGATCGCCATCGCCACCCAGGACATCGCCGCGTTCCCCGAGGTACGGGACGTGAGCTTCGTCAGCGAGGAAGATGCGCTCCAGCGGGCCCGCACCGAGCTGATCGAATTCCGCGACGCCTATCGCGACCTGCAGGTCAATCCCCTGCCGGCCTCGATCGAGGTGCGGATGAAGGATGGATACCGCGACGCGGCCACCGTCGAGCAGGTGGCCCAGCGGCTCAGGGGGTTTGGCTTCATTGAGGACGTCCGCTACGGCCGGGAATGGGTGCAGAAGCTGGACTCCATCCGGAACGTCACCGGTCTCGTAGGTGTGGTGATCGGGCTGGCCTTTGCGGCGGTGGCGGTGGTGATCATCGGGGTCACTATCCGGCTCACCCTGCTCCAGCGGGCGCGGGAGATCTCGATCATGCGGCTGGTGGGCGCCACCAACTGGTTCATCCGGGGCCCGTTCCTGCTGGAGGGCGCGCTGAAGGGGCTGCTGGGCGGGCTGCTGTCTCTGGTTCTCTGCTACGCCGGCTATCTGCTCTTTCGCGACAAGAGCGGGGGCACGTTCTCCGGCCTGGTTTTCTTCCGGCCCGAGCACATGGTGCTGATCATCATTTTCGGTGTCCTGCTCGGCCTGGGAGGCAGCCTGGTGAGCGTGGGGCGACATCTCAGGCATGTGTAGGGGGCGGGGCAGCGGGGCAGCGGGGCGGCGGGGCAGTTTGTTCAGGCTGCTGATGACCTTCCGGTGTGCGGTTGCAGCCCCGCTGCCCCGCTGCCCCGCTGCCCCGCTCGGCGGGCTCGCAATACTCCTTCTCTCAGCCATCCCAGCGCACGCCCAGGGAACTCCGGATCTCGAGGAGAGCCGCCGCCGACTGGACGAGATCCGCGCCGAGCGAGACCGGCTTCAGCGGCAGCAGGAGCGGCTCCAGGGACAGGTGCACGACGTCAACGACGAGCTCAGCAATCTGGAGCGGCAGCGGGAGTCCACCCAGCGTATCGTCAGCGAGATCGAGCGGCAGATCGGCGGACTGGCTTCGCAGCTCGACCGGTCGAGCGCCGAGCTGATCCTGGCGCAGGACAACCTGGCCGAGCGGCGGGCGGTGCTGCAACGCCGTCTGGTGGACATCTACAAGCGAGGACCGCTACACACCTTTCAGGTGCTGCTCGCCGCCGAATCCTTCGGCGATCTGCTCAGCCGCTACAAATATCTCTATCTCACCAGCGAGCAGGATCGGATGCTGGTGACCGACGTGGAGGAGCTGCGCAATCGCGTGGTGCAGCAGCGGAATAACATCCTCAATGTGCGGGGGGAGCTGGACCGGCGGCGGGAGGAGCGGGAGGCGGAGTTCGCGAAGTACACCGAGCTGGCCTCCGAGCGGGCTCGCAAGCTGCAGAGCCTGCAGCGGTCGGCTCGCAGCACCGAACGGCGGCTCACCGAGCTGCAGAAGGACGAGTCGCGACTCAATGGGCTGCTGGCCTCACTGGAGCGAGCCCGGCGCGACGAGCTCGCCCGCAGCGCGCTTCGGGGCGGCACCAGCACCGCTGGGTCCATCACCACCGCTGACCTGGGGAAGCTCGATTGGCCGGTCGAAGGTGCCATCGTCTACCGGTTTGGCCGCGATACCTTGCCCAGCGGGGGCATCATCCGCTGGAACGGCGTCGGCATCGCAGCGCCGGTGGGGACACCGGTCAAAGCGGTAGAGTCGGGGAAAGTCCGGCTGGTGGGACAGTTCGGAACCTACGGACTCACGATCGTCCTGGAGCACGGCAACGGATACTACTCGGTCTACTCCCACCTGGAGTCGGCCGATGTCAAGCTGGGAGCGTCGGTGGACAAGGGGCGGGTGATCGGGACGGTGGGCGGGCAGAACTCGGACTACGGTCCTCACCTGCATTTCGAGATCCGGGGTGAGAACCAGATCGCGCTGGATCCCACGACGTGGCTTCGGAAGAGGTAGGGCGACCTACAGCGCCACCCCGATCCGCTCCCCCAGCTGCGCCCTGCCCCGCATCAACGCCGCCTCAGCCATGGCAAAGAGATCATCGGCCTGGAATGCCGCCGGGTGGGGATAGGTTACAATCCCGGCGCTGAAGCGGTTTCGCTCCAGCCGCGGATCGCCTTCGAGGGGCACGGCAGCCAGCCGCTCGCGCACCCGGATCACCGATTGGCGGGCCCCGATCTGGTCGGTTTCCGGCAGCACGATGGCAAACTCGCTCGCTCCATACGGGATGACAAAATCCGGCAGCCTGAGCTCCCGGCGGAGCACCTGTCCCACCTCGCATCGGATCCGGTCCGCCTCCGCTAAGTCCTCGGTCTGGACGGAATCCGGTAGCTCGTCTACCCCGAGCAGGACGAGGCTGAAGCTGAGCGAATAGCGTCGAGCCCGCTCGAACTCCTCCTGCACCTTGCGATCGAGCACTCCCGTTTCGGGCTCGGCGTTCCCCGGGGGCCGCCGGGGCCTCCCTGCCGTTCGAGCGGGGGAGGGGCTGCCACCGGATCGGGGTACCTGTGTTCGCGAATGCGGGCGTATAATCGAGCGCAGAGCTCGGGAAGATGGACCGGGGCCACCAGCGCGTCCGCGGCGCCAAGCGCCAGCGCCGCCGCGGGGCCGTCGGGGTTGGGAGCCGAGAGGATCACGAGCCGGGGGGCTGCGCTCGCCGTGGCACGGGAGACCGGTGGCAGGAGTTGAGTGAGCGGTCGCTCATCGATGTCCATGAGGGTAATGAGAACCGCGTCCGCCTCAGGAGCGTTAACCAGGTCCTCCTGCTCCAGGAGCTGGAAGCCGGCCCGGGTCAGGGCCCGTTCCAGTCCGGTAGGGACGAGCGGAGGCATCCCCCACCAGGAGGATCTTCGGGCGAGGCGGTTGCTCGGCGGCCTGCTCGATCACGCGATCAAGGAAGGCAAATGGATCAGTTGAGGACGGCGGAGCGTCTGGGGGCCCATGTGTCGGTCCAGGGCGGCGTCGACAAAGCGCCGGTCAGAGGGAAGGCGATCGGAGCGACCGCCATTCAGGTATTTACCAAGACGCCCAGCCAGTGGCGTGAGCCGGCAATCCCGAGGGAATCGTTTTCGACGTTCCGCAGAGAATTTGAGCGCTGCCGGCTCTCCAGTATAGTGGCGCATGATTCGTACCTTATCAACCTCGCGTCGCCGGATCGAGCCTTAAGTGCTCGGTCGGAGGCGTCTTTCATCCAGGAGCTCGGCCGCTGCGAGGCCTTCGGCATTCCCTATCTGGTGTCGCACCCGGGCAACTACATCGATGACCGCGATGCCGGCCTGGCCCGCAATGCAGCCGCGTACACCCGGTGTCTCCGCAAGGTGCCCGGCTCGGTGGTGATCTTGTTGGAGACCACCGCGCGCTGCGGCACCGCCCTCGGCAGCACGTTCGAGGAGCTGGCGCTGCTGCGCTCCCTGATTGGCGACGACGTCCGCCACCGGATCGCCTTCTGTGCCGATACCTGCCATCTCTACTCCGCCGGCTACGATCTGGTCAACGACTATGATGGGATCTGGCGGCAGTGGGACCGGATCCTGGACTGGCCAACCTGCACTGCCTCCATCTCAACGATTCCAAGACACCTTTTGCATCCTGCCGCGACCGCCACGAGCTCATCGGTGAAGGATCGCTGGGGCCCAAGCCGTTCCGCCGCATCATGACCGATCCCCGGCTGGCCCACGTCGCCAAGATTCTGGAAACGCCCAAGGGTGACGACCAGGTGACCACCGACCGCAAAATGCTGCGCCGTTTGCGCCATTATGCCCGCGCCGGGCGCGGGGCGCGTTGACCGGCTCTCGGTCCGAGTCCATACTTTCCTCAATGCGAACCCTCCTGGCCCTCCTGCTTGCGTTCCCTGCCACCGGTTTATCGGTTCTCCAGGCCCAGACCGACTACTACGCCCGCCTGGGCGCCACCTATGCCACCAACCTCCTGCGAGATGTCATCTTTCAGGAGATTCATGTGCGGCAGAGCATAGCCCCGACTCTGTTCCTCGGCGCATCCCTCCCGATCACGCCGGTTTACCGGGCCGGCCTGGAGGCCGCCCTGACCAGCTCGGGGTACCACAGCACCGACGGGGTCACCGAGACCGATCTCGGTACCCTCCGAACCGGATCGGTTCTGCTCAACCTGGAGGGGCCGATTTGGCGGCGGGCGAGCTGGCGCGCCGGGCTGGGACTCATCCGGTATCTGCCGGCTGAGGACAGCGGGATCTTTGTGCGGGGTGGAACCACCCGGTTTCTCGCCGGTGCCGGGTTGGATTACCGGCCTCCTCTTTCTACCCGATGGGAGTTCATGGTGTCCCTGCGCTATGATTTCCACCGCTTTACCACCGACGAGCTCACCGCCCGGGGATTTAGCGGGCACCAGGGCGTCCAGCGGATTTCAGCGTCGTTAGGGGTGGCGCGGGCCCGGACTCGCCAATGAAGTTCACCCACGCTCTGCCGATAATCCCTATTCTGATGGCGGCTGGCAGCCTTTCCTGCGCCGATATTGCGTCGCCCGCTCGCAGCAATGCCTATGAGTGGCGACTCATAACACCGACCGGCCCGGGCACGGCAGACACCCTGAGCTTCCACTGGCCCAGCTCCAGATTGCCGGTGAAGGTTTGGGCCCAGGACACGCTCAATCTGCCGGTCCATGCCAGGGACGGTATCGCCCAATGGAAGGCGGGGTTCCTCTACGGCGAGTTCGACGCGGTAATGGTCTCGGACTCCAACGTCGCCGACGTGATGGTGACCATCGGACAGGCGATCAAGGGGGGATTCTCGGTGACCCGGCTGAGCAGCATGGCGCCGGAATGCGAGGGTGGCACCGATTTCGATTTGCCGGCGGGCAGCCGGGAGATCCAGCCTCCGATTCGGATATTTCTCGATCTGAGGGTGGTACCCACCGCCCCCAACGTGGAGCAGTGCCTGGCGCTGACGACCACGCATGAGCTGGGACATGCCATCGGCATCTTCGCTCATTCCCCGGCCGCCACTGACCTGATGTTCGCCGATCCGGTGGTTCCCGGCCCCAGCGATCGAGATCGGGCGACGGCCGAGCTGGCCTATCACACCGAGCCGACGCTGACCATCGGGACCCGGTGAGGAGTTGCACCAGGGAAGTGGAGCTGTTGATCTTTCGCGACTCGACCCGTTTGGGGTCGTTTACTGCGCGGTCACCGCGCATTGGGAGCGTATGACGATCGAAACCACCGCGGTTCCCCGGGAGAATCTCACCCTCGTAGAGCACGGCCTCTTCCCCATCCGGATCTTTGCCAATCTGCCCGCGCCGCTGCTCATCGAGCACGCGCTGCGGCGGGGGAAGGAGTCCTGACCGACCGGGGAGCCTTTACCGCCGTCACCGCCCCACACACCGGCCGCTCGGCCAAGGACAAGTTTCTGGTCGAGGATCCGACGCTGTCCGACCGCATCTGGTGGGAAAAGAACGTTCGGCTGGAGCCCGCGGCGTTCGACCGGCTCCAGGAGGATGTCCGCGCCTATCTCGACGCCCGCGAGGTCTTCGTCCAGGACCTGTTCGCCGGAGCCGATCCGGCCTACCGGCTGTCCGGTCCGCTTCATCACCCCGAACGCGTGGCATGCGCTGTTCGTGCGCAACATGTTCATCCGCGCCGTGCCCGCCGAGCTGGCCCAGTTCCGGCCCGGCTTCACCGTGCTCCACGCGCCGGACTTCCAGGCCGACCCCGCGCGGCACGGCACCCGGACCGGCACCTTCGTGGTGCTCAACTTCGCTAAGCGAGTCGTGCTGATCGGGGGCACCCGGTACGCCGGGGAAATGAAGAAGTCGATCTTCACCGCGCTGAACTATCTGCTGCCGAGCCAGGGCGTGCTGCCGATGCACTGCTCGGCCAACATGGGGCCGGCCGGCGACACCGCCGTCTTCTTCGGGCTCTCCGGCACCGGCAAAACCACCCTCTCGGCCGATCCGACCCGCGCAGCTGATCGGCGACGATGAGCACGGCTGGAGCGACCGCGGCGTGTTCAACTTCGAGGGCGGCTGTTACGCCAAGGTGATCCGGCTCCGGCCGGACACCGAGCCGGAGATCTACGCGGCAACTCAGATGTTCGGCACCGTGCTGGAGAATGTGGTGCTCGACCCGGCCACCCGAGCGGTGAATTTCGACGCCGACACCATCACCGAGAACACCCGCGCCTGCTATCCGATCGACTATATCCCCAATCATCTCCCCAGCGGCGCCGGCGGCCATCCCAGCAACATCGTCTTCCTCACCGCCGACGCGTTCGGGGTCATGCCTCCGATCGCCCGGCTTACCGCCGACCAGGCGATGTATCACTTCCTCTCGGGCTACACCGCAAAGGTCGCAGGCACCGAGCGGGGCGTGACCGAACCAGCGGCCACCTTTTCGGCCTGCTTCGGCGCACCGTTCCTGCCGCTGCACCCCGGCGTGTATGCCAGACTGCTGGGTGAGCGAATCGCCAAGCATGGCGCCAAAGTCTGGCTGGTGAACACCGGCTGGACCGGCGGTCCCTACGGCACCGGTACTCGAATGAAGCTCGGCCTCACCCGGGCCATGCTTCGGGCCGCACTGTCCGGCGAGCTCGACAAGGTCAAGTTCAGCAAGGATCCGGTGTTCGGTTTCGAGGTTCCCACCAAGGTGCCCGAAGTGCCTGCCGAAGTCCTCTCGCCCCGGGGCACCTGGGCAGACCCGGCCGCGTACGATGCCCAGGCCAAGCGGCTGGTGGCGATGTTCCGGGAGAACTTCGAGCAGTACCGGAAGGAAGTGCCGGCGCCGGTCGCGGGAGCAGGACCGTGTGAAGAAAGAGGGGCAGCAGGGCGCGGGGCAGGAACTGCTCGAAGTAACAGCGCTGATTCTGCCGAGCCAAGCTGCCACCCTGCATCTTGCCCCGCCGCCCCGCCGAGACCGACTTCATCCGCGATCCCCTCTGGGACAACATCCGCCTCGATCCAGCCGCGCTCGAGGCCCTGGACACGCCGACCGTCCAGCGACTGCGATATATCAGACAAGTCGGTCACACCTTCCTGGTTTATCCCGGCGCCACCCACAGCCGATTCGAGCACGCCCTCGGCGCCTACCACCTCACCCGGCGGGCACTCGGGGCGCTGGAGGAGCTGGGTGAGATCGGCCCCCCAGCCCAGGGCGACTGCCTTGCGGTACGAATGGCGGCGCTGCTCCACGACATCGGTCACTACCCATTCTCGCATGCGTTGGAGGAAGTGGGATTCCCGTCCCATGAGACGCTCGGGGTAGCCAAGCTTTCGCAGGGAGAGCTGGGCGAGACGCTGGTCCGGATTGGCGGACGGAACTTTCCCGCCGCAGTCGGTGAGCTGATTTCAGGAGTCAGCCCCAGTCCGCTGCAGGGCCTCATCTCAGGCTCGATCGACCTGGACAAGGTCGATTATCTGAGCCGGGACGCGCGCATGTGCGGGGTGCCGTACGGGACCGTGGATGTGGACCGGCTGCTGTCGTCCCTGACGCTGGTAGAGGTGGAACCAGGCCGATTCGAGATCGGAGTGCAGGAGAAGGGTGTCAGCGCGCTGGAGTCACTGCTCTTCGCCAAGTACCAGATGTATCGCAATGTGTACTGGCACCATGCGGTCCGCTCCGCCACCTGCATGTTCAAGCGGGCAGTGCGGCAGGCGGTACGGCGCGGCAGCTTGACGGTTCAGGCCATCTCCGATGCCACCGATGACGGCTTGATGGAAGTCCTGATCGGCCGTGACCAGAACCAGCTCGCGCAATGCATTCGAGCCCGGCGGCTGCACAAGCGGGCCCTGGATCTCCCGGCGAGTGACCTGCCGGGTGAGGCACAACCATGGGTGGCCGCCGACGCTAATCTGCTGGAACGAGTCGAGGACGCCGTCGCAGCCAGGGCGGGACTGCAACCGGGCGATCTGCTGATCGATTTTCCCGCCCGAACCGCCATGCTGGGAGTCAATCTCCCACTGCGCACCCGGGGGGGCTCGGTCGAGCGGCTGACCAATGCGGGCCGGGCGGGCCACCTTGGCCTGCCACGGGTGGCCGACGAGCTGTACCGCAGTGCCCGGCGGCTTCGTATCTTCGTGGGGAAGCCACCCAATACATCGCTCGACGGTGTGGTAGAGCTTCTCGCCTGCCCGGCCGAGGAGATCGAGCACCGTTTAAGGAAAGACACCACTCTTTATTGATTGAGGACTATGCTGAACCGCCGCGGGTTTTTCGGACGGATGGGAGGCATGCTTCTGGTCGGCCTCTCCGGCCGCAGGTTGATCGCTCAACTTCCCCTGCACTTGATGAAGGAGACCCCCATCACGGTGTATAAGAGCAGCACCTGTGGCTGCTGCACCAAGTGGGTGGACCACCTTCGCGCCAATGGCTTCAAGCCGACGGTCCACGATCGGGAGGACATGGACTCGCTCAAGGACAAGCTCGGCGTTCCCCAGGAGGTTCGCTCCTGCCACACGGCCGAAGCCGCCGGCTACCTGATCGAGGGACACGTCCCCGCTTCGGACATCCGGCGCTTGCTGGCGGAGCGCCCCGAAGTGACCGGCCTCGCTGTACCGGGCATGCCGAGTGGGACCCCGGGAATGGCTGAGCCGGGAGCGCCGACCGGCGATTACGACGTCATCGCCTTCCGGAAAAAGGGACCGGCCCGGCTATTCGCCCGTCACTAACGCGGCTCCGTCACGACCTATTCTTCGCTCAGGCCCGGCGTAGTTCGAATCGTGGTGATGCCGCCGCTCGATGGCGGCGTCACCGGGGGCGTCCTCGGGCCGAGCCAGCCTGGGATCGAGCTTGGCGGCTGAGGCGGGATGTCTCCCGTGCGCACCGGAATCGGAGGCCCCGCCCATGCCTGACTCGGGCAATGCATCGTTCGGATCAGTTCCGGCCATGACAAATCTCCTGTATCTATGACGGTGGAATAGTCAGCGTAACAATGTCGCCCGGCCGTACGGTGATCTCCTCACTGATGGGCGCCCGGCTACCGCCCACCGGATCGGCGAGAAACCGGAGGGTTCCCGCTCCCCGTACTAAGTAGTTGGGGATGGTGAACGACTTGGTCGAGTTGCCGGTAGCGAGTCCCAGGCGAACCCTCTCCGTACCGTTGACGACGTAAATGACCATGTCACTGAAGGCCTGATTCTCGACCTGCACCATGGCTGAGCTTTCGGGCTGAGGACCGGTTTCCGCCGAGCGGCTACTGCAGGCGCAGAGTAGCGCCAGTGCCAGTATCGGAGACCAGGGAAGGAAGCGACTCATGGGGAAGGCCATCGTAGTGAGTTACCGCGACGAGTACAGAGCTGCCTTCGAGCAGCTGAACCGGGACTGGATCGAAAGGTACTTTGTTCTGGAAGAACCTGACCTCGAAGTCTTCAGCGATCCACGAGCGAAAATCCTGGAACCCGGCGGGGAGATCTTTTTCGTGGTCGAGGACGGGCAGGTCCAGGGCACCTGTGCTGTGGTCCGGCACAGCACCGACGACTGCGAGATTGCCAAAATGGCGGTTGCGCCGGAAGCCCGGGGACGCGGGTTTGGAGATCTCCTGATGGACCGGGCGGTTGCCTTTGCCGCCGAGCTGGGCGCCCGGCGCGTCATCATTGTATCGAACACCGTCCTCGAGCCTGCCATCCGCCTGTACCGCAAGCACGGCTTCGTTCAGGTCCCGCTCGTGGCGGATGGTCGCTATCAGCGGGCGAACATCCGCCTCGAGCGCGAGCTTCGTTCTAGGGAGCTCGCCTCGCGCCCCGGAGCAGCCGGATAATCAGCAAGAGGACCACCGCTCCGATGAACGCGACGAAGATCGCTCCCGCCAGTCCGGGGAAAGGAGTGCCCCAGCCCATTTGACCGAATAGCCACCCGCCGACCACGGCCCCCAGGATGCCAACGATGATATCCCCGAGAATACCGTAGCCGATACCGCCCATGACGAGCGAAGCCAACAACCCGGCTACCAGCCCGACGATGATCCAGGTCAGAACGTCCACAGATCCTCCTTGGTTGTGAGTTGGGCTCCCTCAGGCGCGGGCGGGTGACTCGCGACTGACCACCGGGTGCTCACCGGTGTCACTGTCGACCGAGTCGATGCGGATCACAATGGCGGTGATGTTGTCGAGCCCGCCTCTCCGGTTTGCTTCAGCCACCATCCGATCGACCCACGACTGAGGCTCTCCCTCTGCCCGAAGGATCTGAAGCAGCTGTTCGTCCTCCAGCATACCGGTGAGTCCGTCAGACGCAAGCAGGAGGACGTCGCCCTTCTCCAACGACCCGAAATAGATGTCGGGGACCACATCGACTCCGGCTCCTACGCAGCGGGTGATCACGTTGCTGTACGGATGCACTCGCGCCTGATCCGGAGTGAGCAGACCGGCATCGACCTGCTCCTGCACGTAGGAGTGGTCCTTGGTGAGCTGGTGGAAACGTCCCTCGCGAAAGAGGTACGCCCGGCTATCGCCTACCTGGCCGATGAGATAGCGGTCGGGCAGCAGCACCAGCACCGTCGCCGTAGTGCCCATTCCCCGCTTGTCCTGCTCCGACAGCGTGCGCTCGAAGATGGCGTCGTTGGCCGCGCGAATGGCGCTGCGTACCCGCTCACCGGCCTCCTCGTCGCTCAGGCCCCGGAGCGAGCCGATCGCCTGCGAGGTGATCCGTACCGCCATCTCGCTCGCCACCTCACCCGCCGCGTGCCCTCCCATTCCATCGGCCACGATGAAGATCCCGTGGTCGGAGAGCATCAGGTAGTTGTCCTCGTTGCCCGAACGGACGATCCCAACGTCGGTACGAGCGGCGCAAGTGAAGTGCACGAGACTCCGTTTAGTAAGTCGACAGCAGGTAAGCCAGTATTGCCACCAGGATCAGCAGTCCGACCACGGTCAAGGTGGAAGGGCTCTTCGGCTTCGGAGGAGCCATGTGAATCGGGCGTCGCGGCCGGGGGCGCTGCTGGGGAGCCTCGACTGCGGGTTCCGCCTCCCGGGCCGGCGCGACGACGGGGGGGACCGGCTTTTCCTCCGAAACCTTCGCCGGTTCCACCTCGATCCGCGGCATCATCTGAGTTCGTTTCGGCCGCTCGGGAGCCACGGTTTCATCCAGCGGCTCGAACAGGGCCGATACGTCGCCGAAGCGGATAGTCGTGCCGGGCGAGAGCGGCACCTCACCGGTCAACCGCTCCCCCTCGACAAAGGTACCGTTGGTAGAGCCGAGATCGGTCAGAATCCAGATCGCCTCTCGCCGCTGCAGCTTGGCGTGCATGGTGCTGACGCTGGGGTCCGCGATCACGACATCGTTGTAGTCGCCCCGCCCGATATTGACCACCGGCACTTTGATTGGTAGCCGCTTTCCCTTGAGATCCCCGGTTCGGAACAGGAACGAGGCGAGCGGCAATCCGGCCGAAGAGGGCGGAGTATTGCGCCGGGCTTCGGACGCCGGGATCCCGTGCATGGTGTCGGATAGACGCTGGGCTGCACCGCCAGGCGGCTGGTTTGGCACTGGGTCGGATTCCGCGGCCAGGAGAATCGCACTCTGAGGACCCGACACCCGGGCGTCAGCGTAGAAGCGGAACTCGTCGTTACCGATGCGGATCACGTCGGCCCGGGAGAGCCGGTGGGTCTTACCGACACGTTGACCGTTCACGTAGGTCCCGTTGACGCTGTTGTCCACCAGGAGGTACCCGTCCGGGTCCCGCTGGATCTCGGCGTGCTGGCGGGAGACCTCGTGCCCGGAGACGACCACATCGGACCCTGCATCCCGGCCCAGGCGCAGGGGAGTCTCTCCAATGGTGTACTCCCGACCATCCGTCAGGCAAACGACTCGGCCACCGGTCTTGCCGGCTGCCTTTTTGGCGACCTTGGGAGGGGCCAGATCGGCAAAGGCGCCGGAGTCGAACAGCTGGGTGCTGCCGGCCCGGGCGGAATCGACCACTCTCAGCTCGTGAGGGCCGATGGAAATCTTGTCGCCATGCAGGAGCGGGGTTGGCTCAGGACCCAACCGAACGCCGTTGACCTTCACCTCGGCTCCGGGGCACCCACTTGGATGACCGCCCCCGCCGGGGCTCCCTGGACTACCGCATGACGAGGATGCACCCCTTCGCCCGAGATGACCACTGCGTTGTCAGACGCCGATCCTATAGCTGTCTCACCGGCAGCGATGGGATAGCGCTCGCCGCCGATTTCGAGGTGGATCATCGATTGATCCTGAGGAGAATGTCGAGTGCCGTGTAACGTATCCGCCGGTATATAACCAGGCAAGCGAACAGAGGTTAGCCCACGACGCCAGAGGCCGATCAGGCGATCTTCCGGGCCTCCTGGGCACTGAGCTGGAGCTGGTAGAGCCGCTGATAGAGGCCCTGCTAGGGCCAGCAGCTCCCGGTGGCTTCCCCGCTCCCGGATCTCTCCGTGCTGCAGGACCAGAATCTCATCGGCATGGAGGATGGTGCTCAGCCGGTGAGCCACCACCAGGCTGGTGCGTCCCGCCATCAGCTCCGCAATCGCGTGCTGGATCTGACCTTCCGCCTCGGCATCCACTGAGCTGGTGGCCTCGTCCAGGACCAAGATGGTCGGGTTCAGCGCCAGCGCCCTGGCAAAGCTCAGTAACTGGCGCTCACCCACGCTCAAGCTACGCCCCCGCTCGCCGAGTCGATGGGCGTAGCCGGTCGGCAGCCGCTCGATAAACCGGTCGGCGCCGACCCGCCGCGCGGCCTGCCGAGCCGCTTCCGGTGGGATCGCCGCATCCAGGGTGAGATTGTGAAGAATGTCTCCGACAAAGAGGAAGAGGTCCTGCTGGACGAATCCGATGATCGACCGGAGATCGGAGGTGGACAGGTCTCGGATATCCACGCCATCGACCAAAATTCGGCCCCGGTCAGGGTCGTAGAAGCGAAGCAGCAGGTTGACGATGGTGGTCTTGCCGGCACCAGTGTGTCCCACCAGGGCGATGGTCTTACCCGGCGAGGCGGTGAATGATACATCGCGGAGCACCCATGGACCGTCTGGGCTATACCGAAACCAGACCCCTTCGAAGCGGACCTCTCCCCGGACCGGCCGCGGTAACGACACCGGGTGGACCGGCTCCTGGACCGTGACCGGCTGGTCCAGCAGGGCGAACACCCGCTCAGACGAGGCCATCGCGCTCTGCAGCAGGTTGAATTTTTCCGAGAGGTCCTGGAGGGGCTGGAAGAACCGGCGAGTCAGCTGGATGAAGGCGGCCAGCACCCCAACGGTCAGGGTACCGCTCAGCGTGCGCAACCCACCGTACCACAGCAGCAGGGCCATGGCCACGGCGGTAAGCACCTCAACTACGGGAAAGAAGACGGCGTAGATGGTGATCGAGCGGAGATGGGCCTGGAGGTGGTCCCGGTTGAGCGCCGCGAACTTCGACGCCGAGTCGGCCTCCCGGCCGAAGAGCTGAACTACCCGCATCCCCGAAAGCCGCTCCTGGAGATACGCGTTCAGCCGGGCCAGCCGGATCCGGATGTCGCTGAACGCCTCCCGCACTCGGCGGCGGAAGACCCTGGCGGTAAGCCAGACCAGCGGGATCACCGAGAAGGTGACCAGCGCCAGGCGCCAGTCCACCAGCAGCATCATCGTCATGATGGCGACGAGGGTGAAGACGTCGCCGAAGACGGTCACCACCCCGGACGAAAACAGCTCATTCAGGGTCTCGACATCCGAGGTGACCCGGGTCATGAGGCGGCCCACCGGATTCCGGTCGAAATAACTGATGCTGAGCCGTTGGAGATGGCCGAAGATCTGGGTCCGCAGATCGTACATCACCCGCTGGCCGATGTAGGCGGTCAGGAGAGTCTGGCCGTACTCCACCACGAAATCGATGATCAGCGCGATGAGAAAGAGCGCGGCCAACGTGCCCAGCAGACCGGTGTCATGCCGGGGGAGCGCGACGTCCAAAGCCCGCTGGGTGAGAGCCGGCCCGACTAATGCGAGTCCCGCGCCGGCGAGCAGCAGCAGTACGGCCAGGAGAGTGAAGCCGCGATAGGGCCGCAAGTAGACCAGCAGGCGGCGCAAGAGGGCGGCATCGTACCCTCGGTCGAGGGCGTCGTCCTGGTCCATGCTAGCCGGTGGTCTCGGTCAAAGCCGCTTCCTGCAGCGACGTTTCCTCCACTCCCTTGAGCCCACGACGGACCCAGCTGGAAAAGACCAGGAACCCTCCCGCCAGTGTGAAGTAGGTCAGGGTCAAGCGCCAGATGAGAATGTACGTCGGAGTCAGCTCACGGGGCACGTAGGAAGACATCACCGCCGCCGAGAGAACTTCCCCTACCCCCGAGGCCCCTGGGGTGGGGGCGAAGTAGAGTAGAAACATCACCAGCGTCTGCACCAGCAGAATGTCGACGAAGTTGGCGTGGATCCCCAGGGCTCGGAGGGCGACATAACCGGCCAGAAGCTTGTTCGCGTGGGAGGGGCCGGAGAGGATGGTGGCCCAGAACAAAACCAGCCATCCACGCGGGCTCTTGAAGGCAACGACACTCTGATGCGCCTGATCGATGCCCGCCTGGAGCAGCTCCAGCCGCCGCGCCACCCTCCGACTCCGCCGGCCGATGGCGGCAGTGGCCCGGTGAATCAGGTCCCGCACCAGGCGGGGGAAGAACAGCACGATCGCCATCAGCAGGCCAATCCCGGCGACGATTGCCAGACTGCCCAGGAAGAGATCGAACAGCGAGAGCCCCAGCACGTTGCCCCGCTGACCCAACGAACGCCCAGCCCCGAAGAACACGGCCAGGGGGCCCGCGATGGCAAAGAAGAGGACCGTCGCGACGAAGCTCATGAAGGTCGAGGTCACCGCGACCGGCAAGCGGGACGCCGTAACGCCGCATAGTGTACATCGTCATCGGGCCGGCGCCGGAATTGAGCGGCGTGATGTAGCCGGCCCAGGCCCCCATCCCTCCGGCCAGGATCGATCCTTTGAGTGAGGGGCGGGGATAGACATGCCGGGCCACCACCCAGAGCCGGAGCCCGCCGCCGATCCAGTCGAGCGAGGCCAGCCCGAGCCCCGCCAGAATCCAGATCCAGTGAAGTCGGCCGAGGGCGGAGAGAAACGCGGGGAGGTTGTTGCCGTACAACAACGTAATCCCGAAGCCCACCAGGGAGGCGACGAGGAAAAATTCGAAGCCACGCAGCAAGAGCTTGGGGGTCAGGAGGCGGGGCATGTATGGGGGAAATTAGCGGGGAAGCGGGGAAGCAGGGAAGCAGGGCAAAGCCTCCCCGCTTCCCGCCCTTCCCGCCTATTTTCAGACGATGTCCCAATCCGTAATCCGCATCGTCAACGCCCGGCAAAACAACCTGCGGGGCGTCACGGTAGACCTGCCCCATCGCGATTTGATCGTGATCACCGGGCCGTCCGGCTCGGGCAAGAGCACCCTGGCCTTCGACACGCTGTACGCCGAGGGCCAGCGGCGTTATATCGAGTCGCTCTCGACCTACGCCAAGCAGTTTCTTGACCGCATGCCCAAGCCGATGGTGGACCGGCTCGAGGGCCTCGCGCCCGCAGTGGCCATCGAGCAGCGCAACCCGGTTATCTCCAGCCGGTCGACCGTGGGAACCGCAACCGAGGTCTACGATTATCTCCGGCTGCTGTGGGCTCGAGTAGGGAAATGCTACTGCCGTAAGTGCGGCGGACCGGTGCGCCGGGACACGCCCCAGTCGGCGGTGGAAGACGTCCTGGCTCGGGCGACCGGCCGGATCCAAGTCTCCTTTCCGCTTCCTCCGTCGCCCGCCTGACTCACGCCGCCGTGGTGGAGAACCTGCGCGCCCTCGGCTTCACCCGGGTGATGGCCGATGGAGCCGCCTACCACCTGGACGAGCTGCCAGCCAAGCTGGATCTGACCCGGGCGACGAGCTCTTGATTCTGGTCGATCGGCTGGTGGCGGAGCCTCAGGCGAGCGGGCGTCTGGCCGAGTCGATCGCCACTGCGTTTGCGGAGGGCGAAGGCATCGCGGTGGTCCTGCTGGAGGAGGGCCGGTTACGGTTCACCGAGTTCCCCGCTTGCAGCAACTGCGACACTCCCGCCGTCACGGTGACGCCCGCGCTTTTTTCCTTCAATAACCCGCGGGGCGCCTGCTCCAATTGCAACGGATTCGGCGCGGTCCTCGAATACGACGAGTCGCTGATCATCTGCGACCCGCAGAAGAGTCTCGCCCAGGGCGCCATCGATCCCTGGACCAAGCCGCGCTACGAGTCACGGCGGCGCATCCTGCAGGAGTTTGCCCGTTCGATCGGCGCGGACACGGACAAGCCCTGGAGCAAGCTCAAAGCGACCCACCGCCGAGAGCTGCTGTATGGGCGGAAGGGACGCTTCATTGGAATCTTTCCGTTCCTGAAGGGCCTGGAAGAGAAACGCTACAAGCAGTACATCCGGGTGTTTCTCCGGCAGTATCAGCTGGCCAAGACCTGTGAAGACTGTGGCGGAAGCCGGCTCAATCCCGATGCGCTCTCAATCAGGGTGGCCGGCGAGGCCATCGGTGCGGTCGCCGCCCGCTCGCTCGATGCCATCCACGAGTGGCTGGGACAGATATCGCTGACCGCAACGGACCGGCAGGTGGCGCAGCTCATCATCGACGAGCTCGATGCCAGGCTCGGCTTCCTCCAGGACGTGGGCCTCGGCTATCTGACGCTGGATCGCCAGACCAGGACGCTTGAGCGGCGGCGAGGCCCAGCGCATTTCGCTGTCCAACGCGCTCGGCTCCCACCTGGTCGACACGCTGTACGTCCTCGACGAGCCTTCGGTCGGCTTGCACTCGCGGGATACGGAACGTCTGCTCGGCCTCCTGCGGCGACTGCGTGACTCCGGCAACACCGTGCTCGTGGTCGAGCACGATCTGGCCGCCATTCGGCAGGCTGACTTCATGCTCGAGCTGGGGCCGGGATCGGGCGAGCACGGCGGCAGAGTGGTTCATGCCGGTCCAGTGGAGGAGGCGAGGACCTCACTGACCGGCCAGTACCTCACCGGGCAGAAGCGCATCGCGGTTCCCAGCATTCGCCGTCCGGCCGGTCCCCAGTGGCTCCGGGTCAGAGGCGCCAATCTGCACAACCTGCACGACGTGGATGTCGACATTCCGCTGGGCACGCTCACCGCGGTCACCGGCGTGTCCGGCTCGGGCAAGAGCACGCTGCTACACGATGTGATCTACCGCCAGCTGGAGGCCAAGCTCAGAGGCGAGCACTCGGCCAAGTCGCATCTGGGGGAGCCAGTGGGTGCAATCGCCTCCTTGACCGGCTGGGAATTCCTGCAGGACGTGCTGCTGGTGGACCAGTCGCCCATCGGGCGCTCACCTCGCTCCAACCCGGTCACCTACATCCGGGCCTTCGATGAGATCCGGGAGCTGTTCGCCGGACAGCCGCTCGCCCGCCAGCGCAAGTACACCTCAGCCACCTTCTCGTTCAATCTGCCGGGTGGCCGCTGCGAGTCCTGCGAGGGCGCCGGGCACGTGCAGGTGCAGATGGTGTTTATGGCGGACGTCTTCGTGCCCTGCGAAGCCTGCGGCGGGACCCGCTATAAGCCGGAGGTGCTCGAAGTCCGGATTCAGGGGAAATCCATCTACGACGTGCTCCAATGGACGGTGGACGAGGCGGTCGGCCGATTCCGTCACCAGCCCAAGCTGGGCAGCGCGCTCTGGCAGCTGCAGCAGGTCGGTCTCGGCTACCTTCGCCTGGGCCAGCCGGCGACCACCCTCTCGGGCGGCGAGGCGCAGCGACTGAAGATCGCCCGGGAGCTGACCCAGGCCGGAAAACGGGAGGGACGCAAGCTCTACATCCTGGACGAGCCCACGACTGGGCTACATCTGGATGACGTGCGGGTCCTCATTCACGTGCTGGACCGTCTGGTCGATGCCGGGCATACGGTCGTGATCATCGAGCACCATCTCGACGTGATCAAGCGGGCCGACTGGGTCATCGACATGGGACCCGAAGCCGGGGATGCCGGTGGCTGGGTTGTGGGCCAGGGCACCCCTGAAGAGATCGCCGAGCTCTCCAACTCACATACGGGCAGATATCTCCTGCCGCTGCTGGCCCCGCCCCGGCAATCCTGGTTGGCTGATCTCCGCGACAAATCCTTCGTGCCAGGCTGACGTGCCAACGCGGCTTCTCCGGATAAATCTCGGTCAGCCGGCTGATGCTGCGACCGACGTCAGTCTGACCGTACGGCTCACAATCCTTTTGCAGCCTGCCGGATCAGCTCCCACGCCTCCGCGACGTGAGCCCTCTCCGTCTGCCGTTGCCCCACAACCAATCGAATCACGTAGCGGCCGTCCAGATCGGTGTGGGTGAGGTGGACCCGGCGAGTTGCATTGACCCGCCGCAGCAGCTCCCGGTTCAGCTCATCCACCGTGCGATCGTGAGGATCCAACCGGGGCGGTCTGTAGCGGAAGCACACCAGCCCGAATGGCACTGGAGCCATCAGCTCGAATCCGGGCTCCCTGCCGATCTGATCCGCCAGCTCTCTAGCAAGGGCGACGTGCTTTCGCACCAGGGCCCGGAGCCCCTCGACCCCATAGCTCCGGATCACGAACCACAGCTTGAGGGCCCGGAAGCGGCGGCCCAGCTGAATGCCCCAATCACGGAAGTTTACGACTTCGGCATCCTGCGGGGTCTTGAGGTATTCGGGGGCAGTCTGGAAGGTTCGCAGTAGGGCCTCCCGGTCGCGCACGAAGTACGCGCTGCAGTCGAAATTGACCAGCATCCATTTGTGGGGATTGAACACCAGGCTGTCGGCGAGCTCCACTCCGGCGAACAGCGGTCGCAGCTCAGGGACAATCGCGGCCGTCCCGGCATAGGCCGCGTCCACATGAAGCCAGGCGCCCTGCCGTTGGCACACCTCAGCTATGGCGGGAAGGGGATCGATGGCGGTGGATGACGTCGTTCCTACTGTAGCCACTACGCAGGCTGGAACCAGCCCGGCTTTACGATCGGACGAGATCGCCTGGTCGAGCGCGTCAGGCCGCATGGCGTACTGGGAGTCGACCGGAATATGGCGCAGGTGGTCCAGGCCGTAGCCCGCCAGCTTTACTCCCTTGTCGACCGATGAATGCGCCTGCGTGGAGGTGTAGACGGCCAGCCGTTCGCCCCGCGGTGCCCGCTCCCGCGCTGACAACAGAGCTACCAGCGTGGCCGTGGAGGCGGTGTCCTGGATGACCCCGGTAAAACCGTCCGGCAGACACAGCATCAGGCGGAGCCACTCCATGGTCACCTGCTCCAGCTCGGTCGCCGCAGGCGACGTCGCCCAGGACATGCACTGCGCTCCCAGGGTGGCCGTAAGCATCTCGGCGAGCACCGAGGGTGGGCTATTGTTGCCGGGGAAATAGGCGAACCAACCGGGATGGTTCCAATGCGTCATCCCGGGCAGGACGATCCGGCGAAAGTCCTCGAACAGCTGCGGAAAGGGCTCGCCCTGTTCCGGAGGGGATGGAGGAAGCCGGCGGCGAACGTCCCCCGGCCGCACGTCCGGGGTGACGGGAAGCTGGCCCACGTCCCGGAAGTAGTCGGCCATCCAGTCGACCAGCTGGTGCGCGTGATGGCGGAATTCGTCGGGATGCATCGAGAGAAGATACATTCCCCTCCTTCCCGACCGCGAAGGGGCCGACATGGGCGATTCCTCGCGGCGGACTGATCCTTATAGGTTTGCGCTATGGCTTCGACTCTTCTCCTGCCGCGACAGCGGCGCCCCGACGGCCTGGAATACGACCCGGAGGCGGCCTGCCGCCATCTCAGCGGCGCTGATCCCCAGCTCGGCCAACTGATCGCCCGGGTCGGAGAATTCGGCCTGCGGCCACGCATCACGCACAGCCTGTTCACATCCTTGCTTCGCTCGATCGTGTATCAGCAGCTCAGCGGCAAAGCCGCGGAAACGATCCTGAGGCGAGTGATCCGGCTGACCGCTCCGCGCCGGTTCCCGACCCCGCGCGATCTGCTCGAGCTTCCGCCCGAGCGGCTGCGGGGAGCCGGCCTGTCCGCCGCGAAAACTGCCGCGGTACGGGATCTGGCGGCTCGCACACTGGATGGGACCGTTCCTCCCCTCGCCAGCATCCGGCGCATGGAAGACGAGGAGATCATCCAGCGCCTCACCCTGGTACGGGGCATAGGGCGATGGACGGTCGAGATGCTGCTGATCTTCCGGCTGGGCCGGCCCGATGTTCTGCCGGTCGATGATCTGGGAGTGCGGAAGGGGTTTGGCCAGGTGTTCCGAAGAGGCAAGCTCCCCGAGGCCGCCAGCATGCTGCGCCGGGCCGAGGGGTGGCGACCCTACCGCAGCGTGGCCACCTGGTACCTCTATCGTGCCCTGGAGCTCTAGGCCTCGGTTGCGCGGAGGCTTCGGTTCGGCTTTTTTTCGGTTGAGTAGCGCTTGAAGAATCCTTCTAGGAGGAAAGATGGCTCGCAGGACCAACAACAAAACCACGAGTGAGAAGAACGTTTCCAATACGATCAAAGACCCCGACGAGTGGACCACCGGCGAGGAGCCGATGACCGGAGCTCAGGAGTCGTATCTCCGCACGCTGGCGAGCGAGGCGGGCGAGGAAGTTGACTCCAATCTCACGAAAGCCGAGGCCTCCAAACGGATCGACGAGTTACAGGAAAAGACCGGCAGGGGCAAGCCCGGCAGATCTTAAGGCGGTGATGAGCTTTCGTCGTCCGGCTTCATGCGCTTGAGCAGATGAGCCACATCCTGGGGCGTCAGCCCCACTTCCTGGAGCATCTGCTCAGTGCTGGGACGGCTGAAATCTTCCCGCCTGGCCTCGAACACTAATTCATGCGCGTAGGGACGATCGAGCGCCTGCTGTTGCCGCAGCATCCAGCCAGTCTCATCGACGAATAGGCGCAGGGCGTGGTCCAGGGATTCGAAGGCGTTTTCGCTCCAGCGGTGGTCCCGCGGATGCCAGAAGCGAGTCACTAGGAGCGTACCCGGCGGGACCTTGTCGCTCGCCTCGACCTGCCTCGTCGTCACAACTACCCAATGGATTCGACCAGGCCGCGCCTCGCCGGAAAACCCAGGGGCGGTTTGGACCGCGGGCGCGGGCGCCTCAGTCGAGGAATAGGGTGCTGGTTCGTGACCCATGTGCCTTTTCCCGCGGCTTGCGTGACTGACCTTAAGGTCAATCGCCCAGCGCAGCGGCCAGTCGAGAGCCGCGACTGGCGTGCTCGGCGAAGACCTTCGTGGCGGCGAGAACAGGAACGGCGACGAATGCCCCCGCCACTCCCCAGAGGAACCACCCCACCAGTGTCGACAAAAGAACCACTACTGGATTCAGGCGCAGGCTACTCCCGTAGGCGAACGGACTCACCGCATTGTTCTGGATGGTGGTGATGGCCAGGTAGGAGGCCGGCACCAGGAGAACATGGCCTACTCCCTCAAAGGTAGCAAAAGCGGTGATAGTCAAGAAAGCGATCATGAATGCCCCGCCGAGGTAGGGCAGGAACTCGAGGAAAAAGGTCAGCACACCCCAGAGAACGGCGTTCGGCATTCCCAGGAGCTGCAGTACCACCGCCACCACGGCACCCTGACCCAGATTGATGAGCGCGGTAACCACCAAATAGCGCCGGACCACCGCCTCAGCCTTCTCCACGGTTCCTTCCGCGCTTCCCTTGGCCGGCTTCCCCATGACCAGGGCGAGCTTGCGGATCAGGAGATCGCCGGTAGCGAGCAGCAGAAAGAGCAGCACAATCGTTTCGAGAAAGCCGCCCAGAAAGCTCGCTGTGGTTCCCAAGGCCTTACTCAGGAAGGCAGGCGCTTGCGGGCTGGACGGAGGCTGCGCGGGGGCAGCTTGTCCTCCGCCCGGGTTGCCCACGACTTCCTGTTGTAATTTCGCCACCGCCTGCGTGGCCTGCTGCACCGGCCGGCGAAGCTTGTCCAGTTTGGTTCGGGCCGCCGCGAGAGTCTTCGGCGCCTCCTGAGCCCAGTCCTGTAGCGGCAGGGACAGCAGGAACCCTCCGGTGCCGATCAGTGCCAGCACGGTGAGGACGATGATGGTCGCGCTTGCCGGTGCCGGGACCCGCATTCGCCCGAGCCAATGAACCAGGGGTCGAAGGACGGCGGTGAAGAGCAAGGCAAGCACCACAGGAACGAACAGCTCCCGGGCAAGGTACAAGGCCGCTGCCGCCGCGATCACCGCAAGGATGATGAGAGCGGCCGAGTGCGCTGCTGAGCGCCCATCGGATCGAGCTTCTTGCGGACTCACCGTACTCCTCCGACAGCGCAGGGTTTCAGGTCTGATCATCCCGAAGAATGGCGTACAGCACGACGTCTTCGTAGACCCCCCACTTTCGCACCCGCTGGCGCAACACGCCTTCTTGCCGCATCCCCACTGCCTGGAGCACATTCCCCGCCGCCGGATTGCGGACCATGTGGTGCGCGCAAATGCGATTCAGTCCCAGGGAATCGAAACCGAACTGGACCATCGCCGCGGCGGCTTCTCGCGCATATCCCCGACCCCACCACTCCCGCCCGATCCAGAACCCCAGCTCGGCCTGCAGATGTTCGGGGTCAATATCGCGCAGTCCGACGCAGCCGATCAGGGGCCCGTCGGCCAGCAACCGGATGGCGAAGTTGGTAGCCCGGCCGCGCACCGCTTCTCGGCGCTGCTGGCCGATCCAGGCTAGGGCGTGATCGAGATCGTAGGGATGAGGTATGGATACGGTGGTATCGGCGATTTCGCGCGCCCCCGCGAGCCGCTGCAGCTCCGTGGCGTCCTCGGGGGAGAAGCTCCCCAGCAGCAGGCGCGCCGTACGCAGGGTGGGCGTGGCGCTCACGCGGAGGTTAGAAGGCGTGCTCTTGAGCTCGCTGAATACTCTGCCCCAATTCCTGGGCCGCTTCCTTCAGGCCCTCCAGCTCCTTGTGTCGTCCGCTGACCGATCCGGACCGCAAATCGGCACCCAGCGAGCGGCACATCTCTATGGCCCGGCGGATCCGGAAACGTTCCTGGAAGCCGCGGGAATCCTCCCCACCGGCTGAGCCGAGCAGGCCCCAGAGTCGAAGCCGCATGTCGTCCAGCGCCCCTTTGAAGTCCTCCAGCCCTTCCACCGGAGCGCGCCCGAGCGCCAGGCGAACCTCGATGGCGCGCAGTGTCGAGTTGAGAGTGGCGATCTGCTCCGCAAAGCTGGGCTCGGCCATCGATCCTCCCGTGTCCCAGGTAGGTGCGTCAGCCCAGGGTGGCCACCGCCGCCCGGCTCATTCTTGATAGGCGTCGATCGAAGCGTTGAGGTCCCGCCGCAACCCCGCCTCGCCGCCGACGATGGAGCTCCAGGAGATCTCCTGACCCTTGCGCGCGCCTTTGGGCGTGACCTTCACGCCTTCCGGCGAAATGGCTACCGTGTACAGCTTTCCGTCGAGCTCCAGCTCTCGCTTGATGGTCTTGTCGAGTTTTGTGGCCATTCCGTCCTCATGGGTTGGGATGGGGTGCCAGGCATAAGTCGTTGTATGCCAGTATGTCGGATTCAGCCCCGCCAAGTATACGCAATAGATGGCACTGCCGTCGAGTTGCGCCACCGGGGCGGGCCCCTAACTTTCGAAATATCCCCTACAGCGCAGCCGTATGCCCAGCTACCCGAGAGGCACGCCTCAAGCGCGAGTTTGCCCACCTCTACCCCGGGCTCAAACCGGGGCTCTGGTACAATGCTGCCTGGCTCTCCGCCCGCCAGTTCGCCCGGGTGAAATGCGATGGGCGGGCCGATTCGATGGCCAAGGTTGTCAGTGAGGCCCACTTCGAGTTCCGCGGCGGCCGTCCCCGCCGGCAGCGGCGATCAGGAAGATCGGCCTGACCGCCATCGGTCTTTCTCGATCAACTCACCGACTCGGTTGTCCATGCCCGCTCCAGTTCGGGATTGAGCGGTCGTCCAGATTGCAATGTAGCGGTCTCGCTAAAAGGGCCTCCAGGTGCCCAGCAGCAGCCGCCTCCCGGAAATCCAAGACACCCTACTGGACCTATGTGTAGGCCTCGTTAATGGAACTGCCGTGTCCTCCTACAGCCACGATCCTTCGTTGACTATCGGCAAGTGTTACCCGGGCTGCCGCCAGGCCTGAGCGTGCCGTGGGCATAGGCGCCTTGGTTGTCCACCGATCGGTCTCAGGGCTGTACATGTACATGGTCCGGGCAGACCCCGCAGACCCGACTCCCCCTATGACGTACAGTTTGTTGCCCGTCACCGCACTGGCCAGGTACATCAAATTTGTCGGTAACGCGGCCTTTTCGGTCCACCTATTGGTGACTGGATCGTACACGTGGAGGCGTTGCGTCCGGGGATTGGAAGAGACTTCCTCCCACCGCGTAAAGCTTGCCGGCGATCACTCCACCTGCTCCAGCCCTGTGATTTGTGGGACACGGCCTCAGGACTTGTTCCAGGTATTGCTGGAGGGGTCGTCAGCGCCACGAGTTGGGTGGGGAGAATTCGTGTTCGAGCAGGTTGAAAGCGCGCAAACGTCGGTGAGCACATACAACTTTTCCTTGATGACGCCGCTGATGCCGTCGGCGCTGCTTGAGGGCATGTCCGCTTTGCGGGACCACCTGTTAGCAGAAGGATTGTAGACGTACAGGGCCTTGCTGCGTTGGGAAATGTCATCGCCGGCTACCTGAGTTAAGCCGCCCGAGACATACAACCTGCCGCCGATTATACCCACTCCGTTGGTGCCATGCGGTGCCAGTGGAAGGGATGCTCTGGTAGTCCAGGTGTTCCTTCCGAGGTCGTAGGCTTCCACTGTCGCAGGCTCTGCCGGGTGAAAGCTGGTTCGGCACTCATCCCGCCGATGGCGTAAAGAATCTGGCCCGCGGGGCTGTTCGTGACGCCTGCGGCTAGATAGCCGCGGGCTGTGGGCATGGCGGCTTTTCGAGCCCAGCTATTGACTGCCGCTGCCGCGAACTCGGGGGTGGCTCCAGGGTCGCTCAATTGCGGCGCGGTGGCGGGGTCTTGGTTACAGGAAGCGAGAGCTAAAGTGCTGAGCGCCAGAGCCAATGGGCGGATAGGTCTTCATATCATCCTCTCTATGTGCAGACCGGTTGACCCGGACGTAGGCCCATGGGGGCGTTTGCACATCTGGCGGATCAAGCGAGAGTCAAGACGAAAAAGGCCTCCCAGTTGGAGGCCCTGCTGGTCTTTCTATTGCTCTGCGGGGAAGCTCCCGAGGAGGGACTCGAACCCCCGACCCGGTGATTAACAGTCACCTGCTCTACCAACTGAGCTACTCGGGATCGTTGGATCGTATCGCGTCGTTTGAGGCCGGCGCGGTACGCCCGTCGGCAGGGCAAAAATTAGCGGCGAGCACCCGGTTAGGCAACGAGTGAAGGCGCGCTACTGGAGGTTTCGCAGGGGCTGGGGCCGCATGGTCACCACCGCCCGCAGCACATGTCCCACCCGCACCTCCACATTGCGGCGAACCGGCTCGAATCCCATGCAACGAACCCCCAGCACATAAGGTCCCGGCAGCAGCTGGGGAAAGCGAAACATGTTCATCAGCCTGGCTGGAGCTAATGGGCCGAACATCCATGACCGGCGCGTTCAGCGGCTGGAGCCAGGCGTCGCCGCTGCAGCCCCGTTCCCCGGCAGCAGTCATCACCGACCCCAGCACCACTCCATAGCGAAATCGATCGGAGACCGGCAGCGCCATCGCGTCGGGACCCACCAGGGCGAGTGCCCGGGCACCCCGGCGCTCCAGCCGCATGCTCGAGTGCGGCCTGGCGGCACACCCAAAAATGGTGGCCAGGAGCAAGAGATTTCGAATGAAAACGCTCACCCTCACCTTGGATACGCCGAGCGGCGCTACGGTTGGTTGGCCACCGAGTCGAGGCGCGCGTTCTGGGCCGCGGCGGTGTCCTGGACCCGCAGCGCTCCCCGCACGCCGGTGGCTCCGGGGAGCCGGGAGGCACCGAGTACACTGTCCCGCTCTCGCTCGCTCCCCCGGCGTTTGGCTTGCTCCTTTCCCGAGCCGCAGGAGGCGCAAACGAGCAGGAAGACCACGGGGGCCAGGAAAGTGGCTCGTACCATCGGAAACTCCGGCTGGAGGGGTGTCTAAATGTAGTTTCCCCGATGCGATCTGTTGCGTACTCCGGTGAGCCATGCCACAGCCCCCGTCGAGCCGAGGATCTACGTTGCTGTCGTAGCGTTCCCAGTGCACACTTAAGCTTCAACGACTTACTTCGACGGTGAGCGGATGCTCGCATGTGAGATTCAAGGTGTGAGTATTCACTCTCGTAAACCGGGGTAGTCGCCGCTCACTTTGTTGACATTCGTCGATCGGTAGCTGCAGTCTAAGTCATTGTCCGAAAAACTGTTACACGAGCGATACTACAACTTTTAGCCGGGCTGCTTAGCTTCTTTTCGAATGACCTTGTCCCCACTGATCGGGCACCAGACTGTGCGCCGCGCAGTTGGCGCAGGCGCTCCGAGACTGGGAAGCTGCCCCAGGTTCTACTCCTTACGGGGCGCAGTCGGGCGCAGGGAAACAGCGTCTGGCTCTGTGGCTGGCCCAACTGGCCGTCTGCGAGCATCCCGGGCTGGAGCCCTGTGGGAGCTGCCGAGCCTGTCGATTAGTAGGCAGCCTGTCCCACCCGGACGTACACTGGTTTGTGCCGGTCGCCCGATCCAAGGCATCGGATCCGGAGAAGCAGATCGAAGAAGCATCCCAGGCGATAGCTCAGGTAATGGAGGAGCGGCGGCAGTCAGCCGCTCTACCTGCCGGCCGACGGGATGGCGATCCACGGCATTGCAACGGTGCGGCTGCTTCAACGTCGCGCCGCGCTGACCCCGGTCGAAGGCGGCAGGCGGATCTTCATCGTGGGTGAGGCGGATCGGCTGGTGCCCCAGGAATCCAGTCCCGAGGCGGCCAATGCTCTCCTCAAGCTGCTGGAGGAACCGCCGCCCGGAAGCCTGTTCATCCTGACGACGGTTGACCCGGGGCTGATGCTGCCCACGGTGCGGTCCCGGTCGGTGCCGGTGCGGCTGGGTCGGCTGAGCGATGACGACGTGCGCGAAGTTTTCTGGAAACTCAGCTCCGCCCGATCCCTCGGCGGATGAGCTCGGACCAGCGGGTCGCGGTCGGCTGAGGGCTCGATTGGCAGGGCACTCGCCCGGGGCGAGGAGGCAGGGCAAGGCCCAGCAGGCAGCCCGTCAGTTGCTGGAAGCGGTCCTGGCCGGTCCCGGGCCATCGCTGGAGCAGGCGCTGAGGCAACCGCCCTGGTCGGCGCGAGGTGAGTTTACCGCCATGCTCGATGCTCTGGCTGAAACCCTGAGCGAGGCCGCGAGAGGAGCCAGCGGACATGAGCCCCGATGGGCGGTACCGAAGGGTCTGCTGCGCCACCGAGACCCGACTCCCCTGCTCGAAGCGATGAGCTGCGTGGCGGACGCGAGGGAAGCCGCCTGGGGAAACGTGAACCCGCAGCTTCTGCTGGCCGTGTTGGGTCAGGAGCTGGCGGAGGTGCTGTGAAGCTCAGCCATCTGGACGAGCGGGGCCGGCCCTCGCATGGTGGACGTGGGCGACAAACCGGAGTCAGATCGCACTGCGGTGGCCGAGGGTGCGGTTCGGATGTCACGCGGAGGCCTTCGAGGTAGTCGCGGCCCAGGCAGTGGCCAAGGGCGACGTCCTCGCCGTGGCCGAGGTGGCCGGAACCATGGGAGCCAAGCGGACCGGGGAATTGATTCCGCTGTGTCACCCGGTGGGCCTGGATCTCGTCCAGGTCGAGGCCCGATTGGAGCCGGAGCTGCCCGGCGTGAGGGTTACCGCGACGGCCAAGGCGACCGGACGCACCGGGGTGGAGATGGAAGCGCTGACCGCGGTTGCCGTCGCGTGTCTTACCGTGTATGACATGGTGAAAGCAGTGGATCGGGGGATGGTTATCGAGGAAGTTCGGTTGTTGAGCAAGACCGGGGGGACCCGGGGAGATTGGCGCCGGTCCGAGAAGTAGCGGAACGGCCTTCTTCATAAGAGAAAGGGGTTGGCCTGTGGCGAGACCCATCGACTATGGCGAACGGACACCGTGGACCGCCGAGCGCATTCTGCTACGGGGCGGCGCCTTGCTGCTTGCCGCCGTTTCCATCGGCGCACTCGGCGGCTGGAACAAATGGGTTCGAGCGGACACCGATCACGCCACAGTTGCCGATGAGAGCATCGTCGCGCGCAGGCTGGGAAGCTTGAACGAGCAGCTGGAAGCGGCTCGGGGCGAGGCGGTGGTGGTCAAGCTTCAGCTCGAGCGGGCCAACGCGATCATGGAGAACTCGACTCGCTACCAGATCCCGGCCGATCTGTCGGCCGCGATCTACGATATCGCGTTGAGCGAGGGGATCGACCCGTCGCTCGGCTACCAGCTGGTCAAGATCGAGAGCCAGTTCAACCGTAAGGCCAAGAGCCCCATGAAGGCCTTCGGGTATACCCAATTGCAGGTGGCCACCGCCAAGTTCTATCAGCCGGGGATCAAGGAAAAGGATCTCTATGATCGGGATACGAGCCTGCGGTTGGGTTTCCGTTTCCTCAACGAGCTGCTGGCGCGGTTCAACTACGACGTGCACCTCGCGCTGCTGGCCTACAACCGGGGGCCGGCCCGGGTGGATGAGATTCTGGCGCAGGGCGGCAATCCGGCCAACGGCTATTCCGACGCGGTCCTGAAGGGCTACCGGCCGATCGGCGCGAGCCAGGTGCGCTAGCCCGGGATCCTGAGCGCCAGGCCCGCCTTCAGGGGCGTGCGCTCACCCAGCCCATTCGCTTTCCTGAGGGCCTGGACCGAAACGCCATAACGTTTCGCCAGGCCCTTCAGCGTTTCTCCCCGCTGGACCACGTGGGTTCTCACGCTCGAGCTGTCCGGCTGAGCGCTCGGCGGCGGCGCGTCGGGCGATACCACCCGGAGCCGTTGTCCGATGCGGATCCGTCCCCTGCCGTCGAGCCCATTCCAGCTCTGCAGCTCGCGCTGAGTGACACCGAATTCGTCGGCGATCTCGGAGATCGTCTCCCCCCGCTTCACCCGATGGAAGGCGCTGGTGCTGGTGCCGGCAGCGACCACCGGCTCGGACATCCGCCGAGCGACTTTGGTGGACGGCACCCCACCCGTCGGGACCACCACCCGCTGCCCGATCTTCATCAGCCGAGTCTTGAGCTTGGGGTTTGCCGCCATCAGCATCGTCTGACTCACATGATACCGTTGCGCAATTCCGCTGAGGGTCTCGCCCCGGGAGACGAAGTGCTCGATGAAGGTCACTCTTTGACGCGCTGGCAGATGGGCATAGGCAGTGACCGTCGCCGTCCCCCGGCCGACCGGCAAACGGATTACTGAGCGGGATCCCGGTGGGGTAGCCAGCCGGAGATACTGCGGGTTGAGCTCCCGGATGGCGGTGACGCTGGTATCCGCCAACCGGGCGATGACGTCGAGGCCGGTCATGTCCGGCACCACGATCGAATCGTAGGCTGCGGGCTCCAGGGACTCCACCTTGAAGCCATAGCGCCTCGGCTGTTTGGCGATGAGCGCCGCGGCAATCAGCTTGGGCACGTAGTCCTTGGTTTCCCGCCGGAGGAGCTTGGTGTCGTACAGACGGAAGAACGTGGCGTCGGAACGGGTGGGATCGCTCTCCTCGTCGGGCAACCGGATCAGCCCGCGCGACACCTTGCCCGAGCCCGCGTTGTACGCCGCGGCCGCCAGATAGAGCGAGCCGAACTTCCGATTGAGGTCACTGAGGTGCCGCACCGCGGCATCGGTGGCCTTATACGGATCCCGCCGGTCGTCGACCCAGGAGTCCACTCGCAAGCCGTACAGCTTGGCGGTGCCCTTCATGAACTGCCACATCCCGACCGCTTTGGCCCGGCTGGTCGCGGCGTTGGAGAAGCCGCTTTCGATCAGCGCCAGGTACACCATATCCCCTGGGAGATTCGCGCGCTGCAACCGCTCCCGGATCATGGGCTCGTACCGGGGCATCCGGCTGAGCCAGATGGCCATTCGATCGCGACCTCGATCCTGGAAGAAGTCCAGGTAGTACTGCACCCGATTGTGGCTGTTGTAGGTGGCGACATCGATGTCCCAGGTGACCGCGTCGGTCAACGCCTTGGCACCGCCGGGGACCGATTCCGGCTGCTCGTCGGCGCTTGCTTCGTCCGCCTCGTCACCCGCCGGATGCGCGTCGGCCAACTCCTCGAGCACCGCCTCATCGGCCGCTGAGTCTGCGGCCTGCCGACGCTCGGCATCGACATCGTCCGCGAGGAGCGCCGAATCAAGTACCGGAGCGGGCGGAAGATCCGAAAGGCTGACTGGGGCGTTCCCGGTCAAGGGAGAGCTTGACCTCAGTGGGGAGACGGGCGCAGTCGAGGGCTGACCGCCGCAAGCGAAGAGAAGGGAGAAGACGAGTATTGTGGCACATCGGCGCATACAGAACTCCTTGATGCGGACCCTCGAAGCCGGGCTAGCGCACCTTCGGAAAACGTTCGGGCAGCGCGGAAATGGCCACCCTTTGTCACGTGCAAACCGCAGGACCAAAGGCGAACTGAGGCAAGCCCCGAGCGTCGGACGATGTGCATGGCGTTGCGCGGGGTGGCAGTGAAGACCGCCTTATGGCTAACGCATGAACAGGCGGTTTCCGAGGATCCGGTTCGTCGCGTTCAAGACGGCGAGCGCCGCCGCCCGAGGGGTATCGTTCTCGGTGAGATAGGAACCGACTACCCGACTGCCGCCGGCATCACCCGCGACCGCGAGGGAGACGATTACCACGGTGGCGTCAAATGCGCGCACCGCCTTGACCCCCAGAAGCTCAAAGGTCAGTCCGCCCTGCACCGCCTGACCCAGTGCGACCACGCAGGCCTGTGCGGAACAACGCAGCTCACCGGATTGTGAGGCGAGCCCCTCGCCCTCACCGGTGAATTGCTCGGAGTCGCGCCAGGTCAGTCCGACCCGCGCCCGGCAACGCCCGTTGGGCAGCCGGTCGAGCGTGAACTCCGCAAAGCGAAGCCGCTCGGGAAGCGGGGTCGACGACGATGACATGGCCGTCCTTGGGGCAGGCCCGATTTCAGGGAAAGACACACGAGGTGGCAGGGCAAAGCCCATGCCAGTCAGCTGAGTTGCGCTGCGAGCAGGGCTACGAGATCGTGATCGGAAATGCGTTCGGCGCGCGCAAACAGCGCGCCCTTGGATGAGGAGGAAAGGGGATAAGTGGCCCAGATGGAGCGCTGCCCTGGTTCGGCTCCTCGAAAGGAAAACACCAGATTCCATTCCGGTGAATTCGGCTGTCGCTCCGCCGCAATTGACACATTCCAACGCTGTCCAGCGTGCTCCAGCACTCGCCACGCCATCAGTTCAGCAGTCCTTCGGCTCGCGCGTCCTCCGCGGTCTCGACTTCACGCAGAGTCGGAAGCTCATGCCATGCGGCGCTGATTCGAGTGAGCCGGCTGCGGGTTTCGGTCAGCACTCGATTGGTCCCCCAGGGGATGGCGGTGAATACATCGGGCAATGGGGTGCGCCCACCGATCAGGTAATAGGCTCCGGAATGCGAGGGTCCTATGACCAGGCCGGCTCGCTCCAATCCCGCGCAGGCGGCGCGTAAAACCGTGCTGCTGAGCCCGGGACAGTCGGCACCGATGGCGATCCAGGGATGGCCCCGGGGCACCACACCGGCCGCGGCTGCGAGCCGGGTGCCATGGTCACCTTCCACCTGAGGCCGCAGCTCCCAGGAAGTTCCCAGCCAGTACTCCATTTCCGCGCGTGCGTCAGCGGGAGCGAACCAGATGATGGCCTGGAGTCCCGCGCCCCGCACCGCGGTCAGCGCGCGCGCGGCCATCACTCGGTACAACCTGAGCGCGTGGCGCTCACCGATTTCCTCGGCGAGCCTGGGTTTGACTCGGCCGAGGCGCGGGGCCTCGAGAAATACGGCAAGCGGGGGAGTTATGGGGAAGGAGGGAGCGTACTCAGCTCCGGACGAACGCCTGGAACCGCGCGCGGAGGTCTCGAGTCACCGGACCAGCTTTACCGGTGCCGATCGCCCGCCCATCCACCTGTCGGATTGCTATCAGCTCGCTTGCGGTACCGGTAAAGAACGCCTCGTCGGCGGTGTAGACGTCGTACCGGTTGAGGATGGACTCCTGGACCTCGTATCCGGCCTTGCCGGCCAGCTCGATGACGACGTCGCGGGTAACGCCCTTCAGGATTCCGGCATAGGGTGGGGGCGTTCTGAGCCGCCCGTGCTTCACCACGAATAAGTTCTGCCCGGACCCTTCCGCCACTGCACCCGCGCTGTCCAGCATGAGCACTTCATCGGCGCCGGCGTGGATGCCCTCGATCTTGGCCAGAATGTGAGCCAGATAGTTGAGCGACTTGACCCGGGGCGAGAGGGATTCGCGCTGGGGAATGGGAGTTCCGGCGGTAACCACGTTCAGCCCGGCCTCGTACACCTGCTCCGGCCAGAGCTTGATGGTATCCACGATGATCAGGATGGAGGGCTTGGGGCATTTGCGAGGATCCAGGCCCAGGTCACCCACGCCGCGGGTTACCACGTGACGGATGTAGGCCTCGGCGATCCCGGAGCGGCGCACCGCCTCTTCCGTCACCGAAGCGAGCTCGTCCCTCGGCATCGGGATGGCGAGCCAGATCGCCTTGGCCGAGTCGTACAGCCGTTCCAGGTGCTCGGCCAAGCGGAAAATTTTGCCGCCGTATACCCGGATGCCTTCGAAGACGCCATCTCCATACAGCAATCCATGGTCGTACACCGAGATCATCGCGGTGCTGCGGTCGCACCACTTCCCGTCGAGCCAGATGGTCGGGGTGCCGACTGCGGAGGCCGCCGCAGTGGCCGTAGGCTTGGTCGAAACAGTCATGATCGGAATGTAAGGAGGCTGTTCGCTGTTGGCTATTGGCGAAACTGTCTCTGCGCCGGCTCAGCCGGGAAACGAATCTCGCCTGGGCGTGCGGGGATTCAGAAAGAGAATCGGAATCTTGAGCAGCATCAGCGAGTAGTGGATCCAAAGATCAGTGAACCGCTCCTCGAACCCGGGCAGATGGCTGCCCCGGGTCTGGAGCCAACGCTGATAGGGGTAGCAGTGTGATGGCTCGTCTCGTTCGATTATTCGAAGGATCCGGACCAGGTGGGGGTTGGCGCGGACGGTAGGCGAACGCAGGAGCACCGCCACCTGCTTCATCCCGCGAAACTCCGTCATCATCACTAGCCGGCAGAGCTTGAAGAAGAGAGCGTCGTTCGCCAGAATCTGCCCTTCATCCAGATTCTCCAGCGAGCGGCCGAAAATCAACCGGACGAACTGGTCGATGTAACCGTAGGTTCGATCCACCGCGAGCGGCATCCGTCCCACGCTCTCAAAGTAGTGCTTGAACATGCGGTAATGCTTCTGCTCATCCTCGGTATGCTTCTCCACCGACGCGATGAATTCGGTCTCTCCGGGATAGCGCTGCCGAATTGCCGTCAGCAGCCGCTCGAGGCCGACAAAACCCTCGAACTCGTTGTAGAGATAGACCGAGGCCAGCACCTCGTAGTAGCGTTCGCGGAAGGCATCCCGCAGTCTCCCGCGAGGACTCAGTGGGCCTCCGCCGGGGCCGCGCCTCTTCCGCGGGGCTTACGGAGCAATAGAATGGCCGGTGCCACGCAGATGAATGTCAGCAGCAAGAGCATCCAGGCATCGTTATAGCTGAGCATGGACGCCTGTCGCATCGTCTGCTGATCCAGGATGGCCAGGGCTCCCTTCTGGGCAGCGTCCGGCCCATAGCCATGACTCAGCAGGTTTGCGGTCAGCATCCTAAGCCGCTGGTCGACGAATGGATTGCCGGGATAGACGTTGGCCAGCAGGTCCACCCGGTGAATCTGGGTGTGCACCGTCACGTAGGTCGCCAGGATGGCGATCCCGAACGACCCTCCCAGCTGGCGAGAGAGATTGATCAAGCCTGACGCCTGTTGCGCCTCGCTCGGCTTGAGGCTGGCGTAAGCCACGTTGTTGATCGGGGTAAAGAGAAATCCCAGGCCCGCACCACGGATGATGAGGGCCAGCCGGACGTCGCTCTCCCCCGCCTCAGTCGTGAGGTGTCCCAGTTTCCACTGGGATACGACGAAGAGCGCAACGCCGATGGCGATGAGCACCCGCGGATCCGCTTTCGGTCGCGGGCCGTTGAGCAGCGTGCCGCAAATGACAGCGGTCACCGCGGTGGCGATACCGCCCGGCATCAGGACCAGGCCGGTTTCGGTGGGGGTGAAATGAAGGAGGTTCTGGGTGAACAGGGGAAAGATGAATACCCCGCCGTACAGCCCGAACCCCAGTGCCACAAAGAGGAAGATGGACGCCGCCAGCTCCCGGTTCTTGAGCACCCTGAAGTTGACTATCGGATGCTGGTTACGGGACGAAAGCTCCCACCAGATCATCAGCACGAGGCAGACACCCGACAAAACGGCAAACCGGAGGATCCAGCGATCGGAGAACCAGTCCTTCGAGTTGCCCTCTTCGAGAACCCACTGCAGCGACCCGATGCCGACGGTGAGGAGCGTGATCCCCAACCAATCCACCTGACCTCGCCTGCGAGCTTGATCCGGCGGGTCCTTCAGGAAGGTGCTCACCAGGAACGCTGAGATGATCCCGATGGGCACATTGATGAAGAAACACCAGCTCCAGGAGTAGTTGTCAGTGATCCATCCTCCCAGGGTGGGGCCCAGGGTGGGAGCCACGATGATCCCCAGCAGGAAAATGGCCTGGACCATCCCCTGCTGCTCCCGGGGAAAGATCTGCCGCAGAGTGGCCTGGGCGGTGGAGAGCAGTGCTGCGCCGCCGGCACCCTGAATGATGCGCCAGACCACCAGCTCAGTCAGTGAATGTGAGGTGCCGCAGAAGATGGAGGCGAGGATGAAAATGATGATCGAGGCGACGAGATAGCGCTGCCGGCCGATCCGCTCAGTGAAGAACGCCGTCATTGGCAACACCACGACGTTCGAGAGGATGTACCCGGTGCTGACCCAGCTGATCTCCTGTTGGGTAGCCCCCAGATTTCCGGCCATCTGAGGGAGCGCCACATTGATGATCGTGGTGTCGAGCACCTCCATGATCGCCGCGGTGATCAAACCCAGGAGGATGACCCAGCGGTAGCGATGGACGAAGGCGGCGGCATCTGCTGCCGCAGCTTGCGCCCGGGTGGGAGCTGCGCCCGTCGCGGTGGGAGTGCTGGCTGTCACGGGGAAGCGCGGCTAGCGCGGTGCGGGCTCCGTCCGCAGCAGGCTGAGGACGAGATTGGCCGCCGCGTCGAGTGATAGAGTACCGGTATTGATCTGAAGGTCGTATTCACAGGCGTCGTTGACGTTGCTCTGATAGTAACGCTGCAGATACTGCTGCCGGTCTCCATCCTTGCGCCGGACCTCGGCCGCAGCCCGTTGGAGTGAAGCGCCCGTGCGTTGAGCCACTCGCCTGACTCGGACGTCGAAGGGAGCGGCTACCCGGATCCGCAGTACATCTGTCCGATCGCGGAAGAGACAGTTGCCCCCGTGCCCCACGACGATGAGCGGGGGGTTCTGGGCCGCCTCCAGCAGCACCTCGCGGGCTGCAGCGGCCACGCAGTCAGGGTCCGTGGCCCAGGGAGTGGAATGCACCCGCGATTCCGGCGCGGTCACCACCGCCATGGCCGCCAGCCGCTCCAGAAAGCTCGGCGCGTGCTCGTCCATGGCCACGACCTCGCCCTCTTCGCAGCTCAGCCGGGCGGCCAGCTGGCGGACCAGCTCGTGGTCCAGCACCGGCCAGCCGAGCTGCCGCCCCAGCAGGACGCCGAGCTCGCTGCCACCGGCGCCGAATTCACGGGAGATGGTTATGAGCTGAATGGACATCGGGGGGACGCTCCAGACCATCGTTTTGGAACGAGCATACCCGATGAATATGGTTACTGGAGCGCTCTCCTGCCAGATTCAAGGGGTGACCTCCATTCCAGCCCAGCTCGCCGACGCCCTGCTGCAGCGATATGTTCTCGAGCGCGAGCTCGGACACGGCGGCATGGCCATCGTCTACCTCGCGCGCGACCTCAAGCACGACCGGCCGGTCGCGCTCAAGGTCCTCCATCCGCATCTCGCCGCCAGCCTGGGCCCTGACCGTTTCCTTCAGGAAATACGGCTGGCCGCGCGACTGCAACATCCCCATGTGCTCACCGTCTTCGACTCGGGCGAGAGTGGCGGCCATCTCTGGTTTACCATGCCCTACGTCGAGGGCGAAAGCCTTCGCGACCGCCTCAGCCGGGAGGGGTCGCTGCGGCTGCACGATGCCCTCCGGATTGCGCGGGAAGCCGGCGAGGCGCTGCAATACGCCCACGAGCACGGGGTGGTGCACCGCGACGTGAAGCCCGAAAACATTCTGCTCACCAAGGACGGCAACACCCTGGTTGCGGACTTCGGCATCGCGCGCGGGCTGGATGACGCGGCGACATCGCACCTGACCGCGACCGGCATGGTCGTGGGCACGCCGAGCTACATGAGCCCGGAGCAGGCATCAGGCGAGCCCGAGATCGATGGCCGGAGCGACGTCTACTCACTCGGCTGCGTGGTCTACGAGATGCTGGCCGGATCGCCTCCGTTCACCGGGCCAACGGTCCACTCGATCATTGCCAAGCATCTCAGCCAGGCGGCCCCGCACGGTGGTCGCTCGGAGCGGCGTTCCGCCCGCGATCTCGCGCGCGATCGCCCGGGCGCTGGCCAAGTCTCCCGCCGAACGATTCTCCAGCGCGGCCGATTTCGTGAGCGCGCTCGAAAAGGGCAGCGGGGTGGTCGAGCGTCGCTCTCCCCTCCGAGTTGCCCTCATCGCGCTCGGCGCTCTTGTCATCCTCGCAGGTGCGGTCGTCGCCGGGCGGCGACTGGGCCAAGGCCCCGCGGGCAGCGTCGGATCGGTGGTCCCGGGCGGAGAGAGGAAACTCTCCCAATTGACGGTCGCCGGAGGAGTGGAGCAGTGGCCGACCTGGTCGCCCGATGGGACTCGCCTGGTCTACACCGGTGAGGCCGGAGGGTTCCGCCAGCTCTTTGTCCGCACCCTCGGCACCGGGGACGAGCGCCGGCTGACCCACAGCAAACACGACGACATTCAGCCGGCGTGGTCACCCGACGGTGAACGGGTGGCTTTCGTTCGAGCCAACACCGCGGATGGGAAGCTCGAGCCCAGCGACATCAATGGCTGGTACTACGAGGGTGGCGACATCTGGAGTCTCGATCTCGGATCCGGAAAGGAGACCAAGCTGGTGGACGACGCCTTCGGACCGGCCTGGTCACCGGATGGGGCCCGGCTGGCGTTCGACGCACGCTGGGGCGGACCGCGCCGGATCTGGATAGCCGACGGCCGGGGAAGGAACCCGCGGCAGATCACCACCGACTCCAACGACGCCGTGGTGCACGCCGGGGCCCGCTGGTCGCCGGATGGGACCCGGCTGGTCTTCCGCAGGATCGAGAAGACGAAATCCGACATCGCGGTGGCTGACCCCACGTCGGCCTCGGTGGTTCGGTTGACCGACGATATGGTGACCGACATGGACCCGGCGTGGGCTCCCGACGGACAGAGTGTGTACTTCGCGTCGGCCCGGGGTGGAGGCCTCAATCTGTGGCGGCTGCCGGTCGCGTCCGGCCGCGCCGCCGGAGCTCCCGAACAGCTCACCAGCGGTGCCGGCGATGACGTCCAGCCGACTCCCTCGCCCAAGGGCGGCCGGATCGCCTTTGCGGTGCTGGGGATCAACTCCGATATCTGGCGGCTGCCGGTGTCGCCTCAGACCGGACGGGTCACCGGCTCGCCGGAGCCGGTGGTGGGAACGACCCGGGTCGAGAGCCGGGGAGCCTGGTCGGCGGACGGGAGCGCCATCGCGTTCAACAGCGATCGGCGGGGCGACATGAATCTCTGGGTCCGAACCCTGGCAGACGGATCCGAGCGACAGGTCACCCACGGTCCCGGCGGAGACTACCAGCCCAACTGGTCTCCCGATGCTCGGAGCATTGTCTTCTTCTCCTCCCGAGCAGGCAACGCCGACATCTGGAAAGTGCAGATGGGCGACGGCAAGCTCACCCGGCTTACCGATGACCCCAGCACCGACACCAATCCCTTTTACTCGCCGGATGGCCGCCGGATCGCATACATGTCCGAGCGCGAGGGGCGCTCTGAGGTGTGGGTGATGAATGGCGACGGATCGGAGCAGCGGAGACTGTATGACGGCGCGGCCGGAGGCCACTTTCTCCGGTGGACCAGGGACGGCTCCGGGGTGATCTTCCGGGCAGAGCGCGGGGTGCAGACCCAGGTGATGACGGTGAGGCTGGCCGACGGCGCGGCCACCAACCTGCCGGCGATCTCGAGCGGGGCCCACATGTCGCTCTCGCCGGACGGGTCGCTGATCATGGACGTCCGGGGGCACAAATCGCTCTGGGTTCATCCGCTGGACGGCCGCCCTGCGTATCAGATCTTCGAGTTTCCCGATCCCGACGTGCGAATCGATTACCCGGTGTGGTCACCCGATGGGAAGTGGATCCTGTTCGACCGGGCTGCGCCCCGAAGCGGCGATGTCTGGATGCTGGAGGGAGTGCGATAGGAGCGATGCCGAAGCGCATCCACCGGCGGCGTGACGCGGACCCGACCGAAGGCCTGGCAAAGTACGGCGACACGAAATTTGCCGACCCGGTAAACAAGAAATATCCGATCGACACGCCCGGCCGAATCAAGGCCGCCTGGGCTTACATCCACCAGCCCCGGAATTCCGCCAAATACACCGCAGCCGAAACCCGCACCATCAAGAGCCGCATCCGCAAGGCAGCGAGAGAGCGGAAGGTGGCGCTGCCGGACCCGGACGAATTCATGGAGCTCATGAAACGGCTCCGGCGAACCTCCTGACGGTCGACCCTCAAAAGCCGTAGAGCTCGGAGTATTTAGCCCGGAGCGCTCGGACCAATGGCCGGTGACTGGGTGGCGACCCGGTCACCGATTCGATCAGCTTGGCCGACGGCAGCCGCCCGCCCTCGAGATACACCCGTTGCCCGAGCCAACGGACCAGGCCGCCAAATTCCCCGGCGGCGAACTGCGGCTCCAGGTTGCCCAGCTCCGATTCCGCCCGAGAGAACAGCTGGGCCGCAAAGACATCACCCAGGGTATAAGTCGGGAAGTATCCGATCAGACCGTCGGCCCAGTGGCCGTCTTGCAAGCACCCCTCCCGGTCATTCATCGGCACCACTCCGAGATACTGACGATAGGCCGCGTTCCACGCCTCGGGCAAATCCTCGGCCTGCAGGTCTCCACCGATGAGCGAGCGCTCCAGCTCGAAGCGCACCACCGTATGCAGGTTGTAGGTCACCTCGTCGGCGTTGACCCGGATGAGCGAGGGTTTGACCTGGTTGAGTGCGAGGTGAAACTCGTCGAGACCGACTCTGCCAAGGCCGGACGCAAACAGCTCGCGAGCCTGAGGGTAAAAGTGCTGCCAGAACCCTCTGCTCCGCCCCACCCGGTTCTCCCAGAGCCGGGCCTGCGCCTCATCCATGCCGACCGAGGGTGGCTCGCCCATCGGCGTACCGTAATGCCGGGCATCGAGTCCCTGCTCGTAGAGGGCATGTCCTGCCTCGTGCAGAACGGTCAGCACGCCTCCGGCAAAGTCGCGGGGTCCGAATCGCAGCACGATCCGGCAGTCTCCCGGCCCGATCGCGGTGCAGCAGGGATGCACACCGAGGTCAAAGCGGCCACGGCCAACGTCAAATCCGACTGTGGCGGCCACCGTCTCACTGAACCGGCGCTGCCGCTCTACGGGGAATGTCCCGGCGGCACGCACCCGAGGCCGACGTCTTGCCTGGGAGATCTCGGCCGCCAGCGGAACCAGGTCTTTGCCCAAGGCGGCGAACAGCCGGCCTACGATCTGGCTGGTCATCCCCGGCTCGTAGTCCTCGATGAGCGCATCGTAGGGCTCCCGGGCGTAGCCTACGCACTCTGCCTCCGCCCGCTTGAGCTCGACGATCTTCTGCAGCCAGGGTCGAAAGCCGGCGTAATTAGACTCGGACCGAGCCTTGGCCCAGGCCTTCTGGGCCAGCGCGGTGGTGCGAGCCACGTCTTCGACCAAACGCCGGGGAAGCCGGACGTAACGGTCGTACTCCCGGCGGATCTCTCGGACGTTGACCGCCTCCGGCGAGCGGCGGTCGGCCAGGAGGCCGGATCCCTCCAGCTCGCCCAGCAGCTCGCCGATCCGCGGGTCGGTGCCCCGCTCGTGGAGCAGCCCTGCGAGCAGGGCCAGCTGCTCGCTCCGATTTTCCACCCCACCCGCCGGCATGTACGTCTCCTCGTCCCACTCGAGGAGCGCCTCGCACGAGGTCAGGAGCGCCTCCTCCCGCACCCGGCGGAGCAGCTCCTGATAGGCTTGGTCGGCTCGCATGGTCTCCGAGATTCGAGGTTTTGGACCAGCGGCGTTGCGCGGGCTGGTCCCGGGGATAACATACACTTTCACCCTATCACATTCCGAGCCGAGGCCCGAGATGTTGACGCCCGCGGAAGAGCACGGTCTGAGCGGGCTGGCCCTGGCCAGCCGGGTCTACCACGCCCTGTATGGTCTGGGGGAGACTCAGATTGCGAGTCTCATCCGACGGCTGCACGAAGGCGCTCGGGACCGGCACATGGTCTACCTCCACGACGGCGCCATGGAAACGATTCGGGTACTGCCCTGCCCCATCACCATCCTGCCCGATCAGCTGGAGTACGTGAAGCACGTCAGCCTCACGATCCAGGATGCCTTGAAGCGGTTACCGGATCTCTACCTGGGTGACCCACAGGTGAGGGAGATTCTGCGCCTCCCCGATGCGGAGGAATCCTGGCTGTATGAGTGTTGGGGCGAAAGCCACCGAGAATCCAACCCGGTGTTCGGCCGACTCGATGCCCTGGTCGATTTCACCAGCCCGATGTGGAAAGAGTCGTTCCGCTTCGTGGAGCCCAACCTCACCGGAATCGGCGGCCTCCATATGGTGCCCACCAGTGACGGGCTCGTGGCCGAGATCGTGGTGCCGCCGTTGGAGTGCCAGGATCCCGGGCTCGGGTTCGAGACCGTGACCGACATCCGCGACCTGCTGGCCCAGGAGATCGTGCGCCATATGCAGGCCATGAATACCGGCCAGCAACTTTGTTTCATCGAGCCGAAGTATGCCGGAGACGGCCCCGACGAGCAGGAGCAGGTCGCCGAGTATATGCGCCGGCGTCACGGCCTGACCGTCATGCACGCAGACCCGGCGGAGTTAGAGCTTCACCACGGCAAGGTGTTTTATCGCGGGGAGTTGGTGGATATCGGGTATCGCGACTACAGCGTGAGCGACTTGATCGATCTCCAGGAAGAGGGGGTAGACGTCTCGCCTATGCGTACGCTGCTGCGGGAGAACCGGGCCATCTCTTCAATTGCCGCCGATCTCGATCAGAAAAGCTGCTGGGAAGTGCTCACCGATCCCATGCTCGCGGAGAAATATTTCACGGCCGAGGAGCAGGACCTGTTTCACCGCCATATCCTGTGGACCCGCATCCTGTCGGACCGGAAAACGATTCTCCCAGACGGCCGCACGGTGCCACTGCTGGATCATGTGCGATCGCATTGCGATACCTTGGTCCTGAAACCCAATCGCTCGTACGGAGGGGAAGGCATAGTTCTGGGCTGCTCGGTCAGCCGGTCCGAATGGGACACGGCGATCGAGGCAGCACTAGCCGATTCAGACCGGTGGGTGGTACAGCAGCTGGCGAGCATCCCGGTGCGCGAGTTCCCGGTGATGACGCCGGAAGGGACGGGTTCACGCCGAGCCGTTTTACACGGTGATGGGCTTCGCGGCGAGTGAGCACGGGATGGCGATCCTGGCGCGGGCCTCGCAGAAGCAGGTGGTGAATGTCGCCCAGCGCGGGGGATTAGCCGCGGTGATGGTGAGCCGCTCGGTTCCGGAGATCGGCTCCACGACCTAGACCCTAGTCTGCCTTGAACCGATAGCCCACCCCAGGTTCGGTCAGCAGGAGCCGTGGCCGCGCGGGGTCCGGCTCAATCTTCTGCCGCAGCTGCATGACATAGATGCGAAGGTAGTGGCTCTGGGTGATGAAATTGCTCCCCCAGACTTCCTGCAGCAGCTGACGCTGAGTCAGCAGTTTGCCCGCGTGGCGCACCAGCGCCGCCAGCAACTTGTACTCGGTGGGTGTGAGATGAATCTCCTGCCCCGCCCGAGAAACCCGCCGCTCGGCCAAGTCGACTCTCAGCTCGCCAAACTGGAACACCGACTCAGTTGCCTCTCCCGGTGCGAGTGAAGCGTGACGCAGGGCCACCCGGATCCGGGCGAGCAATTCTTCGACCCCGAACGGCTTGGTGAGATAGTCGTCGGCCCCCAGGTCGAGCGCGGCGACTTTGTCCTGCTCCTTGCCCCGGGCCGAGAGCACGATGATCGGCGTACGAGTCCATTCCCGGAGCTGGCGGGTCACCTCGAGGCCGTCGGTATCGGGGAGCCCCAGGTCGAGCAGGATGACATCCGGATTTCGGCCGGCGGCGTGCGCCAGCCCCTCCTTCGCGGTTGCAGCCTCGACTAGACGGTAGTCGTGGCCGTCGAGCGCGGCGCGGAGGAAGCGCCGCATCTGCGGCTCGTCTTCGATCAGGAGGATGAGGGGGGCCGGACGGTCCACGCGGTGCCGACCTCGATTTCTTGACCTTCGGGTTCTTCGGGCATGAGCTCGGGTGGCGTACCGGTAATCGGCAGGGAAAGGCGAAAGATCGCTCCGCCACCTGGCCGATTCTCGGCCCATATTCTCCCGCCGTGCGCGGTCACGATGCCCCGGCAGATGGTAAGCCCTAGGCCGATCCCGCCACCGCCGGCACCTCCCCGGTAAAACTTCTGGAAGATGGCATCCTCCTCGCCAGGAAGAAGACCCGGCCCTCGATCAGCCACGTAGGCGATCACTTCACCCGTACCGGCCTCGGCCCCGATATCGATCGGCGTCCCTGCTGGCGTGTGCCTGGCGGCGTTTTCCAGGAGATTGACGAAGACTTGTTCCAGCAGGATCTCGTCCACTGCCACCAGTGGCAGATCTCGGGGGAAGCTTGTGGTCACGGGATGCTCGCGGAGCTGTTGATCGGTTCGCAGTAGGGCGACCCCGATGACATCGGAGAGCAGCTGCCACTCCTTTTGCACCTGCAACGTCCCCGCTTCCACCCGGATCATGTCGAGGAGGTTGGCCACCAGACGGGTCATCCGTTGGGACTCCTGCACGATGGTGGCCGCGAGCTCCCGGCGAGCGGCGGAGGTGGGCTCCGTTTCCTGGAGCAGCGCGCTCGCGGCCCCTTCGATGGAAGCCAACGGGGTTCGCATATCGTGCGACAACGAGCTCAACAGGGCGGTGCGGAGCCGTTCCGCCTCAACCTCGACCTCGGTTTGGCGGCTGTGCACCGCCAGTGCCTGTCGCTCGAGAGCCGAGGCGGTCTGGCCGGCGAGTGCCTCGAGGAGCCGGCGGCGGGACGGATCGCGAAACCGGCCAGGATCGTCCAGGGGAATACCCAGAACTCCAACCGCCCGGTCGGAGGACGACAGCGGCAAATAGAGCGCAGAAGCTGCCGGGAGGGTAGACGTACCGCGTCCAGCGGCCTGCTTGTGGTCAAAGGTCCACTGGGCCACGGCGCGCTCCCGCTCCTCCAGGGCGCGGGGTTCCGGCCCCGCAGGTGCGACGGTGCCGTCTTCTCCAGGGAGCAGAAACTGCGCTTCAACGGCGAAGGTGTCCCGCAGGCTACGCAGAGCCGCCGTCAATATGGCGTCCCGGTCCTGCGCAGCGGCGAGATCTCGGCTGAGGGCGTAGAGTGCCGAGGTGCGTTGCTCCCGTTCCCGCGCGGCCTCGGCCTGGGTTCGAACCCTTCCGGTGAGGTTCCCCATGACCAGCGCCACCACCAGCATCACCACGAAAGTCAGGACGTAGCGAACGTCGGCCACCGAGAAGGTGTAATACGGGTGCACGAAGAAGAAGTCGAACGAGGCAATGCCAAATAGTGACGCCAGGAGCGCCGGTCCCCGGCGAAACCGCGTCGCCGCCACCACCACAGCCAGCAGGTAAAGCATCGCGGCATCGATCGGCGGGATGGTTATGCCGGCCCGGCGCAGCGCAACCCCGATCGCTGTCGGGATCACGGCAATGGCGCCCGCGACTATGTAGTCCTGCCGGGGCGACTGCGCGGCACCTGGGACTGGCGCGCGCTGCTGGGTTCCCTCCTCTTCATCGCCGGTGATCGCGAGCAGCTCGATCCCTCCACTGGTCCGGACCAGGTGATCGAGCAGGGAGCCCCGAAACAGCTCGCCCCATCGGGTGCGCTTGGCCTTGCCCAGGATGATCCGGGTGATGTTGTGAGCCCGGGCATAGGCGACGATCTCCTCCGCAACGCTCTGGCCGTTCAAGGTCACTGCCCGGCCGCCTAACTGCTCGCTCAGCTCCAGGGCGCGGAGGATCTCCTCCCGCTCCCCCGCGGTCAGTCGCTGGTCGCGGGCGGTCTCGACGTGCACCGCGCTCCAGTCCGCGTGGACTCGGGCCGCCATTCGGCGCGTGGCCCGTACCAGCCGTGCCGGTGTCGAGCTGGGTCCGATGCACACCAGGAGCCGCTCCGCCGCCGCCCAGGTGTCCTGAATTCCCCGATCGGCCATGTAGCCGCGCATCTGAGCGTCCACCCGCTCGGCGGTTCGGCGAAGCGCCAGCTCGCGTAAGGCGATCAGGTTGCCTTTACGAAAGAAGCGCTCAATGGCCCGCCCGGCTTGTTCGGGAACGTAAACCTTTCCTTCGCGGAGTCGCTGCTGCAATACATCAGGTGAGACATCCACCAGTTCCACCTCATCGGCGCGCTCGAGGACAGAGTCTGGGATCGTCTCGCGAACCCGGACCTCCGTGATCTGTGCAACCACGTCGTTGAGGCTTTCGAAATGCTGGATGTTGACTGCGGTGTAGACGTTGATCCCAGCGGCGAGCAGCTCCTCGACGTCCTGCCAGCGTTTGGCATGGCGAGAGCCGGGAGCGTTGGAATGGGCCAGCTCGTCCACGAGGAGGAGAGCGGGCCGGCGGGCGAGCGCCGCGTCCAGGTCGAATTCCTCGAGCATGGTACCGCGGTATTCGCGGGTCGCCCGGGGGAGCACCTCGAGTCCCTCGAGCAGCCGGGCAGTCTCGGTTCGGCCGTGGGTCTCCACCACCCCCACCACAACGTCGAGGCCCTCCAGGCGCTGCGCGCGCGCGGCTTCGAGCATGGTGAACGTCTTCCCCACACCGGGGGAGGCGCCCAGAAAAACCTTGAGCTGTCCCCGGCGCGCCCGGGCAGCCTGGTCCTGGACGCGACGCAGCAGAACGTCAGGATTGGGTCGCTGAGCGGTCATCGGGCAGCCGGCTGCAAGGATGCCCTAAACATACCCCTTACCTTCGGGCGAGGCTGTCGAGGGCCAGATTCAGCAGCAGGACGTTCACTCGCGGCTCCCCCAGGAAGCCCAGCTGCCGTCCTTCGATGTGCCTGCTCAGAAGCTGTCGAACGGCGTCGGCGCTGAGTCCCCGGACGCGGGCCACCCGGCCGACCTGCAGCTCCGCGTTGGCAGGAGAGATATCAGGGTCCAGCCCGGAGCCGGAGGCAGTAACCATGTCGGCGGGGATATGGCCGGGGATCGCGCCGTCCTCCTGAACCACCTGGTCCACGGCGCCAGCAATCAGGGTGTCGGCGAGCTTCCGGTCGGTGGGGCCCTTGTTGGTTCCACCCGAGGCCGTGGCGTCGTAGCCGGCTCCTGCCGCCGAAGGCCGGGGATGGAAGTACTCCGGCCGGTTGAAGCGCTGGCCGATGAGGGCGCTGCCGAGGATATGGCCAGCCGATACTACCTGGCTGCCGTTTGCCTGCCAGGGAAAGAGAAGTTGTGCCAGCCCGGTCACCAGGCCGGGATAGACGACGCCAGTCAGGACGCACAGTAGGGCCGTGAAGCTGATGGCCGGGCGAAGGTGAGCGCGTAGCATGGTCAGACCAATCCCAGAGCCGTGAGGATGATATCGATCAGCTTGATTCCGACGAATGGAACCAGGAGACCGCCGAGACCATAGACCAGCAGGTTGCGCCGAAGGATGATCCCTGCCGGGGCCGCACGGTACGTGACCCCGCGCAATGCGAGCGGGATGAGCGCGATGATCACCAGGGCATTGAAGATGACACTGCTCAGAATGGCCGATTGGGGCGAGCCCAAGCGCATGATGTTGAGGGCATTCAGCTCGGGGTATGTGGCCGCGAACATGGCCGGGACGATGGCGAAGTACTTGGCCACATCATTCGCAATGGAGAACGTGGTGAGCGAGCCCCGAGTCATCAGCAGCTGCTTTCCGATTTCCACCACCTCGATGAGCTTGGTCGGATTGGAATCCAGGTCCACCATGTTCCCGGCTTCCCTGGCAGCCTGGGTGCCGCTGTTCATCGCTACTCCCACATCGGCCTGCGCCAGCGCGGGAGCGTCGTTGGTGCCGTCTCCGGTCATCGCGACCAGGCGGCCACCGCTCTGCTCCTTCCGGATCAAGTCCAGTTTCTGCTCCGGCGTGGCCTCGGCCAGGAAATCGTCCACCCCGGCCTCGGCGGCAATTGCGGCGGCAGTCAATGGGTTGTCACCGGTGATCATCACGGTGCGGATCCCCATGGTGCGAAATCGCTCGAACCGCTCCTTGAGCCCACCCTTTACCACATCCTTGAGGTGGACTGCGCCCAGCACCCGGGTCTGCCCGTTGTCCCGTTGCGCCACTACCAGAGGGGTCCCACCCTGGCGGGCAATCGATTCGACGACCCGACTCGTCTCCGGCGGCATTGTGCCACCCGACTCTCCGCACCCACCGGGAGATCGCATCGGCGGCGCCTTTGCGAAGCTGGCATCCGTCGACATTCACCCCGCTCATGCGGGTGGCCGCAGAGAAGGGAACGAAAGTCATCGCCTGACTGCCCATCGCCGACCTCGCCTGGCGGCCCCGAAGCCCGTAGCGGTCTTTGGCCAGCACCACGATGCTCCGGCCTTCGGGAGTTTCGTCGGGCAGCGAAGCGAGCTGGGCCCGGTCGGCTAACTCTTCCACCCGAACCGAGCCGAGGGGGAGGAAGGCGACTGCCTGGCGGTTCCCCAGGGTGATGGTGCCGGTCTTGTCGAGCAGCAGTGTATTCACGTCGCCCGCCGCCTCTACCGCACGGCCGCTCATCGCGATCACGTTGTGTTGAATCAGCCGATCCATGCCGGCAATGCCGATGGCCGAGAGCAGCCCGCCGATGGTCGTGGGGATGAGGCAAACCAGAAGGGCGACGAGCACCGGGACCGGCACGTTTCCGCCGCTGTAAACGGCGAATGGCTCCAGGGTTGCCACCGCGAGCACGAAGACGATGGTGAGTCCCGACAGGAGGATGGTGAGCGCGATCTCGTTAGGAGTTTTTTGCCGGCTGGCGCCCTCCACCAGAGCAATCATCCGATCGATGAAGGTTTCACCCGGATTGGCGGTCACCCGAATGACCATCCAGTCCGATAGCACCCGGGTCCCGCCGGTGACCGCGGAGCGATCACCACCCGACTCACGGATCACCGGCGCCGATTCCCCGGTAATAGCAGATTCGTCAACCGAAGCGACTCCCTCGACCACTTCGCCATCGGCCGGTATCAGGTCACCCGCCTTGACGATGACGTGGTCGCCGCTGCGCAGCTCGTTGGCGAAAACCGAGAGGAAGTCGAGATGGTAATCGGGATCGCGGAGCCGTTTCGCTCGGGTTTCCTGCCGCTGACCGCGAAGCGCATCGGCTTGCGCCTTACCCCTACCCTCCGCCATGGCCTCGGCGAAGTTGGCGAAGAGCACGGTGAACCAGAGCCAGACCGCAATCTGAAAAGTGAACCCCCAGTCGTCCCGCCCCGCGAAGAGGTCGCGCACCAGGACCAGTGTCGTGGCCATGCTGCCGACCAGCACCACGAACATCACCGGATTCCGCACCATGTGGCGCGGGCTCAGCTTGTAGACCGACTCCCAGATGGCCCGGCGCAGGATTGCGCGATCGAACAGGGCCCGCTTCACCGCGGCCATATCAGAAGAGCCTCCCCGCCTGCATCAGGAGATGCTCGACAATCGGTCCCAGGGACAGGGCCGGGAAGAAGGTGAGGGCGCCCACTATGAGGATGACACCCACCAGCAGGACCACGAACAGCGGCGTCGTCACGGGGAAGGTCCCAGCCGTCTCTGCGGCGGCCGGCTTCTCCGCCAGGAAGCCGCCGAGCGCCAGGGCCGGGACGATCATGGCGAAGCGTCCTATCAGCATCCCCATCCCCAGAATGGTGTTGTAGTAGTAGGTCGAGCCGGTGAGTCCCGCGAAGGCGCTCCCGTTATTGCCGGTGACCGAGGAGAACGCATAGAGGATCTCCGACAGACCGTGAGGGCCGGCGTTGTTGAGACCCGCGAGGCCGGGCCGGATCACCGACGAGAGCGCACTGAGCACGAGGATGGTAGCCGGGAAGATGAGGACGTAGAGCATCGCCATCTGGACTTCGCGGGTCTGAATCTTCTTTCCCAGATATTCCGGTGTGCGGCCCACCATGAGACCGGCGATGAATACGGTGAGCACCACCATGACCAGCATGCCGTAAAGCCCGGCACCAACCCCGCCGAAGATCACCTCGCCCAGCTGGATGTTGAGCAGAGGAACCATGCCACCGATGGGAGTGAACGAATCGTGCATCGCGTTCACCGCCCCGCAAGACACGTCGGTGGTGATCGTCGCGTACAGCGCTGAGCTCGCGATGCCGAAACGCACCTCCTTCCCCTCCATGTTCCCGCCCGGATTGAGATCGGATGCAACCACATCCACACCCCGGGCAGCATGAATCGGATTGCCCGGGCCTCCGCCCAGTAGGCAGTCGTCACCCCAGCGAGAAAGAGGCTGAACATGGCCAGCCACACCGCCCAGCCATGCCGCTGTTTGCCCACCATCCTTCCCAGCAGATAGGTGAGCGCCGACGGGATGGCCAGGAGAGCGAACATGGACCAGAAGTTGGACCAGGGGGTCGGATTCTCGAACGGGTGGGCGGCGTTGGCGTTGAAGAACCCGCCGCCATTGGTCCCCAGCTGCTTGATGGCCTCCTGGCTCGCCACCGGCCCCATGGCGATCGTTTGCTTCGCTCCCTCCAGCGTGGTTACCTGGAGATAGGGGTGGAAATTCTGAATGACGCCCTGCTGGACGAACACCAGAGCCAGGACCACGCTGACGGGGAGCAGGACGTAGAGTATTCCCCGCACCAGGTCCGCCCAGAAGTTGCCCAGCCGGCCGGCGGACCGGCGGGCAATCCCCCGCACGAACGCTACGGCGATTGCCATACCCACCGCGGCCGACGTGAAGTTGTGAAAGGCGAGCTGGGTCATCTGCGAGAGATAGGACATCGTCGTCTCGCCGACGTACGATTGCCAGTTCGTGTTGGTGGTAAACGAGGCCGCCGTCTCGAAGGCCTGCCGATCGACTACCGCCGGGAGCCCCTGCGGATTCAAGGGGAGGAGATGCTGCATTCGAAGCACAGCGTAGGTCAGCAGCATCGAAACCAGGCTGAAGATCAGCATTCCCCCGGCATACGTGGTCCAGTGCTGGTCTTCGGTGGGATCGATGCCGGCCGCCCGGTATAGCACGCGCTCCACCCACGCGAGCCAGCGTACTCGTCCTTCGTAGACCGCGACGAGATAGAGGCCCAAAGGCTTCGTGACCGCCAGCACGGCCAGCGTGAGGCACCCGATCTGGAGCCATCCATTGACGGTCACGTCAGAATCTCTCCGGCCGGAGCAGACTGTAGATGAGATACACCAGGATCCCCAGCGTGATGAGGCCAGTGACCAGCCACTCCGCGATCAATGCGAGCTCCTCTCTCGGTCAGCACCGTGGCCCAGCCGGTTGCACCCCCGCACATAGAGGAGCATCGCGGCAAAGAAGATCACAGTTGTGAGCAGGTACACCAGATCGAGCACTTCGTCTCCTGGAAAAACCTGAGATCGAAGCTAGGTGGGCGCGGCGTTAAGAAGGGGTAAGAAAGACGGGCGGGGCTGTTAAAGCCGCGTTAAGACGAGCCGGAATGGTCAGGTGAAGAGGAATCCTTGGTCAGGTGGGCGCGGTCGATCTCCTGGCCCCGTTCGTCGATCTGGCGGAGCGTTAGGGTTGAGCCGGCGATATCGATGACGCTGAGGGAGTGCTGATCGGCGACCAGGCGATCCACATAGTCGGCGCTGCCGTCCTCCGGGCGAAGCCACTTCGAGGGCGAATTGGTGAAGTCCGGGTCATACAATTGGTTGCCTCCCGCTCCGGTCGTCAGATAGATCACTCCCTGAGTCCGAGTCACCTTGCGCCCGTCGAACTCCGTGTCCACGGTAAAGGTGCCAGGCACCAGACGATCACTGGAATTCAGCCGGGCCGCGGCACCAGGGCCTGAGGGGGCAAAGCGGAATGGGCGGGTTCGCTGGTAGTTGTGCTCGTGGCCGTGGAACACGATGTCCACCCCATGCCGCTCGAAGAGCGGCGCCAGCACTCGCATGTGCTGCTCGGTGTAGTGCTCCAGGCCGACGTTGAAACAGGGGTGATGAAACACAACGAACTTCCATGTTGCATCGGTGTCGGAGAGATCCTGAGCGATCCAGGTCTGCCAGCCGGCGTCGGTGGGGTCGAGGTAGACGTTGGAGTCGAGGCAGATAAAGTGCGCGTCCCCGTAGTCAAAGGAGTAATTCGCCATCCGGGGGAATCGGTCTCCGGCACACTTCTGGAATGCTGCCAGTCTGGCTGCATCACCAACGATCGGAGTTGGCTGAGGGTGGACCGGCGCGTTGAGCGGCAGATGCAGGTTGGTGAAATACGCCAGCGCATCCGCATCCCGGTCGAAGTCCGCTACCGGGCGCCCATCGGCGGTCTTGCGGTGGACGTCGTGGTTGGCAATCACCGTGTAAAACGGCACCGAACGCAAGAGCGGAGCGCCGATCCCCGGTCCCGCCCCGTCCGCGTTGTATACCGGGAAGAAGAATCGGGCATACTCGTGGTCCCGCCCGCCGTCATAGACGTTGTCACCGGTATTCATCACGAAGTCTGGCCGGGCTCGGTAGGCTTGAAAGGCAATGGCATGATCGCTGGTGCCACCACAGGAATTGTCGCCGAAGGCCACGAACCGGATCGGCGCGCCTCGGGGCTTTCGAGTAGTGAAGTAGCCTTCCGCGATCCGCTTGCGGCCAATGGTGACCCGGTATTGATAGGTCGTGCCCAGCCGGAGACCGGGAAAGACCACCGTGTAGTTGAGCCGCGCGTCGCCATCTCCCACATCACCCGACCAACGGCGGGAGACCGTTACCTCGGCATTCCTCCCGTACTGGGCTGTGGTCCCAAACACCACGGTGAAATCGGCCGGCTTGGCGTCGGTCTGCCACGCCAGAACCATCCGTTCCTCGCCTTGCACCAGGCGGCTGTTGTTGCCCGGTTGCACGTAGGGCAACGCGGTGAACAACGGCAGATCGCCGCTGAGCCGAAGCGCCGGCTCCAGCGCAAAGCGCCCCCGGGCGACCGGCACCAACGCCAGAAACGTGAGACCGCCGGCGGCCTTGAGCAGATCGCGGCGGCTGATCTCTCCGTTCATCAGATCTCCCGTGGATGGAACGACAGCCGGTTCGGCATGACGCCGAACCGGCCGGGGACGCTGAATGGTATTTCGTGAACTGCCGTAATTGAAGCCGAGGTGATGACCTAAGGGGTCACCGTGACTGTTCCGGTGAACCCCGGATACAACGATGGTGGGTGCAGGCTGCAGTGATAGGCAAAGGTGCCCGGCTGCGTGAAGGTGAAATCGAAAGTGCCGCCGGCCGTTCCGCTCCCCATATCCTCCGTTGCCTGAGGGCGCGCGAGAGTCGGACTGCTCCAGAACCCGCCGTCACTGGTCGTCGTGTGAGCTGAAGGACCGTTGTTGGTCCAGCGCACGGTGGTCCCGGCCTTGATCGTGAGTGTCGCGGGCGAGATACATGGGGTCCCTTCCTGATGAAGCCAATCTGCCGGTCATCTGCGCACGGGCGCCGGCTGCCTCTCTAGCGTAACGCGGTGGTCTCACCAATTCCAATCACGACCGTCTCTGAAACGATCTGAAACGTGACAATGGGCGGGCGCTTCGCTTGATTCGCATCCAGGTTTTCACTATATAGTCCATATCCACAATCCAACCCGAATGTCTTTCGACAGCGGCCGCGATGATTCACGGAGTGGCGCGATGAAGGGTGTCCCGCGCCTCGTCGGTCTGCTTTTGCTTTTGATATCTGGATTACTGGTTTCGACCTGCGCTCCAGACCAGCCGACCGGTCCAGCTTACACTCCCGACCTCTTGAGAATCCGCTCGCCATCCGACACCGTGCTCTTTATCGGCGCGGGGGATATCGCGGGGTGTCCGTCCGGCTATAAGGACGAAGCCACCGCAGCGATCCTGGCAAAGTTTCCCAGCGCTCTGGTCTTTGCTGCCGGCGATCTCGCCTATCCAGAACGGCAGCAGAGGCCGACTTCGCCTGCTATAACGCATCCTGGGGCCGGGCAAAAAGCCGCACCTATCCGGTGCCGGGAAACCGGGATTACAACACGGCTCACGCCCGGGGCTACTTCGATTATTGGAACGGGGAGGGGGTGGATTCGGGGCGGGCCGGGCATCGGGCCCGAGGCTACTACGCCTTCGATTACGGCGCATGGCGCATCTACGCGCTCAATAGCGAGGCCAGCATCTCCGCCCAGACCGCGTGGCTCAAGGCGGACCTCGCGGCACATCCTCGACGGTGCCAGCTCGCCATCATGCACGTGCCGTACTACTCCTCCACTAGGCTCGGCACGGTGACCGCGTTACAAGCCCTGGTGGGATGCGATGCTGCGGGGAAGGGTCGAGCTGGTCCTATCCGGCGACAATCACATCTACGAGCGGTTTGCCCCCCAAGACGCGGTCGGCGAGGACACCGCAATGGTGTGCGGCAGTTTCTCGTGGGGACCGGTGGAGGCGGGATTGGGTCGTACGCCCGCGGCGGATCGACAACAGCGAGAAGATCGTCAACACCCATGGGGTGCTTCGGCTGAAGCTGTACCCGCTCAAGTACAGCTATCAGTTCCTGCCGGCGAGTGGCGGGTCGAGTCTCGATTCGGGCGAAAGGACCTGCCGCTGAGCCCGAGGTTTACGCCGGCCGAGCGATGTGCTCGTGCACGAAGCTCACCGCCATCGCCCCTTCACCCACCGCCGAGGCCACCCGCTTGACCGAGCCGGCGCGGACGTCCCCCGCGGCGAAGACCCCAGGGAGGTCGGTTTCCAGCAGGAAAGGATTGCGTCCGGCGGCCCGCCATCGGTCAGCCTCGACGGTGGCAGGTGGTAGCCCAGTTCCCGTCAGCACGAAGCCGTTCCGGTCCAGCGAGACGCAGCCGTGGAGCCAGCTCGTGTTCGGGTCCGCCCCGATAAAGAGATATAAGGAAGAGGTATCGAAGGTCTGTTCTCCGCCGGGACCCTTGACGTGCACCGCGCTGAGATGGCCGTTCCCCTCCAGTCCGGTAACCACCGCCCCCCGGTGGATCGTCACGTTGTCGGTGTGCTCCACCCGCTCGACCAGATAGCGGGACATGCTGGCGCCGAGGTCCTGACCCCGCATCACCGCGTGCACTTGGCTGGCGTAGCGGGAGAGAAACATGATCGCCTGACCGGCCGAGTTTCCGGCCCCGACCACGACAACCTCCTCACCCCGGCAGAGCCTGGCCTCCATCTCGGTGGCCGCGTAGTAGATGCCGGCCCCCTCGAATTCTCCGAAACGGGGCACGTCCAGTTTGCGATATTCCACCCCGCTCGCCACCAGCACGCAGCGGGTGCGGAGCCGGGTGCCATCCGCCAGGGTGACGATCCGCTCTCCGCCATCCAGGCCGAGCGACCGAACCTCAGTCGGCACGGTGATCTGAGCGCCGAACTTCTGGGCCTGCAACAAGGCATTCCTGGTGAGTTCGGCTCCAGTTATTCCGGCCGGAAAGCCCAGGTAATTCTCGATCCGCGAGCTGGTACCGGCCTGACCGCCAGCCGCGAGGGCGTCGAGTGTGAGCACCTCGAGCCCCTCCGAGGCGCCATAGACCGAGGCCGCGAGTCCAGCCGGACCGGCTCCGACTACCACCAGGTCATAGATGTGGTCCGGCTCCAATGTGGCTTCCAGCCCCATGCAGTGGGCAAAGTCGGCGTTCGAGGGATTAGTCACCCACTTGCTGCCATCGTTTCGGATAACGATGGGGGTTGCTTCGGCGGAGATGTTGAACTGGCGGAGCAGAGCATCCGCTTCCTGGTCGGTGTCGAGATCGATCCAGCGAAACGGCACCCCGTTTCTGGTGGCGAAGTCGCGCAGCCGGTGAGAATCGGGGGAGAACCTCGAGCCGAAGATGGTTATTCCAGCGACACCTTGTCCCAGGAGGAGCGCGCGACGCATCAGGAACGCCTTGACCAGGGTCTCACCCAGCTCGGGGAGCTCGTCGACCACGTGTTGGAGCTCCGTCTTGCTCAGCTGAATCACTCGTCCATCCTCGACGGCACGGCCGCTGACCAGGCTGGCGCGGCCGCTGATCATGTCGACATCGCCACTGAAGCCCCCGGAATGTTGGACCGTGACCACTTGGGGCGCCCCCTTGGCGTGTCCCACGATCTCGATCGAGCCCTCGACCACGACAAAGAATGGCCGGTTGAGATCGCCTTCTTGGAACAGGACCTCGCCGGCCTGAACCGCTCGGGGATGTCCCCGCCTGGCCAGGGCCTCGAGATCTTTGGAGCCGAGGGTGGGAAACGCAATCTCGTTCTCATTCGCCATGGCTGCTCTCCGAACCGTATCTATGAACGACGAGATCCCGGCACCGGCCGGGATCCCGAATTCGTGGTCTAAGAATGAAGATAGTCTCTCCGGGTCATCCCCTGGTCATCGGTTGGGGACTGCCACGGGGGCCCGGACGGTCCGCTCCGCTGCCACCGGCTGGGGCCGGAATCGCCGGAACGCGGCCGTCCCCAGCACCCCAAAAAGGACGAGCACGAGAAGCTGGGTGACCGCGTACGGCGGCTCCTTGTGCGTCGGCGCCAGGACGATGAGCGCCGGAATCCGCTTGAACAGCTGATCCACCAGGACGAACACGTTGAGATAGAGCAGCACCACCGATCCAACCACGTACACGCCGCGCCAGATGCCTTCGAGATGCTTCCGGTAAAGCGCCACGACCACCGGGATCAGCACGATCAGGGAGATGATCCCGATGTCCTGTGACGGCAGCAGCCGGGTAAAGGGAAAGCCGAATCCGGTGATGCTGGTCAGGGCGGTGGTCACCAGGAAGAGCCCGGTCCAGCCGTCGAGCCGAGTTCGAGCCATGAGGCCTCCCACCACCACCAGTCCCGAGACGATGGCCACCAGACTGATCAGGGTGTGAATCAACGTGAACGTCGTGATGTTGACGATCATACCAGAGCTTCCTTTCGCGCCGGGGTGGCCGCCGATCCCCCGTCCGTTACCGGTTTGGTACCCTGGGCTATAGCCGGGAGCGCTTGCGGCTCGCACCTTAGGGCTTGCCCTATTGAAAAGCTTGGACGGCCGTGCTACCGGCCGAGAGCTTTCTTAAGCGAGAGAGAGTCACGTGGACCGGTTTCGCGGTGGTTTGGCAGGAGGTGCGCTTCGTCGAGTCCTCCTCTACATCGACGAGCATCTTGGCGAGCGGATCTCGCTGGACGAGCTGGCCCGCCAGGCCGGCGTGAGCCGGTTCCACTTTGCCCGGCAGTTTCGGCTGAGCACCGGTGAGAGTCCGATGGCCTACCTGCGGCGGATGCGGATCGAGCGATCGAAGAGCATCCTGCAGACCCGAGAGGCAACCATCGCGGAGGTTGCGGCAGGCCTCGGGTTTTCCGACCAGAGTCACTTCACCAGGACGTTTGGGCGACTGGTGGGAGTGTCACCCAAGAGCTTTGCGCGGCGGGTGGATTGGAGCGGGCATCCTATGTCGGGGCTGACTGCGCTGGCCGGGACCACCGAAGACTCGGAGTGAGGGCGGTGGGACTCGAACCCACGACCTAGGGATTAAAAGTCCCTTGCTCTACCAACTGAGCTACGCCCCCCACTGGCCCCCGAGGATGGCTGCAATATCCTCTCTCGCTGAGCCAGCGGCAACTCCGCATCCGCCACTCGAGTCACGCCGGACGAGCGAGTTTGGTGGGACCCTGTGAGCCGGATCACTGCGCCATAATCTCGCTGATGGAATGTAGTGGCTCGTATGGCGCACTCCTCGCCGCAATACCACTGAGTTGTTCCAGTGAATCAAGCGCGGTTCTGGTTAGCGCTTCTGGCCCTGGCATTGGTCACCTGCCGAGCCTCCCCGCCGGTTTCCCAAAGCTCCAATGGCAATGCCGCTCTGCTTCGCGCCATGGCCGATAGCTCGAGCTGGCCGTCCTACGGCCGGGACCACAGCAATCAGCGGTATTCCTCGCTGACCCAGATCAACGCCGGCACCGTGCGGGGTTTGAAGCTGGCCTGGCACTACGCCACCGGCATCCCCCATGCCTTCGAGGCCAGCCCGGTGGTAATCGGCGGCGTCATGTATGTCTCCACTCCGCTCAACCATGTCGTGGCACTCAATGCCAAGACCGGCCAGAAGCTCTGGGAATATGCGGAGAGCCTGGGGACTACGGTGCACTGTTGTGGACCGGTGAATCGGGGAGTGGCGGTGTATGCCGGGCGGGTCTACATGGGCACGCTGGATGCCCGACTCATTGCCCTGGATGCCAAGACCGGGGCCAAGGTCTGGGGAACGCGGGTGGCGGACAATGAGCGGGGCTATGCCGTGGATGCGGCTCCGGTGGCGGTGGATGGCAAGGTGATCGTCGGGCTGAGCGGCGCCGAGTACGGCATCCGCGGCAGAGTCACCGCATACGATGCGGCGACCGGAGCGGAGGTCTGGCGCTTCTACACCATCCCCAGCCCGGAGCAGGGCGGATGGTGGGGCAAATGGAGCGCCACCGATCCGTTCGGTACTCCCCTGCACCGCGATCTGGCCCGGGAGAAGGCCGACAGCGCTCGCTACGCCGACAGCTGGCAGGTGGGCGGCGGCTCGGTGTGGCAGGCGCCGGCGATCGACCGCGAGCTCGGTCTGGTGATCTTCGCGGTGGGGAATGCGTCGCCCGACCTGGACGGAAGCGTCCGCCCCGGCGACAACCTGTACACCAACTCGATCGTCGCGCTGGATCTCGCAAGCGGCAAGCTGAGATGGTCGTTCCAGGAGCTGCCCCATGACGTCTGGGATCTCGACGCGGTCAGTCCGGTGGTGCTGGTGAATGTCCCCGGCCCCGACGGCAAAATCATTCCGGCCGTGGCCCAGGCCGGAAAGACCGGCTGGGTCTATGTCCTCGACCGGGCAACCGGCCGGCCGATCCGCCGCTCCCAGCCGTTCGTGCCCCAGGAGAATCTCTTTGCCCAGCCGACCGAAGCGGGAGTGCGGATGCTGCCCGGCGCCAACGGCGGCTCGGAGTGGTCCGCTCCCGCCTACAGCCCAGAGACCGGATACTTGTACGTGCTCGGCCTGCACCAGCCGATGTACTACAAGATCAAGCACCAGCCGCTGCAGCCTCCCGCCTTCTGGCTGGGCGGAATCTTCGTGGGCACCGGCGAGCCGCAGTACGGCTTGTTCAGCGCGGTCGATCTGAGCACCGGGAAGATCGCCTGGCAGAATCGAATCAAGGACCCGATGATCGGAGGCGCGCTGGCTACCGCGGGCGGCGTGGTGTTCACCGGAACCAAGGACAAACGGTTCCTGGCATTCGATGCCAGGAGCGGCCGGCAGCTGTGGAGCTTCACCGCCGCGGCCGGGGTCAACGCGCCGCCCATCACCTACGCGATCGATGGCCAGCAGTATGTCGCGGTCGCCGCGGGCGGCAATTATCAGATCAACGCCCCTCGGGGCGATCAGGTGCTGGCCTTTGCCCTCCCCACGAGCGAGGCTTCCCAAGCCCAGACGGGGGCGCCGGTGATGACTCGCATTCGCGCTGTCGGCTGGATCCTGCTGCTGAGCCTGCCCGTGCGGGCGGTAGCGCCAGAGGCACAGACTCGCTGGGTCCGCCGCTCAGCCAGACCAACGAGGATGGGCAGCCCCGCAAGCTGCCGCCGCTGCCGCAGGGAGTCACCCTCGACCTGATCCGGGCGGGTGACAGCGTGTTTCACGGCAAGGGCCACTGCTTTGCCTGCCATGGCGCCGAAGGCTGAAGGGCTGCCCAATGCCGGCTCCGCCCTCACGCTGTCGCTCAACTTCATTCCCACCGAGATCGCGGCCATCGATTCAGTCATCACCTACGGCATTCCGGAGCCGATCACCCGCTCGGCGATCGCCATGCCGCCCCGCGGAGGGAAGTCGGACCTGTCTACCGACGAGATGCTGGCAGCGGCGGCGTACGTCTGGGCCATCAGCCAGGTGCGAGGCGAGCCTTGGCCCGGCGGCCACCGAGCTCACCTGAACATGGTGCCGGCCGCAGCCCTCACCGGAACCGCGGCGGACAGTCCCTAAGGAGGCGGCACCACATGGAATCCAGCGAGGCTGAAGTGGGCCGCGATCGCCTTTACGCTTGCCGCCTGCCACCAGGAACCCCAACCGGCTTTTTCGGTGCCGGGCGGAAGCCCGGAGCGGGGAAAGCAGCAGATCGTCGCCTATGGCTGCGGCTCGTGCCACATCGTCCCCGGCATCCCTCAGGCGAAAGGCCTGGTAGGTCCTCCCCTCACCCACTTCGCCAGCCGGGCCTACATCGCCGGCGAGGTCCCCAACAATCCTCAATTCTTGACCCAGTGGATCGCCGTGCCTCAGTCGATCGAGCCCGGCACCGTGATGCCGAATCTGGGCGTGTCCGAAGGCAAGGCCAGAGACATCGCGGCGTATCTCTACACCTTGAAGTAGCGACTCTCCTCTCCAACCACTCCCGGTGGTATAGTGGGTCATGCGCATCCTGGTCACCAGCACCGACCTCGGCGTGGGCAAGACCTGGGTCACCTGCGCCCTGGCGCGCGCCCTCCGCGATGCCGGGAGACAGGTGATCGCCATCAAGCCGGTGGAGACCGGATGCTCCGGCCAGCCCGGCAAAGGCGAGGATGGCGTGCGGCTTGCCCGGGCGACGGGCCAGATCCAGCCGGCTCACGCGATTCTCCGGCTGGCCGAGCCGGTCGCCCCTGTGCTGGCCAGCGAGCGGGCCGGGGCGGATATCGACTTCGACGCGCTCGTGCTCAAGATCGAGCGCTTTGCCGAGTCGACCGAGGTCACGCTGATCGAAGGGCGCGGGCGGGTTGCTCACGCCGGTGACCTGGGAGTGGAACATGACCGATGTGGCCCGCGCGCTCGGCGCCTGCGCATTGGTGGTGGGCGTGGACCGGCGAGGAACGATCAATCACACCTTGCTCACCCTCAGTGCCCTCGAGCTGGCCGGCATCCCCTGCGCCGGAGTGGTGCTGACGCAGGAGATCCGCGACTCGTCCAGTGGGGCGAATGCTGCCGCCATTGCTCGTCTCTCGGGGATGGAACGGATTGTGGCTCTGCCGCGAGTCGGCGACGATCAGGCCGCCGCGGCCTCGATGACCCCGGTGGTGGGGTGGCTCAGCCGGGTGGGAGCGCCGGTGTAGGTTCGCTATGCAGGCTATGGGCTATGGCGCTATGCGCCTTTGCCTAGTTCTTCGCCAGCTGCTGCTCGATCGCCTCCTGCACCCAGCGGCGCACCCAGGGTCTCGGTGTCATTGCGGTGCCGCACCAGGTCGGTGAGCGCCCGGGTATCGCCCTGCGAAGCAAGCTGGGCCAGGGCCAGGGCAGCCAGTCGTTGCTCTCCCAGAATCTTCTCCAGACCGTCGATCAGCGCCGAGTCGGGCGACTGCACCGCCGCCGCGATGGCCGCGGTCTGGATGATGTCGCGATAGGAGGGAGTGCTGAGCCCGGCGAGCACCGCGCCTCGGGATCCCACGGAGTCCATCTCCGCCAACGCCGTCAGGGCGCTGGCCCGCACTTCGTAACTGGAGTCGCCCTTCCAGGCTGCCGCTACCGCCGCCCGGGACTGCGCGCTCCCCAGCCGGCGAGCGCGGTCACCGCCGCCGCTCGCACCGCGGCTGAGGTGTCCCGCAGTGCGGCTTGCAAGGCGGGCTCGGCGACGGCGGCCGGGAATCCCCGCAGTGCAGCGGCCGCCTGGGCCCTGACCAGATAGTAGTCGCCCGAGCGGGCGGCCCGAGTGAGCGCTGCGGCGGCAAGCGAGTCTCCCGGCCGGCGGGCCAGCTGCTCGATGACCCAGCTCCGGTTCCAGAGATCCGGATCCCGGACCAGCTGGGTGGCCAGCCATGCCGTCGGCTGGTCGAAGCTCAGCGTCTTGAGCAAGGCGTTGTTCTCGTCGAACACCACCATCGTCGGAGCCGACTTCACCCCGCCGATCCGGAACACCTGCTCCCTCTGGTCGAGCTGCACCTGCTCCCGGACGTCGCCCAAAGCAGTGCCCACCCAGACCGTCACCGGCGCCCGAAACGCCAGCGGCGTGGTATAGCGAAAGCCGGTGCTGTCAGTCCGGGCGGTATCCACCTGGGTCTGCCGGACGCTGAGCGCCAGAGTGCCGGCGGTGGAGTCGTAGGCCGAGCTCACCTGCAGCTCGGGATAGCCGGCCTGATACATCCACTGCTTCCAGAACCAGTCGAGGTTCACCCCGGTGGCATCGAGCACTGCGCGGCGCAGGTCGTCGGTGACGGCGTTGCCGTAAGCGTGGCGGGTGAGATAGCGGTGGATAGCGGCCCAGAACCGTTCGGGTCCCAGATGCTTCTTCAGCATCTCCAGCACCAGCGCGCCCTTGGAGTAGACGTTGTTGGAGTTGAACGCGGCGAGCGGTACCCGGCGGCGGGCATCGACGGTGAGGAACTGCCGATACTCGTCGAGGTAGTAATCGTCCTCGGCGTAGCGGCCCAGCTTGCTGCCCCAGTACTGCCCCGCCATGAACTCGGCCATGCCCTCGTTGAGCCAATAGTTCACCCAATTCTCGGTGGTCACGAGATTGCCAAACCACTGGTGGGCCAGCTCGTGGGGTATTAGCGACTGGCGGTACCAGGGCCGGTCCCGGTAGGCGCGGGCGTCGGGCAGCCAATCCACCAGCGTGGTCGCCCCGACGTTCTCCATTCCGCCGACAAAGTCGGTCACCGTCGTCTGGGAATATTGCGGCCAGGGATACTTCACTCCGGTGAGCCGGGTGTAGGTCTCCATCAGGTCGGGAGTCACGCCGAACAACCGCCGAGCCAGCGGCGACGTCCTCGGGATAGACGTAGTACGCGAGCGGCACATCCCGCCACCGGTCGCTGATCTTGCTCAGCGGAGCCACCACGATCGAGATCAGGTAGGTCGATGCCGGCTTCTCCTGAGTCCAATGCACCGTGTGGGTCGCGCCGCTTGGCGGGAGCGCCGCGCGGAGCTGGATTGGGCTTGTCGCTCAGCAGCCTCCCATTGGAGACCACGGTGTAACCAGCGGGGACGGTGGCGATCATCTCCCAGGTCGCCTTGTCGTGCGGCGGACCGTAGGTCGGAATCCAGTTGGGATTCCCGTCGGTCCCGCCCCCACTGTAGATCTGCTGGGGACGGTGGGGCCGGCCCGGCTCGGCCTTGAAGAAGTAGAGTCCCCGGCCCTGGGTGATCTTGCCGCGGTAGTCGATGGTGAAGCGAACCGTGTCCCGAAAGCCGGCGGCCTTCGGCAATTTCACGACGATGCTGTCTCCCGGCCGGCTGAATCGGAAGGTGACCCTTGGGTCCGCTTCACCGACCGCACGGCCAGTCGCCGCCCCATGTCCATCACGATCGAGTCCAGTCCCGGCCGCAGGGACACGACGGTGGTCGTCACCTTGCCGTCGAAGGCGGTGGCGTCCCAGTCGAAGTTGCGCACCTCGATGCGCTGGTGGATCAGGTCGTACTCGTGGGAGGGTGTGTCTCGGCCGCTGAGGATGCGCTCGGCGTTGGTCTGTTGGGCCGAAGACGAGAGGGAAGCGGCCACTGTCACCCTGGTCGCACGAGGAGCGGACCATCCTCGACACCGGGTGCGACGCATCACAGCGAGAGGGTCAGCTGGCCGAGTGGAGCGAAGGTGAGACGGTGGTGCCTGGTGGGACCGTATACCCGAAGGCCTTCCTGATGCTCCTCGGTGCCATAGCCGACGTTGGTGTGCCAGCCGTATCCGGGATGGCGATTGGCCAGGCGCTGCATCAGCCGGTCGCGCACCGTCTTGGCCAGGATGGCGGCGGCGGAGATGGAGTGGCAGAGCGCGTCGCCGTCGATCAACGCCTCGTGGGAATACCCGATTTCGGGCAGCGGGAGGCCGTCTATGATGATGCGATAACGCTGCCCGGGTCGATCGTAGGCTCGAGCCTGTCCGGTGGGAAAGGGAGCCAGCGAAGACCGGCGGATCAGCCGGGCAATGGCACGCCGCATGGCGATCGCGCTGGCCACCCGGATGTTGTAGACGTCGATCTCGTGGGCCGATGCGGCGCCGATCCCAAAGGCCAGAGCCCGGCAGCAGAATCTTCTCGGCCAGCCGGGCCCGGACCGACGGCGGGCAGGATCTTGCTGTCGCGCAGGCCCCGAACCGCCGAGCAACCGGGGGGAAAGACGACGGCCGCAGCCACCACTGGACCTGCCAGGGGACCGCGGCCGGCCTCGTCGACCCCGACGAGGAGGTGCTCCTCTGCCCAAACCGCCCGTTCCCGGACGAGTGTGGGTCGAGGGGCCATTGCTTAGCCCTCGCGCTTCTCCCGGATTCGGGCGGCCTTGCCGCTCAGCGCGCGCAGGTAGTACAGCTTGGCGCGGCGCACCCGTCCCCGGCGGACCAGCTCGACCGAGGCGATCGTAGGACTGTGCATCGGAAAGAGGCGCTCGACACCCACCCCCGCGGAGATCTTGCGAACCGTAAAGGTCTCACTGATCCCGCCGCCCCGCTTGGCGATGACCATCCCCTCGAACGCCTGCAGCCGCTCCTTGTCGCCCTCGCGAACCCGGACCATGACCCGGATGGTATCCCCCGGATCGAATGCAGGAATGTCCGTGCGCAAGCCCTCACGGGCCACCTCTGCTAGTCGTTCCATGGTCGGATCCTCCCTCGGTCCGGCGTTTGGTGAGAAAAACTGCAACGATCTTAGTGCTACGGGCTGATTTGTCACCCCGGTTGTCGCCGCGAGCGCTCCGGCGCCTTCGCTTCGCTCGGATGACAGGTGTCGTTCCCACAGATCCGGCCGCCGCTCCTGGGTCAGCCGTTCCGATTCCGTCTGCCGCCACGCCGCAATCTCGGCGTGATTGCCCGAGCGCAGCACCTCCGGCACCTCGAGGCCACGGTACTCCGGCGGCCGGGTATAGCTCGGCGGGCTGAGCAGCCCTTCGTAGTGCGAGTCCGAGCTGGCCGACTCGTGGTCACCCAGGGCCCCGGGCAGCAGCCGCACCACCGCATCGAGCACGCACAGCGCCGCCGGCTCGCCACCCGAGAGGACAAAGTCGCCCACCGACAGTTCCTCGGTGGCCAGTCCATCGGCGACCCGCTGATCCACGTCCTTGTAGTGCCCGCACAGGAGCGTCAGCCGGTCACCCAGAGAAAACCGCACCGCGTCGTCGTGGGTAAACTGCCGCCCTCGGGCCGAGAGCAGCACGATCGGACCGGTGGGCCGGAGCGTCTCCACCGCCTCGAAGAACGGCTCCGGCTTGAGCACCATCCCTGCTCCGCCACCGTAGGCGTAATCGTCCACCGTCGCGTGGCGGTCGTGGGTGAAGTCGCGCAACTGCACCAGGCGGAACTGCACCAGACCTGCCACCGCGGCCCGTCCCGGGATGCTCGCCGAGAGGTATGGGGCGATGACCTCGGGAAAGAGGGTCACGACATCGATGGTGAGCATGGCGGCAGCTAGTCCAACAGCCCTTCCGGTAACGTCACCTCGTAACCTGCGCCCCGCCCGATCCACCTGCTTCACGAACTCCTTCTTGTACGGCAGCAGGAACTCCCTCTTGGGTCCCTGTACCTCGATCAGGATCCCGGCGGGCAGGTCGTACACGGCCGAGACCAGACCCAGCGGAGTGTCGTCCTCCAGCCGGACCGAGAAGCCGTCCAGCTCATGGAGATACACCTCGTCTTCCGCCAGGGGGCCCAGCGCGGCTTGGGGCACGCCGAGGAAGTGGGCTCGAAACGGGTCCAGCGCATCGCGGTGGTCCACCCCCGCAAACTTCACCAGCCACTCCCGGTGGTAGCTCCGGCTACGCTCGATCGTGAGTGGCCCGGCCACCGCCTCGCCCGCGAGATTTACTACCCATATCTCACGGCCCGGAGCGAAGATCGTCTCCGGCGCGTCAGTGAGCGGGAAGAGCGTGCAGTCGCCCTTCAGGCCGTGGGGTTTCCGCAGCCGGCCCACTACGACATGCCCAGTTGTGTCGGTCATACGACTACGAAGACCGTGAGCGGGTAGTTCCCGCTTACGCGCTTCCTTTCCCGCTTACGCTTTCGCTGTTCCCGCTGTTGAAACACCCCCGCCTGCTTGAGCAGGGACTGGACGGTGTCCGAGGGGGTCGCGCCCTTGGCGATCCACTGCCGCGCCTTCTCCGCGTCGACGTTCACCTTGTCGGCCGCCGTGGCGCCCTTCGGATTGTAGGTCCCGAGGATCTCGATGAAGCGCCCGTCGCGGGGCGCTTCCTGGTCGGCGACCACGATGCGGTAGAGGGGAACTCCCTTGCGGCCGACCCGGCGCAGACGAATACGAGTTGCCATGTTGGTTCCTGGTGTGCGGGTTAGCCGGGGAATCCGCCGCGTCCGAAAGGCAGCTTCAGACCGGCGCCTCCGGTCTTCCCCGCGATCTTCATGAACTTCTGCATCTGCTTGAACTGGCTCAGCAGGGTGTTGACCTCCTGCACCGTGCGGCCCGAGCCTTTGGCGATCCGGAGCCGGCGCTGACCGTTGATCAGGTCGGGATTGGATCGTTCCTTCGGCGTCATGGACAGCACGATGGCTTCCACGTGCTTCAGCTTCTTGTCGTCCAGCTTGGCCGCCTGCAGCATGGCCGGATTGATCCCCGGCAGCATGCCCAGCACGTTCTTGAGCGGCCCCATCTTCTGCATCTGCTTCATGGCCCCGAGAAAATCGCCGAGGTCGAGCCCCTTCTTCGACTGGACCTTCTTGGCCAGCCGCTCGGCTTCCTTCTCGTCCACCGCGGTCTGGGCCTTCTCCACCAGCGACAGGATGTCGCCCTGCTGGAGAATCCGGCCGGCCAGCCGGTCGGGATAGAACGGCTCCAGTGCGTCGAGCTTCTCGCCCACGCCGATGTACTTGATCGGCGCGTGGGTGATTCCGTAGATCGAGAGCGCCGCGCCGCCCCGGGCATCGCCATCCATCTTGGTCAGCACCACGCCGGTGATGCCGAGCGCGTCGTGGAAGCCTTTGGCGATGCGGACCGCGTCCTGGCCGGTCATCCCGTCGGCGACGAGCAGGATCTCATGGGGCGACACCGCCGCCTTGAGCCGCTTGAGCTCGTCCATCATCTCGTCGTCGATCTGCAGCCGGCCCGGCGGTGTCGACCAGGACGCTTCGAGCCCGGGCCTTGCCGGCCGCGGCGATGCCGTCCCGTACGATCTTCACCACGTCCTGCGAGGCGTTGTCGCTGTAGACGCCCACCTCGACCTGGCGCCCGAGCGTGTGCAGCTGATCGATGGCGGCCGGACGGTAGATGTCGGCGGCGACCAGGAACGGCGCCTTCTGCTCCAGCTTGAGCCGCTTGGCCAGCTTGCCGGCGGTGGTGGTCTTCCCCGAGCCCTGCAGTCCCACCAGGAGAATCACGGTCGGCGGAACCGTCGCATGGGCAATGGGTGCCTGCTTCTCGCCCAGCAGCGCTACCAGCTCGTCGTAGACGATTTTTACAATCTGATGGCCGGGCCGGACGTCCTTGATGGAGAGGACCCCGATCGCCTTGGCCTGCACCCGTTCCAGGAAATCGCGGGTGAGATCGAAGCTCACGTCGGCCTCGAGCAGGATCCGCCGGATCTCCCGGAGACCTTCCTTGACCGCGTCTTCCGTTAAAACGCCGCGCCCGGTGAGCTTCTGGAGCGTGGCGTTGAGTTTGCTGGAAAGCTCGTCGAACATAAGCCCGTAAGAGTAACTGCGAGAGGGACTTTCTTCAAGGCGGACCGGCGACTTTCCGGCTCACCACCTTACCGCCTAATCTTCTCTCATGTCCACGATGCAGGAGCTCACCAACCAGGAAGAGCGGCAGCGCAGCCTCGACCGCATGAAGCGGCGGGCCACCGGGCTGCTGGTTGTCATGGGGGTGATCTTTGTCGTGGCCAGGATGTTCGAGGCCCAGCATCCCTGGCTAGGATACCTCCGGGCCACGGCCGAAGCCTCTATGGTAGGCGGAATTGCCGACTGGTTTGCCATCACCGCCCTGTTCCGCCACCCCCTGAACATCCCGATCCCCCACACCGCCATCATCCCCAGCCGGAAGGATCGCATCGGCCGGAGCCTGGGCAACTTCGTGCAGAACAACTTCCTCTCGCCCGGAGGTGCTGGCGGCAAAGCTTCGCGCGGCCCAGATCAGTCGGCGGGCCGCAGAGTGGCTGAGCCACCCGGAGAATGCCCGCAAGGCGGCCCAGAGCGTCGCATCTGTTCTGAGAAGCGCGGGGAACGTGGTCCGGGACGAGGATGTAAAGGTCTTGCTGGATCGCACGGTGGTCGAGCCGCTCCGGCAGATGCCGATCGCTCCGGTGCTGGCGAAGGGTCTGGCGCTCCTGACCGTGGATGACCGCCACCAGCAGCTGCTCGACCGGGTGATCCAGGGACTCCTGAGACTGGTGGCCGAAAACGAAGCCCTGATCCGGGAGAAGATCGGCGAGGAAAGTCCCTGGTGGGTGCCCAAGCTGGTAGATGACCGGATCCATCAGAAGGTGCTCGGCGGAATCGAGCGGACCCTCTATGAGGTCGGGGATGACCCGGACCACCAGCTGCGCCGTCAGTTCGACGACCTCCTCGCCGAATGGATCGAGCAGCTGCAGAGCTCTCCCGAGGTGATCGCCCGGGCTGAAGCGATCAAGCAGCAGGTCCTCGACCCCGAGACCAGCGGACGGCTGGCGGCCTCACTCTGGGAAGAGCTGAAGGAGATCCTCGGCCGGCAACCGAGCCTGAGCGACGACAGCGCGCCCGGGGCCGTGGCCCGCGGCCTGGCCGCCCTCGGCGCCGCGGCACTGCACGATGAGGCGCTGCTGGAGAAGATCGACGGCTGGGTGATCGGGGCCGTATTGCGCGTCGTCGAGCAACACCGCCATGAGGTGGGTCAGCTCATAGCCCAGACGGTGAGCTCCTGGGATCCGGAGGAGACATCCCGCCGCATCGAGCTGCTGGTGGGACGGGATCTTCAATTCATCCGGATCAACGGGACGCTGGTCGGAGGTCTGGTGGGCTTGCTGATCTACACGGTGACGCACGCTTTTTAGGGAATGTACGCCTTGGGGACTTGATCCCGTCTCTCCCATCCCTCCGGTGCCAGCACGTACATTGTGGCCGGCTTACCACCCAACTCCAGGTTTTCCAGCTCCGCCCGATAGCCTTTCCGGGTGACCGACCGCAGCTTGCCGCCATATCCCCAGAGAAACCGGTCGGCTGACTTCTTGTCGTCCCACACCACGTACCACACCAGCGCCGGGCCCTGTGGCGTGCCGTAGACTCGATACCGGTCACCACCCCAGCCGATCGGGCCGGCCGCTCTGACTTCCGAGGTGCCCGCGAGCCGCGCCATCAGCACCCGAATCTCGCTCTCTCCCAGCACATCCTCGTACAACACCCCGGAATCAGACGGGAACCTGATGTCTACTGGCGTGTCACCCCGGGCGTAGCGCTCAGGTGACAGGATCTGCTCCGTGGAAACCGGCATCCTCGGCCCATATGGCACCGAATCGCGGAATGCCGAGTTCGCCCACCAATGCATGAACTCGGCGCCGGCGAGATAGGGAAAGATCAGCGCCTCGCGTACCACCAGCGGTGCCCGGGCGAACACGGGCATCGACGATTGCTGCTCCCGGACTTGCTCCCGGTAGAGCTGCCAGAATTCGGGAGTGCTCGAGACCGGTTGTCCCGATGCCAGCACGTCGATGGACACCAGCGTGGCCTGGCCCTCGAGCACCGCCTGAGCGGCGGTGAGCCGGTCGTTGTTCGAGGTCTCGTGCAGGATCGAGTCGAGGTGGAGGTACTGGCCCTGGAGCGCATGAACCATCTCGTGGGCCAGCACCAGCCGGAGCTGGCCCGCATCGGCCCCGACCACCCCAAACAGTGTGGCCGAGTCGGGGTCGTAGTACCCCGCAACCTGTTCGGTATAGAGGTCGAGCAGAAGCTGGCGCAGCTCAAGGGTGTCGGGAAGCAGGCCGAACAAGCGGTAGGCCGTCTCCAGCCCGCGCATGCGGGGCGTGGGCAGCTCCTCGTCCAGCTTCTTTACCAGATAAGCTCGCACCTGTTGCCGGGTGCGCAGAGCAGAACGGGGCGGCGACTTGAACCGCAGACCGGTGGCCCGTTCCACCGGTGCGCGAAGGCTGTCCACCAGATGCGCCAGAGCATTCGGGTTGGAGCTGGCGGGTGGCTTCCCCCGGCAGGCGAGCAGCAGGGCTGCCGTGCCGATGGCCCAGAGCAAAGCCCGCCGGCTCATGCGCCGACCAGGTATCCGTACCAATCGAACAGCGTTGGTCCCAGCGCGTAGGTGGCCGCGGCACCGATCGACAGGAAGATGCCGAAGGGCACCAGTTTCTTATGGCCCGCCAGCAGCAACGGCACGAACACCAGGCTGCCCAGCAGAGCCCCCAGAAAAATGGTCAGCAGCACGCCCTGCCAGCCGAGAAAGGCGCCGACCATCGCCATCATCTTGATGTCACCGCCGCCCATGGCGTCTTCCTTGAAAACCCAGGTCCCCACCGTTCCCACGAGCCAGAGCACGCCGAACCCCACGACCGCGCCGACCGCCGCCGAGGTCAAGCCATGGAGGCCATCGGTCAGGCTGAAGAGCAACGCGATGACGAGACCGCCCAGAGTGAACTCGTCTGGGATGATGTACTCCCGGGCATCGGTCATCGCGATGCCGAGCAGGATGGTGGCGAACACCGCCCCACGGAGCGCCTCCAGGGTAAATCCGAAGCGCCAGGCCATGAATGCCCAGATGCCGGCGGTCGCGAGCTCGACCAGGGGATACTGGACCGAGATCGGCTGGCCACAACCTCGGCAGCGGGCCCGGAGAATGAGCCAGGAGAGCACCGGGATGTTGTCGTACCATGCCAGTCCTCGGCCACAACGGGGGCAGCGCGACGGAGGCCGCACCACCGATTGCTTCGGCTCCGCGCCCCACCGCAGAATGCAGACGTTGAGAAAGCTGCCGATCACCGATCCGAGCAGCGCCGCAATCACGATCTCGAACCCGGCGGGAAGATCAGGCTCCACGGGTGACCTCGTACAGGAGAATGCCGGCCGCCACGGCCACGTTCAGCGACTCCACCCCGCCCGCGAGCGGTACAGCGATGCGTCGGTTGGCGGCCCGATCGAGGGAAGGGCTGACGCCCGCCCCCTCATTGCCGACCACCAGCGCGATCGGACTCCGGCCCTCACTCCGGGTGGGCAAGCGATCGACCGGCTCACCCCTGGTGTCCGCCACCCAAAGCTCGGTCTGCTGGAGCCTGGCCCAGGCGACCAGCTCGTCCGGCGCCGCGGTCACGGCGGGCAGGCGGAAACTTGCCCCCATCGCTGCCCGGATGACCTTGGGATTGGTCAGATCGGCGGTGCCTTTGAGCGCCACAACGCCGGCGGCGCCGAGGCCCAGCGCGGAGCGGAGCATGGTTCCCACATTCCCCGGATCCTGAACTCCATCCAGCGCCAGCACGACCGTGCCGGGAGCGACTCTGATGTCTTCCAGCACCCACTGCTTGGGCTCGATCACGGCGACCACACCCTGCGGGTGTTCGGTGTCCGCCAGCTTCTCCAGCTCGGCCTCGCTCACCGCTTCAACCCGAATACCCCGCTGGTCGAGCGCTGCTTTCAGGGTCTTCCCGCGAGTGGTACTTTCCAGCGCCGGGGAAGCGGCAGCGCCCCTAATGGTTATGTCAGTCGCCAGCGCTTCCTCCAGCAGGCGCACACCTTCCGCCAGAGCCAGACCCCGCCGCTCCCGCCCGCGACGGCGCTGCAAGTCCCGGATCATCGTCTGGAGAGAGCTGGTCATGGAGATGCATATCCGATGAAGATTGCGCTCACCATTGCGGGCTCCGACTCCGGAGGCGGCGCCGGGATCCAGGCGGATCTCAAGACCTTCCAGCAGTTCGGCGTCTTCGGCACGTCCGTCATCGTCGCACTGACCGCACAGAATACTCGCGGGGTGCGCGCGGTCGAAGCGGTCCCCGAGGCGATGGTCAGCGCCCAGCTCACCGCGTTGGCCGAAGATCTTCCGCCCGCGGCACTGAAAACCGGGATGCTGGCCGAGGCGACCATCGTCCGCCGGGTGGCCCGCACCATTCGGGAAAACGAGTGGGCCCCTCTGGTGGTGGACCCGGTCATGGTATCGACCTCGGGAACCCGCCTGCTCACCACCGAGGCCGAAGAGGTACTGCGGGAGGATCTGCTTCCCCTCGCCGCGCTGGTAACGCCCAACCTGGATGAAGCCGCAATCCTGACCGGCCGGGTGGTGCACGACATCCCCACCATGGAACGGGCCGGTGCCGGTCTGCTCCGCTTCGGCGCCGGTGCCGCGCTGATCAAGGGAGGCCACCTGCCCGGCGACAGCATAACCGATGTGCTGGTGACTCCGGCGGGGGTCCGGCATTTCACCCGGGCCCGGATCGGTACGGCATCCCTGCACGGCACCGGCTGCACGCTCTCCGCCGCCATCACTGCCGCGCTCGCCCTCGGCGAACCGCTGGAAGCGGCAGTGGTGCAGGGCCTCGACTTCGTGGACCGAGCCATTGCCGCCGCGCCGGGGCTCGGCGGGGGACACGGCCCGTTGAACCACACGGTGCCTGCGGCTACAACCGCTCGATGACCCCTTCGACCAGGCCCGCGAGCTCGTGGCGCACTCGGTGAGCCGTCTCCATCACCTCTTCATGACCCAGCTTGTGCGGTGAGATACCGGCCGCGAGGTTGGTGATCACCGAAAAGCCCAGACATCTGACACCGCGAGCCCGGGCGGCAATCACCTCAACCACCGTCGACATCCCCACGGCATCCGCGCCGAGCCGCTCCAGCATCCGGATCTCGGCGGGAGTCTCATAGCTCGGTCCCAGCAGCTGCACGTACACGCCTTCATCCATTGCGATACGCCGCTCCCGGGCCACCTAGCCGAGCGAGCGCTCTCGAGCGACGCGTCGTAGGGATCGGACATGTCGGGAAAGCGCTCTTCCCCGGGCAGCAGCGGGACCGGTCAGCGGATTTCGAAAGGTCAGGTTGATATGATCCGCGATCAGCATCACCGTGCCCGAGGAGAAGGTTCGGCGAATTCCCCCCGCGGCATTAGTCAACAGCAGGGTGTCGATGCCCAGGCTGGCGAAGGCTCGGGCCGGAAGGGCGGTGACGTTGGGGTCGTGCCCTTCGTACATATGAAATCTGCCACTCTGTACCAGCACTTCCTTCCCGGCAAGAAGGCCGGCCACCAGCTCCGCGCCGTGGCCGATCACCGTGGTCGCCGGGAACCCCGGGATCTCGCTATAGGGAATCCTGACAGCGTCCTCGATGTGCTCGGTGATGAAACCGAGACCTGACCCCAGGACAATCGCGGTCTTGGGCCGTTTCTTGCCCAACCGCGTGCGAATGGCGGCCGCTGCTGCCTCTACCCGGCCCACTGGCCCTTGAGCCAGCTCAGCGGCTGCCCTCGTCTGCTTCCCCGCTTCCCCGCTTACCCGCTGCCCCGCTTTCATAGCAGCATGCCCGCGATCGTCGCCGACAGAAAGTTGGCGAGCGTTCCCGCGAGCATGGCGCGAAGGCCGAGCCGGGCGAGATCTCGCTTTCGCTCGGGGACCAGGGCGCCGATGCCCCCGAGCTGGATGCCCACCGAGCTGAAATTGGCGAACCCGGCCAAGGCGAACGATGCGATGATGAACGACCTCGGATCCAGCTGCGGCTTCAAGGGCCCGAGCTGCGCGTAGGCGATGAACTCGTTCAGCACCATACGGGTACCTAACAGACTCCCGATGGTGCCGCTGTCGTGCCAGGGCACGCCCATGACCCAGGCAATCGGACGAAACACCCAGCCGAACACGGTCTGGAGGTTGGGCGGAAACCAGTCGGCAAAGCGATGAACCGCCGCAAAGCCCCCGTTGACCAGCGCGACCAGTGCCACGAACGAGACCAGCATGGCAATGACATTGAGCATCAGGTTGAGTCCTTCACTGGTGCCCCGCGCCGCGGCATCGAGCAGGTTCACGTCCTGCTTGGGCATGTCGAGCTTGAGCTTGCCATAGGTCTCCGGCACCTCGGTCTCCGGCTCGAAGAGCTTGGCCATCATGATCGTGCCCGGCGCGGTCATGATGACCGCGGTGAGAAGATGTCGGGCCTCGATTCCAAAGGCGATGTACGCCACCATGATGGACCCGGAGATGTGGGCCATCCCCGCCGTCATCACGGTCATTAGCTCCGAACGGGTCATCCGGGGTAAGAACGGCCGAATGGTCAGCGGCGCCTCGGTCTGCCCCATGAAGATCGAGGCCGCCACATCCAGGCTCTCGGCACCGCTGGCGCCCATCACCCGGCTCATCAGAATGGCGAAGGCCCGAACAATGAGCTGCATGATCCCGAGATAGTACATGATGGCGAAGAGCGCACTCACGAAGATGATGGCCGGCAGGAGCTGAAAGGCGAAGATGACACCCAGGCTCGAATGCGGCTTGCCCAGCTCGCCAAAGACGAACTGGGAGCCGACGTATGAGTAATTGAGGATGGAGGTCACGAAGCTGCCGAGGGCCCGGAACAGCTGTTGGCCGGCGGGAATCCGAAGTACGAAGATGGCGAACAACAGCTGGAGACCCAGCCCCCAGGCCACGACCCGCCAGCGGATTTGTTTTCGGTTGTGCGACAGGGCCACGGCGATGGCCACAATGGCCAGGATGCCGAGGATGCCTCTGAGCCGGGACAACAATCCCTCCGGCTCGGAGGCTGGTGCAGTGGCAGCCTCGGGCGGGGCGGCCTTGGTCGAGTCGGTTTGCACTTCGGGTGCCGGCTGGGCCATCACGCGGTTGACGCTCTGCCAGGTGAGACCGGGAACCATCCAGGCCGCAAACATGGCCGCGCCGAAGAGGAGAACGGCAAGACCGGCAACGCGCACACTCCTGCCCACCCGCCACCGCCTGGTTCCCATGCTCGTCTCCGTCAGCGGATGTCGGCCAGCTCGTCCCGTACCCGGCTCAGAAGTTCGAGCCGCTCGGGCCAGGGGAGAAAGGCTGCAGCAAAACCATTCACAATCAGTTGATCGATCTCCGGGCGAGAGAAGCCCAGCTCCGTATGCGCCAGCCAATACTCGTCACTGAGGGAGGTACCGCACATCAGCCAGCCATCGGTGCAGAGAGTCACGTTGAGGCCGGCGTCGTAGTAGCCCCGCACCGGATGCGCCGACGCCCGCGCCACCGCGCGAGTCTGCACGTTGCTGGTGATGTTGGTCTCGATCAGGATCCGGCGATCGCGCACGTAGTTCTGCAGATCCGGATCCTCAAACAACCGGGTGCCGTGGCCGATCCGGTTGGCGCGACAGGCATAGACGGCATCGGCGACGGACTCCGCGCCGGCGGCTTCGCCCGCATGGACGGTGATCCCCAATAAGCCCTTTGCGGCCACGTCGAACGCGGCCCGGTGATGCCCGGCCGGGCGACCGGCCTCGCCTCCGGCCAGGTCGAACGCCACGACCCCCCGATCCCGAAAAAGAACCGAGCACTCCGCGATCTCCACCGAGCGGGCAGGATCGTAGTGACGGAGCGAGCAGTTGATCACCCGCGCCACACAGCCGAAGTCGCGCTCTCCCCGCTTCAGGCCCGTCAACTCGGCGTCCATGACTTGGTCCATCGTCATCCCGCCCCGCTGGCTCAGGTGGGGGCAGTAACGAACCTCGAGGTAGCGGACATTGTCGCGCGCCGCGTCCTCGACCATCTCGTAGGCCACCCGCTCGACTGCCTCCGCCGTCTGCAGCAGCGGGATCGTGAGATCAAAACGGTCCAGATAATCCTGCAGATCGGCCGCATCGTCGACCAGCATGAACCGGCCCAGAGGCTCGGGCTCGTAGGCCGGGAGTGGAATCTTGGCCTTCCGGGCGAGCTCGATCATAGTCTCCGGCCGAAGCGAGCTGTCGAGATGGGTGTGAAGCTCCGCCTTGGGCAGCCGGCCGATCAGCTCACGCGTCAGCTTCGCCATTGCGATCTCCCCGGCGGGCTCGGACTACTACTCGAAGAATCGCGCCGGCGCTGAGCTGGGTGGCCGGCTCGATCTCAATGCCGCGACCATCGGTCACATACGCTGCACCGGTGGCGATCCGGGGCTCCAGCGTGGCATCGAAGGCGCGCACCGCCTGAGCTACGTCGGCGCCGGCCGGCAGATCCACGGGATTGGAGTTAACGAATACCCGGATGATCTCGCTCACCGACGGGTCGAGAGAAAGCCGGTCACTCCGCTCACCTCGACCGGTTGGGGAAGCCGCTTCAAGTAAGCTATGAGACCATCCACGTCGAGCAGGGCAGTCGGTTCGGCGGGGCGGCCGACCAGCATGGTATACCCTTCCCCGCCGGCGGCGACAAAATCGTCTACCGCCAGGGTGTAGGTGCCGTTCGGCTGCAGCTTCCGGCCACCGCGAAACTCGACGTCCTTCACCCGCTTGCCGGGCGGGCGGCGAGGATCGTACTGAACCACCGCTCCGGACACCTGAGCGGTCGGATGGCCCCGCCTGTCGAAGGAGTGCTCCAACATCTCCCTCAACTCGCTCCCGGTGAGTGTCACTTTCACGAGGGCGTTCTGCGAAGATTGAATATCGAATAACTGACCATAGCTCACCGGGCCACCAGGCAAGTCGGCTCGAATGTCGGCGAACCGCACCAGCCCCAGGTCGGCCCGAAGTACGTTGCGCCGGCCTTCGGCAATCAGACTGGACAGGCGGTACTCATCGTCCGCCCGATACAACGGAAACTTGACGGTGGCGACCACCCGGCCGGCGAGCGAATCAGCCACGCGCCGGTAGCCGTCGACGACTGCGGCCATCGTGGAGTCTTCGGTCACTTGTTGCGGAAGCACCGGCTCGATCCGGGCCCGCACCTCCTGCCCGCCGGCCGAAGTCTTCACCACGTCCGCAACTGCCAGTGCGGCACCACCGCTGCCCGGCTCGACGATCGCAATCCCGCCCACCCGGGTGTTCATCGTATTGTGGCTGTGACCCGCGACGATGAGGTCCACGGTTCGGGGCGGGATCCCCTCGGCCAGCCGGATCACCTCGCCGCTGCACACGGACCCTTCGCAGGCCGCTCCTGCGTGCGCCAGCAGGACGGTCAGGTCGGGGCGCTGCGCGCGGACTTGGGCCAGTATGTCGTGAATCGCGAGCTCACCGTCGCCGAAACGAAGACCCTGGGGTCAGCTCCGGTTTCAGGTTGCTCTTCGTGTCCGAGGTAATGTAGCCCACGATGGCTACCCGCAGACCGCCCAGCTGGACCATTCGGTACGGGCTGATCCACTCCGGGCGGCTACCGGTGGACGAATCGAACACGTTGGCCGCCACCCAGGGGAACCGGGCCTCGCTCATCCGCCGGCGCAGCGTGTCCAGCGACCAATCGAGATCGTGTTCGCCCAGAGCGGCAGCAGCGATCCCCAGGCGGTTCAACACGTCGACCATCGAACGGCCCTTGGTGAGGTTCGAGATTACCGTCCCCTGCATGGCGTCACCGGCATCGAGCCGGAGCGTGGGACACCGGCAATCCGCGGCGAGGCTGTCCATCAAGCCCGCGATCGCTGCCACACCCCCCACCGGCCGGTCGCCGGTGGAGTGGCGTACCTTTGGCAACAGAGCTCCATGGAGATCGCTGGTGGCGAGAATGCGGAGAGCGATGGTGTCCTGGGGTGACTGGGGCAGCGGCCGGGCGGGAACCCGAAACAATCCTCGCACCGCCACTGCAGACCCCTCCGGCACGATGCGCCAGGAGCGGTCGGCATAGTCTGCGGGATCGATGCTGCCTCGGCTCTGGATCTCCTGGACTCAGGAGATCCCGGATGTTCTCTCCCTTGTCGTAGACCACCGGGGCATCCCGGAGCATGCCGTAGCCACCCGCGCCCACCTGGCGATAACTGTTGACCGCCAGGGTGAAGCTATCGGTCGGACCGCCACCGGCCGGCCTCGGACCTCGAGGTTGCGGATCCGATCGCCCACCGGCCGGCGGAGATCGATGTCGTACCGCGCCCCGGCCACAATGTCGTAGTTGTAGCCCGGCACGCTGTCGTTGATCGAGATCCGGTTGAGCGGGTCGGACCGAAAGTAGCGCGCGCTCTGCTCCAAATACTCCTTGAGCCGGCTGCCGGTAATCCGCACCGCGCGCAAGGTGTTGTCGAAGGGATAGCAGCGCGAGCAGGTCCGCCATGCGGATGGTTCCGCTGTCGAATCCTGCCCTCAAGTCGAAGGCCGGAGTGGCCGACAGGTCCGCGCCGCTGCGCTTTCGCTGGACCGCGTTGATGAAGTTGATGATCGGGGTGGGCTCGGCTCTGGCCGCCGCGGCCCGCATCGGACCCAAAGCCTGACCCACTTCGGCAGCTGCCCACGCGACCACCGCCGCGTGTGACTGGGCCAGCCGCTGAGTGAGCCGTGCTGAGGGAGCCACGCCGGCGGTGGAGACCAGGTCGCTTTGGATCCGGGTGACCCGCCAGCCCTCGCGTTCGCGAGCCAGATCGATGTGGGTGATCGAGACGCTTCCGGCGTAGGGCTTCGGTTGGGTGAAATGGACGCCGCCCAGAACCGCCTCGCGCATCTCACCATGAGAGTGACCCACGATCACGAGGGCCGGCGGAAACGGAACCGTGGCCAGTGACGCGGCAACGTTCTCGCCCCCCAGGCCGGTGGTGTCGTAGGAGCTGGACCACTCATTCCGCTGTGCACCAGGATCACCGACAGGTCGGCCACCCGGCGAAGCGTCTGGGTCACTCTCGCCGCCGCGGCCGGAATCCGCTCCACCCGCACCCGATCGCGCAGCTTATCCCCGTTCCAGAGCATCACCCCCGGGGTCGTGAGCCCGGCAATGCCGATGCGCACGCCCTGTCGCTGCAGCACGACGAATGGGGGGTACAGGAGGGTATCGGCCGGCAAGGTGTAGATGTTGCCGCTCACAAAAGGAAACGACGCGCCGGCGATCGCCTGGCGCAGCGTGGCAACGCCCCAGTCGAAGTCGTGATTGCCGGGCGTGGCGACGTCGTACCCGGTCAGGTTCATCGCCTCGATCACCGGATTGGGCTCCCGGGGTGCCACCCGGGCAAAGTAGGTAGCGAAGGGGTCGCCCTGGATCATGTCACCGGCATCCATGACCACGACCTGTCCCGGATAACGCGCCCGGAGCGAGTCCACGATCGTGGCGACCCGGGTTAGCCCGCCAGGAAACGGCTTCCCGGCGACGTAGTCCCAGTCGGTGACGTGACCGTGCACGTCGGTCGTGGCCACCAGCACCAGATGGGCGGTATCCTGAACCGGTGGGGCAACCAGAGCCAATGCGGTGAGGAGGAAGAGCATCGCGGGGTAATTAAGGCAGGACGGGAAGGACCGGGAAAGTCGGGAAGGCGCTCGACCCGACCTTTCGGATCGTTGGCCCACCTGCTTATATTCGTCTCCGCGAATATGGCGACGACATCCCCTGCCGACCTTTTGTTGACGGTCGCCGAGCCGACCCGGCTCCGGATTCTGAACTGTCTGGCGGCGGCACCCGCTCTTCGTGTCCGACCTGCAGGCCGTTCTCGAGCTGCCCCAACCCACCGTGTCCCGGCATCTCCAGGTGCTCCGCCGGGCCGATCTCGTTCGCGACACACCCATCGCGCAGTTCGTGCTCTACCGGTTGCGCCGGGAACCCGGCCCGCCCGGCCGTATGCTCGCCGCCATTCTCGATGCGGTTCGAAATGACGAGGAGATGCGGGCCGAGCGGGATCGCGCGGTGGACCGAAGCCGATCCCATACCAGGACCCGGGTGCAGCCACCCCGGAGCCCAGGCCGTCCCTCCGATCCAAGGCGCCGTCATGACCCACCGGATACTGGTTGTGGACGACGAACCCGACATCACCGCGTTGGTCGCGTACCATCTGGCAAAGGGCGGCTACCGGGTGTCCACCGCCGCCAACGGGCCGGACGCGCTGAAGGCGGCGCGGGAGGAGCGGCCCGACATCGTGGTGCTCGACCTCATGTTGCCGGGAATCTCCGGCTACGACGTGCTGGCGGAGCTGCGAAAGCGGGAGGAGACCAAGGACGTTGGAGTCATTCTGCTCACCGCCCGCCGGGAGGAGACCGATCGGATTCGCGGGCTGTCGCTCGGCGCCGACGACTATCTCACCAAGCCGTTCTCGCCCCAGGAGCTTGCGCTTCGGGTAGGCGCGTTGCTCCGGCGGCTCGGGTCACCGGCGGTGAGCGCCGGCTCGACCCTGGCGGCCGGCCCCATCTCCATCGACCGATCGGCTCACCGGGCCACCCTGCACGGCCATGAGCTCAGCTTGACCGCCACCGAGTACAAGCTGTTGCTCACCCTGGTTGAGCGTCGGGGGCGGGTGCAGACCCGGCCCCAGCTGCTCGAGATCGTGTGGGAGGCCCAGCCCGACATTCAGACCCGAACGGTGGATATGCATGTCCAGCGGCTTCGGACCAAGCTGGGTGACGCGGGCAAGCTGATCGAGACGGTGCGCGGCTTCGGGTATCGGTTCAAGGGAGGCGAGCGAGGGGCGCGCGCCAAGTGAGCTTCGTCCGGCGACTGGTGGCGGGATCGGTTTTCATCCTGGTGCTCGCCGTCCTGATTCTGCTCTGGGTCGCCGAACACTCTCTCCGGCGCGATCTCGAAGGTGACATCGCCCGCGCTTTGGAAAGCGAAGCGCGCCTGGTGCGCGAGGCCCTGCCCGCCGATTCGGTGGCCTGGCCCGGAGCGGTGCGGCGGATGGCGCTCGAGACCGGTCATCGGATTACCCTCATCGATCGGGCCGGCTGGGTCAGGGCCGACAGCGATTTCCCGCCGGGCCCGCTCCCTGCGATTCAAAACCACTCCCACCGTCCTGAGGTCCGGGCCGCGTTAGCGGGTCAGCGAGGCGTCGCCAGCCGGCGGAGCGAGACCGTGGGACGGCTCCTGCTCTATGTCGCCATGCCGGGAGGCCCCGGCGTTGTTCGGGTCGCCGCCGGCCTGGATCAGGTCGACGAGATCGTCAGCCGAGCTCAGCAGGCCATTGCCGGCGCGGCGCTCCTCGCCATCCTGATCGGCAGTGTGCTGGCTCTCGCCGCCGGTCGCTCGATTGCAAGGCCTTTGGTCGAGATCGGTTCCGCGGCACGGGCGATTGCGGCGGGCGCACCGCCGCGGTTTCCCCGGTCGGGCATCCCCGACATCGACCTCCTGGTGCAGGCGCTCCGCGACATGCACCGCCAGCTGGGCGACCGGTTCGAGCAGCTGAGACGGGAGCAGGCGGAGACCGCGGCGCTGGTGCAGTCGATGGTCGAGGGGGTCATCGCGGCCGACGAGCGCGGCCGGATCCTGACTTTGAATCCTGCCGCCCGCCGGATGCTGGGGTACTCCGAGGCCGACGTGCTGCCCGGCCTACGGGAGCTGTTCCGGGTCAAGGCCGCCCGGGAGGTGGTGGACGCCGTGCTTCAGGGACGGGCGGTGCAGGACCGGGAACTGGAGATGGACGGGCGAGTCCTTCTGATGAATGCCCGACCCCTGCCATCCGGGGGCGCGGTGCTGGTGATCCACGATCTCACCGAGATGCGCCGACTGGAGGCCATGCGCCGCGACTTTGTCGCCAACGTGTCCCACGAGCTCAAGACCCCGCTTACCTCGATCTCGGGCTACGCCGAGACGCTGCTGACCGATACGCCCGATCCCGAGACCACTCGTCGTTTTCTCTCCACTATCGCGACCAACGCGCGTCGGATGCAGCGGTTGGTCGACAACCTGCTCGATCTGGCCCGGCTGGAGGCCGGCGGCTGGCAGCCCGAGCGGGAGCCGCTCGACGTGGCCGATGCCGCCCGGGACACCTGGGAAGGCTTGCGGGATGGATCCCGGGCGGTGGCAGTGGATTTCGCGGTGGAGGTCGCGGATGACGCCGGGACGGTGCTCGCCGACGCCGATGCCCTTCGACAGGTACTCACCAATCTGCTCGACAACTCGCTGCGCTACACGCCCCGGGCGGGCGCATCGTTTGCCGGAGCCAGATCGTAGGGGACGGCATTGCGGTCAGCGTGGCCGACAACGGATCGGGCATCGTGCCCGAGCACCTGCCCCGAATCTTCGAGCGGTTCTATCGCTCCGATCCGTCTCGCTCCCGGGAAGAGGGAGGTACCGGCCTGGGACTCGCCATCGTCAAGCATCTGGTCGAGGCCCACGGCGGGCGGGTATCGGCCGAAAGCTCCCGCGGTGTGGGCACCACGATCAGCTGTTGGTTCCCCAACCTCGCTTAAGCCTCACGATAAATCAGGTTCAATCGCTCGATCTCCTGCTCCCAGGTCAGCTCTTCGGCAGTGAGCCGGGGGCGCGAGCGTCTTCTGAGCTTTCATCCAGGGAGAGCTTTACGGGGTTGTTACAAGGTGGAAGGACACCCGTGACCCCGCTGGCGCTTCTTACCCCCGTCCAATGCGACGCATCAGGCCACCTCAATCTCAGGGACCCATGAACCATCAGGCGCGCAGCCGTGTGATCAGTGTGGGAGTGTTGCTGGCTCTCGTGGCGGGATCAGCCAGGGCCCAGACGACCGCGCCCACTATCACGACCGGTGTCACGGTCTACAGCCAGTACGGCATCCAGTTCCATACCGACTCGGTGACCGGCCGGCATCTGAACGCCTTCGATATTACCCGGGGCTACATCAACGTGGTCGGCAAGTTCACCGACGGTGTCGGGGTGCGGCTGACGCCCGACGTCTACCGGGTGGCCGATGGATCGCTCGCCTTCCGGCTCAAGTACGCCTACGCCACCTGGACGCCGGAAAAGAGCCCGCTGACCGCCAAGTTCGGCTTGATCCACACGCCCTGGCTCGACTGGGAAGAGGCGCTCTGGGATTACCGGATGCAGGGCAGCATGGCAATGGAACGCTTTCGCAGCGTTGCCGGCGCGGGCTATCTGTCCTCGGCCGACTTCGGCGCCGGCGTCGACGGCAAATTCGGCTATGACAAGGTCAACTTTCAGATCGGCGCCTACAACGGCGAGTTCTACTCCAAGCCCGAGGGCGACTCCTATAAGGACGTGGAGGCCCGAGTGTCCGTCCGGGTTCTGGACAGCGACGATTTCAGCCGGGTAGGCGGCTTGCGTCTCACGGGCTATGCGGGGATCGGGTCGCCGGTCGGTGGCGGACGGCGCAACCGCTACATCGGGATGGTGTCGTACAAGTCGAAGCGCGTCACCCTGGCAGGGGAGTACGGCCGGGCACGGGACCGACTGGACAACAACGCGCCGATCACCGGCACTCCCACCCCACCGGCTCCAGTGCCGCAGGTGGACTCGGATGTGTTGAGCTTCTTCGGCGTGCTCAATGTGCCCCACTCGAAGCTCGGCCTCATCGGCCGGTACGACCTCCAGAAGCCAGACACCAACCTGCCCGACAACAAGCAGCAGCGGCTGATCGCCGGCCTCTCTTACCAGCTCACCCCTCAGGTCCGCGTGCTGGGAGACCTCGACAATTTCTGGAACAGTTCCGGGATCTACACCAACGCGGTGAACTCCACCCGTACGACGGGGTTCATTCACATGCAGTTCGCATTCTGACCAAACCGTTACCGGTTCGGAGACCGATCTCATGACACAGCAACGCAGCATCGGAACTCTAGGCCTCTCACTCTGCGTCGCGGCTACCCTCGTGGCCGCTCCAGCCGCCGCGCAGACCAGCCTCACCGGAGCCGGGGCCACCTTCCCCAACCCGATCTACACCAAGTGGTTCGATGCGTACAACAAGAAGACCGGGGTGCAGATCAACTACCAGTCGATCGGCTCGGGCGGGGGGATCCGCCAGTTTACCGAAGGCACGGTGGATTTCGGCGCCTCGGACGGCCCGATGAACGATGAGCAGATGCAGGCCGTTGGGGGGAAGGTGTTGCACGTCCCCACGGTTCTGGGAGCCGTGGTCCTGACCTACAATCTTCCCGGTCTGGGGCAGAGCCAGCTCAAGTTCGACGGCCCCACCATCGCCGACATCTTTCAGGGCAAGATCACCAAGTGGAACGATGCCCCGATTGCCAGTCTGAATCCCGGCGTGAAGCTCCCCGACAGCGACATCATCGTGGTCCATCGCTCCGACGGCTCGGGGACCAGCTACATCTTCACCGACTACCTCTCGAAGACCTCGCCGGAATGGAAGGGGAAGGTAGGAAAGGCCACATCGGTGAACTGGCCGGTCGGTCTCGGTGGCAAGGGCAACGAGGGTGTCACACAGCAGGTCAAGCAGACCGAAGGTTCGATCGGCTACGTTGAGCTCATCTACGCCCTCTCCAACGACCTGCCTTACGCCCAGGTAAAGAACCCGGCCGGGAGTTTTGTCACCCCATCCCTGAACTCGGTCTCTGCCGCCGCGGCCAGCGCGAAGTTCGCCAAGGATACCGATTTTCGGGTCTCCATCACTAACGCGCCCGGGGCCGATGCATATCCCATCTCCTCGTTCACCTGGCTGCTGATCCGGCCGGACAACCGCGACGTCACCAAGGGGAAGGCGATCAAAGATTTCCTGTCCTGGATGGTGACGCCGGAGGCTCAGAGCATGGCCCAGGAATTGAAATACGCGCCCTTGCCGAAGGAGGTCGTCACCCTGGTTCAGGCTCGGCTCCCGACCCTGAAGGCCGGCGGCAAGACCATCGCGTCCCGATAACCCTTCTCCCGACCGAGCTATCGCACAGCCGGCACCACGAATGCCGGCTGTTTGCGCGTTGGGAACCAGAGCAGCAGCTTGAGTCAGTTCCGCAGCCGTCGGGTCACCAGGAGGGAACATGGGACCGGTCATTCAACGCCAGCTGGTGGGTGGGCTGCTTGTCCTCGTCCTGGCCTGTGGGCCATCGGATCATTCGTCCCAGCGGGCGAGCTCCCAGCCGGCCAAGCCCGGAGGCGGCGGAGCCGCCCTGACCGGCGCCGGAGCGACTTTCCCCAATCCGATTTACACCAAGTGGTTCGACGCCTACTCCAAACAGACCGGTGTCCGGATCAACTATCAGTCGATCGGGTCCGGCGGCGGCATCCGGCAGTTCACTGAAGGCACGGTGGATTTCGGCGCGAGCGACGCGCCCATGACCGACGAGCAGGTGGCAGCGGTCAAGGGCAACGTGCTCCACGTCCCAACCGTGCTGGGCGCGGTCGTCGCCACCTACAACCTGCCGTCGGCGGGCCAGTCGCCCCTACGCCTCGATGGTGCCACGCTGGCCGACATCTTCCTCGGCCGGATCACCAAGTGGAACGACACCAGGATTGTCGCGCTCAACTCGGGCGCGACCCTCCCGAATCAGGACATCATCGTGGTGCACCGCTCGGATGGGTCGGGCACCTCGTTCATCTTTACCGACTTCCTCTCCAAGGTCTCGCCGGTCTGGAAGGAGCAGGTCGGCAGGGCGACCTCGGTTCAATGGCCGACCGGCCTGGGCGGCAAGGGCAACGAGGGGGTGACCCAGCAGGTGAAACTGACCGAGGGCGCCATCGGCTATGTCGAGCTGATCTACGCCATCTCCAACGGCCTTCCCTACGCCTGGATCAAGAATGCCGAAGGCGTCTTCGTCGAGCCCTCCTTGAAGAGCGTGTCCGCTGCGGCCGCTGGGGCGCAGCTGGGACCCGATACCGATTTCCGGGTATCGATCGCCAACGCGCCAGGGAAGGACTCATACCCCATTTCGTCGTTCACCTGGCTGCTGATCCGCAAACAGAACCCCGACACCGTTAAGGCCGACCAGCTGCGAAAGTTTCTCGGTTGGATGCTGCAGCCTGAGGCCCAGCGCATGGCGGCAGATCTCCACTATGCCCCCTTGCCCGGTGCCGGTCATCGAGCGGTTGCAGAAGCGGCTTCAGTCTTAGCGTGACATGCTCGTTACAAACCCGTGACGGCTCGGGAAAGCGCCGGGTCTACACTCCGGCATGACCGCCGTTAGAGAGCCAGAGGTCGTCCGCTCGACCCCACCGGTCCCGCTCGAGCGGGTCAACTACGGCGATCGGATATTCAAGCTCGTCCTCACGCTGGCAGCCCTGCTGATTCCGGTGCTGCTCGCCTTCCTGGTGTACGAGCTCTGGACCGGTTCCAGGCTGGCCATTGACCGCTTCGGGTTCAGCTTCGTCACCTCCAGCACCTGGGACCCGGTGGCCGAGGAGTTCGGGGCCTTTCCTCTCATCTTCGGCACCCTGCTCTCGTCGCTGATCGCGCTGGTGATCGCGGTTCCGCTGTCGCTCGGGGTAGCCATTTATCTCACTGAGTTCGCTCCCAAGGTGGTGCGCCAGCCGGTGGCATTTCTCATCGGGCTGTTGGCCGCAATCCCCAGCGTTGTCTACGGGCTCTGGGGAATTTTCGTGCTGATCCCCGCGCTCCGCACCAGCGCCTTCCCCCTGCTCCGCAAGGTTTTGGGGTTCCTGCCCTTCTTCCAGGGCCCGATCTACGGCCCATCGATGCTCGCGGCTGGAATCATTCTCGCCATCATGATCATGCCCTACGTGATGTCGGTGTCCCGCGAAGTGCTGCTCGCGGTGCCGAACACCCAGCGGGAAGCGGCTCTCGCGCTGGGAGCCACCCGCTGGGAGGCGGTCACCACCGCCGTGGTGCCGTATGCCCGCTCCGGTCTCATCGGTGCGATCATCCTGGGGCTGGGCCGGGCGCTGGGCGAGACGATGGCGGTCACCATGGTGATCGGTAACCGCCATGAGATCGCCGCCTCACTCTTCGCGCCGGGCTACACCATGGCAGCCGCCATCGCCAACGAGTTCTCCGAAGCTGTGGGTGACATCCATCTCTCCGCCCTCGCGTATGTAGCGTTTCTGCTCTTTGTGGTGACCGTGCTGGTCAACGCCGGCGCGCGGCTCCTGATCTGGCGGGTGGCTCGGGGTTCCGGTGCCGGGAGCAGCGCCCTGTGAACCGCCGCGTGCTCCGGCGGGCGTTCAGCAATTTCATGGTCGGCCTGATGATCGGGGCGGTGATCGTCGCCCTGATCCCGCTGTTCTTCATCCTGCTGAACCTGGTGCTCAAAGGCGCGGGCAGTCTCTCGCTGGATTTCTTTACCAGAACCCCGGCGCCGGCCGGAGAAACCGGTGGCGGCGTGGTGCATGCGCTGGTCGGGACCCTCCTCATCGTCGGCACCGCGAGTCTGATCGGCCTGCCCATCGGGATCGGTGCCGGGATCTACTGCGCCGAGTATCCCACCAACCGGCTCACCTGGATCACCCGGTTCGTGGCTGACGTGATGAACGGCACGCCTTCCATCGTGGTCGGGGTCTTTGCCTGGGCCTGGATCGTGGCCCGGCAGAAGCACTTTTCCGCCCTGGCCGGAAGCGTCGCGCTCGCCCTTCTCATGATTCCGATGGTCATGCGCACCACCGAGGAGATGATCAAGCTGGTACCCAATTCGCTGCGGGAGGCCGCGCTGGCGCTGGGCTATCCGCGCTGGCGCACCAGCCTGTCGGTGGTCATCCGGACGACGCTGCCCGGGATCATGACCGGCGCGCTGCTGGCCATCGCCCGGATTGCCGGGGAGACCGCGCCGCTCCTCTTCACCGCGCTCGGCAGCCAGTACCTGAGCTGGAACCTGAACCAGCCCATGGCCGCGCTACCGCTCACCGTCTTCAACTACGCTACCGGCCCGTACGAGGAGTGGCATCAGTATGCCTGGGCCTCCGCCCTGGTGCTGATCCTGCTGGTCTTCGTGTTGAGCCTCGCCGCCAGGCTGGCGATCCGCCGCCGGTTCAGCCTCAATGGTTGAGCCTCTGGTGATGATGAGTCCCCCGGAGCGACCGGAAGCGCCGCCGAGTCCGAGCCCACGGATCGTCACCGACAAGCTCTCAGCGATGTACGGCAAGTTCACCGCCGTGAAAGGGGTCTCGCTGGGCTTCCCCCCCAATCGGGTACACGCCCTGATCGGGCCCTCGGGCTGCGGCAAGTCCACCTTTCTCCGCACCCTCAACCGGATGCATGAGCTGTCGGAACACGGCTGGATCACCGGGCGGGTGCTGCTCGACGGGGAGGACATCTACTCCTCCCGGGTCAACGCCATGCAGCTCCGCCGCCGAGTGGGCATGGTATTCCAGCGGCCGACACCATTCCCCACTATGTCGGTGTACGACAACGTTGCCGCCGGTCTCCGGGTTGACGGCCGGGTGCCGCGACAGCAGCTGGATGGCATCGTGGAGCGCTCCCTGCGGCAAGCGGCGCTCTGGGACGAGGTGAAGGACCGGTTAAAGACCAGCGCGATGGCGTTGTCCGGCGGCCAGCAGCAACGACTCTGCCTGGCCCGGACCATCGCACCGTCCCCCGACGTGATCCTGCTCGACGAGCCCACGGCTTCGCTCGATCCCCAGGGGACTCAGCGGATCGAGGAGCTGTTGTTCGAGCTGAAGCGGGAGTTCACCATCATCATCGTGACCCACAACATGCAGCAGGCCGCCCGGGTGTCCGATACCACCACCTTCTTCTACCTGGGCAGCATGATCGAGACCGGGCCCACCCGGCAGATCTTTACCGCACCCCGGAACGAGCAAACCGAAGCCTACATCACCGGAAGGTTCGGATGAACGCCATTCTCCGTCCCCAGCCACTGGTCCCGGCGCCGAGTGTCACCCTGGCGTCACGCTCGCCCGCGGCGCGCTCCTCCATGCCGCAGAACCCGGCGGTCGACGTGCGTGACTTCAGCTTTTTCTATGGCCCGCGCCAGGCCCTGCGGAATCTCAACTTTGCGATCGAGCGTAAGTCGGTTACCGCCATCATCGGACCGTCCGGGTGCGGCAAGTCCACCTTCCTCCGCTCGATCAATCGGCTCAATGACCTGATCCCCGGGATCCGCCACCAGGGCGACATTCTGGTGGAGGGTACCTCGGCCTACGGACCGGCCACCGATCTGGTCTCCCTGCGTCAGCGCGTGGGCATGGTCTTCCAGCGACCCAACCCGTTTCCCAAGTCTGTGTTCGACAACGTGGCCTACGGACCTGCGCTCAATGCTTTGGTGACCCGCCGGGACCTGCCCGACGTGGTCGAGCGCTGCCTCCGGCAGGCAGCGCTATGGGATGAAGTGAAGGAGCGGCTGGATGAGCCCGGAACCGGACTGTCGGGAGGTCAGCAGCAGCGGCTCTGCATTGCCCGGGCGCTGGGCAATCAGCCCGAGGTGCTGCTGATGGATGAGCCCTGCTCCGCCCTGGATCCGATCGCCACTCAGCGGGTGGAAGAGCTCATTTTCCAGCTCAAGCAGGACTACACCATCGTGATTGTGACTCACAACATGCAACAGGCCGCCCGGGTCTCGGACTTTACCGGCTTCTTCGATCGGGGAGAGCTGATCGAGTTCGAGGAGACCGAGCGACTCTTCACCAAGCCAGCCCACGAGCGCACCGAAGCGTACATCACCGGGAGGTTCGGATGAGCGTGGATGTCCATCGCCATTTCCACGACGAGCTGAGCCACGTCAAAGTGCGCCTGCTCACCATGTCGGGTGAGGCGGAGGCGGCCCTCGGTTTGGCGGTGGAGGCGCTGCTCGAGCGAGACAGTGAAAAGGCCAGCCGCGTCATCGCCGGCGACCGGGTGATCGACGCCATGGAGGTGGAGATCGAGGAACAGTGCGTCAACCTGCTCGCCCTGCAGCAGCCGATGGCGCGCGACCTGCGGATGCTGACCTCGGCCCTCAAGATTGCCAACGATCTGGAGCGGGTGGGCGATCACGCGGTTAACATCGCCCAATCGGCCGAACGGCTCAATCAGGCCCGGCCCATCGCACCAGAGCCTGAAATCGTAGAGATGGCCCGGCTCGCGCGGGACATGCTCTCCGACGCGCTGGAGGCCTTCATTCGGGGAGACGCCGCCGCCGGGCGGGAAGTTTGCCTGCGCGACGATAAGGTCGATGCGTTACATCGCTCGGTGTTCCGCATCCTGCTCACCCACATGATGGAAGACCCGCACACCATCGGCTCCGGCATGGAGCTTTTCCTGGTGAGCCGCAATCTGGAGCGGGTGGCAGACCTCGCGACTAACATCGGGGAAGACGTGGTGTTTCTGGTGGAGGGTCGCTCGATCAAACATCATGCGGAGGACCGCGGTGAGGCTCGGGCAGTCCATCCTTCGGGGAAGTAAAAAGGCTGGCCGGTTACTCGCCGTAGGGGACCCAGATGTTTTTTATCTGAGTCGCGTGCTCGAGAAACTCCTCGCCGGAGGCGTTCGGTTCGGCCCAATCGCGCCCCCGGCCCAGATCCACCCAGGTACGCTTCATATTCCCTGCGGATAGCCGCTCCACCTCGGCGGACACCTCGGCGCTCCCGAAGTACCAGATCCCATCCACATCGTCGTGCGCGGCGAGAACTCGGGCCAGCTCGTCAGCCTGGCCGGTGACGATGTTCACTACCCCACCGGGCACATCTGAGGTATCGAGCACCTGGTAGAGGTCGGTGGCGGCCAGAGGAGCGGCGGTGGAAGGAATCGCGATCACTAAGTTCCCCATGGCCACCGCCGGCAGCACTGTCGAGATGAAGCCGAGGAGCGGGTAGCTGTCCGGGCAGACGATACCGAGCACCCCGATGGGCTCCGGCATTGCCAGGGTTACGTTGCGGTAGGGCGTGTGATGCACCGCCCCGTCATACTTATCAGCCCAGGCGGCATAGGTATAGATCCGTTCTAGGGTGAGGCTGAACTCTCGCTCCGCTGCATCGGCGTTGCCGCTGAATGAAGCCAACCGCCGGCAAAATTCCTCGCCCCGCACCGCCAGGTTTTCGGCCAGATAGTAGAGCACCTGCGCGCGCTGGTGCGAGGTAGTCCGGGCCCAGCCGGCCGCCTTGTGCGCGGCTTCCACCGCGTTGCGGATGTCCTTTCGATTTCCCTGCCCTACCTCGTCAAGTCGCTGCCCCTGGGCGTCGAGCACCGGCAGGCTGTAGCCCGAGTCGGGACGCACCTGCTTGCCGCCGATGTAGAGCTTGGGAGTGCGATCAATCGGCGGTAAGGCGGTAGGGCGGTAGGGCGGTACACCGGTGGGACGTTCGCCAGCAGCAGCACGGTGCACCTTACGGCTCTTCCGACCCTCCGTCCGGCTCTGGTCCTTTGGCCCGTCGCTCTTACTGTCGCCTTTCCGCCTTACCGCCTTACCGCCTTCCCCCCACTTCACATACTCCCGCAAACCCTCCCGTCCCCCCTCCCGACCAAATCCGCTTTCCCGATAGCCACCGAAGCCGCTCGCGGCATCGAACAGGTTGGTGCAGTTGATCCAGACGGTTCCTGCCTTGAGCTGCGGTGCCACGTCGAGTCCGAGATTGATGTTCTCGGTCCAGACGCTCGCCGCGAGGCCGTAACGGGTGTTGTTCGCCAGCTCGACCGCTTCAGTCGGGGTGCGGAAGGTCATCAGCACCACCACCGGACCGAAGATCTCCACCTGCGCAATGGTGGCTGCCGGCGCCACTTCGGTGAACAGCGTCGGCGGAAAGAACCAACCTTCCCGGGGGCAGCTCCAGGAGGGCTGCCACAAAGTGGCGCCCTCGTCCTCCCCCCGCCGAACCAGCTCCTGAATCTTCTCCAGCTGGACCGGGGCGATGATGGCGCCCATGTCCACCGCCTTGTCGAGCGGGTCGCCGACCCGAAGCGTCTCCATTCGCGCCTTGAGCTTCTCGACCAGTCGCTCCGCGACGCCCTCCTGAGCCAGAATCCGCGACCCCGCGCAGCAGACCTGGCCCTGGTTGAACCAGATCGCATCCACGACGCCCTCGACCACGCTGTCGAGATCGGCGTCGGGAAAGACGATGAAGGGCGACTTTCCGCCCAGCTCGAGAGAAAGCTTCTTCCCGGTCCCGGCTGTGGCGGTGCGAATGATGCGCCCGACCTCGGTTGACCCGGTGAACGCAATCTTGTCCACGTCGGGGTGATTCACGATGGCCGCACCGGCCCGCCCGTCACCGGTCACGATGTTGACCACCCCCGGCGGCAAACCGATCTCCTCGCATAGCTCGGCAAACCGCAGCGCGGTGAGGGAGGTGAACTCGGCGGGCTTGAGCACCACTGTGTTTCCCATCGCCAGAGCGGGGGCGATCTTCCAGGACAACATCAGGAGGGGGAAGTTCCAGGGAATGATCTGGCCGATGACGCCGACCGCCTCCCGGCCGGGCAGCTCCTGGTCCATCAGCTGCGCCCAGCCGGCGTGGTGATAGAAGTGGCGGGCCACCAGCGGCACATCGATGTCACGCGACTCCCGGATCGGCTTGCCGTTGTCGAGGGATTCCAGTACCGCGAGAAAGCGGCTGTGTTTCTGGATCTGACGTGCGATGGCATACAGGTGACGGGCCCGCCCGTGTCCACCGAGTCCCCACCACCCGGGCTGGGCCTTCCGAGCGGCGCGTACGGCACGATCGATCTCGCCCGGCGTGGCTTGCGCCAGCTGGGCCAGCGGCTGTCCAGTGGCAGGGTTCAACGTCGGGAAGGCCTCCCCCGCGCCCGGCACCCAGGTGCCGCCGATGAACAGGCCGAATCTGCGATGGTGGCTCTCGAGCCACTGGTTCACCAGCCCAACGCCCTCGGGGGCCGGACCGTACGCCATCGTTTGGAAGATTTCGGGTACCGATGCCATGCGGGTCCTTCAGCCCTGGGGATGCCGGTGGGCTGCCGAATACCGGCCGGTCACGAAGTGCTCCAACTGACGCTCGATGTCGGTGAGCAACGAGCTGGCGCCGAGGCGGAATAGATCGGGGCGCAGCCATCGATCGCCCAGCTCGTCCTTCACCAGCGCCAGCCAGTCCAGCGCCTCTCTGGCGGTGCGGATCCCCCCCGCAGCCTTGAGCCCGATGACGTGACCGGTGCGCTCCCGGTACTCCCGGATGGCACGGGCCATCACCAGTCCGACTGGCAAGGTCGCGTTGACGGTTTCCTTTCCGGTCGACGTCTTGATGAAGTCGGCCCCCGCCATCATGCAGACCAGGCTCGCGCGCGCCACATTGCGGAGCGTGCCCAGCTCGCCGGTGGCGAGGATCGTCTTGATGTGGGCGTCGCCGCAGGCCTCGCGCATGGCGCGCACTTCGTCATAGAGGCCACCCCAGTTTTCGGTCAGCACGTGGCTGCGGGTAATCACCACGTCGATCTCTTCGGCGCCGGCGGCCACCGAAGCGCGGATCTCGCCCAGCCGCTCCTCGAAGGGAGAAAGTCCGGCCGGAAATCCGGTGGATACCGCGGCAACCGGGATCCCCGAGCCCTCCAGTGCTTCCAGGGCAGTCTCCACGAAGAAATGGTAGACACACACCGCCGCCGCCCTGATCGGAAGCTGTTCGGCTTGCATCGCCTGCAGGAGGTCCAGGCGGACGGGAAGCCGGGCCTTGGCGCAGAGCCGGCGAACCCTGCCGGGGGTGTCGTCGCCCGAAAGGGTGGTGAGGTCCATCAGGGTCACTGCCCGAAGCAACCAGGCGGCCTGCCATTCCTTCTTGACTGTGCGCCGGGTCCGCAGAGTTGCTGCGCGCCGCTCCACCGCGCTTCGATTGACCCGGACTTCCTCGACCCAGTCCAACTCCAGCGGCATGCCGGGATTACGCGGCACGATCGGCACGTCGAGGGCCGTCATGCCCGACGGCGAGACCAGGCTGCGTAATTGAGGATGGTCGGCCATAGAAAGAACTTACCCGCTTACCCGCGTACCCGCTTCCCCCTCTACCGCTCTCGATACACCAGCCCCTCAGTGGTTCGCGAGAGCGCCCGGTGCTTGGCGACGAGCTCCGGGTCACGAAACACGTGAATCAACAGCGCCCCGGCCACGAACCCGCCGGCATGAGCCCAGAACGCCACGCCCCCCTCTCCCCTTGCCAGGCCGCCGCCGATCAGCTGAAGCAGGAACCAGTAGCCCAACATGAGATACGCGGGAACCACGATCCGGGTGATAAAGACGACGAGGATGACCAGCACGTGAACCCGGACGCGGGGGTAGAGCACCACGTACGCGCCCATGACGCCGCTGATGGCTCCCGAGGCCCCTACCATAGGGACCGCACTCGTGGGATTGACCAGAGTCTGGGTCGCCGCAGCCGCTATCCCGCACAACAGATAGAAAGCCAGGAAACGAAAGTGTCCCATGGAGTCCTCGACGTTGTTCCCGAAGACCCAGAGGAACCACATGTTGCCGATGAGGTGAAACCAACCCCCGTGGAGGAACATCGAGGAGAGCGGCGTGAACCAGCTCTGCTGGCCGCTGATCACGCAGGCGGTCTCGGGACTCATGGGAACGGAAAAACCTTCGGGCAGACGACCCAGCAGCTCGCCCGGAATTAATCCCAGCTCGCAGACTGAACGGGAAAGACTGGGCTCACTGCCCATCCCCTGAACCAATACCCAGACGACCACGTTGGCCGCGATCAGCAGCAACGTGACGATGGGCGTCGCTATAGTCGGATTGTCGTCCCGGTAGGGGAACATGGCTCAATATAGCTTGAGCCGGGGACACTACTCGGAAGGCGACTCGGTGTTCACCAGCTGGGGTTTTGTCACCGGCGGCCGCCTGATCTCCTGGTCCAGTGAGGGCCGGTCCTGCTTGTTGAACGGCGCCAGCGTTACCGGCTGTCCGCTGTCTGCCGAACGATACAGCGCCCGGATAACCCTCACATCGGCGAGACCCTCGAGTCCCGAGGGCGCTGGTGCCGCGCCGGTCAGAACACACTCGGAGAAGCTGATCAGTTCGGGAGCAAACTGGTCCCGTTTAGGGAAGGTACGCTGCCGGGTTCGCCCGTTGATCGTCACCTTCTGTTTCAGCGGCTCGGCGTATTCATAGGCCGGTTCCATCACCAGCTCGCCCTTGGATCCCACCACCCGGTAGGTGGCGACATCGGCAGCACCGAAGCTGCAGGTGAAGCTCGCCAACCGCTCCCGGCCGGGGAACCTCAGGATCGCACTGGTCGTTTCCTCGCACTGAAGGAACCGGGGATCGCCATTATTGGCGCTGAACGCCACCACCTCCATCGGCTCCGCCCCGAAGATGTTGCGGACGGCATTGATGCAGTAGATCCCGATGTCGTAAAGGGTACCGCCCCCCATTTCCCTTGGGTTGAGCCGGATATCGCCTTCCTTCACCGTCATGGTGAAGACCGAGTCGAACAGCCTGGCGTCTCCCAGCCGGCCACTCTGGACCAGTTCGATCGCCTTCAGGTTGGCCTCCTCGAAGTGAAGCCGGTAGGCCACCATCAGCTTCACACTATTCTCCTCGGCCACCCGAATCATGGAGAGACAATCCTCCTCGGTGACTGCCATCGGCTTTTCGACCAGAACATGCACTCCAGCCCTGGCGGCGCGCTCGGAATATTCCCGGTGCAGATGGTTGGGAAGAGCGATGTAGGCCGCGTCCACCTCCGCGCTCCGGAGACCTTTTTCGAAGTCGGCGTAGGAGAAGCGAGCTTTCACCTTGTAGCGTCGGCCCAACTTCTCCAGCTTCTCGGGGTCGTCAGAGACCAGGGCGGCCAGCTCGGAATTTTGCGCGTGAGCAAAGGCAGGGAGTACGGCGACCTGAGCTATGTGGCCCAGGCCGACTACGGCGTAGCGGACTTTTCTCTGATTGCGGCTTTTAGCGTTCGGCATCTGGCAGCTTAAGGGCTAGTGACCATTGGCTTTGGGTGTTGCTTCGCTGGGTTACTACTCCGCTGGTATTTCTGCTAAAGCCAATGGCCAGTAGCCGAAAGCCAGTAGCTTGCTACAACGCCCGTCTGCCCTGAATCAGCTGCATGACCGCCATGATCACGGCAATGACCAGCAGGACGTGGATGAAGCCGCCCAGAGTGTAAGAGGTGACGACTCCCAGCAGCCACAGCACCAGGAGTATCACGAAGATCGTCCACAGCATGGCTACCTCCTCAGAGATTGGATGACCCCGATCGATCCCGGAGCCGCCCGACAGACCAGCGTAACCGCTTGCTGCCGCGCATCTACCTTATTGGTCGAAGATCCTGAGCGTCGTGAGCCATGTCACGCCTGCCGGCCACCGAAATATGTGCCAAAACGGCAGCTAAGGACGGTACGGCACTTGCTCACCCCCATTGCATCCACACGCGGATGGCAGATCTGGCCTCCGCCGCAATACTCGAGCATCCGGAGTCGACATGGCTTCCAAAATCATCGGCATCGATCTGGGCACGACCAACTCGGTCGTGGCAGTCATGGAGGGTGGGGACCCGGTAGTCATCCCCAACGCCGAAGGTGGGCGCACCACCCCCTCTGTAGTGGCATTCACCAAGGACGGCGAGCGGCTGGTAGGCCAGGTGGCCAAGCGCCAAGCCGTCACCAATCCCAAGCAAACCATCTTCTCGATCAAGCGGTTGATGGGACGCCGCTTCGGCGAGGTGCAGGACGAGATCAAGCGGCTCCCCTACAAGGTCGTTGAAGGACCCAATGGGATGGCCGCCGTGGAGATCCAGGGCAAGCGCTATTCGCCGCCCGAGATCTCGGCGATGATCCTCCAGAAGATGAAGCAGACCGCCGAGGACTACCTTGGCTACTCCGTGGAAAAGGCCGTTATCACTGTCCCGGCGTACTTCAACGACTCCCAGCGGCAGGCCACCAAGGACGCCGGCAAGATCGCCGGGCTGGATGTCGTCCGGATCATCAACGAGCCCACCGCTTCGGCGCTGGCTTACGGGTTGGACAAGAAGAAGGAAGAGAAGGTCGCGGTGTACGACCTGGGCGGCGGCACCTACGACATCTCGGTGTTGGAGCTGGCCGAAGGCGTCTTTGAGGTCAAGAGCACCAATGGTGACACCCACCTGGGCGGCGACGACTTCGACCAGCGGCTGATCGAATGGCTGGTGGCCGAGTTCAAGAAGGACCAGGGGATTGACCTCTCCAAGGACCCGATGGCACTCCAGCGGCTGAAGGAAGCAGCCGAAAAGGCCAAGATGGAGCTGTCCACGGTCAACCAGACCGACATCAACCTGCCATTCATCACGGCCGACCAGTCCGGGCCCAAGCACCTGAACATGAACCTCACCCGGTCCAAGTTCGAACAGCTGGTGGACGACCTGATCCAGCGGACCATCCCGCCGATGCAGCAGGCTTTGAAAGATGCCAGCCTCGATCCCAAGCGGATCGACGAGGTCATCCTGGTGGGTGGCTCGACCCGCATCCCCAAGATTCAGCAGATCGTCAAGGACTACTTCGGGAAAGATCCGAACAAGTCGGTGAACCCCGATGAGGTGGTCGCCATTGGCGCTGCGATTCAGGGTGGCGTACTGGGCGGCGAGGTCAAGGACGTGCTGCTGCTCGATGTGACCCCGCTCTCGCTAGGTATCGAGACTCTCGGGGGCGTGACCACGGTCCTGATCCCGCGGAACACCACCATTCCCACCAAGAAGTCGGAGGTGTTCTCCACCGCCGAGGACAACCAGACCACGGTCGAAATCCACGTGCTTCAGGGCGAGCGCCAGATGGCCATGGACAACCGGACCATCGGGAAGTTCCAGCTCACCGGTATTCCACCGGCCCAGAGGGGTATGCCGCAGGTGGAGGTCGGGTTCGATATCGACGCCAACGGCATCCTGCACGTGGCCGCCAAGGACAAGACCACTGGCAAGGAGCAGAAGATCCGGATCGAGGCTTCCAGCGGTCTGAGCGACGCCGAGATTGACCGCATGGTCAAGGCGGCGGAGCAGCATGCCCAGGAAGACCAGTCTCGGCGGGAACAGATCGAAGCCCGCAATCAGCTGGATAGCCTGGTGTATCGGGTTGAGAAGGACAGTAAGGAATGGGCCGACCGTTTGCCGGCCGATGCCAAGTCCCGGCTGGACGCGGCGTTGGAAGGCGGCAAGCAGGCGCTCCGCAGCGGAGACGTCGATGCCATCCGTCGCGCGTTGGACGAGCTCAATCAGGCCTACTCTGCTGCCGGCGCCTCACTGTACCAGGCAGCCGGAGCTGCCAGCGGTGGCGGACCGGGGCAGCCTGACGCTGGCGGATCGGGGAGCGGTCCTGGAGCGGCCCCGGTGGGAGTGGTGAGCCGCAAGCGGCTCAGGACGACGTGGTTGACGCTGACTACGAGATCGTGGACGACAAGAAGTGACCGGCGCTACCGCCGAAGCTTAACAGCACAGGGGCCGAGGTCACTCTCGGCCCCTGTGGCTTCGGGGCAATGTGGCCGAAACTCACCATACCCCCTTCCTGTACTGTTAAATTACCCAGAGGCAGCATCACCCCAACGCTTTCGAAGGACCGCTCGATGTCCGCACGATCACTTAACTGGTTGAAGTTCGGGGGATTGGTGGCCCTGGCGTTCGCGCTGGGGTTGTTATTTGCCGGACTGCTCGACCTCCCCAATCGATCCTCCGCCCAGGAGCAGACCCATGCGGCTACGACGATAGCCCAGGTCGCCCCTCCTTCCATTCCGGCGGCCCGGCCGCTCCAGGAGCTCAGCGAGGCGTTCGCCGCGGTGGCCGAGCACGTGAAGCCAGCCGTGGTGTATATCCGGTCGCAGCGAACCGAGCAGACCACCCGGCAACGGGTACCGCCCGGCATGGAGCGCTTCTTCCCCCGGTTTCGGAACCAGCCCGACATCGAGCAGGGCAGCGGCTCGGGGTTTATCGTCTCACCGGACGGCTACATCCTGACCAATAACCACGTGGTTGAGGGCGCCGAGGTCGTCACCGTTCGGCTGCTGGATCGCCGCGAGTTCAAGGCCAAGGTCATCGGTACCGATCCCAACACCGATGTTGCGGTGGTAAAAATCGACGCCAAGGGCCTGCCTCCCATTGCCTTGGGCAACAGCGACGATGCCCGGGTGGGGGAATGGGTCCTGGCCATCGGCAATCCGCTGGGTGAGGGCCTCACCTTTACGGTCACCTCCGGTATCGTGAGCGCAAAGGGCCGCGCTCTTGCCGGACTGCCCGGCCGGGGCCAGGGAAGCATTCAGGATTTCATTCAGACCGACGCGGCGATCAATCCGGGGAACTCTGGGGGGCCACTGGTGAGCGTGCGAGGTGAAGTCATCGGAATCAACTCGGCCATCGCGAGTGAGACCGGCTTCTACTCGGGCTATGGCTTTGCCATTCCCATCAACCTCGCCCGGACCGTCATGAATCAGCTCATCGAGACCGGCTCGGTCCACCGGGCCGCCCTGGGAGTCTCGATCGACAATGTGACCTTGAACGATGCCGCCTATGTGGGGCTGCCCGAGATTCGCGGTGTGGTGGTAAAGGACATCCCCAACGACGACTCACCCGCCAAGGCTGCGGGGATCATGCCAGGCGATGTCATCATTGCGGTGGATGGGAAGCCGGTGGAGCGGGTTGGCCAGCTGCAGCAGGTGATCGGCTTCCGCAAGCCGGGTGACATGGTGAAGGTCGAGGTGGCTCGCAAAGGCGGAGTCCGCAAGACCTTCAACGTCAAGCTCCAGGCCCTCAACGACCAGCCTCAGCTGGCCGCGGCCGACCAGGGCGACAGTGACGAGGCGGGAGCAACCGGTGGCTCTGCCATGAACCGGCTTGGCATCACGGTGGAGCCGGTGACGGCCGACGTGGCCCAGCAGCTTCAGCTGCCCTCGAACATGCGGGGCCTGGTGGTCACCGACGTCACCCCGGGTGGTCCGTCATGGGAAACCCTCTTCGACGATCCCCAGCGCAACGGCCCCGACATCATCCTGTCGGTGGAAGGCAAGCCGGTGCGGACCGAGGCCGAGCTCCGGAACGCATTGAAGTCCGAGAAACCCGGCAGCATCGTGACGCTCGGGGTCTATAATCCCCGGGCGCAAGGTCGGCGAGTCGAGAGGATCCGGCTGGGCGACAAGTAGGAGGCAAGAAACCGGAAAGACGGGAAGGACGGGAAGCAGCATTTCCCGTCCTTCCCGTTTTTCGACTAACTTGGAGAATGACTGTGAGAGGAATGATTTTCGATATCGATGGGACCCTGGTCGATACCAATCCGGCCCACGTGGAGGCCTGGCGCCGAGCCTTTAAGCGGCTCGGATACGAGATTCCCACCGAACGCATCGTGCCGGAGATCGGCAAGGGCGGTGACAAACTGGTTCCCTCCGTCCTGGGCGAGCCAGCCGAAAAGCGCCATGGCGACGCCCTTCGGCGGGCCCAGAAGGAGGAATTCCTCGCGATCGCCAAGCGGGTGCATTTGCTGGTCTTCCCCGGCCTCCCCGAGCTGTTCCGGGCACTGAAGAACCGGGGGATCAGGACCGCGCTCGCCACGTCGAGCGACGACAAGCATCTCGCTGCCACCCTCGCCAGCGCCGGCATCGACCTGCGGAGCATGGCGGATGTTGTGGTTACCAAGAGCGACGCCGGCGCCAGCAAGCCGGATCCTGATGTGGTTGTCGTTGCGGTGGAGAAGCTGGGTCTTTCACCGGCCCAGTGCGCCATGGTGGGCGACACGATCTATGACGCGCAAGCCTGCCAGGCGGCAGGCGTGGCCTTTATTGGGGTCCTGGCCGGCGGGAGCAGCGAGGCGGCGCTCCTCGAGGCCGGCGCGCGGATCGTCTTCCGTGATGTCGCCCACCTGCTGGTCGAGCTCGATCGCGCGCTCGAGATCGTTTCCCTCGCCACCGCAGCCAGCGAATAGCATATTCCCCCAACCAGCCCGGAGGTGCGCGCAATGACCACCAGCGAAGAGACCGATTGGATGAACCACCCTGTCATCCGCTCGCTGGTGGATCAGGCCAACACCTTGGCCCTGGAGGAGCGCATCACCCTGGTGAAGGGGTTGATCCCTGCGATCGCCAATGCGCTGTCGGAGGACGAATACGATCAGTTCGTCACCTACGTCCGGCTCAAAGGCGAGCGGTATCTGGAAGCCAAGTCGCACCCGGGTACCGGGCGGGCGGAGCGCCACACGCCCGGCGAGAGGGAGCTCGAGGGGAGATAAGAGATGAGGAATCCTCTCGATGGAACCTGAGGTCAGAGTCCGGACCATTCGCCGAAGGCGAACGGTACCGGAGGTCCCCCAGTCTCCCCCGCCGCCCAATGTTCGAAACTGGGCCATCTATACCGCGGTGGGCGGTCTGGTCGCGGCGCTCATGCTGGACGGCTACCTCGATCATCGTCCGCAACACCTGGCGCTCCCCAGCCTCTCGCAGGCTACCGAAGTACGCTCGGCCGTGTCCGAAACCGGCGACTCCCTTCAGGTCGTGGTCTCCTGGGACCTGACCCTTGCAACCCCGGCTGGCGCCCCGGATTCGATTCGGGTCAGGGTGATCCGGCAACCCTCCGATAGCCTGGTCTCGATTCAAAGGGCCGGCCAGCTGGCCGACACGCTCTACCTACCGTTGCCCGCTGCCGGTAAGACGGTTCAGGCCCTCTCCTGCGTCACCGCTGAGCACCAGGGAGAGCTGCCGGACGAAAGCTGTACCCCGTGGCAATATGTCCGGCCCAGCGCCGCGGCCGCGGCGGTAGCCGCTAGCCGCATCGTGGTCCAGCCTAGCGGGCTCCAAGTGGACCCCGACGTGGGTGGCAGATGCGCCTACTGGCAGCAGACCCATCCGGGCGAGTCGGTGTGGGTGGCCGTCAATCAGACGGCGGTGCCGGCATGCACCGGTCCCAATGCCAAGCCGACGGTGGCTCAGTTCTGTGCGTTTGCGGTGTTACCGGACGGCCGGAGGGTGAAGACCACCAATTCGTCGAACAATGATTATTGCGATGAGCTCTTTGAGGAGTGGACCCGGGAACGTATCTCCTGAGATCTTTGCTTCGGCTTGGCGCCGCTGACCTCGCGCTGAGTGCCCCACGCACCGATCAGTTGTCCCCGCTCAAAGATCCCCACCAGGTTATTCACGAAGTGCTTGGCATTGCCATACCGGTCGATCTCATGCGATTCGGCGTCTTCCAGGTGATAGCCACTCCGAATGAATCGGCGGAGAAAAGCGACGTTCTTCGTCTCCGCAGGCGGCAGGAATACCACCAACCGGGTACCGACCACGTCCCCCGCGGCCCGGAACCCGTACATCCGGGCAAAGGCATCGTTGCACTCGGCCAGCACGGAGTAGAGGTAGAGGTGCTCAACCTGTTCGTCTTCAGGGAGCGTGATATCCAGCGGCTGTTGGTGGTGAAAGCGCCAGGTGGCTTCGGTGGTGATTTCCACGAAGGAAGGGGTCGTCGCTCGGGGGACCGTCTCCTCCTTCGTCCGCGCCCCGGACGAACTGTCGGCGGGCAGACGGACGGCGAAAACCGGCGCATACCGCGGTCAGCAGCGCTCCAGCCAGCAGGAGGACCGGTTCGCGGGCCACCAAAGTGGCCAGCGCCAGCGCCAGCAGTCCAGGTCCAACGCCGCCGTACAAAGCACTGAGCGCCACGGCCACCAGCAGCGCCGGCCTGGTGTCCTCCGGACCGATCAGACTCCAACCGAACATCAGCAATAGCGCCACCCCGACCGAAAGCGGGGCGAGGCCATAGCGCAGCAGGCCTGCCGGCAACGGCCAGGGGGAGCGGCTACCAGAAGAAGGACGGCCAGTCACGAAGGGGATCGGTCCAGAGCGGTGTCCTCGCAAAGGTATGACGCCGGGCTCAGTGGCACAACCGAAAGGGATGCTTCGCTGGGAGCGAGTCGCAGGGGCAGGGACTGTTATACTTGGGGCACGCGAACGTGGCGGAATTGGCAGACGCGCAGGACTTAGGATCCTGTCCCGAAAGGGGTGCGGGTTCAACTCCCGCCGTTCGCACTGCGGTGCCCTACCCGGTCCGCCCTGGCGTCATCCCCCCACCTGTGGGTATAACTTCTCGCCAATCAGGCCCCTGAATTGCAGTCTGTTGCGCGATCCGTTCCCGAACGTTGAGAGCTTAGCCAACGGCCCACCTGGATTTTCAGGTGTACGTGGAGGAGCAACGAGCGCATGCGCCTTAATCCACTCATCCTGGCCATCCTTTTGGCACCCGGATGTGCCCCCAGAAAGCCGGCAGAGGATTCGCCCAGTCCGGCCGCAAGGCGCTCGGCCCGCATGTCCATGGCCGCTCGTGCCGACCTGGAACGGCGAGTTGCCCGTCTCGAGCTCAGCCTGATGGAGAAGGAAGCCCAGGTGGATGAGCTCCAGTCCCAGCTGGAAGACACGCGGCAGGAAGTAGTTCGCTCCATGGCCAAGCTTCAGACCCTTGCAACCCGGGCCGAGGCCGCGTCAGGGATAGCCGAAGCCGAGGTAGCGCTCCAGTCCCTGAAGGGCGCTGGAGCGGAAGCGGGGCCGGAGGCGGCACAGGCGACGAAGCTGCTCAAGGAGGGCGCGACCGAGTTCGACCAGGAGAACTATGGGGGCGCATTATACCTCGCCACTCAGGCAAAGAGCCTGGCAGCCGCAGGACGGGGCCGCCTGGCGGCGGATGAGCGGGGTGCGGACCGTCCGGGGGAGAAGTCCTTTGCCCTCCCGATTCCGCTCCGGACCCTCGGTCCGGGAAACGTCCGGGAAGGTCCCACGGTGAGCTCACCCTTGGCCTTTTCCGTGGAACCGGGTGATGCCCTGACCGGCTATTCCTATGTGGACGAATGGATTCGGATTACTGACGGAAGTGGCCGGGGAGGCTGGATCTTCCGGAAGCTGGTCACCCGGGACTAGTCAGCCTTCTTTGCGGCTGGCTTTCCCTGCTTCGGCCCGGCCCGAACTACCCGGTTCCGGCCCGCCCGTTTGGCCTCGTACAGAGCCTCGTCGGCGTTCGAGATCACCACATCGGCAGTGAATCCATCCTGCGGAAATTCAGCCATTCCGATGCTCAGGGTGATCTTCCGGCCGGGGAACTCCCCTTCTGCCACGCGCGAGCGGATCCGCTCCGCCACTTCCAGAGCTTCTTCGCTCGACGTACCGGTGAGCAGCACCGCAAACTCCTCGCCCCCATAACGCGCGGTGCAATCCACCGCCCTGGTGCAGCTCAGCAGGATGTTGGCGACCCGCTTGAGCACCTCGTCACCGGCGGGATGGCCGTAGGCATCGTTGTACTTCTTGAACTCGTCCACGTCGGCCATGAGGATGGTGAACGAGGTCTTCTGCCGGTACGAGCGAGACAGCTCCTCGGTCAGTCGCTGGTTGAGCGACCGGCGGTTGTGCAGTCCGGTTAGCGCATCGGAGGTGGAAAGAAGCTCCAGCTCCTCGTTCTGCTTTCGCAGCCGCTCGTTCATGGCGTCCAGCTCCTGGCGTCCCTGCCGAAGCCGCCCCACCATGTGATTGAACACCTCGGTGAGATCGCCTACCTCTCCCTTGGCGGCAGGCAGGTCCACCGCGAGATCGCCTTCCGCCACCTCCGCGGCGCCCTTGATCAGACGCTCCAGTGGTCGCACGATCAGGATGCCCAGCCGGTAGGCGATGGCGCCCACTCCCAGGAGCAGGCCGGCCACGACCAGGAGCGTCAGGTTTCGGAACCGGCGAACCTGCCAGTAAGCAGCATCTGCCGGGACCTCCGAGACCACCGCCCAGCGGGCCCGGGGCACCCGCTTCATGCTTCCCACCACCTCGTGACCGGTCAGGCTCTCATAGGTCACCACCCGGCCTTCGCGCGCCTTGAGCTGGTCGAGCACCCGAGGATTCACCGTCATCTGCATCAACTCCGCGGAGCTCTCGGCCGAGCCAACGATCATGGTGCCGGTGTTGGTCATGAGAGAGACCTGACCATCTCGCGGCGCAAAGGCGCGGAGACCTTTCTCCGCCCCTCGCAGGCTGAGCCGGGCCGCGAGGACACCCAGGATGCGTCCCTCCCCCCGCTGAATCGGCACCGCGACTACCAGCACCCCCTTGCCCAGGGACTGGTCCCACGAGGCCTGGCCGACCACCGCGTTGTTGGCGCTCAGCTCCTTGGACCAGTCCGGGGGCAGCCGCAATGGGCGAACCTGGCGGGGGGCGGTAGCTACCACCCGTGCGTCGGCGTCGAGCACTATCAGCTCCTCGTACTCCTTGAATCGATCCCGGACCGAGCTGAGATAGTCGTTGAGCCGGCCCTGCCGAGGGGAGGTCTTCGCTCTCCGCGCCATGTTTTCGGAGACTTCGTAGGAGCTGGCGAACACCTTCAGGTCGTAAAGACGCTCCTTGAGCCAGACATCCATCTCCCGAGCCGCCTGGCCACTCGAGCTCAGCAGCTCCTGGGAGATCTTACCCTCGAGCGACCTGCGGTTCTGGGTATAGGAGATCCACGCGGTGAGTCCGGAGGGGATCAAGGTCACCAAAAGGGCAAAAACGAGGATCTTGCTCCGGACAGTGTCCAGGCGCAAAACCCCAGCGTATTTCGTGATGAACTGTGCTTTGCCCGTCAGACGCCCCCCAGGGTGGCTGGTTGGAACGCGCGGAAGCCGACCGAAGCAGGTCCCAGGCCACTACTTAAGATCTTACATAGCAATGGAATAGATGACGCTGATGAGCCGCTATCCCGGGTGGGCTGCGGACGATGTGGCAGTTTCCATGACCGTTCTCCACTTGCTCCGGCCCGCGGTTCGGGAAAATTCTCCCTCACTCGGCTGCGGGAGTGAGCCCGGCCTCGGGTGATCTTCTGGCTTGTCGCCTGGCAGCCAGCGATCCGCCGAGCGACGAATACAGCGCCACGCCGGCAACCAGCAGATTGGCCACCACGATCGGCACGGCGTGGAGAATCACGCCGTAGACGACCCAGAGCACCGCGGCCAGTGCCTGGACTCGGCGGAGTTGTCCCTGGTCCTTGCAGGAATACGAGACCAGGAAAATGGCAGTCGCGAGCCAGCCGATCCAATCAGCTGAGAGCTGCATCAGGCGACGGCCGAGGAGGGGGTCGACTCCCCGGATGATGAGCGAGTCGGTGCGCGCCTTGTCCCACTCCTGCAGCACGAACCCGTGCGATCCGAAGAGCGCCCGGATCCCTGTCGAATCGAGCCCCACGATTTCTTCCAACACGGGTACCAGGACGCTGAGCGCGTCGTCGCTCAAGATGGTTCGCTTGGCGATCGGGGTGAGGACCTTGTTCTCGGACACCGCGACGGTGAGTCCATCCAGCCGGTTTACGTGCAGCATCACGTGCACGTCCGAGCTGCCGTCGCCCACGTAGACGATCCGATCGCCACCCAGGCCCAGGTCGGCCCGAATCCGTTCCAGCACGGCCACCTTGCCATACCCCGCAGGCACTCTCACGATCGACTGGATCTCGCCCGATGCGTTGTCATAGCGGAATCTGGTGGCATAGATCCGCTCCGGCGGCACCAGTCCTGCCAGCGCCGACCGGATGACCTCCTCCGGAGCGGCGGACACGACGCAAAAGGTGAATTGATAGCCGGGGAGCGTGTCCAGCATGCGGGTAAGCGCCGGAATGCTCTGCTTCAGCCGAATCCGCCGGCCCACCTCCTCGAGATCTTCCTTTCGCACCCGCCGAAATTCCGGATCGTGCAGCAGCAGATACGCCAGCTCGGCGCCCTGCTGCACCAGATGCATCGCCGACAAGCCGGCGCACTTCTCCGCAAAGCTGGGGATCCCCAGCATCTCGCTCAGCAGGATGCCCGAATCGTTGAAGCTGAGCGTCTGATCGAAGTCGCTCGCCAGCAGAAAATGCTTGGTTCCCCGGTCTCTCTCCATGAGCCTCATGAGCTGATGTTGGCTCCTCAATTGAAAAAACGTCAACCAATGAAATTCTCCGCCGTCGCTTGGTCGGCGGAGAACGTTGCTCGTCGCTGTGTCAGGCAACCACCATGCCACTTACGGCAGGAACGGTGGCCCCACGCGTAGTGCGTCTCTCCGCGGGGAGAACGGGTAAGACAGCGACAAGTTCGTAAGAATGGGAGAAGCGATCCGACAAAAATGTAGGGGCCCCGATTTCGGGGCCCCTGGAAAATTGCGCCGAGTGCGGCAGTTCACCGCGCCGGATCAGTTCGGCGCAGCAAAACCAACCTGACCGCATCGAGCACGATCTGGAGATCCTCCAGCTTATTGATCAGCGGCACGCCCCGATCTTCCAGCGCGCGGTGGACGATGGGATCCCGTGCGGCACCGGTGAGGAACACCACTCGGTTGCGGAGATGGGGTGAGCGGGCGACCATGGCATCGTAGAAATCGAGGCCGTCGAGCTCGGGCATGATGAAGTCGCTGACGACAGCCGCGATCCCCGGGTCATCCGCGAGGGCATCGAGCGCCTCCCGGCCGCTGTGCGCCTCGGTGACGCTGAGCCCACCGCGCTCGAAGATCTTGCGCAGGGCGGAGCGCACCGCGCTCTCATCGTCCACCAGGAGGATCGTGGGCATCAGTGGCCCCAATCATGGCTGGGATCGGCCCGCTCTGCAACCGCGGGCCGGGTGCAATGATTGGCGCTCCGCTCCCAAAATTGACCCTGGGGACAACGCCAGGGTAGATTCCCCCCCACGATGACCCAGATTACGGTCGAGAAAACCGCCGAAGATTCCGCCTCGAAGTCGCTGCACGTCACTGTGCCGGTTGACCGGGTCCGGGAGGCGGAGGCGCGGGCGCTGAAATACTACGCCAAGCGCGCCCGGCTGCCCGGGTTTCGTCCGGGGAAAGCCCCCGAGACGGTGGTGCGGAAGCGCTTCGGCGATGCCATTCGGCAGACCGTGCTCGAGGAAGTCATCCGGGAAAGCTGGGAAACCGCCAAGACCAGCGAGTCACTCAAGCCCATCAACGACCCCGCCATCCGCAACCTCAAGTTCGAGGAAGGCAGCCCGATCGAGTTCGAGCTGCATGTGGAGGTTCGCCCCGAGCTGAAGCTGGATCGGATCGGCGGCTTCAAGCTCGAGCGCCGGGTGGCACCGGTGACGGAGAGCGGCGCTGGCGGAGCAGCTGGCCCGGATCCAGGAGCACAAGGCCGCGTGGATCCCGGTGGAGGGCGCCAAGCCGGCGCCGGGTCAGATGGTCCGGGTCGAGGTGGCGCCCATCGAAAACGGAGTCGCGGGTGCTGCCCAGCCCCACGATCTGGTGCTGGGCGACAACCAGGCCATTCCGGAGCTGGAAGAGCAGATCATGTCGTTGCTGCCGGGGCAGACCACCGAGGCCGAGGTCCGGTTCCCGGACGACCACCCGGATGAAGCCAGGCGAGGCCAGTCCCGCCAGGTTCGGATCACCCTGCATGATGTGAAGCGGCAGGAGCTGCCTCCGCTGGACGATGCCCTGGCCCGGGAGGTCGGCGACTTCGAGAACCTCGACGCGTTGCGCGCCGCGGTCCGCCAGGATCTCGAGCGCGAGGCCGCGCGAGAGGCCGACGCTCAGCTGCGGCAGCAGTTACTGGGACAGATCATCGACGCCAACCGGGTCGAAGCCCCCCACTCCCTGATCCACCGGCTGATTCACCGCTACGCTGAGATGTACAAGGTCCCCGAGGAACAGCTTCCCGGCTTCGAGCAGCAGTTCCATCAGATCGCCGAGACCCAGGTCAAGCGGGATCTCGCGCTGGAAGCGGTGGTGGAGGCGCATGGGCTCCGCGCCACGGAGGCGGAGCTGGACCAGCGAATCAACGCCATGGCCGAAGCCCGGGGAGCCCCGGTGGCCCAGGTGTACGCGTCGTTACAGAAGGCCAATCGCCTGCAGGAGCTGGAACGGGTAATTACCGAGGACAAGGTCTATGACTTTCTCCTCCAGCAGTCAACCATCGAAGAGGTCAAGTCTTGACCATGGCCACCTTGTATCCGCCTTATATCATCGAGCGTTCCAGCCGGGGCGAGCGCACCTACGACATCTTCTCCCGCCTGCTGATGGACCGGATCGTGTTCCTCGGCGCGCCGATCAACGACGATGTCTCCAATATCGTCATCGCCCAGCTGCTGTTCCTCGAGGCCGACAATCCCGACAAGGACATCTATCTCTACATCAACTCGCCCGGTGGCGTGGTGTCGGCCGGCATGGCGATCTACGACACGATGCAGCATCTGCGGGCGCCGATCAACACGATCTGTATGGGGATGGCGGCATCCATGGGCTCCTTCCTGCTGGCCGCGGGAGCCAAGGGCAAGCGAAGCGCGCTGCCCCACTCCCGGATCATGATCCACCAGCCGTCGGGCGGCGCCCAGGGCACCGCGGCGGACATCGAGATCCAGGCCCGGGAGATCCTGTATCTGCGCTCGAAGATGAACTCGCTCTATGCCCTCCACACCGGGCAGCCGATCGAGACCATCGAGCGCGACATGGATCGGGACCGGTTCATGAGCGCGGAAGAGGCCAAGGCGTATGGCCTGATCGACAGCGTGTTTACGCCGCACAAGGACCTGGTACCTCACAAGAACGGCAAGGACGGCAAGGAGACTTGACGCTTGGGTCAGCCGGGGGCACTTTACCGGGCACATTCCACCTCCATCACGACGCGGCTCCATGTCCAACGACAAGCACCTTCGCTGTTCCTTCTGCGGGAAATCGAAGGATTCGGTACGGAAGTTCATCTCCGGCCCGTCGGTCTACATCTGCAACGAGTGCATCACACTCTGCAATGAGATCCTGGCCGAAGACGAAGAACGCGAGGTTGCTGATAGCATTACTCAGGTCCCCACGCCCTCCGAGATCAAGGACGTGCTGGACCAATACGTGATCGGGCAGGAACGGGCCAAGCGCACCCTGGCCGTCGCCGTCTACAACCACTACAAGCGCATCAACGCCTCCAGCGGCCGGGAAGGCGACGTCGAGCTGGACAAGTCCAACATCCTCCTCCTCGGCCCCACCGGAGTCGGCAAGACCCTGCTGGCTCAGACCCTCGCCCGCATTCTGGATGTCCCCTTTACCATAGCCGATGCCACCACCCTCACCGAAGCCGGATACGTCGGAGAGGACGTAGAAAACATCCTGGTCCGGCTGCTTCAGGCCGGCGAGTTCAACGTGGCCGAATGCGAGCGGGGCATCGTCTACATCGATGAGATCGACAAGATCGCCCGCAAGTCGGAGAACCCCAGCATTACCCGGGACGTCTCCGGCGAGGGCGTGCAGCAGGCGCTGCTCAAGATTCTGGAGGGCACCATCGCCTCGGTGCCGCCCCAGGGCGGGCGGAAGCATCCGCAGCAGGAATACATCCAGATCAACACCAAGGACATTCTGTTCATCTGCGGCGGAGCGTTCGATGGCCTGGAGAAGATCATCGAGGCCCGCACCGGACGGCAGCAGATCGGCTTCAGCACCGAGGAGCGCAAGTCGAATCCCCAGCTAACCAAGGGGAATCCCTACGCGGAGGTCGAGCCGGATGACCTGCTGCGCTTCGGCCTCATCCCCGAGCTGGTGGGACGGCTCCCGGTCGTCGTCTCGCTCGAGGCCCTCGACGAGGAGGCGCTGATCCGGATCCTGGTCGAGCCCAAGAACGCCCTGACCAAGCAGTACAAGAAGCTGTTCGAGCTGGAGGATGTCGGACTCACCTTCGATCCCGAGTCCCTCCGGGCGGTGGCGCAGCGAGCCCTGAAGCGGGGCACCGGCGCCCGCGGCCTCCGTGCCATCCTCGAGACCATGATGACCGACATCATGTTCGACCTGCCCAATCGGGAAGACGTACGCGAAATCGTGATCACCAAAGAGGCGATCAGCGAGGGGACCTCCCCGCTCATCGTCACGGAGCGCGCGCGGGCCAAGCGGGAGGCGTGAGGGCGGCGGGGCGGCGGGGCAGCGGGGCGGCGGGGCAGTCGGGGGACGTTGGGGCGCACCGCGGTGCGCCCTTGTCACACCCGGCACCGGGGCAGGCCAACCCGCTGCAATCGAGCCCGATCGAGTTCGTGGGGTCGTTTCCCGACCCGCTGGTGAAGCTGGAGCCGCCGCTTCCTGAAATCGCATTCGTCGGCCGGTCCAACGTGGGGAAATCGAGCCTGCTGAACGCCCTGGTTGATCGCCCGGGACTCGCACGAGTCAGCGGCACACCCGGGAAGACCACGCTGCTCAACTTCTATCGCCTGCCCGAGCTCTATCTCGTGGACTTACCGGGATACGGCTTTGCCCGCGCCAGCAAGAGCGCGCGGACCGGCTACCAGCGGCTGATGAACGGCTACCTGCGGGGTCGGGGCACGCTGGCGGGTATCGTGTGGCTGCTCGACATCCGGCATCCGCCGTCGAAGGAAGACCGGGAGATGCAGGAGCTCCTGATCCAGAGCGGGCGGCCGGTCCTCGCTACCTTCACCAAGACCGACAAGCTGACCCGGTCCGCACTGGCGGAACAATCTCGGCAGCTGGCCGGCTTGCTGGAGCTCGAGCCGGAGCAGATCCAGCTCACCAGCAGCCGGTCGGGGCTGGGAATTGCGGAGTTGGCCGGCAGTATCCTCGCCGCTGCGGGAGAACGAAGCGCGTGAAGCTACGTCACCTGGCAACCCTTCTCGTCCTCCTCGGATGTGCCGCCCCGGCTCGGGGCCAGTCGGGAGACCGGCTGCGCCCGGTGCCGGTGGGCTACGGCTCGCTCACCCAGGACGATCTCTCCCTTCGGGTTCGCAACGACGAGATCGAGATTCGCTTCATGCCGCTGGATCCCCGGCTCGCGCCGCTCATGGCGCCGGATGCCTATCAGTCGCTCCGCAGCCTGCTGGAAACCCATCGCCGGTCGATCGACTCGGTGGCGGCCCGGGCCGGGGTGGCCCAGCCGGGGCTGGCGCTGGTGAGCTTCTTCGGCCAGCGGCCCGATGTCCGCTTCGATGCCCAGAATCTGATTCTGCTCATCCGCAACCAGGTGGTCCGCCCCCTCGGCTTCATCCCCCTGAGCGGAAAGTTCACCTCGGGGCAGCTGGGCATTCGAGAAGCCGCCAGCGCGATCTATCTGTTCGACGAGGAGATCCCGGTGAATGACTCCTTCAGCCTGTCCTATGGGTTGTTGACTTCGCCCGGCTGGGAAGACAAACAGCAGACGCTGAACCGGGAGCGCGCTCGAGTGTCGGCCCGGTCGCGGGCCGAAAGGCGGGATACAACTCGATAAAGCCGGTAACGATCCGCTAGGCTCGGTAGTACCGCATTACTCCCAGCGCCGGTTTCCCCGATACCAGCATTGCCGTCGACAGCGCATCGGCCTCGATCCCGCTGCGTGATACCACCGTCACCTGGGTCATGGCATCAGCCGGCCAGCCGGTGGCCGGATTCATCACGTGGCCCCGTACGGCCCGGCCGTAGCGCACCACCGACATGGTGTTGGCCGACGTCGCGAGGGCCGCATCGCAGAGGCGAGTGCTGGTGATCACCTTCCCGCCCCCGGTTGGCGCGGCGATCTCCACCAACCAGCCGCGCTCGTCCCCTGGGGGGGAGCCCAGGGCCATGCAGTCCCCACTCACATCGAGGAAGGCGCTCCCGATTCCGGCATCGCGAAGTACCTGCATTGCCCGGTCGAGTCCGTAGCCAACCCCGATCCCGCCCAGGTCCAGGCGAGTTTCCTGACTCGGCAAGGACACCCGGCTTCCGTCCACCACGATGCGCGCCGCCTGCACGGCCAGTCTGGCCTGGGCGATCTCCCCCGCACTGGGCTCGGTGGATCGGCGAGCGTGAAATCCCCAGGCGCGCATCAGCGGCTCGATTGCCGGATTGAATGCCCCTGCGGTAGCTGCTTCGATCCGGAGCGAGGCCTCGAGCACCGAGACGAGATCCGCGCCGACCTGAAGCGGGCCCCGTCCGGCGCGGCGGTTCAGCTCGGACAGGTCGCTCGCGTCATCAAACAGCGACAGTCTGGCCTCGACCCGGCGAAGCTCTGCCAGTGCGGCGGCGGCGGCCTCGTAGCCGTGGGTTTCCGACTGGGCGAAGAGCTGCAGGTGGACCGGCTGCCCCATGGCCCACGACCAGCGCTCGACGAGACGGGCGGACGGCCGGACTGGCGGTCGGATGGCTGAAAGGCGAGGTAGGCCGATGACACCGGCGCCCACGAAACCGAGAAAGTCCCGCCGCTTCATGCCGCCGCCGGCGAGCGCGACCAGAGCTCGCGGACAATGAAGTACGACTGGACATAGAAGGTTGCCGCCATGATCGCGCTGGAGAGTCCCAGCAGCCAGCTGAACCGGGCGTCCACGTAGCGCATGAGCCACATAGCCGAAAATGAGATCAGCAGGGCGATAAAGGGCTCGACGATGAGCAGCCGGCGCCACCGCTCCGAAGGGCGGGTGCAAAGCGCCAGGGCCAGCCCGCTGAAGACGAAGATGGCGGCCATGCCGAAAAGATGGGTGTGGGTCACGGTCATCATCTCGGCCAAAGACTTGGGAAACTGCATGGCGCCTTCGGCGACGTTCGGATCGGACCCGCGATACCGGGTGGCGACACCGCCTGGCGTCATGCCGGTGGTGTGGTGAATGAACAGGAGCGAGGTGGTATAGCCAACCAGCTGGACGATGGTGACCCACCGGCCCAGGGCCCGGAACGGCTCCGGCAATCGGCTCCAGGAAAGCAGCGGCGGACCGCTCACTTGATTTTGCCGGCCGCGTGCCAGGCTGCGAGCTGGGCCAGAGTTTGCCGCACACCCAGAGTGACCGAGTGCGAGCTGATAGTGGCCCCGGAGATGTTCCGGATGTCTTTGCCAACCACCAACGGGTCTGCCGCAGTCTTGCCGCGGAACTGCTTGCGCCAGGGCTCGTACGCAACCTCGCCGCCGTAGGGCTCCCGGTACACCAGCACGTCCACGTCCTTGAGCGCGTCCCGGGGGTCGATCGCTACGAGATACGTGATCGGTTGGTCCTTCCCCTTCACGTTCCGCACCCGGGCAAAGCCGAGCAACGCTCCGCCCCGGGATACCCGCAGCACCGCGGCCGTATCGACCTTCAAGGTGTCAACCTGCACTCCCGGCCCAAAAATCCGTTCGACCGACTTGGCGACTTTACCGGGAGGGGCCGTCTGCGCCATAAGAGGTGAGAGGTGAGCGGTGAGAAGTGAGAGGGCAACCGATAGAAGCCGCCCAAACTTGCATCCCGCGAGCCGTCGTCCGCTGGCTCCCAGAAAGCCCCGGTGAAGCGACCTCTCACCTCTCACTGCTCACCTCTCACCTTAAACTGATAACCCACTCCCAGACTCAGCACCTCGCCCTCACCCAGACCGGACTTGGTGCGCTGGAGCTGGTAGTCGCCTTTGAATACGGCGTTGTAGACCGGCTTGTAGGACAGCCCAAAAGTGGTAATCCGGCGAGCCAAGGATTCGTCTCTCACGATGCCGACGGGCACCTTGGCCTGGGTATCGTAGTTCTCGTAGCGGAGAAAGGCATTGAGCCGCTGCACCGACTTGGGCGCGAGCGCGGCCAGCAGGTTGTAGGCGCCTTCCACGTAGCCCCCGTTGATCCGGCTGCCAACCTGGGCGCCGTACGCTGCGTTGATGGCCTCGGCGTCCGCGATGCTGATGTTGGCCAGCACCCCGCGGAACATGAAGGGTCCGGTGTCGTACCGCGCGTCGGCCGAGATGAGGGCAACGGCGTTGTCGAACGAGCCGGTGCCGAGGGCCGGATCCTGGTTAGCACTGCCGCCATACCAGAACGACCCACCCACCCGAAGCCCCGGGCGGGCCCACTCCAGTCGCCCGGTCAAGGATGGGTTGGCGAAACTGGCTTCCTTGCCTTCCTGCCGCCCTCCCCGAATGCCCGAGACCGGTTCGAACCCCGACGCTTTCAGTCCATTCACCAGGTAGGCTCGATAGCTGAGGCCCGACCCGCCTGCCAGGGTCCCAACCGCCCCCACGCCGATCTCCCGCCACGTGGTCGGGATGACGTCGCGATCGAAATTGGGCCGATCCACACCATTGAAGGTCGGCGGCTCATGGACTTCGTTGACGATCCCGATCGGTACGATCACCAGACCGGTGCGCAGCGTGAAGGCGGGGATGATCTGGTAATCCAGATAGGCTTGCTCTAACGCGACCTCACCGCCCGGCTCACCCCCGGCGACTTTGGCGTCTTCCACCTCGAGCTCGGAGCGGAAGGCGATCTTTTCGTTAAAGCTATGCGCCAGGTAGAGGACAACCCGCGTGAGGTTGACCTCACCCGGGGTGTTCGGACCCGTGGCGTTGGTATAGTGAACCTCCCCATACCCGCCGACGGAGGTGGTCTCGGAGTCCTGAGCGTGAAGTAGACCTGCGCAAGCGGCCACAGCCAGGAGGGCGACGAGCAGGGGAGAGCGCATGGGTATCCTGGAGGGGGAAACAGAACTAGTTGAGAATGATTTTCAATCACAACCCCTACCACTTTATTCCCATTTAGCACTGGTGTCAACACTCCTCCTCACGCATCATTGGGCAGCAACCGCACTTCCCTCATGTGCCGGGTACCGGAAAAGGGCCCTCCCATGGTCATGTTGCCGCTCCGCCAGGTGCGCCTTCCCAAGGCCGCCGAACAGTATTTCGACGGCTGGCTGGCCGATCTGGACGCCCAGCTCTCGGAGCCGGGCGCGGACTGGCACCGGATCACCCGGGAGTTGCTGTTCCAGATCTATTACCCGGGCAGCCAGGACTACGAGGGCATGCTGCAGGATCCGGCGACGCCTGAAGCGACCCGGGTTGCGCTCCTCTCCTTGGACCCGTGGAACATCACTTTGGAGCCGGAGTACTACGCCGATGTGGACGCGGAGCGGTTTGCCCGGGTGAAGCCGCTCATCTGGCTATGGCAAAGCTTCGACCGCTCTCCGCTGGGTGGAGGCAATGTGCATCTCGGCACTCGTTTCCGCCGCGCGCTTGCGCCCCACATCTTCGCCCGGGTCGGCAAGAACTTCAAATGTTTTCAATTCGTGGAGTTTTCCTACGGCTACAACCTCGAGATCGGGGACGACGTGGTGGTTCACCGGAACGTGCTGCTGGACGACCGCGGCGGGATCACGCTGGGCAACCGGGTGAGTATTTCGGATTACGCCAACATTTACAGTCACACGCACAGCATCGTGGATCAGAAGGATGTCACCAACGCGAGTACCATCCTGGAGGATGACGTGCGGATCACGTATCACGCGACCGTGCTCGCCGGAGTGCGAGTGGGGCGGAACGCGATGGTCGGCGCGAACGCGGTGGCAACCAAAGACGTGCGACCATATCACGTGAACGTAGGGATCCCGGCCAAGTCGATCCGGATCAAGCCGAACGCGCCGCCCGAGGCCTACGTGACGGAGCGGGTCGCCCGTCGCGATGCCCGGGAGCCCTAGTCTGCCTCGTTCCTTTCGCCTGCCGCAATCGGTCGCGGCTCTCGCCGCCGGCGCCCTGCTCGTCTGCGTGGCCATCGCGGCTGTGCATCGCCACCCCGCCGCTGGTTCCGACCCTCGGGTTCGGCGCCGCAGCCACGATGCTTCTGCTGGCCAGCTGGCGCAAAGCCTGGGAGCTTCCGCTCCATCTGGCCGCGGCCACGCTCCTATGCGTGGTGGCCTGGTGGGCGGAGGATCGGGTCTGGTGGCTCGCCCTGCTGGCTGTCGTCAGCATCTTCATCACCTTCTGGATCGCCGTGCTTCGGGCCCGCCATCGCGCCCGCGAGGCCGAGGCCAAGGCCGACCAGCTCGCCGTCCAGGTAGACCGGCGCATCAGCGAGCTCTTCTCCCTCCAGGAGCTGAGCTATGTGCTGTCGGAATCCATCCAGCTGGACCGCGTGGTGGATCAGGTGGCCAGGTATGCGGCCCGATTTCTCCAGGCCGACGGCGCCATCGTGGTGCTGGTCGAGATGGAGGGCCGGGCCCTCAGGGTGGTCGCGGCCTCCGGCAGCCTGGAACCGCTGATGGGACAGGTGAGCAGGGACGGCGACAGCGCGCTGGTCCGGTTTGCCATCGGTCGCGACCGGATCGAGGTGGCCCACGGCGCGGACGCTCCCACGATCAACCTGATCGGCAGCCTGCTGGTCCGCTCCGCCGCGGTCGCTCCGCTGCGGGCGCAGGGCATTACCATGGGCGCGCTGGCGGTAGCTGACCGGCGGGGCGGCCCCTTCACCACCGAGGACCTCTGGCTCCTCTCCACGGTGGCCACCAACGCCTCGGTGGTGCTGGCCAATAGCCGGCTCTATGAGATGGTCCGGCGGAGTGAAGAGGAATGGGAGACCGCCTTCAACGCGCTGATCGAAGGCATTGCGGTGGTGGGCCCCGACGGGGCCATCCTTCGAGCCAACCGCGCGCTGGCCGCGGTGGCGGAGCTGCCCGAATCGGAGCTGGTGGGTCGCAACTTCCCCGAGCTGCTTCCCGGTGCGGCGGAGGCCGTTGGGGGCCTCATCCAGGCAGCGTATCGCCGGGAACGGACCGCCCCACTCGTGGTGCGTCTCGAGCATAACCACCGGGTGCTCCGCCTGACTGCAGGACCTCTCGCCGCGGCGCGGAGCCGGGCTCGGTTGTCATTCTCGTCGAGGACGTGACCGAGCAGCGCATGCTGGAGGCGCAGATCATCCAGAACGACAAGATGGCGTCCATTGGTCAGCTGGTTTCCGGCGTGGCCCACGAGCTGAACAATCCGCTCACCTCCATCGCGGGACTGGCCGAGCTCCTGCTCGAGCGGCCGCCCCACCCGGAGGTTCCCCGGGAGCATCTGAAGGTGATCCACGACCAGGCCGAGCGGGCCGGGCGCATCGTCCGCAACCTGCTCACCTTCGCGCGCAAGGGAGTGGCGGAGAAGACCGCGGTCGACCTGAACGACGTGGTTACCCGCACCTCCCTGCTCATCGTCTACGAGCTGCAGCTGCACGGCATCGAGCTGGATTCCGAGCTAAGCCCCGATCCGGTCGTGGTCCTGGGAGATCGGTACGAGCTCCAGCAGGTGCTGCTCAACCTGGTCACCAACGCGGTGCAGGCGGTGAGCGGACTGGAGCCGGGCAAGCCCCGGCGCATCACCCTCTCCACCACCCGGGCTGAGGGGAACGCGGAGCTTCGGGTCCGGGACACCGGCCCGGGCGTCCCCCGGCACCTGGCGCCCTATCTCTTCACCCCTTTCTTCACCACCAAGGCGCCCGGCGAAGGCACCGGCCTGGGACTCTCGCTGAGCTACGGGCTGGTAAAGGCTCACGGGGGCGGGCTCACCTATGAACCGGCGCCCGGAGGCGGTGCCGAGTTTCAGGTCACGCTCCCGCTGTTCGAGGCCGAGCTCTCTCGAGCCGTCGCAGGAGTCCGTTTCCGGAGAGAGCGACCCGCTGACCAGCCGGCGTATTCTGGTGGTGGACGAGGACCCCGCGGTCCACCGAATGGTGACCGCGCTGTTCGCACCCGAGGGCCACGCAGTGGAGTCGGTCCGCTCCGGGGAGCAGGCGCTCCGGCTGGCTCGAGAGGGGGACTACGACCTGATCATTGCCGATGTCAGGATGGCGGCGGGTGCTGCGGAGCTGTTTGCCTACGCGCTGCTGGATGCCTGTCCCCAGGCGCGGGGACGGCTGGTGGTGGCCTGCGCCGGCGAAGAAGATCTGCCGGAGCATCTGCTGACCAAGCAGGCGCTGCGCCGGGTCACCAAGCCGTTCAACCTGCGGGACCTCAAGAGTGTGGCGAAGGAAATCCTTCAGTAGCCTGCGGCGCTCGCCGGCTTCCACGGCAGTACGCTGATTCGCCCCTTCACCTTCGATGAGGCCGCCGAGGCGTCGGCCGTCGCCCAGTAGTTGCCGCCGGCCGCGAGGTCGGGCGCATCGATGAACCAGCGGGAGGCGCGGAGAAAGATGTTGCCGGTCACCTCCGCTCCATGCCCGGCGCCGTCCAGCACCAGCCCGTCACCCACCCCATCGAACAAGTTGCCTCGCAGCTGCGCCCTGGTCGTCTGCTCCAGCACGATCCCCTGCTCCAGTCGCGCCAGCACATTGTCGTCGATCCGATAGCGGCGGCTGGGCTCCCCCGATTCCTCCGGTGCGCCCACCTTGATGCCCAGAGGTCCCCCGATGAGCACATTGGCGAGGATAGCGTTGTCGGTGCCGTGATCGCTGATGATGCCGGCGGTACGGGCCCCGATAATCGTGTTCCCCCGGATGGTGCTGCCGCCCGAGTGGTCCAGCCGAAAGCCGACTCCGGCGCTGTCGGCCCGATTGTCGAGGAAGGTGTTGCCCCAGCCAAAGGCGGCGGTGAACGCGGTCCGCAGGGCGGCTGAGGCATCGTTCCGATATATCAGATTGCCCACTGAGGGGTGGGTCAGCCGGGGCTCTCCGGCCAGCAGGAGGCCCAGGCTCGAGCCGGAGAGATCGTTGTCGGTGATCGTGTTCGAGTCGCTCTCCTCGCGCAGCAGCACCGCGGCGGCTCCGCAGTCGGCAGCGGGCACCTGGGACTCACACCGGCGGGTGTGATCCACCCGATTTCGCGCGATGATGTTGCGGGACGAGCGCCAGAGGTGAACTCCCCAGCCGTTGTTGGAGGCCAGATCGTTGTCGGCAATGTAGCTGTCGCGTACCTCCAGCAGGGCAACGCCGTTTTGAGCTCCGCGCGCGGTGATCCCGGTGACGCTCGCCCCAACCGTCCGCCGGAGCAGCACTCCGCCACCATACGCCTCGAAGGTTTCCGGCCGGATGATCTCCAGGTGGTCGGTTGAATCGGGCCGGGCCGGAGTCGAGCGAACCCCCAGATTACGGCTGCCGGAGAGATCGGAGCCGGTGATGCGATGGCCCCGCCCGCCCTCGATCCGCACCCCGTAGCGGTAGCCGCGGATGGCCCCGCCGGTGATGGTGACGGCATCCACCCCCCGGCTCACGACCCCCACGCCCACGAACCGGCTGGGAATGGAGTCGCCACTCTCCAGCACCACACCGGTGAGATCGATGTGAGTACCCGACGCCGCGGCGATGATGACGCCGAGCTCGGTGGGATCGGCCACCCGGTAGCGGCCGGGACAGACCCGCACCTCGCCTTGTACCTGGGTGCCGGCCCGGGTGGGCCGGATGCATGGGGCCGTCAGTCGCCGGCGAAGCCGGCAGCGAAAGACGCTGAGGTGAGAGAAAGAACCGCGAAGATCATGGTCTGACCGGATAGCCGCGTTCGCGAAGGTACGCGCGCGCGCGGGGCAGTGAAGACTCCTGGAAGTGAAAGATGGTTGCCGCGAGCACTCCGTGAGCACCGGCCTCGAGTGCCTCGGCCAGGTGAGACAGCTGGCCGGCCCCACCGGAGGCGATCACCGGAATGCTCAGCTCCGGGGCCACGGCCTGCAGCAGAGGCAGATCGTACCCCTGGCCGGTGCCATCGCGATCCATGGAGGTGAGCAGGATCTCGCCGGCGCCGAGGCTCTCCAGCCGCCGGCACCACTCGACCGCCTCCAGCGGGGTCGCTTCCCTGCCGCCGTTGATCATGACGGCAAAGCGGTCCGCCGCTACGTTTCACGTCCACCGCTACCACCACACACTGGCTGCCGAACTCTCGGCCAGCCGCGATACCAGCAGGGGATCGCGCACGGCCGCGGTGTTGACGGCGATCTTGTCGGCCCCGGCCCGAAGGGCTGCGCCCGCATCATCGACCGTCCGGATCCCACCGCCGACGGTGAACGGAATGAAGACCGCTTCGGCCACCCGGCTGACCATGTCCAGCGTGGTTTGCCGCGCTTCCGGGCTGGCGGAGATGTCGAGGAACACCAGCTCGTCGGCCCCATCGGCGTCGTAGCGGGAGGCCTGTTCCACCGGGTCGCCGGCGTCCCGCAGGGTCTCGAAATGGATTCCTTTTACCACCCGGCCACCGGCCACGTCCAGGCAGGGAATGATCCGCCGGGCTAGCATACCCGCAGCACGTCATCCACCGGCCCCGCATTACCACTTTCCAGCAGGGTGACGATGTCCGCCAGCGCGCGGCGTTCGCGGGGCCAGGCAAAGCGGAGCCGCGCCGCGTCGGGCGAGAGCCACTCGAAGCCGATCGTGCTCCGGCGCCGAGCCGGATCCGGGCGTCCGGGGCCACGAACGCCACGAAGACCGGCACCAGCGCCACCTCGTCCACCCGATGCTGATAAAAAAGCTCGACCCGGCTCAAGTTGTAGAGCCGGAGCGGCGTCAGTCCAGTCTCCTCCTCCAGCTCCCGGGTTGCCGCACCGGCCGGCTGCTCGGCCGGCTCGATATGACCGTGCACGCTTTCCCAGGAGCCGGGGCAGCGGCCGCCCGGCCCCCGCCGCAGCGCCAGACACTCCAGCGTCGCCCCGGTCCCGCGCAGCACGTACACGTCCACCAGCGAAGTCCGGACCGAGGTCACGGGCGCCACTCGGCAAAGGCCGCCAGCAGCGCGATTCCGGCCAACTGGGACTTCTCGGGATGGAACTGGGCCCCCACGATGGAGCCCTCGCCGACCAGAGTGGGAAAGGACCCGCCGTAGTCGCCGGTAGCGAGCACGTCGCCAGTCCGGCAGCGAAGTGGGATGGTAGCTGTGAACGTGATAGAAGAACTGGGCCGAGTTCCCCAAGGCGGGGCCCACGAGCGGATGGCGCCGGCCCGATTCGGTCAGATCGACCTGGGCCCAACCCACGTGGGGAACCGGTAACCCAGTCGAGAACCGCCGGACCCGGCCCGGAAGCAACCCCAGGCCGCGGGCCTCGGGAGCCTCCTCGCTCATCTCGAAGAAGAGCTGAAGACCCAGGCAGATGCCCATCACCGGCCGGCCGGCCTGGGCTACCTCGCGCACCGCGTCGCCCAACCCGGTGGAGGCGAGGGTCCGCGACGCCTGGCCGAAGTTTCCCACTCCGGGGACCAGCACCCGCTCGGCCCGGCGGACCGCGTCCGGGTCTCCGGTAAGATCGGCCTCATGCCCGCCCGCGCGGAGCGCCCGCACCACGCTGGCGAGGTTGTTCACCCCGTAGTCCACTACAGCGATCACAGCTTTCCCTTGGTCGACGGTACTCCGGAAACCCGCGGGTCGAGCTCGGTGGCGGCATCGAATGCCCGGGCGAAGGCCTTGAAGGCGGCTTCGACGATGTGATGGGGATTATCGCCCCGCACCAGGTCGAGATGCACCGTCAGCGCGGAGTTCAGCACCAGCGCGCGAAAGAACTCAGGGGTCAGAAACACATCGTACTCCCCCAGCATCTGCCACTTGGGAATCTCGATGTTGTACGACAGATAAGGACGGCCGGAGACGTCCACCACGCACCGCACCATGGCCTCATCCAGCGGGATCATGGCATCGGCGTAGCGGCGGATTCCGGCGCGGTCACCCAGCGCCTGACGATGGCCTGGCCCAGGACGATGCCGGTGTCCTCCACCGTATGATGGCCGTCCACGTGGAGATCGCCCCGGGCCTCGAGGGTGAGATCCATCAGGCTGTGCCGGGCCAAGGCGGAGAGCATGTGATCGAAGAAGCCGATCCCCGTCTTCACCGTGGCATCGCCGCGTCCGTCGAGGTTGACGTAAACCCGGAGATCGGTCTCGTTGGTCTTGCGGCTGACTTCGGCGACGCGGGACATGAGATAAGAGTAAGAGGTAAGAGGTAAGAGGTAAGAGGTACAGAGGTACCCTGCTCACTTCTCACCTCTCACCTCTCACCTTCTCAGAATCTGCTCCAAGGCCTGGATGACCGCATCCATGTCTTCCCCGGTGCCGATCGAGATGCGGAGGCATTCGGCCAGCTCGGGCGAGCCCGACACGTCCCGAACCAGGATGCCGAAGTCCTGGTACAGCCGTTGAAAGAGCTCCGTGGCGGGGAGAGCCTCGGCAGCGAATCAGGACGAAGTTGGCTGCGCTCGGATACGCCGTCAGGCCTCGAATGTGGCGCAGGCGCTCCAGAAAGCGATCGCGGGTTGCGATCAGCTCCTGAATCCGGGGCCGGCAGCGCCGATGCATGTCGCAGGGCCACTCGCGCGGCGGTGAGGGTAATCAGGTTGACGTTGTAGGGCAGCTTCCCTTTCGCGATCTCTCCCGCGACCGCCGGATGGGCCAGTGCCAGCCCGAACCGAAGTCCCGCCAGCCCGAACGCCTTGGAGAAGGTCCGGAGCACCACCAGCCGGGAAGACCGGGACAAGAGCGGCAGCGCCGTGGGTCCGCCGAAGTCCTGATAGGCCTCATCACACACGCACGAGAGCGTCGGTCTGCTCCAGAATGCGCTCTACCGCGCCCTCCGGCAGGACCGAGCCGGTCGGGTTGTTCGGCGAGTTGAGCACCACGAGCCGGGCTCCCTCGCGCTGAACCGTCTCGATCAGGCGGTCGATATCGTACTCGAACCTCTCGCCCAGTGGCACCGGGATGTAGCGCCCACCGAGCACGTTGGTGAGGAGGCGATACAAGGAAAAGGTGGGAGTTGGGGCCACCACCCGGTCGCCGGCGCCGAGGGTAACCGAGAGCGTCGCCTGGATCAGCTCATTGGACCCATTCCCCACCAGGACGCCTTCGGGAACCCACCCGTAGTGCTCGCGCCAGGGCCACCTGCAGATCGCGGGGAACGAACTCAGGGTACCGCTGCCAGGATTGCGCCGCGACCTGATCGAAGACCTCTCGCTTGAGCTCGGCAGGAAAATCGAACGGGCTCTCGTTCTGATTGAGTTTCCGGCGGGCGGCAGGCGAGACCAGGGTATATCCCGGCTGGCCCCGCACCGCCGGCTTGATCCGGGACAGCCCGTCGGAGGCGTCCGAAGGCACTCCCGCCGGGCCGGGAGGACTGTCGCTGGGTTGGCTGGCGGGTGGGTTTGAGGCCGGAGTGAGCGGCCGGCTCAAGCGCGATGGCGGCCGAGGACCGCCTCGAGCCGTGCGGTGAGCGAGCGGGCCCGGAACGGCTTGGTGACAAAATCGTCGGCACCCAGCTCGAACACTCGGACCTCATTGTCCTCGTCGCCCTTGGCGGTGAGGACCATGACCGGGATCTCCCGCGTGGCCGGACGAGAGCGGAGCTGGGCCAGCACGCCGTACCCGTCGAGTCCGGGAAGATTGAGATCCAGGATGATGACGTCAGGAGCGAACCGGTCGACCTCGTCCAGCGCCTGGATGCCGTCCCGCGCCTCGGCCACCCGGTATCCCTCTCGCTGGAGCAGGTCCTTCATCACCCGGCGCAGCTGCTCCTCGTCTTCCACCAGCAGGACGCAGGCACCCTTGCCCCGCCCGCCGGCGGCAACTCCATCCGGGATGACCGGCTCTTCCAGCAGCTCCATGTCCATCGAGAGCTCGTGGAGCGGCGCCTCCTCGTCCTCTTCGGCTGCCGGCTTCGGCGCCGCGGCCGCTTTCCGCCCCGGGACGCCCGCTTGGCTGGAGCCGGCGCGGCAGCCGGCGCCACTGAATCGTGGGGAGGGTCGGTGACGCGCAGCAGCTCTTCGAAGGCGGATTCCCCGGACAGCACGTGGCGAAGCCCGCTGCCCCACAGAGTCCGCATGCCGGCGGCTTTCGCGGCCTCGGCGATCTTCTCCGCGCTGGCCCCATCCGCAATCCGCCGCTCCAGCTCCGGGGTCATGGTCAGAACTTCAACGATGCTGAACCTTCCCCGGTACCCGGTCATCGAGCACTCCGAACACCCCACCGCCTGATACAGCGTCACCCCTGGAGGAACGAATTGGGTGAAGCGCTCGCTGACCGGCTCGGTCGCGACCTGGCGGCAGTTCTTGCACAGCTTCCGCATCAGCCGCTGCGCCACGATGCCGCGAAGCGCGGGCGCGATCTTGTACGCCTCCATTCCGATGTCCACCAGCCGGGTCACCGTGTTGGGGGCATCGTTGGTGTGGAGTGTGGAGAGCACCAGGTGGCCGGTCAGCGAAGCCTGCAGCGCGATCTGCGCGGTCTCCTTGTCTCGGATCTCGCCCACCAGCACCACGTCGGGGTCCTGCCGCAGAATCGAGCGCAGCGCGGACGGCAAAGGTCAGGCCCGCCTTCTCGTTCACCTGGACCTGCACGATGTTCTCGCCCAGCCGGTACTCGACCGGGTCTTCCACCGTGACGATGTTGACACCGGTGCCCTGCACCGCCCGGAGAGCGGAGTACAGAGTCGTCGTCTTGCCCGAGCCGGTCGGGCCCGTCACCAGCATGATTCCTTCTTTGTGAGCTCAGCAGCGATCGGATCGATTTCTGCTCGTCCTCCGCCAGCCCCAGGGAATCGAGGGACAGGGTGGTGGCCTTTTGATTCAGGACCCGGATGACGACCTTCTCCCCGTGTGTCGCCGGAAGCGTCGACACCCGGAGGTCGACCGGCTCTCCGTTGACCGACACCCGGGCCCGGCCGTCCTGAGGCCGGAGCCGGTCGGCGATATCGAGACCGGACATGATCTTGATCCGCGAGACCAGGGGCACGCCGGCGCTGCGGGGAATCTTCATGACCTGGCGGAGAACTCCGTCGATCCGGTAGCGCACTACGACGCCGCCCTCGATCGCCTCGATGTGAATGTCGCTCGCCCGGTTGGTGATTCCATCGGCCAACATCGTGTCCACCAGCCGAAGAATCGGACGCTGGCTGGCCTGCTCCGCGCTGGCGGCGCTCTCTTCCTCGTCCTTGAGCTGCTGAACCTCGAAGTCGCTTCCGAAGCCCTCCAGCAGTCGGGCGACTGCCGTCTCGGTCTCCCGGTAGAGCTCGTCCAGCTTCTCCCGGATCTTCGAGGGCGACCCCAGCAGCATGCGAACCTCTCGCCCGGTGGCGAAGGCCAGCATCTTCTCGGCGTCTATGTCGAAAGGATTGGAGGTGGCGACTTCGAGGTACGAATCGGTCTGGTTGAGCGGGACGATGTTGAACCGCCGAGCCAATTGCTCCGGTACCGTGGCGACCAGCTTGGGGTCGGGTTTGGCCAGGTCGGCCACCTGAAAGCGAAATCGGGAGGCGATGGCCTCGAGAATCTGGGCGTCGCTCGCCAGCTTGCGCTGAACCAGCACTTCCCAGAGCGATACGGCAGGACCCTCCTCCTCCCGCAGGGCCTTTACGGCCTCATCGGACAGCAGGGTCTCGATGGAGGGAACCAGCCATTCATCAGTGAACTGCATGGCGGCCTGACGTGAGTCGCGAGCAGGACGAGCTGTCCTGTGGGGGAACTGAGGCGCAAAGATAAGGAGGTTACAGCAGGCCCCACCAGTCCCGGTTTATGTCAACCGTGACCCCCACATGACCATCTCGGAGCCCGACACCCGCCTCGATCCGGATGAGCCGCATGAACCACTCGAGCGCCACGCCGGCCACCGGACGCACTCCGTCGGTCCGACCCCAGGGCAAGCCCGGCAGCGGATCGTCCGGCGTACCCGGCGGCCAGGAAGGGAGCCACCGTCATGCGCCGCCCGGTTGACGCGAAGGAACCCAGGGACAGCGCCGGCACGGGGACATCGAAGCGCCATTCCATCTGGGCCAGGGCTGCGGTACGCCCTCCGTAGGCGCGGAAGGGCTCGCCCACCAGAGTTCCTCGGCCTCCCAGCACGAAGCTGCGGTAGGCGGGAAGCCGGTCAGTGCCGACTCCCAGATAGAACCGGGAGAGCAGCTCGCTTCCCCGGAGTCCTGCGAGCCAGCGCCCCTCGACCGTGCCCCGCAGGTATTCGCCGTCTCCCTCTCCCGCCTCGAGCATGACCCGGCCCTGGAGATCGCGGTGAACCGCGATGCCTCCGCTCGCCCGCTCCAACCCGAGCCGCAGAATCCGGCGGGTCCCCGCCCCCAGCGCAGGGTTGGGCCGGTACTCGCCGTTGGCCGGCGTGGCGCGGGTACTGACCGAGTGGCGACTCCTCGACGCCGACTCCGGCCAGCAATCGAGGTGCGGCCGCCCAGTCGCTGCCGCACGCCGAGCCCGGCACTGTGCAGCAGGACGTAATCGCCGTAGTCCCTGCCGGCCTCCTGCGCTGCCAGAGAGTTGACCAGCGGCGCTACTACGGGGAGGTCGCTGAAGTCCTTCACCTGCCGGGCGGCGCCGATGCTCCACTCGGTTCCGCCGGTGTGCCAGGTCAACAGGGCCGAGCCGAGCAGCCGGTTATCCGACGTGCCGTACGCGATGGTGGGACGAAGCTGGAGCCGGCTTCCCTGGAGGCCGAAAGTCCCGCCGAAGCCGAGGGTGAGCCCCTGCACCCGATTCACCCGGGCCACGTCGCTGAGCGAGCCGGTCGCGACCCGAGTGGTGGGCAGGCCTGATAACACCCGGGACCCGGCTATCCGCTCGATCTCGCCCCGGAGCGTCTCCATGTCCTGCCGGTTCACCGGCTGCGCCACGTCGGCGATGGCCCGGTCGAGCGGCTGGCTCCAGCGTCCGTCCCTTGCCGGCCGCATCAGCCCACCGATGGACGGACGACCCAGCAGCTCGTCCGGGAGTCCGCGGTTCAGCTGGTAGTCCCGGATCTCCCAGCGGCCTCGGATGATGCCGCGGGCCGGGAAATCCAGCCAGGTCGCCCGGCGCCGGATCTCGATCTCCTGGCGGTGCGGGAGCCAGAACCGGTTTTCATAGAGCGCATTCTCCAGCACCACGCTGATGTCTTCCAGCTGGCGGTCCAGGTAGGCGGCAGGAGTAAAGCTGAAGCGGAAGCGGACCAGCTCCGCGCTTGCGACGTCCAGATAGAGCGTGCCGATCACCAGCGGTTGGGCAAACGATCGGGGACGGACCTGAATCTGGTAGACCATCACCCGGCCCACCGCGCTCTGGATGGTCATCGAATCAGTGAGGGCGTAGTCGTAGGCAATCAGGCCGGGCGGAGACAGAGGATGCGCCACGTCGCGCACCTCGTCTCCATCTCCGATCCGGATCATGTCGCCGAAGTTGTTGGTGACGATGCCGAGGTGGTCGCGATGGTAATTGATGTCGGTGGGGAGGAAGGTGCCGTCGCGCCAGCCCAGGATGACTTGCCGGCTCAGGTTGGGGGCCTGCCAATACACATCGACGTCGAGCTCGTCGGCTTTCACCAGCCGGGGTGGCTCGGCCAACCCTTCGCCCACCTGGGCCAGGAAGAAGACGAACCCGTGCGCTCGTGCCCGATAGCTGGTGAGCGCCGGAGTCCGCCTGCACCGCTTCCCTCCGCTCAACCGCCCGGTGCACCAGGGCGAGGGCGTCGGGGGAGTTCCAGGCCTGGGCGTGACAGAGGTGAGAGGTAAGAGGTAAGAAGGAATGAGAGCGGCAGAGCCCATCGACGCGCTGCGGCCGACCCTCTCACCTCTCACCTCTCACTCTCTGCACCGTCACCTCTTACTTTCTCGCATGGCCCACTCTCGTCTCACTTCGTACCTCCTCGGCTTTACGCTGTTGGTCCCCGCCTGGTCATGCGGGGCGCGCCAACCGGTGGCCTCCGCACCGCCCGCGGGACCCACAGCGGCCCCGTATCTTACCGCTGCCCCGAGTGATCGTGCTGGAGACTTCGGGTCCGCGCTCCGTCCGACACCTCGGTGACTTTTACCGCCGGCACTCCTCGGGAGATCGTGCTGACCCACGGGCCTCCGGACAACATCGAGTTCGCCACCGTGAGCTTTACCACTCATGCGTTTGCCGACAGCGGGCAGGCGGTCACGGTGGATATCAAGCCGCGGCCCGGCGTCTACGGCCTCGATCTCGCTACCAGCCTGCCCTTCCGCAGCGGTGAAGTGCGCCTGGTATTCGACTACGCCCGCTATTTCTCCGCCCCCGCGCGCGCGATAGCAGGTGTACCACAGCCACGTCATCTTCGAGCGCGCGCTCGCCGTGGGACGCATCCTGCCCGACAACCAGATCGAGCTGCTGCCATCCACCCATCCCGAGCCGGACGACATCGAGGCAGCCCTGCCCCTGGCCGGGCAGCTACCTGGTGGCCGGGCCGCAGTGACTTCGGCCTTCGAGACCTTCGCCGAGCGGGCCCGGCAGGGCGGGATGGTTCCGGTGACCCGCCAGGTTGTGCTCGACGGCGACACTCCGGTCACGGCCTTCGCCAAGCTGCATCGCGGCCCCTACGGCTTCCTGCTCGAGTCGCTCGAGGGCGGCGAGCGGTGGGCCCGCTACACCTTTCTGGCCACCGACCCGCAAGAGGTGTTCCGCTACCGCGGCCGGGAGTGCTCCCGCTGGACCGCGAGCACCGGCTGGACCGTGGTCGAGACTGATGTGGCCCCTCTGGATCATCTCGGCCGTACCATGCGGCGCCACCCGCCGGTCGAGGTTCCCGGCCTGCCGCGCTTCACCGGTGGCGCGGTCGGATACCTGGGCTACGACATCGTGCGGAGCCTCGAATCCCTGCCCGATCCCCCGGCGGACGACCGCGAGCTCCCCGATGCCATCCTCATGGTGGCCGATACCCTGCTCGTGCTCGACAACCTGTTCAACCGGGCCACCGTCATTGCCAATGTCGAGGTCCCGGCGGGGGCCAGCTGACGAGGAGCTGCGGCGCTTGTTCGGACGAGCCGCAGGCCAGAATCGAAGATTGGCTGGGCCGGTTGACCGCGCCCGGCACCAGTACGCCGCTGGAGATCGAAGCCACCCCCGACCTGCCCCGGCAAAGCAGTCCGTACCCGGACGGCCGCTTTCAGGACCACGTCAGCCGCATCAAGGAGTACATCGCCGCCGGCGACACCTTCCAGACGGTGCTCTCCCGCCGGCTCGATCTGGCCGCGCCGGATCCCTTCTTAACCTATCGCTATCTCCGCGCGCTCAACCCGGCCCCCTACCTGTACTACCTGCACTGCGACGACGTGTACGTCATCGGCAGCTCGCCCGAGATCCTGGTCCGGGTGGAGGACGGCGAAGTCACCCTGCGGCCCATCGCCGGCACCCGGCCCCGCGGTCTCACCCCGGCGGAGGATGTAGCCCTGGCCGAAGAGCTGGCCGCCGATCCCAAGGAGCGCGCTGAGCATCTGATGCTGGTCGACCTCGGCCGCAACGACGTGGGCCGGGTGGCTCAGTTCGGCAGCGTGCGGCTCACCGCCTTCATGGCGATCGAGCGCTACTCCCACGTCATGCACCTGGTGAGCGAAGTCCGCGGCCGGCTCCGGCCCGAGCTGGACGCCATCGCCGCGCTGGCCGCCTGCTTCCCCGCCGGCACCGTCTCCGGTGCGCCCAAGGTCCGGGCCATGGAGATCATCGACGAGCTCGAGCCGGTGCGGCGGGGACCCTACGCCGGTGCGGTGGGCTATGTCGGCTGGGGTGCGCGGACCCTGGATACCGCCATCGCCATCCGGACCTGCGTCATGCGGGGAGGCCGGGCCTGGGTTCAGGCCGGCGCCGGCATCGTGGCGGATTCGGACCCCGCGTCGGAGTGGCGGGAGACGGAGGCAAAGGCGCGGGCGGTGCTGCTCGCGCTGGCGCTAGCGGGAAAGACGGGAAGGTCGGGAAGGACGGGAAGGCGGGGATGAGGGGAAGCGCGGATGTCCTTGCCTGCTCTTCCTGACCTTCCCGTCCTTCCCGTCTTTCCCGTCCTTCCCCTGCATATTCTCCACCATGCCCTACCGTCTCGTGAGCTTCAGTGGCGACCAGACCTTCGAGCTGCCGCACGGCCGGAGTCTGGTGGTCGGCCGCGGGGTGGCCAGCGACATTGCCATCTACGATCCCACCATTTCCCGCCGGCATGCCGAGCTGACCGTCGGCCTCGACGGGGTTCAGGTCAAGGACCTGGGCAGCTCCAACGGGACCTGCATCAACGGCAGCCGGGTCAGCGCCGGCCGGCTCCAGCCCAATGATTCCATCACCTTCGGCAAAGTGCTCTTCCAGCTGAAGGAGCTGAAGGTGGTGTCCGGCAAGAGCCAGGCGGTGGGCATCTCCACCCCGATCACCGCCGCTCCGATGGCGCCGGCGCATCCGGTGCTGGGCGACACCATCGTCCGCCAGCTCATGGTGAGCGGCGGCGGCCCTCCCGGTATCACCAGCCGGAACCAGAACGCCGCTCGGGCAGCTCCGGGTCGTCGCCGCCTCGGCCGAGGAGCGGCAGGCCAAGAAGCTGTCCATGCTGCTGGACATCTCCCAGAAGCTTTCCGGCGAGTTCGACCTCGATAAGCTCCTCCGCAACGTGGTCGACATGATGTTCGAGGTCATGAACGTGGACCGGGTGTCGATCCTGCTGCGGAACGAGAGCACCGGCGAGCTGCTGCCCTCGATCTCCCGCAGCCGGCTGGGCGACACCGAGTTCCAGCATGTGCCCCGGTCGATCGCTGAGAAAGTGGTCAAGGAGCGGGTTGCGGTGGTCTCCGACAACACCCGGACCGACAGCCGCTTCAAGGGCCATTCGATCGTCACCCAGAGCGTTCGGAGCGCGATGTGCTCGCCGCTCATGGCCGCCGGCGACCGGATTCTGGGACTGCTCTACGTGGACAGCGTGACCGCGGCGAACTCCTTCAGCGACGAAGATCTTCAGTTCCTGGTGGCGTTCAGCGGGCTGGTGGCGATCGGGATTCGGAACAGCCGGTACGCCGAGCAGGTGCGGCGGGAGGCGCTGGTGCGCTCCAACTTCGAGCGCTATTTCGCGCCCAACATCGCGGCCGAGATCGCCCAACAGGATGCGGTGGTTCCCCTGGGCGGGGAGCGCCGGCCGATCACCATCCTCTTCAGCGACATCCGGGGCTTCACCTCGATGGCCGAGTCGATGGGCCCCGACGCCATCGCCCAGCTCCTCACGGAATACTTCAGCGAGATGGTGGAGATCATCTTCGAGCACGGCGGCACGCTCGACAAATTTGTGGGCGACGCGATCATGGCGCTCTGGGGCGCTCCCATCGCCCACGCCGACGACGCCGACCGGGCCTTGCGGGCCGCCGTCGCCATGCAGCGCGGCGTGGCTCGGCTGAACGAGCAGTGGGCGCTGGCCGGCCGGCCCGAGATCGGCGTAGGGATCGGCATCAATTATGGGGAGGTGTTCGCCGGAAACATCGGGAGCCACCGCCGGCTGGAATACACCGTGATCGGCGACGCAGTGAACGTGGCCAACCGGCTCTGCTCCGAGGCCGGCCCCGGTGAGATCCTGGTGAGCGAGGCGCTCTGCCAGGTGGTGAAGGATCAGGCGGACTACGAGTATCTGCCGGCCATGGCGCTGCGGGGACGGACCCGGTCGGTGCAGGTCTACCGGCTCAAGATGGGAGGCGCTGACGAGGGCAGAGTGACGGGCTAGAGCTAGCCCACCCGTGCTACTTCCGCCAAACCGATACTCCCTCCCCGCCTCCTCCAGCAGATCCAGCACCAGCCGCACCGGCAGTCCCATCACGCTGAAAAAATCGCCCTCGATCCGCTCCACCAGCGCCGCGCCGTAGCCCTGGATGCCGTAGGCGCCGGCCTTGTCCATCGGCTCGCCGGTGGCGACGTAGGCCTGGAGAAAGGCATCGTCCACCCGGCGGAACGTCACGTTGGTGACGTCGGTGGCCTGATGCACCGCCTCGTCCGCCACCAGCGCCACCGAGGTCACCACCTGGTGGGTCCGGCCCTGCAGCTGTTGCAGCATGCGCAGGGCCTCGGCCGCGATCGGCCGGCTTCTCCAGCACCGCGTCCCGCACCACGACCGTGGTATCGGCACCGAGCACCAGGTCGCCGGGAACGCTGAGCGCCTTGTCCCGCGCGAGCCGCTCGACATAGTCCACCGGGGTCTCCAACGGGCGGCGCACCTCGGGCACGTTGGGGGGCACGACCCGGACGCGGAATGCCCAGCATCTCCAGCAGCTGACGCCGCCGGGGGGAGGAGGAGGCAAGGGTGAGCGGAGCAGCGGTCATGGAGTGCGGTCCAGAATGAGGGTCACCGGTCCGTCGTTGTGGATCTCGACCTGCATGTCGGCGCCGAACTCTCCCGCGGCGACGGTGAGACCCAGTCGGCGCAAGGCCTCCAGGAATCGCTCGTACAGCGGAATCGCCAGCTCGGGACGAGCCGCGTCGATGAACGACGGCCGCCGTCCCTTGGCCGCATCGCCATAGAGCGTGAACTGCGAAATCACCAGGATCGCGCCGCCAACTTCCTGCAGCCCCAGGTTCATCTTGCCGGCGGCGTCGCTGAAGAGCCGGAGTCCGGCCACTTTCTCGGCCATCCAATCTACCTGCGCCGGGGTGTCGCCGTGGGTGAAGCCGACCAGCAGGCAGAAGCCCCTGCCCGATGGCGCCGGCAACCCGGCCATCGATCGTGACCGAGGCACTGGACACCCGTTGGAGCACAACTCTCATGGTTGAGATGATACTCGCAATGTCGCGAGTCGCGAGTCACGGTCGCGCTGTGATTAGGCTCCAGTGTAGACTTAGACTCCATGACTCCTGCTCCTGACTCCTGACTCGTGACTCGTGACTCGTGACTCCCAAGACCGATATCGCTCCTGCACCCCACCGTCCCGATCCCTCTTCCTGGCCCGATGACCGGCTCACCGTCGCCTGGCTGGGTCACGCCACCGTGCTCTTCAACTTCCACGGCACCTGGGTGCTGACCGACCCCGCTCTGGAGCGCCGCATCGGCATCGGGAAGGGACCGGCCAAGCTGGGGCCCCGTCGCCTGGTCCAGCCCGCGCTTCGGCCCCGCGACCTTCCCGCATCTCGACCTCGTGCTCCTCTCCCACGCCCACATGGATCACACCGACCTCGGCACCCTCCGATTCCTGCCCAGTGAGGTTCCCGTGGTGGTACAGCCGGGCAATCAGGATCTGGTCCGCCGCTTCAGTCAGGTGCACGCGCTGGCCTGGGGCGAGCGCATGGAGCTCGACGGAATCGCGATCGAATCCACCGAGGTCCGCCATTGGGGCGCCCGGATGGTCACACGACAGTCATCGCGGATATGGCGGGTACCTGCTGCAGCGGGGCGGGCGGACGGTTCTCTTTGCCGGCGACACCGCCTACACCGATGCCCTCACCAAGCTCGGCCGCCGCGGGCCCATCGACCTGGCCATCCTGCCGATCGGCGCCTACGACCCCTGGATCAACAACCACGCGTCGCCCGAACAGGCCTGGACCATGTTCCAGCGACTCGGCGCCGAGTACGTGCTGCCGGTGCACCACTCCACTTTCCGGCTGAGCCGGGAGCCGGTGGATGAGCCGATTCGGCGTTTTCTCGACGCCGCGGGCAAGGAGCGCTGGCGGGTCGTGGCCACCGAGATCGGCACGACCTGGTCCATTCCCACCCCCTAGCCCCGTTGTGGCTCCTCCGCTGCGTAACCGCGATGTGATTCCGCCCGAGTTCTCCTAGAACGTCAGGTGATAAGCGTTTAGCCGTTTCTCGCAGGTGGCCCTCCAATTGCAACCCGGCTCCGGCTCTGAGCCACTCCTTGCATCCATCCCGTCCGAGGCTTCGCATGCGCCGGCCCCTGCTGGTGTTCCACCTGTTGCTGGCCGCGCCCGCCTGGGCCCAGGCACCCGCGATCACCCCTGCCGGCGATCCGTCGGTCCAGAACGACACCATTTACCGGCTGGCGGTGAATCCGAGCGAGTACCCGGACGAGCCGGTGATTCTGCTGCTGGACGATGGAGTGGTGCGCCGCGAGGCCGACGGGACCGGAGTCACCAGCTACCGCCAGGTAACCCAGATCCTCTCTCCCGAGGTGGTCAAGGACTACGCGGAGCACGAGTTCTCCTATTCACCGGGCCATCAGCGGCTCACCGTCAACTGGATCCGGGTGGTCCGGCCCGACGGGACCGTCGTGAGCGACGCGCCCACCCGGGTGCAGGACTCCGATATCCCAGCCACCCTCGCCGATCCGGTGTACAGCGATACCAAGGTGCGCCGCTTCTCCCTCAGCGGGGTGGCGCCCGGCACCATCGTGGACTGGAGCTACACCGTCGAGGAACGGAAGCCGTTTCTTCCGGGTGACTTCTCGGCCAGCTGGAGCGTCCATACCGGCCGGGTGACCCGGCGCTCCCGTTACCTCGTGGATCTCCCCGCCGCCATGCAACCGCACCTGATCGAGCGCAACCTGACCTTCCACCGGGAGGAGCGGGTCGCCAAGGGGCGGCGGACCTATGTCTGGGCCACCCAGGACGTGCCCCGGGTCAGGCCCGAGGACTTCATGGCGGACTCGAACGGCGTCTACATGAGCATCGGCCTGAGCGGGCCGGTCGAGTGGGACAGCATCGGCCGCTGGTACGCCGGACTCGCGCGGGATCGTTACGAGCTGAACGACAAGCTCCGCGCCAAGCTGCCCTCAGTGCTGGCCGGGGCCCGGACCGCGGATGACACCCTTCGCACCATCCAGCGCTGGGTGGCCCAGGACATTCGCTACGTCTCCATCGCGCTGGGCCTGGGCGGCTATCAGCCCCGTTCACCGGCCGAGGTGTTCGCCACCGGATACGGAGACTGCAAGGACAAGGCGACCCTGTTCGTCGCGGTGGTCAAGGCCCTGGGCTTCCAGGCGTACCCGGTGCTGCTCAACAGCGGCGGCCGGGTGGACCCCGCCCTACCGTCCATCGCCCAGTTCGACCATGCGATTGCCGCCGTGGAACGCCCCGCGGGACGGGTGTACGTGGATCTCACCGCCGACCTGGTCCCCTACGGCGAGCTGCCGCCATCCGATCAGGGCCAGTTCGCCCTGGTGGTGCGTCCCGACGGCGGGTCCGAAGCGGTCGTGCTGCCCGAGGCCAGTCCCAGCGCCAACCTGAACGAGACCCACATCGTCGGCATCCTCTCGACCGACGGCTACGTAACCGCCTCCTACGAGGAGCGGGGACTGGGCAGCCGCCAGTACAGCCTCAGGAGCCTCTTTCTCGGCCCGATCGATTCCACCCACCGGGCCGAGTTTGCCCGCACCATCGCCACCAAGATCTATCCTGGCGCCGACGCCGACAGCCTCCAGATCTTCGATGGCCGCGACCTCAACGCCGACCCCCGGGTCACCCTGCGCATCGTCCATGGCCTGGCCGCTCGCCCCACCGGCAATGGGCGCACCTTCATTCTCACCCTGCCCATCAGCCAGCATGCGGGGCATGGCCGACGCCGCCGCCGTACTCGAGGCCAGAGGACCCCGCCGGTTTCCCATCGACGCCGCCAAGGTCATCGGTCCGGTAACCGGCGGCACCGACGTCACTCTCACCCTGCCGGAAGGCTGGCGGGTGCAGCTGCCCCGGAACGTGAGCGCAGCGGGGAAGTGGGGCTCCTACTCGTCCCGCTACGCCCAGGAGGGAAGGACTCTCCGGGTGTCGCGGCGGCTGGAGGGAACCCGGGGCGTCTACCCCCCGGAGGCCATCACCGACCTCACCGCGTGGTTCCGCGCCATCGGTGAGGACGACGTGCCCTACCTCGTGGTCGAGCCCGGCGCCACTCCCTGAGCCCCTGATCCGTCGCTCGACCCGCTCCGACTTGACAATACATGTTATAACATGTACTCTCAGCGCATGGCCAGCCAGCTCCAAGCCGAGATCAAGCAGGGCAAGCCGTTCCAGAGCCCCAGCGCCGAGGCGCTGCTGAGTGTCATGCGGACCGCGGCCATGCTGGAGCACCACCTCACCGAAGTGCTCAAGCCCTACGGGATCACGCCGCACCCAGTACAACGTCCTGCGGATCCTTCGGGGCGCCGGCAGCGGCGGCCTGTGCGGCCGGGAGGTGGCCGAGCGGATGGTCTCGCGGGTGCCGGACATTTCCCGACTGCTCGATCGGATGGAAGAGATGCAGCTGATCGAGCGGGAGCGGGACCCTGCCGACCGCCGGCATGTGACGGCGCGCATCAGTGCCAAAGGCCAGAAGGTGCTCAAGCAGTCAACTCCGGAGCTGGAGCAGGCGGAGGGGACCCGGTTTGGCCGGACTCGAGCCCGAGCAGGTCAACCTGCTGATCGAAGCGCTGGCCCAGATCCGGAAACGGCTGTGAACTTTTTTTGAAGAATATGTGTTATAACACCGGTTCACACTCTTTCAGGAGGCTGCTATGACATCCGTCGCTGATCTCACCACCCTGAGCACCGGCCTCCTCATCGAGCGGCTGGTGTTCGGAGTCCTCATGATGGCCCACAGCACTCAGAAACTGTTCGGCTGGCTGGGCGGCTACGGTATAGCCGGCACCGCCGGCTACTTCGAGGGGCTGGGCTTCCGTCCCGGCCGTCCCTATGTGCTCGCGGCCTCCCTCAGTGAGCTCATCGGCGGGCTGTTGATCGCCCTCGGTCTGCCTGGGCCCGGTCGGCCCGGCCCTGGTGATCTCGGTCATGATCGTTGCCGCCGTCACGGTTCACCTGAGCCATGGCCTCTTTGCGGGGACCAACGGGGTCGAGGTGCCCTTGCTCTACTCCACCGCTTCGCTGGCGCTGGCCCTCACCGGCCCCGGCGTCTACTCGCTCGACGAGGCGCTCGACAGTTCCCACATCTGGTCGCCGGGAATCGTACTGACGGTGATCGCGCTCGGGATCCTGGGTGCGGTGGCTAACCTGCTGCTCCGCAGGCCGGTGCCGGCCGCGCAGAGCCAGGCTCGCTAAAACTCGAAGCCCCCGGCGAAAACCGGGGGCATCGGGTAAGAGAGCCAAGTACAGCGCCGTGAGGCGGCGTTATCAGTTCGCCGGCTACTCGACCGTCACTGACTTGGCAAGATTCCGCGGCTGATCCACGTTGCAGCCTCGCGCAACCGCCACGTAGTACGACAGCAGCTGCAGCGGGATGCTGGTCAGGATCGGGGTCAGCAGGTCCAGCGTTTCGGGAATGGTGAAAGTGGCGTCGGCCAGCCGCTGGATCTCGCTGTCGCCCTGGTTGATGAGGGCGATCACCTGCCCGCCCCGCGCCTTCACCTCTTCAATATTAGATACGATCTTCGAGTGGACCGCATCCCGCGGCGCGATGAACACCACCGGCATGTTCTCATCGATCAGCGCGATCGGGCCGTGCTTCATCTCCGCGGCGGGATATCCCTCCGCGTGGATGTAGGAGATCTCCTTCAGCTTCAGCGCGCCTTCCAGCGCCACCGGGAAGTTCACCCCCCGGCCCAGATACAGCGCGTTCTTCGTGGTCCGGAGGAAGCGGTCGGCCAGCTGCTCGATCTCATCGGAGCGCTTCAGAATCTGGGAGATCTGGTTGGGGAGCTTCTGCAAGGCGTGGATGAACTCGCGGCCCTGGAGAATGCTCAGGTTCCGGAGCCGGGCGATGCGCAGCGTGATCAGCGCCAGTGCGGCCACCTGGCTGGTGAAAGCCTTGGTGCTCGCCACCCCGATCTCGGGGCCGGCGTGCAGATAGATGCCGCCGTCCACCTCGCGGGCGATGGTGGAGCCCACCACGTTGACCAGACCGATGGTGCGGCCACCCCGGCGCTTGGCCTCGCGGACGGCGGCGAGCGTGTCGGCGGTCTCGCCCGACTGGGAGATCCCGATGACCAGGGTCTTGGGGTCCACCACCGGATTCCGGTAGCGGAACTCGGAGGCATACTCGACCTCCACCGGGAGCCGAGCCATCTCCTCCATCATGTACTCGCCGATGATACCGGAGTGCCAGGAGGTACCGCAGGCGGTGATGATGACCCGCTCGAACCCCTTCAGCTCCTCGTCGCTGAGATTGAGGCCGCTGACCCGGGCGGTCCCTTCATCTTCCAGTAAGTGACCCCGGAGCGTGTTGCACAGGCTTTCGGGCTGCTCGCAGATCTCCTTCAGCATGAAGTGGGGATAGCCGCCCCGCTCCACGGTGGCGAGGTCCCAATCGATCTGGCTGACCGGCTTGCTGATTCGGGCGGTCTCCAGGTTCCGGACCCGGTAACCCTCGCGGGTCAGCACCACCATCTCCCCGTCGTCGAGATACACCACCGAGCGGGTGTGCTGCAGCAGCGGCGACGCGTCGGAGGCGACGAACCACTCGTTCTCTCCCACCCCGACGAGGAGCGGCGATCCATTGCGAGCCGCCACCAGGACGCCCGGCTCATCGGCCGAGATGAAGGCCAGGCCGTAGGCGCCCTCTACGTCGCGCAACGCATTCGCGACCGCCTCTTCCAGACTCCCCTCGTAGAACTCGCCCACCAGGTGGGCCAGCACCTCGGTATCCGTTTCGGACTTGAAGGTGTGACCCCGCTGCTCCAGCGCTTTCCGGATGGAAGACGAATTCTCGATGATGCCGTTATGGATGACGGCGATACGACCCGACTGGTCGGTGTGGGGATGGGCGTTGGTGGTGGTGGGAGCGCCGTGGGTGGCCCAGCGGGTGTGGCCGATGCCGATGGTGCCGCCCGGCATGTTGTCGGTCATCTCGCCCTCGAGCACCGAGAGCTTGCCCGCCGCCTTCATGATCTTGAGGCCGCGGCCATTGACGACCGCGATGCCGGCCGAGTCATAGCCCCGGTACTCGAGCCGCCGAAGCCCCTCGAGGATAAGTCCGGCGGCCTGGCGAGGTCCGATGTAGCCGACAATACCGCACATCGTGGTGCCCTCAGTACAAGAGTTCTCGGCCTGCGGCGATCAGTCCTTCCGCGTCGGCCTGGGTCGGTGCTTCAGCGATTAGACGGACAATCGGCTCGGTGCCCGAAGGTCTCACGTGGAGCCAGCGGTCGGACCAGGCCAGCCGAAGTCCATCCCGTTCATCTACGCTGGCGTCGGCAAACCGCTTCCGGAGTCGGTGATACAGCGGGCCCAGGTCCGGCCCGCGGGGCCCTTTGGCTTTGACGATCGTATACCGGGGCGACTCGGCCACGAGTCGAGATAACGTTACCCCAGTCGCTGCAAGAAGATGCAAGATCAAGGCCACCCCGAGGGGGGCGTCGCGGCCGATATGCAGCGCCGGCAGCATCACGCCGCCGTTGCCCTCGCCTCCGATCAGGGCACCCTCATCCCGTATGGCCCGGGCCACGTTCGCCTCTCCCACCGGAGCCCGTACGAAGCGCGCTCCCCGCGAGCGGGCGGCGTCCTCCACGACCAGGCTGGTCGAAAGGTTGACCACGACGGTCGGGATTGTAGCCGCACTGATGCGTCCATCCAACACGGCCCGGACGGCAAAGGCCAGGGTGTAGTCCTCCCCGATGGCCCGCCCGGTCTCGTCTACCAGAGCGAGGCGGTCCACGTCCGGATCGATCGCCAGGCCCACGTCGGCGCCGGTTTTCCGCACCAGCGCCTCCAGCTCGCCCAGGTTTTCCGGCACCGGCTCCGGAGGGCGGGGAAACCGGCCGTCGGTTTCCAGGTTGATCCCCTGCACCGAGCACCCCAGACGTTCCAGCAGCGGAAGGATGGCGGTGGCTCCGGCCCCCCGCACGCAGTCCACGGCCACCTTGAAGCGGCGCCGGCGGATGGCCTCGACCCCGATCAACGGCAAGCTCAGAATCGCATCCAGGTGCCGCTGGATCGCGGCCGGATCCTGCCGCAACGCCCCGATGGTGTCCCATCCCGCCCTCGGCGGGCCCCGGTCGGCCAGGGCCTGAACCGTCTTCCCGGCCTCGGCATCGAGGAAGATGCCGTCGGGTCCCACGAACTTCAGCGCATTCCACTCGATCGGGTTGTGACTGGCGGTGAGGATCAGGCCCGCGCCGGCGTGGTGATGCTCCACCGCGAGCTGCACCGTGGGAGTGGGCACCATCCCCAGGTCGATGACATCCACCCCCACCGACATGAGCCCGGCCGCTGCGGCCTGAGCGAACATCGGCCCGCTGGTTCGCGAATCTCGGCCGAGGACGACGGACGGGCGGGCGGTCGGGCGGTCGGATCCGTTTGGACCGAGACCAGGACCCAATGCAGCGGCGTAGCGAGACACCAGCTCCGGCGTGAGGTCGGTCCCCACGTGACCCCGAATGCCGGAGACGCTGATCATTAGAGTGTCGGACATCGGAGGGGTGGTCGGCCCGCTCAGGGAATCGGGAACGCCGCGCCGTTGTCGTGCGCGCGGATAAACGCTTCGACGACGTCAGGATCGAAGTGGATGCCGGAGCAGCGCTGGAGCTCCTGAAGGGCGTCGGCCGGAGGCCGGAGCGCGCGGTAGGCCCGGTTGGTGGTCATGGCGTCGAAGGCGTCCACCACGGCGACGATGCGGGCCTCGAGCGGGATCTTGTCGCCCTTCAACCCGTCAGGAAACCCGCTCCCGTCCATCCGCTCGTGGTGCGACCGCACGATCCGGAGCACGCTCGGCGATTGGCCCATGAACGGCGCCAGGATCTTCTCGCCCAGCGTCGAGTGCTCCTTGACGTGCTGGAACTCCTCGGGAGTCAGCGGACCCGGCTTGTTCAGGATCGCCTCCCGGGTGCCGATCTTGCCGATGTCGTGCAGCTCGCCGCCGAGTCGAACGTGCTCCAGCGCGTCGTCGGTGAAGCCGAGGGGCACAGCGGTCTTCACCGCATAGCGGCTGACCCGGCTGGAGTGGCCACTGGTGTAGGAGTCCTTGGCCTCCAGCGCGTGCACCAGCATCTGCACCCCGTTGATCAGCGATCCCCGGTTCCGCCGGTCGAGCTCCCGCACCCTCAGCTCGAGGGTCTGCTGGTAGAACCGATTCTCCAGCACCAGCCGGCGCTTCTCCAGCGCCTTGTCCAGCCGGGCCCGCACCTCCTCGACCATGACCGGCTTGGAGATGTAATCCAGCGCGCCCAGCTTCAGGCACTCGACCGCGGTGCTCACCTCGGCCATGCCGGTGAGCATGATGACGGCCATGTCGGGGTAGCGCTGGAGCGCCTCGCGGAGGAAGGTCACCCCATCCATCTCCGGCATGTAAATGTCCGAGATACAGATGGGAACTTCGCCGCCCATGCTTGAGCACCGACAGGGCGTCGGCACCGGAAGAGGCCTCTTTGGGGGACAGTCCGTGCGTCGCGATGACACGGGCGAGCACTTGCCGCACCTGCGCGTCGTCGTCGACGATGAGGCAGGCGGCCAGCGCGCCCTCGGAGGGGGAGAAGTCACGGTGGCGAAAGTAAGCAGGGCTATCGGCTATGCGCTATGCGCTATCCGCTAATGCTAGACGTGCAGACCGACTCACCTCAGCTGGGACGAACCGGCGTCTGCCGATAGCGAATGGCGGATAGCGATAGCCAATACCCACATTACGATTCCTTCACCCTCTCCCCGCAGCCACCGATGACCAAGATTCTCCCCGACGACCACGAGCACGGCTTTGCCACCCGATCGGTCCATGCCGGCCAGATCGACGAGCCACTGTCCGGCGCGGTCATGACGCCGATCTACCAGACCTCCACCTACGTGCAGGCCGGGCTGGGCAAGCACAAGGGCTACGAGTACGCCCGCACCCAGAACCCGACCCGGGAGGCGCTGGAGCGAAATGTCGCCAGCCTCGAGGGCGCCACCTACGGCTTTGCCTTCGGGTCCGGGCTCGCGGCACTCGATACGGTGCTCAAGCTGTTCAAGGCCGGCGATCACATCGTCTGCGGGGAGAACGTCTACGGCGGCAGTCACCGGTTGATGGACCGGATCTACAGCAATCTGGGGCTCAAGGTGAGCTTCGTGGACATGCGGGACGTCGGCAATATCGAGCGGGCGCTCACCCCGGCCACCCGGATGATCTATTGCGAGACGCCCACCAACCCGATGATGAACCTCATCGACCTGGCTGCGGTGGGAGACCTGACCCAGGCCCACGGCTACCTCTGCGTGGTGGACAACACCTTCGCCACCCCGTTCTTCCAGCGGCCCCTGGAGTTCGGCGCCGACATCGTGCTCCACTCGACCACCAAGTACCTCAACGGCCACAGCGACATGGTCGGAGGTCTCCTGGTCACCGCTCGCGAGGATCTGGCCGAGCGGCTCGGCTTCATCCAGAACGCCGCCGGCGCAGTGCCCGGGCCCATGGACTGCTGGCTCGCCCTCCGGGGGATCAAGACCCTGCCCCTCCGAATGCGGCAGCACGATGCCAACGGCCGCCGGGTGGCCGAATGGCTCACCCGGCAGCGCGCGGCAACCAAGGTCTACTACCCCGGACTCCCGTCCCATCCCCAGCACGAGCTGGCCTGCCGCCAGATGACCGGGTTCGGCGGAATGATCTCCCTGGACCTCGGCGACGCCGCCCGGGCCCGGCGATTCGTGGAAAAGACCCGGATCTTCGCCCTGGCCGAATCGCTGGGAGGGGTCGAGAGCCTGATCGGTCACCCGGCGAGCATGACCCACGCCTCGGTGCCCGCCGCCATGCGCCAGGCGATGGGACTGACCGACAGTCTGGTGCGGTTGAGCTGCGGGATCGAAGACACGGAGGACCTGATCGGTGACCTTGATCAGGCGTTCGGGTCGTACGTGGGTGAGAGGTGAGAGGTGAGAGGTGAGAGGGCTGTCACCCGCTGAGCGCAGCGAAGGGGCCGAAACTCCAAGGCTTCTATTCCGTACCTATTACGTTTTCCCTCTTACCTCTCACTTCTCACCTCTCACCTTTTGAGCCTGTATGACCACTCCCAACCTCCCCGCTCCCCGTCCCCGCCAACGCTTCCCCGAGATCGCCGCCGTGTCGTGGGAGCATCCGGCGGATCGAGCGGCGCTGCAGACCCTGCGCACGGTGCCGGGCGTGGACGAGGTCATCCGTAAAGTGCTGGGGATACTGGGGGGCGAGCGCGGCATCCGGCTGCTCTTCCAGGGCAACGCGGTGCGGATCGGCCCCAGCCAGTTTCCCAAGCTCTGGCACCTGCACACCGAAGTCACCACCACGTTCGACTGGCCCACGTCCCGGAGCTGTACATCTCCCAGACGCCGTTCTTCAACGCCGGCGCCTACGGGATCGATACGCCCTTCATCGTGGTGAACTCGGCCGCGGTGGAGATGATGGACGACGACGAGCTGCGAGTGATCCTCGCTCACGAGCTGGGCCACGTGATGAGCGGACACGCGCTCTATCGCACCATTGCCGCGATTCTGGCGATGGTGAGCCTCGGCGCGCTGCCGATGCTGGCCGAGCTGGCCCTGCTGCCGATCCGGCTCGCCTTCCTGGAGTGGTCCCGCAAGTCGGAGCTCTCGTCGGACCGCGCCGGCCTGCTCGGCGGCCAGGATATTGTGGTCGCTCAACGGCTGGCGATGAAGATGGCCGGTGGTGGCCGGGGGCCCGGCTTTGCCGGCCAGATGAACGTGGATGCCTTCATGCAGCAGGCGCACGAGTACGCCGGCAGCACCGAAGGACTCGACGTGATCTACAAGCTGTTGAGCACCCTGGCCCTGACCCATCCGATGCACACCATCCGGGCGGCCGAGCTGCAGCGCTGGGTGACCAGCGGCGAGTACGACCGGATTCTCCGGGGCGAGTACGTGCGGCGAGGCACCGAGGCGAAGGACCGGCCGCTCAAGGACGACATGGCCGCCGCCGGTAGCTACTACGCCGGAGAAGCTCGGGAGCTGGCCGGCCAGCTGGCCGATGCCGCCAAGCGGGCCGCCGACCGCGCCCGCGAGGCCTTCCGGAACGCGCAGAAATCGTGAGACTGCTCGTGGTAGGCGGCGGGGGCCGGGAGCACGCGCTCTGCTGGGCCCTCCGCCGGGAGAATCCTGAGGCCCAGCTGTACTGCGCCCCAGGGAATCCAGGTACCGCCGAGCTCGCCGAAAACCTTCCCATTCCCGCCGACGATATCGACCGCCTGGCCGACGCGGCCGACATGCACGGCATCGATCTCACCGTGGTGGGGCCCGAGGTCCCGCTGGCGCTCGGCCTGGCCGACCGGCTTCGGGCCGAGGGGCGGGCGGTCTTCGGGCCGGGTGCCGCCGCGGCGCAGCTGGAAGCCTCCAAGGCTTTCGCCAAGCAGCTGATGACGGCTGCGGGCGTGCGCACCGCGGCCAGCCGCAGCTTTAGCGATCTCGCCGCCGCGCTGGCCCACGTCGATCGCCATACGGAGCCGCTGGTGGTCAAGGCCTCCGGGCTCGCCGCCGGCAAGGGCGCCATCGTGTGTGCCACGCGATCCGAGGCGGCAGGCGCGGTGCGAGCGATGTTGGAGGCCGGCCAGTTCGGCGAAGCGGGACGCACCGTGGTGATCGAGTCCTTTCTCCAGGGCGAGGAGGTCTCGGTGATGGCGGTGACCGACGGCGAGGACGTGGAGCTCCTTCCGGTTGCGCAGGACCACAAGCGACTGCTCGAGGGAGACGAGGGTCCCAACACCGGCGGCATGGGTGCCTACAGTCCGGTGGCGCTGGCGAGTCCGGCGCTGCTGGAGCGGGTGAAGCGGGACGTGCTGTCGCCGACATCTGGAGGGGATGCGGCGCGCGGGTGCGCCGTTCTCCGGCGTGCTCTACGCCGGGCTCATGATCGACCCGGCCGGCGTGCCCTGGGTGGTAGAGTTCAATTGCCGGCTGGGCGATCCCGAGGCGCAGGTGATTCTGCCGCTGATCTCCGCCGGGCTGACCGACTCGCTGTGGAAGGTGGCCCAGGGCGAGCGGCCCTCCCGCATGGATCACAGCCGGGGCGCGGCAGTGACCACGGTGCTCGCCTCCCGCGGCTATCCCGATCGCCCGGAGAAGGGAGCGCCGATCCGGCTGCCGGAGGCCTTGCCGGAGGGCGTCACCCTCTTCCATGCCGGGACCACGCGCGGGCGCGACGGCGTGCTTCGGGTGGACGGCGGAAGAGTGTTGACTGCCACCGCGGCCGCCGCGAGCTTCCCAGAAGCCCAGCGACTCAGTCGTGAGGCAGCCGAAGCGGTCCAGTACGAGGGAAAAATCTTCCGCCGCGACATCGGCTGGCGGGAAGCGGCCCGTCTCGGCTGTGAGCCCGCTGGATATACCGGGAGTTCCGATGTCACGCGTACCGATTTCTTCTTAGCTTCTTGGCGGCCGCCACGTTGGCCGGCTGCGGCAGCTACAACGGCTCTCACTCAGCCAAGCGGCGGCGGGATGCTTGACGCGAGAGGTCGGCATCGTCCTCGGCGCCCAGAACAAGGGCACCGCGGCCTTCATGCCCAATCCCATTTCCATCTCCTTGGCCAGCGCACCGGCGGATTGGTCGAGTGGGTCAACAACGATCAGACCGGAGGGAGCGGCGGCACGACCCACAACATCACCGCGGACGATGGTCGTTCACCTCGGGAAACCTCGTGCCGGGCGCTACCTTCCAGACCACCTTGCGGCCGGGACGTACGCCTATCACTGCAGCATCCACCCGACCATGAAGGGACGGTCACGGTCACGCCTTGATGGCTCTCGATGCCTGAGCTTCCCGAAGTCGAAACCATTGTCCGCGACATCCGCCCCGGCCTGGTCGGCCGCCGCATCGTTCGAGCTACCCTGAGCCATGATGATGTGCTGCGGGGGACCAGCCGCCGCCGGCTGCTCCGCCGCCTCACCGGCGCCACCATCCGCCGGGTATTTCGCCGGGCCAAGCACGCCGTGCTGGAGCTCGACAGCGGGCGGCTGGTGGTCCAGCCGGGGATGACCGGATCGCTGCAGGTTCACCGCCGTCCGCTCCAGCCGGCCGACGCGAAGTATGCGGTCCTGCGGGCCGAGCTGGATAACGGGCGGGAGCTGGTGTACGACGACGTCCGGCGGCTGGGCACGCTTCTGCTGCTCGATGACAAGCAGTGGGAGCGGTACACCGAGGCGATCGGGCCCGAGCCGCTGGAGCCGGACTACACCGCCGAGCGGTTGGGCAGCGCGCTGCGGGGCAGCCGGCAGGCGATCAAGAAGGTGATCATGGATCAGCGCTATATCGCCGGGGTGGGAAACATCTACGCCAACGAGGCGCTCTTTGCGGCCGGGATCGATCCGTCGAAGCCGGCCCGGAGTCTGGGGCCGGAGGACCACCGCCGGCTGCACGGCGAGATCCGGCGGATCCTGGCGGCGGCGATTGACTCCAACGGCACCACGGTGCGGGACTACAAGACCGGCACCGGGGAGTCGGGCAACTTTCAGCTGGAGCTGCTGGTCTACGGGCGCGAGGGAGAGCCGTGCCGGGTGTGCGGTACCCGGCTCACCGGCACCCATGCGATCGATGCCCGGATCTCGGTCTTCTGTCACCGCTGCCAGTCGTGAGTCGCAGCCGCTCCCAACGGCTGGTACCGCTTCCTTCGACCGATCTCGATCAGCTCTTGCGACGAGTGCGCGCGCTGGCGGAGAACCGGCCCGCCGTGTACCGGATGTTCGATGCGACGGGCCGAGTGCTGTATGTGGGGAAGGCCAAGCGGCTCCGCACCCGCCTGCTCACCTACTTCCGCGCGAAGTATCCCGACGACAAGGCCGCGCGAATCCTCTACGCGGCGAGCGAGATCACCTGGGACTACGTCCCCAGCGAGTTCGCCGCCTATCTGGGGGAGCTCAGGCAGATCCGGAAGTTCCGGCCTCATTTCAATCACAAGGCCAACCGCACCCGGCGCTCGGTGCTGATCAAGGTGGCGGGAGGGCCGGCGCCGCGGGTGTACGGTGGCGGCTCGATCAACAAGGACGACGTGCGCTGCTACGGCCCGTTTCAGTCCATGGCCCGGATGATGGAGGCGGTGCGGACCCTGAACGATCTGCTCGGTCTCCGGGACTGCGCCGCCACCATGCCGGTGGTGTTCTCCGGCCAGGGCGATCTCTTCGACCAGCCTCGGCAGGCCGGGTGTCTCCGGCATGAGCTGGGCTTCTGCAGCGGGCCCTGCGCCGGCTTTGTGTCGCAGCGGGACTACCGGCGGCGGGTGGAGACGGCGATCGCGTTCTTAGAAGGAAGGACCATCCAGCCGATCGACCGGGTGGTGACCGCGATGCAGGAGGCGTCGGTCAACGCCCAGTTCGAGGTGGCGGTGCGCTGGCGGGAGAAGTTCGAGCAGCTGGAGTGGCTCCTGGCCGCCACCAGCCGGGCCCGGAGTGCGGTGGATCTGCTCACCTTCGTGTATCGCGATCCGGGTGACCACGGAGACGACCGGGTATACGTCCTTCGGCGCGGGGTGGTGCGGGCGGCGTTTCCCTACCCCAGCACGCCGATCGAGCACGAGGCGTTTCGGGGCGTGGTGGCGGAAGAGGCGCGGCAGCCGGCTCCGCCGGTGGGACCGCTACCCCTGGAGTCGATTGACGAGGTGCTGCTGATGATGGCGTGGTTCCGGGCCCACCCGGATGCGCTTAAGCGGACGACGCCATACGAGCAATGGATGTAGGGGGCCAGCTACTTACCCTCTTGTACATTCGGCTGTATTTCAATGAAACACGGCGCGCAAAGTAGCGGTCCTCGATGGGCACCCCAGAACAGAGCACTCAGGTTGACCCCAGGCTCGCTCCCTCAAGAACGGAGATCGAGTGGCCCATTGGCGCGCCTTCCTCCTCCGCGCTAGAGTTCCTCTACAGCTCGAGGGAGCCCATTGTTGCCTCTGCCGGCACCAGATGGCCGATCCAATCGCTGTGGGGGAGGATTTCGAATACCGGTCGAGCCCCGACACCTTCCTTGCAGTTCGTTGCTCAGAGTGTGGGCTGGTGTACCTCAACCCGCGTCCCGCCCGGAGTGAGCTCGGCCGAATATACCCCGCAGAATATCACGCCTACGATTTCTCGGTTTCGCGATACGGCCTGAGTTACCGGGTACGGCGTTGGTTAGAGGCGCGCCGGCTCCTCCGGTGGTGTTGTGGTCTGGGATCAGAGGCGAGGATTCTCGACGTGGGGTGCGGTGACGGGTTTCACCTTCGCATCTTGCGTGACTTTGGTCATCCGGCCTGGAAGTTGGAAGGCGTCGAGCCGGATGCGCGGGCAGCAGAGGCCGCGCGACGAGCAGGGCTGCAGGTTCATGAGAGCAACATAGAGCAACTCGGGCTACCAGCCTCGATGTACGATCTGGTGCTGCTCATCGCTACCCTGGAGCATGTCGAAGACCCCGTTGCACTGCTCGCATCAATGCGCACGCTGCTGCGCCCGGGGGGCAAGATTGGGATCGTGACCGACAACACGGCCACCGACGATTTCCACCTATTTAGTCGGCGGCACTGGGGCGGCTACCATTTTCCGCGTCACTGGTACCTGTTTAACCGAAATACCCTTCGGGTGCTGGCCCAGCGGAGTGGTTTGGAAGTCGAAGAGATCGGCACGGTGCTCAGTCCAGTCAACTGGGTGTACTCGCTACGCAACATGTTGACCGACTGGGCGGCGCCGCGTTGGCTTATTAACCGGTTCAGCCTTCGCGCTGCTGGAGCACTGGTTCTGTTCACCCTCGTGGACTCCGTGTACCACGTGTTCGGCCGCGGCGCCCTCCTGCGCGCCACGCTCACCCGCCCAGTTTGAGCAAATCTGCGGGGATTTACCAAACATCGAGGCTATTGTCTTGTCGATTTCTGCGCCGATCGCTGTAGTTGGCGCCGGCATAGCCGGCCTCACGGCGGCTTCCGCCTTGCGACGTGCGGGCCTGCCGACGATCTGCTTCGAGGCTGGGAAACAGATAGCAGGGCTGGCAACCAGCTTTCGTGACGAGGACGGGTTCAGCTACGACTTCGGCGCCCACTTTATCACGAACCGGCTCGCCGCTGCGATCGGCATCGGGGCGTCCTGCCGCACGGTTCGACACTATGGGGAGACTGTGTTCTTGGGGGGGCGCGCCTACAGTTATCCACTGGGCCTGGTCACCTCCCCTCGATATCTCTTCAGCGCCCTCGCTGGCCTTGTCCGCTCGATACGCAGCCCCGAGCCGAGAACGGCCGACGAGTGGTTCAGAAGAGCTTACGGAGCGCGCCTTGCGGACGAGGTCGCCATTCCGTTGGTCGAGGCGTGGTCAGGACACCCGGCTGATCGCCTTGCTGCGTCAGTTGCGGACAAGATTCCGGGGGGCATTGGCCGGACGATCGGTCTGAAGCTGGCGAGCCGATTGATGGGCCGGGCCGTAGCGCACGGGTACTGCCGAGTGCAGCCGGAAACGATCCAGGTATGGCACGTATATCCTGAGGGGGGGGTGCAAACGATCTGCGAGCACTTGGCTCGGGATCTGGACGGAGTGATCCGGCTGGAATCTCCTGTGGAGGCGATTCTGGTAGACAATGAGCAGGTCGTCGCGGTCGCGCGCCCATGGCCAGGAGCATGAGGTGTCAGCGGTGTTCAGTACCGCGCCGGTGAACGTGTTGGCCAAGTTGGTCCGAGGTACTTCCGCACTGACAGCATCTCGCGGCTTTCGCTATCGCCCCATGATTTTTATCAACCTGCGACTGAAGGGCCGGGGCCTGCTTCCCGACGTGGTGACTGTGGACGCCCGAGGCGCGTTTCCCTTCTTCCGCCTCACAGAGGCGACCTTGTCGATGCCCTGGCTGGCGCCTCCCGATAAACCCTCATTACGGTCGACATTGGCTGCGAGGTCGGGGATCGCTACTGGGCCATGTCGGATGACCAGCTCGGCCGAGCTCGCGCTCGACGCGCTGGAAATGATCGTTCCCGGGGTCCGCGGGCGCTATCTCGGGGTCGGGTCCTTCGCACCCCCATCGCCTACCCGGTCTTCCTGAACGAGTACGAGCAAGCGCGGCAGAGCGCTCGACAAGAGCACCGGCGTGCGAGGCCTCTACACCATCGGCCGGAACGGCGAGTTCGCTCACATCCTTATGGAAGACGTCTACTGGCGGACCCTGCGGAAAGCGCACCACGCCATTCGCGAGCTCGGGCTTTCCCCGGCCGCTTAGCTCTGTGGTTTTTGCGCCCTTCCAGTCACGCCCCGCTTAGAAGACGGTGTAGATGAACGGTGCCAGCACGGATCCCTGGGCGAAGATGATAAGGGCCCCCGATCAGCACCATCACGATGATGATGGGCAGGAGCCACCACTTCTTTCGGACCCGCAGAACGCCCACAGCTCGCCTGCCATGCCTGGACTTGCCATGGGTACCCTCTCCGGCTCAGAACTGGTGTTCCATCGCTGACGGCTCGCGACCTGGCTTCCGAGCAACCCAGGAGCTTTCGACCCCCCGGTCGATTGACCGCGTCCGTCCGAACACGCGCTTGCAACAGCCCGATTGGCGTAATCATACCGAAATACATCAGGCCAGGAAGATGGGCGTGGTGACCTTGGAATCGAGCGCCAGGCGCATCCATCCCGGTACACCGGCCGAAGCGCGCCGGGACCATCAGTCCGGCCAGGATCAGCGCTGCCGCCGACGCCCCAGAACAGCTGGCCGGCGAGGGGCCGTCCGCGCCACCAGGCCAGAGTCGCGAGCACCAGAAACGCGGCTCCCACGGACCAGCCCGAACTTCCGCGCCTCTCCCCGGCGTCAATCGAGCTGGAACTCCTTCTGCCATTCGGTCGTCTCCTTCCACGCCGGCTGCGCCGTCTTGTCAGCAGAAACGGACCCAGCACCAGAGTAGTCGATGTGGGTCCGCATGAAGCAGCGATACGCGTCCGCCGGGCGTGCAGACGATCGGCTCGCCCCGCACGTTGAACGAGGTGTTCACGAGCACCGCGCAGCCGGTCAGCGCCTCGAACGCCTCGATCAGGTCGTAGTAGTCCGGGTTGGTCTCCGCGATGCACGGTCTGGATGCGCGCCGAGTAGTCGATGTGGGTGACGGCCGGGATGTCCGACCGCGGCACGTTGAGCTGGTCGATGCCCCAGAGCCGCTGCTGCCTCGGCGGTCATCGGGATCTGCCGCTCCTTCTTCACCGGCGCCACCAGCAGCATGTAGGGCGAGTCGCAGTCCAGCTCGAACTAGTCGCTCACCCGCTCGCGCAGCACGCTCGGCGCGAACGGCCGGAAGCCCTCGCGGAACTTGATCTTGAGGTTCATCTGCGCCTGCATCCGCGGGCTGCGCGGATCGCCGAGGATGCTGCGCGCGCCGAGCGCGCGCGGGCCGAACTCCATGCGGCCGTTGAACCAGCCGACGACCTTCTCGTCGGCGAGCAGCTCGGCGACTGCGGTCGAGCAGCGTCGTCGCGGTCGAGGCGCTCGTAGACTGCGCCCTGCCGACGTCAGGAACGCCTCGATCTCGTCGGTCGAGAACGCCGGGCCGAGATACGCGCCGCTGCATGCGCGTCCTTGCCCGGCGTCACGGTGCGCGGCTGCTCGCAGTGCCGGTGCCAGATGAGCTGGGCGACGCCGAGCGCGCCGCCGGCGTCGCCGGCCGCCGGCTGGATCCAGAGCCGCTTGAACGGCCCCTCGCGCAGGAGCCGGCCGTTGCCGACGCAGTTGAGCGCGACGCCGCCGGCCAGGCAGAGGTTCTCGAGCCCGGTCTCGCGGTGCGCCGTGCGCGCCATCCGCAGCATGATCTCTTCGCAGACCACCTGGACCGAGCGCGCGAGATCCATCTCCCGCTGGGTCAGCTTGCGTCTCGGGCACGCGCGGCGGGCCGCCGAACAGCTCGTCGAAGGCGCCGTTCGTCATGGTGAGGCCGGCCAGGTAGTTGAAGTACTCCTGGTTCAGCGTGAACGAGCCGTCCTCGCGCAGGTCGATCAGCTCTCGGTAGATCAGCGTCCACGTACTTCGGCTCGCCGTAGGGCGCGAGCCCCATGACCTTGTACTCGCCGGAGTTCACCTTGAAGCCGGTGTAGTAGGTGAACGCCGAGTAGAGCAGGCCGAGCGAGTCGGGCCAGTGCAGCTCCTTGCAGGAGCTCGAGCTCGTTGCCCGTGCCCGACGCCGATCGACGCCGTCGCCCACTCGCCGACGCCGTCCATCGTGAGGATCGCCGCCTCCTCGAACGGCGACGGGAAGAACGCGCTCGCCGCGTGCGACTCGTGATGCTCGGCGTAGAGGAGCGTCGCCCGTCGTAGCCGCCGAGCGCGTCGCGGAGCTCGCGGTCGGTGATAGAGCTTCTCCTTGATCCAGAGCGGCCCGGCCTTCAGGAACGACTCGAAGCCGCGCGGCGCGACGCCGAGATAGGTCTCCAGGATGCGCTCGAACTTGAGCAGCGGCTTGTCGTAGAAGCCGACGTACGTCGAGATCCGGCACGTCGATGCCGCCTTCGCGCAGGCAGTACGCGACCGCGTGCGCCGGGAAGCGCGGCGTCGCCCTTCTTGCGGGTGAAGCGCTCCTCCTGCGCGGCCGCGACGATCTCGCCGTCGCGCAGCAGGCAGGCGGCGCTGTCGTGGTAGAAGGCGGAGATTCCGAGAACGAAGGTAGGGGCGATGGGCGACTACCGCTTGGAGGGAGCAACTTCCCCTGAATCACCACTGAGGAGAAAGACTAGGATTGGCCGTGCATAGCGTTGTGACGCTTACTGTTAGTATACCCGCCGATTACCCGTCCGCAGTCGGTTGTACGGCGACGCTTCATGTAACGATCCAGGAGAGGCCGGTCTACCGGGTTCCAACCTTCGGATCGATGGCTTACCTTCGCCCCGCTAAATCCAAGATTTGGACTATCCTGAGACGTTCCCCCGCCTGCTTCCGCCTCAGGTAAGCAGCGTGGCGGTTCAGTCCCTCCCCAACTAACTGGACCAGAAGGTCCTGGAGTGCAGTCGCCGGGAGTACCTGGACCGAGGAGTTATGCGCTTTAGATTCGAACTATCTCGCCGTTACCTGCTGGGTCCCCTCGTCTTATTCACCGCCTGCGGTCCGGACGTCTCCGCGGAGACCTGGCCAGCCCAGATTCGCCTGACTCGAAGCCGTGCTGATACGGAAGCGGTGGGGACCGACTCGCGTCCATCCTCGCAGCAGACACTCCGGAACCTGGCCACGGCCCGGGGCTTCGAGATCGGTGTGGCGGTGCGGGACACCCCGTTCGTTCGTGATCCCCTGTATCGTCAGGTACTCACCGCGCAGTACAACAGCATCGGGACCGAGGACGCGACCGACTTCGGGCCCATCCATCCGGGCCCGACCACCTATGCCTTCGCCAATGCCGACGCACTGGTCGCATTTGCCCAAGCCAATGGCATGAGGTTCCACGGCCACACGCTGATTTGGGGCTCTTGGATTCCCAACTGGGTCACCAAGGGCAACTACACGCGGGCCAGCTGTACGCGCTCATGAAGGATCACATCACCACCGTAGTGACCCGCTATCGGGGTGAGGTGGCCTCGTGGGATGTGCTGAATGAGATGCTGGACAACTGGCCTGGAACCACAGTGAAGCGATCATTCTGGCTCGACCGGATGGGCCCGGCGTACATGGACTCCGCATTGGTGTGGGCCCATCGCGCCGACCCCGGCGCCAAGCTCTATATCAATGATTATTTGACCGAGTTTCCCGGCCGAAAATCCGATTTCTTCCTCCAGGTTTGTCCAGGGCTTTCGCGCGCGCGGGATTCCGGTGGACGGGGTGGGATTTCAGATGCACATCTCCGCTGGGCATCCGGGCTGGGCCGGCTACAGCACCTACAACGCAGAACCCCATCGGCGCCGAGTTCCGTGCCACCCTCCAGCGGTTTGCCAACGCGGGGTACGACATCCGGATCACCGAGCTCGACGTGGAGGTCCCTCACCCTGCTGGCTCTGCGTTTCTGCAGAAGCAGGGGCGATTACCGGGACGTGCTCGACGGCTGCCTCAAAGTCTCCCGATGCAAGGAAGTGACCACCTGGGGCCTTACCGATAAATACAGTTGGATCCCGTCCGGCCGGCCGGGATTCGGCCGGGGCTTGCCGTTCGACCCAAATTATCAGAAGAAACCTGCATTTGACTCTTTGCTCGCCCGGCTGGGGCGGCCGTAGCGCTTGATGGAGAGAGGCTCATTTTTTGCTCGCTTTTAGGCGGCAGGTATGGCGACACCGATTGCACGACCGAACATCTGTGCAGCGCGAGCGGTAATTGTCGACCGACACAGAGATCGAAGGGAACCCTCCCAAATCACCCCGCAAGGACTGCAATCGGTTGCCCTCCCCTCGATCTAGGCGGGGACCAAGTTAGTTGCACTTTGAGTAACCCTTCTTGAAAGGGCGTTGGTATAATCACTGGGCCTCAAGGCCCGCGATAACGGCAAACCCGGCGAAAGCCGGGGACGCAAAGCTTGAGGCTACCGCACGCTCCCCCGTGCCACGCCAGTCGAGCCGCCGAACGGAAACCGTGAGGCTCTCATGCGCGCATGCTCCACGATGCTCGTTCCGCTTTTCGTGCTCAGTCCTCGGTCTGAGCTGCACAGCCGACTCCAGCACCGACGTCAACGCGCCGGTGCCGGTGGCATCGCTTTCAGTCGAACCCGCCAACGCGCTGGTCCCGTCGGGACTTCGACCCGCCTCTCCGCCATTCCGATCGATTCCCTTCTGGAGACACCCTTTCCGGGTGGGCCACCGCCTGGGCCAGCTCGGACGAGAGCGTGGCCAAGGTGGTCGATCGGCTGGGATCGTGATCGGGGTCGCGCCGGGCTCCGCGGATGTCATTGCCACCGCCGGTGGGAAGAGCGCGAAGGCCAGGATTACCGTGGTTTCCGACCCGTCTCCATCCCCGACGCTGACCCAACTGGTCCTCACCCCCGCCAGCATCGCCCTGGCACGGGGGGCCGACCAGCCAGTTCGCGGTCTCGGGGACCTGGAGCGACGGCTCGACGGCGGCGCCGACGGTGACCTACTCGGCCACCGGTGGAACCATCACCACAGGTGGGCTCTACACTGCGGGCACGACGCCCGGAGGCTTCAGGGTCATCGCGGTTCAACAGGGTGGGACCCTGGCGGACGACGTCCACTGTGACCGTGACCACGCCGACACTTGTCCGATTGGTTCTCACGCCGGCCAGCGTCACGCTCGTGTCGGCGCGACCAGCCAGTTCGCGGTCTCTGGCAAATGGAGCGACAGCTCGACGGCCTCGCCGGCGTGACCTATTCCGCCACCGGGGGCACCATCACCACCGCGCCGGGTTGTACACCGCGAGCACCACGCCGGGCGCGTACCGGGTGATCGCGACCCAACAGGGTGGGACGCTGGCAGACACATCAGCCGTGACGGTGAGCCCCGCCAACGTTGGTGCGGCTGGTTCTCACGCCGCCCAGCGTCACGCTTGCGGCGGCCGGCACCGCCCAGTTTGCGGTCTCGGAAATGGAGTGACAGCTCGACCACGGTGCCAGCCGTGACCTACTAGCCACTGGCGGCACGGTCTCGGTGGGTGGGCTATATGTCGCTGGCGCTACAGGAGGCAACTTCCGGGTCATCGCGACCCACCAGGGCGGGACTCTGGCGGACACCTCGAGCGTGACTATCTCCGTTACACCGCCGACGCAGACGCTCCGCGCTCTCGCCACCGCCCGTGGCTTCGAGATCGGTGTAGCGGTGCGGGACACCCCTTTCGTGCGGGATCCCCTGTCTCTCCAGACGCTCAC
>CAWBVP010000014.1:0-168865 GCA_963792265.1 uncultured Gemmatimonadales bacterium | reverse complement strand
TCCTGAAAGAGAAGAAATAGCCATGGCCGAAGAAACTACTACCTGCTCGCACCCGGCGCAAAGTCCGGAAAGGAGTGGTCACCAGCGACAAGATGCAGAAGACGGTCACCGTCTCCCTGGTCCGCCGCTACGCTCATCCGGTGTACGGCAAGCAGGTGACCCGTACCAAAAAGGTGAAGGCGCGGAATGAGCTGGATGCCAAAGCGGGTGACACCGTGCGGATCATGGAAACGAGGCCGCTGGCCAAAACGGTGAACTGGCGGGTGACCGAGATCGTGGAGAGGGCGAAGTAACATGGTTCAGCAAGAGAGCATCCTCCGCATCGCGGACAACTCGGGCGCCCGGCGCGCGCTGGTCATCCGGGTGCTCGGCGGCAGCAAGCGCCGGTACGCGGGCCTGGGCGATACGGTGGTGGTCGCCATCAAGGACGCCATCCCCACCGGCCAGGTGAAGAAAGGCGACGTGGCCCGGGCGGTCATCGTCCGCACCGCCAAGGAGACCCGGCGGAAAGACGGCTCCTACATTCGCTTCGACGAGAATGCGGCGGTGCTGATCAATGAGGCCGGCGAGCCGCGGGCGACCCGCATCTTCGGCCCGGTTGCCCGGGAGCTTCGGGAAAAGCGCTACATGAAAATCGTATCACTGGCTCCGGAGGTGCTGTAGCATGAAGCCGCTCGTGTTCAAGAAGGCCAAGCGGATCCGGCATCAGGCGCCGGTGCGGTCGCGGCTGCACATCACGAAGGGCGATACGGTGCAGGTCATTTCGCGGCGAGGACAAGGGCAAGCGGGGCCGGGTGCTCCGGGTGCACCTCAAGACCGGCCGGATCACCATCGAGGGGGTGAACGTGGTCAAGCGGCACCGCCGCGCCACCCAGACCGCGGAGGGCGGAATCGTGGAGTTCGCCGCCCCGATCCACCACTCCAAGGCCATGCTCCTCGATCCCAAGAGTGGCGAGCCCACCCGGGTCCGTCGGCGGCGGGACGCCGATGGAACGGTGGAGCGGATCGCCCTGAAATCAGATCAGCCGATCCCCAGGAGCCGTTAGTCATGGCCGACGAGATTAAAGAAGGCGGGGCACGGGCAGCGGGACAGCGGGGCAGCAAGGCTGCTGCAGCGGCCAAGGCGCCGGGGGCGGGAGGCGCCGAAGCCAGGAGGCGGCGGAAAGGCAAAGACAAGGCGCCGGCCGCCGCGGTCGATCATGCGCCCAAGGCCATGGAAGGCACGCCCCGGCTGCAGGAGTATTACGAGAAGACCGTCCGCCCCAAGCTGGCCAAGGAGTTCGGGCTCACCAATCCGAACCAGGTTCCTCGGCTGGTGAAGATCGTGCTCAACGTGGGCATGGGCGATGCGGGCAAGAACCCGAAGCAGCTCGACGCCGCGGTGGAGGAGTTGGGACTGATCACCGGGCAGAAGGCCCAGGTCACCCGGGCCAAGAAGGCCATCGCGAATTTCGGGCTTCGGGCCGGCATGCCGGTCGGAGCCGCGGTGACGCTCCGGGGGGCCCGGATGTACGAGTTCCTCGACCGGTTCATCAATCTCGCGGTGCCGCGGATCCGCGATTTTCGCGGGCTGCCCAGCCGCAGCTTCGATGGCCGGGGGAACTACACCTTCGGCATCAAGGAGCAGATGATCTTCCCCGAGATCGATTTCGACCGGGTGGAGAAGATTCACGGGATGGACATCACCCTGGTGACCTCGGCCGATCGCGACGATCTGGCCATGGGGCTGCTGCGGGAGCTGGGATGGCCGTTCCGGGGCGAGACACCTCAGAGGGTTGCATAATGGCTAAGACTGCCTGGATCGAAAGAGCAAAGCGCACGCCGAAGTTCAAGGTGCGCACGGTGCGCCGCTGCCAGCGGTGCGGTCGTTCCCGCGCGGTGCTGCGGAAGTTCGGCCTCTGCCGTATCTGTTTCCGTGAGCTCGCCTTGAAGGGGGAAATCCCGGGCGTGCGCAAGGCCAGCTGGTAAGGGGAACGAGCAAGTATGAACCTGACAGATCCCGTCGCGGATATGTTGACCCGGATTCGGAACGCCTGCTCGGCGGGCCACCGGCGGGTAGACATGCCGGTGTCCAAGCTCAAGAGCGAGGTCGCCCGGTTGCTGCGCGATAATCACTTCATCGCCGACTTCAAGATTCTCGATGACGGCGCCCACGGTGTCCTGCGGCTCTATCTCAAGTACCACAACGAGGCCCCGGTCATCCGCGAGCTCCGGAGGGTATCGACGCCCGGGCTCCGCCGGTACGTGAAGTGCCGCGAGCTCCCGCGGGTCAAAAACGGACTCGGCATGGCGATCGTGTCCACCCCGAGAGGGCTGATGACCGATCGCGAGGCTCGCACCGCCAACCTGGGCGGCGAGCTGCTCGCCGTGGTCTGGTAGGAGGCGTCATGTCGCGTATCGGCAGAAAACCCGTGGTGGTTCCCAAAGGGGTCACCCTCCAGGTCGACGGAAATACGGTGGCGGTCAAAGGCCCCCGGGGGAGCTGCGCCGCACGCTCCATGAGGACATGGAGATCGCGCTGAAGGACAACCAGTTCACCGTGGCCCGGCCCTCGGACGAGAAGCGGCACAAGGCCCTCCACGGACTGACCCGCACCCTGGTGCAGAACATGGTCGAGGGAGTGTCCAAGGGTTTCAGCAAGAGCCTGGAGATCCAGGGCGTCGGCTACAAGGCGGAAGCCAAGCCCTACGGGGTCAATTTGATCGTGGGCTTCTCCCATCCGGTCAAATACGAGGCGCCCAAGGGCATCAAGATCTCGGTGGACAACAACGTGATGGTCAAGATCGAAGGCGCGGACAAGGAGCTGGTCGGCCAGGTGGCCGCGGAGCTTCGCCAGGTGCGGCCCCCCGAGCCCTACAAGGGCAAAGGGATTCGCTACGTCGGTGAGCAGGTCCGCCGGAAGGCCGGCAAGACGGGAGCCAAATAACCATGCGCAGTATTCACGCCCCCAAGTCGCGGCAGCAACTGCGCTATCGCCGGCATCTCCGGGTGCGCCGTAAGGTCAGCGGTACCGCTGAGCGCCCCCGGCTGGTGGTCTACCGGTCGCTCAAGCACATCTACGCGCAGCTGGTCAACGACGAGCTCGGTGGCGCCATCCTCGGCGTCAGCGATGCGAGTGAGGGAATCCAGGTCGACGGGGCGGGGAAAGTCGGCCCGGGCCAAGGGCACCGGAAAGCTGCTGGCGGAGAAGGCCAAGGCAGCGGGGATCGGCAAGGTAGTCTTCGATCGGGCAGGTTATCGTTACCATGGTCGCGTGCAGGCCGTCGCCGACGGCGCCCGCGAAGGCGGATTGGAGTTCTAGATGGCAGACGAGAAGGTGGCGGGCACAGACCAGAGCGAAGCACCGGCCGTGGCTGAGGCGCCGGCGGAGGCCGAGCGTCCGACCACGGAGCGGCCGGCCGGCGGCGACCGTCCCCGAGGCCGGGGGCGGGGCGGGGAGCGGGGCGATCGCGGCGGCCGGGGTGGCCAGCGACGGGACCGGGGAGACCGGGATCGTCCCAGCGATCACGTCGAGAACGTCATCGCCATCAACCGGGTGGCCAAGGTGGTCAAGGGTGGCCGGCGCTTCTCCTTCAACGCGCTGGTCGCCGTCGGCGACGGCAAGGGGAAGGTAGGCATCGCTACCGGCAAGGCCAATGAGGTCTCCGAGGCGGTCCGGAAGGCTGTGGATGCCGCCAAGCGCTCGATGATCGAGCTGCCCCGCACCGGGTCGACCATTCCCCACGAGGTCGTGGGCCAGCACGGTGCCGGCCGGGTGTTGCTCAAGCCTGCGGCCACCGGAACCGGCGTGATCGCCGGGGGGCCGGTTCGTGCGGTACTGGAGTGCGCCGGTATCACGGACATCCTCACCAAGAGTCTGGGGTCGACCAACCCGCACAACATGGTGCGCGCTACGATGAACGGGCTGGGCACTCTGGTTTCCGCCCGGCAGATCGCGCGCGAGCGCGGGGTCGAGGTGGACCAGATCGCCTACAAGCCGAGGCAGGAGGGCTGAGATGGGACGTAATCCGGCAGTAGGACGGCAGGGGCCAGCGCATCACGCGGCCGTGATCCCGACGGAAGCCGCGGCGAGCTCGCTCGCGGTGAAGCAGATCCGCTCGGGGATCGGGCACGCGGAAACCATGCGGCGCACGCTCCGGGCTCTGGGTCTCCGGCATCACCAGCAGACGGTGCAGCTGCCCAACACGGCTTCCATTCGAGGCATGCTGGTCAAGGTGCGTCACCTCGTCGAGGTGTCGCCGGCCGAGGAGAAGTGATGGCACAGAAGAGCGCAAAGTCCGCCAAACCCCGGAGGAAGGCCGCCTCCCGAGCTGCTGCCAAGGCACCGGTCTTGACGCTCTCGAGCCTGGCTCCCGCCCTCGGCAGCCACCAGGCCCGGAAGCGGGTTGGCCGGGGCCCCGGTTCCGGTCTGGGGAAGACCTCCGGTAAGGGGAACAAGGGCCACAAGGCCCGCACCGGCGGAGCCACCAACCCCGGGTTCGAAGGCGGCCAGATGCCGATGTACCGCCGCCTGCCCAAGCGGGGCTTCACCAACCCGTTCCGGGAAGAGAATCAGGTGGTGAACCTGGCCGACCTGAAGAAGGTGAGCGCGGCTGAGGTCAGTCCCGAGACGCTGTATTCGGCGGGGCTGATCGGCAAACCCGGCTCGCCAGTCAAGCTGTTGGGCTCCGGTGACGCCGACCGGGCCTATACCGTTCGAGGCGTGGCCCTATCCGCGCCGGCGCGCGCAAAAATCGAGGCGGCCGGCGGTAAGATCGAGGGTTAAGTGTCTGCTCCGCGCGTTCCTAATCTCGCCATGGATGAGGAGCTGAAGCGCAAGCTCCTCTTCACCCTGCTCGCGTTGGTCATCTACCGGATCGGTGCTCACATCGCCGCTCCGGGCGTGAACGTGACCGCGCTGGCCGACTTCATCCGCAACTCGGCAGCCGCCGGATTCTTCGGTCTCTACGACGCCTTGGGCGGCGGACTTTCCCGCGCCACGGTGTTCGCGCTCGGCATCATGCCGTACATCTCGGCCTCGATCATTTTCCAGCTGGCCGGCGGGGTGGCTCCCTCCATCGGGAAGATGCAGAAGGACGAGGAGGGGAAGAAGAAGATCACCCAATGGACCCGGTACCTCACCGTGTTCATTTCGCTGTCGCAGGCCTACACCTTCGCGCTCTTCACCGAGTCCATACCGGGCGCCATACCCAATCCGGGGTTCTGGTCCCGGCTCATCATGGTCGTGACCCTTACCACGGGCGCGATTTTCGTGATGTGGCTGGGCGAGCAGATCACCGAGCGGGGCATCGGCAACGGCATGAGCTTGCTCATCACGTTCTCGATTCTGGAACGGCTGTGGCCGGGCACCCTGCACCTGGTCCAGTTCATCCGCAGCAACGTGGTGACCCCGATCGGCGCGGTGGTGTTCCTGGCGATTCTGGTGGGAGTGGTCGCCGCGGTGGTGGCGATGACCATCGCCGCTCGGCGAATTCCTATACAGATACCACGCAAGGTGATGGGCCGCGGCCGGATCCGGGAAGGACAGAAGACCTTTATCCCCATCCGGCTGATCACGGCCGGCGTGATGCCGATCATCTTTGCCCAGACGATCATCATCGTACCGGGCACGCTGGCGAGCTTCACCAAGAATCCGATCCTCACCGAGATCGCCAGCTTCTTCAATCCGGGCAACCTGCCCTACGATCTCACCTTCGCGGTGCTGATCCTGATCTTCAGCTACTTCTACACCTCGATCATCTTCAATTCGGTGGACCTGGCGGAGAACCTGAAGAAGCAGGGCGCCTTCATTCCCGGGGTCAAGCCCGGCGCGAGTACGGCCGACTATATCGATTCGGTTCTCGCACGGGTCACCCTGCCGGGCGGTCTCTTCCTCGCCTTCGTCGCCCTGATCCCGATCCTGGTCTCCAAATGGGTCGGCGTCCAATCCCAGTTCGGTGGCACCTCGGTGCTGATCGTGGTCGGAGTGCTTCTCGACACGATTGCGCAGGTGGAGCAGCACCGGACCCTGCGGAAGTACGACGGCTTCATGAAGACCGGCCGGGTCAAGTTCAGAGGACGGCAGCAGCGGTATATGTGAACTGCGTGAGCGGTGAGCGGTAAGCAGTGAGCGGGGACGACCGATGGGATGCCGTCGAATCGCCCCGCTTACCGTTCACCGCTTACCGCTTACGCTTTTCGGAGCCACATGGACATTCTCCTCATGGGCCCGCCTGGCGCGGGGAAGGGAACCCAAGGCGCCCTGCTGGCCGAGGCCCGCGGGTTGCCGAAGTTTGCCACCGGCGATCTCCTCCGCGACGCTGTCAGGCGGGGGACACCGCTGGGCGCCCGCGCCAAAGCGGTGATGGAGGCTGGGCACCTGGTGAGCGATGACATCATCATGGGCATCGTGGGCGAGGAGCTGGCCAAGCCGGAGGCCGCCAAGGGCGTGATCTTCGATGGCGTGGTGCGCACCATACCCCAGGCGGAAGGGGTGGAGCGGCTCCTGGCGCAGCGAGGCCGGCGGATGGACGCGGTGCTGTTCTTTGATGTGACCGACCAGGAGATCCTGAATCGGCTGGCTAAACGGCGGGAGCAGGAGCAACGGGCGGACGACGATCCGGCCGCGGTCGCCACCCGGCTCGGCGCTTACCGGAAGCAGACTGCGCCGGTGCTCGACTGGTACGAGAATAAAAACCTGCTTCGCCGGATCCCTGCCGTCGGTTCAGTCGAAGAGATTGCCGCCCGAGTGCGCCATGCCCTCAACCACTAGCATGATCACCCTGAAGTCTGCCCGTGAGGTCGAGATCATGGGCCGGGCGGGGCGAATCGTGGCCGGCACCTTGGCGAGGATGCGGGAGATACTGCGTCCGGGGATGAGCACGGAAGACCTGGACGCCGAGGCCGAGCGCTTCATCCGCAGTCATGAGGGGGCGCTTCCCTCGTTCAAGGGACTCTACGGATTCCCCAAGACTCTCTGCACCTCCATCGACGAGGAGATCGTCCACGGGATTCCTTCTCCCCGCCGAGTGCTGGCCGAGGGCAGCATCGTGAGCGTGGATGTGGGCGTGCAGCTCGAGGGTTTACACGCCGATTCCGCCACGACGCTGCCGGTGGGACAGGTGAGTCCCGCCGCGGAGAAGCTCCTGCGAGTGACCCAGGAGTGTCTTGCGGCCGGCATTGCCCAGGCCAAGGTGGGAAACCACGTCGGCGATATCGGCTATGCGGTGCAGCGGGTGGCCGAGGGGGCGGGCTACGGAATCGTGCGCGAGCTGGTGGGTCACGGCATCGGGACCCGGTTCCACGAAGAGCCCCAGATTCCCAACTACGGAGCGCCCAAGCGCGGACCGCGGCTCCTCGAAGGAATGACTCTGGCAATCGAGCCAATGATTACGGTGGGAAGTCCCGTCACCAAGACCATGCCGGACAAGTGGACCGTCGTCACGGCCGATGGCAGTCTCTCGGCCCACTTCGAGCACACCGTGGTGATCACGGCGGAGGGCCCGAGGATTCTGACGACCACGTAGCCCGCAGCGCTAGCCGACCCGCTCGTCCAATACCTGCCGCACCCGAATCTCCGCCGCCTCCACCTGATCCAACAATACCACCGCCGACTCGATCATCGGGCGGGTTTCCTCCCGGCCCAGGGATTTGAGGTTACTCCGGATGCTCCAGTAGGCGCTGCGGCTCGCCGCCGCGGCCAGGAAGCTGGCGGTGGCGGCGTCTCCGATCGCGGTGGCGACGCCGGAGCCCACCATGGCCTCCGCCAGGGCCACCACTTCGCCCGCGTCTGCAGCAGCTCCAGCTGCACCCTGGCCGCCTCGAGCAAGGCGGCGCGGCGGGCGGCTTCCCGGGCGGTGCGCTCGAACTCGGTCCCCTGGGGTAACGTGAGCGCATCCATGTACTCGGCCACCACGATCGCGTCCTGGCTGGCCAGATCGAGCAGGTCGGCCCGGAGCGCGTCGGCCCGCTCCAGCGTCTCCTGCGCGTAGGCGTGCACCGCGGCGTACTTCTCCCGCCGCGTGGTGAGCCCGGCGACCATGGTCACCAGCGCGGCCGCCAGCGCCGATGCCAGTGCGGCTACGGCTCCTCCCGCCGGCGTTGCGTTCGCCGCCGCCACCGCGTCCGACCACTGCTGTAGCGAGCTTTCGCCCGCCTAGGATCTCGATCTCGTCCATTCAGCTTCCCGGGATGCCAGATCAACAATTCTACCATAGAGGCACAGCCGACGGTGTACGCAAGGTGGCGAGGAGCCAATCATGGATGGCTGGATTCCCGGCGACAACGCCCGTGTGCTCGATGCCGATGTGCTCGGCCGCTGAAGTCGGTGATGATCCCGCCGGCTTCCCGGATCAGCAGGATGCCGGCCGCAATGTCCCACGCAGACAAGCGCTGCTCCCAGAAACCGTCAAACCGCCCGGCCGCCACGTCAGCCAGATCGAGCGCGGCCGATCCCGCCCGGCGGATACCGCTGGTCGCCGCCGCGACGCGAGCGAACTGGCGCTGATATTCGTGGAGGCGCGACACGTCCTTGAATGGAAAACCGGTGCCCACCAACGCAAACCCCGGATCGGCGATGGGCGAGACCGCGAGGCGGCGCTCCCCCAGCCACGCGCCGCCGCCCCGCGCAGGCGGCGTACATCTCGTTGCGAGGCACGTGGAGGACCACGGCCGCTTGCAACACATTGTCGACTGCGGCCGCGATGGAAACCGCGTAACTGGGATAATCGTGGAGGAAGTTGGTGGTTCCGTCCAGCGGGTCCACCACCCAGACCAACCCTTCCGTCACGAGGCCGGGACTCAGCTCCTCGCCCACTATTCGTCCACCTGAAGGCCCCGCCAGCAGAATCTCCGCTATCAACCGCTCTGCGGTACGATCCACCTCGGTAACGAAGTCCCGGCTTCCCTTGGGGGTCCAGCTGTCCGGATCGGCCGGACGCTCAACCGCTCTGAGGTAACGCCCAGCCACTTCAGCCGCCGGTTTGGCCCGATGCAGTAAGTCTAAGGCAGACACCATCTTGTGTGCCCAGTCCTAAGCGGGTAACTTGCCGATCATGCCGCGAATATTCTCGGGAATTCAACCGTCCGGCGAGCTGCACATCGGCAACTGGCTCGGCGCGGTGCAGAACTGGGTCAATCTCCAGCACAGCTACGAGACCTTGATCTGCGTGGTGGACCTGCACGCCATTACCGGAAAGTACGATCAGGATTCCCTCGCCCAGCGCACCCGCGACATGGCCATTGGACTGCTGGCGGCCGGCATCGATCCCGAGCGGGCGACGCTGTTCGTCCAGTCCCATGTGCCGCGAGCATACCGAGCTCCAGTGGCTGCTGAACACGGTCACGCCGCTCGGCGAGCTCGAGCGAATGACGCAGTTCAAAGATAAGTCACAGCGATTCGAGAGCGTGCCGGCGGGTCTGCTGAACTATCCGATCCTGATGGCAGCTGACATTCTGCTCTACCGGGCCGATCTCGTTCCCGTGGGCGAGGACCAAGTCCAGCACCTGGAGCTGACCCGCGAGATCGCCCGCAAGTGGAACGCCGAGTTCGGCCGGGGGAGGCGTATTTCCCGGAGCCACAGCCAATCCTGACCGAGGCCAAGCGCATTACCGGGCTGGATGGGCAAGCCAAGATGTCCAAGAGCCTGGGGAACACCATCGGCCTGCTGGATAGCCCGGAGGAGATCTGGCAGAAGCTGCGGCCGGCGAAAACCGATCCGGCCCGCGTAACCAGGAATGACCCCGGAACCCCTGAAATCTGCAACATTTACCACCTCCATCAGTACTTCTCCCCGCCGGAGACGGTGGCCCAGGTGGCGGAGAACTGCCGGGGGGCCAAGTGGGGGTGCCTCGACTGTAAGCGGGTGCTGGCCGATAATATGGTTGCCGCCCTCAAACCCATCAGAGAACGGGCCTTCCAGCTTCAGGAGGAGCCCGAGCGGGTGGACGAGATCCTGGCCGACGGAGCTTCCACAGCCCGCCGCATGGCGGCCGAGACCATGCGGGAGGTACGGGATCGCATGGGGCTACTTCCCGCCGGGGGCAAGCCGGCGGTGGAGGCGCGGTAGCCATGCAACTGATCCGGGCCAATCCTTTACTGTGGCGGAAGCCGATGGAAAAGATCATCAAGGCGGCGGTGGAACGGGGTGCCTCCGACCTGCATATCAAAGCCGGCGACGTCTTCCGTGCCCGGATCAACGGCAAGCTGGTTCCGCTTACCAAGCAACGGCTGACGCCAGATCAGACGAAATCCATCGCGCTCAAACTGATCGCCAGCGAGGAAGACCGCGCCCGGATCGACCGGCTCCGTGACTTCGATTGCTCCTGGGGTATGCCCGGGTGGGCCGATTCCGGGTCAACGTGCTGCGCCAGCGGTCTTCCTTCATGATCGTCATGCGGGTCATCCCCTTTGCCGTGCCCACCATCGAGTGGCTCCATCTGCCCGAGGTGCTGAAGCAGGTCGCCGAGTCCGACCGGGGACTGGTGCTGGTCAGCGGGGTGAGTGGCAGCGGCAAGAGCTCGACCATCGCGGCCATGGTTCACCACATCAACCGGACCCTGCACAAGCACGTGGTCACCATCGAAAATCCCGATCGAGTTCCTCCATCGGGATCTGACCTGCTCCATCACCCAGCGGGAAGTGGGAGTCGACACCGACAGCCTGGCCGTGGGACTCCGCGCCGCCCTGCGGCAAGACCCGGATGTGGTTGTTCTGGGCGAGATGGCTGACGCCGCGACCATCGACACCGCCATGAAGGCGGCCGAGACCGGACGCCTGGTTATCGGGACCCTGTCCACCCCGGACGTGGTGACCACGGTGGAGCGGCTGGTGGGGACCCTGCGGGTGGAGGAGCGCGAGGTCGGCCGACTGCGGTTCTCCGAGGCGCTGCGCGCCATCGTGTCGCAGCAGCTGCTGCCGATGAAGGACGATGACGGGAGAGTGCCGGCGGTCGAGGTCCTGATCGCCACGCCGGCGGTTCGCGAGTGCCTGAAGGATGCCGAACGGGTAAGCCAGGTGAAGCGGATCATGGCCGATGGCCGCAAAGAGCTAGGCACTCAGACCTACGAACAGCACCTCGACGATCTCATCGAGGCCGGTCAGATCACCGACGACACCAAGCGGGCGGCACTCGCCGCGGCCGGCGGCGGGTTTGCCAACTCCAGGCGCGCCGAGACGGGCCGCCTCCTGAGATCCCAAGGCGGTACGTGGTAACGCTCGACCGGACCATCCGCGAGATCCTCTCACTTCCCCGGAAGCCGGAACTCCCGAAGCCGAGCTGGCTCGGGAGCTCGTCAGCCGATACCTCACCGATCTGGGCTACAAGGTTCAGGTCCAGAAATTCAGCTTCACCCCGGCCAGTCTCCGGGCCTTTCCCGTGTTTGGGGCCGGCCTGGGCGGACTGGCCCTGGTACTACTCCCTTTCCTTGCCTCCACCCACCTCCCGGCCTGGGCCCCCCTGGCTTTGTGGGTTTCCGGGCTCCTGGCGCTGGCTGTGGTGGCCGGCGGCATCGGGTTGGGCTGGGTGCCGTTGGGCGAACCGCCCCGTGAAGATGCCAATCTGCTGGCGACCCGAGGCACGCCGCCGACGCGGTGGATCGTGGCTCACCTGGACTCGAAGGCCCAAGGCCACTCCATGGCGGGCCGACTGGTGGCGGTGTGGGCCGTGGGCCTCGCCATTGCCGTCCTGAGCGCGCTCACGGTGCTCCGGCTCTGGGGCGCTCTCGCGCCGGCGTGGCTGGCCGTCGGGGCGAGCCTTGCCCTGGTGGCGGGCTTCCTGGCCGGGCAGGGCCGGCTTCGCGGCCGCTCGCTCGGCGCCCGGGATAACGGCAGCGGGATCGTGGCCGCCCTGGCGGCCGCGGAGGCCAGCGCCGACCCGGGCGTGGGCATCTTGATCACCGGCGCAGAGGAGTTCGGCCTGGTGGGCGCGAGGGTGTTTGCCCGGCTGGGTCGGCGATCTACGAGAGGTGGAGTTCGTGAACGTGGATACCGTGGACCAGGAGGGACGGCTCTATCTGGTGTGTCACGATGCGCGAGGGCGAGCGCTGGCCCGCGAGCTGGAGCCGTGCTCTGTCGCAGCCTGGCTCTGCCGCTCAACGCCGGCGGCTGCCGCTGGGCATCTTCGTGGACAGCGCTCCGCTGGCGCGGGCCCGCGCCCCGGCCATCACCATCGGCCGGCTTACCTGGGCCACCTTCGCCGGATTCATACGCCGGCCGACACCCCGGATGGACTCTCCCTGGACACCGCGGAACGGATCGGAAGGGCGCTTGCGTCGAATTGACCTTTCAACTGGGGCGCGATAGGTTTGCCCGAGGATTCAGGAGCCCCGCAAGGGGCTCTTTTTGTTGTTCCAGCCGGGAGCCGACATGTTCGACGCGAAGACCACCTGCATGGTGGTGGTCGGGGCACAGTGGGGAGACGAGGGGAAGGGCAAGCTGGTCGACGTGCTGGCCGAGCGGGCGCGACCTGGTGGTGCGCTATCAAGGCGGCGCCAACGCCGGCCATACCGTGGTCATCGGCGACAAACAGTTCATTCTCCGGCAGATCCCCTCCGGCATCCTGCATTCCCGGGTCACCTGTGTCATCGGTAACGGCGTGGTGCTGGAGCCGGAGAACCTGTTTCACGAGCTGGACAGCCTTCACGAGCGGGGCATCGATACCGCCGGCCGGCTGTTCGTGTCCGATCGGGCCCACCTGGTGCTTCCCTATCACAAGCTGCTCGACGCCGCCAGCGAGCGCAGCCAGAAGCTCGGCACCACCGGGCGGGGCATCGGTCCCGCCTACGAGGACAAGTACGGCCGGAGAGGCATCCGGGTGGTGGACCTTCGGCGGGTGGAATGCGCCCGCGCCCTTCTGGGCGACCGGGTTCGGCGAGCGAACCAGCTGCTTGAGCTGATGGGAAGCAGCGAGCGGGCGCAGCTGGACGAGCATGTGAAGCTGCTGGAACGCCTGGCACCCAGACTGCTTCCCCTCGCGGCCGACACCGGACTCATGGTCCATCGGGCGGTCCGGGAAGGGCGACGGGTGCTCCTCGAAGGGGCCCAGGGCGCACTGCTCGACGTGGATCACGGCACCTATCCCTACGTCACCTCCTCCAACACGACGGCCGGTGGTGCAGCGGTGGGCTCGGGAATCGGGCCCACCGGAATCAACGGAGTGCTCGGCGTGGTGAAGGCGTACACCACCCGGGTGGGCAACGGTCCGCTTCCCACCGAGGCGGAGAGCCCCGTACGGCGAGCGGCTCCGCGAGCTGGGAGGCGAGTTCGGCGCGGTGACTGGCCGGCCCCGCCGCTGCGGCTGGTTCGACGCTACCGTGGTCCGCTACGCCGCCCGGGTCAATGGGCTCACCGGCCTCGCCGTCACCAAGCTCGATGTGCTCGACTCCTTTGCGGAGATCCCAGTGGGCACGATGTACCGACTCGATGGCGAGACCTGCGAGGAGATGCCGGCCGAGGTGGACGCACTGGGCCGGGTCCAGCCGGTTTACGAGATCCTGCAGGGATGGCAGCAGCCCACCGGAGGCGCTCGGCGGCTGGCCGATCTGCCTGCGGCAGCCCGGACATATCTGGACCGGCTGGAAGCGCTCTCCGGGGTTCCGGTCCGGTACGTGAGCGTGGGGACGCGGCGGGATCAGATAATTGAGGTATAAGAGCGGGGAAGCGGGGAAGCGGGGAAGCCATGAGTGAAGAGACCATCGACCTGCTCGTCATCGGCGCCGGCCCCTGCGGGCTGGCCGTCGGCGTTGCCGCCAAACAGGCCGGTGTGCCCTGCGTCCTGCTCGACCGCCGGACGATCGTGTCCACCATCGAGCGCTACCCGCTGAGCATGACCTTCTTCTCCACCCCGGAGCGGATCGAGATCGGCGACGTGCCGTTCATCTCCAGCCACGAGAAGCCCAACCGCCACGATGGTCTCATCTACTACCGCCGGGTGGCCGAGCACTACGGTCTGGATATTCGGCCCGGGAGAGGAAGTGGTGGACGTCACCCGCGACTCGGGACGGAGCTGTTCCGCATCGAGGTCAGCCGCGCGCCACGACGGCAAGACGCTATCATGCCGCCGCCGTCGTCTTCGCCACCGGCTACTACGATAACCCGAACTACCTCGGCGTCCCCGGTGAAGACCTTCCTCACGTGACGCCACTATTTCGTCGAAGGCCATCCCTACTGGCACCAGCGGGTGATCGTGATCGGGGCCGGGAACAGCAGCGTTGACGCCGCGCTCGAGTGCTGGCGGGCGGGCGCCACGGTCACGCTGGTGCATTTCGGCGAGGGGTTCGATCGCACGGTAAAGGCCTGGGTGCTGCCCGACATCGTGAACCGGGTGAAGGAGGGAAGCATCGCGGTGCGCTGGCGCTCACGGGTCCGGGCCATCACCCCGACCCACGTCGAGGTCGTCTCCGACGTCACGGGCGCCGTCGAGCTGATCCCGGCCGACGCGGTGCTCGCCATGACCGGCTACCACGCCGATACCAGCCTGCTGCAGCGGCTGGGCGTCCCGGTCGATCCGGGCAGCGGGGTGCCGGCGCATGACGAGCCATCGATGGCGACCCCGGTGCCGGGGTGCTATCTGGCCGGAGTCATCGCCAGCGGAAACGATGCCAACCGGCTGTTCATCGAGAATGCCCGGGGACATGGCGAGCTGATCGTGCGGCACCTGCTGCAGTCCCGGAGCGGCGCTAAGCCGGCACCAGCGCGATCCGGTGATCCCATTTCCGCATCATTGCGGTGAAGGACCGCGCGATGCCGGGGTCGAATTCCACCCCGGCCCGGCTCTCGATGTAGCTCATGGCCCGCTCCGATTCCCAGGCGTGGCGGTAGGGCCGGTTGGTGCGCAGCGCATCGTACACATCGCAGATGTGGACCAGCCGGCTGGCGTACTGGGCGCCGCGCGAGTCGCGCAGGATCGGGTAGCCGCCGCCATCGAGCATGATGTGGTGCTCGTAGGCCACCACGGCGGCGAGCTCCATCGGATCGGGGCTGGCCAGCAGCATCCGGGCCCCGACCACCGGGTGCTCCCGAATCACCTGCCGCTCCGCATCGGTCAGCTTGCCCGGCTTCACCAGGATGTCGCGGGGAATGCAGACCTTGCCCAGATCGTGCAGCAGGCCGGCCATGCCCAGGGCTCGAACGGTCGCCCCGCCCAGCTCCAGAACTCCCCCAACGCCATCGCCAGCACCGACACGTTCATGGAGTGGGTCGTGGTGTACTGGTCGAACTCCTTCAGCTGAAGCAGCGGCAGCACCATCGCCTGCTCCGCGTGCATCGCAATCGAGAGCGACCGGACCACCGCATCGGCCTCCACCATTGGAAGCCTGGCTCCGGACTGGATCTCCGAGTGCATCCACTCGATCGTGTCCCGCTCCTCCCGGAGGCTGTAGCTGAGCGCGGCGACCGGGAGCTCGGCCTCCTGAGTCTCGGTTCTGCTCCTGCCCCAATGTGACCTGGCCGAATCGGATGGCCGATTCGCCCATCTGCCACAGGTCGGTGCTGGAGGCGGGGCGTATCCCGAGGCGGACCGCAACGTGGGAGAGGAATCGGGCGAAGTGGTCGGGCTCGACTTTCTCGATGAACTCGATCCGCTCGATCCCGGCCTTGATCAAGCGGCTGGACCACTCCCAGCCTTCCAGCTCGGACACCGCCTCGGTGCCGAAGAGAACCTCGCCGGCGAGAAAGGTGAATTGCAGGTTGGGATAGGGTCCTGCAGCTCGCGCAAACGCTCGAGCGGCGGTCTCCACGCCCCGGGCCGTGGCCGGATGCTCGTCCCCATAGAGGCCCACCGTCGAGAGGGCCTGGGAGAAGGCGGTGAGAAAGCGGACCGGGTCGCTCATTTGGAGCGGGCCGCGACGGCGGCTCGGATCTGACGGTCGGTGTGCCAGCGGGCGTAGGCGATCACTTCCCTGACCAGAGGCTCCTCGCTCCAGTGGGAGGCAAGTCCGGTGAGTGCGGCAAGGAGATCGGGTGACTTGGGGTTCAGCCGGCTGCGGAACCAGCGGCGGCGGTAGTTGACGATTGCCAACAGCACGCGCAAAGTCTCCGGCTCCCGGGCCCGGGTTACGATCCGCACCGCCAGCGCGCGTACCTCCGGCTGCCGCTTGGGATCGAGCGCAATCCGTTGGACCAGCGGGATTGCCGCGGCCGGGCAAGCCTCGAGCGCGGCAGCGAGGGCAAGGCTCACGATGCCGTCATCGGGGTCCCCCAGTCCCATCACGATTGCCTCCGCCTGACGCTCCTTGGTCTCCAGCAGCAGCTTGATCGCTTCCCGGCGAATGCGGGCGTCCCCGTGCGTCGAGTAGGTCGCCGGCGAAAAGCCGTCGGGCAGGCTGCCTAACCGGCCGAGCAGCACGAGAATGTTGCGCTGCAGGTACCAGGGCGCCGTGGGCAGCCGCTGGATGGCGACCGCAGCCACCTCGGGGCCCAGGCCGAGCAGTTGCTTCATGATCGCGGCCCTGGTGGAGCGGTCGTCAGCACTCGCCAGCCGGTCGAGCAAGCTGTTGGTCGCCGCGGTGCCGATGCGTTCGACCAGGATCGTCACCGCGTCCTGATCCATGGGAGAGGCGGCCAGCTCGGCCTCCAGCCGCTCCGGAGTGGCCACGTAACGCCACAGGTCGTCAGCAGCCTTGGATTGGGGCGCCGATTTGAGCAGCTCCGCTACCCGCACCAGCTCCCGCCGCGACAGCAGCTCCTCCACCGCCGCATACACCGCCAGGCCGACGCAATCCAGCTCCAGCGCGGTCTTGATGATGATGTCGGGATCGCAGCCGATCTGAACCTTGACCAGCGAGTACTCGGCCGAGGTGCGGCGCACCATGCCCTCGAGGATCGCGTTATAGGTCTCGGGATTGGGATCTTCGAGGTCCCAGTCCTGCACCAGCCTGGCCACGTTGTTCCGCAGGGCGCCCTCGGCCGCGGCTCTGATTTCCGCCGTCCCTTCTTCGGCATGCAGCGCCAGCTTATGGAGCAAGCGCAGGAGATTGTGCGAGATGGTCTGTTCCGACACCTGAGCCGCGGCCTCCACCACCTCCATCACCGCATCCGCGGCGAGAATCTGGGAGGCATTGAGGACGAACTGTTTCCGCTCGACATGGTCGGCTCCGGCCCGGAGCAGCCGGCGCAGAGTCTCGGGATCCAGGTCACCAATGAGCTTGGAGACCCGCTGCAGCAGGTGGTTTTCGGCGGCCCCTCTTCGGCCCGACATCTCCTCCGCCACCCGGGCGAGATATCCCAGGACCACTCGGTCGTAGGCGACTTCGCCGGACTTGCGGTCGATCGCTTCGGCCGTTTCCTCCGCGTCGGTCTTGGGGTCCGCGTCGGGATTCTCCGCCTTCTCGCTCGCCAGCGCGAGCTGCGCCAGCTCGACCCAGCTGTCCCGCTGCGCCGCCGGCTCATCCGCTTCGGCCTGCGCGTCGGGATCCGCGTCCTGCAGAGCGAACTGGTCGTAGCCTATCGGACGCAGCCGAATCTGATTCCAGGGCCCGACCCGGTCCAATCGCTTCCCCAGCGGGCCCTCACCCCGCTGCGGATCGGAGCTCAGTTCACTCAGCAAACCCTCGATCTGGTCGAGGCTGGCTCCCCGGCTGAAGTGCACCGAGGCAATGCGGTGACGATGCAGCCGGTGGGCCAGGTCGCGCAGCAGCGCGTTCTTGGGATCGGTGGTGGCCGCGTCGATCACGAGGCGGTGGCGGGCTACACCGAGCGTGACCGATTCCCGCCGCTCGAGCAACGCCCGCATCCGGCGGACAAACCGGTCGGTCGAGTCGCTCAGGTGGGGGTGGCCGGCGGGGTACATCGAGCGCTTGTGCAGGACGATGGAGAACTCGATGAGGAAGTCCGCCAGCTCCCGGGTCAGCGTGGTGAACGGGCGAGCCTTACGGCGGGAAGTCGAAGACGCCTGAGCCGCCTCCCCGGCGGGGGGCTCCTGCGAGTTCGGGACTGGTTGGGTATCTGAGTCCATCCGCCTGCCTCTAAGGGACTTACCGGGGCGATTAAAGCCGAGCGGAGGGGGCAAGTTCCACGCCGACTAGTGAAAGGCCCCTAAGCCGGTGCGATTCGATGGTTTAACCGGGTCGGCGACGGTGTGTCGGAGGAGAGAATCTCTGCCATGTCGCGGCAATTTCTTGGTTCTGCCGCGCTTCCTTGCCCCTGCTGTCTGCCCTTATCTTCCCCGGCTGATCTCGACCCTTACCTCAATTCAGGCTCAGAACCCGATGGCCGACACCACCTTGATGGACAAGCTCGTCTCCCTTTGCAAACGCCGCGGCTTCGTGTTCCAGTCCTCGGAGATCTATGGCGGCCTGGGTTCGGTGTGGGATTACGGGCCGCTCGGCGTCGAGCTGAAGCGGAACGTCAAGGACCGGTGGTGGGACGCGATGGTGCATGCCCGTGACGATATCGAGGGACTCGACGCGGCCATCCTCATGCATCCGAAGGTGTGGGAGGCCTCGGGACACGTGGCCGGTTTTACCGATCCGCTGGTGGACTGCCGCCAGTGCAAGAACCGCTTTCGGGCTGACGATCCCAGGATCAAAGGCACGCCAGGACAACCCGATGCCCAATGTCCGGTCTGCGGCACCCGCGGCTCGCTCACCGAGCCGCGAATGTTCAACCTCATGTTCAAGACCTTCATGGGACCGGTAGAGGATTCCGCCGCGGTGGTATACCTCCGTCCGGAGACGGCGCAGGGGATCTACGTGAACTACCTGAACGTGCTTCAGTCCTCCCGCCAGCGGATTCCGTTCGGTATCGCCCAAATCGGCAAAGCATTCCGCAACGAGATCACGCCCGGCAACTTTATCTTCCGCACTCGCGAGTTCGAGCAGATGGAGATGCAGTTCTTTGTCCAACCGGGCACCGACACCGGTTGGTTCGAGCGCTGGCGCGAATGGCGGATGGCGTGGCACCACTCGATGGGGTTGAACCCCGCCAAGTTGCAATGGCATCAGCATGCCGGCAGTGAGCTGGCCCATTATGCTCGCGCCGCCTTCGACATCCAGTACCAGTTTCCCTTCGGCTGGCAGGAGATCGAGGGCATTCATAACCGGGGCGACTTCGACCTCAGCCGCCACCAGGAATACTCCGGCAAGAAGCTGGAGTACTTCGATCAGGCGGCCAATCAGAGGTATCTGCCCTACATCGTGGAAACCTCCGCCGGCGCCGACCGGGTGGCTCTCACCCTCCTGGTGGACGCCTACCGGGAGGAGGAAGTCGAAGGGGAAACCCGGGTGGTCCTCGGCTTTCACCCGGCAGTCGCGCCGATCAAGGCCGGGGTGTTTCCCCTGGTCAAGAAAGACGGGATGCCCGAGCTGGCCACCACCCTCTATCACGACCTGCGCCGTCAGTTTGCCTGTTTCTACGACGACAGCGGAGCGATCGGGCGGCGTTACCGCCGGATGGATGAGGCGGGAACCCCGTTCGGAATTACGGTGGACGGCGAGACCATTACCGGTCGCACTGTCACGGTGCGGCAGCGGGACTCCATGCAGCAGGAGCGGGTAGGGTTGGATCGGGTGGCGGAATACGTAAGGGAGAGGCTGGGAGCTGGGAGCTGGGAGCCGGCAGCTAAAGCCTCCTAGCTCCTGCCTCAGCTCAGCTCCCGTTTAGCATGCGCCTCTCCGACTTCGAATCACTGGTCCGCCGGGTCTGCCAGGACGTGCCGCGCGCATTTCTTCGAGGGGATTGCCGAAGTCGTGGTTTCCCCCCGCACGGTGCCGCACCCGGAGAGGGCAGAGATCTTCACCCTGGGCGAGTGCATCCCCCTTCCCATGGAGCTGGGTAGCGGGGTAGAGGGGCTGCAAAGCCGGATTGTTCTCTATCACGGATCGTTCGCCGCGCTCGCCCAGTTGCAGGAGCAGTTCGACTGGCGGCTCGAAGCCTGGGAGACCCTCACCCACGAGCTGAGGCACCATCTGGAGTGGCGGGCTCGGGCGCCCGACCTGGAAGATCTCGACTGGGCGGTGGAGCACAATTTCGCCCGGCAAGACGGCGAATCGTTCGATCCCACCTTCTTTCTCAGTGGTGAGCGGCAGCCAGAGGGGGAGTACCGGCTGGACGATGACGTCTTCATCGACCGGATTGTTCGCTCTCTGCCACCGGCGGTCAGCTTCACCTGGCGGGGGCAAAGCTACCGCGCGCCCATTCCCCCCGAGGCCGAGCTGCCGTGCTTTCTCACGGTGGAAGGCGTGGCGGAACCGCCGGATGGAGATCTGGTTGTGGTGCTGCGCCGGAAACCGGGAGTGCGCGATCTTCTGGGCCACGGCGAGGTGTTTCAGGCGACCGTGCGGGTGAGCGGTTAGACGGGTATCTTCCCACCCATGATGAGACCGGTCTCCGTGCACGCGCTGTGGGCTATCCTGCTCGCAACCCCGGCCGCGGCTCAGACGGCCGATCCCGGGTACCAGGTGGGAGTGGTCAGCGAATCGGGCGACATCGCAACCTGGTTGAGGCCCACCGCCACCGGCTTATCGGTTGACCGCGTCGTGCCGGTCGGGATCATGCCGTCGGACATCGACGGGCCGCACAACATCACCGTCGCACCCGACGGCAAGAGCTACTACATCACCATCGCGCACGGCACTCCGTTCGGCTCCTTGTGGAAGATGGACGCCGCCGGCGATTCACTGCTCGGCAGGGCGCAGGTCGAGCTCTTTCCGACCACCATCAGCCTGACCCCGGACGGCCAGTTTGCCTTCGTGGCCAACTCGGATTTCCACGGCGATCATCCCCGGGTCAACGTGGTTTCGGTGATTCACACGCCGACGATGACCAAGATCACCGATATCCCGGCGTGCGACATGCCCCATGGGGTGAAGGTCAATCACGCAGGAACTCGAGTGTACGCCTCGTGCATGCACAGCGATGAGATCCTTCAACTCGACGTGGCCACGTTCGCAATCTCGCGACGGGCCAAGACCGGCGAGGGCGGAAGCATGGCAGCTATAGCGCCGGCGCATCATGGGCCGGCAGCACCATCCGGCCCATCGCACCAAGGAGTGCTCGCCCACTTTCATCTCGGTTTCGCCGGATGACAAGCGACTCTACGTCGCCTGCAATTATGGCAATACCGTCCAGGTGTGGGACGCGGAGTCTTTCCGCCCCATCAAGGAGATCCCGGTGGGGAAGGGGGCATATAACGTGGAGCCCTCCCCGGACGGGAGGCTCGTGATCGTCACCAACAAGAAAGATCAAAGCGTGAGCCTGATCGATGCGGGCACGCTGGCCGAGGTGGCCCGGGTGCCCACCAGCAAGAAGATCGTCCACGGGGTCGCGTACTCACCCGATAGCCGGCTGGCATACATCTCCTGCGAATCGATCGGGGCGGACTCGGGTGCGGTGGATGTCATCGATCTGGCCGCCCGAAAGCGAGTGGCAAGCATCGCCATTCCGGGACAGCCCACCGGCATCACTATTCTTCGATCCCGCTCTCCTTCATCGAGGCGCTGAGCCGTCTATGGTCTACGAGGTCGTCACCACGCTGGATGGTGCGGAAGTGCTGCGGCGGGCCAAGCGATTCTTTGCCGAGCGGGTGCCGCTGAACGCCGCCTATCCCGAGCGGGAAGGGCCCACCTACCTCACCCTTCGGGGGCAGGGGGGAGAAGAGATCGCGTTTGCCGTATGGGAGACGCCAGCCGGCACCCGGATCCGCGCCTCCACACTTTTCTTCGACCAGGTAGTGGATCGCTTCTTGTCGACGCTTCCGCTTCCGGCGGAGCACGTCGCATGACCTCGGTGCTGCCGCTCAGAGTCATGGTCGAAGATGTCTGGGACGAGGTCTACCTGGAGCTGCCGGGAGGCACTCCGGTCGGCGAGATCAAGCGCCAAGCGCTGGCGCAGACCCATGTGAAAGGAGATCCCGCCGAGTACGTGCTCAAGTTTCGGGGGGCGGAGTTGTCTGACGAGTCTCGCTCCCTCGCCGATTCCGGGCTGGTGCCCAACAGCGCCCTCATCGTTCTCTCCCGCCGCCGGCGGCCGGTCCGCTAGCCGGTGTCCCCGGTCGCCTCTCGCCTGCTCACGATTGTAGCCTCCGGGGTCCTCGCATTCGATGGCGCTGCCCTGGCGGTGCTGGGGTTCTGGAGCGACAGGCTGGTCCTGGCGCTGGTGGGCCTCGTGTTCTTTATCTCGTCGGGGCTGGTTCTGTTGTACTGGCGGTGGTACCGACGCCGGCTGGCCGATATCGCGAGCGCCCGCCGTGTGTTGGGCGACGAGGCCCGGGAGATGCAGCGGCTTCTACGTGAGAAGTGAGAAGGTATTTCACCACAGAGGGCCCTCAGCGCATAAAAAAATGGTCTTGCAGCGAGGAGCCCTCTTTGAACATGCCGATCCCATCTTCACCCACCCTAGCTGCCTCAAGCACGATCCCGGACCCGGTCACCCGGAGACGCCGGCCCGGCTGAGTGTGCTCCTCAGCCGCCTGAAAAACGAACCGGCAGCCGAGCTTCGGGAAGCTTCGCCGGCAAGGCGGGAGCCGTTACTCGCGGTCCACCCCGCCTCCTACCTCGATGGCCTGGAAGAAATGAGTGGGCGGGGCGGTGGAGTTCTCTTCCTGGACACCATACTCAATCGCGACAGCTGGGCTGCCGTCCTCGGAGGCACCGGTGCGGTGCTGGCTGCGGTCGATCATGCCGCCGGAGGTAAGGGAAACGCGTTCGCCGCGGTGAGACCTCCAGGTCATCATGCCCTGGCATCCCGCGGAATGGGATTTTGTCTGGTCAACAACGTCGTGGTGGCAGCCCGTCACGCGCAGCAAAGGGGACGGGAACGGGTCCTGATCATCGACTGGGATGTGCACCACGGCAACGGAACTCAGGCCCTGGTCGAGGCCGATCCCACCGTCCGCTATGTCTCGTTGCACCAGTATCCCTGGTATCCCGGAACCGGAGCGGCCGACGAGCGGGGCGTGGGCAACATCTTTAACGTGCCGCGGGGTCCGGGCAAACCGCCGGGCCTCTACGTGGGGGATCTCTGGTCCGCCATCGTTACCGCCACGACCGAGTGGACTCCCCACCTGGTGCTGGTGTCGGCGGGATTTGACGCCATGACCGGCGATCCGCTGGGCGGCTTCACCCTGGAGCCGGAGCATTACGCCGATCTGACCGCATCGGCTGCGCGAGCGGCTTCCCTCGACGCCGATTGTCGGACTGCTGGAAGGTGGCTACCTGCCCGAGCGGCTCGCGGTGGGGGTTCAGGCGCATCTCCGGGCCCTGCAATGAAATGGTCTGTCGCCGCTGGGATGCGAGACTTATAATCCGATCCTGCGTCTCTCTATTTCATGAGGTTGTCCTTGCCCCATCAGCTGCGAATGGATGTCGAGCTGCTCCAGCTTCGCACCACCCACCCGTTTGTGATCGCTCGGGGCGGGCAGAGCGATCACCGCACGGTATGGGTCCGGCTCACCGACGGGGACGGGCAAGAAGGCTGGGGCGAGGCCGCTCCCAGCAAGTTCTACGGGGAGACGGCGGAGTCGGTCATGGCCGCGCTCAAGGTGTACGGGGCCATGCTGCCCGACGATCCCTTCAACCTGGAAGAGGCGGAGCAACGCTGGGCCAATAAGCTGAGAGGCAATGCCGCCGCCAGGGCGGCCCTGTCTTCGGCGCTGCACGATCTTGTCGGCAAGCGGCTGGGGGTGCCGGTGTATCGAATGTGGGGGCTGGATCCGTGCGCCGCCCCCAAGTCGACCTTCACCATCGGGCTCGATGCCCCGGAGCGGATCAAGACCAAGGTGGCCGAGGCGGATCAGTACCCCATTCTCAAGGTGAAGCTGGGCACCGACCGGGACGTCGAGATTCTCCGCGCCATCCGCGAGGTCACCGACAAGGAGCTCCGGGTGGACGCGAACTGCGGGTGGACTCTCAAGCGCGCTATCAAGATGCTTCCGATTCTGGACGAGTTCGGGGTCACCGTCCTGGAGCAGCCACTGGCTCCCGATGACCTCGATGGATTGGAGGCGATCACCGCGCAGGCCGACATCCCCATCATTGCCGACGAGAGCTGCCTCACCGCCAACCGACATCCCGCCCCTGGTGGGCAAGGTGGATGGGATCAACATCAAGCTCGCCAAGTGCGGCAGCCTGCGGGAGGCGCTGCGCATGATCGCGATCGCCCGGGCCCACAATCTCATGGTGATGGTCGGCTGCATGATCGAGACCTCGCTGGCCATCACCGCGGCCGCCCATTTCACTCCCCTGGTAGACATCGTGGATCTCGACGGAGCCGCGCTGCTGGCGGACGATCCCTTCGTCGGGGCACGGATCGACGGGGGCCAGGTCACGCTTCCCTCCGGCCCGGGACTCGGCGTCAGGCGGCGATGACCGATCGGTTTGCCCTCGTCGCTCTTCCTCTCCCCCTCGCCACCCCCTACACCTACCGCATTCCCGAGACTCTGGGCGACCGGGTCGTCCCAGGCGCACGGGTTGTGGTGCCGGTCCGCCGGCGGGAGCTGATCGGGCTGGTGGTAGCCGTCGACGCCGATCCGCCGGCTGCGGCCGCCAAGGACGTGCTCGCGGTCCCGGACCCTGAGCCCGCATTGTCCCCCGCGTTGCTGGCGACGGCGCGGTGGATGGCCGGGTACTACGGAGCGCCGCTCGGACTCACTCTCAAGTCCATCCTGCCGGGTGGGATGTGGGGCGAGTCGCAGGTGATCGTGTCCCTCCAGAACGGCGCGCCGGCGACCGGAGGTCTGGCCGGTGAAGTGATCGAGTGGCTCCGAAAGCGGGGTGGGGAAGCGGCGGTGCCGACTCTGGCCCGGGCGCTCAAGCGGCCGGTATGGGATGTCATCGATCGGCTGAGCCGGGTGGAGGCCGTGGCGCTCCGGGTGAATCCGCCCGACACCGAGGCAGCGCGGCTCACCGAGCGTACCCTGTCGCTCACCGGTGACCGGCCCACCCTGATGGAACGGGAAAACCTTTTCAAGCGGCGGCCAAAACAGCGCCAGCTCTATGAGGCGCTGGAGAGCTTGGGCGGAAGCGCCTCGGTGCGACATCTCTCCGAGCAGCTCGGTTTTGGTGCCGGCGTGCTTCGAGCTCTGGTGCGACAGGGGCTGGCGCAGGTCGGTCACGCCGAGCTGGTGCGCGATCCCTTCGCCGGCTCACCGGTCACTCTGCCACCCACCGAGCTCACTCCGGCCCAGACCGCTGCGCTCTCTGCCATCAGCGCGCTGGAGCCGGGAGCAGGGGCCCTCCTCCTTGGCGTCACCGGCAGCGGGAAGACCCTGGTCTATCTCGAGGCGGTCCGGCAGGCCCTGGCGGCGGGCCAAGGTGCCATCGTGCTGGTTCCGGAGATCGGTCTCACACCCCAGACCGTAAGCCGGTTCCGGGGGGCTTTCGGCGACGAGATCGCGGTGCTGCACAGTGCCCTGTCCGACGGGGAGCGGGCTGACGCGTGGCGGCTGCTCCGTCGGGGCGAGCGCCGAGTCGCGGTGGGCGCCCGCTCCGCGGTGTTCGCGCCGGTTGCCAACCTCGGCTTGATCGTCATTGATGAGGAGCACGAGGCGAGCTACAAGAACGGGGAGACTCCCCGCTATCACACCAGAGAGGTCGCCAGCGTCCGGGCCCGGCTCGAGGGAGCCCGGCTGGTGCTCGGAAGCGCCACGCCGTCGCTGGAGACCATGGTCAAGGCGGAGAGCGAGCTGGCGCTGCTGCGGCTCCCGGACCGCATCGGGGCTCGGCCGATGCCTCCGGTAGAGATCGTGGATCTTCGGGTAGCTCCGAAGGTGGCCGGCACCGGCGCAGTTGCCTGGTCCCAAGCGCTGGACTCCGCCATCGTCGCCACCCTGGCCCGAAAGGAACAGGCGCTGCTCTTGCTCAACCGGAGAGGCTACGCCTCGTTCCTCCAGTGCCCCGACTGTGGCGAGGTGTGGCAGTGTCCCCGATGCAGCATCTCGCTCACCGTTCACCAGTCTCCCCCGGCTTTACGCTGCCACTATTGCGGGCACGACGAACCGCTCCCGTTCACCTGCCGGGTATGTGCCAATCCGGTGCAACAGATGCGCGGGGTGGGCACCCAGCAGCTGGAGCGAATGCTAGCAGAGCGTTATCCCGATGCGCGCATGGTCCGAATGGACCTGGACACGACCAGCACCAAGTGGTCGCATCAGCGAATTCTGGCTTCGGTGGAGAAAGGAGACGTCGATCTACTGATCGGAACCCAGATGATTGCCAAGGGGCTCGATTTCCCCAACGTCACCCTGGTCGGGGTGGTGGATGCCGACACCGGGCTCTACCTGCCCGACTTCCGCTCCGCCGAGCGCACTTTTCAGCTGCTGGCCCAGGTAGCCGGTCGGGCCGGCCGGGGCCCCAAGGGAGGGCGGGTGCTGGTGCAGACCCGGCATCCCAACCACCATGCGCTGATGCTATGCCGGACGGCATGACACTGAAGGCTTCCTGCTGAGGAGCGGGCGCTGCGTGAATCGCCCCCCTACCCGCCGGCAACCTCACTGGTGAATCTGGTGTGTTCCGGTCCCAACGAGCCCGAGGTGAGTCGTCGCGCTGCCGGGTTGGCCGATTGGTGCACTGCGCTGATCGAGAAGCATCACCTTCCGGTCACGGTGCTGGGCCCGGCGCCGTGTCCGCTGCTGCGGATCAAGGACCGCTGGCGCTGGCATGTGCTGCTGAAGGGACCCGCGAAGTCGCTAGGGCGGATCGTGCGCTATGCGGCGCGGCGACTCAAGCGAGAGGGGAAGACCCGGGTGGTGATCGATCGGGATCCAGTGTCGTTGCTTTGATAGGCCTTTCCCGTCCTGTTAAGGTGCCGCGCTGTAGCCGATCTCCGTACCCACGTAGATCACCCGCCTCGGCGCCGGCTCGAACACCCGTCCGCCGACGCCGTTCAACGTGACCGACGCGACGTACTGCCGGTCCCACAAGTTGTTCACCCCCACGAACGGACCGATCTCCATCCCGCCGGTTTGACCGCTCCAGCCCAGCCGGAGATTGGTGATGCCGGGACCCCAGGCATCCACCCATAGCCGATTGGTATCGTCCGCCACGATGGAGGAGCTGAGAGTGTGATCGGCATCGAAATAGAAATCCGCCGGCAACGACGTCCGGAGACCGAGGCGCCAGAAATGCTCCGGCACTCCGGGAAGGCGGTTGCCGTTGAGTACGGTGCCATCGGCCAGGACGTAGTCGGCGAAACGATAGTGGGAGTAGGTGTAGGCCCCGTTCAGGGTGAGCCCTGAGGTCGGCGATACCGAAAGCCCGACTTCGGCGCCATCGTTGTGCGTCCTGCCCGCGTTCCGGAAGAAGGCCCGGCCACCCACCTCTGCCTGCTGCACGATGGCGTCTTTCACCCGGCCCAGGAACAGCGCGACGCTGTAGGTCACCCTGGGGTCGGGCCGGCCCCTGACGCCGATCTCGTAGTTCACCGCGCGCTGCGGACCCAGCTCGGGGTTGATCCCGCCGGTTCCGTCGGGCTTGTTCACCAGCTCGGTGGTCGTGGGAGTCTCGAACGACGTGGACAGGTTGAGATAGGGGATGAAGCGATCATTGAAGGCCCAGCTCAATCCGACGTTGCCGCTCGCCGCAGCCATGGTCTTGGCCCCGCTGTCGTCGCCGTCGGCGAGGAAATGGTCGGCCACGTCGAAGCGCACCCAGTCGTATCTGGCGCCGGCGCTGAAGAGCAGCTGTTGATCCGGACTCCAATGTACTTGGGCAAAGGGCCCGAACTCGGTCACCATCTCCCGCTGATCCAGCAGCACGGCCGGCGTTCGCTGACCCGCATCGGAGACAAAGTTTTGCCGATTGTCCCGCATCCGCTGGAGGTCGGCCCCGGCGGTGAGCTGGGGCGAGGTTTCGCCGGCGCCGAGCCGCTGGTTGAGGCCGAAGCGAGCCCCGCCGACCGCTCGATCGATGGCGACATAGGTGCCCGCGGTGGGTGGGGCCCCGGTGAACGGCGGCGCGGCCAGCGGGTTGGCCAGATCGCGAAGCAACCCGAAGACTGTGGCCTCGTACTCGTTCCCCTTCGCGTCGAAGTGCCGCAGGCCCAGCGCGAGCTGATACTGCTGGGCGTCCTTGTCGGCACCCCGGCGGATGTTGCTCGCGGCAGCGGAATCGGGGTTCGCGTTGTACTCAGCGAGGGTCAGAGCCCCCGGGTTTTCCGCCCGCGGGTCGTCGGCCAGGCTCAGTCGCAGCGTCGCCAGGGTGGAGCCGCCGATGGTGTAGTCGATCCCGCTGTTGAGCTGGCGAAACTCGGCGGCGCTGTGCTGGCGGAACCCGTCGGCCTTGAACTGGGACAGCGAGAGAGTGCCGCTGATGCTTCCCGATCGGGCCGAGGTCCAGGTCTGCGCCTTATAGAACCCATCGCCGGTCGCGCTTGCCGTCTCCCCCCTGGATTCTGAGCCGCTGAGCGAACGGGCCCGGGGCGGCCCGCTCAGAAGTCAGGGCGACCACTCCACCCGACCCGTTGCCGTAGAGCGAGGAGCTGGCGCCGCGGAGCACTTCGGCCCGCTCGATGTTGGCGAAGTCGACGTTGGTGAGCTGGCTTTGTCCGTCGGGGAGGGTCTGGGGCACGCCGTCGAGCAGGATCTTGATGCCCCGGACGCCGAAGTTCGAGCGGCTGCCGAACCCCCGAATGGAGATCCGCTGGTCCAGCGAGAAATTGTAGCGATTGGCCACGACCACGCCGGGCAGGTTGTTCAGCGATTCATCCAGCCCGATGGTCGGCTGGGCCCGTTGGATCTCGGTGCGATTGAGCACGCCGACCGCGTAGGGCACCTTCTGCAGCGGCTCCTCCGTCCGGGTCACGGTGACCTTGATCTCGGGAAGCCGCCGCACCTTGGTGGTATCGCGGCCGGACGTATCGGGCCGGACCGGCTCCTGTGCGATAGAGTGGTGAATGCAGCGCCCCTGCGATCACTGCCAACCCGACTACCGTGCGGAAGAGCATAGCGTTCTCCTCAGTTGGGCGGAAAGTTAACGCTTGAATCCCCCCTGGCGCCCCCCTAGCTTCTCCCGCGTATGCACGCTCCTTCGACTCCGAACACCAAGCCCGATTTCAGCCAGCCGCCCTTCGCCGGCGCGCCGGAGGCCCGGTTTGCCCCACTCCCGGCCGATGGAGTGCTGCCGGAGGGGTTTTTCTCCACCTCCAATCTCCCCACCTACATCAGGGTGGAAGGAAAATGGCTGGCCCCGACCCGGCCCCGGATGGACTGCGTGGTGGTCAAGCGCTCGGGAGCGCTGGAGACGATCGAACCCCGGCGGCTCAAGCGGGGTGAGCTGATCGCGATGGGCGAGGCGGAGGACGGCACCGAGGGCATCGTGGTGCACTCCCAGGGCTTCCTGGGCGGAACCCACGGCGCCAACGAGTTTCGCTTCATGTCCACCGAGGTAAGCCGGGAACGGCCGGTCAACTACGAGGAGCTGGCGGCCCGCGTCGGCGAAGAGAAGCGCCGCGGAGGCTACCTCGTCTGGGTGGTCGGGCCCGCGCTTGGTGCATTCCCGGGCCCGGGCCGATTTCGAGTGGTTCATCCGCAACGGCTACGTCCAGGCAGTGCTCGCCGGGAATGCGGTCGCGGTGCACGATATTGAAGCAGCGATCTTCGGCACCACCCTGGGCATGAGCAACACCGGCCAACCCACCGAGGGCGGCCACGGGCTGCACATGCGGGCCATCAACCGGGTGCGAGCCGCGGGCGCTATCGAGCGGGCCGTCCAGACCGGAGTGATCAAAAGCGGGATCATGCACGCGCTCGTCACCCGGCGGATCCCGTACGTTCTGGCCGGCTCGATCCGGGACGACGGGCCTCTCCCCGGCGTATACAGCGACAATCTGGCTGCGCAGGACGCCATGCGAGAGCACACCGTGAAGGCGACCGGCGCCATCTTCGTGGCCACAGCGCTGCACGCCATCGCGGTGGGAAACATGCTTCCCGCCTTCTATATGTGCGATGGTGTCCCGGCCCCACTGATGACCATCTGTGTGGACCAGACCGAGTTCGTGGTAAACAAGTTGCGCGACCGCGGGACCCATCAGGCCTATGGGGTCGTGACCAATGCGCAGGATTTCATGCACGTCCTTCGGTTCTACACCGAGCGGTGGGAGCAGGCGTCCGCGTGACGGCTCGCAACGAAGCGGTTACCCTCTCCGGCTGGGACCGGCTGGCCCAGGCGGTGGCCCAGGTCGTACCTCCGGAGGAGGTAGACGCAGTCTGGGTCTTCTCCCCGCTCCGCCGCGATTCCAGGGAATGGGGCACCGCAGTGGTCTCCCGAGTCGAAGGGGAACGGCGCCGCATTTACACGGCCCGCTACGTGCTTTCGGTGAAGGGCAAGGAACGCGGCAAGTTCGAGTCGACGATCCAGGAGGTGGGGATCGGTCCCCTCGAGGTCCTCACCCGGGTGTTGCAGGAAGCCCAGCGCCGAATCGACGACGAGCATCCCCCGCTCCCGGTCTCACCCGAAGCCTGGTTCTCCGCCGCCCGGCCTGCTGCTACCGGCCTAGATGGCACACCTCGATAAGGCCGAAGGAGCGGCCCTTCTCGAGCGCTTTCGCCGTCACCTTCGCGAGCACCACCAGCCGGTTACCCGCCAGCGAGACCTGGTAGCCCAGGTCGTGTTCCTGTCCGAAGACCATCTCTCGGTTGAAGCCATCCGCCGCCAGCTGAAGCAGCAGGGAGAACGAGTCGGCACGGCGACGGTGTATCGCACCCTGGATCTGCTGGTGGAGAGCGGGTTGGTGCGGGCCCACGAGTTCGGCGAAGGGTTCAAGCGCTACGAGCCGATGGCCGCGCAGGCGGATCATGAGCACCTCATCTGCGAGCGCTGCGGACGGGTCGAGGAGTTCTCCAATGAGCGGTTGGAGCGAATGCTTCCGGTGCTGGCCGACGAGCACGGCTTCCAGCACCAGCGCCATCGGGTCGAGATCTACGGCGTCTGCCGGGCCTGCCGGCAACGGGAGCTGGGGCCGCTGTGAGCCAGCCGGCCGCACTCGGGTTCCTGGTGGCGTTCGTGGCCGGCCTCCTCAGCTTTCTCTCGCCCTGCGTCCTGCCTCTGGTGCCCTCCTACCTCGGCTTCCTGACCGGAATGACGCTGCCCGAAGTGACGGCCCGGCGGCATCAGGCCTTGTTGCACGCGCTCCTCTTCGTCGCCGGCTTTTCTCTGGTCTTCATCCTGCTCGGCGCCAGCGCCACCGCTCTCGGGCGCGCGCTGAACTACTACCAGGTCTGGCTGCAGCGGGTCGGAGGCGTGCTGATCATTCTCTTCGGTCTCCTCTGCCTGGGAGTGTTCAGCCCGCGGCTGCTGAACCAGGAGCGCCGGCTCCAGCTGGATCGGAAGCCGGTGGGATACCTCGGCTCTGCGCTGGTGGGGATGGCATTCGCCGCCGGGTGGACGCCGTGCATCGGCCCGGTGCTGGGCGGGATTCTCGGACTGGCAGCCACATCCGCCGACGTTTCGCGGGGAATGCTGCTGCTGGCGGCGTATTCAGCCGGGCTGGCGTTGCCGTTTCTGATTGCGGCTGTGGCGATCGAGTCCTTCCTCGCCTGGTTTCAGCGGTTCCGGCGATTTCTACCCTGGGTGATGCGGATCAGCGGGGCGCTGCTGGTCCTGGTGGGGATGCTCCTGGTGACCGGCGAGTTCACCCGGCTGGCGGGCTGGCTGCAGGGTCTGACGCCGGAATTCCTAAGAGAGCAGTTGTAGCGGACGCTGTCATCTTTCACGCTTTTTCCTCCCCGCTTCTTCCAGTTCCTCTTCCATCTGCTGCCGACGCAGCAGCTCCCAGTAGCGGCCTCCCGCGGCGAGCAGATCGGCATGGATCCCTTGCTCGACGATTCGCCCGCCATCCAATACCAGGATCCAATCCGCATCGCGCACGGCGGCGAGCCGGTGAGAGACGATGATGCTGGTGCGGCCGACCAGAGCGTCCCGCAGGCCGGCGAGGATGCGGGCCTCGGTCTGCGCATCCACCGCGCTGAGGGCATCATCCAGGACGAAGATCGGGGGGTGCTGAGCCAGTGCGCGGGCAATGGCGGCGCGTTGCTTCTGCCCACCCGAGAGGTTGATCCCCCGCTCACCGATCAGGGTTTCGTATCCCTCAGGGAGGGCGGGCAGGGCCTCGGTGAGCTGAGCGACATCGGCCACGAGCTCGAGTCGTCCGTCATCGGGAGCGCCCAGCAGCACATTGCGCCGTAGAGTTTCACCAAAGAGAAAGGTCTCCTGGGGCACAAAGCCCGACCGCACCGCGGAGCTGCTCGAGGGTCAACTGGCGCACGTCGACGCCGTCGATGAGTACGGCGCCACGATCGGGATCGTACGCCCGGGCGATGAGATCCACCAAGGTGGATTTACCGGCCCCGGTCGCCCCCACGATGGCGAGCGATGCTCCGGGAGCAACCTTGAACGAGATATCCTGCAGCACCCATCCCCGCTCCTTGGCCCCCGGATAGCTGAACCAGACGTTGCGGAACTCGAGTGCTTCGGGCTTCTCTCGCGGGTGGCAGCGAAGTCGGCGACGGCGGGCTGGTGATGGCGGGACGCTCGTGGAACAGCTGGTTGATTCGTCCCATCGACGCGGCGCCGCGCTGCACCAGGTTGACCGCCCACCCCAACGCGATCATGGGCCAGACCAGCATCGCCAGGTACACGCCGAAGGCGACGAACTGTCCCACCGACACGGACCCCGCCATGACCAGCTGGCCCCCGGCGTAGAGCACGACGAGCCCGCTGAGTCCTCCGAGGAGCGTGAGCAGCGGGAAGAAGGCACCCTGGACCCGGGCAAGGCCAAGATTGCGCGCCAGGTAGGTCTCGCTCAGCTCCCGGAAGTGCTCGATCTCCGCCCGTTCCTGCCGGTAGGAACGCACCACCCTGACCCCGGACAGATTCTCATGGGCGTGATTGGTGAGCTCGCTGAATTGGGCCTGGATGGCCTGGGAGCGCTGATGGATCACCCGGCCCAACGAGATCATGGCGACCGGCAGGCCCAGCAGCGGGATCAGCGCGAGCAGAGTCAGTCGGGGACTGATGGTCACCATGGCGGGTGCAATAAAGCAGCGCCCGTATGGTAGTATCCACCAGGTACATCAGCGCCGGTCCGGCTACCATCCGCACCGCCAGTAAGTCGTTGGTTGTGCGGGCCATCACATCCCCGGTCGAGTACCGGTCGTAGAATTCGGCCGACATGCGCTGAAGGTGAACGTAGAGCTGGTCCCGCAGGTCGGTCTCAACCCGGCGGCTGCCGCTGTTGAGCAGCTCGCGCATGCCATAACGGGCCACTCCGCCGACCAGGGCGACGCCGAGCAGCAGCAATACGGCGGTCTGCACCGGATGAAAGTCCCCGCCGCTGCGCAGGGCATCGATGCCTTGCTGCAGGAAGCGGGGACCCAGGGCGGCAAAGAAATTGGAGACGATGACCAGCGTGAGGCCGACGCAGATAGACCCAGCGGTAGGGCCTGATATAGGGAAGTAGGGTCCGCAGCTCACGCATAGAAGGACTGAAATGTCACCCGGGTCGCGTGACCCGAGCAAGTCACATCCAAGGAGGCACAGATGTCGAGAACGATGATTGCAGCGCTCACGTTGGCGGCCGTCGCAGCCTGTGGGCGATCGGACAGGCGCGATACGGCCACCGCGGACAGCCTCAGTCGTGATCTGCAGCTGGCCCCAGTGGACACGACTGCAACCCTGAACGACCGTCCGGAAACCACCAGCACCCCGGCACCGGCGGCGCGGACCCCAACCCGGCCGAGTCGCCCTGCTGCTACCACGCCGCGGACCCCCCGCCCGTCGGCGGCGGCTCCCTCGGCGTCGGCCCCGCCGGCCGCACCAGCCGCGCCGGCCGCCAGCCTGGCCGCTGGCTCGAAGCTCACGGCGTCGACCACCGCCGAAATCAGCTCGAACAAGAACAAGGTGGGTGACACCGTCACCGCCACCCTGGAGAGTGACGTAAAGGACAACGCCGGCCGGGTGGTCATTCCAGCCGGGCTCCGCGGTGACGCTCACCGTTACCGCCATCAAGCCGTCGGAGAACAAGAGCGACAAGACCGGCATGCTGACCCTCAAGCCGACGTCGGTCAACGTCAACGGCCAGTCCTATCCGCTCTCGGCCAAGATCGACAGCGTGGGAACCCACCTGGAAGGGCGGAAGACCAACGCGGGTGACATCGCCAAGCCCGCGGCCGGCGTTGCCATCGGCGCGGTGGTCGGACGGGTTCTGGGTGGCAGCACCAAGGGTGCCGTGATCGGTGGCGTGCTGGGTGGGGCGGTCGGCGCGCAGCGCGCGGTAGAAACCAAGGACCGGGACGTCGTGCTGCCATCGGGCACCACGGTGGTTCTGATCCTGGATCAGCCGTTTAAAACGCGGAGCCTGAAAGACGGTGAGCGGGAAATGAAAGAGGTGAGCGGGAACTCCCCACAAACCGAGAGGCCCTCCTATTTTCAGCCTAGGAGGGTCTTCTCGCTACCGTACTCACCCGCTCACCTCTCACGTCTCTTACCCGCTCACGCTTTTGCTTTCAATACCCCGCTCCTCCGCCTCCCCGTCTCGAATCGCTCACGCCTTGCCAGCCCCGTGGAGTCCGGATGATCGCCTCCACGTCACCCCAGTAATCTCCATTCTTAATTCCGTGGCCTCGGGCCCGAAGACTATCCAGCGTGGCGGGGAGAAACCCGCCCGCCTCCACCTGGATGCTGTCGGGCAGCGCCTGATGGTGCATCCGCGGAGCTCCGACCGCGTCCGCCAGCGACATTCGGTGATCGATCACGTTTGAGATCACGTGATAGACCATGGTGATGATCTTGGGGCCGCCGGGAGTTCCCACCAGCAGGTAGAGCTGCTTCCCGGGATCGAGCACGATGCTGGGAGTCATGGCTGACAGCATCCGCTTGCCGGGAGCGATGGCATTGGCCTCTCCCTGGACCAGCCCGTACATGTTGGGCTCCCCTGGTGAGGTGGCAAAGTCATCCATCTCGTCGTTGAGCAGAAACCCCGCCCCGGTAACAGTCACGGCGCTGCCGTAGCTGTCATTGAGCGTCGTGGTGCAGCTCACCGCGTTTCCCTCCCCGTCTACGACGGAATAATGAGTCGTGGACGCACCGCTCCGGATCGCGGGGTTGAAGCTCGGAGTCACCGACGCCCGCTCGCCGATCTGCTTGCGGAGGCTCGGCGGCGTACTCCTTGGAGAGCAACCGCTCGACCGGGTTGCGGACGAAATCCGGGTCGCCCAGATAGGTATTGCGATCGGTGAAGGCGCGGCGCATCGCCTCCGCCTCCCGGTGCATCAGCGCGACCGAGCCGAAGGGAGGCAGCGGGCTGAATCCCTCCATGATGTTCAGGATCTCACCCATCGTCACCCCGCCGGATGAGGCCGGCGGCATCGAGTAGATGGTATAACCTCGGTAAGTGATCTCGATCGGCTCTCGCCAGAGCGGGCGGTAGGCAGCGAGATCCTCGCGGCTGATGAGGCCGCCACCGCGCGCCATTTCCGCCACGATGAGATCCGCCACCCGGCCCCGGTAAAAGCCGGCTGCTCCGCTGTCCCGAATCGCCGTCAAGCGTCGAGGCCAGGTCGGGCTGTCGCCAGACGGATCCAGCAGCAGGAGGGTGTCCGTCGGGCAGGTACGCGGCGCGAGATCCGGGAAAGCGGGCCAGCCTCGCGCTGTCGTCGGCGATCGAGCGGCTGCGATACGAGTCAACGACAAACCCGTCCTGCGCCAGACGAATGGCGGGATCGACGAGCTGGGGGAAGGGAAGCCGCCCCAGACGGCGATGGGCCTCCGCCAGGCCGGCAACGGCACCCGGAACGCCGGCAGCAAGATGGCCGGTGAGGCTCGCATCCGGGCCGGCGCTCCGGTACATGTCTCGGCTGGCGCCGCTGGGCGCGGTCTCGCGATAGTCGAGCGCGTAGACCTTGCCCGTCGCGGGATCGAATGATCATGAAGCCGCCGCCGCCCATGTTCCCGGCCTCGGGGTGCACCACCGCCAACGCAAATCCGATGGCAACGGCGGCGTCGACCGCGTTGCCGCCCCGCCGGAGCACCTCCATGCCGACCCGGCTGGCTAGGGGGCTGCCGGAGACCACCATTGCCCTGGGGGCAGTCGTTACCCGAGCCTTACCCAGCTCTGACCAGCCCGGAGCAACCCCGGGCAGGGGACCTACGCCTATCCCGGACCTTCCGGTGCAAGCGGGAAGAGTCAGCAGGAGAAGGACGCTAGCGACCGGATAAGTCCGCACTCTGACTCCTGGGTTGTCGTCTGGTGCCGATAAGTAGTTGCATGGGGCGTCGTACGGCCTCTAATTTAGCCCGAGGCCTGACGCTCGGATACTTCTATCCTCTGCTTGCGTGGCTGACGACTACCTCGACACGCGCCTGACCGAACGGCGCAATCCCCGCAGCTCCACCATCGATACCGCATCCGCCCTCGAGATCGTCGATCTCATCGGCGCCGAGGACGCCGGCGTGCCCGCGGCGGTTGCCGCAGCGCGTAAGGAGATCGCGCGGACCATCGACCTCATCGAGACGGCGTTCCGGGCCGGCGGCCGCCTGATCTACGTCGGTGCCGGCACCAGCGGCCGGCTCGGTGTCCTCGATGCCGCCGAGTGCCCCCCGACCTTCGGCACGCCACCGGAGATGGTCGTGGGACTGATCGCCGGTGGCGAGCGGGCGCTGGTCCGCTCGGTCGAGGGGGCGGAAGACAATCTCGATGCGGCGACGGGACGCGATCGACTCGCTTCAGGTCGGGCCCAATGATGTGGTCATCGGGATTGCGGCGAGTGGGACCACGCCGTTCGTCCAGGCAGCGCTCACCCGGGCCCACGACCGGAAGGCGCGCACCGCGTTTCTGTCCTGCTCCGAGCCGCCTCGGCAGCTAACCGGAATATGCGATGTATTCATCACCGTCCTGGTGGGCCCCGAGATCGTCACCGGTTCGACCAGGATGAAAGCGGGAACCGCCACCAAGCTGGTACTCAACACGCTGACTACCGGCGCGATGATCCGGCTGGGCAAGATCTACGGCAACCTGATGGTGGATCTCCGGGCGTGGAATGACAAGCTCATCGATCGGAGCCAGCGGATCCTGATGGAAACGACCGGGCTCGACCGCAAGGCGGCCCAGCGGGTCATCGAGGCGGCGGACGGCCGGGTGAAAACCGCGATCGTCATGGCCCGCCGGGGGGTTTCCAAGGACGAGGCGGAGCGGCTCCTGGCCGAAAATGCCGGCAGGCTGCGTCCTATCGTCGGCGATCCGCCGCCGGTGCGGTCCCGGTGAGCGAGCGTCCCACGCTCGCCGTCGGCCTCATGTCCGGTACCTCACTGGACGGCATGGATGCCGCGTTGGTTCGGCTCGAGGGACCGACCCACGCCACGCTCATCGATTTCGTCACCCGCCCCTATACCGACCAGGAACGAGGCCTCATTCGCAGCGCGTTCGATGGCGCTACCGCAGCCGGACTCGCCCGGCTGCATGTTCAGGTTGCTGAATGGGCCGCGGAGGCGGTGCAGACGCTATTGGTGCAAGGCGGGGTCCCGGCGTCGGAGTTATCTCTCATTGCCTTTCCGGGGCAGACCATCTGGCATGAGCCACCGCTGGTGTCGTGGCAGCTGGGCGAGCCCGCGGTGTTGGCCGAGCGCTTTGGCGTCCGCGTAGTCAGTGGCTTCCGGGCTCGCGACGTCGCCGCCGGCGGCCAGGGAGCACCCCTGGTGCCCATGGCCGATGTGTTGCTGTTTGCCGCCGCGGATGCCCCCCGCGTGCTGCTCAATCTGGGCGGCATGGCCAATCTCACGTACGTCGAGCGCCGGGCTCAGGAAGACGGCGTGCTGGCGTTCGACACCGGCCCAGGCGTGGCCGTCATCGATGCCACCGCCCGCATGGTAGATCAGCGGCGGTCCTACGATCGGGATGGCCGGATCGCGGCCCAGGGCAAGGTCAATGAGTCGGTGCTTGCCGAGCTGCTTCGCGACTCGTTCTTTGCCGCGCCGCCCCCCAAGAGCACCGGGCGCGAACGGTTCGGAGATGGATATGCCCGGGCGCTGCACGACCGGCTACCGGGCCCGGATGCGGTCGCTACCGCAGTTGAGCTCACTGCCCGCACCGTCGCCGATGCGGTGGGCCGCTTCACCCCGCCCGGCGTGGAGGTCGTGGCGTCGGGCGGAGGATGTCACCACCCCGGACTGATGGAGGCTTTAGGCAGGCAGCTACGGCAACACGGTGGCCACCCGCTGCGCCGCTTCGAGGAGCTGTTCTTTGCCGGTGACGCGAAGGAGGCCGTGGCCTTTGCCCTCCTCGGCTATCTCACCCTGCACGGCCAGCCGGGAAATCTGCCTGCCGCCACCGGCGCCGGCGGCTCGCGAGTGCTCGGGGCCGTGACCCCAGCATGACCATCACCACCTCCGATTCCAATCCGGCTCGGCTGATCCTGCCGGCGCTGCGCTCGCAACCGTCTAGCGGTTTTGCGCACGAGGCCGGCCGGATCGCCGATTCGCTCGAGATCGGTGTCGGTGGCTTCATCATCTTCGGCGGAACCGCGGAGAGCGTACGCCGGCTGACCGCCGATCTGCTTCGCCGAGCCGGGAGAAAACTGCTGCTCGCGGCCGATCTCGAGCGCGGGGCCGGCCAGCAGATCTCCGGGCTGACCGAGTTTCCCCCTCCCATGGCCCTGGCTTCGCTGGGCGATCCGGCAGTGGTCCGCTGGGCGGCATCCGTCACCGCTCAGGAGGCGCGAGCGGTCGGCATCAACTGGGTGTTTGCACCGGTGGCCGACCTGGATGTCCTGCCGGACAATCCCGATCGTCCAGACCCGGGCCTTCGGCGCCGATGCGAACGATGTCGCGACCTGCGTTCGCAACTGGATCGAGGGCTGTCAGGCTGCCGGCGCGCTCGCCTGCGCCAAGCACTACCCCGGGCACGGGCGCACCACCGTCGATTCTCATATCACCCTCCCGGTGGTGGAGGCATCCGCGGCCGCGCTTCGTGCCTCCGACCTGTTGCCATTCACGGTGGCGATCGAGAGCGGTGTCGCATCCATCATGACGGCGCACGTGGCATATCCCAACCTCGATGCGTCCGGCCTTCCGGCCACCCTCTCCCGCACGCTCCTGGGTGAGCTGCGAGCGCGGTCCCGCTTCGACGGCCTGGTGGTGACCGATGCCCTGATCATGGACGGCGCCTTGAAAGGACGCCGGGAATCCGACGCTGCGGTCGAGGCCATTCAGGCCGGCGCCGACCTGCTGCTCTATCCCAACGATCCGCGCCGGGTGCGAGATGCGCTGATGGCCGCACTCTCCAGCGGAACCCTCACCAGAGAACGGCTCGACGAATCGTTGGAGCGCTACCGGCGGGCGCTCGACTGCCGCCAGCGCTCCGACCCCGCCAGTTACTCGCGGCCCGTTCGATTCCGCTGACGCGTTGGCCGACGCTCTCCTCTCCAACGGAATGGTCCGTGGGTCGGCCCCCGAAGCTCACCGGTCCGCTGGACCCGGTGGTGGTAGACGATGACATAGGCGGGCCGTTCCCGCCCGGTCCCAGCGACTACGCGCAGCGGGCACTCGGTCCCGAGTTCATCGGGCGCTACTCCGGTGGCTCTCGAGGTTGTGTTGGTGTTTGCCGAGCCGCGGGGCTGGAAGGGAAGGCCGGGCCTAGGATCCGCGTCCTTGGAAGCGTTGGCCCATCATGCGTCCGGCGCAGACCTGGTCGTGCTGTTTGGCCATCCTCGGCTTCTCGCGAGATCCCCGGGAAAGGCACCGGTCCTGCTGGCCTGGCATCGCCAGCGGCTGATGCAGGAAGCGGTGGCTCGATGGCTGACGGCGGAGATGCTGGGCTTAAGCTGATGCTTGTGTCGGGACACCTTCGCAAGCTGGGGGATGAGCGCAAACGCCGGTAAGCCGATCAGGAAAGTCACCAGGAAATAGTTGGCGTAACCCACCCGTTCGGCGAGTCCACCGGAGAAGTCCCCGGCAATCCATCGAGTGAGCGCCAGTAAGGCTGAGAGCACCGCGAACTGCGTCGCGGCATAGCGCTTCTCGCACACCGACATGAGAAAGGCCAGATAGGCGGAGGTGCCGAGTCCGGCGGCAAAGCTCTCGAAGTAGGCCGCGCCCACCACGACCGATTTAGCCGAGACCGCAGCCGCACTTCGCCCAATACACCAGTCCCGAGAATGCCTGAATCAGGCCGAGCACCCAGAGCCCCGTGAAGATTCCATACCGGGTGGTGAACACTCCGCCTGCGGCAGCGCCCAGGACCGTCGCCACCAGTCGTCCCGATGTCACCACCGCGCCGATCTCCTCCAGCGTGAGCCCGCGGTCCACCCAGAAGGGCCGCATCATCGGCTCCAGCGCGGCGATGTCGAGCTTGAAGATCAGCGCGAAGACGATCACCGTCGCGATGCCCCGGCGGCCGAGCAAGCTCGCAGTGGCTCCCAGAGATTGGGCGTGTCCCGCGATCTGTCGACCGGCGGCAACAGGAGGGCGCATACGGCCAGCGCCGCCGAGCAGCGCGGCCCCAGCCGAGAAGCTCTCGAACCAGCCGATCCGTCCCGCCAGCCAGACCAGCAAGCCTCCGGCCGTGAGCATCGCCACCCGGTACAGCGTGATCCGCACCGAGTTGGCGACACCCAGCTCGCGGGTCGTGGTCGACTGGATGGTGTAGGCATCGATGGCGACATCCTGCGTGGCCGAGAGAACGACGATGACGACGAGGACGACCCAGAATTCCGTCCCCAGCGTGCCGACGTCGAGCGTGCCAAGCAGGAAGGTGAGGCCGGCGAGGCCCGCCAGGCAGCTCGCTATCCAGTGCCGCCGGCTGCCGTGGCGGTCGACCAGCGGAGCCCACAGCCACTTGAGGCTCCAGGGCAGGCTGAGCTTGGCCAGATGTCCGATGTCGACCAGGCTGGCCCCATGGGTGCGCAGATAGATGGGGACCGCCTCGTTGACCAGGCCGAACGGAAAGCCGGAGGCAAAGGCGATGGCCGCGATCCAGCTCAAGACGAACCCTGAGCGGCGCGGCGAAAACTCCCTCTTCGCTCAGCGCCAAACCGCGAGCAGGAGCATGAGCACGCCGAGCAGAATGGCGATGAGGCCGAGATTGCGGAGTCGATCGAGGCTGATAGCGGAATCGGAAGCGGAGGACGGAGCTGATTCAATCCCCTCTGGAGTGCCGGTCTCGCCCGGCGGAGTGGACTGGGGAAGCTGATACGTCTGGTAGCCCACGCCCTCCGCGCCGTCGGGCTCGGGGAGACCTTCGCCTTCGAAGCGCGCGGTGATGACAGTGATGTTGTCCGGCCCGCCTCGCGCGTTGGCCAGGTCGATCAGAGCGGAGCAGAGCGCCGGCGGCTCGGGGTGCCTGCCCGCCAGCGTGGCGAACTCTTCCCGCCGCACCAGTCCGGAGAGCCCGTCGGAGCACAGGATCAGGGTGTCGCCCCGTCTGATGGACTGGTAGGTGAGGTCCACCTTCACCCGGGGATCGGGACCCAGCGCCTGGAGAATGATGTTTCTTCGTTCGCTCTGCTCCGCCTCGTCCTCGGTCAGCTCGCCGGCGTCCACCAGCCGCTGCATCAAGCTCTGATCCTTGGTGAGCTGGATAGCCTCGCTGCCCCGGACGAGGTAGGCCCGGCTGTCGCCGATCTGGGTGAGATAGAGATCGTTGCCGAACACGCCGGCAGCGGTCACCGTCGTGCCCATGCCGCGGACTTCGGGGTGCTCCCGCGCGTACGAGTAGATCTGACCGTTGGCGAGCTCGACCGCTTCCTTCATCCGGTAGGCAAACCGCTGGGCAGTGCCGCGTGGGGTCGTTGGCCCAGGCCGTGGCCATGTGGCGGTAGATCAGATCCGCCGCCATGGCGCTGGCCAGCTCGCCTGCCGCCGCCCCACCCATGCCGTCGGCGACGATGAAGATCGACCCCCGGGGGCCGATCTCGTGATTGCGTACTTCGGGCTGGAGGCTGGCGTTCCCGGTGCTGAGATCGGCGACGAGGAAGGTGTCCTCGTTATGTTCGCGGGTGCGGCCCAGGTCGGTCTTGCCGAAGACGGAGACTCGTACCGAGCCGTTGGTCATCACGCAAAGTCCCTTCCGTCGGTCCAGGCGGTGCGAGGTCTGACGAATCTAGGGAGCGCCGGCGGGAGCGTCAACGCCGTCTTGGCGTAAGTCATAGTCACCGTGTACCTTGGAACATGCTTCTCATTCAGTCCGCCGCGAGGGCGCTGTGGCTCTTCGTCATAGCGTTGGCCTGCACTCGCGGTCCCGATTCGGCTCCAGCCCCGCTCTCGTTGCCGGTCCCAGACTCGACCGTCCCCCCGACGGCCCCGGAGCGGGGCTCGGACGACCTCGGCCTGCATGTAGTCTACCCCGCACCCGACGATCTGGTGCAGGTCCGGGATTCGAGCTTTCTGCTGGGGTCGGTGGCGAGCGGAGATGTCCGGGTCACGATCAATGGCATGCCGGTCAAGGTCTGGCCCAACGGAGCCTGGCTGGCCTGGATTCCATTTCCTCCCGACAGCGTGATCCCATTCAAGATCGAAGCCCGCACTGATCGCGACTCCGTGGTTCTGGTATACCCGGTGCGGAGAGATCCTCGCTTTGTTCCCGGGGAGGCACGGGCCGGCCAAGTCTGGATCGACTCGGTATCGCTCTCGCCTCAGGGACAAGCCTGGCTGCCTGCCGACCGAGTACCTGACCCTCTCCGCCCGAGCGGCCGAGGGCGCCAATGTACGGGTGTTGCTTCCCGGGGGCACGGTGGTCCGCCTGCTTCCGCAGAAGCAACCTCAGGAAGTGCTCCCTGCTATCCGCGCCTTCGAGCATGATACCACGAAGTTACGCACCCCGGATGAGGTGAGATACGTGGGTGTGTTTCGGGGGCGGGGGATCGGCCCCGATCCCGGGCCGGTGCTTTGGGGACCTTCGGCATCATTGGTCAGGGTTCTGGCGCGCGCAGCCGTGCGCTGTACCACGGGTGCCCGCTGTCCCAGCTCCTTACGCTGACCTGGTGGCTCCCGATGGTGGCTGGGCCATAGCGGAGGCGGCCCTGGGACGCGATACCGTTCGGGTTCGCTGGCCGCTGCAGGTCGCCCTCCTGGATACGCTCCCGCTGGTGGTCGAGTTCGACGATGACAGTGCCCACACCGGAAAAACCGACAGCGTCACCCCGGGTCGGGCGCTCCCGGGCGGTCCCTATACCTGGTTCTTTCCCACCGGTACCCGGGCGCTGGGGACCGGGCGATTGAACGGCGATCTTCGCGTCCGGCTCTCGCCCGACGCCGACGCCTGGGTCCCGGTGGCCGATGCCCGACCGCTTCCCGCGGGCGTCCCGGCACCGCATGCCGTGGTGAGCTCAGTCAATGTCACTCCCCAGCCCGATCGTGTCGCCCTGCGAATCCCGCTCAGCCAACGAGTGCCGTTTCAGGTGCTCGAGACCGAGCGCAACCTGACGATCAAGTTCTACGGCGCGGTGGGCGACGTGGATTGGGTCCGCTACGGCAGCGATTCCCTGGTGCAGCGGCTGAGCTGGAATCAGACCGGCCGGGATGAGCTGACCTTCAGCGTGGACCTGGCCCAGCCGGTGTGGGGCTATCGAACCCGGTGGAGTCGCAACGACCTGATGCTGGAGATCCGGCGACCGCCCCGGATCAATCACAAACGCCCGCTCAAGGGCCGAGTGATTGCGCTCGACCCGGGCCATCCGCCGCTGGGCGCTACCGGACCCACCGGTCTTCGGGAAGCGGAAGCCAACCTCGCGGTCGCGCTCCAGCTCAAGACCCTGCTGCAGGCTGCCGGCGCCCGGGTGGTCCTGACCCGCACGGCGGACACGGCCGTGGATCTCTGGTCGCGCGTGGCGCTGGCCGATAGCAGCGGAGCCGAGCTGCTGGTCTCCATTCACAACAATGCGCTGCCCGACGGGGTGAACCCCTTCACCAATAACGGCACCAGCGTATTCTATAATCAGCCGCGCAGCATGCCTTTGGCAGCCGACATCCAGCGTGCCCTGGTGCACCGCTTGAAGCTGCCCGACCTGGGAATCAGCCGGGCCGACCTGGCCGTGGTGCGGCCCACCTGGATGCCGGCGGTGCTCTGTGAGGGGATGTTCCTGATCCTGCCGGAGCAGGAGATGCTGTTGCGGTCGACCCGGGGCCAGCGGCTTTATGCTCGCGGCGTCCTGGAGGGCATACGGGAGTTTCTTCTGGACCGCTCCCAGCAGGAGCCCAAACGTCGTGTGGGCCGTCCGGCGTCCGAGGCGTCTCCTAAGGCGAATCCCACCACGGCGCCGCCGGCCCCTGCGGTCACTGGGCCGGAGAGTGGCGCTCCTTAGAGTGCAGTGATGAGGTTCGGCTGATGTTCCTCCTCCCCAATCGCTCGAGTCTCAGAAAACAGATCCGGCTCGTTTCTCTTGCCCTGCTCGGCGTGCTGCCGCTGCGGCTTCAGGCCCAGGCTCCTCCCGACCGGGAGGCGCTGGAGCGGTTTCGTGACTCCCTCGCCACCACGCTCGACTCTATGGGCCTGCTCTCGCTCGAAAAGCGGCTGATCGATTCGACGAAATCCAACCGCACCAACGGCGTCCTGCATCTCAAGCTGGGATTTCTCTCCCTGCGTCTGGGTGAGCTGGGTGGCCACTCGCACTTTGATGACGCTGCCTCGGAGTTCCAGTGGGCCATCGATCTCCAGCCCTCCTGGCCCTACTCGTGGTACGGAATGGGTCTGGCCGAGTACGGAGTAGGCGACTCCCAGGTCTCGTTCATCACCGGCCTGAAGACCATGTTGGGTAAAGACGCCCTGACCCGCTCCGCGGTGGCATTCGCCAAATCCGCGGAAGTGGATCCGGCTTTCGTGCGCGGGCTGGTGGACCTGGCCAACACTGCCCTGCGGCAACGGGTGAACATCAAGCTGGGTGTGGCGCGGGAGGCGCTCCGCCGGGCGGCTTCAACAACTGCCGGCGGCGATCCCCAGGTGCTGCTCGCCCGCGGCCGAGTCGAGCGCGAGGTCGGCGATGGCGACTCCGCCCTCGCGGCCTTCAATGGATATCTCCAGCGCGGAACCAACCGCGGCCTGGGCCAGCTCGAGGTGGCGCGCACCCTGTTTCTGCTCGGCCGCTTCGACGGGATGGCGCCGTACTACGCAGGGCGCATCGAGCGACGACTCCGCCACGGTAGCGGGGTACCGGAACGACCTCGCCACCATCGGCTCCGACAGCGTCCTGCGGGAGTTCGACCAGCAACAGGGGGCCCGGCGAGCTCAGTACCTCAAGCGCTTCTGGGGACAGCGTGACCGGATCGAGCTGCGTTCCGACGGGGAACGGCTGCGGGAGCACTACCGCCGCCTCTTCTATGCCCGCAAGAACTTTCAGCTGACCTCCAACAACCGGCACTACGATATCGTGGAGCGCTACCGCTCAGGCAGCAGGGACTTCGATGACCGGGGCGTGATCTACATTCGCCATGGCGAGCCCACCAGCCGGGCGAGCTATGCCGCGCCCGGCCTCGAGCCGAACGAGTCCTGGCGCTACAGCCGGGCCGATGGCGACATGATCTTCCATTTCATTGCCCGGGAGGACGTGCAGGACTTCAAGCTGGTCGAGAGTCTCTTCGACGTGCTCGGCTTCAGCGACGCGGTGAAGCTCCAGGGCCAGCCCGGTGGCGCGAGCGACAACGCGATGGCCGAGCAGCTCATGCTGTCGCGGGAGCAGCTCTCGCCGATCTACCGCCGGCTGCACGGCGCCGGCCGGCGTCAGCACCGGCCGCTATCAGAGTGAGGAGCGGCGGGTAGGGCAGGAGAGCATCGCTCTCGGCACCACCAGCGACAGCTACGAGCTGCGTTTCCCCCAGGAGCTGAAGGCCCACTCCGAGGTGCTTGCCGTCGGCACCGATTCGAGCGGCCCCCAGGTGCAGATCGCCTACGCCATCGCGGGCTCCAGCCTGGAGCCGGTGACCGTCACCCGGGGCTATCTCTATAGCGTGCGGGTGCGCTTCGTGGCCACCGACCAGCGGGGCCAGGTGGTGTCCTCGCTCGACACCACCCGGCACTTCGTGGCTCCGGCACCGGTTCCCCCGGGCGAGCATCTGGTTGGCCGAGTGAGCGCCCCGGTGCCTCAGGGCGAGCTCCAGTATCGCCTGGCCATTCAGCAGGGCGAAGCGGCCGGGGTCACCCTCCCGACGCGACAGTGTCCGGGTGGGCCCAGTGAATTCAACGGCCCTCGGCCTGAGCGATCTGGTGCTCGGCAGCCGGACGCGCCAACCTGACTGGCGCCGCACCCCGGATGACACGGTGCTCTTCAACCCGCTCCGAACCTATCGCCGCAGCGATGAGATGGAGCTCTACTACGAGATCGAAGGCCTCCGTCCCACTCCGTACACGGTGGAGCTGGAGGTTCGCAAGAAGGGATCGGGCGGTGGCCTGTTCCGCAAGATTTTCGGCGGTGGCGGAGCGGCCATCCGGCTCAAGTTTCAGGAGCAGGCCACCACGCCATTCGTCACGACCCATCGGACGCTTCGGTTGGACCGGCTGAAGCCGGGGAATTACCAGCTGGATCTGCTGGTGGTGGATGCGGACGGCCGCAAGGATCGCCGGTCGCAGGAGTTCCAGGTGGTGGAAGGAGAAAAGCGTGAGCGGGAGAAGTAAAGCGTAAGCGGTAAGCGGGTTGCTCCGAAACACCGAGACCCTCCGGCGTCCATGCGCATCGGAGGGTCTTATGTTTGTGAGTTCCCGCTCACCGCTTACGCTTGTCCTTCCCGCTTACGCCTTCCTACCCTACATCGGCCACGCCGCCGGGCGCGTCGGGGTGAGAATCAGCAGCGGTTGAACCAGGCTCTCAGCCTTGACCACCGCTTCGACCTGAACCAGGTGTTGGGTCACCCCGGTGCTGGTGTCGAAGGTCGCAATGTTCATCAGCATCGAGGCCAGCGGCCGGTCGGCCTGCTTGGTCCGGCCACCCTCCGCGGGAGCGATCGAGGCGCCCGGGACCAGGGTGATCCGCGCGTGGCCGAAGAGCCAGAGCGGAAGCCCCTCCAGAGATTTCAGCAGCCGCTCGTTGAAGGCGAGGCTCTCCCCGTGCAACGTGATCAGGCCGAGGGTGGGGCGCTCATGCTGGCGGCGGGAATGAACCACGAAGCCGTAGTTGAAGGCCGGCTCCTGGCCCGCGGCCCGGCGCAAAGCGGCCCGGAGCTTTTGCTGGCTGAAAGCAATGGTGTGATACGGTACCACAAGCTCTCCAGGTGATGGCACGGGATGGTCGGACGGAGTCGCTGCAAGTGAAGTGCCAAGTGAAGGCGGGGAAGCGGGGCAGCGGGGCGGCGCGGACAGCTTTCCCTCTGATCGTTGATAGCCACGGCACTTACGCCAGGCGTTTCCGCCCCGCCGCCCCGCTGCCCCGCTGCCCCGCCTTTCGCAAACCCTCTCGCGATACGCCATGTGTTCCGCTTGACTCAGCCCGTCGGCCGCGTAGCTTGCGGCGCATGTTCTGCTCCCGCTGTGGCAGCGAAATCACCGGGAAATCCAAGTTTTGCCCCTCCTGCGGTCTCGACCTCATGGCGACCACGCCGGTCCACGCGATCGCCACCGGGGTGCTTCAGGAGCTGGACCTCGTGCGCGAGTCACTCGCGGCGGAGTACGAGATCATCGAGGAGCTGGGCCGCGGCGGGATGGCCATGGTGTACCGGGCCCAGGACCGGCAGCTCGAGCGCGAGGTCGCGGTCAAGGTGCTCCCGTTTTCCCTCGCCTTCGACACCGAGTTCGTGGAGCGCTTTCAGCGCGAAGCCCGCACCGCCGCCCAGCTGGAACACCCCAATATCATCGCGATCTACCGGGTCGGCCGGTCCGGCCGAGTGATCTACTTCGTCATGAAGTTCCTTCGGGGCGGGTCGCTCTCCAGCGTCCTCGGCGACCGGAAGAAACTGACCCCGCCTGAGATCCGCCGGCTTCTGCTCGAGGCCGGCAGCGCGCTTGGGCTATGCGGCCCAGCGCGGCATCGTCCACCGGGACATCAAGCCCGACAACATCATGTTCGACGAGTTCGGGCAGAGTGTGCTGACCGACTTCGGGATTGCCAAAGCGGCGTCGGGACAGAAGCTCACCGGAACCGGCATGTCCATCGGCACGCCCCACTACATGAGCCCGGAGCAGGCCCGGGCCCAGCCGATCGATGGCCGAAGCGACATCTATAGTCTGGCATCGTGGCGTACCAATGCTTGACCGGCACGGTACCGTACGACGGCGAAGACAGCTTCTCCATCGGCTACAAGCACATCACCGAGCCGATCCCGGTGCCCAGCCTGGTCACGGCGGACGAGCGGCGCCTCTTCGAGGTCATCAAGCGGATGTTGATGAAGGATCCCTTCGACCGCTTCCAGAGCTGCGAGGAGCTGATCGCGTCGTTCCAGGGCCAGCCGATTGCCGCGCCGGGGTCGGTGCGGACCAGCGTGGCGACGTCGATCCCTGCGGCGGCTGCGGTGGCCGGCGCCGGCGCCTCCGTGGGTGGCGGGGGCGGGCTCCCGCCCATCGTGAGCCAGCCGACCACGCCGCTCGACTCACCTCTGGTCAACCGGCGGCTGAGCCCGCTCGAGCGACGAGAGGTGCCTCGGCGGGTGGCCGACCGCTCGGTGGCTATGCGGCCGCGAAGCTCGTCCTGGGCGTGGCTCTGGTTGTTGCTGGCGGTGCTGGGTGGGGTCGGCGGTGCGTTGTACTACTACAAGGCTCACGGGTTCGCGCCCGGGAAAACGGTCAGCCCGGCAGATTCGACCGCCCCGTACCGCGACTCCACGCCCCCAACCGACAGCCTCGCCGCTCAGGTTCCTCCGAAAGACAGCAGCAAAGCCGTATCGACATCGGCTCCCGCGGTCGACTCCTCAGCCACGAAGGCTCCGGTTGCCGACTCAGCCGGGGCCACCGGCCAGCCGGTGGACGTCGTTGGACCGGTGGACAGCGGTGGGATCCGGCTGATGGGACTGCCCCGCGGCTCGACGGTCATGATCGACGAGAAGGCCGTTACCGAGGCGCTCACCAAGCTCCCGCCCGGCCCCCACGCGCTGGCGATCTCGGCCCCGCGTTACAATTTCTACTCCGATACCATCGTCGTTCGGCCGGGACAGACCGAGGAGCTGACCCCTCAGCTGACGTTGTTTGGCACCCCGGTCCCGGTCCGGCGCGGGGAGCAGCGGCGGGCGGCCGCGGGCTGCCTCCCCGGGCCAGGCTATAACGCCGATGGCTCCTGCTTCGAAGAGCGGCCCAAGCCGGTCAATCCGCCATTTGTCACCCCGCCTCCCGACGCGCAGCCCTCGCCCCGGCCCTCACTGCTCTGGGTGAAGGTCTCGGCTGAAGGCCGCACGGTCGACATCATGCGGCTCCGCCCGTCAAACGATCCCGCCTTTGAGCGCGCCGTTCGCAACTTTGTCTGGGCCGTCACCTGGCACCCCGCCTTGAAGGACGGCGCTCCGGTCGAAGCCTGGACCCAGATGCTGTTCCCGCCCGCCCAGAATCAATAGACCAGGCCACCAGTGATTCACCCCACCGCCTTCATCGCGTCGACCGCCGCCGTGATGGGAGACGTGACGCTGGGCGAGGATGCCAGTGTCTGGTATGGCGCGGTGCTCCGGGGCGACATGGCGCCCATTGTCATCGGGGCGCAATCCAACATCCAGGACGGAACCATCGTCCACGTGGATGAAGGAGTTCCCTGCGTTGTGGGCCGGCGGGTTGGAGTCGGGCCACCGGGTGATCCTTCATGGGTGCACGGTGGGAGACGACTGCCTCATCGCTATGGGGAGCATCCTGCTGAACGGGGTCGCCATCGGCTCCGGCAGTGTCGTGGCTGCCGGGGCGGTCGTGCCCGAGGGCATGGAGGTCCCGCCCCGCTCCCTGGTGATGGGCCTCCCCGGACGCATCGTCCGCCAGGTCGACCCGCCCTGGCCGAGCGGGTCGAGGCGACCTGGCGCATTACGTGGAGGAGGCCCGGGCCCATAGGGCGGGACGGTATCCGTCTGAAAAGAGGTAGGGAAGCGGTAGAGATAAGCCGCGTCCCGCTTCCCCTCTTCCCCGCTACTTATCCTCATCCATCCACGTTTCCACATCTCTACACGCGACTATATTTGTGATGTGAACAGCGAGATCGCACGCTGTTCCGTGCGTTTTTCATGGTATTGTCTCGGTCGGGTAACGGGCCTAGCTTGGCCTTCCGTTTCGGGCTGAACGTGCGATGGAGCGTAGGGTCGGTGCAGTGTCGATCGTTGGTGCTGAGCACGAGCCCCCCCTCTGAGATCAATACCTTTTTCAAGCGGGGAGTTCCATGAAATCGTCCACCCCAAGGGACGCGGTTCGGCTGTCGCCCAACGCGATTACGGTCCTCGAGAAGCGGTACCTCATGAAGGACGACGACCGGGGCGCCCGTGGAGCGTCCGAGGACCTGTTCTGGCGGGTGGCCCGCACCATCGCCGCAGGCCGATCACGCGTTATGGCGCGTCCGAGCCGGCGGTGGACGAGGTAGCCGAGGACGTTCTTCGGGCTGATGGCCGACGGCTGTTCATGCCCAACTCGCCCACCCTGATGAACGCGGGCCGTCCGCTGGGCCAGCTTCGGCCTGCTTCGTGCTCCCGGTGGACGATGCCTCTCCAACGGCAAGAGCGGCATTTACGACACCCTTCGGGCCATGGCCCTGGTGCACCAGTCGGGCGGCGGCACCGGCTTCAGCTTCTCCCGGCTCCGTCCCAAGAACGACATCGTGCGCTCGACTATGGGGGTGGCGTCGGGCCCGGTCTCGTTCATGACGCCTGTTCGACGCTTCGACCGACGTGGTCAAGCAGGGCGGCACCCGGCGCGGCGCCAACATGGGCATCCTGCGGGTGGATCATCCCGACATCATGGAGTTCATCACCTGTAAGGACGACACCACCAAGGTCACGAACTTCAATATCTCGGTCGCGGTCACCGACGCGTTCATGGCGGCGGTCGAGGCGGACGGATGTACGACCTGCATTCATCCCAAGAGCGGGGAGGTCACCGGCCAGCTGCGACGCCCGCGAAGTCTGGGAGATGATCATCCATGGCGCCTGGAAGACCGGCGAGCCGGGCGTGTTCTTCATCGACAAGGCCAATTACTACAACCCGGTCCCGCACCTGGGCGCGTACGAGGCCACCAATCCCTGCGGGGAGCAGCCGCTGCTGCCGTACGACGTCTGCAACCTCGGCTCGATCAACCTCGGCGCTGTTCGTCAAAGGACGGGCGAGATCGATTGGGATCGGTCTGCGCCAGGTGATCCACCTCTCGACCCATTTCCTCGAGAACGTCATCGACGCCAACCAGTACCCGCTGCCAGGAGATCAACGATCTGGCCCAGCGGATCCGGCGGATCGGGCTTGGCGTGATGGGCCTGGCCGATGTGTTCGTGAAGCTCGGCGTGGCGTACGACTCCGAGGAAGGCGTGGCGCTCGGCCGCAAGATTCAGCAGTTCGTCGATGAGGAGGCCAAGAACGAATCCGAGCGGCTGGCGTCGGAACGGGGCGTCTTCGCCGAGTGGGAGCGCAGCATCTGGGGTCCGGATGAGACCGCGGCCAGAGACGCCAACGGCCAGCGGATCCGGCCCCATGCGGCGGCTGCGCAACTGCAACGTCACCACGGTAGCGCCGACCGGCACCATCTCCATCATCGCCGGATGCAGCTCGGGCATCGAGCCGCTCTTTGCCGTGGCGTTCATGCGGAACCAGGCCGGCGTGCTGATGCCGGATGTGAACGAGGACTTCGTCGCCATCGCCAAGGCGGAGGGCTGGTACTCCGACGAGCTGATGCGGAAGATCGCCGAGAGCGGGCACATCGATTTTCCCGAAGTGCCGGCCAAGTGGCAGCGGGTCTTCGTCACCGCCAACGCCATCAAGCCCGAATGGCACATCCGGATGCAGGCGGCGTTCCAGGAATTCAACGACAGCGCCATCTCCAAGACCTGCAACTTTGCCCACGACGCCACCGAGGAGTACGTCGAAGAGATCTACCGCCTCGCTTATCGGCTCAACTGCAAGGGCGTGACGGTCTACCGCGACGGCAGCCGGGAAATGCAGGTGCTGTCCACCGGCTCCACGGCAAAAAAGTGAAAGAACAGCACGCCACTTCCGCGCCGTCCGCTGCTTCTCCCCGACGCAGGCGTTACTGCAGACCTGCACGGCGAAATCGCCGAGCTGCGGGCCGAGAACGAGCGCTTGCGTCGCAGCGTTCACGAGCTCGAGGCCGAGAACCTGCAGCGGCGGCAGAAGCGTTCCCGGCCCGAGGTTCTGCGAGGAACCACCCGAAGGGTGGAGACGCCGCTGGGCACGCTTTACGTCACCATCACCGAGGACGACAGGGCCCAACCCTTCGAGGTCTTCATGACGCTGGGTAAGGCCGGCGGCGCTCTGATGGCCGACGTGGAATCGCTGGGACGTCTGATCAGCCTCGCGCTCCGCTCCGGCATTCCCATCAAGGAGATCTACCGCCAGCTGCGCGGGATCAGCTCCGACCGGGTGATCGGACTGGGGCCGAACAAGATCCTCTCCGTTCCCGATGCCGTCGGTATCGCCATCGAGCGGTGGATGCAGGAAAAGCAGGGCATCCAGCAGGAGCTGTTGCCCGGCGCAGGGCTCCAACGCGCCGCCGGCTCACCGGACGAGCTTGCACCGGTGGTCAATCAACCGGCGGCGCAGAGCGGAAGTCGCGGCGAGCAGATGATCTTCGGAGGCATGCAGCAGATGTTGTCCGGGGCCTGTCCCGACTGTGGCTCGCAGCTCGAGTTCGCCGAAGGCTGTATGAAGTGCCACGTGTGCGGCTTCAGCGAGTGCGGCTGATCGTGGTCATCCGTACCTAGCGGCGTCCGCACACGACAGCGCCCGTCGGCCGAGAGGTCGGCGGGCGTTTGTGCACCAGGTAAGCGACAGGAGTTCCTTATGTCCATGCAGTACCCCCGCGAGTTTATCTCCGAGCGCGATGTGCCCCGAGCGGTCGAGCCGGTCTTTCAGCATCTGGTGGATACCTACGCGTCCGAGACCAACAAAGTGGCCGCGGTCTGGAGCGAGCTGCGCGATGACCAGCTGGACTTCCGCCTCCACCGGCGCAGCAGCTCCGTCCGCCAGATCCTGACCCATCAGATCCTGTCGGAGCGCCGGTTCTTCGCCGAGTTCGTCGGGCTCGCCGAGCCCAGCGCGGAATCACTGCTGCCGCCGGGAGACGCGCCCCCGGTCCGAGCCTACGTCGACCGGTTCGTCGCCCTTGCCCGATCCCGGCTGGGGCCGCTTGCTGGGGGCGATGAAAAGTTCTGGCTTACGGAGGTGCCCTTCTTCGACGTGCGGCGGCAGCGGATCTGGGTGTTCTGGCGCCGGGTGTTGCATACTGCTCATCACCGCGCCCAGGTGGGAGGCTGTCTCCGTTTGCTGGAAGACAAGGTGCCGGCGACCTACGGTCCCACCGCCGACGTCACCTGGTCCGGTGCCGACCCGACCGCGACCGTAGAAGCTGCGCGTCGAGCGTAGACCTGGGGTTGGCGGCAGCCCTCCCCCGGATGCATCTTTAGGCCGGCTTACAGCAGTGGTTCGGGCAGGGGCCCTCCCTTTCGGGTGTGGCCCATTTGCTTTCTGCCCCCGGTGCTCCAGTTCCCCTGAGGAAGATGAGTTCAAGACTTGCGGTGCCCCCGCCGGACGAAGCCGTGCTCGAGGAGGTGCTCTCGGGTGGCGGAGAAATGGGCGCCCTCATGCGCCGCTTCGATTGGGCGGCTACGCCCCTGGGGCCGGTCTCCACCTGGCCCCACAGTCTGCGAACCGCAGTCGGCATCCTTCTGAACACCCGCCACCCGATGTTCATCTGGTGGGGTCCGGATCTGATCCAGTTCTACAACGACGGTTACCGCCAGAGCCTGGGACCCGATCGGCACCCGTCGGCGCTGGGCCAGCGGGGAAGGGAATGCTGGGCCGAGATCTGGGACATCATCGGCGCCGAGGTCGAAGGTGTAATGGAGCGGGGCGAGGCCACCTGGCACGAAGACCATCTGGTGCCGATCACCCGCGGCGACCGGCTGCACGACGTGTATTGGAGTTACAGCTACAGCCCGATTCGCGACGACGACGGCGCGGTTGGCGGGGTGCTGGTCACGGTGCAGGAGACGACCAAACGGGTCATCGCCGATCGGCGGATCGAGATTCTCCGGGACCTCGCGGCCCACGAAACTGAAGCCCGCTCTGAAGACGAAGCCTGCGACACCGCAGCTTCGGTGCTGTCCCAGCATCAGACCGATCTCCCTTACCTGCTGCTGTATCTGACCGAGCCGGAGACTCGGCGTTTGAGCCTCGCCGCGGCTTCCGGTGCTGCCCCGGACTCCTACAGCATGCAGGCGATTGAACCGGTCCTCGCGGACTCCACTTCGCGGGTGATCGAGATCCCACCCGGCCGGATCAGTCCTGGGTCGGCCCGGGTGCAGGCTCCCCATCAGGCGTTGCTGGTACCGCTCCAGGGGCAGGGGCTAGGCGCCCCGGTCGAGGGTGTTGTCGTTGCCGGCCTGAATCCTCGCATACCCTTTGATGTCCCCTACCGCGATTTCCTCAGCGCACTGGTAACTCAGCTCGGACGAGGCATCGCCAATGCCCGGACCTTTGCGGCGGTGCGGGGACGGAACGAGGCTCTCAACCAGGCTCGGGAGCGTGCCGAGCGTCTGGCGGCGGAGCGCGACGGGGAGCGGAGGCAGCTGCTCACCGTGCTCGCCCAATCGCCGATGGCCATCATCATCGCCGAAGCTCCTTCCGGGCGAGTCCTGTATACCAATCCCAAGGTCACCGAAATTTTCGGCCGGGAGCTCATAGCCGATCGGGTGGAGTCCTACAGCGAGCTGTATCGCGGTTTCCGGCTCGACGGCAGCGCGATCGGCTCGGCGGAGTGGCCCATTGCGCGTGCCCTCCAGCACGGCGAGACGGTGGAACACGAGACCATCATTATCGAGCATGCCAGCGGGCGGCGGGCAGAGATCACCGTCAAGGCGGCGCCGGTGCGGAACGCAGCGGGGACCATCATCGCCGGAGTGGCCTTTCTTTGGGATGTGACCGCCGAGCGGCGCCGGGATCAGCAGCTGCGGAACGCGCAGCGGCTCCAGTCGGTGGGTACTCTGGCCGGCGGAGTCGCCCATGAGATCAACAATCAGATGACCGTCGTGCTGGGCTTTTGCCAGTACGTGCTTCAGGCGCTCGGTCCCGACCATCCTCAGGCGGCGGATCTCCGGGCTGCCTTGCACGCCGCCAATCGATCGGCCCGAGTAACCCACCAGCTCCTGGCCTTTACCCGCCTGCAGGTCACCCAGCCGCGGGACGTCCTGCTCCACGACCTGGCCGTGGGGATGACGCCGGTTCTTCGACAGCTGCTCGGAAGCGACAAAACACTGGAGCTGGTTCCCTCTCACGCCAGCAGACGGGTGCACGCCGATCCCGACCAGATCGAGCAGATTCTCATCAACCTGGTAGCCAACGCGCGTGATGCGACGCCGACCGGTGGCCGGGTGCGGATCTCGGTGGCGGATATCGCGCTTCCCGATAGTCCACGCGGGTGACCGAGGGTTTGTCATTCCAGCGGGCGAATACGTGGTGCTCACCGTCGCCGACACGGGGAGAGGCATGGACCCCGCCACCCTCGGCCGGGTATTCGAGCCGTTTTTCACCACCAAGCCCGTCGGCGAAGGCACTGGCCTGGGGCTCTCGATGGTGTACGGCATCGTGAAGCAGCATGGCGGGTATATCGAGGCCGAGAGTGTGCCAGGCGAAGGTGCCGCGGTGAAGATCTACTGGCCGGCGGCAGCCGGAGCGCCGGCGGAGATCCAGACCGCGGACGAGGCGGTCACGACGCACTGAAGCAGCGCGTCCGGCCGGCACCGTGCTGGTGGTTGAAGACGAGCCGGACCTCAACGCGCTGGTTGTCCGGTCGCTCGAGCGGGAGGGCTACACCGTGCTGGCCGCGTCCGATGGCGAGGCGGCGCTGGACATCGCCCGAAGCGGCAGGAAGATCGACGCGGTGATCACCGACATCATCATGCCTCGGCTGAACGGCCGCCAGCTGCGCGATGAGCTGCAGAAGCTGTGTCCCGATCTGCCGGTACTGTTCATGTCCGGCCATGCTGCGGAGACCAACATTCTGAAGGGACTGGTCCCGCCCGATGCTCCGTTCCTCCAGAAGCCGTTCACCACTGGCGATCTGTTCCTGGCGCTGGCGGCTCTGCTCCCGCGGGGGGCCTGAGTTTTCCTCCCGCTCTGGACGCCGCGCCGGGGACCGCCATAATTCCAAGAAGTCGGTTTACCGTTCACGCACTCGGAGAGGGGTCCCATGTCGCCTGACCAGCAAAAAGGCGCTCTCAAGCCCATAACGCCGGCGCGCATCGCCGAAGAGCTCAAGAAGCTTAGCAACCTGAGGAAGGAGGGTAAGCTGGCGGCCGACGAATACGAGCACCGCTTCGCCCGGATGATCACCGAGCTGCGGGAGCGCCGGATCGACGGGAGCCGGGCCGACATTCTGGCTACCCTCACGCCGTTGAAGGATCAGGGGATTGTCACCGCGGCCGAATGGACCCGGCTGACCAAGCAGCTTGGTCTGACGTGACCCACGCGGGCACCATACCCCAGCGCCGACTGGGACTCGATGCGCCGTCCGTTTCCGCCGTGGGATACGGCGGGATGCATCTTTCCATTCAGGACCGCCCTCCCGAAGAGCAAGGCATCCGGGTCATTCAAGCGGCGCTCGACGCGGGTGTAACCCTCATCGATACCGCGGACGTCTACTGTCTCGATGACAACGAGCTGGGACACAATGAACGGCTCATCGCCCGGGCGCTGAAGACGTGGCGAGGGAATCGGGATTCCATCCTGGTCGCCACCAAAGGCGGGATGCGGCGCCCCGGCGGCCGCTGGGAGATGGATGGACGGCCGGAGCACCTGCGCGCCGCCTGTGAACGGTCGCTCCGGGCCTTGGAGGTAGAGCGCATCGACCTGTACCAGCTCCACGTTCCCGATCCCCGCGTGCCCCTGACCGAGACCGTCGGTGCTTTGGCCGACCTCCAGCGCCAGGGCAAAATCCGCTGGGTGGGACTCTCCAACGTCAGCGTGCCGGAGATCCGGGAGGCCCAGACGGTGGTCCCGGTGACCAGCGTGCAGAACCGGCTGAACCCGTTCTTCCGGGAGGCACTGGCGGAGGGAGTGGTGCAATACTGTGGAGAGGAGGGAATCGGATTTCTGGCCTACAGCCCGACCGGGGGCGGGCGGCTCAATCGCAAGCTACCGGCTCATCCGGTGCTCCAGCCTATGGCCGCTCGGCTGGGAGTCACTCCCCATGCCCTGGTGCTGGCCTGGCTGCTGGCGCAGTCGCCTGCCGTCATCGTGATTCCCAGCGCCCGCACGGTCGAGCATGCGGTGGACAGCACCACTGCGGCGGAGGTCACCCTGAGCGAGAGCGACCTGGCCGCGATCACCGCCGCCGAATTCTCCCGGGCGTAGTCAGGACCAGCGCACCAGCGTCGCGCCGGCGGTGAAGCCGGCACCCACCGCGGTAAACACCACCAGATCGCCCCGTTTGATCTTTCCCTCTGCCAGCGCGGCGTCCAGCGCGAGCGGAAGGGTTGCGCCGGTGGTGTTGCCATAGCGGGCCAGCACCGATGCCACTCGCTCGTGGGGCAAGCAGAGCCGTTCGGCCACGGCATCGAGGATCCGCTGGTTGGCCTGGTGCGGCACGACCAGAGCCACATCGGAGGGAGTGAGGCTATGGCGCTGCCAGCAGAGTCTGCACGCTGGCCACCATCTGGGACACCGCGAACTTGAACACCACCTTGCCGTTTTGCTTGAGAAAATGCTGCCGGGCCGCGACGGTGGCCGCGCTGGGAGGCAAGGAGCTTCCGCCCGCCGGCATGAGCAGATCGTTTCGTCCGCTGCCATCCACCCGGTGGTGGAAGTCGAGTATCCCGTAGCCCGGCTCAGCCGGCTCCAGCAACACCGCGCCGGCACCATCACCGAACAGCACCGCGGTGGTTCGGTCGAGCGGATCGATGATGGAGCTCATGAGGTCGGCTCCGACTACGACCACGCGTTGGTGGGCTCCGGTCGCCACCAGCTGGGCACCCGTGGTCAGCGCGTAGAGGAATCCGGAGCAGGCTGCCGAGAGGTCGAATCCCCAGGCCTGTCCCAGCTTCAGCTGGTCCTGGATCAGACAGGCGGTGGCGGGGAAGAGCATGTCCGGGGTGACGGTGGCGACGATGAGGGCGTCGATGTCGTCGGGCCCTAGACCCTTCCTCGCCATCAGCCGTCTCACGGCCTCGGCGCCCATGGTCGAGGTGGTCTCGCCCGGAGCCCCGATCCGGCGCTCGCGAATGCCGGTTCGGGTGACAATCCACTCGTCCGAGGTATCCAGGCTCCGGGCCAGCTCGGCATTGGTGAGGATTCGCTCCGGGACGTAGGACGCGACCGCGGAGATGGCGGCGCGCGGCTGCGTGGACCGGGGCTCGGCAGGCATGCACGAATGTACCTGGGACCCGGAACCGGGAACCAGGGACCCCTTATATTTCCGTCATGCCCCTCGTCACTCGCCGGAGTACCGTGACCGCCACCATCGGCGGTGTGCCGGTCGGCTCCGGTCATCCGATCGTGGTGCAATCGATGACCAACACGGACACGGCCGACGTGCCCGCAACGGTGACGCAGGTGGCCCAGCTGGCAGCCGCCGGCAGCGAGCTGGTGCGGGTGACGGTCAACAACGAGGACTCTGCCGCGGCCCTGCCGGCCATCGTGGAGGGACTCGATCGGCTGGGTGTCAGCGTCCCCATCATCGGCGATTTCCACTACAACGGACATCTGCTGCTTACCAAGTACCCTGAGTGCGCCCGGGCCCTCGCCAAGTACCGGATCAATCCAGGGAACGTCGGCGGAAAACGGCGGGATGAGAATTTTCGCGCCATCATCGAGGTGGCGTTGGCCAACGACAAGCCGGTGCGAATCGGGGTCAACTGGGGCTCGCTGGATCAGAACCTGTTGACCGAGATGATGGACGCCAACGCCAAGCGGGTCCACCCCGCGGGACGCACGGGCGGTGGTGCTGGAGGCGATGGTGGAGAGCGCGCTGCAATCGGCCACCCTGGCCGAGGCCACCGGCATGGGACACGATCGCATCGTGCTCAGCGCCAAGGTGTCCGGGGTGCAGGACCTGGTGGATGTGTACCGCATGCTCGCCGCCCGGTGCGACTATCCTCTGCATCTGGGCCTCACCGAAGCCGGGCTCGGTGCCAAGGGCATCATCGCCAGCACCGCGGGTTTGAGCATCCTGCTCCAGGAGGGCATCGGCGACACCATCCGCGTTTCGCTCACGCCGGAGCCCGGCGGCGACCGGACCGAGGAGGTGCGGGTCGCGCAGCAGATCCTCCAGTCGCTCGGCATCAGAAGCTTCACCCCGCAGGTCACCAGCTGCCCCGGCTGCGGCCGCACGACCAGCACCTTCTTTCAGCAGATGGCGCAGGAGATTCAGGATTACCTGCGAGAGAAAATGCCGGTGTGGCGGAGCGAGTACATCGGGGTGGAGGAGATGAAGGTGGCGGTGATGGGCTGCGTGGTGAACGGTCCCGGTGAATCCAAACACGCCAATATCGGGATCTCACTTCCGGGGACGTTCGAGGAGCCCAAGGCGCCGGTATACGTCGACGGACGCCTCCTGGTCACCCTGAAGGGCGACAGCATCGTCGCCGAGTTTCTCGGCATCCTCGACGAGTACGTGGCGTCTCGCTACGGCGCCGGCGCCCCCGCCGAGAGGTCGTGACGCCGGTGCTGTTCTCCGCCCTCGCGCCCGGTCTGGAGTCGACGCTTCGGGACCAGCCTCTGGCTGCCATTGCCGCGCTGTTCCTGGCCGGCCTGGCCACCAGCCTGACACCCTGCGTCTACCCGATGATTCCGATCACCGCCGGAATCCTGGGGGGCGCGGGAGCGGTGGGACGCTCGCGCGGCCGGAGCATCGCCCTGACGCTGACCTACGCGCTGGGCCTGGCGCTGGTGTATTCATTGTTGGGGCTGCTGGCTGGCCTGTCGGGCAGCCTGTTTGGGGCCGTGAGCTCCAGTCCATGGGCCCTGCTGCTGATGGGCAACCTGCTCCTGGTGTTTGGTCTGGCGCTGCTGGACGTCTTTAGCATCAGCGTACCAGCCAGGCTCGCCGCGTGGTCGAGCCGGTTCCGGAGCGATTCGCTGGGCGGGGTTTTTGCCCTGGGAGCCACGTCCGGGCTGGTAGCAGCTCCCTGCGGTGCCCCCGCCTTTGCCGCGGTGCTCACCTTTGTGAGCACGACGAGAAGCGCCTGGCTCGGCTTTCTCTACTTGTTCGTCTTCTCGCTCGGTCTCACGGCGCTGCTGGTGGCGGTGGGCCTGTTCAGCGGTGGCCTGGCGGCACTCCCGCGGGCCGGTAAATGGACATTGGTGATCAAGCGGGCCGGCGGCGTACTGCTGCTGGCCATGGCGGAATACTACTTCGTGAGAGCGGGAAGCGTCCTGTGAGACACGCATTCGCTGTTGCAGCGCTGGCTCGTCGTGCTGACCTGGGGTTCCCGGGCACTCGCGGCGCAGGAATCCGGGATCGCCGTCGGTTCTCCGGGCGCCGGTCGGTGGTGGTCCATGACCTGGATGGCAAACCGGTGGACCTGAGCCAGTATATTGGAAAGAAGCCGGTCCTGCTCGAGTTTTGGGCCACCTGGTGTACCAATTGCGAAGAGCTGCTGCCGACTGTCCGCACGGCTCAGGCCGCGTACGGCAGCAAGGTCGAGTTCATCGGGGTCAATGTGACGGTGAACCAGACCCCTGAGCGGGTCCGCCGGTACCTGGAGACCCATAAGCCACCGTACCGGACCCTCTACGACGACGCAGGGCACCAGCACCCGGGCCTATCAGGTTCCGGCTACATCGTACGTCGTGATCGTCGACCGGGCAGGGAAGGTGGCGTACACCGGGATCGGCGGCACCCAGGATCTCGATGGCGCGCTGCGCCGGGTTACCCAGGACTGAACTCACTCCTCAGCCAGGATTTGTTCGCATGCGCTATTCCACACTCCTGCTGGCATTCACCGTGTTCTTGGCCGGCGCTCCCCTCGCGGTTGCCCAAGGCAAGCCGCTGGTGGTCATCGGCGGCCCCGACGTCGGGCGGCGCGCCCCTGACTTCTCCCTGCCCTGGGCCAACAAGGACGGAGTGGGCCCGGTCGAATCGCCCTACCAGCTGGCCGGCGATCGCGGAAAGACCGTCGTCGTCGCCTTCTATCCCAAGGATTTCACCAAAGGGTGCACCGCGGAGATGCGCACCTTTGCCGAGCAGTATGACAGCCTGTTCGGCCCGAACGTGGTTCTGGTTGGCATCAGCACCGATTCGGTGCAGACCCATAGCCGCTTTGCTGCGAGCCTCGGACTCCCCTTCCGGCTCCTCAGCGATCCGGAGCAACGGGTCGCCAAGCAGTACTCCAGCAAGGACCCGGACGGGCCCTATAACCGGCGCACGGTGTTCGTCGTCGGACCCGATGGCAAGGTGAAGTACCGGAACATGAGCTTCAATGCGCTGGATCCGCGGGATTACAGCGAGCTGCGTGCGGCGGTGAAGAGCAGCGCACGCCGGAGCTGAACCCGCAACACCCCCTGAGGTCTCGAGGCAGGTATCCGCAACCGTGTAGCACTCGGCATAGCCGTGAGCAGCTGCTATGCTGCTTCTTCGCTCGCCGCCCAGAGTGCCCGGGACCCAAGGACGCCCAGGTCTGGGACCTCCAGGGTCTCCGGACCGGTTATTGTGTGCGCTTCCTCCTGGACCCGGCAAGGCTCCTCGACTTCCCAAGAATGAGTTTGCTCTGGTCCGGGCCGACCAGGATTCCCACCTCCACCCCGCCCTTCGCTCGGTCATCGCCACCCAACCCGAATTCGCCTCCTGGACCCCATCGAGGCTCTGCTTCTACTACCTCGACGCGGTTCAGGTGGGGACCCACCGGGTAGCCGACAAAAAGAAGCCCCAGATGCTGGCGGTATGGTCCCTGGCCACGGCGGCACGAAAATCCGGCGGGCAGCGGGATTTCGTAGTCGAGCTTTTTGGAGGCAAGGGAGGGCTGAGCCGTGCGGCCGAAGCCAGCGGGGTATCGATGGAGGAGGTTCGCACCGCGGTCGCGGATGCCGCCGATACCCTCTTGGACAGCTACAGCGTCAAGGTCGGGAAAACCCTCCTGGTCTGGAACGGCCGGCCGGCTCGGGACAGCACCCGGGTAAGCCGACCCGTTCTCGAGTCGTGGTCGATGATAGGGCTACGAAGTCTCGGGATCTGGCAGACCGAATTGGAGCTGGCACCGCAATGGAGCCAGCCGCTCGTCGGATCCTTTCGGGTGGAAGGCAAGGGAGATCTGGCCAAGGCGCTCGAGGCTTCGCCGATCCGCTTCGTCGGCCCCTTGTACCGGGGCGGGGGAGGGAAGCTGCGCTTTCGCCACTAATCCTCGAATTTCCTCCGATCTTCGCTTTCGAATCTCCTCCGATCATTGGTCCATTCGTTACCCGCCGGTCACAATCGGCATTTTCATGCATTTCTGCCATTCCCCTCGCGAAGGGGGCACCCGGCATGTCGAAGATGTTCATAATTAGAATGTCTGCATAATTACTTGGGCACAGGCGACACTGTCGTCTTGGGCATACTCGACTGTACCGATGGATCACAAGCTGATTTAATCAGCCGAATTAGCCTGCCAGTTTAAAGTCATTTCTCTGCTGAGCCTGAAGCGTTTTCTGAGGTTTTACACGCTAATAAGATATTCACTTCCCAGGCTTTTCCACATGTGGAAACTGCCTTGCGCAGCCTGTTGGCCCGCCAGGCGGCACCCGAAATTTCCAGTCCGGGCGAGGGTTACCTTCCCTGCAATGACTCTCGTGACAGGCGCCCCATCCGGCCTCATTCGGGCTCGCCGGGTCTTGACCATGCGCCCCGGATTGGAAGGGGATTCCGTGCTGTGGCGGAATGGTCGAATCGAGGCGGTTGGCCCGGCAGCGAAGCTGGATCGCACCGCTCCCCCGTCGGTGCCGCGCTACGACCTCCCCGATGCTTTGGTCACCCCCGGCCTGGTGGACGGCCACACTCATCTCGCTCTTTGGGCCCTCAATCGGCGGCGGGTGGAGCTGAGTGGACTGCGTACTCGGGAACAGGTGATCTGCGCGGGTGGCGGCTGCTCGCCCAGTGCAGGGCTGGGTGATCGGCCAGGGGTGGGACGCCAACGGCTGGCCTTCCGCTCCAGACCGCATCGCCCTGGACCGGGTACAACCGGGACCGGTCTACCTCGATTCATTAGATGTCCACGCTGCCTGGCTCAACAGCGCCGCGCTCGCAGCGGCCGGGATCAGCCGTGACGTTCCCGATCCCTCCGGCGGCAGGATTGTCCGCGATGCCGCCGGCGAGCCGACCGGACTTCTTCTGGAGCGCGCCATCGAGCTGGTGACGCCGCACCTCCCCGAACCGCCGCCCGATCTGCTCGATGCGGCGCTGCTCGAAGCGCAGGCCGAGGCGCACCGGCTGGGGGTGACCGGGATTCACGACGTCGAATCGTTGATGGTGCTGGAGAGCTTTCAGCGGCTCGAGTCCACCGGGAAGCTCCGGCTGCGGGTCCTGTTTCATCCGCCGATCTCAGCGCTGGCGACTCTGATCCAGCGAAAAATCCGGAGCGGGGTGGGCTCCGATTGGATGACCATTGGCGGGGTGAAGCTGTTTCTCGATGGAAGTCTGGGTAGCCGTACCGCGTGGATGCTGGAGCCGTATACCGGCAGTCGGGATCGCGGCATGCCGATCACCGGCGAGGACGAGGCGCGGCAGGCGGTGACCGCGGCGGCAGCGGCGGGGATCGCGGCGACGGTCCACGCGATCGGTGATGCAGCCGTTCGCCGAGCCCTGGATCTGCTCGAGGGCCTCCCGGCCGTAGCCGTGCCGCACCGGATCGAGCACTTCCAGTGCGTCCATCCCTCGACCTCGAGCGCGCCGCTCGCGGCGGGCTGGTGATCTCGATGCAGCCGGCTCACCTGCTCACGGATATCCCCCTGGTGGACCGGCACTGGGGCGAGCGCGGTCGAGGGGCGTATGTCTTCCGCTCGCTGCTGCAGCGGGGCGGCCGGCTGGTCTTCGGGAGCGATGTCCCCGTAGCATCCATCGATCCAAGGGAAGGGATCTACGCCGCGCTGGAACGGAAAGGATTCGATGGCGCTCCGGCCAAAGGATGGAGACCGGAGGAGAAGCTCGGCTTTACCGACGCGATCGCCGGTTACACCGTGGCCGCGGCCCAGGCGGCGGGCGCCGGAAGCAGACGGGGAGTGCTGGCTCCCGGCTTCGATGCCGACCTGGTGGCGTGGAGGGTGGACCCCGGCGCCGAGCACGGTGACGGCGCGGCGTTCCGCCAGGGACGCGCGGTGCTGACGGTCGTCGGCGGCGCGGTGGTCATGCAGGCATGACCCGTCCCGATTAAGATTTTCCCATGTCACGAGCCTCCATCCGCCGCACCAAGATCGTCGCCACCCTGGGCCCCAGCTGGGACCAGCCCGCACAGATGACCGCGCTGCTCAACGCCGGGGTCGATGTCATCCGGATCAACGCGTCGCATGGAACTCCCGAGATCCGCTCCCGCTGGGTCACTCAGCTTCGCGGAGTGCTGCAAGGGAGGCGGGAAGCGGCCGCGGTGCTGCTCGATCTCCAGGGACCTCGCATCCGGATCGGGAACCTGAGCCAGCCCATCCGGCTCGAGTCCGGCCAGCGCGTGGTCTTTGCGCCCGAGGACGTCGCCCGCTCGGGCGAGATCCCGACCACCTACGACGATCTCGCGAGGGACGTGCGGATCGGTGCCCGAATTCTGCTCGACGATGGCTTGCTCGCGCTGGAGGTGCGTGGCGTACGGGAGCAGCGGGTGGAGGCGGTGGTGCATTACGGCGGCGAGGTGAAGGCCCACAAGGGGATGAACCTCCCGGGCATCGAGGTAAGCGCCCCGGCTCTGACCGAGAAGGACATGGAGGACGTGCAGCACGCCGCCTCGCTCGGCGTCGACTACATCGCCCTCTCCTTCGTGCGCCGGCCGGAGGACATGGAGCAGCTTCGCTCCCTCGTCCCCCGCGGGGTAAAGCTGGTCGCCAAGATCGAGAAGGACACCGCGCTCAAGAATCTGTGCGGCATCCTCGACGCGTCGGACGCCATCATGGTCGCCCGGGGCGATCTGGGCGTGGAGCTGCCGTTCGAGGAAGTTCCCCTGATTCAGAAGAAGATCATTCGCGAAGCGGGGCTCCACGGTAAGCCGGTCATCACCGCCACCCAGATGCTGGAGTCCATGATCCACGCGCCCCGGCCTACCCGGGCCGAGACCTCCGACGTCGCCAATGCCATCCTCGATGGCACCGACGCGGTGATGCTGTCGGCGGAGACCGCCGTGGGCGAGTATCCCCTGGAGGCGGTGCAAGCGATGGATCGGATCGCGCGGGAGATGGAAAGCCAGCGCCCGCCCCGGGGGGCAACCATCGACGCCGCGCTGGGTCGGCGCTCGGCCGACGACGGAGCGCTGGTCCATCACCGCTCCTCCCAGACCGGCCCGATCCGGACCGAAGATGCCATCGCAGTCGCGGTTTGTGCCGCGGCGGAGATGCTCTCCGCGCCGTTGATCGTCTGCTTCACCAGCAGCGGCTTCACCGCTCGTAAGGTGGCCACCTGCCGCCCCACGGTGCCGGTCTTTGCCTGCACCCCGGAGCCGGAGACCTTCCGCCAGCTCTCCCTGGTATGGGGAGTGACCCCCGCGCTCACCGAGCACTCGACCAACTATGACAGCATGCTCGCGGTGGCCCGGCAGCAGATCCTCGATCGCCAGCTGGCCCAGCCGGGCGAGCGTCTGGTGGTCACCGCCGGTGTTCCGTTCGACATGCCGGGTACTACCAACCTCCTCAAGGTCGAAGCAGTTTAGGAGATGCGGCTCACGTTTCTGGGCACGGGCACGTCGTTCGGCGTGCCCCAGATCGGGTGTGACTGTGCCGTTTGCCGTTCGACCGATCCACGGGACAAACGCACTCGCTCCGGCGCCATCCTGGAAGCCTCCGGCTCGACCATCCTCATCGATACTCCTCCCGAGCTCCGGCTGCAGCTCATCGCCGGCGGCTTCACCAGCGTCGATGCCGTGGTGTACACCCATGAGCACGCCGATCACATCAACGGGATCGACGACCTCCGGATCTTTTCGGTCCGCCGGCGCGATCCGTTGCCGATCTATGGGCCGGAGGAAACGCTGGAGCGGCTGCGGTCCTCCTTCAACTACATCTTTGACGACGCCGTGCGGCCCTATGAAGGAACCTCGAAGCCCAGCCTGCGGCTCCATGAGACCCAGCCGGACCGACCGATGACCGTCGCCGGGGTGGAAATGCTCCCTCTCGCCTTCCAGCACGGACACCTCCGCGTATTTGGCTATCGCTTCGGGAACCTCGCCTACATCACCGACGTGAAGTCGATTCCTCCGGCAGAGCGAGAGCGCCTCCGGGGCCTGGATGTTCTGGTCCTGAACGCGCTGTGGTGGCGTCCTCATCCCACTCATCTGAGCATCACCGAGGCGGTGGAGACCGCCCGTGCGCTGGGCGCGCGCCGGACCTATCTCACGCATCTAACCCATGAGACGGGGCACGCCGACTTGGAGAAGAAGCTTCCCCAGGGGATCTTCCCTGCATACGACGGGCTGACGGTGGAGGTCGGGTGATCAAGCTGCGCTACGGACGCATGTTCCAAGACGGGCTGGACCAGCAACACGGGCTCCCCCGGGCCCGGCTGACCGAGCTGGCCGGCCGCTTCGCTGGAGTGCAGGCGGAAGTGCGGCAGCGCCGGGCAGCGGGCGACTACGGCTTCTATCAATTGGTTGATCAAGGTCCCACGGTGCACGCGATCAAGACCTTTGCCGAGGGGCTGGGTCAGGCCCACGATCATGTTCTCGTGCTTGGCATCGGTGGATCGGCACTGGGTACCAAGGCACTGCTCAACGGATTGCGCCGGCCGGCCTGGAACGAGTGGGACGATGAAGGCCGCGACTTCTTCCCCCGACTGACCGTGCTGGAGAATGTCGACCCCACCTCGGTGTCGGCCGCCCTGCAGCGGATTGACCCCCGGCGGGTGTTGGTCAACGTAATCAGCAAGTCCGGCGGGACGGCGGAGACGATGACTCAATACCTGGTGGTGCGCGCCTGGCTGGAAGAAGCCCTGGGACCAGCCGCGTATCGCCACCTGGTGTTCACCACCGATCCCGCCCGCGGAGCCTTGCGTGAGCTGGCCCAGCGGGAACACATCGCGACCCTCGATGTCCCGCCCCAGATCGGCGGTCGCTTCAGCGTCCTCTCCCCGGTGGGGCTGCTGCCCGCTGCTCTGGTGGGGATCGACATCGATGGGCTCCTCGAAGGCGCCCGGCGGGCGTTGGACCGGGCTGAATCCGACGACCTGCTGCAGAATCCGGCTGCCCTCTACGCCGCACTGCACTGGGCGGCCGATACCGATCTTGGCGCCAGAATCGACGTGCTGATGCCCTACACCGATCGGCTGCGCGAATTCGCCGAGTGGTATCGCCAGCTCTGGGCCGAGAGCCTGGGGAAGCGGGTGGATCGGGAAGGGCGGACCGTCCACGTCGGACTGACACCGGTGGCTGCGGTGGGTGCCACCGACCAGCACAGTCAGGTGCAGCTCTTTATGGAAGGGCCCTTCGACAAGGTGATCACGTTCGTCGCCGTTGAAGACCTGGGCGTGGATGTAAAGATCCCCCGGCCCAGCTCAGCTGAAAGTCTTCCTGCGGATCTGGATTACTTGCCGGGCCACACCCTGGGTGAGCTGCTGCGGGCGGAGTACGAGGCCACTTCGACTGCCCTGGCGCAGATGGGACGGATGAACTGTACCCTTCGGCTCCCCGATCTCACCGCCGCCACCCTGGGAGAGGCGATCATGTTCTTTCAGCTGGCGACCGGGTACGCCGGCATCTGGTATGGTATCGACCCCTTCGATCAGCCCGGCGTCGAGCTGGGTAAGCGGCTCACCTACGCCGCGATGGGTCGCCCCGGATTTCCGGTCCAGGAGCCCTCCGAGCCCGCCTCCGCCGACGAAGCGTGATCCGCAGCCGCAATGCGTTGCGGGGCCCCCGCTCCCGCCCTACCTTTGGCAAACGCTGTATGGATACTGCTTCCAAGAGGATAGACCTGCATGGCTGATGCAACTCAACGGGTAGTTGATCTATACGACGGTGCAGTAACCCTGGTTCCCGGGGGGGTGAAGGTCAGGGAGCAGGCCAAGCTTCGCTCGTCGTCCACCGACCGGGTGGTCTGGCAGGCGGTCTTTGGAGCCGGACCCGACCGCGAGGCGGCCCGCTGGCTGCTGTGGGAGCTGGGCCAGGTAACGGGAGCCCGCCCGGCTTCGATCAATGATCTCTACCTGGCGCGCGGCCGGGGCGAGTGCGGGGGCTTTACCGTACCCGCGATCAATGTTCGCATGCTCGCCTACGACACCGCCCGGGCGATCTTTCGCGCCGCCCGCGCGGGCAAAGCCGGAGCGATCATCCTGGAGATTGCCCGGTCGGAGATCGCCTACACCGAACAGCGCCCCGCCGAGTACGTGTCGGTGCTGATCGCTGCCGCCCTGCGGGAAGGCTACGCCTTGCCGCTCTTCATTCAGGGCGACCACTGCCAGGTCAATCACAAGAAATATCAGGTAGATCCCGAAGGCGAAGTCGGCGAGGTGAAGAAGCTGATCGCCGAAGAGGTGGGCGCTGGGTTCTATAACATCGATGTGGACACGTCCACCTTGGTGGACCTCTCCCAGGGCTCGCTGGCCGAGCAGCAGCGGCTCAATTACGAGCGGGCCGCCGAGATCACCGGGTTCATCCGAGAGCAGGAGCCGGACGGCGTCACCGTTTCCGTCGGCGCGGAGATCGGCGAGGTCGGCATGAAGAACAGCACGGTGGAGGAGCTCCACGCCTTCATGCAGGGATACAACCGAAGCCTCGCCGCATTGGGCGACTACGCGGGCATCAGTAAGATCTCGGTGCAGACCGGCACCTCCCACGGTGGCGTGGTGCTTCCGGACGGCTCCATCGCCGACGTGAAGCTGGACCTTCAGGCGCTGGCCGCTTTGTCGCAGGTCGCCCGGGACGAATACGGGCTGGCCGGGGCGGTACAGCACGGGGCCAGCACGCTGCCCTCCAATGCGTTCGGCAACTTCCCCCGGATCGAAACCGCCGAAATCCACCTCGCCACCAACTTCCAGAACATCATCTTCGATCATCCCCGGCTTCCCGGAGAGCTGAAGCAGCGGATACGGGCCTGGCTGGACGAGAACGCGGCAGCGGAGCGGAAAAGCGGCGACACCCAGGAGCAGTTCTATTATAAGGCGCGCAAGAAGGCGATCGGCCCGTTCAAGCAGGATCTCTGGTCGCTGCCGGAAGACGTCCGCGGCGCCATTGCGGCCGATCTGGAAAAGACCTTTTCGTTCTTGTTCGAGCAGCTGAACGTGAATGGCACCCAGGAACAGGTGAATCGATTCATCCAGGCCCCGATCCAGCATCATGCGGCGCTCAAGCCGGTGCTGGTGGCGGCGGCCGACGACCCCGACGCCGGGGAATAGGAGGAGCGAATGCGAGGCAAGCAGCGCAGGGAAGTGGTATACCTCGAGCGGGGGGACTCGTCGGCCAAGTGGCTCTTCTACGGCGCGCTGCTGGGCGCCGGGCTGGCCCTGATCTACGCGCCGAGCAGCGGGGAGGAAACCCGCCGGAACCTGCAGCGCAAGCTGTGGAAGCTCCGGGCCATGACCGAAGAGAAGCTGGATGAGATCACCCAGCAGTTTGGCGGAGCCAAGGAGTCGTTGCAGGGCATGCTGGAGGATGAGGAAGACGAAGCCGAGGGCGACGGGGAATCCCCCGAGTTCTACGGGCGGAGCGGCAAGGCGTCTCCCCGCGAGGAGCTGGAGCGCCGCCTGGCCGATGCCCGGGCTCGCCGCCGCTCACCAGCCGACCTCGAGGAGCCGCTCGCCTGAGCGGCTCAAACTCCGGCGGGTGGCATCATTCTCCCGCCGGCTTTCTCCGCCGGACACTCCAGGCTGCTGATGAAGACAATCTTCCGTTCCTCGCCAGCGCGTTGACCTTCGACGCGCTGCTTGCCGCAGTTCCGTTTGTTCTGTTGTTGCTGATCGGCCTGACCCATCTGGCGCAGGCGGTCACTCCGGGCCCCGAAGTCGACACCATCCATCTGTTCCACCGTTTCCTGCCGCCGCATTCGACCCTGCCGGACCGCGACCCCTTCGCCGTCATCGAGGGTCTCTTGACCAGCATCACCAAGAAGCGGGGGCAGCTGTCACTCTACGCGGTGCCCACCTTCCTCTGGTTCAGCACCCGTCTGTTTGCCGGAATCCGGACCGCGCTCAATGACATTTACGACGTTTCGCTCCGGCCTACCCGGCATCGTGCCATTATCACCATCTTCCTCCTGGCCAAGCTGCGCGACACCCTGATGGTGGTGGGAACCGTCGTCCTGTTCCTGGCCAATACGTTGCTGACAACCGGACTCACCATTTTGCAGGCGCGCGGAGCGGAGACCGTTCCCCAGCTCGGCTTCTTCGTCTCCAGCCTCGGCCGCTACATGGGTGAGTTTCTGGCCTTCAGCTTTTCCGTGTCCTTGTTCTACGTCACCTACAGCTATGCGTCGGTTCGCCGGCTGCCCTGGATGACCGCCCTGCTGGCGTCGACCTTCACCGCCGTCCTGTTCGAGGTCGCCAAGCGGCTCTACGCACTCTACCTGGCCAACTTCGCCTCGTTCGAGGGGTTGGGCGGGGATGCCAATCTTGGCGCGATCGTACTTTTCATTCTCTGGGTCTACTACACCTCCATCGTCTTCCTGCTCGGTGCGGTGGTGGCCGAAACCTGGGAGCTGCGGAAGATGTTAAAGCGGCAGCGCGCCATTCTGGGGTGAGAGCAGGAGTACGATTCCCACCGGTAGTAGGGTCGGTTATATTCCAGGTGCCTCAGGTCCGAAGGGCGCCGGCGCGCGAACCGCGTCAGGACCTCGCCGGTAGCAGCGCTAAGCGATGCCCGGTGTCGCTTCGGGGTGCCTGAGGCACTTCTCTTTTAGCCTATAGCCTCCATGTCCATAGCTCTCGCCCGCCGTTACCGTCCCAAACGTTTTGCCGATCTCCTGGTCCAGGACCACGTCGCCGCCGTATTGCGCGGCGCGGTGTCGCGGGGCAGGGTGGCCCACGGCTATCTGCTGACCGGTCCCCGGGGCGTAGGCAAGACGACGGCGGCCCGGATCCTCGCCATGGCGCTCAACTGCGGCCAGCGCGACCCGTCGGGCGACCCCTGCGGTGAGTGCGAGAACTGCCTCCGGATCTGGAACGGCTCGGCCAATCTGGACGTGGTCGAGATCGATGCCGCCAGCAATCGGGGGGTGGATGACGCCCGCGACCTGCGGGAGCGGGCCATGTATGCGGCGTCGCGGGAAGGGCATCACAAGGTCTACATCGTGGACGAAGCCCACATGTTGACCCGGGAAGCCTGGAACGCGCTGCTCAAGATCCTGGAGGAGCCGCCACCCGGAGTGGTCTTTGTGTTCGCCACCACCGAGCCGCAGAAGATCGCCGCCGCTGCGGCCCCGGTAATGTCCCGGCTCCAGCGATTCGATTTCCGCCGGATTGGTCCCGGCGCCATTCGGGATCGGCTCCGCCAGGTCCTGACGGCCGAGCAACTGGCGGCCGATGACGATGCCTTGACCCTGATCGCCCGGCACGCCGATGGGGGCATGCGCGACGCGCTCTCGGTGCTGGACCAATGCCTCAGCTTTGGCGAAGGCACCGTGACCGTCGCCCGGGTTCGCGACATACTCGGCCTGGCCGACGACGAGCTCTACGGCGACGTGCTCCGGCTGGTGGTGGACCGCAACCCCGGCGCCGTGTTTCCCCTGATCGACCGGCTCACCGAGGCCGGACTGGACCTGGCGGAGTTCATGGCCGGCGCGGCCGAAGTGCTGCGCGGGTTGCTGATCCTCCAGGTGGGGGCCGAGCCTGAGGGGATGACCGAGGCGCTACGCGCCCAGCTGGAGAGTTATCGCACGCTGCTCGAGCCAGGCGACGTGCTCCGGATGCTGCGGTTGCTGGCGGAGAACGAACAGGGCATCCGCCGCAGCGTGAATCCGCGGTTGGTAGTCGAGACCCTGCTATTGCGCTGGGCCATGCTGGATCGGGTCGTGGATCTGGAGGAGGTACTGGCGGGGCAGCGGGGCAGGAGCGGGGACCGGGAGCGGTTGTAGCGAACGACTCGGTGAGCAGGCAGAGGGTTCCGGAACAGGGTGAGCCGCAAAGGAAATCTGGTCCCTTCACAGCAGTCCACGGCTCCGCTGCCCCGCAGCCCCGCTGCCCCGCCTTCCTCCGTCTCCATCGACGCCGTCAGCGCGGCGTGGCCTGCCATCGTCGCGGCGGTGCGGGCGGAGAGTCGCTTTCTCGGAGAGGCGCTGGCGGCAACCGACCCCATTGCGCTCGACCCGCCCTGGCTCAGCCTGCTGATGCGGGAGCCCATCGCCGAGCAGCTGAATCAGGAGCCCGGCAAGGTCGAGGCGGTGCTGAGCCGGAGCCTGGGGCAGCCGGTGAAGCTCAGGGTGACCGCTCCGGCCCCGCCCGAAGGTCCCGCTCCGGCCAAGCCGCAGCGCCTGTCGGACTCCTCGATCAAGGCCGACCGGTTGCGGGAATTCCGGGCCAAAGACCCAACCCTCGATACCGCGGCGGATGCGTTAGATTTAGAAATCGTGGACTAGCCGGGAGGCTCCAGGCTCCCAGCTCCGTTGCTATCTCCAATACTCTCCAATACTTTGCGCCCACATGGCAGGACTACCCGATAGCATGGCAGATCTTCAGCAGCTGTTCCAGTTGGGCCAGCAGATGCAGGGGCGGCTGCAGCAACTGCAGACCGAGCTGGCCAGTCGTACCATCGAGACGTCGTCCGGCGGGGGCATGGTGAAAGTCACCGCCGATGGGCGGGGTACCGTGCGCGCGGTGTCCATCGACCCGGCAGTCTTTCAGGATCACGACGCCGAGTTTCTCAGCGATCTGGTGTTAACCGCGGTGGCCGAGGCCCAACGCCGGGCGGCCGAGATGCTTCAAGCCGAGATGCGGAAGGTGCCGCCGCTGCCCTTTACATCGCCCTTCTGACCGGTGAGCGCGATCGAGGAGCTGATCACCGAGCTGGCCAGGCTCCCGGGGATCGGCCGGAAGACGGCGCAGCGGCTCACTTTTCATCTGCTCCAGCAACCCCCTGAACAGGCCGGGCGGCTCGCGTCCGTCCTGGCTTCGGTCACCGAACGGGTCCGCCCGTGTGACGAGTGCGGCAATCTGACCGAGGAGCAGCCCTGCGCGATCTGCCGGGACCCTCGGCGCGACGCGGGGCTGGTCTGTGTGGTGGAGGAGCCGTCCACCGTTGGGATAGTGGATCGTTCCACCGAGTTCCGGGGCCACTACCACGTGCTGGGTGGTCATCTCTCGCCGCTGGATGGCGTGGGGCCGGAATCGCTTCGGCTGGATCGTCTGGTGCAGCGGGTCCGCGGCGGGGGAGTGCGCGAGGTGATTCTGGCGACCAACCCCTCGATGGAGGGCGAAGTCACCGCCACCTACATTCAGCAGCTGCTGGCCGGTATGGGGGTCCGGGTTACTCGGCTCGCCCGGGGCCTGCCGATGGGCGGCGATCTCGAATACATCGATGGGGTAACGCTGGCTCACGCATTGGTCGCGCGCCAGGACGTGAGTTGATGCGCTCCCGTTCCTGGGTCTTTGCCGGCGGGGTGGTATTGGGTCTCACGGCCGGCTGGCTGCTGGCGCAGCAACGGCTCACGTATCATCGCCGCGATTTGTTCAGTCCCCGTCCGCTGCGCCGGCTCGCCGCGCTGGGATTCCTGGCCGGCCAGAACGGTGTGGAGACGGTGCGGTTGTTGCGAGACTATCTCGCCTGGGAGCGGCAGCCGATGCTGCGCCGGCGGGCCGAGGCGATTGTGCGTCGTATGGAAGCGACCCTCGCATGAGGCAGCCCCGATGAGCGGTGCGTCGAGCTGGTCCTTTCGGGAAGATGATGCCCGGCGCATCCAATCGATTCTGGGCGGCTTCCTGGGGGAGTCCAACGCCCGGACCGCGCTGATCGTGGACCGGACCGGGCAGATGGTCGCGACCGCGGGCGAGCCCCCCACCTTCGATGCCACCGCGTTCGCCTCCCTTACCGCCGCCGACTTCAGCGCCAACGATCAGCTGGCCCGCATGCTGGGCGAGTCGGAGTTCGGCGCCCTCTTCCATCAGGGCGAGCGGGAATCGATGTATCTGGCGGATATCGCCCGCCGGGTCATTCTGGTGGTGCTCTTCGACAACCGAACGACGCTGGGACTGGTCAAGCTGCGGGTCAAGACGGCGGTGGTCCAGCTCAACCAGGTGTTCACCGACATGTTCAACCGCGATGGTACCAATGCGCCGGGAGTGGAGTCGGAATTCCTGGGCGAGGCAGAAGACGAGATCGACAAACTCTTCGGGTCCTGAGGAAACGCGCCCATGTCGATGATCAACTACGCCTCGCGAGAGATCAACTGCAAGTTGGTCTACTACGGGCCCGGCTTGGGGGGCAAGACCACCAACCTGGAGCACGTCTACAACAAGGTGGCGCCGGCATCCCGGGGCAAGATGATTTCCCTGGCCACCGAGACCGAGCGCACCCTGTTCTTCGACTTCCTGCCGGTCGATCTCGGCAACATCCGCGGCTTCAAGGTCAAGTTCCATCTCTACACCGTGCCGGGGCAGGTGTACTACAACGCGTCCCGGAAGCTGATCCTCAAAGGCGTGGACGGAGTGGTGTTTGTGGCTGACAGCCAGATCGAGCGGATGGATGCCAACATCGAGGCCATGCAGAACCTGTACGAGAACATGTCGCAGCACGGCTACGATGTGACCAAGATTCCGTTCGCCATCCAGTACAACAAGCGGGATCTCCCCAATGCCGCACCGATCGCCGAGCTGCAGTCGGCGCTGAATCCGGGGTGGCCGGTGACCGAGCCGGCCAAGCAGCGGACTGCGCCCGATCCCTATCACGAGTCCGAGTTTCTGGTCGAGCAGCAGGACGGCCAGTGGATCGAGCGCGCCCCGTATTTCGAGGCGGTGGCGCTGACCGGTGAGGGCGTGTTCGACACCCTCAAGGCGATCAGCAAAAACGTCGTCAAGACGTTGGGGTAATGGGCGCCATGTGGACCCTGCCCAACATCATCACCCTGGTCCGGATCTGCTTTACCCCGGTCATCGCTTTGCTGCCCTTCATCGAGGGCTATTGGCCCAAGCTCATCGCCTTCATCATCTTCATCGTGGCGGCCGTGAGCGATATCTACGACGGACATCTCGCGCGCAGCCGCAATGAGGTGACCGATCTGGGCAAGCTGCTCGATCCGATCGCGGACAAGCTCCTGCTCTTCGCCACCTTGATCCCGATCTATTGGATCTCCCGCCAGCGGCACGATCTGTACGACATCCCGATCTGGGGCAGCATCCCGCTCTGGGTTTGCCTCCTGCTGATCGGACGCGAGCTGGCCATGACCGGCTTCCGCTGGTGGGCCAGCCGCCGCGGCGTGATCATTCCCGCCGCCGGCGCGGGTAAGCTCAAGACCACCATCCAGAACATCTTCGTGGGGGCGGTGATCCTGTGGTTCGCCTTCCGCGACGCCCGCAAGCCAATGGGCTGGGAGCACAACCAGTATGCCCAGTACTGGAACGAATTCCACGGCGGCTTCGTCGCTGTGACCCTCGCCTTGCCGCGGCACTCACGGTGTACTCCTTCGCTGGTATACCTCTACCGCAACCGGCGGCTCTTCACTGATCCGGCTGCAAACTCCTCCTTCGTCCAGATAAGAACAGCCAATCACGAAAGCACGGAAAAAGACGAAAGCACGAAAGGTCTCCTTCGACCAAAGAAGCTACCTTTTGCGCCGCACGGCAGAGCTGGTTGTTTGTAACAGCACAGCAGTCGAAATCTGCCAGTGTGCTCTTGACCAGGAATCGATGTCTGTGAAGCACACGGAGTACCTTTGGACGGGGAGCCTTCCGTGCTTTCGTGTTTTCCGTGCTTTCGTGGCCGCTGTTGCTTCCTGTCTCTAGGGAACCGCTCGTGGACATCGAACTCGTCACCATCGGCACTGAGCTGTTGCTCGGCCTCACGCTCGACACCAACGGCGCCGAGCTGGCTCGAACGCTTGCCGCACAGGGCGTGCGGGTGACCCGCCGCGTGTCGGTGGCCGATCAGGCCGACGAGATCCGCGATGCGGTGTCCGAGGCCCTCCGGCGCACCGGCGCTGTGCTCACTACCGGCGGACTGGGCCCCACCCGCGACGACATCACCAAAAAGGTGGTCGCCGATCTGTTTGGCGCCCCGCTCGAGTTCGACGAGAGCGTCTGGGCCAACCTGCTGGAGCGCTTCGCCCGGCTGGAGCGGAAGCCGGCCGAGAGCAACCGGAGCCAGGCCGAGGTGCCCCGAGGGGCTACGGTGCTGCGCAACCGGTGGGGGACGGCGCCGGGACTCTGGCTCGAGGGATCGCCCGGGCTGGTCATCATGCTTCCCGGCGTGCCGCTGGAGATGCGACGGCTGCTGGAGCACGAAGTGACTGCCGCGGCTCACCGCTCGAGCCACTGGCTCGGTCATCCGCTCGCTGGTGGTGCGGACCACCGGAGTTCCCGAGTCGTCATTGGCCGAGCGGATGGGTGAGATCGAGCGGGAGGTCGCGCCGCTGACGCTGGCCTACCTGCCGGGACTGGAGGGGGTCGATCTCCGACTGAGCGCCTGGAACCTGGCGGGAGACGACGCCGACCGCCGGCTCCGCTCCGCCGCGGACCTGCTGCGGGAGCGAGCCGGCGAGAGTGTGTATGGCGAGGGCGACACTGATCTGGCGGCGCTGGTTCTCGATGAGGCGCGGAGCTGCCAGGTACGGATCGCGGTGGCTGAGTCGTGCACTGGCGGTCTCCTGGGCGCCCGGCTGACCGAGGTGCCGGGAAGCTCGGAGGTGTTCGTGGGCGGCGTGATCGCCTACGCCGATGCCGTCAAATCCGAGCTCCTCGACGTGGCGCCCGGCGCTGATTGCGGAGCATGGAGCAGTCAGCGAGCCGGTCGCCCGGGCGATGGCGCTGGGAGCGCGCCCGCCGCTTCGGCGTCGCAGGCCGCGCTCTCCATCACCGGCATTGCCGGCCCCGGCGGGGGGAGCCCGGCCAAGCCGGTCGGAACGGTGTGGATCGGCTGCGTGCTGGCTGAGGTGGCGGAGACCCGGCGGATCCTCTTCGCCGGGAGCCGGCCGGAGATCCGCGCGCGGGCGGCGCAGGCGGCCCTGTCCTGCTTCACCGCAGGCTATCCGGCGTGGGGCGATTGTCGGGAAAGGCCCATTGCACTGAGGCAGATGCGGACCGGACTTTCGGAAGTGTCATATTATCTTCCTAGAGACTCTGAGAGCGAGTGTCGCAAGTGACCAAGCGAACCGATTTTAGAAACCATCTCGAGCCCGATAGGCCCCCGATTGATACCCCGGCCGGCATGAGCGACACGGGCAGCGATGGCGGACGCAGCGCCGACGGCGACGACATGGCCTCCACTGATATGAGCGCCGAGCCCTCCTCCCGGACCGAGGAGACCCAGCCCCAGTTCCGCGGTGGGCGGAACGCCAAGCTCGAGGGCGACCTGGCCGAGCTGAAGGACCGGCATCTCCGCCTGGCCGCCGAATTCGACAATTACCGCAAGCGGAGCAGCCGGGAGCGGGCCGAGCTGGCCGACCGGGCCCAGGCCAGCTTCGTGGCCAAGCTGCTCGACGTGCTCGACGACCTGGAACGGTTGATGGCCAGCGATCCCGGCACCCCGCTTCCCGCCGTGCGCGAAGGGCTCAGCGCCGTGGACCGGAAGCTGTGGAAGGAGCTCCAGGATGCCGGCGTGGAGCGAATCGATCCGGCCGGGACACCCTTCGATCCGGCCCTGCATGAGGCGGTTTCGACCGCTCCCGTCACCCGACCGGTCGAAGGATCACGCTGGTGAGCGCCACCTTCCAACCCGGCTACCGCTTCAAGGGGACGCTGGTCCGCCCGGCGCGGGTCCAGGTCTACTCCGACCAGGGCCAACACTAACGTGGCCGCCAAGGACTTCTACCAGGTCCTGGGCGTTCCCGATTCGGCCAGCCAGGACGATATCAAGAAGGCCTATCGTAAGCTGGCCAAGCAGTATCATCCTGACGCCAACCCGAACAACGCCAAGGCTGCGGAGCGCTTCAAGGAGGTCTCCGAGGCCCACAGCACCCTCGCCGATCCGGAGAAGCGGAAGCAGTACGATCAGATGCGCCGCTACGGCGCGTTCGACGGCATGCCCCGCCGCCCGTCCGGGGCCGGCGCGGGCCGGCGGGCGGAGCGCGGCGGGTTCGATCCCGGCGATGCGCAGGGCTTCGAGTTCGGAGACCTCGGTGGATTGGGCGACATCTTCTCGTCCATCTTCGGCCGGGGCCGGCGCGAGGAGGCCTCGTCCCGTGAGCGACACCCTCGAGGCCGTGGTGGAAGTGCCCTTCCGGGTCGCCATGCTGGGCGGGAAGATCCCGGTCACCCTGCCGGTGACCGAGACCTGCCCGACCTGCAGCGGAAACGGAGGGGCCCCGGGCGCCTCCTGGTCTACCTGTCCCGAGTGTCAGGGGCGGGGCACGATCTCATTCGGTCAGGGCAACTTTGCGGTGAACCGTCCCTGTCCCCAGTGCCGGGGACGCGGCCGGATCCCTTCGGCCAAATGTCCCACCTGCCAGGGCGCGGGCGAGATCCGGACCGAGCGCCGGGTCACCATTACCGTTCCCCCCGGCACCGAGACCGGGGACCGGGTAATGCTCCGGGGTCAGGGCCAAGGCAACGGGCCGGGCACCCCGGCCGGTGACATCATCATCACCTTCCAGGTCCAGCCCGACCGGTTCTTCCGCCGCGAAGGACTCGACATCGTCGCCGACGTGCCCATCAACATGGCCCAGGCCGCCCTTGGCACCCGCCTCCGGGTCCGCACGCTCGATGGGAAAAAGGTGTTGCTGCGGATTCCGCCGGGCACGCAGCCGGGCCGGAGATTCCGGATCAAGGGCCAGGGGATCGAGAAGAACGGTCGCCGGGGAGACCAGCTGGTCGGCGTGCAGGTGACGGTGCCGGATCAGTTGACATCGGAACAGCAGGAGCTCATGAAGAAATTTGCCGACTCAGCGGGGCTGAAGTACTAGTCACGAGTCGCGAGTCACGAGCCTCCCAATTCGACTCATAACTGCGGGCCTCCGCGCGGCTCGCGACCCGCGACTCGCAACTCCTTCGGCGCCAGTGCCGCCGAGAGAATGAAGCTCACCAGCCCCACCACAATCCCGCCGAAGAACGCCGCCCAGAACCCGCTCACCGTAAAGCCCAGGTTCCAGCTCTCGGACAGCCAGCCGGTGATCATCAGCATCAGCGCGTTGATGACCAGCATGAACAGGCCGAGGGTAAGCAGGATCAACGGGCAGGTGAGGATGGCGAGCAGAGGTCGCAGGAGACTGTTCACGACCCCGAAGACGAGCGGCCACCAGAAGCAGGCGGCCCACGCTCCCGTGAAACTCCAGCCCGGGAACGATGGCCGCGGCCACCCAGAGCGCGGCCGCGTTCAGAATCCAGTGCAGCAGCAGCGAGCGCATCGGTCTCAACTTATCACTCCGCCGCCGAGCACGCGGCCCTCGGTGCCATAGAGGACCCCCGACTGTCCTGGCGTGATGGCTCGCACCGGGGTCTCCAGTGCCAGCGTCAATCGGTCGGAGTGGCTCTCCAGTACCGTGGCCGGGGCGCCGCGGGCCCGATACCTGATCTGCACTTCACACCGGTCGCCCGGCTCGAGCGGATCGGCCAGCCAGTTGATCTCCTCCAGCTCGACCCGGTGTCCCGCCAGATCCTCGACGCCTCCCACCACGATCTCACAGCGCTCGGGCCGGATCGCCACTACGTAGCGGGCGCTGCCGGAGCCGCCCGGCAACCCCTTCCGCTGCCCGATGGTGTAGCGGCCGAACCCGCGGTGCTCGCCGATGACCTCGCCCGACGTAGTCACCATCGGTCCCGGCACCAGCGCCGGAGCATCGGCCGGCAGGTGCCGCTCCAGCACCGAGACGTAGTCGTCGTTGGGGACAAAGCAGATCTCCACTGACTCTTCCTTGTCGGCGGTGGTGAGGCCGAGCCGCCGGGCATAGGCCCGGGTCTCGGCCTTGGACATCTCGCCCACCGGCGTCAGCATGCGGGCCACCACGGCGCGATCGATTCCCCAGAGGAAATAGCTCTGGTCCTTGGCCGGATCCTGGCCCCGGTAGAGTCCTCCGTCCCGGGCGACAGCGTAGTGACCGGTGGCGATATAGCTCGCAGTCGAGCGCGTCGGCGTGGGCCAGGAGGTCGCGGAACTTGGTGAATGAGTTGCAGCGGACGCAGGGGATGGGCGTCCGTCCCCGGCTGTACTCGCTCACGAAATTCTGGATGACGTGCAGATTGAACCGGTCCTCCAGGTTGAGCACGTAATGCGGGAATGCCGATCGCGTGGGCCACGTCGCGGGCATCGTTGATCGAATCGAGCGAGCAGCAGGGCCGGTCGGGCACCTCGTCGCCATAGCAGAACAGCTTCATCGTGGCCCCGACCACCTCGTAGCCCTGCTCCACCAGACGGGCGGCAGCCACGGAGCTGTCGACTCCGCCGGACATCGCGACCAGAACCCGGGCGCTCATCGCCGTCCGCCCCAGCACCGCCGCGAGCTTCCGCACCTTGGCCACCACGGCCGGCACGACCTCCGCCGCCCGGTCCACGTCGGTCCTGCGGTGCTCTCCCGGCCCAAAGCTGAAACGGATGGCGCCGAGGGCCAGCTCGCGCGGCATCCCCATGGCCACCAGCACGTGCGACGGCTCGACCGCGCCGGTGGAGCAGGCCGATCCGCTCGACGCGGCGATGCCGGCGAGATCGAGGTGCATGATCAGCGCTTCGCTGTCGGCGCCGTGAAATCGCCACGCTGAGCAGATGCGGAGCCCGCGGACTCTGCTCGGCGATCACCACCAGGTCCGGCACCGCGGCCTTGAGTCGCCGGGCCAGGTCGTCGCGCAGCGCGCAGAGCCGCTCGGCCAGCGGACGCCTGCTCGGCGGCAGCCAGTTGCGCCGCTCGGCCCAGCGCCACCGCGCCGGCCACGTTCTCGGTTCCGGGCCGGATCCCGAACTGCTGGCCGCCGCCATGGATGATGGCCTCGATCGCCTTCCGGTCCCGCACGATCAGCGCGCCGATTCCCTTGGGTGCCCCGATCTTGTGGCCCGAGATGGTAAGCAGGGTACAGGAGAGCTCGGCGACCGAGACCGGCACCTTTCCCAGCGCCTGCACCGCGTCGGTGTGGAAGATGATGCCCGCTTCCTGGCATCGGCGCGGCGATCTCCGCCACCGGCTGAATGACCCCGACCTCGTTGTTGACCCACATCACCGAGACGACCGCGGGCCTCTCCGTCAGCGACCGCGTCCAGCGCGTCGAGGTCGAGCTGACCGCCGGAGTCCACCGGCAGCAGCACCTCGCGCCCGCCGAGATGGCAGACACGCGTGCGCCGCGGCCAGCACCGCCTTGTGCTCGATCGCCGAGACCGCGGCGCACATCGGGGCGCCCCGATCCCGCGCGGCCAGCGCGGCGCCCACGATGCCGAGGTTGTCGGCCTCGGTTCCGCCCGAGGTGAAGACCACCTGGTTGGGCTCGGCCCCGAGCGCCTCCGCGATCTGCCGGCGGGCCTGCTCGATGCCCGGCCCGGGCCGCCCGGCCAAAGCGATGGGCGCTGGAGGGATTGCCGAAGGTCTGGTCGGTGAGGTAGGGCAGCATGGCCTCCAGCACCTCGGGGCGAACCGGGGTGGTGGCGGCATGGTCGAGATAGACGGGCGGACGCATGGAAGGAAGATAGCGGCGACTTAGATACTGCTGGACCCCCAGCTTCACCACGTCCTCCACTTCCAGGGTCTCGTGGGTGAAGAACGGCTCCCCGTACCGCTTCCGGATGAGGAGCCGTAATGCGCGTTCTGGGTCTCGACCAGTGAGTAGAGGTCCTGGCCGGTGGGGAAGATCTCTCCCGCCGCCTTGGCCCCGTCGAACTGGCTGCCGTAGCACTTGATCGCCGCGAGCTTGCGCTCGAACTGCGTCGCTGATGTCCACCACGAAGGTCGGCTTGATCGGGTCCTCGCGATAGGACAGCGCGTAGAGGATCTTCTGGCGGCCGGTGCGGAGTTCCGCCCGCATCGTAGCGCGCCAGCCCGGCCAGATAGCACGCGTCCCGGCCCAGCTCGGAGGCAACCCGGTGGTCGGGATGGCGGCCGACGGGGAAGGGAAGGATCACGACGCGAGGAGCGAAGTGCCGATATGCTCTACGATAGCCCGCCTGGTCTCATCCGTGTTGTGAAGGTGGGCGTCGGGCAGCCCCGCGTTCCTCCGCTCGGCTCACGCCGCAGGATCTCGGCGGCCCGCTCCGCCTCCTTGGCCCGAAGCTCGGCGCTGCCTCGGGTCCCGGTCTCTCCCGCGGTCAGATCCAGGATTCCGGTCCGGTACCCGGCATCCACCGCCTTGAGCAGGGTGCCGGCACAGGTCAGTTCGACGTCGTCGCGATGGGCTGCGATGGCCAGGATATCGACGGGCATCGGGGAAATAAAGCGTGAACAGTGAACGGTGAACAGTGAAAGGGCGTGCTGCGCGACCGTTTACCTCTCACCGCTTACCGTCTACGCCGTCTTCCGCTTGTATCTCTTCCCAATGACCACCGCGCCCCAGCCCAGCATCACCACCGGCACCACGAAGCCGAGTGAGGCAATCGCGCCCGCCAACACTCCCATGAAATTGCGCCACGCCGTCTTGAATGCCTCGCCGATGACGCTGCGGCCGGGGTGCGACGCGATGATCGGGGCCGGCTCGTACAGGTTGACCGACAGCGTGCTCAGCTGGGCGCTGGTCTTGAGGAACCGCATCCGCCCCTCCATCCGCTCGATCTCCTCCCGCACCCGGGCCAGCTCCCGCTCCACCGACAGCACATCCTGCAGCTTGCCGGTACGGGTCCGGAGCAGCTCCACCAGCCGCTCCTCCAGCCGGTGACCGTTCGCCACCCGGGCAGTCAGGTCCACGAACTCCTCGCTCACGTCCTCCGCGCCGACGTTGACGAACTGCAGCTTGCCCAGCGGCTCGAGACCCTGGGTCAGATCATCGAAGCGAGCTGCCGGCACCTTCAGCTGGAGGGTCGCGGTACGCAGCTGATTCCGGCCGCTCTGCACGGAAGCATCGGCCACAAATCCGCCCACTCGCTGCGCCAGCCGCCGCAGCTCGGCCATCGCGGGCTCCAGCGAATCCACCTCGATGCTCGCCTGGCCGGTCCGCACGATGAGCCGGGAGGTGAAGTCGAAGGGCCCGGCGTGGGACCACGGGTCGGCGGACGGACTCTGGGACGCGACCTCAGCCTCGGATACGCGGTCGGCCGGCCCACCGACCCCAGCGCCATGGGACTGGCAGCCTTGGTCGGGATGTCGTTTCGATCGCGTGGCAGCTTGGAGTCCTGAGAGCGGTCCACACACGCCATCAGCAGGGCCGCCTGGACCAGCCCAATGACCATCGTCCGGCTACGCATGGCACCTCCTTAGGGAGCACAGGAGATGCGGGTGGGGTGAGGGTTTGCACAGTGCAGGGAGTGGCACGGGTCGGCGCCGTCCCGCCTCACTCATGCCTTAGCGCCTCGACCGGATCCATCCGCGCCGCCCGATTGGCCGGATACAGGCCGAACACCAGCCCGATCGCGATGCTCACGGCGCACGCCAGGCCCGCGCTCCAGAGCGGGACGCCGGACTGCAACCGCGAGCACGCTCTTCAGCAGCTCCCCGGTGGCGAGGCCCAGCAGGATCCCGAGCAGGCCCCCCACCAGCGTGAGCGTCGCGGCCTCGACCAGGAACTGCCAGAGGATCTCCCGCCGGGTGGCGCCCAGCGCCTTCCGCAGCCCGATCTCCTTGGTCCGGTCGGTGACCGAGACCATCATGATGGCCATGACCCCGATTCCACCGACGAGAAGCGCCACGCTGGACAGCGCCACCATGGCGATGAAGAAGTAGGAGGTGAAGTTGCCCACCACCTCCAGGATCTGGTCCTGAGTGATCATGTCGAAGGTGTTCGGCATCCCCGGTCGAAGGTTCCGCGCGCGCCGGAGTGCCACCGTCACCAGATCCTGCGCCTCTGCCACCGACACCCCGGTTCGCGGCTTCACCGCGATGATCAGGCTGTTGGTCTCGTCGTAGCGAAAGTTCTGCCGGGCGGTCTCGAAGGGGATGATGCCACCGATCTCCTGGCCCGGCGGCTCGAAGATGTTCTCCGGCTTCTGGTAGATCCCGATCACCCGGAGCGACTTCCCTCCGATCCGGAGCACCCGGTCCAGCGGATCGATCTGGCCGAAGAGCCGCTCGGCGACATCGTTCTCCAGCACCACCACGTCCGCGCCGGCCAGCTCGGCCCGGGTGAACAGCCGTCCCCGAAGCAGGGTGCCGCCCTGGATCTCCATGTAGCGCGAGTCGGCGCCGAAGACGGTCACAATCCCGGTGCGCTCGCCCTGGTACTCGATCCGCTGAAACAACTGGACCCACATCCCGCTGTACCCGATCTCCGGCACCCGAGCGATCGCCTCGGCGTCGCTGGTCTGGACGATAGGACGGATCCGGACCTCGTAGGGCAACCGGTCGGGGTTGAGCGGAGTCTGGGAGAAGAAGCGCACGACGTAGAACGCGGTGGGCCCGGCGGTCTCGATCGCGTTGAAGATCTGGGTCCGGATTCCCTGAACCATCGACGCGATGGTCATCACCGTGGTCACCCCGATCACCACGCCCGAGTATGGTCAGGGCCGAGCGCAGCTTGTTGGCCCGGATCGAGTCGGCGGCGATCGCCACCCCTTCGCCGATATTGTGGATCATTCGGCTCTGAGCGCGGTGATCGGATCCAGCCGCGCGGCCCGGGTGGCGGGAAAGACCCCGAAGATGATGCCGGCTCCCGCGCCGAGCGCGAGCGCCGCGCCGACCGACCAGAGGGTGACTCGCGCAGGTAGGGGAGTGAAAGTCGAGACCGCGGCGGCCAGGACCCACCCGCCGACCACGCCCTGGATCCCGCCCAGCGTGGCCAGCACGATCGCCTCGATGAGGAACTGGCGCCGGATGTCCTGCCGGGTAGCGCCGAGTGACTTCCGGATGCCGATCTCCCGGGTGCGCTCGTTCACGCTCATGAGCATGATGTTCATGATCACGATGCCGCCGACCACGATCCCGATGCACACGACTGCGGGAATTGCGGTGAAGAGCAGCCGGGTCAGGTTACGCCAGAACGCCACCAGCGCGTCGGCTTTGTCCACCGTGAAGTCGTTCTCTTCACCCGGGCGCAGCCGGTGCGCAATCCGCATGGCCTCCTCGGCCCGGCCCATGGCCTGGGGGATTTCATCTGCGCTCGCCATCTTGACCGAGACCACCGTGGTCTTCCGCCGGCCGAAGAGCGATTCGAAGGTGCTGAACGGCAGCAGGATGAAGCCGTCGAACGACTGCCCCAGCACCCGCCCCTTCTTGGCGATCACGCCTTTGACCGGTGATCTCCCGTCCCGCCAGCCGGATCTTCCGGCCCACGGCCCGCTCCGGCTGATCGAACAGCTTGTCGGCCACGTCGTAACCCAGTACCGCCACCGGCCGCCGCTCCTGCACGTCGGGCTCGGTGAGGGGATCGCCGGCGAAGAACCGGTAGTCCTGCACGATCTGGAATGGCGGCGTCACCCCGAAGACCAGCACGTCTCCCACAGTGCGGTTGCGATAGATCACGTCGCTCACCGGCGTGGGCCAGCCGGACTGCAGCGAGACCGCCTGGGCGTCGGGCAGAGCCCGCCGCACCGCGGCGGCATCGTCCGCCGAGATGATGGGGCGCTTGGCGACCGCCCTCACCTGGTCCTCGTCCAGCAATCCGACCGAGATGGGCGAGCGCCGGACCTGGAAGGCGTTGGTGCCGATCACCGCGCCGGTCAGGTTTTCCTTGACGTAGGCGTTCATGCCCTGGATGACCGCAACGACGACCACCAGAAAGCCGACCGAGACGATGATGCCGAGGAGGGTGAAGAAGGAGCGGAGCTTGCTATGCCAGATGGACTGGAGGGCGAGGTCGGAGGGCTTCGGATAAAGGGCACTGCATGGAAAGCTACACTCTACCGTTACCGCCTCACTCGTACCTCAACGCCTCCACCGGATCCAGCCGCGAGGCCTTGCTGGCCGGGTAGAGGCCGAAGAGCACTCCGGTCAGAATCGACACGATCACCGCCGCCACGACCGACAGAAGCGGGATGGTCGCGGGAATCGGGCGTGAAGGAGCGCACCGCCCAGGCGATCAGCGCTCCCAGCGCCATGCCGACCATGCACCCGACCAGGGTCAGCGTCGCGGCCTCGACCAGGAACTGAAACATGATCTCTCGCCGGGTGGCGCCGAGCGCCTTGCGCACCCCGATCTCGCGGGTCCGCTCGGTCACCGAGATCATCATGATGGCGACCACGCCCACGCCGCCCACCATCAGTCCTACGCTCGACAGCGCGATCATGACCACGAAGAACGCCGCGGTGATCTTGTTGAAGGTGTCGAGCACCCGGTCCTGAGTCACGATGGCGAAGTTGTCCGCCTGGCCCGGCCGGAGCCCCCGCTTGGTCCGGAGCGCGGTGACCACCTGGTCCTGCGCCTCCTGCACTGTGGCCGCCTCGGTGGGCAGCACGGCGATCTCCATCCAACCCTTCCAGTAGTCGGCCACCTTGGTGAAGGTCGTGTGCGGGATCGCCAGGCGGGGCTCGTCGGCGTTGCTGAACAAGCGACGCCGCCTCGGCGTGCATTCCGATCACCTCGAAGGGCTGGCCGAAGATCTTGATCCGCTTGCCGACCGGGTCCCGGCCGGGGAAAGAGCGATTCGCGCCAGCTTGTCGTTGATGATCGACCACCCGGGCTCCGGCCGCGTACTCCATCTGGGTAAAGTTGCGGCCCGCGAGGATGTCGCCGCCGTTCACCAGGTTCCAGCTCGGGCTCATCCCGGCCATCGCCACGCTCTTGAGCTCCACGCCCTCGAAGCTCACCGGCCCGTTGGTGTACTCGCTGACGTTGACGTCGCGCACCGTCGGCAGCTGCCGGATCAGCTCGGCCTCTTCCACCGTGAGCCACGGCATCCGGCGCCAGGGCGACAGCTCGTCGGAGCCGTCGGACACGTCGAGCCCGCCCGAGAAATAGCGGTCGACGAAGAAGGTCTTGGGCCCGGCCGACTCGAGGATCCCGGTGATGCTGTGGTTGATGCCGGTGATGGCCGAGGCCATGGCGATGACCACGGTGACGCCGATGGCCACGCCGAGAATGGTGAGCGCGGCCCGCACCTTGTTGGCCCGGATCGAGTCCAGCGCGATAGCCGACCCCTCCAGCATCCGGGACAGCACGCTGGCCTTGCGGCTCGGCCTCATTCGGCCCTCAACGCGGCGATGGGGTCCAGCCGCGACGCCCGACTGGCGGGATACACGCCGGCGGCGATGCCCACGGTCACTCCCAGCAGCACGCCGACGACTATCGACCAGGGAGCCACCGCGGCCGGCAGCGGCGTCACCGCCTTGACCACGAACGCGAGCGCCAGCCCCAGCCCGATCCCGAGCATCGCCCCCACCGCGGAGAGCGTGGCGGACTCGACGACGAACTGCGCCAGGATGTCGCGCCGCCGGGCGCCGAGCGCCTTGCGGATCCCGATTTCGTGGGTCCGCTCGCTCACCGCCATGAGCATGATGTTCATGATCACGATCCCGCCCACCACCAGCGAGATCGCCACCAGTCCCGGCAGCGCGATGAAGAGCACCCGGGAGATCTTCTCCCAGCTGCCCAGCGCGCCCTCCGCGGTCTGGAAGGCGAAGTTGCTTTCCTGCCAGGGCTTGAGCTGGCGCCGGCTCCGCATCAGCGCCTCGGTCTCACCCAGGGCCACCTGCATCGAGGTGGGGTCCTTGGTCTGCACGATCAGCGCATCGAGAATGTTGATCGGGCAGATCAGCCGCCGGCCCGGGGCGCTGAACGGCATGATCGCGAACTTGTCGAGCGAGATGCCGAACAGAGTGCCCTGCTTGGCCACCACGCCGATCACCCGGTAGGGAAGCCCGCCGATCACCACCACCTTGTCGATCGGATCGACCCCGTGCCAGCAGCTTCTCGGCGACCTCGCTGCCCGATCACCAGCACCGGCAGTCCGGTCCTTACTTCCTGGGCGGTAAACGCGCGTCCCGCGGTGATCTCGTAGTTCTTGATGTCGAAGTAGGTCTCTTCCGTGCCGGTCAGCCAGACATCGCGGGCGATCTTTCCGCCGTAGTGCACCGCCACCCAGTCCTCGCAGATACTTCGCGAACGCCGCCGGGGTCCGGACCCGCGCGCGTACGTAGTCGGCGTCGTCGTAGCTGATGCGGGGCCGCCGGAGCCAGGCCAGCCAGATCTCCTCGGAAACGTTGCCGGTGACGATAGCTGGGGCGCTGCCGCAGCTCGAAGGTGTTGGCGCCCACCAGGGTATTGGCGAACCGGTCGACCATGTAGCGGTTCATGCCCTGCACGATGGACACCACCGCGATGAGGAAGGTGACCCCGATCAGCACGCCGATGAGCGAGAAGAAGCTCTTCAGCTTCTGGGCCCGGATGGTGCGGAGCGCCATCCGAACCGCTTCCAGCAGCCGCATCAGGACGCCTTGGGCTCGCGGGTCTTGGTGGTGTCGGCCTGGCGCACCTTGGCGCCGTCCTTCAGGTCGCGGATCGCCTGATAGGTGCCGGCCACGATGGTTTCGCCCTCGCGGATCCCGTCCACCACCTCGAAGTACTCGTCGCCGGCGACGCCGACCTTGACCGGCCGGAACGTGGCGATGCCGTTGCGGACCACGAACACCCCTTCGGCCTCTTTCTTCTTGAACTTGGCCTTGAGGGTGTCCTCCCGTGGGGCAGGGGAGGCGGCATCCTCGGTCTCATTGGGAATCTTCTCGTGGTCCCGCACCGTGAGAGCGATGATCGGGATGCTGAGCGCGTTGTCCCGGGTATCGGTGACGATCCGCGCGGTGCAGCTCAGATCTGGCCGGATGTCGGGCGGCGGCTTTCGCAGGGTGATCTCCACGTCGAAGTCCACCGCGCGGTCGTTGGAGCCCGAGGCCGTCTGCGTGGGCGTGAGCTTGGCACTGTGGCTGATCTTGGTGACCCGGCCGCTGAAGGTGGTGTCGGGATAGGCGTCGATGGTGACGTCTACCGAGTCGTTCTGGCTCAGCCGGACCACGTCGGTCTCGTCCACCTGCACCTTGCCCAGGATCACCGAGAGGTCCGCGATGGTCATCAGCAGGCCGACATCCTTGGAGAACGTGCCCGGGACAGCCACCTCCCCCTGTTCCACCGCCAGCCGGACCACGCGTCCCGAGATCGGCGCGGTGAGCCGGGTCTTGGCCAGGTTGTCCTTGGCTTCCTGCAGGCTCGCCTTCGACTGCTCCAGCTGGGCCTTGGTGGCCTGATAATTCGCCTCCGCCACGTCGCGGGCGGTCTGGGCCTGCTCCGCCGTCTCCGGCGCAATCAGATTGTCGCCCAGCTGAGTCAGCTGCCGGGCCCGGTCCCAGGCCCGCTGCGCCTGGTCCCGGGTCGCCTTGGTCTGCAGCAGCGTTGCCTGGGTGGACGCGACCACGCCTTCGGCTCTCGCCACCGCCGCCTGGTACTGGGCCGGATCGATCTGGAGCAGGAACTGGCCCCGCTTCACCAGGTCGCCCTCCCGCACGGCAATCTGGATGATCCGGCCGGTGATGTCGGCGCTGATGTCCACCGAGGTCTTTGCCTCGATCTTGCCGCTGGCGGTGACCGCGCTGACCAGGTCCCGGCGCTCAACCTTCTCTATGCGAACTTCGGTGGCCGCGGTCTTCTTCTTGTGGATCCGGAATGCCACCAGCCCGCCGATGGCCAGCGCCACCAGCACGCACGACGAGCCCGATCTTCATCCGTCGCGACATGTCCGTTCCTCGTTAGCGAAGAGTGCGACCGACCGCGGCTTCCAGCGCAGCGACGGCTTTGTGGTAATCGTAGACCGCGGTGACGTAGTCCCCCTCGGCTTTCTGTACTGCGTTCTGCGCGTCGGACAGCTCCAGCGCGCTGCCGGCGCCGAGCCGGTAGCGATCCTGCGCCAGGCGGAGCTGATCCCGGGCCGATTCCCGGCTGGACGCCTGAACCGCGATCGCCTGGTAGGCGGTCTGCACCCCGAGATAGCTCGCATGCACCTCGGTCCGCACCGAGAGCCGCCGGGCTCGCACGTTCTCATCGGCGTCCTCCTGCTGCGCCCGGGCCTGCGACACTCGCAAGGTGCGCCCGAAGCCGGTGAAGATGGGGAGTGACACCGTCAGGTTGGCCCGGAACGGTTGGCCGGTGTACTGGAAGGGAAACACACTGTTCTGGTTGCGGATCTCTCGCGCCACCGGATCCAGCAGCGCGCCGCCGCCTGGCGTGAGCCCAGTTGCAGCAAAACAGTCGGGCGTCTGGCCCCCCAGCGACAGTCCGGTGCGCACGGCGTTGTTGAACTCACAGTCGGCCTCCTGCGTCCTGGCCCCGGCCAGCGCCTGGCTCAACAGCAGATTGTCGTTGGTGAACTGCTGGGTGAACCCGCTCCAGCCGGCCTGCAGCGAGAGCGATGGCAGGTACTCGCTCCTGGCCGAGCGAACGTCGAGGTCGGCGGCATGCTCCCGGGCCCGGAGCGAGCGGAGCGTCGGGTTCTGCCGCTCAGCCAGCGCGAGCAGGCTGTCCAGTTGAAAGGTGGGCGCCGTAACCGGGAAGGAATCGGAGAGCACGATCTGGTCTATCGGCACCGGAGGCTCTACCCCCATGCGGCGGAGCAGGTCGAGCTTGGCCTCGTTCTCCGCCTGCACCGCGCGCAGCAGGGCCACATCCGAGGTGCCCTTGATGACTTCGGCCTGGCGGACGTCCAGCAGGGTCGTCTGACCTACCCGATGCCGGGCCCGGGCCAGCTCCAGGAAGTCCTCGTTCCGGCGCACCTGCTGCCGAGCCACGCCCACCTGCGCCGTCGCCTGCAGGGTATTGAGGTATTGAGTAGAGATCTCCGACGTCAACGCGACTCCCGCCCCGCTGATGTCCTCCTCGGTGGCGTGCTGCAGCGCCTTCTGCTGGGCCGGCGCGGTGAGGGCGCGGCCGCTCAGCTGCCACTGGAGGCCCAGGCTGTAGCCCGAGGTCACAAACGAAGAGGTCGGCTGGACGAGCCCGCCGCCGAAGTTGGTCTCACCCGATCCGGTGTACCCGAAGTCGCTCGATGCCGTGAGGCTGGGAAGCAGGTTGCCGTAGGCGTTGCGCACGCCCCACCGGGCCGGCGCCGCGTCGTTCAGCGTCTGCCGATAGGTCGGACTGTTGGCCCGCGCCTGCCGCAGCGCCTCCGCCAGGGAAAGGCTCACCGCCGCCGGGGGCGCCGGCACCCGGCTGGTGTCCTGTGCCGCACCAATGGAAGGGAAGAAGCCAGCCAGCATCAGCAGACCACACCAGCGGATCATGGAACGGCCCTTTGGGTATGCGAGGTGACCGCGGCCATACGCGAGCCTCGTCGCCGAGGTTTCAACTTGCGACAGGACACTCTCAACTGTTCGGCAACGAGTTACGGAAGGGTCAATCCTGTGCGCGAGATACCTGGGTACCCGAATCCAGCAGGTTGAGGCTCACCAGGCCCTTCGAGTCCGTCTCGAGCGATCCCGCGGATGCCGCCGGTGAGATTCACCAGCCCACTCCCCTCCCGCTTTGCGACGAAGGAGGCCCGCCGGGCAGTTCGGGGGAAGACCGCGGTGAGCGCCTTGCCCTCCGGGGTCGCCAGGTCGGCAACCGCGGTATAGAGGGAATACACGCCATCGTCCAGCAGCACGACGTCAGGCCCGCCGGGCAGCTCCCGGCCGGCTTCGGAGCCCTTTGCCACGGTGCGAATGATCAGCCGCGCGCCGGACCCGGCCGCCAGAATCACGGTGGGACCGTTGGGCCCCTCGACATCGAGCTGGAACTTGGCCAGCGACGACTCGGGGGTGCGCTCGAGCGTGGCCGCGAGCTTCTGGGTGGGATTGTTCGCCGGATATCGGGCGGTGGCGTGCAGGCTGCTGCCGGGCGCCCCTCGCCCCCGCCCGGTCTGCAAGGTGAACTCCTCCCGGCCGATCTCCTTGCCGCCTTGCTGAATCACCAGCTTGGTCCCCGTGGCTTCCTGAGCCAAGGCCTGACCGGCCGGCACGAGCAGGAGCAGAACCGCTGCGATGCGCATGGCAACTCCGATCATGTCAGGATCTGATCAGGCACTTGCTCACCCGTTCGAGAATAAATGTATACAGGCGTTCCCCCTTCTGGGCGCTGGCGAGGGTGGGATACCCGACCGATCCGGGAGATCCCTCGGGGAGCTTCCGGCTCTGTCCCGGGCGGTAGCGCGCGAGGATGCTGGCGGTCATCGGGAAGTCTTGCGCCAGGTCCATGCGCACCAGGTGAGGAGCCAGGAAGAGCATGAGAGAGGTGTCGATCTCCCCGCCCTGGACCGGGGCCGGGCGCTCGACCAGCTCGCTGAAATCGAGGCTGAAGATGTCCACCACCTGGACCGTGGCCTCATCGGTCCGAATGGCGGTGAGCGCCTCCAGGTGACCTTCGCTCGACTGCGCGGTGATGATGAAGAACTCGCGGACGCCTGCCCCCTCCTCCCACGACTCGATAAGTTCGTTCATGACCCGGTGAAGCGTGCGGCGCCGCAGCGCCGCCCCTCCGGGCAAGACCCGGCTCGCCTGATGCACCCCATATTCAACCGTAGGAGCGCGAGGGATGCCGAACGCTTCCGAGAGATCGTCTGCCAGGTGTTCCACGATGATCGTGTCGCAGCCGAGCGGAAGATGGGGCCCGTGCTGTTCAGTGGTGCCCACGGGAACGATCAGCGTGGGACGCAGCCGTAGCTGCTCGCCGGCCGAGCCGGGGGTCATTTCCTTCAAACGCCAGGGACGCGGGTCTTGATTCATCGCGGGCGATCGTGGGTCGTCGTGGTGTTGGTCGCCGGAGGCGCGGCCGCCGAATGGCTCCGGGCTCCGTCCCCGGTGCCGGTGTGGATTGCCTGGGCCTGCGTGCTGGCTGCTGTCTTGCTGCTCTGGCCGGTGGCGGGCTGGCGCCGCCGCGCCCTCGCCCTGCTCCTGCTTGCCCTGGCCGGCGCCCTCACCATCTCCGAGCGACAGCTGAAGTCGATCGAGAACCGCTGGGAGCAGGAGCGGGAGGACCGGGTCACCTCCGCCTCCCAACGGCTCGACCGGGGCGACCTCCACTCGGCGCTGCATCGCGCCGAACACCTGGCTGAAGCGGCCATCGCCACCTCGGCCGATGACCAGGCCGGGGCATTCCGGGTGTTGGATCGCCTGGTTCCGACTGCCGGGCCCGAGATGAGTGTGGTGGTCTTCGACCCGCAGGGACATCCCTGGGCCTGGGCGGGCCGCCATCGGTTGCCGCCCCAGAGCGAGGGCGACTCGATCGCCTCCCGGTCCAGTGGATATTACGTCGTGCTCGAGGCACGGCGCCACTCGGCCGATGGAAGGAGCGCGGTGGCCGGTGTGCTCATCTGGGCCCATCCCGCGGTGCCGGACCGCGGCCGCAGTCTCGCCGAGCTATTCCGCAGCCGCACCGGAGTGGGCCTGACGATCTATCCCCCCGGCAGCGCTCCCAACAGCCCCGATATATACGATTACAAAGACTCGACCAGCGCCGGTCCCCGACTGTTCTTCAGCGTGCAGCCGGTTCCTCCGGAGCAGGGATCCGCCAAGCAGCTGGCCTATCATCATGCCAGCCGCTGGATTGTATGGCTGGTACTCCTGACCGCTGCCGTGGCGCTCAGCCTTACGGTGCAGCCGGTGGAGCGCTTCCTCCTGCTTGCGATGCTCCTGTGGCTCGCGGCCCGCGCTCCGGTCGGCTCCGCGCTGGGACTGCGGCCGCTCTTCTCTCCAGCCACGTTCTTCGGCACCACGCTCGGCGTGCTCTCCAGTTCCGCCGGCGTGCTCGGTCTCGCTGGAATTCTGCTGACTATGGCGGGAGTGTGGCTCTGGCGACGGCGGCCTCCCCGCCGCTGGTATGGGGTGCTCATCGGTGTGGCTCTGTTGCTCGCGGCTCCCTACCTGATCAGCAGCCTGGGCCGGGGTATCACGCCGCCCTCCCGGGGCGTGTCCATGGGACTCTGGCTCACCTGGCAGCTCACCCTCCTGGTCTCGGTCTCGGCGCTCATCATCGCCGCGGCCGCTCTCTTCCGGGGCAACGGCCCCGAGACTCACACTCGCTGGCGCATTGTCGCTCGGAGTCGGAATCGCCTTCGCCGCCACGATAATCGGGGTGTTGATCTGGAGCCCGCGAGGTGGCTGGCCCGATTGGTACACCTTCCTCTGGACCCCGGCGCTCCTGCTCGTGACCCTGCCCGCGCCGCGCTGGTGGGCGATCAGCGGTATCGCCCTCGTCGCCGGAAGCTCCGCTGCCCTGGTCACCTGGGGAGCCGAGCTGTCCGGCCGGCTGCAGGTGGCCCAGCGCGATGTGGCCCGGCTCGGCTCCGAGCCCGATCCCCTCGCCGTGCCGCTGCTGGAGCGCTTCGGGCGGCAGGTGCTCCTTGCCCCCGCCACCCACCAGCGCATCGGAGATGTACGCGCTCTGGCACGGCTCACCACTCGGTAGCGAGAGTTACCCGGCCCATCTCGGGCTGTGGTCGAAATCCGGTGAGCTTGGTGGACGAGCTCACCCTCGACTCGCTGGATCTGCCGCACTCGCTGCTCTCGACCATGGTGCGCAACCTGCCCTCCAGCGACAGCCTCGAGGTCACCCAGCTTATCCGGATCCCCGGCGTGCACTACGTGCTGCTGTCACGAGTCTCACCCGAGCGAGTGATGACGGCGTCGGTGGGACCTCGCTCGGAGCTGATCATGGCGGGGCGGGTAGGCCGCCTGCTGGATCCCTCCCGCCATGGCGCTCCGCTCTACAGCCTCACGCTCTCGCCGCCGGCCGAAGCCAGCGACGTGCAGCCGGGCTCCTCCCGCTGGCGGCGCGAAGGCTGGGCGCTCCGGAGCGAGTATCCGCTGGACCTGCTCGGCAGCACCCGCACCGTTCACGCGGCAGTGGATCTCCGCGGACCGCTGCCGCTGCTGGTGCGCGGCGTTCTCGTGGTGCTGTTCGATGCCGCCGTGCTGGGCCTGCTCTGGTTCGTGGCCGAGTTGGTGGCCGGCGCCGGCCTTCCTCGACCGCGGTGGCGCAGCCTGGCGCGATCCTTCCGGATTCGCCTCGCAGTGACGCTGGGCGCGTTCTTCATCCTTCCCGCCGTCGGCTTCTCCGCCTGGAGCTTTGCCCGCCTGGCCGACGAGGCCGAGCGGAGCCGCGACCTGTTGATCACCCAGACCCTGCGCGACGCGGTGCTGAGTGCCGGCGGCATCCTTCGAAGTGGCGCTCCTCCCGAGGAACGGCTCAGCGACCTGAGCCGCCGGATCGACGCCGATCTCGCGCTGTATCAGGGCGGGACTCTCGCCGGCACCAGCACGCCGGTGCTGAAAGATCTCGGCGTCACCGGCCAGCTGATGGACCCCGACGCCTACCAGGCTCTCGCGCTCGAAGGCGAGCTGGAGATCACCCAGGACGGCTCGATTCCGCAGCTGGCCGAGCGAGTGGGGTATCGGGTGGTGCAGCCCGGCTCGCCCAGCGACATCGGGGTGCTCGCGACGCCGCAGCTCGCGGACGACCCATTGCTCGGCGTGCGCCAGCTGGACCTCGCGCTGGTGCTGCTGCTGGCGACGCTGGCCGGCGTGGCCGCGGCCCTCGCCGGCGCCCGGATTGCCGCGCGAACCCTCTCCCGTCCGGTGGCCGAGCTGCGCCGCTCGGCGCTGGCGCTGGGCAAGGGCGAGCAGATGCCCCATCGCTCCGAGCGCCCGCCACTGGAGTTCGAGCCGGTGTTCGCCGCATTCGAGCGGATGGCCGCTGACATCCGGACCAGCCAGAGCGCGCTGGAGGACGCCCGACGCCGCACCTCCACCGTGCTCGCGACGGTCGCCACCGGCGTGGTCGGCCTGGATCCGCGAGGCCGGGTGCTCATCGCCAACCGGCAGGCGGTGGATCTCCTCGGCACTCGAGCTGGAGGAGGGCGAGCCGTTCCTCGAGCGCCTCGCCGCCGAGTGGGATCCGCTGGCCGCTGCGGTGCGAAAGTTCCTGGCCGATCCGGCCGCCGACGGAACCGCCGAGCTGGACGTGAGCGGCCGGAGGCTGACGCTACAGCTCGCGTCGCTGGGCCCGGATGTGCGCGGCGTGGTCATGGCGCTCAACGATGTCACCGACATGTCTCGCGCGGAACGAGTACTGGCGTGGGGTGAGATGGCCCGACAGGTGGCCCACGAGATCAAGAACCCGCTCACCCCGATGCGGCTGGGCATGCAGCATCTTCTGCGGGTGTATCAGGAGCAACGGGGAGAGTTCGACCGAACCCTGGATGAAACAGCGGAGCGGATCCTGGCGGAGATCGACCGGCTGGACACCATCGCCCGCGCGTTCAGCCGCTTTGCGGCACCGGCCGCGCAGCACGATCCGCTCGATCGCATCGACCTCAGCGTGGCGGTGGGAGAGGTGGTCGAGCTCTACCGGCTGGCCGAAGAGGGATTTGAGGTGCGGCTCACCGCAGAGCCGCAGGCGTTCGGGGCGGCCCGGCCGGACGAGGTCAAGGAAGTGATGGTGAATCTGCTGGAGAACGCCCGCAACGCCGGAGCGCGAGTGGTCCAGGTGACGGTGGGTCCCGGCTTCATTCGGGTGAGCGACGATGGCAGCGGCATTCCGGAGGAGCTGCTCCCCCGGGTGTTCGAGCCGAGGTTCTCCACCAATACGAGTGGATCAGGTCTGGGACTCGCGATCGTCAGGCGGCTGGTGGAGAGCTGGGGTGGAGCGATCGAGGTGGCGAGTGCGGCGGGGGCGGGGCGGGGAACGGTGGTGACAGTCCAGCTTCCAGCTTAGGTCAGCGACTGACGTCCTTGGAGCGCTCCAGCGTAGCGAGCGAGATCGCCTCATCCTGGGTCCGGGCCTTCCGCAGCAGCCGCACCGCGGTCTGCATCTGGCGGTCCGAGTACGCCCGCCGCCGGGCCTCCGCCATCGGGCCGAACAGCGTCCGCGCCAGCTCGTAGCCCAGCTGCTCATCCACGTAGCCCGACGCGTTATCGTAACTGGAACGAGGCAGCTCCACTCCCACGAGCTGCAGCCGCTCGAAGATCTGATTGCGCATCTCCTCGGTCACCTTGAACGACTCGAACTTCGGGGCCCGCCCCTTCTTCAGGTCGCCGGCGTAGTCGGTGAGCACGCTGCGGAAGAGCCCCAGGTCCTCGCCCAGCGCGGAGAGGAAGGCCCGCTCGCCATCGGAGCGGGGAGCTCCGCGCACGGTAAGGTCGGGCAGGATTCCGCTCGCGTCGGGAATCGGCCGGCCCGCGTTCGACTGGTAAAGCCGCGGCGCCTGCGCCGGGGTCCGGTTGCCCAGCGCACCCAGACTGTCCGACGTGGGCCGCTGCACCGTGCGGCCGCTCGGCGTGTACCAGCGGGCGGTGGTCAGCTTGATGGCGACCTCCTCGCCCAGCGGATAGGTGGTCTGGAGCACGCCCTTGCCGAAGGTCGGCGTTCCCAGAATGACCGCCCGGTCATGGTCCTGCAGCGCGCCGGCGATCAGCTCGGCCGAGCTGGCGGTGCCGTGATTGACCAGCAGCGCGACCTTGAGGTCGTCCCACTCACCCGACTGGCCGGCGAGATAGACCTTGGAATGGCCGGGGGAGCGGCCCTGCGAGATGGCGATGGTGTCGCCCGGCTGGAGGAAGAGGCTCGCGACTCGCACGCCCTCGTTGATCAGCCCGCCCGGATCGCCCCGGAGATCCAGCACCAACGACTTCATCCCGTTGGAGACCAGGCGGTCCACCGCGTCGCGCAGCTCAGAGGCGGCGCCGTCGCTGATCCGGCGGAGCTCGATGTAGCCCACGCCCCCACCGAGGAGAATTCCCTCCGACGCCGCGGGCACATGCACCACGGTCCGGGTCAGCCGGCGAACCACCGGCACGTTCGAGCCCCACGGGCGCACGACCACGGTGACCACGGTGCCGGTGCCTCCGGCCAGCGCTTCCTCCACCCGCCGGGCCGACCAGCCCACCGTGCTCTTGCCGTCGATGCTCAGAATCTCGTCACCCGGGCCAAACGCGCTCCGGGCGCTGGGGTTGCCCAGCTCGGTGGACCCCACATCCACTTCGGTGCCTGACATCTGCCGCTGATACTGGCGGTAGCTCTCCTTGGTCAGCAGCTCGGCGTAGGGGTCGTGCAGCGAAGCGATCAGGCCCTTGGCGGCCGTCTGATAGAGGTCACCTTCGGGGATGGAGTCGAGGTAGTGATTGTGGATGGAAGCGACGACGTTCTCGAAGAGCCGGGCCTGCTGGTAGACGGTCCCCTCCGGGGCTGCCTTCCGCCGGAGGAGCCAGCCCCCACTTATGATGGCGAGTGCCAGGATGGCTATGAGCCCGGTCCAGCGGGCCCTAGCTAGAGGGTCCCTTCATGTCGAGTAGCTCCTGCGAAATGCCAGAAGATCTGCCGGATGCATCCCGAAGAAAGCCAAGAGGGATGCCGTTAGATACCGCCACTGTAAAGGCAGCAAAACAAGGGCCGCCCGGGAACTAATGGCCGCGCGGATTTCCCGGATCAACGGTCAGGCTCGAATCCCGAAACACCGCCGCGGAGGCTACGTGACAGTCATGCACGAAGATGCTGGCGGGATGGGTGCCCCGCTGGAGCAGCGCGTGGAGCATCTCGTGCCGGACCAGCCATTCCTCACCCAGCGCGTTGGCCGGCAGATAGATGCGATTTCCCTCCCGAACCCACCAGGCGTGGGCCATCTCGCCGGCCAGCTCGATGGCGCCCCCGGGGGCGTCTACGGCGTAGAAGCTCACGTCGGTCATGCGACCCTTCTGGCCGGAGCAGGCGACGGTCTTGTCCCACCATTCCTGATACAGTCCCAAAGTTGGGACAGCCCACGAGCGGCCGATCGGCGCGAGCGGCGCGCCTGCGGCGCGCGGCGCCGCGCAGGCGCTCGTGCCGCAGATCAGGAGGATAGCGCTAAGCCACCGACGCATGTATGAACTCCGGAGCTGAACACCCTGCAGCGGCGGCGGGCTGGGGGAACTCCACCGTGCGGGGCTAATCGGTGCCGGAAGGCGACACTCGGCCGGCTTCCGCTGCAGGATTCGGTCCACTTCCGCGCCAGGCGGGTACCCGGGCGCCCTGCCGGGCGGACTAGCTTCGGGACCCATCCATGCTCGCCCGCATCCGCTCCGCCGCCGTCCTCGGCATCGACGCCTATCCGGTGGACGTCGAGGTCGATATCACCAACGGCCTGCCCTCGTTCTCCACCGTCGGCCTGCCCCAGGGCGCGGTGAAGGAGGGCCGGGAGCGGGTCAGCGCCGCGCTGGCCAACGCCGGATTCTCCTTCCCGCTCCGCCGTATCACCGTCAACCTCGCCCCGGCCGATATTCGGAAGGACGGCTCGGCCTTCGATCTGCCCATCGCGCTCGGCATCCTGGCCGCCAGCGGCCAGCTGCCCGAGGAGCGGCTCCGCGACCAGATGGTGCTCGGCGAAGTCGGCCTGGAGGGCGACCTCCGCCCGGTCCGGGGCGCGCTCTCCATGGCGCTCGCCGCGCGGGCTGCCGGATATCGCGGCGTTCTGCTGCCCCACGCCAACGTGCCCGAGGCGTCGGTGGTCGAGGGACTGGAGGTCTGCGGCGCCCGCACGCTTGCTCGAGGCCTGCGCCCATCTCTCGGGCCAGCGAGCCGATCGAGCCCAGCCGGACCGATGTAGCCTCGCTCATGGCCGAGCTGGGGCACGACGACGCCGACTTCGGCGACGTGAAGAGCCAGGCGGCAGCCAAGCGGGCGCTGGAGGTGGCGGCGGCCGGCGAGCCACAACATTCTGCTGATCGGCGCGCCCGGGCGCGGGCAAGACCATGCTGGCGCGCCGGCTTCCGTCGATCCTTCCTTCGATGAGCCTGGAAGAGGCGCTCGAGACCACCAAGATCCACAGCGTCGCCGGCACTCTTGCCGCTGGGGCGCTCCCTGCTCAGCGTCGCGGCCGTTCCGCGCGCCCCACCACACCATCAGCGACGCCGGCCTCATCGGCGGCGGCTCGTCACCCCGTCCCGGCGAAGTGAGCCTCGCCCACGGCGGGGTGCTCTTCCTCGACGAGCTGCCCGAGTTCCGGCGCAACGTGCTCGAGGTCCTGCGGCAGCCGATGGAAGACGGCGTGGTCACCCTGAGCCGGGCGGCGATGAGTCTCACCTATCCCGCGCGCTTCATGCTGGCGGCGGCGATGAATCCCTGTCCCTGCGGCTACTTCGGCGATCCGGTGCATCCCTGCAGCTGCGGGCCGCTGCCATCGAGCGCTATCGCTCGCGGATCTCCGGGCCGTTACTCGACCGGATCGACATTCACCTCGAGGTACCGGCGGTGGCCTATGGCGACTTGGTCGGCGAGCAGTCGGGCGAGACCAGCGGGGTCATTCGGGGCCGGGTCGAGCGGGCCCGAGCAATTCAGCGAGCGCGGTTCCAGGGGCAGCGCGGGGTCCATGCCAATGCGCACATGACCGCCCGCGACCTCCGCCGCCATTGCCGGCTGAGCGAGCCGGTGGAGTCGGTGCTTCGGCAGGCGGTGACCCGGCTAGGTCTCTCGGCGCGGGCGTATCATCGGGTGCTCAAGATCGCGCGCACGATCGCCGATCTGGCCGGGGCGGCGGAGCTGACCACGGCCCACGTCAGCGAGGCGATTCAGTATCGGAGCCTGGATCGGAGAAGGGAATTTGCATGAAAATACGGCGAGGCACAACCGCTGACGGGAATACCCCCGCGGGCTCGTCTTTAATCGGGAATGACCAGCACGTCGTTCCGAGTTCCGCGCAGCCTGATACCGGCCCCATTGAACGCGATCGGTCTGCCATTCACATGATACTTGGCCCCCGGCAGGACGATTCCCTTCAGGATATAGGTCCATCCACTCTGCTTCGCTTCGATCCGATACTCGATTCCCTTTTCTGTCTTCGCCCGGGAAAACGAAACCAGGTTGGCTCCCACCGGCAGATCGTGGATGCTGATATTCTCCCAGCCGCTGGGCAGATGAGGATCGAAGACGATCGTCTTGTTGATCGCATCCGGCTGAATGCCCAAGATGTACTGGACCAGCGGCAGCACGATGCCATAACTGGTCCAGGCAATGGCAAAACAGCCATAGTCCGGCATCATCTCGGAGATCGAGCCGGGTAACTTCCGATTGAAGGTCTGCACGATCTTGTCGACATACCACAGGGCCTCATCAGTGCGCCCGTAGTTCGCTTCCGAGACCGCCGCAACGCCGGTGGAGATGGTCATCATCGCCCCCTTGTCCACGGCAGACAGGTAGGGCCCGTATTCCCCCACATTGTCTTTCCGGATCCGGTCCAGCGCCTCGATGGCTCTGGCGCGGGGAGCGATCCCCATCTCCATCGGCGTTTCGATCACCCAGTTCTTATTGGTGATCCAGCCTCGGCTGCTGTCCGGCATCGTAGAAAATTTCGCCTTGAGTCCCTCGTAGTATGTGATGAGCTCCCGATCTCTCGACGTCAGCTTGTCGGTACCCTTGAGGTTGATCTGCTTGACCGCTCCCTCCGCTGTGCTCATGGCCTGGGTCCTGGTACCGTAGAAATCGGCGTAGGAGCTCTCCTCCGGAATCCAGAAGCGTTCCTCGATCCTCCGGGCCAGCTCCGCTGCCTGTTGCTGGTAACCTGCCGCCGCCTTGGGCTGGCCGAGGATGCGGGCCACCCCTGCGGTGGCAACCAGGGCCTGCTGGGTGTACACCGCCACGTCGATCAGCTCAGCATTCAACCCGAGGATCTCGGTGATCCCGTACCCTTCGGGGAACAGGTTGTGGTTCTTGTCCATATCGGTCAGCAGCCAGTGGATCCCCTGCTGCATCGCCGGATACATCTCCCGGGCAAAGCCGAGATCTCCGGTCCACTGGACAGCCTTGCCCACGGTCAGGATGAACTGGGCGGTCTCCTGGGTGTTTCCCGGATTGGACACGCCGCCGTTGGTGGTCACTTCGTGCACGATCCGGCCGTTGCCGTTGGCCTTGTCTGAATGGTGCCGCAATAGGCGCAGGGTCTGCTTGGCGAGATCGGGATTGCCTGCTTCCAGCATCGCCTGCAGGGAATAGGTCTCGGTCCCGAACCACCAGGGATACTCCATGTATCCGCCACTGAGACCTCGTCCCACGCCGGGAACATCCCGCACCAGCCACTCGGCGTTCACCTTCACCCAGTCGTACACCTGCTGCAGTCGTTGATCTGGTATGCTGATCCTCGCCCGCCCGAGCAACGCCTGGTAACGAGCCTTCTTCTTTGCCAGCAGGCCGGCATCATGCTGGATCAGAGAAGTGTAGGCGTCCTCCGCTGCTTTTCTCGACCTGGCTGAGCCGGCAAACACGAAGCGCAGGGTGGAGCTGGCGTGGGGCTCCACTGATACGGTGTAGCGCGACGCGGCCGAGACCCCCATCCCCTTCGTGTCAATCGGCTTTGGGTTGGCAACCGGCTCGCCGCGCGGCGGAGGGCTCGCCCCCCAGACCGCGAACCAGGGATGCTTGGTGTCTCGAGCGACGAAGCGATGTCCGCCCGGGTCCCAGGCCGCGGTATCGGGAGCGTCGGTGATGCCGAGCTGATCGGAGAACCACACCGGGAGAAGGTCGGTCTTGACCGACAGCTCGAAGGTCAGCTCTCGCCGGCGATCGCTCCGGTTCGCGAAAGTGTATTCGACGATGACTCCGGGGTATCCGTCGGGGCTGAACTGAAACCGCTCAACCTCGACGCTGTCCAACACCGTGCCGTATCGGAGCCGATTGCCGTAGGGGTAATTGATGAACTCAGCGGCGGTCGAGAGGGCAGTGTCCCGGCCTGTGGTGCGGTCGGTGACCGTGGCCCAGAAACCGTCGATCAGCTTGACCGGATGGACCCATAGGCCGCCCATCTCTCCGGGCACGTGGCCGCCCAGATCGGGGAAGTTCCCATCCTGGGTTCCGATCAGATACGCCCGATCCCCCGCCGTGACGTAGGGCTCGGTCGGGTTCTGTCCCTGATTGCTGATGCCGGCCATAGGGGCCGTAGCCGAATCCTGAGACGTGCAGCGAAGGAGGGATAGAGAGTGAAGCCAAAAAAGGAGAAGCCAAACGAGACAGGTTTCTCATAGAAGACCCGGTTGGGATCTCCGCAGTATACCGGGCCGGGGCAGGGGGAGGGGAACGGCGATGCTGGGGGGCGAAGCTTACCGGTCAACCTGCGCCATCATCTGTGCGTTGTAACGGGGCCCGGCCACCTTCTCCGGCGCGAGCGCCGCGTCGAGCTCGGCCATCTCCTCAGCGCTGAGCGAGACGTTCGGCCGCGGCGACGTTCTCCTCCAGATACTTCCGCCGCTTGGTGCCGGGGATCGGCACGATGTCCGGGCCCTTGTGCAGCAGCCACGCGAGCGCGACCTGCGCCGGCGTCGCGCCCTTCCGCGTCGGCCAGCTCGCGCACCGCCGCCGCGGCCCGCATGTTGGCGTCGAAGTTCTCGCCCTGATAGCGCGGATCGCCGCGGCGGAAGTCGCCCTCCGGATACTCCTCGGCGCGCTTCACCGCCCCGGTGAGAAAGCCGCGGCCGAGCGGCGCGAACGGCACGAGGCCGATGCCGAGCTCGCGCAGCAGCGGGATGATGCGCGGCTCGAGGTTGCGCTCCCACAGCGAGTACTCGCTCTGCAGCGCCGAGATCGGATGCACCGCGTGCGCGCGGCGGATGGTCTGCTCGCCCGCCTCGGACAGGCCGAGGAATCGCACCTTTCCCTCGCGCACGAGCTCGGCCATGGCGCCCACCGACTCCTCGATCGGCACTCGGGGATCGACGCGATGCTGGTAGAGCAGGTCGATGTGATCGGTGCCGAGCCGGCGGAGCGAGCCCTCGACCGCCTCGCGGATGTGCTCCGGCCGGCTGTCCAGCCCGGCGATGCGCGCCGTTCGTCGATCCTGAAGCCGAACTTGGTGGCGATGACGACGCGGTCGCGCTCGCCCTGCGGCCCTGCGAGCGCGCGGGCGAGCAGCTCCTCGTTGATGTATGGCCCGTACACCTCGGCCGTGTCGAAGAACGTGCACGCCGAGCTCGATGGCGCGGTGGATGGTGGCGATGGACTCGCGCTCGTCGCGCTCCTCGGCGGTGCCGTAGGCCTGGCTCATCCCCATCAGGCCGAGGCCGAGCGCGGAAACCTCGAGGCCTTGGGTGCCGAGCTTTCGGGTGGGCAGCATCGCTCTACTCTCGCATATAGTGGCAGCTGTAGCCGCCGGGGTGCTTGCGCAGGTAATCCTGGTGATAGCCCTCGGCGCTGTACCAGGTGGAGGCCGGCTCGATGCTGGTCGTGATCGGGCGCTTCCACTTGCCTGAGGCCTCGACCCGCGCCTTCACCCGCTCGGCGATCTCTTTCTGCTCCGGCGTCTGGGGAAAGATGGCCGAGCGGTACTGGGTGCCGACGTCGTTCCCCTGCCGGTTCAGAGTAGTGGGGTCGTGCAGCTTGAAGAACCACTTCTCCAGCAGCTCCTCGTAGCTCAGCACCGACGGGTCGAAGGTCACCCGGATCGCCTCGGCGTGACCGGACCGGCTCTCATGGGTGTCATCGTAGGTCGGATTCTTCACCCAGCCCCCGGTGTAGCCCACGTCGGTGTCGATCACGCCGGGCACCGAGCGGAGAATCTCCTCGACTCCCCAGAAGCAGCCGCCGGCCAGCACGGCTATCTCGGTCTGCTGGGCGCCGGCGACGGCCGTACGACTGGTTCTCTCTTCCTGGCTCATGTCCTCTCCCATACATAATGAAGGCTATTTCACCCTTCAAACGTAAACTATTCCTGGCAGAGCGTGGTTCCTGAGGTTGGTCCGAGCTTCTAGCTCCCAGATCCCAGCTCATTGATATCCCGCGACTCCAGAATCCTCTTGGGGTAGCCCACGCGGCCGCTTGAATCATGGCGCGACCCAGGATCTCCGTGGTAGTGGAAATGCCGGGAAAGAACCGCTGCATCAGCGGCGAGAGCGGCGCGGCGATGGTGTAGACCGCCTGGTACCAGCCGGTCTTCGAGCGCACCCCCTTCAGCGGCTGGATGTAGCCGGGGCGGAACATGTACGCCGCCTTGAAGGGTAGGGCCAGGAGCGCGTTTTCGGTTTTGCCTTTTACCCGGGCCCACATGGTCCCGCCCCGCTCCGAACTGTCGGTGCCCATCCCCGAGACATAACAGAAGGTCATGCCGCGATTAACCGCGACCATGGCCCGAGCGGCGGTCATGGTGAGGTCGTAGGTGACGCTGGTATAGGCCGCTTCGCTCATCCCCCACGGAGGTGACTCCGAGGCAGAAGAAGCATGCGTCACTGGATGAGAGGTCCTCCCCAAGGTCGTTATAGGAAAAGGACTTCGGCTGGATCACCTCACGCAGCTTGGGATGCCTCCGGCGGGTGGGCGAGCGGCTGATCGACACCACCGACTCGACCCGGGGATCGGCGAGGCACTCGATCAGCGCGCCGGCGCCGACCATCCCGGTGGCGCCGAAGAGCAGAACCTTCACCAGATTGTCCCCCGCCGGGCTGGGTAAGACGGAAAGCCCTATTGCGCAACGCGGTTCAAGAGGGAAGTTGAGATCAACTATATCATAGCTCCAAGCGGCGTTTCCGTCCGCACACCTGATCCACCCCGGAGACAATTATGAGCACCACCGCAACCCCCCGTAAGGACGCGACCACCGACGTAGGGTCGGAAAGGTCCCTCTGAAGCTCGAGGTGGTCACTATCCCGGTGTCGGATGTCGACCGCGCTAAGAAGTTCTACGGGACACTCGGGTGGAGACTCGACGCCGACTTCAGCACGGGCGACGAGCATGTGGTCCAGTTCACGCCGCCGGGCTCCCAGTGTTCGATCCACTTCGGCACGAACCTCACATCCGCCGCGCCCGGAGCCGCCCAGGGCTTACTTCTGATCGTCTCCGACATCGAGGCTGCGCGAGACGAATTGGTGGAGCGCGGCGTCGAGGTGAGCGAGACATTCCACTTAGCAACCTTCAACCGCTCGACCCCGAGGCACGCTTGAGCGGCCCCGCTCCGGACCGGCGCAGCTACGGGTCGTTCGTGTCTTTCAGCGACCCGGATCGCAACGGCTGGCTGCTGCAGGAGATCACGACGCGGCTGCCCGGGCGCGTCGCCGCCGACACGACATACACGTCGGTGGGAGACCTGGCGGAGGCGCTCCGGCGGGCGGAGGCCGCGCACGGCGAGCACGAAAAGCGCCTCGGCCAGCGAGACGCGGACTGGCCCACCTGGTACGCCGCGTATATGGTGGCGGAGCAGGCCGGCACCGAGCTGCCGACCTGAACGATTAGAGAGCAACCATGCGCTCTGACATCACTCCCGGGGGCCGCTTTCCCGACTACGAGCTGCCTGATCACACGAGCACGCCCCGCCGGCTGAGCGAGCTGCAGGGCGAAGACCCGCTGATCCTCACCCTCGCGCGCGGCCACTACTGCCCCAAGGAGCACCAGCAGCACCTGGAGCTGGCGGCGTTTTATCCCAAGATCGCCGTGGCGTACACTCGGATCGCCACCATCTCTACCGACGACCATCACACGCTCCAGGAGTTCCGGGCGTCGGTCGGCGCCCAGTGGACCTTCCTCTCCGACCCGGAGCGGACGGTGCAGAAAGACCTCGACATTCAGGAGTACACCGACCCCGAGCACGACCCGATGATCCCGCACACCCTCGTGCTCAAGCCGGGCCTGGTGATCCATCGGATCTACAATGGCTACTGGTTCTGGGGCCGCCCATCGGTGGTCGACCTCTGGCACGACCTGCGGGAAGTGACGAGGGAGATCCGTCCCGACTGGGACCTGAGCACCCCAGGACTCCGCGAGAGGTGGGACGCGGGTGACCTCTCGCCCTTCCATGGGTGGAACAAGCGGCCGGTCGAGAAACCGGCCGTGGTGTGACACCAGGAACCGAAGAGCGCACCACCCGCTTTGCCGGCTCCTGGCCGGGCTGCTCGTTGCGACGGTCTCCTCGACGTCGGCTGCCGCGCAGCGCATCGCCTACGACTCCACAGCCGGAAGCTGGACGTTGACGTCCGGCCCGATCTCCTACCGCCTGCTTCGCCGCGGCCAGCGGGTCGCGTTCGACTACTTCGGCCCCACGTCGCGCATGGGCGGAGCGCCGGACACGACGCAGCCCCCGCGCTATGACCTGACCGGCGTCGCAGCCGATCAGTCGCTCGAGCCCCAGTCTCTTCGGCTGCTATCCGACTCCATCGTAGTGGTGTCCCCCGGCCGGGAAGAGCTCCGGCTCCACTTCATCCACCTGAGCCTTCCGCTCCAGCTGGATGTGCGCTATGCCGCGTGGGGAGAAACCGGCGTGTTCTCGCGCGAGATCCAGCTCACCAATCGAGGCGGCGCTCCGCTGCCGGTCACGCAGCTGCCCAGCATCAGCTGGGAGCTTCCCGGAGGTAACTACACCCTACGCTATCTCTGGGGAAGCTGGGGACAGGAGCGGCAGCTGGCGGCGGAGACTCTGGTTGCCGGAGCTCGACGCTTCGAGCAGACCCGGGGCCGCTCGACCAACGGCTACGTGCCATGGCTTTCCCTTCGCAATGGCACGCTGGGCGTCGAGTACATTGCCGAACTGGCCTGGTCGGGGAACTGGTGGATGGAGGTCGAGCGCCGGCCGGGCACCGGCGCTGCCCCGCTCCGGGACCAGCCGGTGCGGGTCGAGCTCGGCATGCGCAACGACTTCGGCGGCCCGCTGACGTTGGCCCCGGGCGACACCATCACCTTGCCGCGCGCCGTCTTCACCGCGACAGGGGGTGATCTGGACGATGCTGCGAACCAGATGCATCGCTATCAGCGCAGCTATCTGGTGCCCCGGGTGAGAACCAATCAGCCGCCTCTGGTGCAGTTCAACACCTGGTTTCCGCTCGGGCCGGCGGTCGATATCACCAATGCGATCCAGGCCGCCGATGCAGCTGCCGCAGTGGGTGCCGAGGTCTACGTGCTGGACTCCGGGTGGTACGGCAGCGGCGACTGGGAGCGGACCTTGGGCGACTACGAGCCCGATCCCCGCAAGTTCCCGCGGGGCCTCGAAGAGCTGGCGAATCACGTTCACCACAAGGGCATGAAGTTCGGGCTGTGGGTTGAGATCGAGAACGCCGGAATCGAGTCGCGCCTCTTCCGCGAACATTCGGAGTGGTGCCTGCCGTACGGCGGAAAACCCTGGATCACCGCGAATCGCTGTCAGCTCGACTTCGCCAATCCGGCGGTGCGGCAATGGGCGACTGCCACGGTCGATCGTCTGGTGAGCCGGTATCAGCTCGACTGGATCAAGATCGACTACAACATCGATGTGGGCGATCGATTCGATCCGGCGCGTAGCGGACAATCGGGCCGCCGGCTTCACGACCATGTGGCCGCCTACTACGCCTGGCTGGACACGATCCGCGCGGCGCACCCGGACCTCGTCGTGGAGAACTGCTCCAGCGGCGGTCTCCGGCTCGATCTCGGCGTGATGGGGCACACCCACACGGCCTGGGTGTCCGATGTGGTGGATCCGATGGCGTCCGTCGCCCTGGGGTACGGCTGCACGGTCCAGTTCGCGCCTGAGTTCTGCAACCACTGGATGGTAGGCGATGCCGACAGCGGAGTCGTCGACTCGACTCGGCCGCCGGGCTGGTGGGACTTCATGCTGCGGGTTCCGATGAACGGGCAATTCGGCATCTCCGGACGGATCCCGGAGTGGAGCGCCGCGATGCGGAAACGTGCCGCGGCCAATGTTGCGCTGTACCGGCGGATTCGCGGGACCATCGCAGGTGCCGATGTTTACCATCTCACGCCGGCCCCTCGGCGGAATGCTCCTACCGGGTGGACGGCGCTGCAGTACGTCCAGCCGGACGGGCGGCGCGCGGTGGTGCTGGCCTACCGTCTGGCGCGGAGCTCCGCCGCTCAGACGCTCAGGCTCCGGGGACTTCTCCCTCGAGCGACGTACGACATCACCGTGGATGGGCGCCGGCTCTCGCCCGCCACCGGCGCGATCCTGGCCTCTCGCGGTCTCCGCCTCGGGCTTCCCGCGATCTGGCGCGCGGCGGTCGTCGAGCTGGCAGGGCGATCTCCGTGACGCCGGAGGTATTAAAACCCTCACCACGGAGACACGGAAAAAGGCGGAGTTGCACGGACTCATCAGAGTAGTACTTCTTAGCAGTCGAATGAATTAGGGGTCCCCCGCCTCCCCCAAGAAATGGCCATCGTACCTCTTGCGGTTTCCGTGGGGTCTCCGTGTTCTCCTTGGAGGCTTGTTATGACCGCAACTTCGATAACCAGCGCCGAGCAACGCTTGCAAGAGCTTGGCATCGAGCTCCCGGCGCCCCCTGAGCCGTTCGGCGCTTACGCCGAAGCGGTGCAGACAGGCAACCTGCTCTTCGTGAGCGGCATGCTGCCCACCGAAGGCCGCAGTGCGAAGATCACTGGACGGGTGGGCGCGGAGCTCGATACTGAGGCGGGCCGCCAGGCGGCTCGCCTCGCCGCCCTCAACGCCCTCGCCGTCGCCCGAGCGCATCTGGGATCGCTCGACCGGATAACCCGGATCGTCCGGCTGGGGGTTTCGGTGGCGACATCGGGCGATGTGCGCGATCAGCCGAAGATCGCCGACGCCGCGTCGGAGCTACTCCAGGATGTATTCGGCAAGAACAAAAATCCCTGCCGTCTGGTTTATGGGGTAGCCAGCCTCCCGCTCGGCACTCCGGTCGAGCTGGAGCTGATCTTCGAGGTATCCACCTGATGCCTGCCGCCTGGAATCGGAACCGCCTCACTGCGAAGCTCGGGATCGAGTATCCCATAATCCAAGGTCCGCTCGGCGGGCTCTCCTCACAGAGACTGACGGCAGCGGTCTCCAACTTCGGCGGGCTGGGCTCATACGGCGCGCTCTCTCGGACGCCGGACGAGATCAGAGCGGTGATCGCCGAGCTCCGCTCGCTTACCTCCCGACCTTTTGCGATGAACCTGTGGGTGTCGATGGAAGACGAAGGCGCCGGTACCTCCGACGCAGCCGCCTTCAACCGGAGCCTGGCGCCGCTGGCCGGTCACCTCGCCGCCCTGGGCGCTCCCCGTCCCGGGTACCAACCCTCTGCGCCCCTCCGGTTTGAAGCCCAGGTCCGGGCGGTGCTGGACGCGAACGTTCCGGTGTTCAGCTTCATCTTCGGCATCCCGGCTCGTGAGATCCTGGAGGAATGCCGGGCGAAAGGCATCGTCACCATCGGCACGGCGACGACCCCCGACGAGGCCAGGCTACTGGAGCAGGCCGGTGTGGACGCCATCGTCGCGTCCGGCTTCGAGGCCGGAGGGCACCGGGGTTCCTTCCTCCGTCCCGCGGAGGATTCGCTCACCGGCACCTTGTCCCTGGTCCCCCAGGTGGTCGACGCCGTCGACCTGCCAGTGATCGCCGCCGGCGGGATCGCCGATGCCCGGGGCGTAATCGCCGCGCTGGCACTCGGTGCCGAGGCGGTCCAGATGGGCACCGTGTTCCTCGGCTGCGAAGGCTCCGGCGCCAGCCGGCTGCATCGCGAGGCGCTCAAAGGAAGGGAAGCCGAACACACGTCGCTGACGAAGGGGTTCACCGGCAGACTCGCGCGCGGCATCCACAACCGGCTGCTGGAAGAGCTGAATCGGCCAGGAACCGAGATCCTGCCCTATCCGCTCCAACGAGCCCTGGTCAGGAACCTCTCCACCGCGGCGGAGGCTGCCGGCCGGGCGGACCTCTTGCCGCTGTGGGCCGGCCAAAGCGCGAGGGTCTCCCGCTGGACCGATGGGTCGGCTTTCTTGAGCGCGTTGGTGGACGATCTATCCGAAATCGCCGGGCCGGTCACTCAGTGGAGCGCAAATCGCCGCCATTTTCGAAGTGGAGGAGTGGGGAATGCTGACCTCAGTTCAATCGCCGCCCGCAGCCCAGGAAGCCAGGGCTGAAAACCCGACTTCCTATCGTACAATACAGGTAGACGGGCTCTCCATATTTTACCGGGAGGCCGGCCCCAAGGACGCGCCCACGCTGCTCCTGCTGCACGGGCTGCCCTCGTCGTCCCGGATGTTCGAGCCGCTCTTCGCCCGGCTTTCGGATCGCTATCACCTGGTCGCTCCCGATTATCCCGGTTTTGGCCATAGCGACTGGCCAGACCCCAGGAAATTCGAGTACACGTTCGATCACTACGCGGAGATCATGAATCACTTCACTGAGGCGCTCGGCCTCTCCCATTACACCCTGTACCTGCAGGACTACGGCGGCCCGGTGGGCTTTCGCATGGCCCTGACCCACCCGGACCGGGTCGAGGCGCTCATCGTGCAGGACGCGGTGGCGCACAATGAAGGGCTTGGCGAGAACTGGAAGCCTCGGCGCGCGTTCTGGGCCGACCGGGCGGCCAACGAGAAGACCCTGCGCACCAATCTGCTGTCGCTGGCGACCACCCGGACCCGTCATGTGGGGAACGATCCCAACGTGGAACGGTACGACCCGGATCTCTGGACCGATGAGTTTGCCTTTCTCAGCCAGCCGGGGCAGGCCGACATCCAGAGCGATCTCTTCTACGACTATCGCACCAACGTCGAGGCCTACCCCAAGTGGCAGGCCTGGATGCGAGAGACCCAGCCTCGGCTCCTCGTTCTCTGGGGTAAGTACGACCGGTCGTTCGAGCTGTCGGAGCCGGAGGCCTATCGCCGGGACGTGCCCAGGGCCGAAGTCCACGTGCTCGAGGCCGGTCACTTCGCCCTCGACACCAAAGCGGATGAGATCGCGCAGCTGGTCCGCGGCTTCATGAAATGACCGCAGCACGAATCCTCCTCGCCGCGCTCCTTACGGCGCCCTTCGCTGAGGATCAAAGCATGGCACAACAGCCGGTGCCCGCCACCATTTCGCTGCCCATCGAAGGGGAGCTGCCTTCGCTGGCCGGTGCGACCGGATGGCTCAATTCGCCGCCGCTGACGCCGTCCGGTCTCCGGGGCAAGGTCGTGCTGATCGACGTCTGGACTTACACCTGCATCAACTGGCTCCGCACCCTTCCTTATATCAGGGCCTGGGCCGAGAAGTACCGGGATCAGGGATTGGTGGTGATCGGGGTGCACACGCCGGAGTTTGGTTTCGAGCACGACGTCGACAACGTGCGCCGAGCCGCGAAGGAGATGAGGGTGGACTATCCGGTCGCGCTCGACAATGACTATGCGGTCTGGCAGGCCTTCAACAACCATTACTGGCCCGCTCTCTATTTCGTCGATGCCAAGGGGCACATTCGCCATCATCATTTTGGCGAGGGGGAATACGAGGAGTCGGAGCGGGTCATCCAGCAGCTGCTGGCCGAAAAAGGAGCCAACCCGGGTCACGACCTGGTAGCGGTCGATGCCCGCGGGATCGAAGCCGCCCCCGATTGGAGCAGTGCCAGGTCTCCCGAGAATTACGTCGGCTACGAGCGGAGCGAGAACTTTGCGTCTCCCGGCGGGGCGGTACCGTATCGGACGCACCGCTACGCCGCTCCCGAACGGCTGCGGCTCAATCAGTGGGCGTTAGCGGGTGACTGGACGGTGGGCAAACAGGCGACTGCCTTGAACCGAGCCGGCGGGCGGATCGTGTACCGCTTTCACTCCCGCGACCTGCACCTCGTCATGGGGCCGGCCGCGCCGGGAGCCTCGGTGCGATTCCGGGTGCTCATTGACGGACAGCCACCAGGCGCCGCTCACGGCGGCGACGTGGACGACCAGGGGTACGGCACCGTGACGGAACAGCGGCTGTATCAGCTGATTCGCCAGCCGAAGCCCATCGCCGATCACCAGTTCGAGATCGAGTTTCTCGGCTCAGGCGTGGAGGTGTTCGCGTTTACGTTCGGGTGATAGCCGGGAACTTCACATCCGGCACGAAGTTCTGCTCCTCTTTCGGCGGCCGCACGTAGCTGTCATCGGGATGCCGGCGGTGGGGCAGGTGGATCGCCGGCGGGATCACGTCCTGGTAGGGAACCGAGCTCAGGATGTGGGAGATGCAGTTCAGCCGGGCTCGCCGCTTGTCGTCGGCCTCGACGGTCCACCAGGGCGCCTGCTTGATGTCGGTGTGGCGGAACATCTCGTCCTTGGCCCGGGAGTATTCCACCCACTTGGCCATGGACTGGAGGTCCATCGGGCTCAGCTTCCAGCGCCGGGCCGGATTACCCGCCCGCTCCTCGAACCGGCGCTCCTGCTCCTCGTCGCTCACCGAGAACCAGTACTTGAGCAGGATGATCCCGCGAGCGGACCAGCATGCGCTCGAACTCGGGACAGGAGCGCATGAACTCGGTGTACTCCTCCTCGGTGCAGAAGCCCATGACGTGCTCGACCCCGGCCCGGTTGTACCAGCTCCGGTCGAACAGCACGATCTCGCCGGCCGCCGGCAGGTGGGTGACGTAGCGCTGGAAGTACCACTGGGTCCTCTCCCGGTCCGACGGCGTGCCCAGGGCGACCACCCGGCACCCGCGGGGATTGAGCGGATCCATGATGCTCTTGATGGCTCCGCCTTTGCCCGCAGCGTCGCGACCCTCGAAGATCAGGACCAGCTTCTGGCCCGCCTCCTTGATCCAGTACTGCATCTTCACCAGCTCGAAGTGCAGCTCCGCCAGCCGGTCCTCGTAGACGCTGCGCTTGAGCTTGCCGTCGTTCTTCGACACGCTGTGTTCTCCCAGATGCCAATTCTTTAGCGCTCCGGACCCAGTCGGCGCGCTTCCGCCTGCTGCGCCAGGACCCGTTCGGTGAAGTCCACCCGCTCCTGCAGCTCGCCCACGTCCTGGGTCAGCCGATTGACGTCGGCCTCGAGCGACTCGAGCCCACCCAGTAGCATGTCGTTCCCGCCCGCGGATCGCCCCTGGATCAGCCGCTGAGCCCATAAGCCGAACCCCAGCGCCAGCGCCGCGTGGACCGCGGCATGCCAGGGCTCGGCCATACCAGCCGCGAAGCCGACCGCCACCAGGTTGACGGCGCTCGCCACGATGGAGACTGGACGCCAGATCGGAGACTTGAAGGTCATGACGAGATCGTCTCTGCACGAAGGGGGATCACCTGGGAAGATGCACCCGCTGGAGGTGACCGTCGAGTAGCAGGGTTGGCCGCCGGGGAAGGGCTACGAGCCCGCCAGCGACCAAGGCAAACTGATCTGCGCTCAGGCCGGAGCCCGACGTGGTCAGATCTTAAAGGGATACTTGATTAAAGTCGGTGGGACGAATTCGCCCTACGGTACCACCGCTGCATGAATCGTCAGGATGATATCGGTGAAGTTGGGCTCACCTACTCCACCCACGTTCCCACCATCATCGATCGCAACGGTCCAGTCGGGGAAGCTGCCGGTCACTCTGGTCGCGGGCGGACCCTTGGGCGGGTCGCCGGGCCTCGGGTGCCCTTGGACGAATTCGCCGTTCAGGTGACTCCCGGCGGGGAACGAGTGGTCCGGGTTGGGGCCGTTGATGGTGAAGGCGGTGCCCTCCGGCAAAAGCGCGTGCTTGCACCCGTCCCGGAAGAGCGTATCGGCCGGGCTCGCCGCCGGGCTCGGCATGATGAAGGTGTTGCCGTTGAACTTGCACATCGTGCTCTTCACCGTGACGGTGATGATCGCCTTCTGACCAATATCCATCCCGCAGTCCGCGGTGCTGTCAGCCGCACCGGTGTTGTTGACGCAGGTGAGGGTCACCGTGCCGCTGGGTGGCGGCGGCGGCGGTGGTGCCGGCGTTCCCGGCGTCACCGTGACAGTTTGGCTCGAGGTGGCAGTGAGCCCCGCGTTATCGGCCACGGTCAACACGACCGTATACGGGGTTGTAACGGTCGCGGCGTAGGTGTGAGTGGGGTTGGTTGTGGTGTCGGCTGGGCTCCCATCGCCGAAGTTCCAGCTCGACGTAAAGCTGCCGTCCGGGTCCGCGCTGGTGTTGGTGAAATTGCAGGTCACTCCGGTGCAGCTGGACGTAAAGCTGCCGTTGGGGGAGTGGCATTCGTTGGACTCGTCGGACTGGTGACGTTACTCCCGCTTCCACTGCAAGCCCGCAGCCAATGCCACGATGATCGTTGTTCCGGCAGCGGAGAAGAGCCATCGCATGCGGATTACTACGGCATTTCCCGCACCACCTTTCAGCTCTGCCGCAAACCAGTATCGAAGCGGAGTTTGCAGTTGGGTCTGACGCTCTGATCAGCCGGCCAAAGCCAATCTGGCCCGGCCAGCATGGACCAGAGCAGACAGGATGTCTCTACCGCGTCGCCGTCGAATCCGCCTGGCGCAACAGCCCCGCGAACTCTCGCAGTTCCGGCAGACCCAGATCGGAGGCGATCCAGTAGGTGTACTCCGACGTGGTCCAGTGCAGCAAATGATACCCCTGGCGCGAGCTCACATCGGCCCCGCCTGCTGGTCCCCGGTGGGCCGGCCAGAGGAATACGTTGATCAGGTGCTGGCGCCTTCCATATACCAGTGCCGCCACCGGCCGCCCGACGAGATAGTCGAGCCGGCCGCCGATCAGGGGATAGCCCCGTCCGGCGAAATCGTATACCGGGGGCGAGAAATCCACCTTGCCGTTGAACCAGGGCTTCACCGTGTGCTGGTCGGTAGACAGCACGTCGGTGAGATGGCCGGGCATGAGCGAGCGCACGTGGCTGGTGAGCACTTGCTCGCCCAGCGCCTCGCCGGCCGCGCGATCGGACGCGACCTTCCAGCTGCCCAGCGCCACCAGCGCGAGTGACGCGGCCAGCGCCAGCGGCCGCCAGCCGCGGGGCGCCGAGCTGCGCGGTGTAGCCGGATGGCCGGCAGCTGAGCGGAGCGCCGTGCGTACCCGGTTCCTCAGCTCCTCCGGTGCGTGCAGGGCAGGCACCTCGGCCCGGATCGCCTTACCCAGGGCGACACGGGTGTCCCGCAGCCGCGCGCAATCGCGGCACTCCTTCAGGTGGGTCTCCAGCTCCCGCGCGTCCGACGAGGCCAGCTCGCCATCCAGGTAGGCATCCAGCTGCAGCTCCAGCTCGCTATGGGTCATCGCCTCTCCTGCTTTCCGCGTAGAGCGCCCGCTGCAGCCGAGACCGGGCCCGGGAGAGCCGCGACATCACGGTTCCCGCCGGCACCCCGGTGATCTCTCCGATCTCCTTGTAGGACAGCCCCTGCAGCTCCCGCAACACGATCACCTCGCGGAATTCGGGCGGCAGCCGGTCGAGCGCCTGGTGCAGTGACTCCCGGGCCGAGGTGTCGAGCAGGGCCGCTTCCGGGTGCAGGTCGGCGGCGGACTCGCTGTGCAGCTGCTCGTCGAACTCCGCCGTGCTCGCCTCCTTCCGGTAGCGGCGCCGCCAGGTAAAGGCGGTGTTGCGCACGATGGCCAGCAGCCAGGCCCGGCCGTCGGCGGCCTCGGTCCCCCGGAACCCGTCGAAGTACTTGAGCGCCCGCAGGTAGGCGTCCTGCACCACGTCCTGGGCGTCGTGCTCGTGGCGGGTGAGATAGCGGGCCAGGGTGTAGGCGGCGTCCAGATGCGGCAGCACGATGGCTTCGAATCGCCCGAGCTCGGGTGGCTCCATTGGGGATACGACTCCTCGAGCGGCGGAATTATTCCCGGGAATATGGCCGGGACCGGCAGGGTATCCGTCACTGAGCCCAGTGTCGTCTACCCAATACCGGAGAATATCACCATGAGCGGCAAATACGGCATCATCACCAGCACCATCGGCGGCCTGTTCTTCGCTGCATCCACCCTGGTCTCGGTGCTGCAGCACCGGGCCTCGACCGACCCCGCAGCGGTCAGCGCCAAGCTCTCCGAATGGAAGGTGGAGCTGTCGGAGAGCAAGATCGGGGAGGGGGCGGTCACGTTTACCGTGAGCAACGCCGGTAGCATCCCCCACGCCTTGGAGGTCGAGGGCCAGGGAATCGAGCAACAGACGCCGCTGATCCAGCCGGGCACGCAAGCCACGCTCTCGCTGACGCTCCGCGCGGGGACCTATGAGATCTACTGCCCGGTAGGAGAGGATTCCCACAAGAAGCTGGGCATGGAGACCCACCTGCAGGTGGTGGGCGGCGCCAAAGCAAAGTCCTCGGGCTACGGCTACAACAAGATGAGCGAGACGCCGGCCACGCCGGCGAAAGTGCAGGAGATCCAGGTGACCGGCGGTGGCCCGGTCATCCAGATCCTGCCCGGTCCGTTCCCCTTTGCCGATAGCGCGGCCACGATCCTCAGGTCGTTCGGCGACGAGAAGGAAGGACTGGAGTCTCAGGCGCAGAACGGGCCCTACTCCAACAACGTGGCCCCGATCAACGGCCGCTTTAGCTTCACCGCCTGGGACAAGGGCGCTGTCCGCGACTCGGTGGACGGAGTCGCCGAGTTCACTACCAAGGACCAGGCGCAGTGGAAGCTGGTGCTGGACCGGGTGCAGACTAAGGATGTGCCCCATCACCCCCGGTTCGGAGGCGTGATCATGGGACTCTACTATCATGGGATGACCGGCGTGCACACACCCCTGGTGCCTACCATCAACAGCGCGGTTGCGCTGTGGGCCTTCGGCCACCTGTACCGGAACGGCACGCTGGTGACCGACAACGCCATGGTGCACGTGATGCAGCTGTCCCGCACCCGCCGGCCGGGCGACTTTGCCCTGGCCTGCTGGGACTGCTCGAAGAATCCGATCGAGGAGCTACAGCTGCAGATCCTCCCCGGCAACGGCGAGCCGAAGTTCGACGCGCCGGGCGGATTCCTGTTTGTGAACTGGGAGAAGTCGAGCTCCCGGAAGACGGCAGGGTGAATCCAAATCGGCTAATTTCCTCGGGGAGAACCCTCTTCCCGAGGATAGCCGATGCGTCTCCCGGTTTTCACTTGTCTGATGTCATTCGCCTTCGCCGGGCCCGTCGCCGCCCAGACCCTGGCGGCCAAGCCGGCCATCTTTGCCGACCCGGTGCCCGGCACCAATCCCTCCAAGGGTGAGCTGGTGCTGGGCCGCACGACGTTGCCCGGCGCGCTGCGGATCTTTGCGGTACAGCTGGGCGAGCTGGCGAAGAAGCCCAGATCGACCGCGAATCCCGATACTCTTCCGGCCGACACCGAATGGCAGGTCGGCGATCAGGTGGTCCGCCCCCGCCACGTGCTGGACCTGGGTCCCGATCTCTATCGGCTGTTCTTCGACCGGAACCGACGATTAGTGGCCGCAGTCACCTTCCAGCCGCCCCGCCGGCTGACCCGGGAGGAGCTGAAAGCGCATTACCCGACGCTGACGTTCGAAGGACGCCGACTGGGGCCGGCCGACGCATTCACGGCCCCGCTGGGGAAGTGCGTCTCCTTTGCCGGCCGGCTTCGGCTCGACACCAAACAGGTCGATCAGCTCAGCTACGTCTACACCTGCCCGACGAAGCCGGCCTCAGCGCAACGGTAGCCGCGCCGCCCAATTCACGACCAGGGTAAAGAGCAGGGGATCTTCCCGGCCGAACCCCACGAACCGCTGGCCATCGGGCGTGACATCGAAGCTGCGGACCATGCGGCTGAACGGCGGCGCGGCGAGGACCACACTCGGCAGAGACAGCGAGACTGGTGGGCCGAGCTTCAGGCCGACTCCCATGATCGCGCCGTCCGGCGCCCGGTAGTAGAGCTCGCGTCCATCACCCCGCCAGACGGGAAACTCACCGCCCGCGCTGGACACTCGCATGGCCACACCGGAGCCGGATACCACCCGAATGTAGACCTCCGGGGCGCCGGTCTCGTCCGAGACGTAGGCGAGCCTGCGCCCATCCGGTGACCAGCGAGGCGACGACTGGTTCCCCTGCGCGTCCCAGACTCGCGTCGCCCGCCGCTCGGCCAGCGAATAGATCCAGATCTCATCCTTCACCGCGCTATCGCCCGCGGAGAGTTGGAACGCAATCCGCCTGCCGTCGGGTGACCAGTCGGGTGTCCTGACGTTGCGCATCCCCGAAGAGAAGAGTGAATCCGAAGTGTCGGTCTCGACGTGATACAGTCCCAGCATCAGTGGCCCACTGAACAGGGTGCGGAAGGCGATGAGTGAATCCCCCGGACTCCAGGCCGGCTCGAGGATCCCTTGCCCGGGGATGGTTCCGGCGTGGGCGCGCGTGGCTACCTGGCGGTCGCGATCGTAGAGCCACAGCTGGCCCGCCGCTGCAAAGGCAGCCCGCCGGCCGCCATGAGCCACCGCGGCGCTCGAGGCGCCATAGTAGGGGGCCGGGCCGGTGGGAGCTCGAACCGAATCCACCACCGCCGACTGGCGGTTTACCCACACGAGCGACTGCTCTCCACTGTTCATCTGAAGGGCCACGAGGGCGTTGGGGCTCACGGCGTAGCTGGGGAGAGTCCGCACACCGACGACGTGTTCGAGCAGCAGCCTCGGCTGGCCGATCGGGTGCAACGTCTTGAGATCGACCCGCTGGGCCATGAGCGGCCCGGTCGCTGCGGTCATCCCCTCGCGGAAGAGCATCCAGTCGGGACTCACGAACTGGGCGATCGCCGCCCGACCGCCGGACCTCGGAAATGGCCCCGGTGGCGAGGTCGGCGGCGAGAATGGACGTGACGCCGGTCCGGCCGCTGCTGAAGAAAATGTGCCGCCCATCAGCCAGGGCGGAGGGACGGCGATGGACCGACTCGCCCGGGCGGAACCGGGTGAATTGGGTGCACGGTCCACCAGCAGCCGCCACCTTGAAGAGCGGCACGCCGAGAAAGTCAGGCGAGTAGATGATGAGACCGTCTCTGGTCCATGTACCGCCGCCGGGCCGCGGGGCGGGACAAAGCGCACGCCGCCCACCGTCGCGGAGGTCCGCCACCCAGAGCTGTCCGTCGCGCGAAGTAGCCTAGCGATCCACCATCAGCCGACCAGAAAGGCCCCGACCCACCATCGGTGCCGTCGATTCGACTTGCGGCGAGGCTGTCCAGGGAGCGCACCCACACGGCCGTCCCACCGCTGCGGTCCTGGCGCAATGAAGGCGAGCTGCTTGCCGTCAGGCGAGAGCGCGAGCCCGCCGTCCGGACGCAACTCCTGCCCCGCCGGGGCAGCAAGCGAAGCAACGAGAGGACGGCGCGGCGCCTCGGCACTCCGGGATCGGGCCAACGTCGCGACGGCAGCAACCAGCGCCAGCACCACCAGCGCCGCCGAATAGCGCCCAAGCCGCCAGCTGCCGGGCTGGGCGTACGATTCTCGGAGGCACCGTGAGTGCGGTGGGCGTCGGTTGCGTCTCCGCGGCCACGTCTCCGGCCGGCAGCTCGTCCAGCGTGCGCCGCAGCTCCTCCGCCGACTGGGGCCGGTCCGCGGGATTCTTCTCCAGCAGCCGCATGATCAGGGCAGCGAGCCGGGGCGGCACGCTGGCCCGGCGCCGGGTGATCGGCTCCGGGGTCTCGGTGGCGTGCGCGGCCAGCAGCTGCTGCGCGGTGCGGCCCTCGAACGGCGCCCAGCCGGCGAGCATCTCGTAGCCGACGACGCCGAGGGCGTAGAGGTCGGCGCGATGATCGACGACATCGCCGGTGGCCTGCTCCGGCGCCATGTAGGCCGGCGTGCCCAGTGAGGTGCCCACGGCGGTGAGGGTGGAGGAGTGCCGCGCGTCGCCATCGCCGTCGCGGGACGCGCTGATCGCCTTGGCAATGCCGAAGTCCGCGACGACCGCGCTGCCGTCGGAGAGCAGGATGTTTTCCGGTTTCACGTCGCGGTGCACCACGCCGTTGCGGTGGGCGTAGGCGAGCGCGCCGGCCACGTCGCAGAGGATGCGGACGGTCGTCGGCCACCGGCAGCGCTCCTTCGCGCACCAGCCGCGCGCGGAGGCTCTCGCCCTCAACCAGCGGCATGGTGTAGAACAGCACGCCGCCGTCGATCTCGCCGGCTGCGAGGAGCGGCACGATGTGGGCATGCTGCAGCCGGGCGGCCAGGCGGACCTCGCGCTTGAACCGGTCGGCCGAGAGGCCTTCGGCGAGGTCGGGGCGGAGCACCTTGACCACCACTTTCCGTCCCAGCGCAGCCTCGTGGGCCACGAACACCCGGCTCATGCCTCCACCGCCGAGCTCCCGCTCGATGACGTAGGCGGCGCCGAGCGCCCGTTGCAGCCGGTCCTGAATATCGGTGCGGTTCACGTCCTGAAGGTAAGAGGTGAGAGGTGAGAGGTAAGAGGTAAGAGGTGAGAGGTGGCATTTCGTCCAGAATCCGGACGTTTTCTCCGGACCCTGCCGCGCGGCCCCGCGTGCCACAACGATTTAGCCGCTGGCACACCGCTCGCATACTGGGCTCCCGCTCTCCAACTCAATCAGAGGCCAATATGACGCGCGGAGTGGTAGTGCCGGCGATTGCACTGTTGCTCGGGCTCGTGACCGTCCCGGCCCGGGCGCAGACCACTGTACAAGGAGATGTCCTGATCCATGCTGGCCCGGCCCCCCGGGAGCAGCAGCGCGAAGTCATCCTAATCGAGCGCACCCGGGTCCCCCGCGGCCATGCCTACGGCTGGTGGAAGCGGCACGGCTATCGGGCGGTCACGGTGTACTACGACGGCACCCGCTACTACAGCCGCCGGGTGGTACGCCCCGGACTTCGCACCGTGGTGGTGTATGAACGGAAGGGCCAGTACTTCATGGCCGATGAGGTGCGCGAGCGCCGCGAAGGGCAGAAGCACGATCGCGACGATCACGACGGTGACGAGAACTAGGCCAAGCTACTTCCCTGTCGGCCCGAACCGCTCGGTCCGGATCAGGCTCGGCTCATGGCCGAGCTGGACCAGAGCGGTCGCGGCCGCCTCGACGAACGCCGTCGGTCCGCAGACGTAGACCAGCGGCCGCTCGCGGGGCGGCCAGGAGATCTCCCGCAGTAACTCCATGTCCACTCGCCGGCGATAGCCGGTCCATTCCTGGGGCCACTCCCGGGTGAGGGTCAGATGGACCATGACCCCCGACTGGGCCGCGTCCCGGGCCAGCTCTTCCTTATAGATGACATTGCCCAGAGACCGGGCGGAGTAGAGCAGGCGGACCGGCGCGTTGCTGTGCGCGGCGAGCCGGTGACGCAGCATCGAGCGGAACGGCACGATCCCCGAGCCGCCGGCGAGCAGCAACAGCGGTCCGCCCATCGCCGCCTGCCAGACGAAGTAGCCGCCGATGGGGCCGCGCAGCTCGAGCTCGTCACCGGGCCGGAGCTCGTCCACCAGGTAGCTCGACACCTCGCCCTCGTCGAGGCGCTCCACCGTGAGCACCAGCCGATGGTCCTCTGGCGCCGATGCCAGCGAGTAGCTGCGCTGCGCCTGGTAGCCATCCTCCGCGGTGAGCCGTACGTCTACGTGCTGGCCGGCGAGATGGCCGGGCCAGTCGCGGCAGTCGAGCACCAGACTCCGCACCCGAGCAGTCTCGTCCATCGTCTCGACCACCCTGGCGGTGTGCCAGCTCAGTCGCCTTGGTAACGCTGTTCCTGCCACGGGTCACCCCGATTGTGATAGCCGTACCGCTCCCAGAAGCCGGGGTGGTCCGCGGTCTGGACTTCGAGCCCGCGCACCCACTTCGCGCTCTTCCAGAAATAGAGATGCGGAACCAGGAGGCGAGCCGGCCCGCCGTGCTCCGGCTCCAGCGGCGCATTGTCGTACGCCAGCGCGACCCAGGCCTTGCCACCGGTGACGTCGGCGAGTGGGAGATTGGTGCTGTAGTCGCCGTCGCTCCAGGCGGTGAGGTAACTGCCGGACGGCCCCGCGCCTTGCAGCAGCAGGTCGAGCGAGACGCCGGACCAGAGCGTCCCCAGCTTGGACCACTTGGTGACGCAATGGATGTCTACGGTGAACGTCTCGCGGGGCAGGGCGGTGAACTGCTCCCAGGTCCACGACTGCGGCTGGGCCACCGCGCCCCGGATGGTGAAGCTCCACTCCTCGAGCGGCGTGCGCGGCGTGGGCCCGGCCGAGAGCACCGGGAAGTCGTTGGTGACGTACTGGCCCGGCGGGATCCGGGCGGAATCGGTGCTGGGTCGCCGGCCGGTGAAGCCGCGTGAGATAGGGGTCACTCCAAAAACCCCACCAGCTCCGCATTCGTCTGCTCCGCGTGGGTCCAGGTGAAGCCGTGCGGCCCGTTCTTGATCACCACGAGGCGGCTGCCTTTCACCGCCTGACTGGTCAGCTTGCCGGAGACCTCGATCGGCACGATCCGGTCGGAGTCGCCGTGGAGGACCAGCGTGGGCACGTCGATCCGCTGGAGATCCTTGCGGAAGTCGGTGTACCAGGCGCTCACGCAATCCAGGGTGCCCTTGGGCGACGCGCCGACGGCGACGTTCCAGCTGAGCCGCACGACTTCGTCGCTGATCACCTTCCCGCCCAGGGCGTCCACGTTGTAGAAGTTCTGGAGAAACCCGGCCAGGAACGCGGGCCGGTCGGCGGCGATGCCCTGCTTGATCCCGTCGAAAACGCTCTGGTCGATGCCGTTGGGGTTGTCGGCGGTCTTGAGCAGAAAGGGCGGGACGGCGCCGAGGAAGGCGGCCTTGCTCACCCGCCCGGTGCCGTAACGGCCGATGTAGCGCGCCACCTCGCCGCCGCCCATGGAGAATCCCACCAGGGCAAAGTCGTGCAGGTCGAGCGCGGTGACCAGTTTGTTCAGGTCTTCCGCGAAGGTGTCGTAGTCGTAGCCCGTGGCCGGCTGGCTGGACTTGCCGAAGCCTCTCCGGTCGTAGGTGATCACCCGGTGCCCAGCCGCGAGGAGGGCCGCAGTCTGCTTTTCCCAGGAGGCCCCGCTGAGCGGCCAACCGTGGATCAGCACGACCGGTTTACCGGACCCGTGGTCTTCGTAGTAAAGCTCTATGGGGGTGGAGTTTTCCTGACCGACGTGGAGGTAACTTCGCTGCTCCTGCGCAATAGGGCCGCTCATATGCCGCTCCTCGAGATGATGAACCGTGGCCGGTTCTGGTTGCCAATCATTATTGTACATGCAGGAGTCGTTTTCTCCGAGTCCCAGTCACACCGTCATCCACCCACTGGACTATGTCCAGATTCCGGCTCGCCGTTCCGCCGACGCTGTTGTATCCAATCCGGATAGCCGTCCTTGCGGTCGGCTACTACGGCGCCGCCCGGCTCGGCCTTCAGTACGCCTCGATCGGGCATAGCATCTCTCTGATCTGGCCGCCCACCGGTATCGCCTTTGCCGCGCTCACCCTGCTGGGCTACCGGTACTGGCCCGGCGTCGCGCTCGGCGCCTTCTTCGCGAATGCGGCCACCCCGGTACCGCTGCTCGCCGCCACCGGCATCGCAGCGGGGAACACTCTGGAGGCGCTGGTCGCGGCCTACCTTCTCCGCCGCACCACCGGCCCTTACCCCCGGCTCGATGACCTGAAGCAGATCCGTACCCTCGTTCTTGCCGCCGCTCCGCTCGGCGCGCTCTGCAGCGCGCTGATCGGGACTCTGAGTCTGTTGCTGGCGGGGGCCCTGCCGCTCCCGGCGCTCCCCGGCGCCGCCGCCATCTGGTGGATCGGGGACGTGCTCGGCGCCCTGGTGGTGGCGCCGGTGGTCTTCACCTGGTCGGCGCCTCCTGAGGCCCGGGACAGTGCCCGGCGCCTGATCGAGGTGGTGGGGCTCTGTGTGGGCACCGTCCTCGCGGCAGAGATGGGTCTTGGCCGGCTCTTCCAATCCGGCGTTCTCCATGAGGTGGAGTATCCCTATCTGCTCTTCCCCTTTGTCATCTGGGCGGCGTTCCGCTTCGGGGCCCGGGGCGCGTCGTTGATGACCCTCACCGTCGCCGCCGCGGCGGTGAGGCACGCGATCGGGGGAGGCGGTCCCTTTATAGGCACTAGCGCAGTGGGAACTCTGTTCCAGGTGGCGGTGTATCTCGCCGTAGTGGCGGTGACCGGCCTGGTGCTGGCCGCGGCAGTTCGATGGGAGCGGCATCAGGCCACCCGGGCACTGGCGGACAGCGAGGAACGGCTGCGACGAGCCCTCAACGCAGCCCGCATGGGAACCTGGTTCTGGTCGGTGGACCGGAACAGGGTGACCTGGGACGAAAATCTACGCCGACTGTACGGCCTGGCTCCCGAAGATCGGGTGTCGACTCATGAAGAATTCCTGGAACGGATCCATCCCGAAGACCGGGGGGCCGTCGCCGAAGAGTTCCGGCGGGTTCTCCATGACGGCGAGGAGCTGGACTACGAGTTTCGCGTGGTCCTCCCTGATGGTGGGGTACGCTGGATTGCCGATCAGGGAGAAGTTCGCCGGGATGAATCGGGCCGCCCGATTTACCTCGTCGGAGTGTGTGCCGACGTCACCGAGCGTCGGCTGGCCGAGGAGCGGTTGAGACAATCCCACCGGATGGAATCGGTGGGACGACTGGCCGGCGGAGTGGCGCACGAGACTAACAATCAGATGAGCGTGGTGCTGGGTGCCGCGGATTTCATCCTGGAGCGGAGCGACGTTCCGGACCCGGTGAGACAGGACGTGGAGTTCATTCGCAAGGCGGCGGACGTACCGCAACAGTGACCAGCCAGCTACTGGCCTTCAGCCGGCGACAGATTCTCAAGCCCGAGATGTTGGATCTGAATGCGCTGGTAAAGGGCTGGGAACCGATTCTCCGGAGAATCATGGGAGAAGATTCGGCGGTCAGCCTGAAGTTGAGCCCGGATCCCGGCCTGGTAAGGGCCGACCCGGGCCAGTTCGAGCAGGTTCTCCTCAATCTCGCCCTCAATGCCAGGGATGCGATGCCAGGAGGAGGCAGCATTGCCATTGAGACCTTTCGAGCCCGAGCTCGATGAGCCGTACGCCCGGCGCAAGGCCGGCACTTCGGTCCGCCCCGGCGAGTACGTCGTGCTTGCGGTGAGCGACACGGGACACGGGATGAACCAGGACACGATGAGTCATATCTTCGAGCCCTTCTTTACTACGAAAGGCACCGGTCGGGGCACTGGGTTGGGGCTGGCGACGGTGTACGGCATCGTCAAACAGTCGGAGGGCTACGTCTGGGTCTACAGCGAGCCAGGGCAGGGCACCACCTTCAAGATCTATCTGCCGGTCCGAACCGGCACGGCGGCGACGCCAGTGGAACACGCCAGCGCCGCCTCGGTCCAAAGCGGGTGAAAGAGTCCTTCTGGTCGAGGATGAGGCGCAGGTGCGCGCCATCATGAAGCGAGCGCTGGAGATCGCCGGATATGAGGTGCTCGATGCCGGTAGACGCGGCGAGGCCTTGGATCCTGGCCCGGACAGCCGGACCGATCCACTTGCTACTGACCGACGTGGTCATGCCGGGAATGAATGGCCGCGAGCTGGCCGAACCGCCTTGGAGAGCTGATGCCGCAGGTGCCGGTTCTGTTTACCTCCGGCTATACCGATGGAGAAATCGAACGCCGCGGGCTACTGCGGCCCGGTTCCGCCTTCATTCAGAAGCCGGTCACACCGGGCGCTCTGGTGCAAGCGGTACGGGAGCGGTTGGAGGCGACGACTAGTCGTCCACGGTCGGAGGCGCGGCGGCGGTCCTGTTTGACAACGGCGCGGCGGCGCTTGGCCTCCAGCCGCGCCGCCTTCGCCGCCCGGCTGGGCTTGGTCGGTTTGCGCTTCTTTCGTACGGCCAGCGCGCCCGCGATCACCGAGCGCAGCCGCTCCGTGACATCTTCCCGATTCCGAAGCTGGCTCCGGGATCCGCTGGACACCAGCCGCAGCCGCCCGTGGAATCCAGCCGGGAGCGGAGCCGATCCAGCAACTGGGCTCGCTGCGCTTCCGTGAGTGTGGGCGACCGGGCCACATCCCACCAGACCTCGATCCGGGTGGACGAGGTGTTGACGTGCTGGCCGCCGGGTCCACCGGAGCGGGAGGCCTGGTAATCCAGCTCCGACGAGAGGGATGCCGAGATCGGGAGAGATCTCCAGGACGCCATCGGGCATCCGTAAAGGTATTGGAGTTCCGGCCCCCTCGCTTCGCCAGGGTGACCCGCTCGCGGTCACCGCTTACGCTTGTCCTCTTCCCGCTTACGCCTGTTTCAGGATTACGTTACTCCTCATGGCTGACCTCCAAAACCTGTACGCCCACCTCGACGCCCTCGGCCGGGTAGTCCTGGGCTACTCGGGCGGCGTGGACTCGGCGCTCCTCGCGGTGGCCGGAGCCCGCGCGCTCGGGGCGGGCCGGTTCCTGGCGGTCACCGGACGCAGCGCCTCCTATCCCGAGGTCCAGCACCGGAACGCCGTCGAGCTGGCCCGTCGATTCGATGTTCCCCTGCTGGAGATCGACACCCACGAGCTGGACGATCCCCGCTATCTCAGCAACTCCACCCGAGCGCTGCTATTTCTGCAAGTCGGAGCTGTGGACCCGGCTGGGGCAGGTCGCTGCGGAGCGCGGATTCGACATCGTCATCGACGGAACCAACGCCGACGATCTGGGCGAGCACCGGCCCGGGCTGCGCGCTGCCGATGAGCATGGGGTGCGGTCGCCGCTGGCCGAGCTGGGATGGAGCAAGCGTGACGTGCGCGAGGCCTCGAAGGAGCTCGGCCTCCCCACTTGGGACGCGCCGGCCGCTCCCTGTCTCTCCAGCCGGGTCTTGTATGGCCTGGCGATCACGCCGGAGCGGCTGCGGCAGGTGGAGGAGGGCGAGGCGTATCTCCGGGCGTTGGGCGTGAGCGGAGATCTCCGGGTCCGCCACCACGGAGCCAAGGCGCGGCTCGAGGTGGCGCCGGATCAGATGGAGCTGGTGCAGGCCAACTGGGACGCGGTCGGCGAGGTATTCGGCGGGCTGGGCTTCGCCGCGGTGGAGCTGGATCCCCATGGCTACCGGCGGGGCGGGTTACTCGCGATTGCGCGCCGGACTCCCGACTGATGCGGCTGTTTGCCGCGGTGCCGATTCCGGATCCCGCCCGGGAGCAGATCCTCAAGCTCCTGGGTCAGCTGCGCGAGGGCGGCTGGCCGGTGCGCTGGGTGCATGACGAGAACCTGCACATGACACTCAAGTTCTTCGGTGAGGTCAACGACGAGCGGCTGGATGTGATCACAGAAGCGTTGCGGTTCGCGGCCGCGGGCGCGGGTCCCTTATCGCTGCGGCTGGGCGATCTGGGAGCGTTTCCCAGCCGGAGCCGTCCCCGGATTCTGTGGGTCGGACTCGAGGCGCCGCCGTCGCTGGAGCTGCTGCAGGACCGGATCGAGCGCGGCTGCGAGGCCATCGGCTTTCCGCCGGAGGGCGCGCCGTTCCAGCCCCACGTCACCCTCGGCCGAGTGCGCGAGGGCCAGCGGCTTCCGCCCGCGGGGGTTGGACGATCACGCCGATGGATTCGAGCGGGTGCCGTTCCTGGCCCAGGAGCTGGTCTTATACGAGAGCCTGCTCACCACCGGCGGGCCGCGTTACGAGTCGCGTCTTACCCTCGATCTGGCGCACTGATGGGATGCCTCACCGCGCCGTTCAGGCTGCTCGGGTATCTCGGGGTGATTGTTCTGCTCTTCGTTGGGTGGCTTTACCGCGACCGGCTGGCGAGTGAGGCCCGCAACGTCCTGGGCGGCTTCGGCGGCGGGACCGCTGCCTCCACCGGCCGGCCGGGGTCCAAGGCGCTCCTCTCCGCTCACGCCAAGATCGATTCGCTCAACGGCTGGAGAGCCGACTCGGTGGTGCTCTCCGCGTCGGAGGTGGCGTCGCTCATCGGTACTGGACTCACGCCCAGTCTCCGGAGCCAGCTCGATTCGCTCCGGGTGGAGCTGGGAGACGGATCACTCGGCGTGAGCGCGAACCTGGCGACCGCCCGGCTCCCCCGCGAGCTGGTGGGACCACTGGCCCTGGCGCTCAGGGATAAGGAGCCGATCGAGGCTGCCGGTCCGCTGCAGGTGGTGGCGCCCCGAACTGCGGAGTGGGCATTGCGATCGTTCAAGATCCGGAACATCCCGCTGCCTCAGGATGCGGTGCCCACGCTGGTGTCGCGCGCACTGGGCGACTCCACCCGGCGCACCGTGCCGGTCCGCATTCCGGCGGGGATCCGGGAGATCAAGATCCGACCCACCGGGGCCACTCTGTTCGGGAACGCCCGGCCATGAAGCATCGCATTCTCATCGTGGACGACGAGCCGGGCATCCGCCAGGCGCTGAAGCAGGTGCTGGAGTACGAAAAGCTGGTGGTGAAGGTCGCCGCCTCGGGCGGAGAGGCGATCACGGTGTATCCCGAGTACCGTCCCCATCTGGTCTTCCTCGACGTGAAAATGGCCGGCCTGGATGGGCTGGACACGCTCACCCGGCTCCGTGACCTCGACCCCCGAGCGCAGGTGGTGATGATCTCGGGGCACGGCACCATCGCCACCGCGGTGGAAGCCACTCAGCGCGGCGCGTTCGACTTCCTGGAGAAGCCGCTCGACACCGACCGGCTGCTGGTGACGGTGCGGAATGCCCTGGCGCACGCCGAGCTGATGGATGAGAACACCCGGCTGCGGCAAGCCAACGAGAATCGCTTCACCATGGTGGGCGACAGCCCGGCACTGGCCGCGGTCCGGGAGCTCATCACCAAGGTGGGACCCACCGCCGCCCGGGTGCTGATCAGCGGGGAGAACGGGACCGGCAAGGAGCTGGTGGCTCGCGCGCTGCATGAGGCTTCGCCCCGGCGGGACCAGCCGTTCATCGAGGTCAACTGCGCCGCCATTCCCTCCGAGCTGATCGAGAGCGAGCTGTTCGGGCACATGAAGGGATCCTTCACCGGCGCGTTTGCCGACCGGGCGGGGAAGTTCGAGCAGGCCGACGGCGGGACGCTCTTCCTCGACGAAGTGGGCGACATGTCGTTGCCGGCCCAGTCGAAGCTGCTCCGGGTGCTGCAGGAGGGAGTAGTCACCCGGATTGGCGGAGCCAAGGCGATTCAGGTGGATGTGCGAGTACTCGCGGCCACCAACAAGGACCTCGAGTTCGAAATTGGCGAGGGCACCTTCCGGGAGGACCTGCTGTACCGGTTGAACGTGGTCCCGATCGAGGTGCCCGCGCTCCGGGAGCGAAAACAGGATATCCCGGCGCTGGTGGCCTATTTCGCCCAGCAGCTGGCGGCCAACGCGGGAGTTCCCGGAAGAAAGTTCGCCGAGGAGGCGGTGAAGCGGCTGCAGGCGCGGGTCTGGCCGGGCAACATCCGCGAGCTGCGCAACGCGGTAGAGCGCGCGTTGATCCTGGCGTCAGGCAAGACCGTCACCGCCGCCGACATCGACCAGTTGGTGCCCAGCGTGACCGTGGCCACCGCCGGGCGAAGGGGGCGCGCATACCTTTGAGACGTTCAAGCTGGATGCGGAGAAGAAATTCCTGCTCCAATCCCTGAAGGAACACGACTGGAATGTGTCCGAGACCGCGCGGGCGCTGAAGATGCCGCGCTCCAACCTGTACAAGAAGATCGAGCGCTACGGCCTGAGCCGGGAGACATCGCTATGACGCAGCCACGAGACTGGGACAAAGAGCTCGCGGAGGTGGATCGGGCCATCGCCAAACAGCCGCCCTCCACGCCCGCGCCCGGTGGCCGGGTGGTGCCGCCGGCGCAACGGCGGTTCGTGGCCCTCACCTGGTTCTGGACCGGTCTGGCCCTGATCCTGGCGATCGCGCTCGCAGTATGGCCCTACGACAAGAACTGCGGTATCCGGCTGATCTTCTTCCTTGGCGCGGGCGGCATCGCCCTGCTGGCCGGAGTGCTGGGCGCTCTGACCGCCTGGGTCCACCGGCGAGGCCTGGCCCATTTGCTCTCCCTGCTCGTGATCGGGTGGGCCAGCGTGATGGTGCTGCGGGAGATCCTGCCCCGGGTGGGCTACGCCAGGGAGAGCCGCGGCTGGACCTGTCCCCCGGCGCCGGCGGCGCCGGCCCCGTCTCCCACGCCCCAGCCTCCCAGCCAATAGGAAATCATGACCAACACTCTCAAGGTGGATGAGCCGCGCGGGAGCAAAGCTGCCGGCGTGAAGACCTTCAAGAATTTCATCGCGGGCCAGTGGGTGGCTCCGTCCAACGATGCGTACTTCGAGAATCGGAACCCGGCCAGTCCGGACGATCTCATCGGCCGGTTCCCCGACTCCGACCAGAAGGACATCGACGCGGCTGTGCGCTCGGCGAAGAAGGGCTTTGCTCTCTGGTCGCGGACCCCGGCGCCGGCGCGGGGCGACGTGCTCCGCCGGGTGGGCGATCTGCTGGTGGAACGGAAGGACGCGATCGCCGATGCGATGACCCGGGAGATGGGGAAGGTGCTGGCCGAGACTCGGGGCGACGTGCAGGAGGGAATCGACACCGCGTACTACGCGGCCACCGAGGGGCGCCGGCTCTTCGGCCACGTGGTGCCCTCGGAGCTCAGCTCCAAATGGGCGATGAGCTATCGCCGACCGATCGGGGTGGTGGGACTGATCACGCCGTTCAACTTCCCCATGGCGATTCCGACCTGGAAGATGTTTCCCGCGCTGCTCTGCGGGAACTCGGTAATCATCAAGCCGTCGGAGGACGTGCCCCACACGGTGCATCTGCTGGTGGAGATCCTGCTCGAAGCGGGGCTCCCGCCCGAGGTGATCCAGCTGGTGCACGGCCGGGGCGAGACGGTGGGGGAGGCGCTGGTCGAGCATCCTGACGTCCCAGTCATCTCCTTTACCGGATCGACCGAGACCGGCGCGATCATCGGCGAGACCTGCGGCCGGATGCACAAGCGGCTCTCCCTGGAGATGGGCGGCAAGAACGCCATGATCGTGATGGACGACGCCAATCAGGACCTGGCGCTGGAAGGCGTGCTCTGGGGCGCCTTCGGTACCACAGGGCAACGCTGCACCGCAACCAGCCGTCTGATCCTGCATCGCAAGGTGCACGACAGGTTTCTCCAGCGGCTCGCGGATGCAGCCGCGAAGCTCAAGCTGGGAGACGGCCGGGCGGAGAAGACCGATGTGGGCCCGCTGATTCACGAGGCATCGAGGGAGAAGGTCCAGCGCTACGTGGACATCGGCAAGAAAGAAGGGGCCGAGCTCGTCACCGGCGGCAAGCGTCCCTCGGGGGAGCGCCTGGCGAAGGGATACTTCTTTCAGCCGACGGTGTTCGCCGGAGTGAAGCCGCGGACCCGGTTGGAGCAGGAGGAGATCTTCGGCCCGGTGCTGAGCGTGGTCCAGGTGGATTCGTTCGACGAGGCGGTGCAGGTGAACAACGACGTGCGCTATGGGCTCTCCAGCTCGATCTACACCGGCAACGTGGACCTGGCCTTCCGGGCCCTGCAGGAGCTGGACAACGGCATCACCTACGTCAACGCTCCGACCATCGGCGCCGAGGCTCACCTGCCGTTCGGCGGAGTAAAGGCCACCGGGAACGGCCACCGGGAGGGGGGCTGGGAAGTCTTCGAGTTTTATTCCGAGACCAAGGTGGGTTATGTGGACTACTCGGGGAAGTTGCAGCGTGCGCAGATTGACACCTACGACGTCTAGTTAGGAGCTGAGAGGAGCTAGGAGTGAGGTTGTTGGTTTGGAGCGGATTGTTGCTTTAATGTGATCTGTATTCCAATGCAATCGCTGCTTATCTCACAAGCTCCTCGCTCCCCGCTCCTAGCTGGTTGCGCCTCTTCGAATCGCAGAGTAAGGTTCCCAACATGCGTCCAATGCAGGTCGGTTCCGGTAAGCGAGGCCCTTCTTTCGACGAAGGCTCGCTGGACCAGTACTTACGAGAAATCAGCAAGTATCCGCTCATCCCGCAGGAGGAAGAGGTCAACCTGGCGCAGCGGATTCGCGTCGGAGAAGAGGAGGCGTTGGATAAGCTGGTCCGCAGCAACCTCCGGTTCGTCGTCTCGGTCGCCAAGAAATATCAAAACCAGGGCGTCTCCCTGGCCGACCTGATCAACGAGGGCAACCTCGGACTCATCCGCGCGGCCCACAAGTTCGACGAGACCAAGGGGATCAAGTTCATTTCCTACGCCGTCTGGTGGATCCGGCAGGCCATCCTTCAGGCCCTGGCAGAGCAGAGCCGGATCGTGCGGGTCCCGCTCAACCGGGCCGGCACCCTCCATCGCATCGGCAAGCGCTCGTCCGCCCTGCTCCAGGAGCTGGGGCGGGAGCCCACGCCGTCGGAGATCGCCGAGGGCATGGACATCTCGATGGAAGAGGTCCAGAAGACCCTGTCCATCTCCCAGAATCATCTCTCGCTCGACGCGCCGCTCACCCCGGGCGAAGACAACAAGCTGCTCGACTACCTCCCCGACACCCAGAATCCAGGCCCCGACTCCGAGACCTTCGAGCACGCCCTCACCGAATCGATCGAAGAGGTGCTCTCGACCCTGAAGGAGCGGGAGGCCAAGATCCTGCGGCTCTATTTTGGGCTGGACGGTCCGGAACCGATGACGCTGGAAGAGATCGGCAGCCTGCTGGGCATTACCCGCGAGCGGGTCCGGCAGATCAAGGAGAAGGCGCTGAGCCGGCTACGCCACGTCAGCCGGGCCCGCGCCCTCGAGAGCTTCCTCGCCTAAACTGCAAAGCCAAACACGGAAAACAACGAAAACACGAAAAAAGCACGAGAGCGATATGCTTCCGTGCTTTGGTATTTTTCCGTGCTTCCGCGTTATTCAGACTCCATTTGGAGTTTCAGCGTCTAGACTAGCGCCGTTGCTGCTGAGTGGCGGGTTCGAAACTGATCTCGTTCAGCCTGCCGGTATGAACATCGTAGAGAAAGCCGCGAACCACGATATCGCCCGGGATGAGGGGCGATGACATCAGGAATGAGACGTCCTCGCGGATGCTCTCCTCCAGGTCGCTGAAGGGGAGGAAGTCGATATGGCTGGCATCCGCCCCCAGATCCTTCTTCACCTTGGCATGCAGGTCGGGATTGGTGAAGGTGAGCATGCCGCATTCGGTGTGGTGGATGACGGCGATCTCGGTAGTGCCCAGCAGGCGCTGGGAGATCACCAGTGAGCGGAGCGCCTCGCGGGCCCGGCCACCGGCGTTGCGGATCACGTGGGCATCGCCCTCCTCCAGGCCAAAGGCGCGCGCCGGGTCGATCCGGGCGTCCATGCAGGTGACGATCGCCAGCCGTTTGGCCGGCGGCATTGAAAGAGCTCCCCGGTCGAAGGTCCTCGCGTACTCGGCGTTCGCCCGCAAGAGCTCATCACTGGCTGACATGTAACCCCCGTCGTCTGGGCCGACAAAAAAGACCCGACCTAAGCAAAGAGTGGCCGGGCCCGCTCTAAGTTGAGACTATAGCTGCTTCGAAAGAACTGTCAAGCCGAACTCGCTCCGCGGGGCGCTTGCTGCCTTGCCGCTCCCCAGGTAATTCTTCCGGCGTCCGCCGTCCGCCGCAGTTTTTCCGTAGCCCGTACTGATTCTATGGCCAGCAACGCCTCCTTCGACGTATCCACCGGTGCCGACCTCCAGGAGGTCGACAACGCGGTGAACCAGACCCTCAAAGAGATTGCCCAGCGCTATGACTTCAAGGGCACCCACTGTACGGTGGACTTCGACCGCACCAAGGCCGAGATCCGGCTCAGCGCGGACGACGAGTATCGGATGGAGGCCTTAGTGGATGTGCTCAAGACCAAGATGATCAAGCGAGGCGTGCCGGTGAAGAACCTCAATCTGGGCGAGGTCGAGGCGGCCACCGGACAGAGCGTGCGCCGCACCGTGAGCCTCACGCAGGGAATCTCCCAGGACGTTTCAAAGCGTATGGTTAAGGCGATCAAGGAACAGGGGTTCAAGAAAGTGCAGGCGGCCATTCAAGGCGATGAGGTGCGGGTGACCGCGCCTTCGCGCGACGAGCTGCAGGCGGTGATCGCGTTTCTCAGAGGTCAGGACTTCGGGGTCGAGCTCAAGTTTGGCAACTACCGGGGCTGACCGGCGCGGCGGCGGCCGGATTGGCCTGGCGCTCCTCCTGGTGGCGTTGTCGGGCTGCGTGTCCGGCTCGGTGCCGGCGGGCAAACCGCCCGAGGCACCGCCACCGGTCCCGAAGCCTGCGCCCCCACCCGCGCCTACGCCCGCGCCGGTGCCGGCCCGCCCGAATCCGGAGATCAGGGTCGGTCTCGTGGTCGGCGTCCAGCAGGGTGAGCGTCGGCGGTGCCGATGCTCTGGTGGTGAATGAGCCGGATGGGTCCCGCCTCGCCGGCATCCCCGCGGGGCAGATCTGGCAGATTGCGCCGGCGGCCGGTGGCCTCACGCTGGCAAGCCCGGGCGGATGGATCTCGCCGCCGCTCGAACGAGTAACGGTGGCCGCCGCAAACCCGACCACTCCGGTGCGGATCAACGGAAAGCCGTACCGGGGAGTGGCCGAGATCCTGCCGGGCAGTGGCGGCGTCACGGTGGTGAATCGAGTGGGAGTGGAGTCCTACCTGCTCGGCGTGGTGCCGGCGGAGATGAGTCGCCGGAGCTCGATCGAGGAGGCCGCGCTGCGGGCTCAGGCGGTGGTCTCCCGCACCTATGCGCTCCGGCATCTCGGGCGAGGAAAGGGGCAGGGCTTCGATGTGTCGGCCAGCGTAGCGGACCAGGTCTACGGAGGCCAGGCGATCGAAACACCGGAGGGCGCTACCGCGGTCAGCCGACACCTGGGGCCAGGTGCTCACCTATAACGGCGCGCTGATCGAGGCCTTCTTCTTTTCGACCTGTGGCGGGCGCACGGCCGATGGCGCGGAAGTATTTCGGGGTGCGGTCCAGCCCTATCTTCGCTCGGTGGCGGATCAGGCGAGCAATGGATACGTGTATTGCAGCATCTCACCCCGCTATCGCTGGCACGACGACTGGACCTCGGATGCGCTGCTCGCCACCCTGCAACGCAACCTGCCTCCGGTCACCGGCATCCGAAGTGATCAGATCAGCCGGGTGACCGATGTACGGGTGGTGCAGCGCACCGCCTCGGGACGCGTGGACCAGCTCGAGGTCGGTCTCGGCGGACCGGTCGTCAGGCTCAACGGTGCCACCATCCGCCAGGTGCTGCGTCCGCCGTCGGGCGAGCTGTTGCGCAGTACCGCCTTCAGTCTGGTTACCTCCAGTGAAGGGGGAGCGGTGACTCATCTGACGGTGGAGGGAATGGGGTCGGGACACGGCGTCGGATTCTGCCAGTGGGGCGCGGTGGGCCGGGCCCGGGCAGGGCAGGGGTTCCAGCAGATCCTCATGGCGTATTTTCCGGGGACCACGCTGGAGCGCCGCTATTGAAAGAGGGGACACCATGACCGCCGGTCGCAGCGGAGCCACAGGCGAGCGCCTCAAGGTGGGCATCGTGGGCGGCGGTGCCATCGCGCAGGTGGCGCATCTGCCCGTGCTCAAGAAGATGCCGGGCGTCGAGGTGCTGGCCATCTGCGACACCGACATGCCCAAGGGCCGGGCCCTGGCGGATCGCTTCGGGGTCAAGGACGCGTTCGACGACATCGAGGAGCTGCTGCGTTACGAGACCCTCGATGCCGTGGTGATCTGCTCCCCGACCCACCTGCATGAGTCCCACATCCAGGCGGCGCTCTCGGCCAACCTCCACGTGCTGGTGGAGAAGCCGCTCGCCATGTCGGCGACGGGCGCCCAGCGGATTCTCCGCGCGGTGGAGAAATACAATCGCGTGGTCATGGTGGGCATGAACCACCGCTATCGGCCCGACGTGCAGATTGTCCGCAGCTTCGTGCAGAGCGGAGAGCTGGGGACCATCGAGAGCGTGCGGGGCAGCTGGCATGTTTTCCGGGCCGGGCCGGGCGCAGCTCGGCTGGCGCCAGCGCAGGGACCAGGCGGGCGGCGGTGCGATGCTCGATCTCGGGCTCGCGATTCTGGATCTGGGACTCTGGCTGGGCGGAAGCTCGGCCCCGGTTCGAGTGAGCGCCTGCCTCGATCCGGCGGTCAAGGACCGCGCGGTGGAGCAATCGGGCAGCGCGCTGGTGGTCTGCCAGAACGGGATGTCGATCTTTGTCGACGTCACCTGGCGCCACCTGGGCGAGGGCGAGCGCTTCGGCGTCGGGGTGCGCGGCAGCAAGGGAACCGCCGGCATCAACCCGCTCAATGTGTGGAAAGAGCTGCACGGCGTGGCGGTGGATGTCTCGCCCACCGGCTCGGTGAGCCGGGAGAACGCGTTCACCGCATCCTACCGGGCCGAGTGGGCCCACTTCCAGGCGGCAATTGCGGGGCAAGCAAAGATTCCTGCGCTGCAGGAGCACCTGACCCTGCACAAAGTCCTGGACGCGATCTACCGCTCGGCGCTCGATGGGCGAGATGTGGTTCTGTAAGCGGGGCAGCGGGGCAGCGGGGCAGCGGGGCGGTGTGTATGGGCGAAAAGTACTTCTTGGGTTAGTGCTACTGCTGTCGGGAAACAGTCTCTTCGGCCAGCAGGCTGCCCCGCCGCCCGCCGCCGTCCGCCCGCCCGCCCCGCCTGGCTCCGACCTCACCGTCTACCTCATGACCATGGGCCCCGGCAAGCGGGTCTGGGAGCGGTTCGGCCACAACGCCATCTGGATTCACGATCCGGTGCGAGGCACCGACCAGGCCTACAACTACGGGCTGTTTGATTTCCGGCAGCACAATTTCCTGCTCCGGTTCGCTCAGGGCCGCATGTGGTACTGGATGCAGGGGTTTCCGGCGCAGTCCTACGTGGAGTCGTACCGCCGAGCCAATCGTTCGGTGTGGGTGCAGGAATTGGAGATGGCGCCGGCAGCGCGGCTCCAGCTGCAGCAGTTCCTGGAATGGAACGAGCAGCCGGAGCACCGCTTCTATCATTACGACTACTACCGGGACAACTGCTCCACCCGGGTGCGAGACGCCCTGGACCGGGCGCTGGGCGGCCGGATTCGCGAGCTGACCGCCGGCATGCCCACCGGCAGAACCTACCGGTTCCATACCCTTCGGCTCACCACCAACGATCCCCCGATCTACACCAGCCTGCTCGCTGGCGCTGGGGCATCCGGTTGACCGGCCGATCTCCGCCTGGGAAGAGATGTTTCTTCCGCTCGCCATGCGGGAGCATCTGCGAAAGATCACGGTGATCGGACCGGGCGGGGCCGAGGTCCCTCTGGTGCGATCGGAGCGAACGCTGTTCGAGTCCACCGAGCCGGCGCCGCCGGCGGAGCCGCCGTTCTGGCTGCCGTATTACCTGATCGCCGGAGTTGCCATTGGAGGCGCCGCATTCGGGCTCGGTCGCAGGGCCCGAAGCAGCCGTTTTGCGCGGACTGGTTTCATTCTAGTGGTATGGGTTTGGGCGCTGCTGGCGGGAATCGCCGGGCTCATCCTGGCGGGGCTCTGGGGTCTCACCGACCACGCGGCGGCCTATAATAATGAAAACGTGCTGCAGGCCGACCTGCTGGCGCTCGGGCTGCTCTGGTTGGTGCCGCGACTGGCCTCAGGCTCGCACCGGACAGCGAGGTCCGCTCTCCGTCTTGCCGGGATTGTAGCCGGGTTTTCGCTGCTGGGGCTGGTACTGAAGCTGTTCCCCCCGTTCTACCAGGTAGACGGTTCGGTAATCGCGCTAGCGCTGCCGATCCATGCCGGCGTGCTGGGGGGCCTCTGGCAATGGACCCGAGGTCAGGAACCTCGCACCCGCAACACGGTCAAGGCTCGATCGTAGTGTCGCCGGTTGGTTTCCTCACAACGAGAATTTCATCCCTTCCGACGCGGCATCCACCTGGAGCCGGGGTGCGACTTTGGCGGCGTATTGCCGGGTGTCGGCGAGCAGCCGGTCCAGCGCGGCGTCGTCATGCTCCGGCTCGTGGTGGAACAGAATCAGCCGGGCACAGCGGCCTTCGCGGGCGAGATCCACCGCTTGCCGGGGAGTGGAATGACCCCAGCCGGCCCGGGCCTGAATGATCTGGTCCAGATACATCGCGTCGTGAACCAGAGTCTCCACGCCTTCGACGAACTTGACCATCCTCGCCCGCCAGTTGGGCGCCACCTCGTAGGTGCCTCCCGATCCCAGTTCATTGTCGGTCACGTAGGCGACTTGCTTGCCTCCGTCAGTCGGGCGTTAGCCGATAGCCCAGCGTTGTGCCGGGATGCCGCAGCCGGAACGCGCAGATCTTGAAATCGTCGATCTCGAATTCGCCTTCCTCGATCTCCACCACGGTGAGCGAGGCAGCGAGCGCGTTGAGCGGAACCGGAAACACCATCGGGTCCATCTGGCGGCCGAGAATCTCCTTCAAAGGAACGCCTTCCTGCGCCGCACCGTAGATCGACACCGAGGTCTCCCGGGTGCTGAACGGCTTGAAGAAGGGAAGTCCCTGGATGTGGTCCCAGTGAGTGTGCGAGAGCAGGATGTCGGCAGTGAGCGAGCCCTGGCCTTGCTTCATCAGCTCGTGACCCAGCGGTCGCAGGCCGCTGCCGGCGTCGAGAATCACCAGCCGCCGGTCCGATCCCGCGATGCTGATGCAGGCGGTATTGCCGCCGTAGCGGGCGGTATCCGGCCCCGGCGTCGGGATGGATCCCCGAGTGCCCCAGAAGGTGGCGGAGTGTGTCACGTTGAGTGAGCGGAGGGTGGCAAGACCATGCCGCAACCTCTTTCGCTGCCTACATCCCCGGCAGCGGCACCAGTCACGGGGGGAAGGTGATAACGATCACGACCGCCGGGCTGCCAGCATCAGCGAACGGCGATCTTTCAGGGTGATGTCCTTGCGGGTGACCTGAATGATTCCTCGTTCGACCAGATTGCGCATGGTGCGGGAGACCGTCTCCCGGCTGGAGCCGATCATCTGGGCGATGGTGTGGTGGGTAAGCTTCCGGGTGATGCGGTCGCCCCCTTCGTCTTCCGCCATTCTCAGGAGGAGGTGGGCGACTCGTCCGTTGACGTCGAGCAGCACCAGGCTGCCGATCTTCTCATCGGCCCGGCGCAGCCGGCGGGAGATCTCCTTCAGCAGCGAGATGGCCACCTCGGGGGAATTGCGCAGCCGGGCGTGGAAGTCCTCCCGCCGGAGTACCAGAAGGCTGGAGTCGTCCATGGCGATCACGTGGGCCGAGCGCGGCTCTTCGTCGATCACCGCCATCTCGCCGAAGAAGCTGCCTTCTCCAAGCACCGAGAGGATGACCTCCCGGCCATCCTCTGCGATGAGCACCACCTTGACCTGGCCTGCGGCGACGAGAAAGAGCGCGTCCCCCGGATCGTCCTCGAACACGATCACGCTACCCTTGGGGTAGCTGCGCTCGCGGGTCAGGTCGGCGAATGCCGAGAGGTCGGACTCCCCCAGACCGGAGAAGAGAGGGACCTTCCGCAGGACCTCCATGGGGGACAGTGGCACTCTCGCCTCGCAGTATGGAAGTAATTGGGCGTAGCATACTTGCGGCGGGAAAGGATGTCAATCAGGCGGAAGCGTGAACGTGAACGGTAAACGGTGAACGGGACTGCTATATCCGGAACTTCGTTCACGGTTCACTGTTTATCCGTTTGCGCCTCCGCTTCTGCACCGCTTGCATCAAGCACCGGAAACCGGCTAAATTGAACGGCTTAGCGCCAAACTCAGGAGTAACAATGAAGGCCGATCTGCATCCCAATTACCGCAAGCTCATGGTTCAGTGCGCCTGCGGGAATCAATTCGAGACTCGCTCCACCGCCGCGTCGATCCACGTGGAGGTGTGCGCCCAGTGCCACCCCTTCTTCACCGGCAAGCAGCGGCTGGTGGACACCGCGGGACGGGTTGACCGGTTCCGCCGGAAGTACCAGACCGAGCCCGCGGCCTCGACGCCCAAGGCCTAACCGGTGGAGGCCCGGCTCCGCCAAGCGCTGACCCGGGCGGAGGAGGTCGGCCAGGCGCTGGCAGACCCCAACGTCGCCCGGGACCCGGGAAAGCTGAAATCGCTGGGGCGCGAGCACACCCGGCTCGCGCCGGTCGTTAGGCTGGCGGACCGTCTCGCCCGGTTGCAGGATGAGCTGCAACAGGCCCGCGAGATGGCCGCCGAGAGCGATCCCGAGCTGGTGGCGCTGGCCAAGGCCGACCTGGCTCGTCTTCCCCCCGAAATCGCCGCCCTGACCGAGGAGCTGCACGAGTTGCTGCTGCCTCGGGATCCCGCACGATGATCGTGACGCCATCATCGAGATTCGCGCCGGCACTGGTGGCGATGAGGCCGCTCTCTTCGCGGCCGACCTCTACCGCATGTATCAGCGGTTCAGCGAGCGGCACGGCCTCTCCTGGGAGCCGATCTCACTCAGCGACGGAACCCTGGGCGGGACCAAGGAGGCCATCGTGGCCGTAAGGGGCGATGAGGCCTACGGTCTGCTCCGGCGCGAGTCCGGGGTGCACCGGGTTCAGCGGGTGCCGGCTACCGAGACCCAGGGAAGAATCCACACTTCCGCGGCCACCGTGGCGGTGCTTCCGGAGGCGGAAGAGGTGGACATCAAGATCGAGCCCCAGGACCTCAAGATCGACGTGTTCCGCTCCTCGGGTCCCGGCGGGCAGAGCGTCAACACCACCGACAGCGCGGTGCGGATCACCCACCTGCCGACCGGTCTGGTGGTCAGCCAGCAGGACCAGAAATCGCAGCTGCAGAACAAGATCAAGGCGATGGAAGTGCTTCGGGCCCGGCTGCTGGATCGGATGCTGGCGGAGCAGGAAGCCGCGCGGGCGCGGGACCGCCGGGCCATGGTTGGAACCGGCGACCGGTCGGCGAAGATCCGGACCTATAACTTTCCCCAGAGCCGGATCACCGATCATCGGATCAACCGCTCGGTCCACAACCTTACCGACGTGCTGAACGGAAACCTCGACGAGCTGGTCGATGCGCTGCGGATGGCGAGCCGGCAGGAGCTGATCGATGCCTGAGGCAGCCCGCTCACTTCAGCACCTGCTGGAAGCGGGCACCGATCGGCTGCGGGGGGCCGGCCTCGCCGAGCCTCGCCGCCAGGCGCTGCGGCTCTGGAGCGATCTCGGTGGCAGCAGCCCGGCCTTGCAGCAGCAAGCGGCATTGGAGCCCGAGAAAGTGGCCCGCTTCGAGCACGCCATCGCGCGCCGACTCGCGGGCGAGCCACTCCCCCATGTCACTGGGTGGGCGGGCTTCCGGCACCTGTCGCTCAAGTGTGATGGCCGGGCCCTGATCCCGCGGCCCGAGACCGAGGGTCTGCTCGATCTGCTGCTGCAGCGGGCTCGCACCGGGCTGGTCGCCGACATCGGCACCGGAACCGGCTGCATCGCGCTCAGCCTGGCGACTGGAAGGCGGCTTCAATCGGATCGTAGCCACCGATCGCTCGCCCGAGGCGTTGGCGCTGGCACGGCTCAACCGCGAAGTCGTCGGTGCCGGAGAAGCGGTGGAGTTCGTCTTGGGCGATCTCTGCGCGCCGCTGGGTCAGGGAATGTTCGACGCGTTGATCTCGAATCCCCCATATCTTACAGCAGCCGAGTACGCGTCATTGGACCAGTCGGTGCGCGACTGGGAACCGGAGCTCGCGCTGATGAGTGGGGAAGACGGTCTCGAGGCGACGACCCGGCTCCTGCAACAGGGCAGAGCGGTGCTGAAACCCGGAGGATGGCTGGCGCTTGAAGTAGATTGCTCCCGAGCCCGGACGGCCGCCAAGCTTGCCGGCGGATTGGGCTGGGAAGAGGTGAGCATTCATATGGACCTATTTGGCCGCGAGCGGTATCTGCTCGCGCGGAGGAGCGAAACACGGTGATCTGGGACAAAGCGCAGGACCTCGGCCGCCAGATCGGCCAGTCCACGGAATACCAGGCGCTCAAACGGGCGGAGACCTCGCTGCGCGAGGACAAGGAGACCGTGGCAAAGCTGGATCAGATCCAGACGCTCGCCCGGAAGGTCGACCAGGTGGTCTCCACCGGCCAGATGCCTGATCAGGCCACGGCCGAGGCCTACGAGACCGCCGTGCGCGACCTGGAGATGAGTCCGACCGGTCAGGCCTATGTGGTTGCCCGCTCGAACTTCGAGAAGCTGATGCAGCGGGTGAATCAGCAGATCAGCGAGGGCATGGAGAAGGGAGCGACCAGCAGCATCATCACGCTGGGATGACGCGCCGCGGCTTCTTCATCGTCCTGGAGGGACCTGAAGGCTCCGGCAAGTCCACCCTGATTGGACCGCTGGCCGAGCGGATGCGGGCGAGCGGGACCGATCCGGTGGTAACCCGGGAGCCGGGGGGCACCCGGGCCGCGGAAATTGCCCGTCAGGCGGTGCTCGATCCGGAGCACCCGGTTGGTCCTGTCGCCGAGCTGTTCTTCTATCTCGCCGCCCGCGCCGATCTCGTGGAGACCGTTATCCGGCCGGCACTGGCTGCCGGCAGAGTAGTGCTCTCCGACCGTTTTACCCTCTCGACCGAAGCCTACCAGATGGCCGGCCGGGGGCTGGACCCGGCAATGGTGCGCATGGCCAACCAGGCTGCCGCGCATGGCCTCAAGGCCGACCTGACCCTGATTCTGGACCTGCCGCCCGAGGTGGGTCTGGCCCGCCAGGTTGCCGGGGGGAAGCGGCAGGACCGGTTGGACCGGGAGAGTGCTGATTTTCACCGCCGAGTCGTCGACTACTACCTAGCGATCAATGGCGAGGGGGTGCGACATTTAGATGGGCGTCTTCCTCCGGACCGGCTCTTGCAGGCAGCGTGGTCGGAAGTGCGTGCTGCCGCCCCGGAGGCGTTTCCAGCCGTGGTAGGCTAAGCCTTTACCTTTCTGTGATCTAGCCGTTGGGTCCCAGCCTGTGTTCTCCGTACGATCGGGCCCCGGTGTGAGACATTCCTCACCGATCGCGGAGCCAATGTGTCAGCTATTCTGCGGGAGCGGAGGCAGTTTATGAAGCAGCGTTGGGGTTTGATCGTGCTCGTGGCGATCATTTCTTTTCTAAGCGGCGGGTGGTTGCTCCAGCGGGGCGTCGCCAGCGACGGCAACGTCTACCAGCAGGCCCGCCTGTTCGATGATGTCCTCGGTCACGTCAGCACCTATTACGTGGACTCGATCGGTGAGACCGATCTGTACCAGAAGGCCACCACGGGCATGCTGGAGCAACTCAAGGACCCCTACTCGGTACTGCTGACCGGTGACGACTACAAGGCGCTCACCGAGCAGACCTCGGGCAACTACGCCGGTCTGGGGATTCAGATCGACGTGCGGGATGGGTGGATCACCGTGGTGGCCCCGTTGCCGGAGACTCCCGGCCGAGCGGGCCGGGATCGAGACCGGCGACCAGATCATCGAAGTCGACGCCAAGTCCACTGAGGGCTGGAAGAACGACCAAGCGGTGAAGGCCCTGCGGGGTGAGGCCGGCTCCAAGGTCGCGATCACCATTCGCCGGGCCGGGATCACGGATCCCATCAAGTACCACCTTACTCGAGCCCAGATTCACATGCGCTCGGTGCCTCCTGGCGCGATGTTCACCGGTGGCGTGGGGTACATCTCCCTGAATCCGGTGAGCGAGACTTCCGCCGAAGAGCTGCGGCAGGAGATCGCCTCGATGAAGGCCAAGGGCATGAAGTCCATGATCATGGATCTCAGGGGCAATCCCGGAGGTCTGCTGGATCAGGGCGTCAAGGTTGCCGACCTCTTCCTGGATACCAGGCAGGAGATCGTCTCCACTCGCGGCCGGGCCCGGGGCTCGACGAAGGAGTTCTACGACGAGGCGAAGCAGGCCTGGCCCGATCTCCCCATTGTCGTCCTGGTCAACGACGGAACCGCGAGCGCGGCGGAGATCATCGCCGGCGCCTTGCAGGATCATGACCGGGCGGTGGTGGTCGGCGCCCCGACGTTCGGCAAAGGACTGGTGCAGACGCTGTTCCCGCTGGGAGATGGCGTCGCGCTCAAGCTGACCACGGCACGCTGGTTCACGCCGAGCGGGCGTACCATCCAGCGGATCGCCAAGGACGAAGAAGATCAGGCGACCCAGGCCGCGATGGCCGTGGTTTCCGACACGGTGCTCGGCGCCCCGGACAAGGAATCCACTGACTCGGCGCTCAAGGAGCGGCCGATCTTTCATACGGACGCAGGCCGGGTGGTGCGCGGCGGCGGCGGCATCGTCCCCGACCTCGTGATCCGTCCGGACACGCTGACCGAAGGCGAGCGGGAATTCGCGAAGGCGTTGGGCAACGGTCTCCCGCAGTACCGGGATGCACTGACGTCCATCGCGCTGGAGGCCAAGAAGAGTCACGGCGTGAAGTCGGAGTCGTTCAAGGTGACTCCGGAAATGCGGCAGGAGGTGTACAGCCGGCTCCGGGCCCACGACGTGCAGATCAATCCCAGCGTGTTCAGTGGGGCTGGGCCGTTGATCGACGAGCAGCTGGGCTACGAGATCGCGCGCTACGTGTTTGGGCGTCCGGCAGAATTCCGTCGCCGGGCGGCTAACGATCAGCAGATGCAGACAGCGATGGGCCTGCTGCGGAAGGCTCAGACGCCGAAGGAGCTGCTGAGCCTGGCCCAGACCAACCGGTCTGCGACCACCGCCCAGAACTAGGACTCAGGCAGCGTAGTAGATTGTCCGAGCCCGGTCGGCCTTGTTGTGGCCGGCCGGGCTCGGTGTTTTGATAAATAGCCAATCGCTTTGGGGAGGAGCATAGTGTCGCAGCCTCGAGTGACCATTATCGGCGCCGGCCGAATGGGGCAGGGTCTTGGCCTCGCGCTGAAGCGGCGGGGCTACAAGGTCGTACTCCTCAATCGGGGGCCTCGCGAGGTCATCCCCCCTCTGGTGCTGCACCAGGGGAGCCGCGCCGAGGCCACCGCCGACTCCGAGCTGATTCTGTTGGCTACTCCCGATGATGCGATAGCCGCGGTCGCGGCTGGGCTCGCGGCAGAGCGGGCGATCACCCGGGATCAGGTGGTGCTTCACCTCTCCGGGTTGCTGGACCGCACTGCCCTGGTTGCGTTGGAGGAAACCGGCGCCGGGCTGGGATCCTTTCATCCGCTCCAGTCCGTCGCCGAGCCGGCCACCGCCGCGGAGCGCCTGAAGGGCGCATATGTCGGAGTGGAGGGCGATGAACGTGCGCTCGTGGCCGCCGAGCGGCTGGCCAACACGCTGCGGATGATCCCGGTTCGCATCCCGGCCGCAGCGAAGCCGGCCTATCATGCCGGCGCGGCGTTCGTGGCGAACTACACGGTGGCGTTGGTGGGGGTGGCGGAACGATTGGCCCGTTCGGCGGGAGTTTCCGACGAGGTCGCTTCCCGCATCTACCTTCCCTTGCTCGGTGGCGCGGTCGCCAATCTCACCTCGCTGGGGCCCGCGGCGTCGCTCACCGGCGCGGTCCGGAGGGGTGACGTGCAGACTCTCCAGGCCCATCTCGAAGCTCTCAGCAGTGACGATCGCAAGCTCTACAAGATCGTCGCGAAGGCGGCGGTGGCACTGGCCCGCGAAGCCGGACTGAGCGGTGAGGCAGCCGCGCGAGTGGACGCGATTCTGGACGGGGAGTGAGCTACTGGTCTACGACGCGGACGCCGCTCGGCACCTTGAAGGTAAAGGTGCGCGCGGGAAGTGACTGATTTACCTGGATGCGCTTGAGATCGAGCCGCCTGGTGGCACCAGACTGCTCCTGAATTTCCAATCGGCGGGGCAGCGCATCCCCCCGGTCGAGCCACACGATGGCCTTGGTGAAGGGAAGATCGGGGACCGCAGGCACCAGCTGGATCACATCCGCCGTTTTGCCATCGATCCGCTCGCTCCGCAGATAGGCCGCGTGGTAGCGCTCGGTGGGCCGGTCGAGCAGCCAGGCAAGCAGGTTGTACCCGTAGGCCGGACCACCCATCACCGCGAGTCGAACGACCTGCCCGGGCACGGTGCTCGGGGTATAAACCCAGACATGCTGCCCATCGATCACGATTGCTTCCCCCGGCGGATCACTGAAGCGCATAGCGAACTTGGCCGGCCCGGCCTGGTACAGGGTGCCTTTGCTCTCCGCGCTGTCGATCATGGGGTTGTTGATCATCTGATCGAAGTCGGCGCGCAGGCTTCCCAGCGAACGATAGACCTTCGCAGCGCGACCGATGATCGCTCCGGCATCCTGGGCCGAAGCCGGCGGGGCAAAGCCCAGGGCGAGTAGCAGCAGAACGAGGCGGCTCACGCCCGCATCCCTGCCGGCTCGGCGATGCGGCGGCCGATCGCCTCCGCGATCAAGCGGATCTCCTTCATAAGTCGGTCGAACTGATCTGGATAAAGGCTTTGTGCGCCATCAGATAACGCCCGGTCCGGAGTCGGGTGTACTTCTACGAGAAGACCGTCCGCCCCGGCGGCGACTCCAGCCCGCGCCATCGGAATAACCATGTCGCGATGTCCGGTCCCGTGGCTGGGGTCGGCGATGATCGGCAGGTGAGAAAGTCCGTGAACCACCGGGATGGCGCTCAGATCGAGCAGGTTCCGGGTGGCCGGGTCGAAGCCGCGGACTCCCCGCTCGCAGAGGATCACGTTGGGGTTGCCTTCGGCCAGGATGTATTCGGCGGAGAGCAGCAGCTCCTGAATGGTGGCGGAGAGGCCTCGTTTGAGCAGGACCGGCTTCCCCGACCGGCCCGCCCGTTTCAGCAGCGAGTAGTTCTGCATGTTCCGCGCGCCGATCTGAATGATGTCCGCCATCTCGGCCACGAAGTCCATTCCCTCGGCATCCATTGCCTCGGTCACGATCAAGAGCCCGGTTTCTTCCCGGGCCCGGGCCAGCAATTTCAATCCGGCGCGGCCCAGTCCCTGGAACGAGTAGGGCGAGCTTCTGGGCTTGAAGGCGCCGGCTCGAAGAACGGTGGCGCCGGCCTCGCGCACCGCCCGGGCGGCCTCGAGGATCTGCGCTTCGCTCTCGACCGAGCAGGGGCCGGCCATCACCACGACCTCGTCCCCGCCGACGGTGAGCCCACCGGGCAGGCGAACTACGGTCGACTCCGGCTTCCATTCCCGAGACACCTGTTTATACGGCTTGGTGACATGGATGATCTCTTGCACGCTGGGGAGGGCCGCGAGGCGGGAGGCGTCGACCCGCCCATCGTTGCCGACCAGCCCGACCGTGGTGCGCTGCTTTCCCGGCATCGGGCGCGCCTGGTACCCCATCTCTTCGATGGTAGCGGCTACGCGCCGGATGTCCTCTTCGGGTGCGCCGTGGCGCATGACGATCAGCATGAGGGTCCGGGTCTAGAGTCTAAGAGTCTAGGGTCTAGGGTCTATGCGAGCTCCCTAACCGCGGTAATGATGCACGCAGTATGCCATCGGTGGAGGGATGTGAGTGGGACGCCTAGACACTGTCGCAAGACCCAGACCCTCAGACTCTCAGACCTGCTCCTTCTCTCCCAGCCTCACCCCTACGATGGTGGACACCCCAGGCTCCTGCATGGTCACGCCATAGACCGCGTCGGCGGCCTGCATGGTCCGGGGATTGTGGGTGATGACCAGGAACTGGGTGTCGTTCTTGAACTCCTCGAGCAGTCGGGTGAAGCGGCCCACATTGGCGTCGTCCAGCGGGGCATCGACCTCATCCATGAGACAGAAGGGGCTGGGCTTGGTCAGATAGATACTGAAGAGCAGGGAGACCGCCACCAGGGTGCGCTCGCCGGAGGAGAGCAGGTGGATGCGCTGGGTCCGCTTCCCCGCGGGGCAGCGTGGATGTCGATCTCGCTCTCCAGTGGATCGTCGGGGCTGGCCAGCCGGAGCTCGCACTCCCCGCCGCCGAACAGAGTGTGAAAGACCTTGGAGAAGTTGGCCTGGATGGCGGTGAAGGTCTCCACGAACATGGTGCGGGCGGTGCCGTCGATCTCCCGGATGGCCTGAATCAAGGACTGGCGGGCGCTGACGAGATCATCCCGCTGGGAGGTGAGAAACTCGAGCCGCTTGGTCTCTTCCGCGTGCTCCTCGACGGCCAGCGGATTGACCGGGCCGATGGCCTCGAGCGCGGCGTGGATCCGGGCCGACTCCGCTTCCAGCGTCTCCAGGTCGAGATCGAGCATGACCGCCGTGTCCAGCAGTTGATCCAGGGGTCGGTGCCACTCCGCCTCGACTCGCTCCAGAATGCTGCGGCGGCTGCCGGCGGCTTCGGTGAGACGCACCTGGAGGCCATGGCTCTCGTCCGTGGCCGACTCCAGCTGCGTGCGAGCGGCGGCCACTTCGTGTTCGGCCTGACTGAGAGCGGCCTCGGCTCGGGCGAGCTCGGTTTCCGCGGCGGCGCTGGCGCTTTCCAGCTCCTGCAGTGAGGCGTGCAGCTGGGACCGCGATTCCAGCCACTCGGCCTGCTGGGCCGTTACGCTGTTGGTATCGGCATCGAGCTGAGCCAGCTCGGCCGACAACAGGCGAGCCGCCTCTTCGGCTTCCGCGCGAGTCTGCCCAGACCGCTCCAGCCGCTCGCTCGCCGCGCGGAGAGTTCCGGCGAGATGAGCCTCCTGCACTTGCCACTGGGCCCGCCGCTCGCGAACAGTCTCTTGCTCGGCCTCCAACTCCGCCAGCAGGGTACGAGAGGCGCCGAGCTGTTCTTCCACCCGTCCGCGGGTCAGCTCGGCCTCCATGAGAGTGGCGTCGATCTCAGTCATCCGCTTTTCAGCGGCCTTCAGCCGCTCCGTGACCCGACCGAGCTGGGTCTCTGATTCAGCGGCCTCGCGGGTAAGGTTGCCGACCATCCGAACTGCATCCTCCCGCGCCGCCAGGCCCTGGCGCTCGGCCTCCCGGGCGCGCTCGGCGGCGATGGTGACGTCGGCCAGCTCCTGCTCCAGCTGCGCCAGCCGGTCGAGGGTGGCTCGCAACGCCGTCTCAGCGGTGGCCAGCGACGCCTCGCTCTGATTCACTTCCTGGCTCAGGGTTGCCAGCTCGGCGCGGCGGCGGATGGGACCAAACGGGGCGCCAACCCCCGAGAGGAAGATGGCTCCGCTTGCGCGACGGAGGACCCGGCCGGTGTCATCGAGAATCTCGGAACCGGCCAGCGCGGCACGCACCCACCCGGCCGCCGGTCCCTGGGTCTGCAACCGGTCGTCGAACTGCTGATCCCCGGGTGTGCTCGCCGGTCCCGGCTCCAGCGGCAGGAGGACCAGGGCGCCGGGTTGGTGCTCAGCGTGCCAGGTCTGAACCGCGCGGACGGTCGCGTCGTCGCGGACCAATACGGCGTGCATCCACTCTCCCAGCAGACGCTCCGCCAGCTCGGCATTCTCCCGGCCGGTGCTCACGTAGTCGCTGAGGGGTCCGAGCACTCCGCCGTCGAACCGCTCGCGAGCTCCCAGCAGGGCGGCTGCACCAGGCGCCAGGCCGACGCGATCGCGCTCCAGCTCCTCCAGCGCCTGCCGGCGGGCGGTCATCTGAGCCAGCGCCTCCTCCGCCTGACGCCGGTCGGCCCGGTTCATGGCCTCGCGCTCGCGGGCCTCAGCCACGCCGTGCCGGGCGTGCTCAGCGGCGGCGGCGGCGCGCTTGGCGTCCTGGCTCAGAAAGCTGGCCCGCTCCAAGGCGCTATCCCGGCGCCGTTCCGTCCCGGCCAACTCGACCTGAAGACCGGAACGGTGGGCCTCGGCCTGAGCCGCGCGCTCCCGCAGCGAAGCCAGCTCTCCTTCCAGCGCCAGCCGCTCACCCTCCAGCGACTTCAGTGTCTGCGCGTGCTCCTGGAGCTCCTGCTCCAGCTGGCGGACGCCGGCGCGCTGCTCTCCCAGCCGCCGGCGCACCGCCTCCTCGGCCTCGGCCCTTCCGGTCAGCTCCCGGCCGATGCGAGCGTGCTCGGCCGCGGCCGCGCTGTGATCCTCGCTCGCCGCGGCCTGCTCGATGGCGGCTTGGGCGGCGCGCTGCTCCATGTGCGTGCGTTCTTCCGTCGCGCGCAGGCGCCGGGCCGACGCGTTGGAGAGCCGCTCGGCGGCGAGCGCCAAGTCGCCCTCCAGCCTGCCCATCTCTACCTGGACTGCCGCGAGCCGGCGGGTGATCTCGGTCCGCTGGGCCTCGGCGGCGGCCCGAGCCCGGGCGGAGGAGTCGCGGCCCGCATCGCTGCTGACCAGCCGCTCGCGAGCGGTGGGCAACAGGTCCGACAGCTCGGCGTAGCGCGCCTCCATGCCGGCTGCTTCTTCGGCCAGCCGATCCAGCTGGCGCCGGGCCAGGGTCAGCTGCACCGCAAACTTTTCCTCGGAGAGCTTGGCATGGCGCTCTGCCTTGCCGCGCTGCCGGGCCAGGCTTCGGATCTGTGACTGCACCTCGGCGATCAGATCGTCCACCCGCTGGAGGTCGACAGCGGTTTCCTCCAGCCTGCGCTCGGTGCTGTGCTTCCGGTCGCGGTACAGTCCGATGCCCGCCGCCTCTTCGAACAGGGAGCGCCGCTCCTCGGCGCGATCGGAGAGGAGCAGATCGATCATCTTGGCCTCGATCACCACGCCGGCGTCGCTGCCCAGCCCGGTGCCGCGCAAGAGATCCTGGATATCGCGGAGCCGCACCGGGGAGCCATTGAGCAGATAATCACTCTGGCCGGAGCGGGAGAGTCGCCGGGTGACCACCACCTCGCGATACGCGATGGGCAGGTCGCCGTCGCTGTTATCGAGGAAGAGGGAGACCTCGGTGATATTCACCGGACGGCGCGCGGCCGATCCCTGGAAGATCACGTCTTCCATCTTGCCGCCGCGAAGTAAGCGGGCGCTCTGCTCGCCCAGCACCCAGCGAACCGAATCGGAGACGTTGGACTTGCCGCAGCCGTTGGGCCCTACGATCGCCGTGACTCCCTCCTCGAACGTGAGGGTCACGGTATCCGCAAAGGATTTGAAGCCGGAGAGTTCCAGCTTGGTGAGCTTCATGCGATCTACCCCCCACGAAGGGTGACGCTATTGAGCCGACTGGTCCTGAGCTGTGACGATGAACGAAGGCATCCCGAGCGTGCGGCTGGTCTGCTCCGCCTGCTCCCGGGTGGCATATGGTCCTAAGACGACGCGATAGGCGTCCTCTGAGCGCTTGGGAGTCAGCACGGAAGCGGGAAGACCGGCTGCTCGCAGCTTCTCGGAGAGCTCGCTGGCCCAGGTCGGGTTCTGCGAGCTGCTCACCTGCAGATAGACATTGGGGCGGCCGGGGCCGGTGTCGGCTGAGGCGGTGGCCGATGAATCAGACTCGATGGGAATCTCGGTCTCGTTCGCTGGATGCCAGGCCAGCGGCAACCAGTAGTCGGTGGCGCCGCCCTCTACCCGGCCGGTCTGGGTGAAGCCGGTCGATGCCAGGTCCAGCGCCACGAGATCGTTTCCGCGACGCACCAGCAAGGTGTGGGGCGGGGCGACGGCGGGGAGATCCTCGCCCCAGCGGGCGGCGGTGGCGCCCAGATACTTCCCGGTGCCGACGTCGACCACCCAGACCGAGTCGCCGTTCTCCGGGCGCACCAGCAGCCAGTTGCCGTAGATATCCCCTCGCAGCGAGCGGGCCGGGCCGGGGAGCTCGATCTCTCGTAGCCGGGTCCCCTCGAACCGGTCGAGCACTAGCAGTGGCGCGGCGGCGCGGGCTACGTAGAGCCGATGTCCCGAGGGTGAGAAGAGAACTGCGCGCGCATCACCGGCAATGGGAATCGAGCGGTGCTCGGACTTGCTCTCGGGGGGGTACAAGACCACTGCGGTGTCGGCTGCCACCGCCACCAGGTCCCCCAAAAAGGTGGAGGTCAGCTGGCCTTCGGGGACGGCCCGGGATGTTGGGGCCTGATCCGAGCCCAGATACTCCAGGGCCGGCTGGCTCCCAGCGAGATGGGCGATCAAGGCGCCGTCAGTCGTCCCGTACAACTCGGCGGGCTTCCCCTGCAGCTTGGAGCGGAAACGAACCGGCGTGCGCCGCACCAATTGAGTCACCGCGCTTCCGGTGTCTACGGCATATAGCGCTCCGTCGGGGCCGAGCGTCGCGTAGCGGATGTTCTCGAGGAAGGTTCGCACCCGCCGGGTATCGAGGTCCACCGCAACCACGTTGTTCTTGCGATCCAGCACGAAGACGAGACCCTGTTCCGCGTCCGCGCCGATGAGTCGGTCCACCGGCGGAAGCCGCTCGGCCAGCTTCCAGGCGGCCGAATCCAGGCCGGGCACTCGGTAGAGTCGGGCCAGGCCGCCCTCGCGGGGAATCCGGAGGACGGTGACGCTGGGCATGCTGCGAGAGGTGGCCGGCAGGCTGCCGGTGGCGAGATCGGAGGAGCCGCCGCACGCGAAGACGAAGGACAGAGCGGCGGTTCCGAGCAGGGTGGGTCGGATGATCACGGCCCGAAACATAGCGAGGCGCCGAGGGCTGCAGGGCAGTCCCTCCGCCCCGCCGTCCCTCCGTCTTTAAAACGTCGGCCCCAGACTAAAGGTCCAAAGCCCACCGACACCGCGACGCTCCTGGGGGATCGCGTAGTCCAGCCGCGCAATGGCAAAGCCGAACAGATTGGCCCGTACCGAAACGCCAAAGGTTTGCAGCGGCGTGCGCACCCGGAGCGGATCGTCGCCTGGCGACCGGCTCCACTTGAGGGTGCTGGTTTCATCCCAGGTCAACCCGACGTCGTAGAAGAGGGCTCCTTCGATGGGCGGGAAGCCCTGGGGAAGGAATCCGAATGCCGGGGTGAGAATCGGGAAGCGAATTTCTGCGCTGGCCAGTCCCAGCTGGGTGCCGACCAGCCGGTCCAGTGCGGCGCAGCCGGTCTGGGTGTTGATGTCGTTGGCGTTGAGGCACTCGTGGCGGCGGTACGAGCCGGAGGTATTTCCCCGGATCAGATCGGTGCTTCCACCGAAGATGCGGAACCGATCGGCGTCGCGACCGATCCGGCCGAAGTACAGCAGCCGGGTCGAGAACACCAGAGGACCGGCGATCTGGTCGTACCGGCGATAGTCCGCCGTCACCTGGGCGAACTTCCAGTCGCCAATGGTCTGAGCGTACTCCAGCCGCCAGCGCCGGCCATAGAAGGGGCCGGTGTAGCCGAACAGTGAATTGTCGAACACCAGTGCCGTCGAGGGCTGCAGGTAGTTGACCCCGGGCCGGCTATTGGTCTCCAGCGTGGGGTCCTCGGTGGCAAAGCCGAATTGCGGATTGTACGGCTCCAGGATGCTGAGAATCGCGTCATCCACGTTGGCAAACCGAAGGCTGCCCTCGATCCGCTGGAATCGGTTGATCGGATAGTACGCCTGTCCGAACACCGAGCGCACCACCAGCCGCCGGACATTGGTGACAAAGGTGTTCTGATCCGGGGTAGGCTCTCCCACCCGGACCTCGCTGGGCTCGTAGAAGTAGTAGGGCTCCTGGGAGATTCCGTCCGACCCAGTTGATCCGGTGGCTCAAGTTGGCGTACGCGGCCAGCACCTGGGCCTCGCTGATGCGGCCGTTCACGTAGCCGGCGAAGACCAGCTGGTGGTTGCCCAGAATGTCGCTGAGCGACACGGCGGTTCCGCCGAAGAATCCCCGGCCGAAGTTGTCGCGAGCGTAACCGATGGATGGCCGGGCGACGTAGTCGGGCGTGAAATGCACCCGGTACTTCTTGACCGTGAACTCGCTGGTGTCGGGCAGGCTGTAGGTGGCCGAGTCGAGCAGGGCGGCGATCGAGACCGGCGGAGCGACCCTCGCGGTATCTCCGGTGCGGGCCACCTCGCTGGAGGAGCGAAATCCCGACGGGGTCCGGTAGATCGATCCGCCTTCGCCCACCTGGGGACGAACGTCGTCCGGCACCTGGAGCGAACGAGTGGTGTCCACCGGGCTGGCGGTGGTGCTGGCGAGCAAGCCGCTGCTGTCGGGCGCGGTGTGTTGATAGGGCTGGCGCTTCAGCGCCCGCGGATTGGACAGGGTATAGACGTCGTACTTGCCCTTCTCGAAGTAGACGAAGGCCAGACGGTCCGCCTTGGGTGCCCAGGAGAGGACCGGCGATAGGGGAGTGATACCCTGCGCGCCGGTGTAGAAGTCGGTCAGCTGATAGATCGCCTTATCTCCCAGATCGTAGAGGAAGATGTTGCTGACCCCGTTACGGTCGGAGATGAAGGCGATCGACTTGCCGTCCGGCGCCCACTGCGGGCTGACGTTCTTGCCCTGGTCCATGTGATTCAGCACCTGGATCGAGCCGGTATCGAGATCGTACAGCGCGATGCGAAAGTTCCCGATGGCCAGAGTCTTGAAATCGGTCTCCTGGCCCCGGTCGGTCGCAAAGGCGATGGTGTGCCCATCGGGTGACCACACCGGGTGCAAGTCGGCGTACTTATCCTGGGTGAGCCGGCGCAGTCCGGTTCCATCGCGCTTGACCACGAACAGATCGCTGAGCCCGCCGTCATATCCGGTGAAGACGAGCTGCTGGCCGTCCGGACTCCACGACGGCGTGGTGACACCGCTCAGCTTGACCTCGATCCGCTTCACTTCCTTGTTACGCTCGACGTCCACGATGACGATGTCGTCGCGGCCGCCCTGCTTGGCGGCGAAGGCGAGGTACTTGCCGTCGGGAGACCAGTTGGCCTGGGAGTTGATGAACCGGTAGGTCTCGTAATTGCTGCTCACGCCTGACTTCAGGATCCGGCGTTTCACCTTCCCGGTGGTCCCGTTGGCCAGGTACATGTCGACGAAGTAGAAGTCCTTCTCGCTGAAGTAGGCCACCCAGGAGCCGTCGGGTGAGAGCGCCGGCGCCAGATGCAGGGTTCCCTCGGACCGCTTCTCGGTCAGCAGCTCGTCCGCCACCGCGCGCGCCTTGGCCCGGGCCCCGATCTCGGGCAGATATTTCTTCTGCACCGCGTCGCGCCACTGGTTGGAGAGCTGCTCCAGCGAGAGTCCGATGGTGCGGCGGAAGGCGCCTTCGACGCCGCCCGCCAGCGTCGCCTTGAGGATGGCGCCCACCGCCTCGTCGCCCCAGCGCTCTCCGATGTAGGACCAGAGCGCGTGGCCGAACCGGTAGGGGAAGTACTTGTACGGATCCAGCGTCATCTGCTCGATGGTGGGAAGGTTTCCCTCCAGCGAGGCGTCCCGCAGCCACATCGCGGTCTCCGGGTTGATCGGGCCGAGCGACAGGTATTCGGCCATGCCTTCGGCAAACCAGAGCGGTGGATTGATGGCGATGATGGTGGCCAGTCCGGCCCCCGACGCGCCCGCGAGACCAGATGTCGTACTGGAACTGGTGCGTCATTTCGTGCTGCAGCACGTGCTCCAGCTCCGCGTAGGAGCCGGTAAACGGCATGACCGCGCGGTTCCGCTGGAAGTCGGTGACGCCGCCGGTGCCTTCGCTGGGGGCTTCACCCAGGGCATTGGTCTGCTGGAAATCGGAGTGCGAGGCGTAGAGGATGATCGGCTTCCGTTCCCGGAACTCGTGGTTCAGCACCTTGGACAAGCGGGCATAGCTGCGCTCGGCCATCCGGGCCGCGTCCATGGCCGCAACCCGCTCCCGCTCGTAGTAGTACACGTCGAAGTGCTCGGTCTGGATGACCTTGAAATCGAACGTGCTGTACTGGACCTTGTTGCGCCCGAAGTACTGGGCTCGCAGGAGGCCTGGGCGCGAGCAGAAGAAGTAGAAGTGCTGGAGCGGCGCGTCGGAGCATAAACGACCTCGATCTAGGAAGAGCTGAGCAACAGCTCGGGTGCATCGTCCCAGAGCCGCTCCAGCTGGTAGAACGAGCGGGTCTCGGGGTGGAACAGGTGAATCACAAAATCGACGAAGTCGAGCAACACCCACCGGCCACCGGTCAATCCCTCGACGTGGTGGGTGTGATGCCCCCGACGGTTCAGCTTTTCCATGACCGACTCGGCTATGCCCCGCACGTGGGCGTCCGAGGTACCGGACGCGATCACGAAAAAGTCGGTGGCATCGTTCAGTCCGCGCAGGTCGAGGACCACGAGGTGGTTGCCCTTGAGATCCTGGATGGCATCGAAGGCCAGGCGAAGCGCTTCGGGGGGCTGGGCTATTCCCTTGCGACCGGGTGCATCTTGAATCATCCCGGACCGTCCCCGTCCTCGACCTGATAAAAGATCCCCCAGGCGCCGGGCCCGACGTGAGTGCCGAGCACGCCCGTGGCCAGACTCACGAAGCAATCCTTGGGCCGATACTTCTTTACGAGTGCCGCCTGAATCCGTTGGGCAACCTCGGGTGCATCCGCGTGCGCGATGCCGAAGCGCACCACCCGCGGCCGGGGCGAGAGGCGTTCATCCAACAGCGCCAACACGCGGGCCTCCACCCGGTCCCGTCCCCGGACCCGTTCGAGCGGCACCACCTTGCCCTCGGCGTCGAGCGAGAGGATCGGCTTGACATCGAGCATGCCGGCTAGCCAGGCCTTGCCCCGAGAGACACGCCCCGAGCGGAGCAGGTTGTCATACTGGTCGACTGTCAGCAGCATCCCCGCCTGGCGCCGCACCCGATTGAGCTCGACGGCAATCCGCGATCCCGACCATCCCGATTCTCCCAGCTCCGCCCCTCGGAGCGCCAGAAGTCCCACTCCGAGCGATGCCGAGCGACTATCCACCAGATGGACCCCTTGCACCCCACCGGCGCGAATGGCGGCCTGGGCGGCGTTGAAGGTCCCCGAGAGGGCGGATCCCAACAGCACCGCGACGACCTCTTCCGCTGCTTGCCCGGCATCACGAAAGGCCTGGATAAAGTCGGCAGGCGCGGGCTGGGAAGTCGTGGGCAGCTCCCCCGAGGTTCGCAGCCGGCGGTAAAACTCCTCCGGCTTCAGCTCGACGCGATCGCGGAAGGTGGCCTCACCGAAAACCACTTGCAGCGGGACCAGGGCAATGTGGTGCCGATCGAGGACCTCGTCGGGCAAATCGGCCGAGCTGTCGGTGACCACCGCAACCGGCACGCCGCTCGGCGTGGGCCAGCTGACGATGCTGGGCCCGCATATCCTGCGCCTTCGTGGTGTCCACCCGCCCCCATCGGGCCGCATAGGTAAAGACGGCCTCCGGGGTATCGGTGTGCACATGGATCTTGAGAATGTCGCCGGTCACGGCCACCACGGTGGACCCGCCGAAGGCGTGCAACGCGGTGCGGACTTCGTTGGCGGGAGGAAGCCGATCGCCCCGGACCAGCACCTCGGTGCAGTACTGGAAGTCACGTTCGGCGGCCACATCGATCATCGCCGCCGGCATCAGCCCGACCGATTCCAGCTCGCCGAGCTCCTCGGTCCCGCCGGTCGGCTCGCCCTGGATGTAGCGGACCACGCCCTCGAGCATCCGGACGAAGCCCTTGCCGCCGGCATCGACCACGCCGGCTTCCTTGAGTACGGCCATCAGCTCGGGGGTCCGAGCCAAGGCCGCCTCGCCCTCCTGGAGCAGACGCTTCATGAACGCCCCAATGTCCCGGGATGTGGCGGCCATGGGCTCGGCGGCCACCGCGGCGTCGCGCGCTACCGTGAGGATGGTGCCCTCGCGGGGGTCATCCAGGGATTCGTACAGCCGATCCGCTCCGGACCGGATGGCTCGGGCAATATCGGGTGCCGTGGCGATGGGCTGGTCGCCCAACCCGTCGGTGAAGCCGAGCAGGAAGTGGGCGAGAATCATCCCGGAGTTTCCCCGGGCGCCGAGCACAGCGGCCCGGGCCATGGTGCGGGCGGTCTCCGGAAGCGACGCGTCGCCGAGTCCGCGGAGGGCGTCGGCGACGGCGCGAAGGGTCAGGCTGAAATTGGTACCGGTATCTCCGTCGGGGACCGGAAACACGTTGATCCGGTTGATCTCTTCCCGGCCCGCTGCGACCCAGTCCGCGGCGGCCAGGACCGAGCCGGCGAGTCGGGGCCCATCGACGTAGGTGATCCCGACTGCCATCGCCGGCGGATTACTCAGCGACGACGGAGACGCGAAGCTCAGCGTTGACCTCGGGGTGCAGTCGTACCGCGACACTGTGGGCCCCGGTGGTCTTGATGGGGTGGTCCAGCTCGATCTTGCGCCGGTCCACAGTGTACCCCTGCCGGGCGAGCGCGTCCGCAATGTCCTGCGAGGTAATGGAACCAAAGAGCTTTCCTTCTTCTCCAGCTTTGCCCGCGAGAGTAAGGGTCACCTCGCGGAGGGTCGCCGCAAACCGCTCGGCCTCGGTGCGCTCGGCCTGGTTTCGGGCGGTCCGGACTCTGGTCTCCGCCGCGATCCGCTTCCGGTTGCCCTCGGTGGCCTCGTAGGCCAGACCCTGGGGAAGCAGATAGTTGCGGGCGTAGCCCGGCTTGACTCGAACCATCTCACCGGCCCGGCCCAGCGTCTTGATGTCCTCCCGCAGAATCACTTCGATCATAGAGCTTCCCTCATGTAGCCGACGCGGTGAGCCGACGCCGGAAATCTAGCCAGGTGTCCGCCAGGCCGAGCAACGTCAGCCCGCCCACGACGAACGGAAACAGAAACATGGCGACCACGCTGAGTGTCGCGATGACCGCGCCGGGGACCCGCTTGGAGCCGGCAGAGAAGACCGCCAGCCCTCGGACGGCGTACAGGATCGCGCAGCCCATCAGGAGATTGAGCCCGACCGCGCGCCAGACCTCGGGCAAGGGCAGCACACAGAGCAACAACCCCACCACCCAGCCCCACACCAGCTGGTCGCTGAAGGCAAAGGCTGAGAACGCGGGAGGGGGCGAGCCCAGCGGCCGCCGAGCGATCCGGTGATGCCAGGTCCAGGCGAGCCGAAGACCGGCCACGGCGGCGATGGTCAGCAGCGCCGGGTAGAGCGCCCCGATAGTGCGCACCGTCGCCGACATCTCGTCGAGCAGGTCCTGGACCGCCGGAGTCGGGCGCCGCAGTACCCAGGCTCCTCATCAGCTCTCGATTGTAGGTCCAGAGATCGTGCTCCACCGCGTGCCGGATCTCGGACCAGCTGACCCCGAGATGGGACATCCATATGGTCAGGGCCACCCCGGCCAGGGCAGTGGCGGCCAGGGCCCGGGAGAACCGGTCCGAGGGGCGCCACACGGTCAATGCCAGGAACGTCCCGGTGAGGAGGACGGCAGCGGCCCGAGCAAACTGCGCCGCGAGGCCGCCGGCCTGGTTAAGCCAGATTGCCGTCCACGCCACTGCGCCAAGCAGCCAGAGCCACTCCCGCAGGGTCCCCGGACGACTGAGGAGCAGCAGGCCGGCCAGCGGACCGAAGAACAACACCGGAGGCGCAAGCAGCAGATAGCCCACCAGAACGAGCGTGGGCCCCCAACCGACCGAGGACCGCTGCCCCGCCGTGTTCAGCTCCCGAATCCCTTGATGTATGGCAATAGGGCAAGCTGGCGAGCCCGCTTTATGGCGGTGCTGAGCTGGCGCTGATGTCGGGCGCAGGTGCCGGACAGCCGGCTGGGCAGGATCTTGCCCCGCTCGGTCAAGAACCGGGACAGGGTACGCTCATCCTTGAAATCAACGACCCGCACGCCGGACTCACAGATGGCGCAGGTCTTCTGGGGCCGCCTCATTCGTCGTCCTCCTCGTCACTCTTGCCCGCGGTCACCGGCACCGGCTGGGCGCCCTCACTGACCACGACGAGATGGCGGAGCACGCCCTCATCGAGCTTGATGGCCCGCTCGAACTCGGGCAGGGCCGTGGCAGCGGCGTCGAACTTGGCCACGACGTAGTACCCGGTCTCCCGCTTCTTCACGGGGTAGGCCAGGGTCCGCTTTCCCCAGTGGTTGACCTGGGGTGCTTCGACACCTGCTTGCTGGATCAGAGCATGGAAGCGCGCTAGGCGCTCATTGATGGCGGTCTCTTCGAGCGCGCTGTCGAAGATATAGACCACCTCGTACTGACGGGTCATGACACCTTCCTTTGGACTGGCCGGCGACAAGCTCCTGCCGGCTCGTTAGCCCCGGGCCTGGTGTGGGCGCCGGGGAGGGGATATGTGAGCGGTAAAGATAGCGGGGAAGCGGGGAGGCGGGGCAGAGGCCTGTCAGCTGCTAAACCGGAAGAGCATGACGTCGCCGTCCTGCACCACGTACTCCTTGCCCTCGGCCCGGGCAAGCCCCTGCTCCCGGGCCGGCTTCCAGCCGCCGACCCGCACGAAGTCCTGTACGCCACCGTTTCGGCCCGGATGAAGCCCTTCTCGAAATCGGAGTGAATCACTCCGGCGGCCACCGGCGCCTTGTCGCCCCGGTGGACGGTCCAGGCCCGCACCTCCTTCTCGCCGGCGGTGAAGTAGCTCTGCAGGCCGAGCAGGTGATAGGCGGCGTGGGCCAGCCGGTCCAGCCCGGATTCGGTCAAACCCAGGGACTCCAGGAATTCGCTGCGATCTTCCGGCGCGAGCTCGGCGAGCTCGGCCTCGACCTTGGCGGAGAAGGTGACCACCTCTGCCGTCTCCTGATCCTGGGCCAGGGCGGCGCGGAGTGCGTCCACGAAGCTGTTGCCTGATCCGATCTCCGATTCCGCGACGTTGGCGGCGTAGAGCACCGGCTTGGCAGTGAGCAGGTTGAAAGAGCGGTAGGAGGCCGCTTCCTCTTCGGTGGGAACCACCACCCGGGCGGGCTTGCCCGCAGCGAGCGCCCGTTGGATGGATTCGAGCAGCCGCTGCTCCAGCTTGGCCTGGAGGTCGCCGGACTTGGCGGTGCGCGCGGTCTTGTCGAGCCGCTTCTCCACGCTGGCGAGATCGGCCAGTCCCAGCTCGATGTTGATGATCTCCCGATCGCGTACCGGATCTACGGTGTTCATCACATGCTGAACGTCGGGATCCTCGAAGCAGCGTACCACATGGAGAATGGCGTCCACCTCGCGGATGTTGGCCAGAAACTGGTTGCCCAGTCCTTCTCCTTCGCTGGCGCCCTTCACCAGGCCGGCGATGTCCACGAACTCAACGGCCGCGGGAACGGTGCGCTCCGGCTTCACGATCCTGGCGAGGGCATCGAGGCGGGGGTCGGGCACCTGCACGATCCCGGTGTTGGGCTCGATGGTGGCGAAGGGATAGTTCGCCACCAGCGCCTTGGCGGACGTCAAGGCGTTAAAGAGCGTCGACTTCCCGACGTTCGGCAGTCCCACAATTCCTAGCCGAAGCATAGATCTCTGCTTTTAGAATCACGAAAACACGGAACACGAAACACGAAAAATCGTGATTCCGTGCTTGGTCGTGTTTGCTGTTGCCTTGTTATCGATTGAACTGATTCATCGCCTTCTCGATGCCGTTCTCGAGCCAGGTCTCCACCGCTTCGCTCATCGGATCGAGGAGGTCGGTCAGCAGCTCACCGCTCCTCCGCACTGAACGCGTCGAGCACGAAGTCCGCGAGATCGTCCAGGCCCGGCGGGGCAGGGCCGACGCCGATCCGAAGGCGGGCGTAGTCCTGCCGCTGCAGCACCCCTTCGATGCTCTTGAGCCCATTGTGGCCTCCGGCCGAGCCCGCCCCGCGCAGACGAAACTGCCCGAGCGGTAGGGCCACGTCGTCCACCAGGATCAGCAAATGTTGGCTGGGATCGAAGTCCGGAACGGCACGGAGCGGAGCGATGGCCGCTCCGCTCCGGTTCATGTAGGTCTGCGGTTTCAGGATTCTGACCGGCACATCCTGCCAGGTTCCCCGCGCCTCGCGGGCCCGCTCGCCCCGGCGAAACTGCCCCAGCTGCCACCGTGCCGCCAATCGATCGGCGAGGCGAAACCCGGCATTGTGACGGGTGTCCTCGTACTCGGGGCCGGGATTTCCCAGCCCCACGATCGTGTGCGGGCTCAGGCTTTCGGCTCGACTTCGCCCTCGCCTTCACCCTCCGGCTTCGGCTTCCGGATGAGCTCCGGCTCCGCCGGGGCGGCGACCTCCTCGACCGGCGGCCGGCGCCTCTTCGGCGCGCGGGGCCACGACGGTGCACACCGGCGTGTCCGGGATCGTTCAGGATCTCGGCCTTCTCGACCTTGAGATCGCGGACGAAGAGCGAGTGCCCGATCGTCAACGCGGTCACATCCAGCTCGACATGCTCGGGGATGTCGGCCGGGAGCACCTCGATCTCCAGCTCGCGGAGCACGTGGTCGAGCACGCCCCCGAAGTTGCGCACCCCGTCCGGGATGCCCACCAGGTGGATCGGGATCGACAGGGTGACCTTCTCGTCGGCGCGAACCTCGTACAGATCGAGGTGGAGGATCTCGGCGGGCTTGACCGAATCCCGCTGGATCTCGCGGATCAGCGCCTTTACCGCAGGCCGGCCGTCCACCACCACGTCGAACACGGTGGTTCCGGCGCTGATCCCGACCAGCATCTTGTTCAGCGCGCCGGTGTCGATGGCGACCGGCTCCGCCTGCCGGTTGTGCCCATAGATGACGCCGGGGACCTTGCCCTGCCGTCGAAGGCTGCGGGCCGCGCCCTTGCCGGTGTTGGTGCGGGTGGCGGCCTGGAGGTTTGCTTGTTGAGCCATGGTTGTTCTCGAGTCTAGGCTTGGCGCAAGTCAGAGAAGCGTGCCTAGCCCGAGCCTAGCTCTAGTCAAACAACGAACTCACCGACTGATCGCTGTGGGTGTAGCCGATTGCCTTGGCCAGGAGCCCCGCGATCGACAGCACCTTCAGCCGGTCGAAGCGGCGCTCCGGCGGAATGGCGATGGTGTTGGTGACCGCCACTTCCTTCACCCCGGCGCGCCATCAGCCGGTCGACCGCCGGGCCCGACAGCAGCGCATGGGTGGCGCAGCAGTACACGTCTTCGCGCTCCCAGCCGCTTCAGCGCAGTGACCGCCTCGGCCATGGTGCCGGCCGTATCGATCATGTCGTCCGGGATGATGCAGTCCTTCCCGGTGACTTCACCCACCACATTCAGCACTTCGGCGATGTTGGCCGACGGCCGCCGCTTGTCGATGATGGCCAGCGACGCATTGAGCCGCTTGGCGAACCCGCGAGCCATCTTGGCCGAGCCGACGTCGGGAGCGACGATGACCAGGTCGCGCAGGGTCTTCTGCCGGTAGTGGTTCACGAACACCGGCGCGGCGTAGAGGTGGTCCACCGGCAGGTCGAAGAACCCCTGCAGCTGATGCTGGTGGAAGTCCATGGCCAGCACCCGGTCCGCTCCCGCCATCGACACCATGTTGGCCATCAGCTTGGCGCTGATGGCCACCCGCGGCTGATCCTTCCGATCCTGCCGGGCATACCCGAAGTAGGGAATGACCGATGTCACCCGGGCCGCGCTGGCCCGCTTGGCGGCATCCATGAGGAGCAGGAGCTCCATCATGTTCTCCGCCGGCGGGTTGGTCGGCTGGATGATGTAGACGTCCCGGCCGCGGACGTTCTCGTCGATCTTGACGAAGATCTCGCCGTCGGCGAACCGCCGGAGCGTGACCTGGCAGAGGGGCTGCCCCAGATGGGCGGCCACCTCGGTGGCGAGGGGGCGGTTGGCCGACCCGCTCAGGAGCAGCATCTGGCTGCGCGACAGCGACAGGTCCGTCATGGTTACAGCCCGTAAACCTATCGCAGCCAAGCAGGTCGAGTCAACCAGAATAGCGCAGCGAGGGCGAATGTGATGTACGAGCCAGCGCAGGCGCCACACCTCCGATAGTTTGACCTCCCTGGTATGGGCCGGCCGCCACAGTTGTGGGTCTCGCCGCAGCGTTGTGAGGCGCCCATGGTGCAGCGGTGTAGGTCTATGTGGCACCTATTCTTGGACAATGCAGGGCAGGGGTTATTCCGAGTCGGGCCGCTCACTGGCACGGCTCTGGCTCACCCGGCGTGCGGGTCGCGTACAGTCACGCGCAACCACTCCGCCGATTTCTAGTGGGACTATCTCGTCACTCTTTAGGCTGGGAAGACTCTATGCGATCAATCCGCTTGCTGGCTGCAACTGCTGTCACTCTCGCTGCCGCGTGGTCCTGCGGTGGTGGCAGCAACACCGGTCCCGGTGGGCCCGCCGCGAACTTTACCGTGGGCGCCTGTACCGTGAACACGCCCTGTCAGTTCACCAACACGAGCACGCCCGCCGCTGGATTGACTACGGCCTGGGACTTCGGCGACCCGACTCGGCGACCAACACTGCGACTGATCAGAACCCGGCGCACACGTTTACGTCCGCTGGGCACTATCAATGTCGTCGCTCACGGTCACGGATGCCAGCAATGCCACCAACACGAAGACCAACACGGTGACCGTGACTGGCGCAGCCAACCAGCCGCCGGTGGCCGAGCTTCGACCTGCCCGCATCCTGCACTGCCGGCACCCCATGTGGATTCCACACCACCAGCACAGATCCGGACGGCACGATCGCTTCCTCCCACTGGGACTTCAGTGACGGCGGCACGGCTGACAGCCCGGACGCGACGCACCTGGACGCGACGCACACCTTTGCGAGCCCCGGCCCCTTCAACGTGACGCTGACCGTCACCGACAACGGTGGCGCCACCAGCGTCCCGGTGAGAAGCCGCTGACCGTCACGGCCCAGACAGCCCAGGGCTGCACGACCAACGCCAAGATCGTCGATTGCCACCTGACGATCACTGGCGCGAAGGCGGTCACGCTGAAGTTCGTGATGGTGAGTCACGACTGCCAGTTCTCGGGCAACAAGCTTACCGCCAACACCCTGGCCCTGGGGGCAACGGACCAGACGGCGTTCTTCAGACCTCTGCAACCGGACTGTGGGTGAGGAGTAGATCATGCGGATGCCACGGGCAACCCGCTGGTGTTCCAGCCGGGCACCCCGCTCACGTTCGGTTCACGGCCGGCTCCCCCGGGCCGACCGACCCACCGGTCGGCGACGCTGGGGTCCGGATTACCGGCAGCCAGCCGGTTAATTGGACTTTGAACATCGATGATGGTGGTCTCGCGGGCACGCCGAGAGCCGGACTTTAACGACGCGTTGTCTCGAGCGTGGCCACACCCCAGTAAGCTGGAGAGCCTCGAAGTCAGATGTAAGACGCAGTACCCCGCCGGAGGGAAACCTCCGGCGGGCTTAGAAGGGACTCTCAAGACCCAACCCAGATCAGTCGTAAAGTGTTGGCAGGTCGCCGCCGGAGGGGTCTCCGCCGGCGCGGGACGGAAGTCTGCGGCCGATCCGCAGCGTGCAGTACCCCAACCACCCCCTGAGGCGCACCATGAGAGCGATGATTTGGCTCGCAGTAGCAGTGGCTGGGGCGGGCCTGGTCACGGCCTGCAAGGATCAAGGGCCGACGGTGACTAACCGGCCCGGCGGCGGAATTTTCCTTCAGTGCACGGCCCTTAGATGCGACTTCCACGATGCGAGCAGCGACGATGACGCATCCCGTCCTGGAGCTGGACCTTTGGCGATGCCGAGGAGTCGAGCCAGCAGAATCCGGTGTACAACTATGGCGCCGCCGGCACTAACGGTCAGCCTGACCGTCACCGACGCCGAGGGGATGAGCAGCCCGCCACCAAGACCGTGGATCCCAAGGCTCCGGTGGTGTCGCTGCTCCAGTGCGTGGACCCCGCCCACCCGGGTGGGTTTGTCAAGTGCACCCTCAAGCTGGAGGAGGAGGCCGGCTTCAAGGTGGTATTGAACAGCTCGAGCTGCGAGGCTCACGGCAACATCTTCCGGGTCACCGCCCCGGTACCGGGACGCTGACCAATGACGGCTGCTACGAGCACGCAGGCAAGACGCTCACCTTCGCCGGGCCGTTCGCCGCCGGAACCGAGATCAGCGCCGAGGTAGTGGCGCCACTGCTCAGAATCCTCCCCAGCTCCGCGTCAGCGGTGCCTACCCGGTCTGGCATCTGACCTACGAGGACGGCGAAGACGCCGACTTCAACGATCTCGAGATGACCTTGACGGCGCTGCCGACCGGGAACTAAAGCGGCAACGTGAATTTGATCGAACAAGCCCAGGGACAGCCTCGGCGTGGCCAGCCGCGGCTGTTTCCCTTGGTAGCATGCTCTCGTTGAGATTGGGAGGAATCTGTGGGCCGTCCTGCGTGTCTGCTGATCTCGTTGGCACTCCTGGCCTGTACTGATGGAGCGGTGGACTCCGGCGCCAAGCTGCCGGCGGCCGATGTAACGCCCCCTCTGCCACCGGAGGGCACTCCCCGCCCAGGGCAAGGAGTTAATACCGGCCGAGTGGACCGTCTTCGAGGATACCGCGGCCACCGGCGAGGTCACTACCGCGTCGCTGCAGCTGCCGGCCGCGCAGGACATCGAAGGTCTGCTGGACCAGGAAGGCCCCCTGGCTGGTGCTGCGATGTGTGGACGGAAAGGTTCAGGCTTCGATCCATACCGAGCCGTCAGATACGGCTGACGCTGGACCGGATTCGGCTATGGCCGCAGGGTCAGACGGTGGAGATCCAATTGGACTCGGTGCCGGCTTGTGAGTGAAGGATCTGCGAAGGGAGATGACAAACTATTTGTAGCTTGTACCCTCCATGCCAGAAAAAACCATCCTCATCCCGGCATACGACTTCAAACCCCTGCTGGGAGGGGTTGCGAACTATGGCCATGAACTGGCCGTGCAATTCAGCAAACGGGCGAGGGTCCATGTGCTCAGCCGAAAGCTGCCCGGGATGGAGGAGTTTGATCAGGGCCTCCCCTACAAAGTCTCCCGGATCCGCGCGCCACACAGTGCCCTCTCAGCTTTCCAATTTTCGCGAGGACCTTGCGACGATTGATCCGACTGGACCCTCCCGATGCTGTGTTCTGCCCCATGTGGTTACCCGATGCTGCGGCGTGCCGTTGGGCGTTGAAGGGGCGCCTATCCCCTACTTCGTGGCGGCCCACGGGACGGAGGTCTTTGAGGACTTCACGACCGTGAGGAATAGCGTGCGGACCGTGCTGGTGCGTCGGCGAAGGGAAGGTGTTTCACGACGCGGAGAAAGTCTTTCCGGTCAGCCAGTACACGCGGAAAGCGGTACTGGAGGAGGCGGGCGGGAATGACAATGGAGTCATCACCGTCAACAACGGCGTGAACTCCATGATTTTCAAGAAGACGCCCGGGAACTCAAGCGTCGAGGCACGATACAGGCCCCGTGGCGAACGAATCCTGCTCACCGTGACCCGTCTGTATCCCTACAAAGGGGTGGATCGCATGCTGGAATCGCTGCCGGCGATTTCACAGGCTGTCCCCGACGTCAAATACCTGATTGTGGGCGAAGGTCCGGACCGGCAGCGCTTGGAAGACTGGCCGCCCGCCTGGGGTTGCAAACCCAGGTGAGTTTCCTGGGGCGGTTGGCATTGTCGGACATTGTGGACTTGTACAATGTGGCCGACCTGTTTGTGATGCTGTCCCGGGAGGAGCCACCGGATGTCGAAGGCTTCGGCCTGGTGTTCCTGGAAGCCGCGGCCTGCGGCCTTCCGTCCGTCGGCGGCCGGAGCGGCGGCATTCCCGATGCGATCGATGAAGGGAAATCCGGCTGGCTGGTGGATCCCTGCAATGTTGAAGAAATCGCGGCCACCATCATTGATTTGCTCAAGTCCCCTGAAAGACTCGAGCGCGCCTCGGAAGTCTGCTTATCGACGGCTCCGCAAAAGAGCTGGGAGCGGGCGGCTAAGAAAATCCTCGAGCAGATGTTCCCCGCGGAATGATCTCATCGAATACCGCCAGAGTCCGCCGGGCGGTTTCCCGCCAGGTCAGCGCCTGGGCCCGCTGCAGGCCTTTCTCCCGCATGCTGGCGACGCAGTTCCGCGGAGCCGGTCACTTCCGCGAGGGCCTGAGCGATCTCCTCCTGATTGTGCGGGTTGATCAGACGAGCCGCGCCCCCCGCGATCTCGGGGCTGGCGCAGGTCGAGGGCACGATCGCCGGACAGCCGGTGGCGAGCGCCTCCAGAATCTTAATTCCGAAGCTCTCGCATAGGGTTGCCAGCACAAAGCATTCGGCTGACTGGTAAGCCAGATGCATCTCGGTGTTGGGTACCGAGCCGAGGAAGCGGACATCTGCCAGGTCACGATCTGAGAAGCCCCGCTCCCGCAGAAATTCCTCGATGCGAAAGCCAACGACCACCAGCGGCAGCTCTCCGCCCCGTTCCCGATAACGCCGGTATGCCCGGACCAGGGTTTCGTCGTTCCCTCCAGGATAGGGAATGAGCCTGCGCTGGGCGCTGTGATAGGCCCGGGTGACGGTGAGAATGAAACGCTCGGGCAGCCGGTGCTTGGCGCGGAACTGGGCGAGGGCTTGGGGGTCGCGCGCCGCTGTGATGTTGGGGGCCACGCCCGCGTAGGTGACGACGGAATTGCTCACGTCGATATCGGCGTATTTCGCCAGATCGTCCAGCGTGGCTTGCGAGATGGCGAGCGTGCGCCGGGCCTTCCGGCTGAACCGGGAAGCATCACCCGCATGTAGAGGTTGTCCCACCATTGGTAATTCTGGGGATTGACGTACCAATCCGCACCCCGCTGGACGAACACGCACGGCCGCCCGGACAGCAGGGGAATGGAGAACTTGGGGTTGAAGATGAGGTCCACGCCCAGCCG
>CAWBVP010000013.1:0-81049 GCA_963792265.1 uncultured Gemmatimonadales bacterium | reverse complement strand
CCGTTCACCCTGCCACGTGGCCCGCTACCACCTGGGCCTGGGCGAGGCCGTCGCCCGCCAGACCCTGCAGCGGCTCGCCGACCAGGGCCGGGTGCTCGACGGGGAGTTCCGCCCCTCGGGGTCCGGCACCGAGTGGTGCGACGCCGAGGTGCTGCGCAGGCTGCGCCGCCGCTCGCTCGCCCGGCTGCGGCAGGAGGTCGAGCCCGTCGAGCCAGCGGCGCTGGGCCCGCTTCCTGCCCGCCTGGCAGCACGTCGGCGGCGCGGCGGCCTGCGCGGCGTCGACGGGGTGCTCGCCGCCATCGACCAGCTCGCCGGGTGCCCCGTGCCCGCCAGCGCGCTGGAGCCGCTGGTGCTCGCCGCCCGCGTGCGCGACTACGAGCCCGTCGATGCTCGACGAGCTCACCGCGTCCGGCGAGGTCATCTGGGCCGGCCACGGCGCCGCTGCCCGGCACCGACGGCTGGGTCTCGCCTCCACCTCGCCGACCAGGCCCACCTGACCCTGCCCGACGCCGACGGGCCCGACGAGCCCGACGGCCTCCACCAGGCCGTCCTCGACGCGCTCGACCCGGGCGGGGCGTGGTTCTTCCGCCAGCTCGCCGACCACGCGTCGGAGGTCGACCGACGACGCAGGCGCTCGCCGCAGCGCGCTGTGGGACCTGGTCTGGGCGGGCCGCGTCACCAACGACACCCTGGCGCCGCTGCGCGCCCTCATCCGCGGCGGCACGCCCGCCCACCGCTCACGTCGGCACGCCGCCCCGCGCTCGGGCGCAGCCGACCGGCGGCCGGATGCCCGTCGCGCACCGGCCCCCCGACGACGGCCGGCCGCTGGGCGCTGCTGCCCGAGCTCGACGCCGACCCGACCCGCCGCGCCCACGCCCCGCCGAGCGCCTGCTCGAGCGGCACGGCGTGGTCACCCGCGGCGCGGTGGTCAGCGAGCGCGATCGCCGGCGGCTTCGCCGCGGTCTACAAGGTGCTCGTCCGCGTTCGAGGACTCCGGCCGCTGCCGCCGCGGCTACTTCGTCGAGGGCCTCGGCGCGGCCCAGTTCGGCACCGCCGGCGCGATCGACCGGCTCCGCACCTTCGCCGAGCTCGACGCGCGACTCCGGCGACCAAGCCGACGGCCGTCGCCCTCGCCGCGACCGACCCCGCCAACCCGTTCGGCGCCGCCCTCCCGTGGCCCGACCGCGAGCGACCCCGAGGCACCGGCCACCGGCCCGGGCCGCAAGGCCGGCGCCCTGGTCGTCCTGGTCGACGGCGCGCTCACCGCTCTACGTCGAGCGCGGCGGCCGACGCTGCTGACCTGGACCGACGACGCCGACGCTGCTCGCCCCGGCGGCCGCAGTCGCTCGCCGAGGCCGCCCGCCGCGGGGCGCTCGGCCGGCTCACCGTCGAGAAGGCCGACGGCGAGCAGCTCCTCGGCGCGGCGGCTCGACGCCGCTGCGCGAGGCGCTCGACGCCGCCGGCTTCGTCGCGACGCCACGGGGCTGAGGCTGCGTGGTTGCGGTGCCTGAGGGCGACACCGTCTACCGCGCGGCCGCGCGCGCTCGACCGCGCCCTCAGCGGCCACGGCCTGACCGCGCACCGACTTCCGGGTGCCCGCGCTTCGCCACCGCGACCTCTCCGGCGCGCACGGTCATCGAGACCGTCTCGCGCGGCAAGCACCTGCTCACCCGGATCGACGCCGACCAGCGCGCCTGGACCCTCCACACCCACCTCAAGATGGAGGGCGGCTGGCACGTCTCGCGCCCGGGCGAGCGCTGGCGCCGGCCCGGCCCACACGGCCCGGGTCGTGCTCGACACCGAGCGACGCAGTGGCCGTCGGCTTCCGCTCGGCATCGTCGAGCTGGTGCCGCGCGAGCAGCGAGGCCGACCTGGTCGGCCACCTCGGCCCCGACCTGCTCGGGCCCGACTGGGACGCGGACGAGGCCGCTGCGCCGACCTCCGCGCGAGCCCGACCGCGCCGATCGGCGAGGCCCTGCTCGACCAGCGCAACCTCGCCGGCATCGGCAACATGTACTGCCGCCGAGCTCTGCTTCATCACCGGCGTCGCACCCGGCCGGCGCCGGTCGCGCGCGCGTGACCGGACCCGCCGGCTCGGTGCGGCCGCGCGCACAGCAGATGCTCGAGGTCAACAAGGACCGCGGGCCGATCCAGATCGACGACCGGCGACCTGCCGCGAGCGCGAGCCGATGCTGGGTCTACCGTCGCGAGCGACGATCGCCGTGCCGCCGCGCTGCGCGCACCGCCGATCGCGGTCGACCGATGCACGGCGAGCACCCGGTCGCGAGCGGCGCCGCGATACTGGTGTCCCGTCCTGCCAGCCCGGCGCTGAGCCCGAGCGGCCGTCGAGGTCAGGCGGCGGAGGCGACGCACGTCGGCCAGCGGCGGGCGGCCGGGCACGCGGATCGGCGCGTGGTGACGGCCAGCGCGCCATGGCGGCCTCCTCGAGCGGCCACCGCGTCGGAGACCTCGCGCAGCACCTCGGACAGCGGCACGTCGAGCGCCGCGCACAGCGAGGCGAGCAGCTCGGAGGACGCTTCCTTCTGGCCGCGCTCGATCTCGGAGATGTAGCCCAGGCTGACCCGGGCCTCGGCGGAGACCTGGCGCAGGGTCAGGCCCTGCTCAGGCGCGCTGCGCGGAGCACGTCGCCGAGCAGCCGGCGGAACAGCACCATGCGCGTCGCTCCTTCGCTCGTCGGGTCGATCGCGGTCTGAGCGGTGTCTGTGCCGGCAACGCTACCCGAGCGCGGGTTGCTTCCCGCGCGGAGAGCATGCCCACACAGCGCCGACAGCGCCTCCGCGACAGCGCCGCGGTCCTGGATCGCGGCGCCGGTCGCCGACCAGCTCCAGCGCGAGCGCGCGTCGCGCCGTCCGGGCCCGGCGAGCGCCGACGTAGACCGTGCCGACCGGCTTGCCCTCCTGCCGGTCCGGGCCGGCGACGCCGGTCGTGGCCACGCCCTAGTCGCGCCGGTCAGCGTCGCGGCACCCCGCGGCCATCGCGCGGGCGCACTCCGCCGAGACCACGCCGTACTCGCTCGACCAGCTCGCGCGGCACGCCCAGCAGCGACTCCTTGAGCTCGGTGGCGTAGGTGACGACGCCGCCGAGGTAGCTCGCGCGAGGCGCCGGGCACGTCGGTGACCGCGCGCCGCGAGGCGGCCCCCGGTCAGCGACTCGGCGGTGGCGAGCGTCTGGCCGCGGCGCCAGCAGGCTCGAGCGCCGCGCGCGGCCGCGCGTCGGCGCGGCGTGCGCTCATGGCCGACATGTAGCCGCGGCTACTCTGCCGGCATGGCCCTGCCGATCGAGGACTACGCGCTGATCGGCGACCGGCACACCGCCGCGCTGGTCGGCAAGCAACGGCTCGATCGACTGGCTGTGCCTGCCGCGCTTCGACTCCCCCGCCTGCTTCGCGGCGCTGCTCGGCGACCGACGAGCACGGCCGCTGGCAGCTCGGCCCGACCGGCGAGCTACGCACGTCGACCGCGACGCTACGTCGACGACTCCGCGGCGCTGGAGACGACGTTCACCACCGACGACGGGCGTGGTCACCCTGCTCGACGTGATGCCGACCGGCGACGGCCGCGCCGACGTCGTACGCCGGGTCACCGGCGTGCGAGGGCACGGTGCGGATGCGGCACGAGTGGGTGGTGCGCTTCGACTACGGCACGGTCCGGCCCGTGGGTGCGCCGGCAGGACGATCGCACGGCGAGCGAGGTCGATCACCGCCGTCGGCCGGCCCGGACAAGCTGGTGCTGCGCGGGCCGCGGCTGCCGCATCGGCCGACGACGCGCCGCCACGTCGACGAGTTCGACGTCGCGCGCGGGCGACGTGCTGACCTTCTCGACGACCTGGGTCCCGTCGCACGCGCGACGCCCGGCCGCTCGGCGTCGACGACGCGCGATCGACGAGACCGATCGCCGACGACGCGCGAGCTGGGCCGCCGCGCTGCGACCGACGACGTGCCGCACGCCGACGTCGTGCGCCGCTCCCTGCTCACCCTGCGCCTGATGACCCACGAGCGACACCGGCGGCATCGTCGCGGCGCCGACCACCTCGCTGCCCGAGGACTTCGGCGGCGAGCGCAACTGGGACTACCGCTACTGCTGGCTGCGCGACGCCGCCCTCACCCTCGAGTCGCTGCTCGACGCCGGGCTACACCGACGAGGCCGACGCTCTGGCGGCGACTGGCTGCTGCGCGCCGTCGCCGGCGACCCCGCCGACCTGCAGATCATGTACGCCGTCGACGGCGTCGCGGCGCCTGCCCGAGCGCGACGCTCGACCACCTGCCCGGCTACGCCGGCTCGCGGCCGGTCCGGATCGGCAACGGCGCGGTCGACGCAGCGGCAGACCGACGTCCTCGGCGAGGTGATGATCGCCCTCGAGCTGGCCCGCGAGCGCCGGCCTCGAGCGCAGACGACGACGCCTGGGCGCTGCAGCGGGCGCTGGTCGACCGACCTCGCCGAGCACCTGGCAGCGAGCCGGACAACGGGCTGTGGGAGATCCGCGGCCCGCAGCGGCACTTCACCCACTCGCGGGTGATGGTCTGGGTGGCCTTCGACCGGGCGGTCGCAGGCGGTCGAGCAGCACGGCCTCGACGGGCCCGGTCGAGCGCGTGGCGCGACGCTGCGCGACCAGGTGCGCGAGGAGGTCCTCGACGCAGGGCTTCGACGCCGAGCGCAGCACCTTCACCCAGCACTACGACACCACGCGAGGTCGACGCCTCGCTGCTGATGCTGCCCGCTGGTCGGCTTCATCGACGGCGACGACCCGCGGATGCTCGGCACCATCGAGGCCGATCGAGGAGGACCTGATGCGCGACGGGCTGCTGCTGCGCTACCGCACCGAGACCGGCGTCGACGGGCTCGCCGGCGACGAGCACCCGTTCCTGGCCTGCTCGTTCTGGCTGGTCTCGGCGTACGCCGCGCGCCGGCCGGCTCGACGACGCGCACGCGCTGTTCGACCGGCTCGTGCGGGCTGGCCAACGACGTCGGCCTGCTCTCGGAGGAGTACGACGCCGCGGCACGGCCGGATGGTCGGCAACTTCCCGCAGGCCTTCAGCCACCTGGCGCTGGTGCAGGCGGCCTTCCGGCTGCGCGCGGCCTCCGCCGTCGTCGCGCTGACGCAGGCCCGCTGGCTGAGGCGGGCCGAAGTCCCGTCACGAAACCGGCGCAACCGGTGCAGGTCGCGCTGGTTTCGTGACAGGCGCTGGCGCGCCCTCCTCAACCAACGGTGTGCGATCAGCGCACGACCCAGAGGTTGATGAACTTGTGGGCGCGCTTGAAGTTGTCGTTGCCGAGGTACTTGACCTTGAGCTCCTGCTCGCCGGTGTGGTGGAACTTCGGCAGCTTGATCGACACCTTGCCGTCGACCGAGCTTCCCCTTGTACTCCTTGCCACCGATCTTCACCGCGGCCCAGCCCTTGGGTGTCATGCCCGGGACCTTCACCTCGATCTCGACCACGGTGCGGGTCTTCCCGACCAGGGCCGGCTTGTCCAGGAGCCGATCTCCCGGATCATCAATGCGGTCCGCCGAGCCCTAGAGATGACCCCACCGGAGCTGGCCAGCGACGTGCTGGAGCACGGCATCATGCTTACCGGGGGTAGCTCCCTCATTCGTGGACTGGACCAGCGCCTGATGGATGAGACGGGCCTTCCGGTCCGGATGGACGAAGACCCCTTGACCTCGTGGTCCGCGGCACCGGCCGGATCCTGGACGACTACACCCGTTACGGTAATGTACTGACCACTTGAGCTTTCCCCGGCGCGAGAGCGTCGGGGAACACCCGTCCCACGCACCGGCATCCCCGCCTACGGGCGAGGGTGCCGGTGTTTGGTCTTGGGCACAATTCCCGCTATGAGACGCTCCCTGAGAGCGTGGGCCTGGGATAGAGCGCACTAGGGGCTCACTCGCGGGACGGAAATGCAGCGGACGGACAAAGTGGCCAGGACACCCGGGCACAGCCCGGATTCTATAGAAAGTAGGGCCGGTACCAGTAGATGGCAGGTCACGGCGATCGTCGCAGGTGGGCTGGCCGTGGCTTGTGGACAGCACACGCCGACCGGGCCTTCGGCGAACGCCATCACTCGCGTCGAGATCGTCCCTGCCGGACCTCTCACCATTCCCCCCGCAGACACTTCCCGCTCCAAGTGGAAGGCCTCGACGCCGCGGGTGCTATCGTACCCGGGATCGCCGCGACCTGGGGCAGCAGTGATCCCGCGGTAGCTCGGGTAACCAGCACCGGAGTGCTGTCAACCGGCTTGATCGGGAGCGCCACGATCTGGTCGTTCATGGAGGGAAAGGGCGACTCGATCGCGGTCTCGGTCATGATCGGCGCCCCGCCCCTGAGGCGGTGCTCGTAGGGGCAGGTGACATAGCCGGCTGCTACGACACCGGAGAACCGTATGCTACCTCGCTCGCCACCGGCGCTCTGCTCGACTCTATCCCCGGCACAGTCTTTACCCTGGGCGACAACGCTTATCCCAACGGTGCCGTCCCCGACTTCGCTAACTGCTACGGACCCACCTGGGGACGGCAAAAGGCCCGAACCCGCCCGCCCTCGGCAACCACGAATACAACATTTCGTCGAATCCCTACTTCGACTACTTCAATGGCGTTGGGAATGACTCGGGGTCAGCTGGAAAGCGGGCACAGGGCTACTACAGCTATGACACGGCCGGGTGGCACATCGTGGTGCTGAACAGCGAAGTGTCCAAAATCAGCCTTTCGGGTGAGGTGTCCTGGCTCCAGGCCGATCTTGCAGCCCACCCCACGGCGTGTGGTCTAGCTTACTGGCATCGGCCTTTTTTCACCTCGGGACCCACGCACCAGATTCGTCGCTCACTCCGTTGATGCAAGCCCTGTACGCTGGAGGTGTTGATGTGATCCTGAGCGGTCACAACCACCACTACGAGCGGTTTGCGCCCCAAGACATGGACCAGCGCCCCGATCCAATGGCATCCGGGCATTTGTCGCCGGCACCGGAGGCGCCGGTGAATACGGTTTCGGGCCGCCCGAGCCCAATAGTGAGGTACGCGGTACCGGCCCCGGAGTGCTCAAGTTCACCCTGCTGTCAACCAGTTATAGGTGGCAGTTCATTCCGGTGCCGGGGGTGACTTTCACCGACTCCGGCACCGGGCAGTGTCACTAGGGACGCATTAGATGGGACTGTAAGGCAGGAAGACATGTCGCAGACGAATGGAGCGGACCGGGATCGAACCGGCGACCCCCTGGTTGCAAACCAGGTGCTCTCCCAGCTGAGCTACCGCCCCAAAGTGTCGAGCCGTTAAAACCTAATGGTCCACACCCGAGCCACAAAGACGCCTCCCTTCTACTTGACGCATTCTTGATCGCCACCCCCCAAACTGGAGCGTGATCTCGCTTTGGGGAGCACTGCTTGAGTCGCGATTGGCAGGCCGAGCCCGGCATTCAGTAGCAGGGTTCGAGAATCGTCGCTCAAGGAGTGTCTCCCCAGCAACTTGCGCACCTCTGGCGAACGGGGGCACTCACGATGCCAGTCCTCCCGGTCCCGACCCGACGTTTCCCGGGACTGCAAACAGCTCTCCTCTCGCGGCGACGGATCTACTTCGACAACGCCTGCTTGACGCCGGTCCCGGCCGAAGTGGCCGATGCGGTCAGGGAGTACTACACCCAGCCCCCTGGCTGTCCCCTGCGAAACAACTCCGGCCGCAGCGGAGACGTCGAAGAGCGGATCCGCGACGCCCGCGACAGCGTTCGCCGCTTCCTCAACGCGAAATTCTCCGACGAGATCATCTTCACCCCCAACACGACCTTCGGGATCAACCTCCTCGCCGGGGCTTTCCTCCGGCAGCCGGGCAGGGTGTTGATCTCGGATCTGGAGCACAACTCCAACCGATTGCCTTGGCTGGCCCATGAGCGCCTGGAACTGGCCTGGCCTCCGGGACGGCGTTCCCCCTCGATGCCTATCGCCGGGCGCTCGGCGAAGGGGTGAAGCTGGTCTCCATCACGGCGATGTCGAATGTGACCGGAGAGGCGCCTCCGCTGCGCGAGATGATCCGGGAGGCGACGGCGGCGGGGATTCCCGTGCACCTCGATGCGGCGCAGGCCTTTGCCTCTGGTGAGCTGGACGTCACCGAGCTCGGGCCCGACTTCGTCTCCTTCTCACTCCACAAGGCCTACGGCCCGACTGGACTCGGCGGCCTGTACATGAGACGGGACTGGCGAGCTCGCCTGGACCCCGCCTACGCCGGCGCAGGCACGGTCGACGATCATTGGGGCGAGACGTCTCGCTGGACGGAAGGGGCCCCACGCTTCGAGTTCGGGCTCCAAAATTACGCGGCAATTCACGCAGTACCGGCGGCGATGACCCTGCTCGCCGGGATTCCCCCGGAAGATCTCCGCCGGCACTACGCCGAACTGAACGCCGCGCTTCGTGAAGAGCTGAGCCGGGTTCCGGGACTCCAGATTGTAGGTCCCGCGAATCCGGCCGATGCGCATCACATCTGTTCCTTCCACCTCCCGGGTGCCGACGCCCTCCGTCTTTCCGCGCTTCTCGATATGGTAGGCAACTTCCAAGTTCGCGCCGGGCGTCTCTGCGCCCACCACTGGTTCCATCGGCACCAGGTGCCCGATGTGATCCGGGTCTCGTTCGGTATCCACAACTCGCTTGACGAGGTGGAAGCATATGGAAAAGTCTTCGACAATATCCTGCGACACTACGACTGAGCGGATGCCACCGCCACCGCCGCGGAGTGAAAGTCCGGTCCTGGTAATGTTCTCCGGAGGCTCCGACTCCACCTTGACAGCTTCATTGCTCAGCGAGCTGCATACGGTCGTGCACCTGGTGACCTACGAGCACAAGGCCATGAGCTTCGCGGCCAAGAGCAAGAATGCGGTCGGGGCCCTGCAGCAGGCCCATGGCGCCGACCGCTTCGTCTACAGCCTGCTCGATATCAACGGTTTCATGGCCCGAATCTTCTTCCGGCCCCTGCCACAGGACCTGCGGAAGTACGGCACTTACGCCCTGCCGATGTGCTGTGGGTCCTGCAAGCTGTCCATGCATGTCCGGAGCATCCTCTACTGCTACGAGCATGGCATCCGCTACGCGGCGGATGGCTCCAATGCGGAGCTTTCCGAGCTGTTTCCCGAACAGATGCAACCGGTATTGGATCTGTATCGCCAGCTTTACGAGCGCTACGGCATCGAGTACACCAACCCGGTCTTCAACGTGAGCCGGTCGGACCACCAACTCTATGATCGCGGGGTCACCGCCAAGCGGGACTACAAGACCGAGCACGTGGTCTACACCAATCAGCATTCCTGCGCCGCGGGAGTGATGCTGTATGGCTTTACCCTCGGCGTTGGGATTCCGTTGCTTGGCACCTCGGCAAAAAAAGACGTCGCCACCCGCTATGTCGCCGACAAGATCGAGCAGTTCTGCGTGCCCTTCCTGGATGCGGAGCTTCAACGGTTATCGGCCTGAGGAGGCCCCATGCCGTGTTGCGGACTGCACGAGTATCGGCGGAAGGTGCCGCTGAAGTACATGGTGAGCGGCGGATTGGTGTTCTGGGGGACGTTTCTCGGGGCGATGATGTTCGGGCTGGTCACCGCCTGGACCGCACGGGGCCGCCTGGTCCTTCGGGTCCAAGCCGAGTTTCTCAGGAGTCTATGGACCGAGACCATGCGCCAGCGCGACTCGGTGCCGGCCCGGTGGAGCTGCCGGCTCTCGGGTCGAGCCCTCAGCCTGTCGCCCAGACTGGCGGAGATGATCTATCGCCACCCGGAAGTGCCATTCATTTATGCCCCTCTGGTCGGGCTGGTGGTTCTGGTTTCGGGAGGCGTACTCCTGGTGTGGGCGCTATGAGCCGCATGTCCTAGCACATACACCGATGACCGGGCGAGCCCTCGCTGTACGGCAGCCAGTTGGAGGCTGGCGTTGGATACCGCCGCCAGCACGCTTCGCTGGGTCAGGTAGAAGTGATTCACCCCGAGTAGAATGATCCCAGCCCGCTCGAGGTGAGCGGGGGCCTGATCCAGGAACCGTTCGATCGTCACCATTCCGGTCACGCCGCCGCTCCACCGCCGCTCGTCCACCTCCGCCCGCCAGGCTCCCAACGACCACCCTTTCTCGACCGGGATGTACGGCGCATTGAACGCGATCACGTCGAAGCGGCCGAGCACGGAAGAAGAGGCTGCTACGCAGGAGCTCCAGGCCCACGCCGCACCCAGCGGCGGTGCGGGCGGCGGAGGGAAGCAGCTCGGCGACATGGTCCACCCCGCAAACCCGACCGGCCTGGAGCCGGTGCTTGGCGTAGACAGCGAGAACCCCGGTCGGTCCCGTACCCATGTCCAGCAAGCTCGTCCCGGGCCGGACATAGCTCCGTAGGGCGGAAGCCATCACCAGGGTGGTCCAGTCCCACAGTTGGCCCGGCACCTCGGACGCGGGCCAATGACCGAACAGCAGGCGGTACGAGGGCGGGATTCGACCGGACCACGCACGCTGCTCGGGCGTACGTCCGATGCACCGCTCCGGGCACCGAGGTGGCGTTAATCGTAGGCCGGCTTCCGGACCACGAAGCCCCCAATGGCAAGCGCATCCAGGCCCGAGCCAAAGAAGCAGCGGATGGCGTCCTGCGGGGTGCACACTATGGGCTCTCCGCGCACGTTGAACGACGTATTGAGAAGAACGGGATGGCCGGTGCGGCTGCCTACACTCTCGAGCAGGCCATGCCAAAGCGGCAAAACCTGCTGGGTGACCGTCTGAGGGCGAGCGCTGCCGTCCACGTGTACGGTGGCCGGCGCCGCGACCGAGAGCTCCGGGGTGGAGCGCCGGGCGAGGATCATGAATGGGCTTTCCACCGGCCCCTCCAGGTAGCGGCTCCGCGATTCAGCGGTAAGCGAAGGGCAGTAGGGTCGCCACTCCTCCCGAAATTTCACCCGCTGGTTGATCCGCCTCTTCGTACCGGGATCACCCGGACAGGCAATGATGCTCCTGCCGCCGAGGCCCCGAGCACCCATCTCGACTCCCCCCTGAAACCACCCGAGCACCCTGCCCTCAGCCAGGAGGTCCGCTGCGGTGTCGGCCACATCCGGGGACCACATGAAGGGGGCGCCACAACCTCGCAGTGCAGTGGCGATCTCGTCGTCGCTGAACGACGGCCCCCACTGCGTATGGCGCAGCGGGGAGCTCAGCAGCCGGTCCTCCTCCTGAGCAACGCGAAACGCCGCGCCGATCGCGGCCCCGTCATCGGACGAGGCGGGGTGGATGAATAGCTCTTGCACTCCTGCCTCATCCAGCAGCCGGCCGTTCGCCTTGCAGTTCATGGCGACCCCGCCGGCCAGGCAGAGCCGCTCGCTGCCACTCTGCCGGCGCACCCGGCGTGCGAGGGCCAACAGCGCTTCCTCCAGGCGGCCCTGCACCGCGTACGCGAGATCTACATACTCAGGTAAGAGGTAACGAGGTTGAGCCGGTTCGCCGATCCGGGTCATCTCCCCGACCGCCACCGGCTCCAGCCGAGGATCATGACCAGTGATGAAGCGGCGCAGCCGGTCACTGAAGCGGGGATGGTACTCGTTTCCAGCGAACTTGAAGTAGGTAGGATCGAGCTCGAAACCATCCGGGCGGATCCGGAGCACTCGGTCCAGACGCTCGGGCCAGGGATTATTGCCGCTCCGGGCTGCGCCCAGCGCGGCCAGACCCATGAGCTTTCCCTCATCTCGATTGGCGTGGAAGCCGAGGTAAGCGGTAAACCCGCCGTAGTACCATCCCAGGGACTGGGGCACCTCGATCCGAAAGAGCCGCCGCCAGTGGTGCCGGGTAAAGTGATAGCCGCTGACCGTGTCCTCTTCGCCGCTGCCATCGGCGACCAGCACCGCCGCCTCGTCGAACGGCGAGTGATGGAAAGCCTGAAAGGCGTGCGACTCGTGGTGGGGAATGAAAACGATCGGTGGAAGCGGGCCGCGGTGGCCCGCATCCCGAAGGTGGTCTCGAATGCCCTGCTCGAATGCGGCCGGGGTGTGCCCAGGAGGTGACGCCAGGTAGCACCCAGACTGCCGGCATGCCTGAGACTGGATGCATCGGGCTGAGCTCCTCGAGGGAATCCCAGACGCACCCGGGCAAAGCGCCGCAGCATTGTCCACGGATACTTCGTGCAATCCCAGCTCACGGCGATCCGGCCGATGTCGGCCAAGCGCAGGCCCTGACTCCGAAGGCACCAGGTCGTTGCCTGGCTGGGGAAGTGTCCGGCGGAGACCTTGAGGCGGGTGAAGCGCTCCTCCTGGCAAAAGGCCCGCATCACCCCGTCGCTGACCAGGCAGGCCGCGGGATTCTCGCCGAACGTGCTAATGCCGAGGATGTGCATTGGGTACCTACTGTCGGCAGAAGGTTCTCGGGTGACTCCTCGCTTGATTCGAGAGATCGGCCATCGCGCTCTGGATGTCGGGTCTGGCAAAGTATGCGGCATCGTACTTCCACATCAGAAAGGCGCAGGCGTACCCATCATGGAGTAGCGCGCTTCCGTACCGCCTGATTTCTTCCCCGCTCATCGCATACTTGCCGCTGCTGAACCCCGGGATTCCACTCGAGCCATCCCCGCCATCCAGCAGGTTCAGGTTCAAGGCCAGGCCCAGGCCCAGGCGCTTCGCAATAGGGACTTGGGCGGCGAGATAGGCGGCCGCGTCGCCTTTGCGGGCAGTGTAGTGCACCCAGCCCGCGTCGAGGTTGCTGTAAGTGATCGGCGCCTGTCCCAGCCAGCTGGGCAGGGCTCGTACGATGGTGGCCATGCCCGGCCAGAGCTGCTTGCTGTACTGCGCCATTGCTTCGACGGTCGCCTGAGCAATGGTCTGACCGCCCCATCTTGGCGCTACGTCGGGCTCGTCGATGAGGAGATGGGCCACGATGGTGCCATCGGCGATGTACGAGGTGAAGTCGATGCCCTTGAACCCATCGATCAAGGCCTGCCATTTCGCGAAATTGAAGCTGCCGTCGGCATTCTTCACCGGGCGGTCGCCGAGGCCGACCAGCTTGATGATCAGTCGGGCTCCCCGCGCGCGGGCGCCGGAGAGCTCGGATAGAATAGTCCCCCGGAGTGACCACCCTCATCGCGCCGAACTGCACGGCGTTCATCTGCGGTGTTGTCCAGATACCAGGTTCCAAATGGGATCCCCGTGGCCGTGGCAGTACTCCCGGCGCACGCGATCTCGAAGGTGACCACGGTCGTTTCCCCGGCTCTCACCTCGAAACTCCGGGTCCGGTCCCCGGCGACGGCGCAGTTGGTAGCGACCCCGCCAAGCTGGATCGTGTGGTTGCCCGAGGCGAGATCCGGGCTGGAGAAGACCCCGGAGGGGGCGATCGCCTGCACGGCCCCGCCATCCACCTGAACCGTGTAGCCATCGGAATCAGGCTCCGAGCCGGTCGTGGAGGTGGTCACCTCCAGCAATCCCGTGGTCGGGGCCTGCAGGGAGCTGCCCTTGCAGGCGAGCGACCCGGCAGCCGCAAGGAAAGGGAGACAGCAAAGGCGGGTGGGGCGAGACCAGTAACGCATCCTGCAGGGTCGCCTGCCGCGATCAAGCAGGCGTCAAGTGACGCGGCTACGGTCGGGGGAGGGCCTGGTCGATCATCTGGCGCACCTTAGCGGCCAGAACCTCAGGACTAAACGGCTTCCCCAGGAAGGGGTGGTCCGGCTCGATCAACCCGCGTCGCACCATTTCGTCGTCGGTATAGCCGGACATGAAGAGAACCGGCAGCCCGGGGCGGGAGAGTTTTAGCCGGTCCGCGAGCTGGCGCCCGTTCAACCCCGGCATGGCCACATCGGTGATCACCAGGTCCACCCGAGGCAGCCCCTTCGATCACTACCAGCGCCTGCTGTCCGTCCGAGGCCTCGAGAACCTCGTACCCCTCACTCTCCAGCAGGCGATGCAGCATCGTACGCACCGCCTCCTCATCCTCGACCACCAGGACCATCTCGCCTGCACCGGCGCCAGCGGCGTCGGGCGACTGCGGGGGAAGGGAGGACGCAGAGGTATCGACTGGCAGGTAGATCTTGAAGGTGGCGCCCTGTCCCGGCTCGCTGTAGGCCCACACATACCCCTCCGACTGCTTGACGATGCCGTAGACGGAGGAGAGGCCGAGCCCAGTGCCTTGACCGATGCTCTTGGTGGTAAAGAACGGATCGAAAGCGCGGTTCAGGGTGGTGGCGTCCATGCCATGCCCCGTGTCGCTCACTGAGAGCAGCACGTATGGTCCCGGGCGCACGAAAACGTCGGACTTGAAACCCGTGTATTCCTGAGTCAGGGTGACCTGGCGGGTCTCGATGGTCAGCCGCCCGCCGCGGGGCATCGCATCCCGGGCGTTGAGTGTGAGATTGAGCAGCACCTGCTCGATCTGGCCTCGATCCGCGCGGACGCGTTTCTATCGAGGGAGCTGGACGCAACTCCAGGGTGCAATCTTCGCCCAGAGTGCGACGGAGCACCGGAGCAAAGTCGCTCACGACCGCATTGAGATCGATCGGCTGGGGCCGCAGGATCTGGCGCCGCCCGAAGGCAAGCAACTGGGCCGTGACCGCGGCGGTCCGCTCCGCGGCCCGTCTGATCGATTCGACATCCTTGCGCACGGGGTCCGGGAGCCCGACATGCCGCAGGATGAAGGCCGACGCCGAAAGCACTACGCTCATCTGATTGTTGGCTTCGTGAGCCACCCCTCCCGCCAGCCGCCCGACCGCATCCATCTGCTGCACCTGGCGGAGGTGCTGCTCGACTCTGCGCCGGTGGGTCACGTCGTGAAAGGCGGCCACTGCGGCGACGATCGTCCCGCTGGGATCGCAGATCGGGGCCGCGTTGCAGCTGAAGAAGACGCGATTGCCATCCGGCCGGATGATCTCGATCTCCTCGTTGCTTACGACCTCACCCTGTCGAAGCGCCCGGGCCAGCGGCCACTCGGCTGGAGCGTAGGGGCTTCCGTCAGGGTGTAGACCGGTGAATCGCGGAGCCTCGTCGATAGTCCGACTCGGGGCGTATTCATGGCCTATGAGTTGGCCAACGCCGCGATTGCGGAAAATGATCTGTCCTGACGCCTCCGCCAGCACCACGCCGACCGGTACGTTTTCGAGGATGGTTGCCAGCCGGGTGCGTTCCGCTTCCAGCGCCGCCCGGGCCTCTCGCTCCGCCTCGGTGAGCCGCAGATTTTCCGCGATGAGCCGGGCCTGTCGCACCTCCTCGGAGAGCCGCGCAATCTCGATCGGCGCGGCCGACTGATCCGCCACGGCGGCCAGCATGCGCCTCGGCCTCGTCATCCCAGACCTGGGCGCCGGATCGCGTCACCGCCACGAGGCCGGTCACCTCGCCCTGCACGATCAGCGGCACCGCCATGAAAGACCGGGGCGCCGAGCCGACCAAGGTCTTTTCGATCCGCTCGATCAGCTTCTCATCGAGCGGCCCGCTCAGGGAGGCGGCGACGGTCGGCATCGACGCCCTCGGAGGCACGCACGTGGGCCAGCCCGTCGTCGCCCACCAACATGAGGAGGGTCTGATCGGCATCGAGAATGGCGGCCGCGTGGGCGGCCGCGAGCTGCAGGATCTGATCCAGCGAGGCGGCCTGCGCTACCGCCCGGCTGAGCTGGGTCAGCTTTCGAAGCAGCGCGACGGCGGGAATATCGGTGCCGAAGGCGCCACTGGGGCGGTCGATGCTACTCGACACGGACCCCGGCTTCCGTGATGGTCATGGGGTGGACCTCGTCGTCATGTCCGCTGGCCCGGGTCTTGTAGACGCTGAGCCGGCGCCGGAGTCGCTCGCTCCGATCGATCTCCAGCAGGATGAGGTTGTCGCACATGTAGCTCAGCCGGCCGAACTCGGCGGGCCCGGGGGGACTCTCGAGCGGTCCATGGGCCGTGTCCTCCATGAGAAAGAGCACGGTGATGCCCAGCACCGTCAGCCGCTGGACCAGGGCGTAAAGAAAGTTGTGGATTCGCTGGGGGTCGGCTGCGGCCATAGCGAGATCGCCCACCGCATCGATCACCACGCGTTTGATGGTATGTTCGTCAATTGTTCGGAAAATATCGACGATGATGCGGTCGATCTGCAGCTCCACCGATGAGGCATAGAGAAGGTGAAGCCCGCGCTTCCGGGCGGCCCCGCCCTTATCCAATGGCTCGATGACTCGGGCCAGTTGGGTAGGGTTCTCCTGAAAATTGACGTAGAGCGCGGGCTCGCCGGCAGCCACGCCGGCCAGGGCGAACTGGAGTCCCAATGTCGTTTTGCCGGAACCAGTGGGGCCCGACAACCAAGGTGGTGCTCCCTCGCCAGACGCCTCCCTGGAGCATGGCATCCAGTCCGCCTATCCCGGTAGACATCCGCTCGCGCCGAGTACTGTAATTCTGCGCGTCAGCCGGACTCACTAACCGAGGGTAGACCTCCAATCCGGCCGAAGTGATGTGGATGCCGTGGAGCCCTTCCAGGTAGCCGCTTCCCCGGAGCTTGCTCACCCTGAGAAACCGCTCGTCGGTGGTCGATCGCTTCTGCCGGGCGAACTCCACGATGCCGTCGGCTACGGCAAACTCCGGATAGCGGGCGATATCCTGAGGCCGGTACTCCCCCACCAGAAACGTGGTCGTGTCGTAGGCGCTCAGCAGGCCGGCAAGGTCGGAAACCAGGCGGCGCATGCGAGCTACCGATGTAGACAGATCGTGGATGGCCTTGAAGGAGTCTATCACGATGATCTTGGGACCCAGCGTTTCGATGGCTTCCCTCAGGCGGGGCAGCAGAGCATCGGGGCCTTCCCTGGCCAACAGCGACCCCACGTCGTCGTACACGATCTCGGTCCCCATCTTAGACTCGTCGTAGAACGCGAATCGCTGCAGGTAAGTCACCACCTTGCTCAGCGGCTCGGCCAAGGTGGTCAGATAGAGGACCGGCCGGCCTGCGTCCGCGTTCTTGAAGAGAAGCTGCTCCGCAAACAGAGTCTTTCCGGTACCGGGTTCCCCCATGATGACATTGATCGAATTGGGAACGAACCCGCCGCCGAGAATCATGTCGGCTTCCCGGTTGCCGGTGCTGACTCGAGCGCCTGAGTTCATTGGGATTTCTCCGATGCGTGCCGGCCACCCGTGTCCTTGCTCCGTTCCCCCGCGCGACCCGCCAGCAGGTTCCGAACGGCGTCTTTCAAGCCCTGCGCCGAGAGGGGCTTGGCCAGAAAGGCGTCGGCACCGGCATCCTGGGCCCGGCGTTCGGCAGCGAGGAGGCTGAAGACCAGCACTGCGATATCTCGGGTTGCCGGATCGCTCTTGAGCCGGCGGCAGAGTGCGAGGCCGTCGAGCTTGGGAACCAGAATCTCGGTGATGACTATGGTGGGGTGAAGCTCTCGGGTCAGCTCGAGAGCCTGCAGGCCGTCCTCGGCAAAGGTGACGCTGAAGCCCGCTTCGGTAAGGAAGTAGCTCTCCAGATCGCGAACGAAGGGATCCCGTTCGACGCAGAGGATGACGGCGCTACCGGTCCCGGCCGGGGGCGAAGCGGATGGCGGAACTTTCACTGGCACCTTGGTTTATCTGAATCCCGAGAAGCTCCGATGAACTCTCCGGTTGGCACTAAGGTAGCGGCTCAGGTGACACTCACAAGCGTGGGCTCTAACGATCCGTCCTTCAGTGGCAGGCTGCCGTGCCGGTGTCGGTGAAGCTGGAACCCTGAACCGGGAGAAATTCCCAGGAATATCCGGCTGCCCCCAAGGTCAATTTCAAAACCCCGAACCCCTTGTAGCGAACCTCACTGTTCGGCTGCGGTGGTGTGACAAAGTCATACAGGCTGTGGAAGCCGCCGGTCCCGACCACAAATTGCCGAATTCCGACATCGCTCGCCGTCCCGTCAGATAACTGCGGCGCAAAACGCTCGTACTGGTGATTGTGTCCGCTGAGGACGAGCTCGGCACCCGCCCCTTGAAGCGCATCCCAGATCGGGCGCATTGCGGTGTCAGGAGCATGCACCGCTCCGGAGGTAAAGAACGGCCGGTGCCAGTAGGCGAGAGTGCAGGCGGCGGGATGAGCCGCGAGGTCAGCCGTGAGCCAGGTCAGCTCCTCGTTCAGATTGCTCTCGCTGTTCAGCGCGATGATGTGCCAGGTGCCGAGGTCGTAGCTGTAGTAGCCTGCCCCGGCGGGTCCGGCGGCAGCGCCAAAGTACGCGAAATATGGAGCGGCCCCGGCCTGGTGATACTCATGATTGCCCGGGACCGGGTGAGTCCGATCCTTGAACGCGCCCCAGGTGGCCTGATAGCAGGCATAGTCCGCTGCCGCCCCATCAGGGTAGGCGTTGTCTCCCAGGGTAAACACCTGGGCACCAGGGAGCGCTGTGATGAGCGCAGCGGTGGCCCCGTCCTGATTCTGCGGGCTACACTCGGCGATGTCTCCGGCACCCACAAAGACCACGTCCTGCTCGCTTAGGGTCACCGCTTCAGAGCTCGAGGCGCTGGCGCCGGCATTGTCCTGGACGGTGAGCCGGACGGTGAAGCTTCCCCCGTGGCTATAAGTGTGCTGCGGATTTACCTCGGTAGAGCCGGAGCCGTCTCCGAAGTCCCAGACTCGGCTCATGATGGGGCGGGTGTCGCTGCTCTGGTCGGCGAAGCTGCAGGTCAATCCGCTGCAAGTCGGGGTGAAGCCGACGACTGGCCCGGGGGAGGGACCATTGGCCGCCCCACCGCCGCTACAGGAGCTCAGGCCGAGCACCAGACTGGCGTAGACTACGATCCCTGAGAAGCGTGCCGTCAAGATCGTCATGAGAGGGACTCGGAAGCCCAGTCGCGCGGCTCGAGCATCTCGATCAGCCTCGCCTCGAAGGAATCGGGCGGATATTCCGGCCCCGGCTCCCAGGCCGCGAGGGGCGGCAAGCTCATGAGCACGCTTTCGATTCGGGCACCAGTCTGCAGCCCGAACAGGGTACCGCGATCGTGGACCAGATTGAACTCGACGTAACGACCCCGCCGCGCCAACTGCAGCCGGCGCTCCCGCTCACCGTAGGAAGCGTCCCTCCGCCGCTCGACAATTGGCCGGTACGCATCGGGCAGCACAGCTCCCACGTCGGTCACGAAAGCCAGGAGTCGCTCCAGGCAGAGTCCAGCTTCACCGTCCCGCAGGTTGTCGAAGAAGATTCCTCCCACTCCGCGCCGCTCGTCGCCCCGGTGAGTGTTCACGAAATAGTGGTCGCACCAGGTCTTGAATCGAGCGTAGAACCCCGAATGGTGCCGGTCGCAGGCCGTCTTCAAGATGCGATGAAAGTGGATCGCGTCCTCCGGATACGGGTACGTGGGGGTGAGATCGGTTCCTCCCCCGAACCAGGCATCGACCGGCTCGCCCGACGCACCCGTCAGCTCGAAATACCGCACGTTCAGGTGGACGGTAGGGATCATAGGACTTCGGGGATGCACTACCAGGCTGAATCCGGTGACGAAAAAGCTGGTCGGCTCCAGCCCGGACACATGGGCTCCGATTCGCTGGGCGAGTTGGGGAAGCAGCACCCCTTCGACGGCTGATCGGTTGACTCCGGCCTTCTCGAAGGTCGCGCCGCTAATCAGAGTACGGCTGACTCCGCCACCGCCCCCGTCACGCTGCCACACATCCTCCCGGAACTGGCCCCCGCGGTCGAGCGCGGTGAAGAGCTCGGTCGCCTCGTCATGGAGCCGCTCAATGCGTGAAGCGACCTCGTCGCGAAATCGCTTTCGATCCTTCATTCAGGCCGCCACTCCTGCACCGCCTCCACGAACGCTCGCGCATGGTCAACCGGCACATCGGGGAGAATCCCATGGCCCAGATTAGCGATGTGTCCCCGGCCCCCAAATGCGTCGAGCATGCTGCGGGTCCGTTTCCGAATGGTTGCCGGGGAGCCGTAGAGCCAGGTGGGATCGAGATTCCCCTGGAGGGCGGCTACCGACAGTGGCACCAGCTGCCGGGCTTCCGCCGCATCGGTCTGCCAATCGACCCCAACCACGTCGGCGCCGGTTCCCCGGGCTATTTCTTCCAGAGCCCAGCCCGATCCGGGACAAAAGACGATCACCGGCGCGCCGGCCGACCGCGCCAACCGGGCGGCTTCGCTTAGATAAGGAAGCGCAAACTCACGAAAATCGGCTGGGCCGAGCGCTCCCGACCAGGAGTCGAACAGCTGGACCACCTGCGCACCGGCGCGGACCTGGGCCCCGAGGAACTCGCCCACTGTCCGCGCCAACCGACCCAGGAGACTGTGCGCCCGAGCAGGGTCTTCCTGCAGCAGCCGCTTGGCCTGGCTGAAGGACTTGGAGCCGCTCCCTTCCACCATGTAGCTCATGAGGGTCCAGGGCGCGCCCGCAAATCCGATGAGGGGAACCTTGTCCGCCAGCTCGGCCCGAGCCAGCCGTAGCCCGTCGAGCACGTAGCCCAGACCCTCCTCGACGGTGACATCGTGCAGCCGATTGAACTCAGTGGCGCTGCGGAGCGGATCGTGGAACCGGGGACCCACTCCGTCCTCTACTGAGAGCCTCATGCCCATCGCCTGCGGGACGACGAGGATATCGCTGAAGATGATGGCTGCGTCCACTCCCAGCCGTTCCACCGGCTGCAGCGTGACCTCGACTGCCAGATCCGGGGTGCGCACCATGGTGAGGAAATCCGCCTTCTCCCGCACCGCACGGTACTCCGGCAAGTAGCGCCCCGCCTGGCGCATCATCCATACGGGTGGCCGCTCGACTGGCTCCCGGCGGCAAGCCCGCAGCAGAAGGTCATTCATCGATTCAGCGTTTGGCGAGCAAGTCACGAATCGCGGAGGAGAGTGCCCTAACGGTGGGCTCGCTCGCCACCGCAGCAGGGGACCAGCCCGCGGCGCGGGCGGAGGCGGCTGTTGTCGGTCCGACGGCAAGGAGCTCCGGACGGGTGGAACGGGGGCAGGCACGAGCCAGCAGATCGGCCACGCTGGGGCTGGCTACGACAAGCACGCCACCCGTCGCGGCCGCCGTTCGAGCCTGGGACTCGTCTGCCAGCACCGAGCGATAGCACACAACCTCATGGACTTCGATTCCGTTCTGCCGCAGGATCTGCGGTAACTCGTCCCGCCGGATATCTCCGCAGGGAAAAAGCACCGAACCATTCACCGGCTCCTGAATCATGCTCCGACCCAGGTTCTCCGCCGCGCCGGCTCCGGAGACCGCACCGCCCGGTACTCGCACCGGACCGAGCTGGCCCGCAAGCTCGGCGGCGGTGGCCGGGCCTATCGCCCACGCGGCAGGCATACCCTTGCCATCACTCCATGACTTGCCTCGCGCCCGCCACCTTGCAAGAAAGGCCCCGGCTGCCCGGCGAGAGGTAAAGGCGACAGCCCCAAAACTGTTCAGCCGGTCGAGCGCCACGTCCAGCGCAACCCAGTCCCATGGGGGGGCAAAGCTCAGGAGCGGGCGTTCCTCCACTACCACCGGGACTTCTTTCAGCGCTTCGGCCAAACCAGGGAAGGTGCCCGCGGAGGCGGTGAGCACTACAGTTTGGGGCATCAGGGTTCACTGACGGCCGGCGTTCCCGCCGCGCGCGCTCCCGCGAGGATCGTCGCCGCACCCTCGGCCAACAGCCGCTCCGCCAGGGCCAAGCCGAGGGCCGCCGCCGCAGCTTCATCGGCGGCGGAGGCAGTCTCCTGTCCCTGGACCATCTCATCGCCCCCGGTCGAGATGACCCGGCCATGGAGCCGGACAACACCAGCTCTTCCCCCGCCGCTCAGCTCGGCCTGAGCGGCGATCGGCACCTGACACCCGCCTTCCAGCCGGTGCAGGAACGCCCGCTCGGCGGCCACCGGCACCGCTGTGGCTTGATCATGAACAGTCTGCCGGACCACACTTGCCACCGCCCCGTCCCCGGTCCGCACCGTAACCGCGAGGGCCCCCTGCCCCGGCGCGGGGAGCATGACCTCGGACTGGAGCCGTTCTCCAATTCGGTGCCCCAGGTTGAGTCGCACCAGCCCTGCTGTGGCGAGCACAATGGCGACCCACTCGGGGTGGGCGTCCAGCTTGGCCAGGCGGGTATCCACGTTGCCTCGGAGATCGGCTACGTGGAGATCGGGACGGGCGTGGAGCAATTGAGCCCGCCGGCGCAGGCTGCTGGTCCCGATCACGGCACCTTGGGGGATGTCGCTCCAGCGGAGCGCCCCGCGTCCGACCAGAGCGTCTCGAGGGTCCTCTCGGGAACCCACGGCGGCTATGGTGATGCCATCGGGAAGCTGAGTGGGGAGGTCTTTCAGCGAGTGCACGGCGAGGTCTATTCGTTCCTCGAGCAGGGCGTCGTCGATCTGCTTGGTAAAGATCGCACGACCGCCGATTTGCGCGAAGGGGATATCGGCGGCGAGATCACCGGTGGTTTTGATCTGGACGGGCACCGCCTCGTAACCAGCCGCCCGGAGCAAGGCCCGGACCCGTTCGGTTTGCCACAGCGCCAACGCACTGCCTCGAGTGCCGATCCGAAGAGGATTCCGCTGAGACCTCAACCGCGCTCCGCGTCCATGGCGACTTCCTCGACCCCCGAGCAGCCCCGCGGCCCGGGAAGCGGCGCCTTCGCCCGATCCGATCGCATCGCCGAGGGCCACGCCGTCACGATAGGTTCCAGCGAGCACGAGGCCGGGGTTGCTCCGCTCCGTCTGATCAGCGATGTCCTTAAAACGGCCGTAGCCGAGGACGTACTGCGGGATTGCCTTCGGCCAGACCTGCACGGCTCGGAAGGTTGGCTCGCCCTCGGTTCCGAGCAGCGGACGGAGGTCGTCCAGCACTCGGGCGGTCAGCGTCTGGCTGTCGTTTTGGACGAAATCCGGGTCCCGGCTTCCCCCTGCGAACACGGTCAAGAGCACATGCCCCTCAGGCGCCCGCCCGGGAAACAGCGACGAAGAGAAGATCACTCCCAGGACTCGCCGACGTTCCACCTCGGGGGAGAGGAAGCCAAAACCGTCCAGCGGATGCGCGACCTGCTCCCGGCGGAAGCCCAGGGCCAGAACGGCAATCGGAGGGTGCACGATGCTCGCCAAGGTGGACAGCCGGGGTCCTGCCGGAAAATCGAGATCGATGTCATCCAGTGCGTGCGCCGGCGCGGCGTAGACCACGGCGTCATAGATCTCGGGAGCCTGGAACGCGGCTCCAACGGTCCAACCCCGGGTGCTGGCCCGTAGCTGGGTCACCGGAGAGCGAAGCCGCACGTCCGTCATCAGCTCCCGAGCGAAGGCGTTGGGTATTTCCTGCAACCCGTCCTGGAAGGAGATGGGAGACCCGACTTCGGGCGGTACCGGTCCGCCTTCCTTGCGGGACTTCATCTTCTTCATATATGCCCTGATCACCGACCCATGGGCTCGCTCCAGCGCATGGAGCTGAGGCATGGCGTGACGGACGGAGAGCTGCTCCGGGTCGCCCCCAAAGATTCCGGCCACAAAAGGATTCGCGAGGTAGTCGAGCACCTCCTGATTGAAACGGCGGCGCACGAACGCGGCCACGCTTTCGTCGACCGGAGAATCTCCGGCCTCGGTCAACGGCTCGCCGAAGATGGCCAGCTTGGCGCCGTTGGAGAGCAGGCGCGAGGTGAGCAGCTCGGAAGGGGTGGTTGGCAGGCGAACCAGTCGCCCCCGCCGAACGATGTAGCGATGCCGCGCCAGCGGTGACGCGGTGACGATGCGAGCCTCCAGGCCGAGCTCGTCGAGCAGTCCCCTCACCTCAGGCGCCGGGGCGGATAGCGAGTTGGGCCCCAGCTCCGCCAGGTAGCCGTCCTTCCGCTCGGACTTTACGACCCCACCGATCCGGTCACCTGCCTCGTATATCACCACCCGGACTCCCCGCTGCTTCAGCCGATACGCCGCGGTGAGCCCGGTGAGACCGGCGCCAATGACCGCTACCGCTGCCATACCGTCCCCAGTGCGCTCTCCAGCACATCGAGCTCCGCTTCACCGTGGACCGCCGACGTGAACGCAGCCTCGAACGCTGAAGCGGGCAGGTAGATGCCGGCTTGCAGCATAGCGTGGAAGAAGCGGCCGTAGGCGTCACGATCGCTCTGCTTCGCCTCGGCAAAGGACCGGACCGGCCGAGCGGTGAAGAACGGCGTGAGCATGGTGCCGACCCGCTGCAGCTGAATGGCTACGCCAGCCCGCTCGGCCGTTGCGGTGATAAGCCCGGCGGCCTGTTCCGCCCAGTCGGCCGCGCGCTCCCAAATGCCTGGGCGGGACAGCACTTCCAGAGTGGCCAACCCTGCCGCCATCGCTACCGGATTGCCCGATAGCGTGCCCGCCTGGTACACCGGGCCCGCCGGGGCGATGAGCTCCATGAGCGCGCGGCTCCCGCCGTACGCCGCCGCGGGTAACCCGCCACCGATGACCTTGCCCAGACAAGTGATGTCCGGCCGATCCCGTAAAGGACCTGCGCGCCCTGGGGGTGCACTCGCCAGCCGGTCATGACTTCGTCGAAAACCAGCAGCGCCCGGTGCCGCCGAGTGACGGCCCGCAGTCCCGGGAGGAACCCGGGAACCGGGCGGAACCACTCCCATGTTTCCGGCGACCGGTTCCAGCAGAACCGCGGCGATTTCGTTACCGCGGGCGGCGAACAACGTCTCGACGGCCGCGAGGTCGTTGTAGGCAACCACCAGCGTGTCGGCCACCGTGGCCGGCGTTACTCCGGGGAGTCGGGCAAACCCAGCGTCGCCACCCCGGAGCCTGCTGCCGCCGAGCAGGGCATCCGAATGCCCATGGTAACAGCCGTCGAATTTGACGATGAGCCGGCGTCTCGGTGGCGGCTCGAGCCAGCCGCACCGCGCTCATCAGCGCCTCGGTGCCGCTGCTCACGAAGCGAACCATCTCCAGTCGACGGGAAAGGTCGCCACGACCCGCTCGGCCAGACGGACTTCGAGCTCGGTGGGAGCCCCGAAGGTGCTGCCCTGGCCCGCCGCCTGCACCACGGCCTCGAGTACCTCCGGATGGGCGTGGCCCAGATCAGCGGACCCCAGGAGAGGACCAGATCCACGTAGCGGTTGCCGTCGACATCGATCAACGTCGGTCCCTCGCCCCGGGCGATGAACCGGGGGATCCCGCCGACGCTGCGAAAGGCCCGCACCGGGCTGTTGACCCCGCCGGGCAGCACCCGTTGAGCGGCGGCGAAGAGTCGCTCGGATGCGGATGTCGGGCGCGCCGCCACTCGAAGGTCGGTCACAGGACGCCCTCCGACCCCAGCCACACCGCAGCATCCTTTGCGTGATAGGAGATGATGGCGTCGGCACCAGCGCGGCGCATGCCGGTAAGCGCCTCCAGCACGATGCGGCATTCATCCACCCAGCCGTGCCGCGCGGCGGCTTTCACCATGGCGTACTCGCCGCTCACGTTGTACGCGACGCAGCGGTAGCTGAGTGCGCTCCCGGACCGCACGCACCACGTCGAGGTAAGCCAGTGCCGGCTTGACCATCAGGAGATCGGCTCCCTCCGCCTCATCGAGTGCCGCCTCGAGCAAGGCCTCCCGGAGGTTGGCCGGATCCATCTGGTATTGTCTGCGGTCACCGAAAGTTGGGGCGCTGTGGGCGGCTTCGCGGAAGGGGCCATAGAACGCGCTGGCGTATTTCACCGCGTAGCTCAGGATCGCCGTTTCGCTAAAACCGGCATGCGTCCAGCGCGGCGCGAACGGCGCTCACCATCCCATCCATCATCCCGCTGGGAGCGATGATGTCGGCGCCGGCGGTGGCATGGCTTAACCGCGGCCCGGGCGAGGATCTCCAGCGTGGCATCGTTGTCCACCGACCCATCCCGGATCACGCCGCAGTGCCCATGGCTGGTGTACTCGCAGCAGCAGAGATCAGAGATCAGCAGCAGATCGGGATGCCGCTCTTTCTGTCGCCGGAGCGCCCGCTGCACGATGCCGTCATCAGAGAAATTCTCCGACCCCACCTCGTCCTTAGCAGCGGGAATGCCGAAGAGGAGTAATGCCGGGATGCCTCGGCCACGGAGGTCATCCACCTCGCGGTCGAGTTTTTCGTCCACGGAGAGGTGAAAGATGCCGGGCATGGACTCGATTTCGCGCTCTACCCGGGCTCCATGAACCACGAACAGAGGCTGGATCAAGTCGGCCGGCGAGAGCTCGTGCTCGCGGACGAGCTGGCGCAGGGCAGCGGTTCGGCGCCTGCGCCGGGGTCGGTTGGTAGGGGGGAGGGGCACGATGGGAAGACTATGGACCGGGGGCCTGCCCCGCAACCAGAACGAAGAGTTGCACCCCAGATGGCACGTGCTTTGCCCTTTAAGGAAAGAGAACCGGGTTTCCCGCTTTCACGTTTAAGTCTAGGAGGTTTTACCCAGGGAAGAAGTTTGGCCTCGAGCCTGGCCAGATTGTCCACCCTTCGCAGGCAGAATGGGTTAGCAACGGTCCGGCGTAGTGTTCCTGGTCACGGTGCAAGCACCGCCGGGTGTCACGGCCAAACGCACTCCTTCCCCGCAACTTGAAGCAGGTCTGGTGGGCGCCGACCCCCACGGCACTGTGCCGCGCCGCCCGCCCGCGCCAGGAGCGCAGGTATGAAGCTGTCCCTCTCAGTCCCTTTCTCTGTTTCAATAGCGACGCTGGTCCTGAGCGCCTGTGGTGGAAGTGCGCCGCGGCTCCGGTGAGACCCCCGCCCCCGATCCTTCTATTGCCATCATCAGAGCCAATCTGTGGGACGGGACCGGTCGCGGTCCGGTGGCCAACGCCGTCACCCTGATACGGGGAGACCGAATTCTCTGTGCTGGAGCCGCCGGTGAATGCCCGGTACCTCCCCACGCCAGGATCATCGATGCTCATGGTCAATGGCTGATTCCCGGCCTGATCGACAGCCACGTGCACCTGCTTTTCCTGACCCAGGGCAGCGCCACCGAAGAGCTTTCCCTCGACCTTCGCGATCTCCTGGCACAGGGAGTCACCACTGTGCGGGATATGGGAACCAATCCGGCTGAGCTTCTCTCCCGAGTCCACGCGCTCCCGGCCGCGCCCAGAGTCTATGCCATGCAGTTGGTTGCGGGTCGCCGCTTCTTCTTCAATGGTTTCGGTGGGGTCAGGACTGCCCGGGGCATAGTCTTCCGCCAGCCGCCTGCGATGACCATGCAGGCACTGGGGTGGACTCCCATCCTTTATAACCGGGATGACGATCCAGACTCGGTGGTAGCCCAGGCCCGGAACGCCGGGGCCATGGGGCTCAAGCTCTACGCCCAGCTCGATCTCGAATCGGTGAAGAAGCTGGTTGCGGCAGCTCATCGAGCCGGCATGCCGGTTTGGGGGCACGCCTGGGTGCAACCCGCCAGTGCGCTGGAGCAAGCCACGGCCGGACAGGATGGCGTGGTGCATGCGGCCGGACTGGCTGGGGAGCTGTTTTCACCCGAGGAGCGGGACACGCTGGTGCAGTGACGGGGACCTTCAGATGGCCACAGCCGAAGTGGCTACCGTGGGCTCGGCCCATGATCCGCGCATCAGCGCAGGCGCTCGATTCCATGGCCAAGATGGGCACGTTCTTCGAGCCCACTCTCGATGCCACTCGCCACAGCGTGGCCTATTTCGACGCCAAGCGGCGGCATATCCCGTCGGAGCAAGAGGACTACGTGCGGGCCGGATCCGGCTTCGGCATGGAGATTACTCGAGAAGCGGTTCGCCGCGGTGTCCGGATCAGCGCCGGCAGCGACCATGTGGCCTACGGTCCAGCCAACGAACGCGCCTCACTCTTCGGCGAGCTTCGACTCCTGGTAGACTCGATCGCCCTCACCCCAGGTGCCGCGCTCCTGGCAGCGACCCGCGATGCGGCCCGCGCCATCGGCGGTGAACCGGCACAGCGCCTGGGCACCATTGAAGCCGGCCATTACGCTGACCTGGTGCTGCTGAGCAAGAACCCGTTGGCGGACATCGACAACCTGGATTCAGTCGAGTGGGTCATGAAGGCGGGGCAGATCTGGCGGCCGGGTCAGCTGAGGAGCGGGATAGCGATGAAGTAGGCGGGGCAGCGCGGCAGCGGGCAGCGAGCAGAACTAACCACAGGGCAAAAAATAAGAGGGCCGAATCTGCGGGTTCAGGTTCGGCCCTTTGCCTTCCCCGCAACCTCACTCCGGGTTCGTTACTGCCCCGCCGCCCCGCTGCCCCGCCGCCCCGCTTCTATCGGGAGATCGACCCGTTCCGCCCACTCGGTCCATGACCCCACGTAGATCCGGACCCGGGGATAGCCCAGCAAGTAGCGCAGCGTGAAGTGAACGTGGCTGGCTTCGGTGGCGCTGTTGCAGTAGACAATGATGTTCCGTTCCGGCGTTATCCCCTGCGCCGCATAGCTCTCGCGAAGGTCGGCCGGGCTTTTCCAGACGTGGCCGAAGCCCACCTGGGTAAGATCATCCTGCCAATAGTGATTGATGGCGCCAGGAATATGGCCTCGCCGCATTTGCGCGCCCGCCTCGCCGGCGTACTGATCGGACGGCCGGGCGTCCACCAAGAGAGCGTTACCGCTCGCAATCGATGAGCGCACCTCGTCCAACCCGGCGCGCTCCGGTTGAAATGCTCTTGGCCGTTGATCCCACCGCGTTCACCCTAGGGTAGCGCTGGGCAATCGGCCGCTGTTCCAGCTCCCATTTGTAGTAGCCGCCGTTCAGGACATACACCTGGGGATAGCCAAACCCGGCCAGGAGCCAGGCGAGGAAAGTGGCGTCGATGTTCCGAGTCTCTCCCGCACTGTAGATCACCACTGGCTCGTCGAAGCCCAATCCGAGACGAGAGAAGAGCTCGCCGTAGGCTCGGGCACTGAGCAGCTGAGTAGGAACGCCCCGGTCGCTCGCCCTCAGCGTCTCGGGGTTCAAATACACCGCCTCGGGGAGGTGGCCCTTCAAGTAGGTGAACACATCGCTGCGGACATCCACCAGGTGGACCTTGTGGTCGGCCAGCCATTGAGCCAGTTGGTCGGTCGAGATCAGTTGGGGAAGTCGCTCCCTGGTGCGGTGCGGGCCGGAGCAAGCCGGCACTACTCCCAACCAAGAGCAGCAAGGCCGCGGAGCGTCTGCTCACGGGACCGAATCCAATCCCATGTAGGCCCGCTCCGCTTCCAGATAGACCCGCACTGCATTCCGGCGTCTTCGGGAGTTGAGCGACACCGGCCGGGTTTGATCCGCCGGAGGTAACGGCCGGAGTGCGCGACCCATCGGAGTTCCACTCTCCACGGCAGCTCGCATGTCCGACCGAAGCTCGGTGATGTAGCGCCGAGTCTTGCTCACCAGCGCCGCCGGGTCTGCCAGGGATCGCTCCATGCCCTGGCACGGCCGTGGCCGGCCCGAGGCGGTCGATCGCCGCGAGTGCCTCGAGCAGCCGGCTCGAGTTCCCGTCGACCACCATGGTCACCCCGTCCTCGATGAGGATGTCACCCGCAAACAGGACTCGCTCGCGGGGAAGCCAGATCATGAGATCACCCGCCGAGTGGGCGGCGCCGGGATGGGTGATGACAATGGTGTCGCCACCCGGAGCGAGGGTATCGGCCCCGGTAACCGGGATATCGGGCGTGTCGGCAAAGGCGAAGCCCCGCATCGCATCCAGCCCTACTACCCGGACCCAGTCGGCCATCAGGGCGTCCTCCCCGGCTTCAGAGGCGAGAACCCGCCGGTCCGGGTGGGCGATGATCTTGGCCCCCAGCCGGCGAAACACGATGGCGCCGAAATGATGGTCGGGATGATGGTGAGTGAGAATCAGCCATTTGATCGGCTGGGAGGTGACCGAACGGATCGTGGCAACCAGCTGCTCACCCTGGCGTGGACTCGCCAGGGCATCGATCACCACCACTCCTGCTGCCGTCACGACGAAGCCCGCGTTGGGTCTCCCTTCCGAGCCCCGGCCAGTGTCCCCCAAGACCGCGTACACATTAGGCGCCAGCCGCCGCACTGGAAAGGCAGGAGGCTTCGGGCCTCCCGTGCTCCCAATGACGGCAGCGAGGCCCAGGAGATTGAGAGGGGCCGGGAAGGTCAGGTTGAAGCGAAGGTAATGTTGACCGATTGCCTGAAGGTTGCGCCTTTGTTGTCGGTCCAGACCATGGTGAGCGGAGCTTCCCTGTCGGCCAGGAGGGTGTAACTGACCACCGGGTCACGGCTGATGCCGGAGGTCCACTCGAAGCGGGCCACCTCCTGACCGCCGTAGGTAACCAGTACGTGCTTGATGAAGTACGCCGGGATCGGATCCCCCTCCGCGGTCCGGAAAAAGCCGGTATCCATCGGGTGGGAGACGATTGAGTTTACCGTGATCAGGTCGCCGCGCTTGATCTGGTCGGGGACCCTGATTCTGGCTTCGCCGATGTTGGAGATCATCATCCGCAACCGTTCAGCGTGACGAGCACGCGAGTGTAACCGGCCCACACCTCGCCGGTATTGGTCTCCAGGATCGCTCGTACCCAGGTAGTCCGTTTCATTTTGATGCGCGTCGAGATGGAGACTCGACCCAGGGCAGGCGTAAGGTGAAACGCGGCAACATGCGCGTCGGGATTGTGGTCAACAATGAGATGAACACCCTTCACAAACTGACCGCCCCTCATTGGTAGATCGCTCTCGATGATCACCGGAACTACCCGGCCATCCTCCGCCACCACGGGCATGTCCAGGTCCACATGACCTCGCCGGATGGGGCGATCGCCGAACAGATCCTTGAGGATGCGGGCGACTGCTTCGTTGGGGACCTCCGGGTCCTCGGGACCAAATGCGTGACCGGTGGCACCGGCAAACTCCGGTCTGGCCACGAGACCCGCTGCTATAAGACCAGCGGCCGCGAGGAGAAAGCGTCGACGATTCAGGTCGTTAGTCCGGGACATCGATGGGTCTAAGCTTGGGCTCCGGGGGGCCTAAGTCAAGCGATTGTTCGAGAAGCGTCAGCCCGGTAAGCACTTAGTGTCTCACATTGCCGTCGTCCCCCGAAACGGGCCAGGCAACAATCTGCACCCGCCAGGACAACCGCAAAACCGGCCCAGTTCCGGGGCAATTCAGGGGCGGCGCAGCCCTTGCTCCAAGGCCGCCGACATCGCTCTTCGGAGCGAGAAATGGCCGCTTGTGCCACTTCCTGCATCGCACTAGTTTAAGCCGTTCAGCGACATAGTGATGTGGGGATCTTTGACCTCCTCTCGTGCCGAGGGATCGTGGACACACAAGAACTTCAACAGGTCGCGCTGTTTGAGAAGTGCCGGCAGTTCACCAAAGCGCGCGAGTTGCAGGCGGTCGGCCTCTATCCGTACTTCAATCCGATTTCCGAATCGGAGGACACTGTTGTCGTCATTGATGGACAGAAGCGGATCATGCTGGGGTCGAACAATTACCTTGGCCTCACCCACCATCCCAAGGTTCTGGAAGCGGCCTCTCGCGCCCTCAGCCGGTACGGCTCCGGGTGCACCGGCAGCCGGTTTCTGAATGGCACACTGGACCTCCACGAGCAGCTGGAAAACGCCCTGGCTGAGTTCCTCGGCAAAGAGGCCTGCCTGGTCTTTTCGACCGGCTACTCCGCCAATCTCGGCCTGATTTCAGGACTGGTTGGCCGGGGCGATGTCGTATATCTGGACAAGCTGGACCACGCATCCATCGTGGACGGCGCCAAACTGTCGTACGGCGAGACCGAGCGCTTCAATCACGGCGACCTGGCCAACCTGGAGCGGCGGCTGGAGCGGAATGGCGGCAGCCGCGGTGCCATGATCGTGGTGGACGGGGTGTACTCGATGGAGGGCAACATCGCCGATGTGCCGGCCCTCACCCGGATCGCCCGGAAGTACGCCGCTGCCCTGGCCCTGGACGATGCCCATGCTCTCGGTGTACTCGGCCCTAATGGCGACGGCACGGCTGCCCACTACGGAATGACCGAGGAAGTGGACATCATTGCTGGAACCTTCTCCAAGTCGCTGGCCTCGATCGGCGGGTTCGTGGCGGCTTCGGAGAGCGTGATCCACTACCTGAAACACCATAGCCGGCCGCTGATCTTTACCGCGTCTCTGCCACCGGCGAACACCGCCGGCGTGCTGGCGGCGCTGAAAGTTCTCCAGCAGGAGCCGGGGCGGCGGGATCAGCTGTGGGCCAACACCCGCCGGCTCCACGAAGGGTTCCGTAGCATGGGGTTCGACATCGGGCCGACCGAAACGCCGATCGTCCCCGTGCTGATCGGACCGATGGAAAAGACCTTCCTGATGTGGCGCCGGCTGTTCGACGCCGGGGTCTTTACCAATCCGGTCGCGCCCCCGGCGGTGCCGCCAACCCAATGCCGGTTGCGGACCAGCCTGATGGCGACCCACACCTTCGAGCAGATCGACTTCGCGCTGGAGCAGTTTGCTCTAATCGGCAGGGACCTGGGGGTCATCTGACCGATCCGCGCGTCCGAGAGGCGCGCGACGGGCAAGACCTGAAGCGCTTCATCGACCTCCCCTACCGACTGCACGCGCGGGACCCTCTCTGGGTCCCGCCTTTGCGTCGGGACGTCGTCACCCTGCTCTCCCGTACCAAAAACCCCTTCTTCGAGCATGCCGAGGCCGCGTACTTCATCGCCGAACGGGACGGTGAGGTGGTAGGCCGCATCGCCGCGATCAGCAATCGGCTCCACAACGAAACCCACGACGATAAAGTCGGATTCTTCGGCTTTTTCGAGAGCGTCGATGACCAGGCGGTCGCTGACGCGCTGTTCCGGGTAGCGGCGGATTGGTGTCGCGGAAAGGGCCACGATGTTCTTCGGGGCCCGGCTTCCTTCTCAGTCAATGATGAGTGCGGGCTGCTGGTAGACGGCTTCGAGACCCCGCCGACCCTGATGATGCCGCACAATCCCCGGTACTACATCCCGCTGCTGGAAAGGGCCGGGTTCACCAAGGCCAAGGACCTCTGGGTCTATCAGGGCGGCAGCGAGGAGCGTTACGTCCCGGTTCCAGAGCGGCTCGCTCGCGCCACCGAGCTGATCCGGCAACGCCAGGGAATCACCCTCCGGTCGCTCAACATGAAAGACTTCGAGGGCGAGGTCGAGCGAATCAAGGAGCTCTACAATTCGGCGTGGGAAAAGAACTGGGGCTTCGTTCCCATGACCGAGCACGAGATCGACCACCTGGCGGAGCAGTTCAAACCGGTGGTGATCCCCGAGCTGGTGCCGATGGCCGAAAAAGATGGCAAGCTGATCGGGTTTGGCATCGCCCTGCCCGACCTCAACGTCGTATTTCGAAAGAACCGCTCCGGCGGGCTGTTCCCGATGATTCTCAAGCTGCTGTGGATGCTGAAGACCAGACGGATCCGGCGGGCTCGCATCCTCTTGCTCGGGGTCGTCCCGGAGCATCAGGGCAAGGGAATCGATGCCATGCTGTACCATTGGATCTGGACCAAATCGGGCGAGCGCGGCATCTACTGGGGTGAAGCGGGCTGGATTCTGGAGGACAACCCGGCCATGAACGCAGGGTTGGAAAAGATGACTTTCCGGGTCTACAAGACCTATCGACTGTACGATCGGGGGCTATGAAGGCCTTGGTGACCGGGGCGACCGGCTTCGTGGGAAGCCACCTCGCCGAGGCGTTGCGGCGAAATGGAGCAGAAGTGACCGCGCTGGCGCGCTCTCCGGAGAAGGCTTTGGCGCTCACCATTCAGGGAGTCAGGGTCGTGCCGGGAGATCTCCACGACCAGGCAGCCTTGGAAGCCGCCTCTCACGATCAGGATGTCATCTACCACGTCGCTGGGGTGGTGGCTGCACGCAGCGAGGCCGATTTCCTGCGCGCCAACCGGGAGGGCACGGCAAACGTGGTTGCCGCGGCCGAACGAAGCGGATCGCCTCGTTTCATTTTGGTGTCCTCGCTGGCCGCTGGTGGACCAGCCCCCAAAGGTTCTCCGCTCAGCGGGCGGGAGCCACCCCAGCCGGTGACGGCATACGGTCGCAGTAAGCTGGCGGCGGAGCAGGTCGTGAGAGGCAGTGGACTTCGCTGGTCGATTGTACGGCCACCGATCGTTTACGGCCCGCGAGATCGCGAGGTGCTCAAGATCTTTCGGATCGCCCGCCTTGGCCTTGCTCCGGTATTCGGCGACGGATCGCAGGAGCTCTCGGCAGTGCACGCGACTGACCTGGCCAACGCCCTGATCGCGGCGGGTCGAGAGCGAGAGGACGGTGGGAGGCACCTACAACGCATGCCATCCCGAGGTATTCACCAGCAGTGAGCTGGGCCGGGCGGTGGGGTCGGTAATGGGCCGATCGGTAGGCACAGTGCGCATCCCTGCGATGTTGGGCCGGGCCCTTTTATCCGTTACCGAAGCATCGGCGCGGCTCACCGGTCAGGCCACCATCCTCACCACCGATAAAGCGAACGAATTCTTTCAGCCCGCCTGGACCGGGGACCCCACCCCTCTGACCCACGATTCGGGATGGCGGGCGACCTTCGATCTCCGCACCGGCCTGGCTGACACCTACCAGTGGTATCGGAAGGCCGGGTGGCTGTAGCTCTGACGGTCTCATCCACGGAATCCAGCGGCACCCAATCCGGCCGGCTTCGGGCCGTTGATCTGCTGCTGCTGGCCTACCTGACGATTGTCTCCATCGTTGCCGTAGTCCGCGCCTCCAGCCGACCGGGTTGGTGGCTGGTCCTGGTGGCTCACGGCCTATTTGTGCTGCTGCTGTTTCTGCTGACCCGCCCCAACCTTGGCCGGGTGGGCCGAACCCTGAGAGAGATTTACCCGCTGCTTCTGCTGCTGGGCCTGTACAGCGAGCTGGATGTGCTCAACTCCGGAGGCGGCGCGGTCCACGACCAGATCGTGCAGCGGTGGGAGCTGCTTTTGTTCGGAACCCAGATCAGCCGCGAGTGGTGGCAGACAGCCCCGAGCCGCTTCTGGTCCACCGTACTGCACGCAGCCTATCTCTCCTACTATTTCATCGTGGCAGCACCGGCTTTGTACTTTGCCTGGCGCGGCGATCTGGCCGCGGTCCGACGCTTCGTACTCGTGGTGATGGCCACTTTCATCGTGTGCTATCTCGTCTTCCTGTTTTTTCCGGTGGCGGGGCCGTATTACCAGTTCCCCCGCCCGGCTCGCCTGGTTTACCGACAATCTGCCAGCCCGCCTCGCGTACCAGGCACTGGCGAGTGGCAGCTCGTACGGCGCGGCGTTCCCGTCCTCCCATGTCGCGGCAGCCCTGGCGGCCACCCTGGCCGCGTCGCGTCTCTCGTGGCGGCTCGGTTTGATTCTGGCGGTGCCGACGGTTCTCCTCACCGCGGGCGTCGTGTACTGCCAGATGCATTACGGAGTCGATGCGCTCGCGGGGCTAGCGGTCGGGGGATTGGTGACGTGGGGGGTTGGAAGAAACAGCGTGAGCGGGGAGAGAAACGTAAGCGGTAAGCGGGAACTCACCCACAAAAAACCCTCCTCGAGTCAACCCGTGGAGGGTCTTCTGTCATCGGAGTAACCCGCTCACCGCTTACGCTTGTCTTCCCCGCTTACGCTTGCTACTGAACCGTGATGTTGCTCTTCATGCCGAGAGCCAGGTGCGGCAAGCAATAGACCTTGTAGACTCCCTTTGGCGCACCGGCAAAGCTCACTTCATAGGTCGCCTCGGGATCGGTGAGCAGCGGTCCCTCGAGGGGGGCCATCTGGTTGGGCATGTTCTTCTGCAAGACGGCAGCCGCGCCCGAGGGGATGCTGTCAGGCCAGAAGGAGACGTTGTGGGGTCCGCCGCTCTTGTTGTGATAGCGGACCACGTCCCCCGCACTGATCACCAGGCTGGACGGATTGAACTTATAGTTGGAGCCGTCCAGTTCCATACTGACATCGTGTGTCTTTCCGGTTGCCGCAGGGGCGGCGGCTGGCGCTGCAGCCGGGGTGCTTGCCGAGTCTCCCGCTGCCGGCTGCTCAGTCTTCTTCTCGCCGCCACAGGCCGCCAAGGCGAGGGCTAGCCCCGCCACCATCGAAGTCATCCGCATTTTCGCCGCCTTGCCTCCCAGACATGAAGTTGCCCACTTTGTGAACCCTTTCACTATAAGCGGGGGGGTAACAAACGGAAGTGGCGGCGGAAGGCTGCCGGTCTGGACTAAGGACGTTAGCTTTGATTCAATTGTTGGCTTCGCTCCCCCCTGGGTTCTTCATGGGTTCCTCCGTCGACTCCAGACCTCAGCCTCGAAACACTGCCGCGCCGCCTTGCCGGGGACTGGGTAGCCAGTGCCGCGCCGTGCCGGTAACCCTCCGGGTGGGACCCCTGGAGGAAGGCACCACCTCGCTCGACCACGAAGCGACCTGGCTGATTGGCCACACCCAGAACATCAGCTTCTATGACCTCTGGGAAGACGAGGGAGAGCTCTACGTGGACGCGATGCTGCACGTCCCCTGCAGGTACCTGCAGCGGAATGGGTCTGGAGCCCACTGTACCGCTCACGGGTACACGGGACCGGCTCCTCGCGGGCCCCACAAGCGGGAGCAGCCCCGCCAGTTGAGCCGGGGCCGCTTTCTCATCGTCGACAACCGGCGGACGGCGGTCCGGGCGCTGCCCGAGCCAGCCCGCAGCCTTCCGGTGTTGAGTGGCGGGAACCCCTGCGCGCTGGCCCCCTGCCGGACGGCCGACAACCTCCGGGGCGCCGCCTGCTGCCGGGATCTTCAGATCGAGATCATGTGCACCAGGCGGCAGCGGAAGCTGGAGGCTCTGGTGCGTTCTCGCCGCTCGCCGTATCTCTGCAAGGTGGAACGCGCGGGCGACTTCTCGATCGAGGCCGAGATCATCTCCGCCTGCGGGTACCTCGATGCTGATGGGATCGGCTGCAGCCTCCATGGCCGGCGAAGGGCCGATGGCCGACCGGCCAAGCCGGATCTCTGCAGCGAGTGGCCCCCCAAGAAACAGGACCTGCATCCAGGGTGCGTTTTCGCGCGCCACGGACGACAGGCATGATGAAATAACTGTGCAAGTTAAGACCCGTGGGCCGTCCTCATGGGCGACGCCGCAGGACCCGGGGGCGCTGATGGATCCGAGGAGTCATTGATGGACGAGCTCGAGCAGCTCTACCAGACCACCTACACCGCCGTCGTGCGCTTTCTGTACCGCAAGGTGTGGGACGCCGAGCGGGCCGAGGATCTGGCCCAGGAGGTCTTCGTGCGGGCCCTGGCGCACCGGCCGGAAAAGCCCCGGGCGTGGGTGTTCGCGGTGGCGGCAAACCTGGCCCGAGACGAGGCCCGGGCGGCCATGCGCCGGAAGCGGCATCTGACGCTGCTCAAGGGCGATCCCGTCTCGCTGCCCACCATGGAACCGGCCGCCGACACGCTCGTGGAGCACGATGAACGAGTGGCTTCGGTGCAGGAGGCCCTGATCACCCTGACACCGCGCGACCGGGAGATTCTGCTCCTGTGGGATGCCGGGCTGAGCTACCCGGAGATCGCGGCCCAGACCGGCCTCGCCCTTGGGGCAGTGGGCACCACGCTGGCGCGGGCTCGGCGGCGTCTGGTGGAGGCGCATGACCGGCAGCAGCATGCATCCAAGGCGAGCCATGCGGCACATTCCTGAGGAGGAGCTGCACGCCTATCTCGACCAGGGGCTGAGCCGGTCCCAGTGTGTCGAGATCGAAAGCCATCTCGCCGCCTGTCCTTCGTGCCAGGCCTCCCGGGATGCCATCGCGGCACTGCGGGACCGGACCACCGCTCTCCTGGCCAAGCTCGCCCCACCCCGGGGATTCCCTCCGGCCTTTGAATCGCTGCGCCGCCGGGCCGCGGTCCAGGCTACGGCGCGCCGGCGGCGGATTCAAATCGTGGCCTGGGCTGCCAGCCTGATCGTGGCGGTCGGTCTGGGCTGGATGGCCAACTACCTGCTCACCGCCCGAGCAACCCCGCCGAGCGAGATGGCCCGCCGTAGCGTGGCCCCGTTGCCCATTACGCGCACCAGAGATACCGGCAGCCGCCATTCCGGCCGATCAAGGCCGCACCGCTCAAGAGCTCGCCGGTGGCCCGGCGAGTCAGTCGGCGCCGCCCGACCCCGACGGTCTCCGACCTCGGACCTCAAGCTCACCCCCGTCGATCGCGCCTCCCTCACTACAGCTCTCCTCAGTCGACATCCCCCGTCCGGAGCCGGAGCTCAACGGCATGTGGCGGACGATGTCGTGGGATGGGGCCCAGGCGGAGGCCGGCGACAAGCTGCCCCACATCGATGGGCTCCCGGTGGTGCAGGTGCAGCTGCAGCTGCTCCCCACTGATCAGGGCAAGCAGCCGCTCATGGTCGTGGCGCAGCAGCTTTCGTCCGGCGAGGTGATCCGGACCATCGAGGGCCCGACGAACGACGTTTCCCACCTGCTGGCCCAGCGGACGGTGAGCGATCCGGACCCGACGTCCACCCGCACCGACTCGAATGGCGCCAGCACGGGCGGTCCCGATCGTACCATGGCCATGCAGCGAGGCGATCGGATGCTGGTGATCACCGGTGCGCTGCCCTCCGATAGTCTCCTGGCCATGATCCGGCGGCTGAATGCGGAGATGCGGAGTAAGTAGCGTGAGCGGGGAAGGACAAGCGTAAGCGGTAAGCGGGAACTCACCGAACGAAACGACCCTCCCTGTGTGACTACAAGGAGGGTCGTTTGTTTCTGGGAGCGACCCGCTCACTGCTCACGCTCGTCCTCGCCCGCTCACGCTCGTCTACCGAGGCCGGTTCCTTCTCTCCAGCAGCTCCGGCGACACGTAGTCCCTCGGCCCCTCTTCGTGGTCGTACTCCAGCAGCGCATGCCCCCGCTCGCGGTCGAGCGTGACCTCCGCCAGGCGGGGCGAGATCATGGGGAAGGTGCGGCCGAACCGCGCATAGCAAAACAGGAACAGCCCGGCAAAGAGAAACGTGGGCCCAGCCTCCGGCCACTCGAACTTGGGGCCGGGGAGAACAGTCACTGAGGGCATGACGAGCAGATACCGCTCCAGCCAGAGTGCGACGAGACTGACCGTGGCGAAGAAGCCAAACGTTACCTTGGACTTTTTCGGGGCGACACCGAGGAGACCGAAGAAGGGGATGATGAACATGCCCCACAGGACGGCCGCGCCAACCGGAAGCCAATGTCCCCACAGGCGAGCGAAGACGAACCCGGTCTCCTCGGGCAGGTTGCCGTACCAGATCACCAGGAACTGGGCCCACATCAGGTAAGTCCAGAACACGGTGAAGCCGAAGCACAGCTTGCCCAGATCGTGGCGCTGCTTGGGGGAGATGAGGTCCTTCACCCCGAGGTGCGCCGCACCGTGGATCATCAGGAGGGCCAGCAGCATGTGAGCCCCCAAAAAGGCTCCCATGAAGATGAAGCCGCCGAGCAGGTTGGAATACCAATGCGGCTGCAATGCCATGATTCCGTCGAAGGCTACCAGCGTCATGACATACACGTAAATCACGGCGTAGATGGGCGCCAGACGATGGATCCGGAGCTCCTGCTGGAACACGTCGGCAGTACTGCCGCTGTAGCCCCGCGACCAGCGCTCGTAGCGCAGCCGGCGCGCATCCGGCGCCACCGCCTTGACCGCGTACATATCCGGAATCATGTCGGCCCAGACCAGCTTCCAACCCACTATCACCAGAGCGAGAAGCCCCAGGCCGAGCCGGGCGAACATGAAATCGTGGGACAGCCAGACCGCCTTGGAGTGCTGCAGCTCGTGCAGCGCTCCCTGCATGGGGCCGTAGATGGAGTCGTAGCCCGCGGTGAAGACCAGGATCAAGCCCACCAGCGACACCGGCAGAAAGGCCACACAGGCCTCGCTGAACCGGATCATCATGCCGGACCACTTGGCGTTGGTGATCTTCTGCACCGCGGCAAAGGCCACGCTGCCGGCGGCCAGGCCGGTGAAGTAGATCCAGTTCACGTGGAAGAGCTGCCAGGCCCGGTCGGCCTGGGCATGACCCGGCGAACAGCGCTTGGACAAACAGAATGAGGCCGAGGATGGCCAATCCGGCCCCGATGCCCATGAACAGATCATACTTCCCGGCTACGGCCCGCTGCGCCAGGCGCTCCCGCAGAGGGGGACTCATCGGCCCACCGCTGAGGTCGAGCCGGTTGCGCTCGGCCCCGGAGGTACCGGCACGGCCGCCCCGGCCGGGCCGGGCGGCGCCGGCGTCGCGGCCTGGAGCTTCCGCACATGGGTCACGATGGCCCAGCGGTCGGTGGGATCGTACACCTTGTCGCCATAGCGCGGCATGACTCCCCGTCCGTATCGGATGATGCTGTAGATGTAGCCGTCACTGTATGCCCGGGCCCGCGCGGTCAGCAGGGACGGCGCCCCGATCTGCCGCGACACCGTGCCATCGGCGTTTCCAGTGGGGCCGTGGCACACGCTGCAGAAGGTGTGGAACAGCGTATCGCCCGCGGCGGCCACTTCCCGGGGAATCTCCGGTACGCTGGGCCCCGGCCGGTGCGCGCTCCCGCCCGCGGTGAAGGGGTTCTTCAGTGCGTTGGCGGTGGTGGTCTTTCCGGTGATCCATTCGGCGGACCAGTCCGGCTCACCGCCGCTCACCGGCACCGTACCCTCGGGGGTGTAGCGGGGCACGTTGGGCGTCTCATACGGATGGATGTACCGGGCACGAATCATTTGATCGAACCACGGAATGATGCGCCACAGGTCATCCGGCGACGGGACCCGGTAGTAGTAGAAATCGCAGGCGCCCAGCAACAGCAGCAAGGCCGCAAGGGCTGCTCTAGGCGGCCTCATAACGCACCTCCACCGCGCCGGCGGAGCGGAGCAGCTGCTCCACCGCGTCCCGCTGCTCCCCACTCACCGGGACGAAGATCCCGATCTGGTCGTCGCTGAAGCGGGGGTCGTAGGCGACACCCGGCTTCCCCATGAGGACGGAGAACAGCCCCACGGCAGCCACCGTGATCAGCGCACCCATTAGAATGGTGAGCTCGAAGGCGATGACCACATAAGGAGGTATGGACGCAATCGCTTTGCCGCCCGCTACCACCGGCCAGTCGTAGGACATCCAGATAGTCATGGCAAAGCCCGCGGTGCACCCGCTCAGACCACCGATCAGGGTGAACAACCGGACCGGGCTGACCCGGTGATTGAGCGCCTCCTCGATCTCGTGGTTCGGCGCCGGGCTGAACACCACCAGATTCCGTTGACCCATGGCCCGCAACGCGCGAATCGCGTCTACGGCAGCATCTATGTGGACATAGGATGCCAGCACGCCGGGCACCGGACGCTTGGTCCGCTTGAAGAGCGCCATCAGTGCTCGCCTCCCCGCCTCCGGGGCATCGGAATCATCTCCTTGATCTCCTGGATTGCCACGATCGGGAAGTTCTTGGCGAACAGGAGGAACCACATGGAGAACCAGCCGAAGGAGCCGGCCAGAATCCCCCAGTCCGCCCAGGTGGGGTTCATCTGGCCCCAGGCCCAGGGGATGTAGTCGTTGCTCAGCGAGGAGACGATGATCACGTAGCGCTCGAACCACATCCCGATATTGATGAAGATCGAGATCACGAACAACGCCGTGAGATTGAGCCGGATCTTCCGGAACCAGAGCAGCTGGGACACCAACGCATTGCAGATGATCATGGTCCAGCCGGCCCACCACATCGGGCCGAACGCCCGGCGGAAGAACGTGGTCTGCTCGAAGGTGTTGCCGCTGTACCAGGAAACGAAGTACTCCATGGCGTAGGCGTAGAACAGGATCGAGCCGGTCAGCAGCGTCAGCTTGGCCAGGTTATCGAAATGGTACTCGTTGATCATGTGCTCGATCTTGAACGCCCGCCGGAGCGGAATGATCAGGGTGAGCACCATCCCGAGACCGGAGTAGATGGCGCCGGCCACGAAGTAGGGGGCGAAGATGGTCCCGTGCCACCCGGGGACGATGCTGGAGGCAAAGTCCCAGGACACCACCGAGTGCACCGAGAGCACCAGCGGAGTGGCGAGGGCCGCCAGATAGAGGTAGGCCCGCGAGTAATGCCGCCACTGGTTGTCGGTTCCCTTCCAGCCCACCGACGTCCAGGAGTAGATCGACTTTCGCCAGCCGGAGACCTTATCCCGCACCGCGGCGACATCGGGCAGCAGCCCGAACACCAGGAAGGTGGTCGAGACCGTGAGGTAGGTCGAAATCGCGAACACGTCCCAGATCAGCGGCGACTTGAAGTTGGGCCAGAGAAACCGCTGGTTGGGATAGGGCAACAGCCAGTAGAACACCCACTGCCGGCCGATGTGAATGATGGGGAACAACGCGGCCGTGAGGACCGCGAACACCGTCATCACCTCGGTGGAGCGGTACACCGCCGTGCGCCAGGGAGAACGGAACAGGAACAGGATGGCCGAGATCAGTGTGCCGGCGTGGCCGATGCCCACCCAGAAGACGAAGGTGGTGATGTACACGCTCCAGAAGATCGGCGGATTGTATCCCGCGTGTCCCAGGCCGTCCTTGACCAGCATCAGGAAGGTGATCAGGCCCATCAGGAAGACGGAGACGGCTCCCAGCAGAAGCAGCACGTATCCCCGGCTCGCCGGCCCCAGCGTCGCGACCACGTCGCGGGTCACGTCCGCTTGGGTCATGGTCATCGTGTGGGGTTCGTGCGCCGGCGACGGCGGATGATGCGGATGCGTGGTGGCTGTCATCTCAGGCCTCCGCCGGCAGGACTTTGGCCAGGTAGGTGATCGCCGACCGGGTGTTCAGATCCTCCAGCACCCGGTAGCCTCGCGGATCCTGGTGCAGCCGGGCGACCCGGCTGGTCGGATCGTTGACGTTGCCGAAGACGATCGCGTCGGAGGGGCAGGCCTGGGCACAGGCCGGGGTGATCTCGCCATCGCGGATGGAGCGATCTTCCAGCCGCGCCTGGTTCTGGGTGCCCCGAATCCGCTGAATGCAGAAGGTGCACTTCTCCATCACTCCCCGGGCCCGCACCGTGACATCCGGATTCAGCTGCAAGTGCAGCGGCTCCGGCCAGGCGAGCTGATTGTACTTGTACCAGTTGAAGTAGCGGACCTTATAGGGACAGTTATTGGCGCAGTAGCGGGTTCCCACGCAACGATTGTAGACCTGGCCATTGAGACCGTCGGGCGTGTGATAGGCGGCGTATACCGGACACACCGGCTCGCACGGAGCGTTGCTGCAGTGCTGGCAGAGCATGGGAACAAACCGGGCCTTGATCGGGTCGTCCGGCGTCTTGCCATCCTCCCAGTAGCGCTCGATGCGCATCCAGGTCAGCTCGCGACCCTTGTAAATCTCCCCTTCCCCCACGGTGGGAATGTTGTTCTCCGCGTAGCAGGCGGTGACGCAGGCCTCGCAGCCGACACATTTCGCCAGGTCGATGGCCATCCCCCAGCGGGGAGAGCTTCTCGGGCATAGTCGCCATGCTTGGTGGCGCGCTGCTGGGCCTCGCTCCACCCCTTGAGCGCCTCGAGCTCCAGCGGAGTGTTTCCTTCGTGCTTGCCGTGGCCTTCAGCCTGATAGGCCTGCTCGATCGTGAGGCCTTTCCGCGCCGCGTCGATCGGCATGGCTTCGGCGATCCCCCGTCCCAGCTGCCGGGGATTTCCCGCGATCGAGGCCAGCCTCTTGTAACCGCCGGTCTTGCTCAGCGAGACCCGGGCCGAGAGATAGGGCAGGAATCCTCCCCGAGGCGCGCCCAGCAGATCGAGCGCATTCACTCCCCGCCCCTGGGCGTACGCCCCGTATTGGGTGTGCCCAAACCCGAGCGGCATGGCGACCACGTCGGGCCGGATGCCCTGGTAGATGAAGACCGGCGCCTCCACGCTGCCATGCGGCGAAGTGATCCGGAGAATTTCGCCGTCCTCGACGTCGAGCTTGCGGGCAGTCTCGGGGTTGAGCTCGACCCAGGAGTGCCAGGTGATCTTGGTGACCGGATCGCTGTTCTCCAGCAGCCAGGGCTTGTTGCTGCCCCGGCCGTCATAGAGCAGATCGTGAGGATAGGCAGCAAAGACGAACTCGCCGTTCCCCTCGAATACCGGTTTGGTGTACTTGACCTGTCCCGCGCCGGCCGCGAGCGACACGGCCGTCACCGGTGCATCGGCGAACAGCCCGCCGTGTTGAACCGCGTCATGCCAGAAGCCAGCGAAGTCGGCCTGCTTGCGCCCGGCGGCGAGGGCTTGCCAGCGCGACTGCAGGTGGGCCTGGTAGGAAGGCGCCGTGAACTTGCCGAGCGGGCCACCCATCTTCTTGGCGGTCCGGAGCAGCACCTCCCCGGCCGGCAGGGTGTTGAACACCGGCTCCATGACCGGCTGCATCAGGCTGTACACCCCAGCCCGGGGCCGGAGATCGTCCCACCGCTCCAGCGCGTGGTGCTGCGGCAAAAGCAGATCGCAGAGTGCGGCGGTCTCGTCCAGGTACATCGAGGTGGAGACCTTGAAGCCGACCTTCCGCAGCTTGGCTTCGATGCCGCTCGCCTTGGGCAAGGTGTACGCCGGATTGGTGTCGTGCACCAGCAGTACGGCGACCTGGCCTCCGTCTATGGCGGCAAGCAGACTGTCCAGCGCAGCGTAACCGTCGCCGGTATCGAGGTCGGCCCCGAAGCGCACCGTCTGCCCGACATTCCCCGCAACAAAGTTGAGGACGTTGACCGCCGCGCAGAGCTCGGCGGCGCCGCTGTGCTGATTACCAACCCCGCCGGCGACGGCGAGGCTGGGACGGGCCGCGCTGAATTCGCGCGCTAAACGCTCGATCGTGGCCGCCGGGAGCCCGGTTTCCTGCGCGGCCATGGCAGCGGTAAAGCCACCCAAGGCGCCACGCAGCCCGGCACTTCCGCCTCGCTCGGCCGCCACGAGGTTGGCCATCGCCAGCGCCAGCGCCGTCTCGGATCCGGGGCGGACCGAGTGCCATTCGTCGGCGTTGAGGCCGGTGAGGTCCATCCGGGGACCGATATAGACGGCCTTGGCAACGTCGCCCTGAGCAAAGCCGTGGGATTGCGCAAAGCCGCGTTGGTGCTCGATCGAGCCGGGCCAGGTCTCCAGGAAGTCCGCCCCGAACGACACGATGTGCTTGGCTTTGGCAAAATCGTGGGCCGCGAGCTGATCCACCCCGAACACCTGACGGTTGGCCGCTCGAAGCGGCTCCGCCGCAAACGGTTGATAGCGCACGACCCGGCCCCCGAGCGCCCCAATCCAGTCCGCCAGGAGATCGGAAAAGGTGCCCCGCCCGGCTCCGGATATCGCGGCAACCCGATTGCCGGCGGGTCCCAGCTTCGCGGCCAGTCTCGCGATGGCATCGTCCCAGGTGATCTCCTGGAACTTGCCGTCCGCTCCCCGGGCCATCGGCCCTTTCAAGCGGCCCGGATTGTAGAGTCCCTGGAGGGCTGCCTGGCCCCGGGAGCAGAGCTTGCCCTGGTTGATGGGATGCTCGGGATTGCCTTCGAGCTTGACCGCGCGCCCTTCCCGGGTCCGCACATGCACTCCGCACCCGGTCGGGCACTCGGTGCAGCTGCTGGCGTACCAGGTCGCCACGCCGGGTACCTGGTCTTCGGCCTGCACCAGGTAGGGAATCAGCCGCTCAACCTGATCGGTGGAGCAGCCGGAGAGGGCGACCGCCCCGGCGCCTGACGCGCCGAGGACGGTGAGGAAACGGCGTCGGTCTATTGTAGGCTGGGTTTCGTCAGCCATTGGTGCTCCGGTTAGTAGTCCAGTCGAGTCACGAGTCACGCTTTCGACTCCTGACTCGCGACTCGTGACTAGTAATGACATACCGAGCAATCCCGGGCGACCTTCCGTTCGAGATGGCAGGTGATGCAGAAGCCCATCCGGTCGACGTTGTTCACCTTGAATACCCGCGGCATCCGCTGAACGTCCCCATGGCAGGTGCCGCAGGCGTTGGGGCCGAGCGCCTTGATGTGCCGTTGATGGGGGAAATGGGCGTGACGGGGGAGATAATGCACCCGCACCCATTCGATCGGCTTCTTTTCACTCCAGGCCTGGCGCACCTTCTTGATCTCAGCCTGATGGGAGCTGTCCCGGCCGCCAATCACCAGGTGACATCCCATACAAGTCTGGACCGAGGGAATGCCGGGCTCGGACGAGACCGCGACCGAGTAGTGGCAGTACTGGCACTGCATCTTGTACTGGCCGGCATGAATGTCGTGACGGAAGAAGATCGGCTGGCGCGGGCCCTGAAGACGGCCACTGTCTGATGCGGCGATGACTGGAGCGGTGATCGAATCGGCGGGAGAGGTGGTCTGTTGTGCGCGAGGAGGTCTTCCGCCGAATGTGAGGAGAGCAGCCAGACCTCCGGCTGCCACGCCACCGACGACGAATGCCAGCTTCCGCATCATCATCTCACCGTAAGAAAAGAATCCTGGCCCACCTCCGGCCAACGCGCGCCGAAGTATAGTCCACGCATCCGATTACACAACCCGAGAGGCAAGGTAATCCGACTGATTCAGTCGGCTTCAACTCCCTCCGGGCCGGCACTTCCACCATGGATGCGGGGCGCCCGCCGTGGAGTGGGTCGCTCGGCGAGCCACTCCGCCTTGCGGCGGGCCAGATTCAGGAAGGCGTCGATGGCGCGGCGGTCGCTCAGCTCGAGCCAGCACCATTTGACCGGGCCGGTGCGCTGCCCTTCCACCAGCGCGCGGGCGATGACTGCCGCCAGCTTGGCGCCCTTGGACAACCGGCTCTCGTCGCTCTCGGAGAGCGTGAAGGTCGCGTCAACGCCCCCACGCATGAGGTGCAGCCAGCAGAGCTTGCGGTTGCCCACGCCGTACTCCCAGGCCCATCGCCAGGTCGGGCCCATGTAGCGTACTTGCTCACCCACTCCATCGATCTTGAGTAATCCGTCCCGCAGGGCGCGGAACCGGGCGGCCAGTGCGGGCGGGAGGTCGGTGAGCGGCGCGGTCGGCACCGGCTCCTCGCCTTCGGTGACGTACCGGTTCGAAGTCCAGTAGGCGTTCGATCGTCCCATCAGGATTTCCTTTGATGGACGCGGTCCAGGAATCGAACCACCTCGATCCCCATGGCCCGCACCAGCGAGGCTTCCCGGCCATCCAGCCGGGCGCGAAAGATGATCTCCCGGAATGACCGCATCACGTTGTCCGGCAGCCTGGTCTTGAAGAAATCGATCGCTTCGAGGGCCCGGGTCCAGTCGGCAAAGAGCTCCTCCAGCTGGCCCGACGTCGCGGCTGCCGCCTGATTGCGGGGGGGCTTCACCGGCATCCCCTCCCCGCCGCGCGCAATCCACGACTCGTAGCCCATGATGGCAACCGCCTGAGCCAGGTTGAGCGAACGGTGCCCTGGGTCGGTCGCGATAGTCACCAACGCATGGCCGAGATCCAGCTCCTCGTTGGTGAGCCCGCTGTCTTCTCGCCCGGCGACGAACGCCACCGGTCCCGCAACCGCTTCTTCCGCCAGGGCGGCGGCGGCCTCCCTCGGGCGGAGCACCCGCCGCTTGGCCGCTCGCTCCCGGGCGGTGAGGACCGCGGTGAATACGCAGTCCGCGATGGCCGCCTGGAGGGAATCTACAATCTCGATCCGCGCGACCAGATCGGCCGTGTTATGAGCGATTCCCTCGATGCGGTAGGGATCGAACACCTCGGGATTCACCAGCCGCACCTGCTCGATGCCGAAATTCTTGGCGATCCGCACGGCGCTGGCGATGTTGACGATGTCTTGTGGGTTTACCAGGACGAGGATCGGGGGCCGGACGTCCAAGGTTCATCCTTCTCCCAGGAACGACGTGTCGTGCCGTTTGGCCTTGAGGGCGGCCGCCATTCCCGCCTTCTCCACCGCCTTCATGTACGCCTCCTTCGGCTCGACCAGCTTGCTGTCCACCAGCTCGATGAGGGCGTCGTTCAGCGTGATCATGCCGCTCTTGCGATTGGTCTGCATGATCGAAGGGATCTGAAAAGTCTTCCCTTCTCGGATCAGGTTGGAGATCGCCGGAATGGAGAGCAGAATCTCCCGGGCGGCGACCCGGCCGCCACCGATCTTCTTGCACAGCGTCTGCGCGATGACCCCACGCAACGACTCGGAGAGCATGACCCGGATCTGGGACTGCCGGTCGGCCGGGAACTGGTCGATGATCCGGTCGATGGTCGACGACGCGGTCGTCGTGTGCAAGGTGCCGAACACGAGGTGACCGGTCTCGGCGGTCTCGATCGCGATGGAGATGGTCTCGAGATCACGCATCTCTCCCACCAGCACGATGTCCGGATCTTCCCGCAGCGCCGCGCGGAGAGCGTGTTTGAACGACCGGGTGTGGAGCCCGACCTGCCGCTGAGTGACCAGACACTTCTTGCTGGGGTGCACGAACTCGATCGGGTCTTCGATGGTAATGATGTGGTCGGTCCGGGTGCGATTGATGAGGTCGACCAGTCCGGCCAAGGTGGTGCTCTTGCCGGACCCGGTCGGACCGGTGACGACCACGAGTCCCTTGGTGAGGTAACAGAGGTTCTGCACCTCCCGGCTCAACCCCATCTCATCGGCGGTACGGATCTGATTGGGGATGATCCGGAAGACCCCGATGGCGCCAAAGCGGTCCCGGCCGGCGTTGCAACGGAACCGGGCAAGGCCTTCGATCTCGTAGGCCCAGTCGGTGTCTCCACCGTCCCGAAATTCCCCGATCTCCTTGTCGGTCATGATGCTGATCAGCATCGCGTCCAGCCGCTCGGCAGTCATCGGCGTCTGGCCCTGACGGGCCAGTTCGCCGTGCAACCGCAGCATCGGTGGCTCGCCGGTACGGAGATGCAGGTCCGAAGCTCCCGACTGGACCAAGTGGCGGAACAGATCCTCCATTGCCGCACGGTGACCCGCGGCGTCTGCTGCCGGACGCGCGACCGGAACCGGCTGAGAGGATGAAGGTGACGGCGACGCCGGAGCACGAGCCGGAGCGGCGGTTTGGGCGGGGGCGGCGCTGCGGTGGCGCTGGTTGCCGGCGTGGCCGGTCGCAGGACGGCGGTACCGTTGGCACCGGGCTTGAGCTCTACCTGGATCTCGCCGAAAGGCGAGCGGTAGGAGAAGGACACGTCGGCGAAACCCAGCTGCGTAGCGGTCTCGGCCGTCGCGATCTCGCGCACCAGACCCTGAATCTGGGCGTCGTTCAACGGGTCTCGAGTGATTGGCCGGATGGAGCCGTTCTGCACCAGTGACGCGGGCTTGCCGACCGCGAGTTGCAGCGCGTCGGCTCGTTGTTCCTGCATCACTTGAATGAGCTTATCGAGTCGGGCCACGTTCGTCTCAGTCCAGAGGTCGGATCAGGCGCACCAGTGACTTGTTGATATACTGGATCAGGTCACCGCTCCAGAGAGTAAAGAAGCGGCCGGGCGCATTGACGTAGTCCAGGGCGCGCGCCCGGGAAGGGGGAAGCTCGAAGGCCGACCGGCCCCGGTACTCCACCCCGTCCAGCAGCTCGACCGTGAGCGATACCAGCTTGGCCGCCGTGGCCCGATCGGGATCCTCGAGCGGCTGGTGATCCTGGCACGCGACCACCGAGACCTGGGCCTTGGAAACGAAGGTCACCCCTCCTTCGGGCTGGGTCAGCGCGAAGAAGGGGTCGTCCCGGTTCAACATTTCGAGGGGGCTCTCGATCTCCGACGGATGAGTAGTGCTGGCAAGGAGATGGAGCTCGCCGGCGAGAACGACGCCTTCGGCGAGCACCACCCTCGCCTGGACCCGCTGCGTGGCGCCCCAGTCAGTCACATTCAATTCTTCGGCACATAGGGCCGGAAACTGAACGACCCGGGCCAGTAGCGGCAAGTGGGGGCTAGTCCCTGAGCGCGACCCCTGCCTGGCCCTCGATCAGTTTGATGGCCTCCAGGTAGTCGGCCTCTTCCCCCAGCTCCGCCCGAGCCTGAGAGAACAGCCGTCCGGCGAGGTCAATCAGCGGGCCGGACACACCCATCTCGGCCAGGTACTGGCGGGCGATGCCGACATCCTTGTCCAGCAGCGCCAGCCTGAAGGTGCGGGGCCAGAGCCCGGTGAGGACCCGTTCCGGGACCAGCGTCTCACTCACGAAGGAGCGGCCGCTCGACGCGTTGAGAACCTCGAGCGCCTTGCGCGGCCGGACACCGGAGCGCGCCAGCGCCGCCAAACCCTCACCTACCGCGAGAATGTTGACCGCGAGCAGGGCGTTGTTCACCGCCTTCATGGCGTGCCCGCTTCCGACCGGACCCAGGTGCTCGATCCGCTTGCCAAAGGCGGCGAGAAAGGGCTGAGCCCGGCGAAAGGTTGCTTCGTCGCCTCCCACCATCACCGTGAGAGTGCCCGCCTCGGCGCCATTGGTGCCACCGCTGACCGGCGCATCAGCGAAGCTGATATCCCTCTCCGCCAAACGGTCAGCAATGCGGCGGGAGGTCGCCGGATCGCCGGAGGTACAGTCGAGCAGCAGGGAGCCCCTCGCCAGGCCGGCCAGCAGGCCGTCGCTCCCCTCCAGCAGGCCCTCGACCTCACGAGAGGTGGGCAGGCAGGTGATGACGACTTCCGCACCGCGAGCAGCCTCCCGGGGAGTCGCCGCGGCCCGCGCCCCATGGCGCTCGGCGAACCCGGCCGCCCTCGCCGCGGTCCGATTCCACACCACCAGGGGCCAGCGCCGCGCGAGATGCGCGGCCATCGGGGTACCGATGGCGCCGAGGCCGAGGAATGCGACAGACATGGCGCGCAAGTTAGTATTGTCCATGGCAGCGCGCTCCCTCTGGTCCCGGGCTACGCTCGCGGCGCTCGGCGCCCTCCTGGTGCTCTTCATCGTGGGTCCGTTGCTCCGGCTGCTGTGGGAGTCTTCTCCCCGGAGTCTCGCCGACGCCCTGAGAGATTCCGAGCTGCAAAGCTCGATTCTCCTCACCGTGTTCACCGCGACGGTGGCCACGCTGCTTGCCGCGCTGCTGGGAATCCCCCTCGCGTACCTGCTGGCTCGCCGGTCATTCCCTGGCCGCCGCATCGTGCAGGGATTAATCGATCTTCCGGTCGTGGTCCCTCATCCGGTCGCCGGCATAGCCCTGCTGCTCTTCCTCGGCCGGCGCTCCGCGGTCGGTGGCGCGCTGGCGCAGCTCGGGCTCGAGTTCGTGAGCCACGTGCCGGGCATCATCGCGGCGATGTTGTTCGTATCCTCGCCCATCCTGGTCAGCGGAGCCCGGGAAGCCTTTCGGAGCGTGGATCCTCAGCTCGAGCGGGTCGCCCGAACTCTGGGAGATACCGGCTGGGCTGCCTTCCGCCGGGTGACCTTGCCTCTCGCGGGCCGCGGGATCCTGGCGGGCTCGATCCTGGCCTGGGCCCGGAGTGTGAGCGAATTCGGCTCGATCGTGATCCTCACCTACAACCCCAAGGTCGCCAGCATTTTTATCTTCGACCGGTTCACCGCCTTCGGTTTGCCGGCGGCAGTGCCGGCAGCGGTGATTCTGCTCCTGGTCGCCCTGACGGTCTTTATCGTCGTCCGGGTGCTGCAGCCGGAGGAGCGCCGGTGATCCGGCTGGAGCGGCTGCACGTCCGGGTGGGCGACTTCGATCTGCGGGATATCTCGCTGGAAGTTCCCCAGGGCGGCTACGCCCTCATCATCGGACCGACCGGCTCCGGCAAGACCACGCTCCTGGAAGCGGTGGCGGGACACGCTCCGCTGCAGGCGGGCCGGGTGTTCATGCACGGCGAGGAGGTGACCGCGCTTCCTCCGGAGCGGCGAGGTCTGGGCTTTGTCTACCAGCAATATCATCTCTTCCCCCACCTCAGCGTCCGGGAGAACATCGGCTACGGAACCAGCCGGTCCAGAGGATCCCCCGACGGACGCGACTCGCGCCGCCGGGTCGAGGAGCTGGCCGAGATGCTGGCGATCTCGCCGCTGCTGGATCGATCGATCCGGGGCTTGAGCGGAGGAGAGCAGCAGCGAGTGGCCCTGGCGCGCGCGCTGGCGCCCAGGCCATCCATTCTGCTACTGGACGAGCCGTTCGCCGCCGTCGATCCGGCAACCCGGCAAGTACTTCGGCGCGAGCTCCGGGAGCTGCACGAGCGGGAACGGATCACGACGCTTCAGGTCACCCACGACTTCGATGAAGCGTTGCGCCTGGGCGATCTGGTTGCGGTCTTGTCCGAGGGACGAATCGCCCAGAGTGGCACGCCGGAGCAGGTCTTCCGCTACCCCAACTCGGCTTTCGTCGCGCGGTTTGTCGGGACCGGGAATGTCATTGCCGGCACGGTGGAGCGCGCCGATCCCGGTGCTTCGACCGGACCGTTTCGGGGCAGATTCCGCGGAGGACACCTCACCCTGGATGTGGTGGCCGAGCGGGAAGGACCGATCCACGCGGTCATCCGGCCGGAGGACATCGTGCTCAGCCTGACGCCGCACTCCGATTCAGCCCGCAATCATATGGAAGGGCGGGTTGTGCGACTGGAAAGGCTGGGCCCGATCACCCTGGTGAATCTGGATGTGGGCCGGCCGCTGATCGCGTCGGTCACCACCGCATCCAGTGATGAGATGGCTCTCGCACCCGGCGTGCCGGTCATGGTCGCGTTCAAGGCAACCGCGATTCTACTGGTGTAAGCTCCATCATGTCCGCCCGCATTGTCCACGTCGATCTGGATGCCTTCTTCGTCGAGGTTTCCCGCCAGTATCATCCCGAGCTGCGCGACGTCGAGCTGCTCGTAGTCGGGGGACGCCGGGACCAGCGCGGCGTGGTGCAGTCAGCCTCCCACGCCGCCCGCCGGTTCGGCATCCACGCCGGCATGCCCATCGGTGAAGCGGTGCGACTCTGTCCCCAGGCCACGTTTTTCCAGGGCGCCTTCGTGCACTACCGCGAGGCCTCGCACGCGGTTCGCGCCGTGCTGGAGGATTTCTCCCCCACCGTGGTCATGTCGTCGCTGGACGAGGCCTATCTCGACTTTGGCGGAACCGAGCGGTTGTATCCCGTCTCCTTGATGCCGGTTGCGGAGGAGCTGCGCGATCAGGTCAAGCAGAGGACCGGGCTCGATGCCAGCGTGGGAATCGGTCCCAATCGGATGGTCGCCAAGCTCGCGTCCGACTACGCCAAGCCCCGCGGTCTGATGGAAGTGCGCCCGGGGTGGGAAGAGGGATTCCTCGCCGGGCTGCCGCTCGGTGCGCTCCCTGGCGTCGGGCCCAAGACCGCGAGCCGCTGGGCCGAGCTGGGGCTCAGGGACGTGCATCAGGTGCAGGCGATGGAGGAACGGGCGCTGGAAAAGCTGGTCGGCCCCGATGCGCGGCATCTGAAACTGCGGGCCCATGGACGGGGCGGGACCACGCTCCGGGCCAGCCGGCTGCCCAAATCGGTGAGCCGGGAAACCACGCTCTCGCGAGACGTGCGAGATCCGGCGGAGCTGGAGGAGATACTCGCCCTGCTCACCGCCCGGGTCGGGGCCCAATTGCGGGACGAACAGATCCTCGCCCGGTCGGTCACCATGAAGCTGCGGCACGACGATTTCAAAACCGTGACCAGGCGGCGAACCCTGGAGCTGGCGACCGATCTGGATGCGGAGATTTATCTGGTGGCGAGAGAGCTCTTCCGCCCCGCCTTTGCCGAAGTCCGGGACCGGGACCGGGGCGTGCGGCTCATCGGGGTCGCGGCCACGAATCTGGGGACGGCGGCGGAGGAGGACCTCTTCGAGGCGCCGGAGCGGACCCGGCTCCGGCAGCTGACGGTCGCGGTAGACAAGGTGCGAGGGAAATTCGGCTTCGACGCTGTCACCCCAGGATCGCTGCTGGATCTCCGCCGGCGGCGATCCGACGACTGATTATCGCAGATCCCTGGACTCGAACCGAAGCCCGAGCACCCCGTCCGGCGTGGTTACGCTGGGACCCAGGTCGCGGAACGTGGCACTCCGGCCCGCTGGATTTCTTGCCTGTACCGTACTGTTCCGGTAGAGCCGATAGTATCCGATGAACACCCGGCGGGCGCCGGGCCGGACCGCACAATCGCAGTCCACCGCTCCGTCCAGACCGGCATTCACTACCACCCGAAGCAGCGTGTCCGCTGCATTGGTGATCAGCGGGGCGAAGTAGTCGGTGTCCGTCCCCCGGGCACTCGCGCTCTGCTGCACGGTTCCCCGCGACTGCCGTATCACCACCGATCCCCGTAGCTCCTCACCCATCGGTCGCTCGTCCGCGGAGAGCGGGCGGGCCAGGTTCCATTGCACCACCTGGGCGCCGCTGCCCGGCACCGCCAGGCGCACCGTTTGCCCGGCCGCGACCGTGACCGGCGACGCCGGGCCGACGGCGATCCAGATCGGCGCCGCGAGCTGGTTGGTAAAGACGAGGGTGCGGCGAACCCAGAGGTACCATCCCCCCAGAACCGCTCCAATCACCAGCACCGCGACCAGGATGGCCGGCCCCAGCCGGGGGGGACGGGGACGGCGGCGGAGAGCGTCGGCTCCGGGGTGGATGCGGTCATACCTCGCCAGGACTTGGAGTTCGGGCAGGTAAAGGTTAACCGATCTGCCGGCGGTGGCCACCGCCGGCCGGACTGGAGGAGACCGGCTTCATCGGGTAAACGTTCGCAAGAATATGCACGAAATGCATGACGGGATGACCTTTGGGCCATTTTGTCCGGGAAATTTGAATCTCTGGTTCGAGTTTTTTGCAGATTATGCAGGATTCTATTGACAGCGGTGAAACTGTCCTCTATACTATCCCCATGCGGCAATCGATCTCGCGGCCACCCAATCCTCAGCGCCTCAATGGGGCAGCCGTCCAGCGAAACTGGCCGGCACCGCCGATCGAACCGCCAGGACCTTGGCCTGAGTAACCTTTGCGCTCACCCGATGCCCCTGCGTTCGATGATTCAGCGCGGGGGCATCGTCTTTATGTGAACCTTTGATCACGACCCGAAACCCGATTCCGAGAGACCTCCATGGCGACGACGGCACGGCCCACTGCTTCAGCTCGCAAGTCCACCGAGCAGTGAAGTCCAGAAGGTGTTGGACCTGATCAAGCAGAAGAACATTCAGGTTGTGGACGTGAAGTTCTGCGATCTGCCGGGGACCTGGCAGCACTTTTCGATTCCCGCTGCCACCCTCGACGAAGCGATGATCCGGGAAGGCCTGGGCTTCGACGGCTCGTCCATCCGCGGCTTCCAGGCCATCAACGAGAGCGACATGCTGCTGCTCCCGGACGTGTCGACGGCCTTCGTGGATCCGGTGCTCTCGGTGCCCACGCTCTCGCTCACCTGCGACATCTACGACCCGATTACGCTGGAGCCCTACTCCCGCGATCCCCGCTTCATCGCGTTCAAGGCCGAGGAGTACCTCAAGACCACCGGGATCGCGACCACCTCGTACTGGGGCCCCGAGGCCGAGTTTTTCATCTTCAACTCGGTGCGCTTCGACCAGAACGCCAACGAGGGCTACTACTACATCGACTCTGAGGAAGGGGTCTGGAACTCGGGCCGGAATGGGGTCCCCAACCTGGGCCACCGCCCCCGGCACAAGGAGGGCTATTTCCCGGTCCCGCCGGCCGACCGGCTGCAGGACGTCCGCTCCAAGATCATGCTGGCCCTGATCGAGGCGGGGGTGCCGGTCGAGGTCCAGCACCACGAGGTGGCCACCGCCGGACAGGCGGAGATCGATATCCGTTTCGGGTCGCTGGTACAGACGGCCGACCGATTGCTGGCCTACAAGTACATCGTCAAGAACGTGTGCCACAACCTGGGGCTACACGGCCACGTTCATGCCCAAGCCGCTGTTCGGCGACAATGGCTCGGGCATGCACGTGCACCAGTCGCTCTGGAAGGCCGACAAGCCGCTCTTCTTCGACGAGAACGGGTACGCGCTCATCTCCGAGATGGCGCGGCACTACATCGGTGGCCTGATCGCCCATGCGCCGGCCCTGCTGGGCCTCTGCGCGCCCACCACCAACAGCTATCGGCGGCTGGTGCCCGGGTTCGAGGCGCCGGTCAACCTGATGTACTCGGCCCGGAACCGGTCGGCCATCTGCCGGATCCCGATGTACTCCAGCAACCCGAAGGCCAAGCGAGTCGAGTTCCGGGCCCCGGATCCGACGGCCAACCCGTATCTGGCCTTTGCCGCGATGCTCATGGCCGGTCTCGACGGGATCAAGCGCAAGCTGGAGCCGCCGGCGCCGATCGACGAGGACCTGTACGAGATCCACGACGAGCGGAAGAAGCTGATCAAACAGGTGCCCGGCAGCCTGGCGGAGTCGATCGACCGCGCTGGAGAACGACCAGGCGTTCCTGCTCGAGGGTGACGTGTTCACCCCGGATGTGCTGGAGACCTGGATTGCGATGAAGCGCTCCAAGGACATCGCGCCGGTGAACCTGCGGCCGCACCCGTACGAGTTCTTCCTGTATTACGACGCGTGATGGAGAGTCGAGGGTCTAGAGTCAGGAGTCTAGACTCCTCGACTTCGCGACTCGTGACTCAGACTTGACCATCGACCCTAGACCCTAGACTCAGACCACCTGACACGCTAGCCTTCAGCTGGACAGAACACCAGACGTTCCGGCCGATACGGCCTGGATGCTGATCTCGACCGCGCTGGTCCTGCTCATGACCCCCGCGCTCGCCTTCTTCTACGGTGGCCTGGTGCGGAACAAGAACTCGCTCAACACCATGATGATGAGCTTCGTGGCGCTGGGCGTCGTGGGGGTCACCTGGGCCGTCGCGGCGTACAGCCTGGCCTTCAGCGACGGCGGCCCGTTCCTCGGCGGGCTGACCAACCTCGGGCTGAACGGAGTCGGCCTGGAGGCCAAGGGCACCATCCCGCACGTGCTCTTCATGGCCTACCAGGCCACCTTCGCCATCATCACCGCCGCGCTGATCTCGGGCGCCGTGGTGGAGCGGATGCGCTTCGGACCCTACGTCGCCTTCATCGCGCTCTGGACCCTGTTCGTCTACGCGCCGGTGGCGCACTGGGTCTGGGGCGGCGGGTGGCTCGATGACCCGCGGCGCGCTCGACTTCGCCGGCGGCACGGTGGTGCACATCAACGCCGGCGTCTCGGCGCTGGTCGCGGCGCTGGTGCTCGGCTCGCGGAAGGACTACGGGCGCACGGCGGTCCTGCCGCATAACGTCCCCTTCGTGCTCCTGGGCGCGGGACTGCTCTGGTTCGGCTGGTTCGGCTTCAACGGCGGCAGCGCGCTCGCGGCCAACGAGCTCGCCGGGCTCGCCTTCACCAACACCTTCCTGGCCCCGGCGGCCACGCTGGTGGTCTGGACCCTGCTGGACTACTTCCGGACCGGGAAGGCCACCGCCGTCGGCGGGGCCACCGGCATCGTGGTCGGGCTGGTGGCCGTCACCCCGGCGGCGGGCTTCATCAGCCCGCTCAGCGCCCTGATCCTCGGCGCAGTGGCAGCGTTGCCGAGCTACTTCGTCATCCCGCTCCGCTCCCGCACCCGGATCGACGACTCGCTCGACGTCTTTGCCGGTCACGGGGTCGGTGGGCTCACCGGCGCGCTGCTCACCGGCGTGCTGGCCCAGAAGATCTGGAACTCGGCCGGGAACGACGGCCTCTTGTTCGGCAACCCGCATCAGCTCGCGGTGCAGGCGCTGGCCTGTCTCAGCGCCGCGGTCTACGCCGGGATCATGACGTTCGTGATCCTCAAGGTGCTCGGCCTGGTGATGGCGCTCCGCGCGGTGCCCCGCATCGAGGGCGTCGGCATGGACGTGAGCCAGCACGGCGAGGAGGCCTACGCCAGCGGCGAAGGCTCGATCCTGGTGCCCCCCGAGGCGGCGCTCGCTTCCCGAGCCCCTGCCCGCGTTCACTCCCCAAGTCGCGTCGCGGTAAGGAGGAGATCACTCATGAAACTCATCGTAGCCATCATCCGCCCCGACCGTCTCAACGAGGTGCTGGAGGCGCTGTACCGCACCGAAGTCCGCGGCCTCACCGTGTCCCGGGTACTGGGGCACGGCGGCGAGACCGAGCATGTGGAGACCTACCGCGGCACCACGGTCAAGGTCGATCTGCAGGAGAAGGTGCGGCTCGAGATCGGCGTCTCCGAGCCGTTCGTGGACGGTCACCGTCAACGCGATCCTGGGCAGCGCCCGCACCGGCGAAGTCGGCGACGGCAAGATCTTCGTCCTCGACGTGGCCCAGGTCTTCCGGATCCGGACCGGCGAGAAGAACGAGGCGGCAGTGACGCCGGCGGTGGCTGCGTTGGCGGGTAAGCGGGTAAGCGGGTAAGGCAGGAGCTGGAAGCGGGAGCGAGCGATAGCGACGAGGTGCCAGAGCCCGATCGAGTTTCGGCGCTCTCGCTGCTCTCGCTGCCTTCCCGCCTTACCGCCTTACCGCCCCTTCCCGTACATTCCACCATGCCCAACAACCTCAAAAGCTCCGCCATCACCCAAGGCGTCCAGCGCGCCCCCAACCGTGCCATGCTTCGCGCCGTGGGGTTCGGCGACGACGATTTCCGGAAGCCCATCGTCGGCATCGCCAACGCGCACAGCACCATCACCCCCTGCAACGCCGGCCTCGACGAGCTGGCCGACGCGGCGGAGAAGGCCGTGCGCACCGCGGGCGCCATGCCGCAGATCTTCGGCACCATCACGGTGAGCGACGGCATCTCGCATGGGCACCGAGGGGATGAAGTACTCGCTGGTCTCCCGCGAGGTCATCGCCGACTCGATCGAGACCGCCTGCGGCGCCCAGAGCATGGACGGGGTGCTGGCGGTGGGCGGCTGCGACAAGAACATGCCCGGCGCCATGATCGCGATCGCGCGGATGGACATCCCCGCCATCTTCGTGTACGGCGGGACCATCAAGCCCGGCCACTACGCCGGCCGGGATCTCACGGTGGTCAGCGCCTTCGAGGCGGTGGGGCAGCACAGCGCCGGCAAGATCGACGATCGGGAGCTGCTGGAGGTCGAGCGACGCGCCTGCCCCGGCAAGGGATCCTGCGGCGGGATGTTCACCGCCAACACGATGTCGTCGGTGTTCGAGGCGATGGGGATGAGCCTGCCGTACTCCTCCACCATGGCGGCCGAGGACGCGGAGAAGGCCGAGAGCGCGGCCCGATCGGGGCAGGTGCTGGTCGAGGCCATCCGGCAGGAACCTCCGGCCCCGCCAGATCCTCACCCGCAAGGCGTTCGAGAACGGTATCGCCGTGGTGATGGCGCTCGGCGGGTCCACCAACGCCGTGCTGCACCTGCTGGCCATCGCCCGGGCCGCGGGAGTGCCGCTCGACGCTGGACGACTTCGAGGCGATCCGGGCTCGCGTGCCGGTGCTCTGTGATCTCGAAGCCCTCGGGCCGGTTCGTGGCCACCGATCTGCATCAGGCCGGCGGAGTGCCTCAGGTCATGAAGATTCTGCTGGAGCACGGCGTGCTGCATGGCGACGCGCTCACCATCACCGGCGAGACCGTCGCCGAGACGCTACGCGATGTGCCCAGAGAGCCGCGGACCGATCAGGAAGTGATCCGGCCCTGGAGCCGGCCGCTGTACCCCCAGGGGCATCTGGCGATTCTCAGGGGCAACCTCGCCACCGAAGGCGCGGTCGCGAAGATCACCGGGGTGAAGACTGCCGAGGATGACCGGACCGGCCCGGGTGTTCGACTCGGAGGAGAGCTGTCTCCAGGCCATCCTCGACGGGAAGATCCAGGCGGGCGACGTGATCGTGATCCGCTACGAGGGACCGCGCGGCGGGCCGGGGATGCGGGAAATGCTGGCGCCCACGTCGGCGATCATCGGCGCCGGGCTGGGCGATTCCGTCGGGCTGATCACCGACGGCCGCTTCTCCGGCGGAACCTACGGCATGGTGGTGGGCCACGTGGCGCCGGAAGCGGCGGTGGGAGGCGCCATCGCGCTGGTGAAGGAGGGCGACCGGATCACCATCGACGCCGAGCGCCGCCTGCTGCAGCTGGAGGTGAAGCCCGACGAGCTGGAGCGGCGCCGCGCCGCCTGGAGCCCGCCCCCGCCCCGCTACACCGCCGGAGTCCTCCACAAATACGCCAGCCAGGTCTCCAGTGCGAGCATCGGAGCGGTGACCGATCTCTAGGACCGGCTATCGGGGCGCTGGGCATCGTCTGCCTGGCGCTCTTCCTCTTCTCGACTGACCGCGGCGGTCATGACCGGGCGGACGGAGCCGTGGGACAGCGGGCTGATGCTGGCGATGGCGGCCGAGCGGCAGCCGTGGCTCACCGGGATCATGAAACTCCTCAGCGTGGCAGGCTCGGGAGCGATCGAGATCCCCTTCGCCCTACTGCTCATCCTCGGACTCTGGTCTCCGGAACCGAAAGCCCGAGGCCCGCTGGTACGCCGCAGCGGTGCTGAGCGGCTGGGCCCTGTATGCGCTCGCCAAATTCGCGGTGCAGCGGCCTCGGCCCGCACGTCATCTCCCGTCTCATGCACGGCGCCGGCTGGTATTCCTACCCCTCGGGCCACGCCATGCTCGCGCCGCTGGTCTTCGGCCTCGGCGTCATCGCCTGGGCGGCGCCGTGGCCGTCACCAGCCCTGCGGAGAGCCGCGCTCGCGCTCGCAGCGCTGATCGCGCTCGGCGTCGGTTACTCGCGGGTCTATGTGGGCGCGCACTACCCCACCGATGTGATCGGAGGACTGCTGCTGGGCACGGCGTGGAGCGCGTTCGGACTGGCCTGGTGGGAGCGGAGGAAAGTAGCGGTCTAACGGCCGGCGAGCTGCACCGCGAGATCGGACCGCACGAAGCGGGCAATCCTCTCCCCGATGTCCCGGGTACCCAGCGTCGGCTCTCCCGCGCTCGCGATGTCCGGCGTCCGCGCTCCCGCATTCAGCACCGCGGCCACCGCCCGCTCGACTGCATCCGCCGCTTCCGGCAACACCAGACCGTAGCGCAGCAGCATCGCCGCCGAGAGCGATGGCGCCGATCGGATTGGCCACGCCTCGGCCCGCGATGTCGGGAGCGGAGCCGTGCACCGGCTCGAACAGGCCGGGTCCGTCGCCGATGCGAAGCCGAGGGCAGGAGGCCGAGCGAGCCGGCGAGGACGCCGGCTTCATCGCTCAGGATGTCGCCGAACAGATTCTCGGTGAGCAGCACGTCGAACGACGCCGGATTCGAGATCAGGCGCATGGCGGCGAAGTCGACGTACAGGTGCTCCAGGGTCACGTCGGGATACTCCCCGCCGATCCGGCTCACGGTGTCGCGCCAGAGCTGGGAGACCTCCAGCACGTTGGCCTTGTCCACCGAGGTCACCTTGCCGCTTCCGCCCCTGGGCCGCGACGAAACGCCACCCGCGCCACCCGTTCGATCTCGTCCGCCGTGTAGCGCAGGGTGTTGACCGCGCTCCCGCTCGTCCCGCGAGCGCGGCTCGCCGTAGTAGAGCCCGCCGGTGAGCTCCCGCACGATCAGGAGATCCACCTTCTCCAGCCGTCCGGGCGGAGCGGCGAGACGTGCCGCAGAGCCGGGTGCACCGACACCGGCCGCAGATTGGCGTAGGCGCCGAGCAGCTTGCGGAGCGCCAGGAGCCCGGCCTCGGGACGGCGGTTGCCGGTGGCGCCGGCCAGCGCCGGATCGCCCACGGCGCCGAGCAGCACGGCGTCGGCATCCTGCACCGCGTCCCGGGTGCGAGCCGGCAGCGCCTCGCCCTCCCGCGCTCACCGCGGCGGCCCCGATCGGATACTCCGGCGTTGCGATCCGGTAGCCGTAGAGATCGGCCGACCGCGGCCAGCATCCGCACGGCTTCGGCGGTCACCTCGGGACCGATGCCGTCGCCGGGAAGCACCGCGACCGTGAACTGGGTCACGAGGCCCGCGCCCTGGCGGCCTGGAGTGCGGCGCGCCGGCGCTCGAACGCGGCGATGCGGGGCTCGTCCAGCAGGGTGCGCCCGATCTCGTCCAGCCCGCGCAGCATCATGTCGCGCCGATAGGGATCGATCTCGAAGCGGGCCTCGAAGCCGTGCGCGTCGCGGACCGATTGGGTCTCCAGGCTCACCGTGACCTCGTAGCCCGACAGCTCCGCGTGGCGGCGAAAGAGCTCATCCACCTCGGCGCGCCGCGAGCGCGACCGGCAGCAGCCCGTTCTGGCAACAGTTGTTGAAGAAGATGTCGGCGAACGAGGGCGCGATGATGGCGCGGAACCCGATAATCCGCGAGCGCCCACGGCGCGTGTTCGCGCGACGAGCCGCAGCCGAAGTTCGCTCCGGTGAGCAGCACCGTCGCGCCCTGAGCTTCCGCGCGATTGAGCTCGAACTCCGGGTTGGGACTGCCGTCAGCCAGATAGCGCCAATCGTTGAAGAGAAAGCGCCCGAATCCCGGTGCGCTCGATGCGCTTCAGAAACTGCTTGGGAATGATCTGATCGGTGTCCACGTTCGCTCGCCGCAAGGCGGCGACGCGTCCCCGATGAGCAGTGAACGGCTGCATGGAAACCGCTTCAAGCTAAGTTTGTATCGCAGGCGTAACTGGCTTAGATCTTACGTGGAACCACATCAACGCGAGAGTACGAGCCCGCAGTCATTCTCGGGAGCCGGTGCGGATATGCTCCCGCACATCGACCAGACACCCTGCTATCGCCGCCGCCGCCGCCATCGCCGGACTCATCAGGTGAGTGCGTCCTCCTCTCCCCTGCCGGCCTTCGAAGTTGCGGTTCGATGTGGATGCGCAACGCTCTCCCGGACCGAGCACATCTTCGTTCATGCCGAGACACATGGAGCAGCCCGGATTGCGCCACTCGAATCCGGCAGCGGTGAAGATCCGGTCCAGTCCCTCGCGCTCCGCCGCGGCCTTCACCTGCTGCGAGCCGGGCACCACCATCGCCCGTACCCCACGCGCGACTCGGCGACCGCGCACCACCGCTGCCGCTTCGCGCAGATCCTCCAGGCGGGCATTGGTGCAGGAACCGAGGAACACGCGATCCACTCGCAGTCCTTCGAGCGGTGTGCCCGGCGCGAGATCCATGTATTCCAGCGCCCGGCGATACGACTGCCGCTCGGCGTCGGACTCGGCGTCATCGGGATCGGGCACCCGTCCAGTGATGTCGGTGGTCATCCCCGGACTGGTCCCCCAGGTGACCTGAGGCTGCACCGATCCAGCGTCGATCACGAGCTGCCGGTCGTACTCCGCACCGGGGTCGCTCCGGAGTGAACGCCACGACGCGACCGCTCGGTCCCACTCCACCCCGCTCGGCGCACCGGGCCGCCCAGCCAGATAGGCAAAGGTGGTCTCGTCCGGTGCGATCATCCCGGCTCGGGCGCCGGCCTCGATGGACATGTTGCAAACCGTCATCCGGCCTTCCATCGACAGCGCGCGAATCGCCTCGCCGGTGTACTCGATGACGTGACCGGTGGCGCCGGCGGTGCCGATGCGCCGGATGAGCGCGAGGATCAGATCCTTGGCGGAAACCCCCGGCTCCGGCACGCCGGTGAAGTGGATCTCCAGCGTCCGCGGGCGAGTCTGCATCACGCACTGGGTCGCCAGTACGTGCTCCACCTCGCTGGTGCCGATCCCGAAGGCGAGCGCGCCAAACGCGCCGTGGGTGGAGGTGTGGGAGTCGCCGCAGACGATGGTCATCCCCGGATGGGTCAGCCCCAGCTCCGGCCCGATGACGTGCACGATCCCCTGCTCCGCGGAGTCCAGGTCGAAGAGCTGAATCCCGAACTCGCGGGCATTGCGTCCGGAGCGCCTCGACCTGCCGGGCTGCAATCTCGTCGGCAATGGGAAGCCGGCGGTCGCCGGTGGGCACGTTGTGATCCACCGTGGCGACGGTGAGCTCGGGCCGGCGCACCCGCCGCCGGGCCAGCCGCAGTCCCTCGAACGCCTGGGGCGAGGTGACCTCGTGCACCAGGTGGAGGTCCACGTAGAGCAGCGCAGGTCCCCCTGGTACCTGGCTGACTACGTGGGCATCCCAGACCTTCTCGAAGAGCGTGCGCGCCATGGTCAACGGGGCAGCGGGTGAGCGGGACGCCGGGGCCGCTTCTCCTTCTTCTCCGGCTTCTTTCCAGCACCTTCCGCGGTCTGCTCACCGCCCCGCTGCCCCGCTGCCCCGCTGCCCCGCTGCTTCCCCTCCTCCGACCATGGCATCATCGCCCGGAGCTGCGCACCGACCCGCTCGATCTCATGATTCCGGTCGGCCTGGCGCAGCCGCTCGAAGTTGGGCCGGCCGGCCCGGTTCTCCGCCAGCCACTCGCGGGCAAAGGAGCCGTCCTGAACCGCGTCGAGAATCTCCTGCATCGCCGCCCGGGTCTCGTCGGTGATCACCCGGGGTCCCCGGGTGTAGTCGCCGTACTCGGCGGTGTCGCTGATGGAGTAGCGCATGAACTGCATCCCGCCGCGATACATCAGATCGACGATCAGCTTCAGCTCGTGGAGACACTCGAAGTACGCCATCTCCGGCCGGTAGCCCGCGGCCGTGAGCGTCTCGAACCCCGCCTTCACCAGCGCGGTGACGCCGCCGCAGAGCACCGCCTGTTCGCCGAAGAGATCGGTCTCGGTCTCCTCCCGGAACGAGGTCTCGATGACCCCGGCGCGGGTGCAGCCGATGCCGGCCGCGTAGGCCAGCGCATTCGCCAGCGCCTGGCCGCTCGCATCCTGATGGACCGCCACCAGCCCGGGCACGCCGCGGCCCGCCTGGTATTCGCTGCGCACCAGATGGCCCGGCGATTTCGGGGCCACCATGGACACGTCCACGCCCGCCGGCGGCGCGATCTCGCCGTAGTGAATGTTGAACCCATGGGCGAACATCAGCGTCTTGCCCGGCCGAAGCGCGGAGGCCACGTCGGCATCATATATGGCGCGGGCGTCCTGGTCGGGAACCAGCATCATGATGACGTCGGCCGCCTCTGCCGCGTCGGCGACCGGCCGGACATCGAGCCCCGCGGCCACGGCGCGATCCCAGGAGCCGCCACCGGGACGCAGGCCGACGACGACCTGGGCGCCGCTCTCCCGCAGGTTGAGGGCGTGGGCGTGGCCCTGGCTGCCGTAGCCGATGATGGCGAAGGTGCGGCCGGCCAGCCGGCTGCGATCGGCGTCGGCGTCGTAGTACACCCGCACTGGCTGCAGTCATGGTCGGTTCCCGGATTTGGATGTCATTGCGGCCCAGCGCGATGGTGCCGCTCCGCGCTACCTCGATCACGTCGAATCGCTCCAGGGCACGGATGCAGGAGAGCACAAACGCCTCGGAGCCGCTCAGCTCGACGATCATTTCCTCGGCCGAGTCGTCCACCACCGCGGCGTTGTACAGCTGCACCACGTCGAGCAGCTCAGCATATCGCTCGTGCGGCGCCCGGACCTTGACCAGCGCCAGCTCCCGCGCCACGCCCTCCCGGGACGGAAACGCCACCGCGGCCCGCACGCCGATCATCTTCTGCAGATGCTGCACCGCCCGGTCGGCGGTGGCCATGTCCGAGTGAATCATGAGTGTCAGCCTCGAGACGCCCGGAGTGGCCGTAGGTCCCACGGCCAGGCTCCGGACGGGTAGGTTGCGCCGCCGGATCAGTCCGACGGCGCGGTTGAGCGTGATGAGCCGGTCCTCCAACAGCACCGACACCGCTTGAGACGCCGTCATGCCGAGACCAGCGGCGTGGCCGGCTCGCCCTCGATCGGCTCGGAGAGCGAGCCACCCGGCGGAATCATCGGGAAGACGTTCGCCTCCTGCTCGATCATGAATTCCACCAGCGCGGGCCCCGGCTCGGCCACCGCGGCTCGCACCGTCTCCTCGAGATCCGCAGCCGACTCGACCCTCCAGCCGGCGATCCCATACGCCTGGGCCAGCCGCACGTAGTCGGGACTCCAGATCGGCGTCGCCGAATAGCGGCGGCCATGGAAGAACTGCTGCCACTGCCGCACCATCCCGAGATAGCCGTTGTTGAACACCGCCATCTTCACCGGGATCCCCTCCTGCACCATGGTGGCGATCTCCTGCATGTTCATCTGGAAGCCGCCGTCACCCGAGATCGCCCAGACCGGCTCGCCGGGACGGGCCAGCGCCACGCCCATCGCCGCCGGCACGGCGAAGCCCATGGTGCCGAGCCCGCCGGAGGTGATGTGGCTGTTGGGGTGCTGGTAGCGGTAGAGCTTGGCGACCCACATCTGATGCTGGCCCACGTCCGAGACGATGGAGCAGCGTCCGCCAGTGGCCCGATCGATCGAGCTCGAGGATGGCATCGGGCGAGAGTCCCACCGCGGAAGTTTTCCTCCCGCGGCCGAACAAAGCTCTGCGATCTCGGCCCGCCAGGCGTCGCACTTGCGGGGCGCCACCAGCGGAAGCAGCGAGCACAGCACGCTGCGCACGTCGCCCACCAACCCGATCGCCACCGGCACGTTCTTGCCGATCTCCGAGGGATCCAGCTCCACGTGGATCACCTTCGCGTTCCGGGCAAAGCCGGCGAGGTTCCCGGTCACCCGATCGTCGAAGCGAAGACCCAGCCCGATGATGAGGTCGGCCTGCTGGATGGCGCGATTGACGTGGACCTCGCCGTGCATGCCCGGCATGCCGAGGTGGAGCGGGTGCGACTCGGGGAAGCCGCTGATCCCGAGCAGCGTGGTGATCACCGGGATGCCGGTCCGCTCGGCCAGCGCCCGCAGCTCGACGTACGCGTTCGAGAGCAGCACGCCGTGGCCGGCCATGATGAGCGGGCGTTCGGCCGTCGGCGATGAGGCGAGCGGCCTCCTCGAGAGCGGCAGCGGCGGTCAGGCGGTACGGGCGGTAGTTTGCCCCAGATCGCTTCGTACCGCCCGTACCGCCGCTACCGCCGCTTCCACTCCGCCTTCGCTGATTCTGCACATCCTTCGGAATGTCGATCAGCACCGGCCCCGGCCGTCCCTCCTGCGCCACGTAGAACGCCTCCCGCACCGCCTCCGCGAGCTCCTCGACGTCCTCCACCAGCCGGTTGTGCTTGGTGATCGGCTGGGTGATGCCGATGATGTCGGTCTCCTGGAAGGCGTCCCGCCCCATCATCGCGCGGGCGACCTGGCCGGTGATGGCCACCACCGGGGTGTTGTCCATGTGCGCCGTGGCGAGGCCGGTCACCAGATTGGTTGCCCCGGGCCCGGACGTGGCGACGCAAACGCCGGCCCGGCCGCTGGCTCGAGCGTATCCGTCCGCGGCGTGGGCCGCGGCCTGCTCGTGCCGCACCAGCACGTGACGCAGCTCGGGAAACTCCGGCAGCGCGTGGTAGAACGGCATGATCGCGCCGCCCGGGTAGCCGAAGAGCACGTCCACGCCCTGCTTCGAGCAGGGCGCGGCAAAGGATCTGGGAGCCGGTCAGGGTTTCAGTCATGAGATGTCTCGAGAGTCGAGCGTCTAGGGTCAGAGGGCTCTCAGGGTCATGCTGACGCTAGACCCTCGACTCTAGACTCCCTCAGACCCCCCACAAGTACACCGAATTCAACGAGCTATCCTCCAGCTGCTCGGCGTAGCGCGCCTTGTTCAGCGCGTGGACCAGGGCCCGCGCGCTCGCCTCGACGATGTCGGTCGAGGCGCTGTGCCCGGAGAGCGATTTGCCGTCGATCTTGGCCTGGAGAAACACCTGGCCCACGCTGTCGCGTCCCGGCGTGACCGAGCGGAGCGTCAGGCTCAGCACCTCGACCGGCCGGCCGAGGATCTCGCTCACCGCGGTGAAGGCCGCCGAGATCGGTCCGTCACCGGTGCCGCGGGCGGAGCGCTCGCCGGACCAGGGGCCGGTCATGCGGACTTCGGCGGTCGCGGTGACGCTGCCGCATACGACCCGGAGATGGGTGAGCTGGAATTCCTCCGGCGCGTCGTGGAAGCTCTCGTGTAAGAGCGCGAGCAGATCCTCATCCAGGATCTCCCGCTTCCGGTCGGCCAGGGTGGTGAAGCCCTGGTACACGTCGGCCAGCTCGTCTTCGCTCAGCTGGTAACCCAGCTCCAGATAGCGGCGCTCCAGCGCGTGCCGTCCGGAGTGCTTGCCCAGGACCAGGGTGGAGCGAGGGATCCCCACCATCTCCGGCCGGATGATCTCGTAGGTGAGCCCGTTCTGCAGCATCCCGTGCTGATGGATGCCGGCCTCATGGGCAAAGGCGTTGCGGCCCACGATCGCCTTGTTGGGCTGGGGGAAGACCCCGGTGAGGTGAGAGAGCAGCTGGCTGGTGCGGTAGATCTCCCGCGATTCCACGTTGCAGTGAAACTCCAGCGCAGTTGCCCCGGACCCGGCTCGCCATCACGATCTCCTCCAAGGCGGCGTTGCCGGCGCGCTCGCCGATTCCGTTCACCGTGCACTCCACCTGAGTGACGCCCGGCGGCAATGGCCGCAAGGCTGTTGGCCACCGCGAGGCCGAGGTCGTCGTGACAGTGCGCGCTGAGCGTCACCCGGTCGCAGCCAGGCACCCGCTCCCGGACGGCGCGGAACATCGCTCCGTATTCCTCCGGGGTGGCGTAGCCGACCGTGTCGGGGAGGTTGATCGTGGTGGCGCCCTCCTCGATGGCCGCCTGACCACGGTGCAGAGGAAGTCGAGCTCGGTCCGGCTGGCATCTTCCGCGGAGAACTCCACGTCGTCGGTGTACTGCCGGGCCCGCCGAATCGCGGCCCGCGCCATGGCCAGCACGCCCTCCCGGGTGTTCTTGCAGCTTGTCCCGGATGTGCAGGTCGGAGGTGGAGATGAAGACGTGGATCCGGCTCCGCTCCGCCGGGCTCAGGGCCTCGCCGGCGAGATCGATATCCCGGTCGTGACAGCGCGCCAGCGCCGCGATCACCGGCCGGCGGACCTCGGTCGCGATCTCCCGGACGCGAGCGGTAATCATCTTCGGACGCAGCGGGAAAGCCGGCTTCGATCACGTCGACGCGGAGGGCGTCGAGCTGGCGGGCCAGTCGGAGCTTCTCCTCGGGAGAAAGGCTGTTGCCAGGGGCCTGCTCGCCATCGCGCAGGGTGGTGTCGAAGATCAGGACTTCCGGGATTGGCATACGTCGCTTTCAGGGTTTAAGAGCAAACAAAAACGCCGCGGGATTGTCCGCGGCGTCGGCTGATCAATGGAGACTTACTGTCTCATGTCGCTCGTCTGGGCACGCCGCGGACCTCTCGCTCACCAATAAGGACGGTAAGCAGGCTAAGGAGACCGACGACTAGGACGAGCAGCAGCTGCATGCGGTGCGCCTCGCAACTTTATGAATGCGACAGGATAATCAGCCTACGACAATGGGGAGGACCTGTCAAGGGTTTTTGGAAATCAGAGGGAAACTCGCCGGCAAGCGACAAATTGGCTCGAGGTCGGCTCTTGACGCATTCATCCCAGTGCATAATAATACGGCATGAACGCGTCGCTCGCCGTCAGCATCAATACCCTTAATCTCGTCCGCTCCAGGGGAGCGCCCGGGTGAGCTAGCGCACATACGCGACCCCCGGCCTGCTCCCCAGAGTGGAGCGGGCCTTTTTTGTTGCCCCGCATGCGGTCTCTCCGGCCGATGGGGCAGGACAACTCAGGAGGCACCATGGCCGCCAATGGGCAGCGGATCCACCCGGCCGGTTCCCGTCGCTTCAACCGACGACACGCCGCATCTATCGCAGGAACGCCCCTCGATCCCCGTCGCGAACATGACGCCTGTGGTGTCGGCTTCGTCGCCGCCGCCGCCGGAGCTCGCACCCACGAAGTCGTGGAGATGGCGCTCGAGGCGGTGGCGCGGGTGGCCCACCGGGGCGCCGCGTCGACCGACAACTCGGGCGACGGCGCGGGTCTCCTGACCCAGATCCCCCACCGGCTCTTCTATCGCGACTCCTATCGCCTCGGCCTCCATCTGCAGCCGGGATTGCCCTTCGGCGTCGGAGTGTTCTTCCTGCCCAGCTCGGCGGAGGCGCTGGCCGCGTCGGTCAAGCTGATCGAGAGCGTGTTGACCGGCGACGGCATTCCGATCCTCGGGTGGCGCGAGGTGCCGACCAATCCCAACGCGCTCGGCCCCACCGCACTCGCGTCCTGCCCGGTGATTCGCCAGGTGCTGGTGGGACGGCCGGCCCTCGCGACCGACGAAGATGCCTGGGAGCGGGCGCTCTACCTCGCTCGGCGGGAGATGGAGCGGCGCGCGAGGGCGGCCAACCTCCCGGATTCTACGCCTGCTCGCTCTCCTGCCGCACCGTGGTGTACAAGGCGCTGCTCACCGGGACCCAGCTGCCGGCGTTCTTCACCGACTTTCGCTATCCCGAGTACGAGAGCGCCATCGCGGTGTTCCACCAGCGCTACTCGACCAACACCTTGCCCAGCTGGCCGCTGGCGCAGCCGTTCCGCCTGCTGGCCCACAATGGCGAGATCAACACGCTGTGGGGCAACCGGAACGCGATGACCATGCGGCAGCCGATGCTGGCATCGCCGTTGTGGGGGTCGAAGATCGAGCGGCTGCGCGACGTGATCTGGGCCGAGGGCAGCGACTCGGCCAGCCTGGACAACACCATGGAGCTGCTGGTGCGCTCGGGCCGCGACCCGGTGCACACGGCGATGATGACGGTGCCCCAGGCGTGGGAGAAGTACTCCGATCTCGATCCGGCGGTGAAGGCGTTCTACGAGTATCACCAGTGCGTGCTGGAGCCGTGGGATGGGCCGGCGGCGCTCGCTTTCAGCGACGGCGTGATCGCGGGCGCGGCGGTGGATCGCAACGGACTCCGCCCCTGCCGCTACAAGGTGCGGGCCGACGGCCTGGTGGTCGCCGGCTCCGAGGTTGGCCTGGTGGATCTGGATCCTCGCGAGGTGGTGGCGTGCGGCAAGGTGGGGCCCGGTGAGGTGCTCGTCATCGACACCCGCCGGGGCGAGGTGATCCGGAACCTCGATGCGAAACGGAGGGTCGCGGCGCAGCGGCCCTACGCCCGCTGGGTGGCCCGCTACATGGCGACGCTGGTGCCCGATCCCACCCGGGTGCCGCCGACCCACACCGGCGAGTCGCTGCTCCGGCTGCAGCGGATGTTCGGCTACGGCGCCGAGGACCTCCGGCTCGTGCTGGAGCCGATGGGCAGCACCGGTGGCGATCCGGTGTGGAGCATGGGCGACGACACCCCGATCCCGCCGCTCGCCGCGGTGCCGCAGAGCCTCTACGCCTATTTCCGCCAGCGGTTCGCCCAGGTGACCAACCCGCCGATCGATTCGCTGCGGGAGTCCATGGTGATGTCGCTCCGGATGCACCTGGGCCGGCGAGGCTCGCCCTTGCTGGAGCGCCCGTCGTACGCCCGGATGCTCCGGCTGGAACACCCGATTCTGCTGGCGGAGGAGATGACGGCGCTCCGGAATGTCGCCGGTTTCTCGACCGTCACCCTCGATGCGGTGTGGGATCCGGCGAAAGGCACCGCGGGACTCCGGCCCGCACTGACCGCGCTGCGCCGCGCCGCGGAGCGCGCCGCTCGCCGGGGAGCCCACATCCTCATCGTGAGCGACCGCGCGGTGGGAGAGAACCGGGCTCCGATCCCCATGCTCCTCGCCATTGGCGCGGTGCGCCAGCACCTGGTTCACACCGGGCTCCGGGCCCGGGTGGGTCTCGTCGCCGAAGTCGGCGATGGCGTTCGACATCCACCACTTCGCCACCCTGATCGGCTACGGCGCGGAAGCGGTGCATCCCTGGCTGGCACTGGAGACGGTGATGAGTTGTTCAGCGGGGAAGCGGGGAAGCGGGGAAGCGAGAAGGCGGGGCAGCGGGGCAGCGGGGCACGGAACGGCCGTCGCCCGCGGAAGCAAGAGTCCAATACCGAGCGGCGGCCGAGAAGGGGTTGCTGAAGATTCTGTCGAAGATGGGGATCTCGACCCTCTCCTCCTACTGCGGCGCGCAGATCTTCGAGGCGCTGGGCCTGGGGCACGAGGTGATCGCCGCCTGCTTCGACGGCACTGCGTCACCCATTGGCGGAATCGGCTTCGAGGAGATCGCCGAGGACGTCCAGGGCCGGCACCAGGCGGCCTATCAGTCGAGACTCGCCACTTCCCTCCCCGACCACGGCCGGGTTCGGTTCCGGAAGGAAGGCGAGGATCACGGCTGGGCACCGCCAGATCGTCGTGGCGCTGCAGAAGGCGACGGGGGCGAAGGCCGAGAAGGCGGATCGCGGACAGGACGGAACAGAAGTAGCGCCGACGGGGTACGAGAGTTTTCTGGCCAAGAACAGCCGCCCGCCGTCCGGCCGGACCGCGCGACCTGTTGGCTCCGCGACAGGGACAGCCGGTCCCGCTCGATGAGGTCGAGCCGGCCGAGGAGATCCGCCGCCGGTTCGTGTCCTCCGCCATGTCGCTCGGCGCGCTCTCGCCGGAGGCGCACACCACGCTCTCGATCGCAATGAACCGGATCGGCGCCCGCTCCAATTCGGGCGAGGGCGGCGAGGACCCGGAGAACTATCGCACCCTGGAGAACGGCGACCGGGCCGACAACCGGGTGAAGCAGGTCGCTTCCGCCCGCTTCGGCGTGACCACCGAGTACCTCACCCGGGCCGAGGAGCTGGAGATCAAGATCGTGCAGGGCGCCAAGCCCGGCGAAGGCGGCCAGCTGCCGGCCCACAAGGTCACCGACCTGATCGCCCGGCTCCGCCACGCGGTGCCCGGCATTCAGCTGATCTCGCCGCCACCGCATCACGACATCTACTCGATCGAGGATCTGGCCCAGCTGATCCACGACCTCAAGACGGTGAACCCGCGCGCGCGGGTCGGGGTCAAGCTGGTCTCCGAGAGCGGCGTGGGGACGGTCGCCGCCGGCGTGGCCAAGGCGTACGCCGATTACGTGCTTATTGCCGGACACAACGGCGGCACCGGTGCCTCCCCGCTCTCTTCCATCAAGCACGCCGGCTCCCCCTGGGAGCTGGGTCTCGCGGAGGCGCAGGCGACCCTGGTCCGGAACGGGCTCCGCCACCGGATCGAGGTCCGCACCGACGGCGGGCTCAAGACCGGACGCGACGTGATGATCGCCGCCCTGCTCGGCGCCGAGAGCTATGGCTTCGGCACCGCGCCGCTGGTGGCGATGGGCTGCGACATGGCCCGGCAGTGCCACATCAACACCTGCCCCACCGGCATCGCGACCCAACGGGAAGATCTCCGGGCCAAGTTCAAGGGCACGCCGGAACAGGTGATCGCCTACTTCACCTTCATCGCCGAAGAGGTGCGCCGGCTCCTGGCGGAGCTGGGCTTCCGCTCGCATGGACGAGATCATCGGGCGCAACGACCTGCTGGAGCGGGTGGAGCGGCCCGATGTGCCCCGGGCGCAGATGCTGGATCTGTCAATGCTGATGGACAGGCGGACGGGCGGACAGGCGGACGGACAAGGCGGGGCGCTGCGCCGGACGGTGGAGCGTAATGACCGGCCGGGGCTGATCTCGCTCGATAAGGAGATCCTGAGCGAGCTGGAGCCGTATCTCGATTGTTCCCTGCCCTTCTCGGGCAACTACCAGATCCTCAACCACCACCTCGCCGTCGGTGCCCGGGTCGCGGGGGCCATCGCCGAGCGGAATGGCGACGCGGGGTTGCCGCCGGGATCGGTGCGGCTCCGCTTCCGGGGCACCGCGGGTCAGAGCTTCGGCGCGTTCCTCTGCCGGGGCGTTCACCTCGAGCTGGAGGGAGAAGCCAACGACTACGTCGGCAAGGGACTGAGCGGCGGCGAGATCACCATCCGGCCGTTCCGCCAGGTCTCCTACGCCCACGCGTCGCACCAGCACCTCATCATCGGCAACACCGTGCTCTACGGCGCCACCGGCGGGAAGCTCTTCGCCGCCGGCCAGGCGGGGGATCGCTTTGCGGTGCGGAACTCCGGTGCCGTCGCGGTCATCGAGGGCGCCGGCAACCACTGCTGCGAGTACATGACCGGCGGGATCGTCGTCGTGCTGGGCCGAGCCGGGCGGAACTTCGGGGCCGGGATGTCGAACGGTCTCGCGTATGTGCTGGATGAGGCAGGTACCTTCGCCAGCCGGCTCAATGGAGACATGGTGGAGCTGAGCGAGCTGGACGCTGAAGACGTCGATCTCTTACGGAAGCTGATTCACGAGCACGAGGAGAAGACGGTGAGCACGCGGGCCCGGAATCTGTTGGTTCGCTGGGAGGAGTATCGTGCCGCTGTTCAAGAAGGTGGTGCCCAGGGGTGCGGGCGCGCTGGTCGAAGCGATCCGGGCCAGATACCTGGAATCGGCGCAGACGGAGCCGGAGCTGAGCCTGGAGCGCCGGACCGCATAGACGCGGACCCATCCTCCATCACGAGCACGCCCGGCACGATGTTGCCGGGCGTTGTTTTTTCGTTCGCGCGTGGACGCGCACCCGGCCCTCACGGGCCGGGTGGGCCGCAGGCCCATATGAATGAAGCAAGCCCGCCCCACGGGGGCGGGCGTGAAAGTCATCAACCGGATCCACGCCGCTGGCGTAACCCCCAGGGCTCACCCCTAGTTTTCAGACTTCAATGCAGTCCGATCCCGGTTTTGGGCCAGCAACCGCTCGGCGAAGTCGACCCGTTCGTGCAGCTCCGCCATCTGATTTGCCTGGTGAACCAGGCTGTTCTGGACGTCTTCCAGCGCCGCGGCGTGGTCTCTCAGCTGCTCACTGAGCTGGGTGAGCGCGGATCGCGACGATCCCCGCCCGCGTATGGCTCCGCCAATGGCTCCCGCCACCAGCACGAGAGTGGTGCCCGCGATGGCCAGGGCGATCAAGAACACGGGTTCGCTCATGTCATCTCTCTCCAAATCGCACAATGTTATGGCTCAAGTCACCGGCCAAGGACCTTTAGCCCTCGCGCTTCATGCGCTCCTGGCGCGCGCGTTCAGCGCTCGCTCGGTGAATCGAGCGCGGTGTCGCCGATCTTGATCTTACCGGCGCGCTCGTAGTGGGCGATCATGAGGCCGGTGCTCGAGACCCGCGATCCGGTCAGCTTGAAGCCGTGCGGCGCCGAGCCGTCCGCGAACAGCTTCTTGCCGCCGCCGAGCACGACCGGCACGGTGAAGATGCTCATCGCGTCAACCAGGTCGTTCGCGAGCAGCGCGTGCACGAGTTCGGTGCTGCCCTGGGTGACGAGGTTCGGGCCGTCTTCTTCCCGCAAACGCTTCACGTCGGCGATGTCGCGCAGCAGCACCGAGCCCTGCCAGCTGGTATCGACGTCGCCCGAGCGCGAGACCACGTACTTCTTGATGTCCTTGAACAGCTTGGCGATGCCGCCGGCGGGCGCGGTTTCGTCGTAGTAGGGCCAGTATCGCTGCGAAAATCTCGTAGGTCTTGCGGCCGAGCAGGAGATCGCACTTCTCCTTGAAGACGCGGTCGATCTCTTCGCCGACCTCCTTACTCGAAATAGGGCATCGCCCAGCCGCCGAACTTGAAGCCTTTGGTGGGATCCTCCGACGGCCCGCCAGGCGCCTGCATGACTCCGTCCATGGAAACCTGGGCGCCGACAATGATCTTTCGCATGGATCACTCTCCTTCTAACGCTCCGTTAGATCTTGGGCTCGTACCGCATCGCCACCGCCCCCGAGCCGAACTCCACCCGGCTCACGAGCTTCAAGTCGATCCACTTCGATAGGCCCGCGAACAACGTCGGCCCATGGCCCGCTAGCCTGGGATGCACGACGAGCTCGTACTCATCGATCAATCCCAGCTCCGCCAGCGCCTGCGGGAGCTTCACGCCTCCCACGAGCAGTCCCTTACCCGACTCCCGCTTGAGCTGCTGAACGGCCTTCCCCAGATCCCCGCGCACGAGCTCCGCGTTCCAGTCGACCCGGTCCAGGGTGCTCGACACGACGTACTTCTTTGCCGCGTCGATCGTCCGGGCGAAGGGTTCCATCCAATCAGGCCTCGCTCCCGGCGGCGCCGGCGGCCGCCACGCTGCCTCCATCATTTCGTAGGTCACCCGGCCAAAGAGGAGGGCATCGGCCCGGTCGAGGTTCTCGACCGCGTGACGATGCAGGTCTTCGTCCGCGATCATTGCACGATGATCGCAGCACCCGTCCAAGGTGACGTTGATGGAATACCGAAGGGGTCGCATGAGGTAAGAATACCGCCGGTGGGGTAGCCAGCAACTATGCCTTTATCCGGGCGCGCTCCAGGGCGCCACGAGCCATTTCTAATGGTCCCTGATCAATACCAAGCGAAGTGTCTCGCCGCTTAAGATCCGTTCGCCTGTCAACTGACTTGGAGCAGCTGTGAACTCGGCAAAACGAAGGACCGATGGCCCTCGCGGGCTGAACGTCACCTTGTCGCCCGTGAGCATCCAGGTCCCAGCGAGGTCCTCGTCGTGATCGCCACCGATATCGGCGCCCGGCAGCAGAAGCCGGCCGGTCGTGGCGCCATCCGAAGTCAGGGTGACCTGCACCGATGCGCCCGAGGCGAGCAGGTCGACGGGTCCCGACGAACTCGTAACCGTGAAGGATGAGGCCGAGTAGCTCCCGGATACGTTCTCGACCGTGGGGCTGAAGCCGTTGTCATCACCGCACGAGACCAGGAAGAACGCAATAGCGAGCGCGGCGGATCGCCGGGACCAGCTGGGCATGCAGCCTCCGTGTGAGACACTGGCGTCGCGGGTTTAGCCGCCTATTAGACGCAAGAGACCCGGCTGTGCGCACATCAGTAAACGTTTCATTATTGCGAAACGATGGCGCCGCATCTGGAAGGAAAGGCCATTTTCGAGGCGTCGTGGGGAAAACTAGATCTGAATCCCTCGATTCCGTAGCGATAGTGCCAGGCCAATGATCATCAGAGCGAGCATTATGAGGTTTACGATTGGCCCGGGTGGTGTACCCGTGCGGACCACCGGGACGAACTGGAAAACTAGTTGGCCAGCCAGATAGTTCAGCAGAAGGAATGCGAACATGAACGGAATCGCGCTGCGGTATCGCACCAATACAAGTACACATAGCGAGGCGATGATCAGGCGCGAGAGTCCCCTTTGTGCCCAAAGTGCCACTATCGTTTGTGCGGCTGCAGATGGATAGGTGTCGAGTGGGATTCCGTCAGCGTTCCTAACTGTCGAGTACCCGTTGAAGACGGCGAAGACACCCTGAGTAATCGTCACGCTGACGACCAATCCAAAAAGCCAAAGTGCGACCGGGGACCCTCGATACGTATTGTCGATGGGTCGAGATAGAAGTCTTTCGAGCATGGCATCTCGTTTGCTGATGACGAGCGAAAGTATCTGGATAGATATGAAAGGGTATCATTGCGGGTCTTGCGGCGCACCCCGCGGGCACTCCAGCCTCATGCCACCTAACGGACCGCGCATCAGCTGCAAGTTCAACCAGGTCTACGGGGTGACCCGGCAGCGTGGGGAAAGGCCGCCGCCGCTGCTTCCTCCGGTCATCGAGGAATTTCTGGCAGCGGCGACTCCGCCGGCCCGGAGATCACCTTGCCATCCCAGGCGAAGCGGGACCCGTGGCAGGGGCAGTCCCAGGTCTTCTCGCTGGGATTCCAGCGCACCAGGCACCCCATGTGGGTGCACGTGGCCGAGCGGACCGTAAACGCGCCAGCCGAGTCCCGGTAGGCCGCCACTTTCTTGCCGTCCGCTCCACGACCTTACCCTCCCCGCGCTTCACCGACCGCAACGAGCGCCCTCCGCTCCCGCGAAGCGGTCGCGGATCAGGTAATAGGGATAGCTGCTGTTCTCCTTGAGATAGTCCCAGAGCCCGTGGCGGATTGCCTTGCGGCCAGGATCGAACAGCTCGGTCCAGGGATTCGCGCGGCCGAGGATGCGGTCCGCGATCATCATCCCGGCGAGCGTCCCGAACGTCAGCCCGTTTCCGGCATAGCCCGTCCCGGCATACTGGTGCTCCGCGGTCGCGCCGATGTAGGGAAGGCCGTCCGGCGTCTCGATCACCTGTCCCGACCATCGGTGGGTGAGCTCGACGCCCGGCGCCACGCGGTCGAGAGCGCGCTCCAGCCGCCTGTAGCGCTCGGCGGTGTCGGCGGCCTGGCCGGTCTTGTGGTCTTCGCCGCCGAAGATCACGACGTCGTGGTCGCGGTGGGGCTCGACCCGGAAATAGCGATAGGGATCGGCGGTGTCCCAGAGCAGCACGTCGGGCACGACGCCCTTCGCCGACCCGGCCCGCCACGACGTAGCTGGAGTAGAGCGCGAGCTTCGTCTGGAAGAGCATGGCGCCGCGTGGTGCCGCCGACGCCCGACGAGCGGGTTGTGGGTCGCGATCACGATGTCGCCGCAGGTGATCCGGTGGCCGTTGGCGGTCACCGAGAGCGGATCGATCGGAGAACTCGCTCGGCGTCGGTGTGCTCGTGGATGCGGCCGCCCGCGGCCACGATGGCCTTGGCGAGACCCGCCAGGTAGCGGCGCGGGTGCACCCGCGCCTGCCCGTCGACGCGGACGCCGGGCGTCCCGACGAAGGGGCGTCTGGTCCACGAAGGTCGCGTCGAAGCCCAGCTCGGCCGCGAGCTCGGCGTCGCGCTTCAGACGTTCGACCTCCTTGGCCTCGGTGTCGCCGTGCGGCAGGTGGAGGTAGCCGTCCACCCAATCGAACCCGCAATCGATCTCGTGCTGCGCGGACGATCTCGTCGATCCACGCGATCGCGGCCAGTCCTGCATCCCACACCGCCTGCGCGTGGGAGCGGCCGAACTGGTCGGTCAGGTCGGAGAGCCGCGGGTCGGTCACCATGGTGAGGTGCGCGCTGGTGTGACCGGTGTCCACCGAGGCGCAGCGCCCGTCGGTCGATCACGAGAACGGACCGCCCCGCGGTCGCGAGTCCGTAAGCTGCGGTGAGGCCGGTGATGCCGGCGCCGACGACGACCACGTCGGCCTCGGTGTCGGCATCGAGCCGGGCGAACGTGGGGAACGGGGCGGAGGTAGACCAGTAGGGCGCCGGATCGCGAGCGGTGGTTGCCATGGCCTACGATATGCCCTTACGGTGGGGCCCAACAGCGATGGGGATCACATCCCTTGCGGCAACCTCGGGATGATTCTGGTCGAGACCCTGGGGCAGCGACTCGCTCGCTATGCGCTACAGAGCTTCGATGAGCCTGTTGAATCCCGCCTGCCTGGCGGTACCTTGAGCACAAGAGGCGAGGCGCTCGACTGAAGAATGGGCTGAGGCGGTGGGCGCCATGGTGGAGGGGATCATGGGCAAGTGGCTGCGGCGCATTCGCGGTACAATCGGGATGGGCTTCACCTGGGCAGCAGCATGGTCCGCTGTGGGCCTCGTGCCGCGTTGGGTGTTTGGCTTCAATGCCGACGCCCCCTTCCCTCTCGTCTTTGCTGTATTCGGCTTCCTTGCCGGGATCACCTTCTCCGGGCTCCTCGTGCTGACCGAGGGCCGTCGCAGGTTTGATCAGATGTCGCTTCCGCGCTTTGCGGGGTGGGGTGCGGCGAGCGGCCTTCTGCTATCAGCCCTCTTCGCCAAGGCCGCGTCCCTTGGCTGGGGAGACGTGCTGGCGATCGCCCCCACGTTCGCCCTGGCTTCCGCGGTCTGCGCCTCGGCCTCGCTCGCTGCGGCCAGGCGAGCGGCAAGGCGGGAATTGCCCGAGATCCGTGGGGATACTGCCGAGGCTCCTTAAACCTGATGCCGACCCAACCCACGGCACCGACGACGGCACTGATTGAACTCCTCGGCGACCGCGCCCGGGTCAGCTATGAGGGATCGCAAGCCGAAGCGGGAGCGACTTGTGACCCGCCTGGCAGTGTGATGCTCCATCCCGCCGCTGTAGCCGGTACGAACTCGGACGTGCTGGCTGATGCAAAAATGCGCGATGCCGAGGGGTCCTGCACTCCGAGAGTGACGGGCAGTGCTGTTGTCCAGACGAACTTTGTCGTGTCCGCGGAACCGTCGGCATGGATGCCGATGACCCGGAATGTCGCTGAAACCGGAATGGTAATGCAGAGTTCAGACCCACTCATCGTGCCAAGGTCCAGCGACCAGGATCCTCCGGGCGTGTTCGGCTGGTTGCGGGGGAAGGCTAGAACCTCTTGGCGGCTGCAGGGCCCGGGCATGCAGCTTCCGTTCTCGACCAGCAAGGTGATGCCACCTCGAGGCTCAACCGATGAGGAGCAGGCCGCGAACAAAAGGAGGACGCTGCGGCCAGAAAGCGCGCCAGCGACGGAACCGGCATCGTACAATGGAAGCTCACCATCGACCTCTCCCAAAACGGGCGTCGCTGTAGACGCTAGGTCCAGCTCCGCCGATGTCAAGGCTGGCGGGAGACTGCGCCTATGCGGGGACGCGGTGCCTGAGCTCCTCGGCGAGCCCGATGAGAAGTCCTTCGGGGCCGCGGATGTAGCAGAGCCGATACGCCTCCTCGTACTGAACCACTTCGCCGACGAGCTGCGCGCCATGCTTGCGGAGCCTGGCGAGCGTCTCGTCGATGTCGTCCACGGTGAACATGACGCGCAGGTAGCCGAGCGCGTTCACCGGGGCGTTCCGGTGATCGGCGACGACGGGCGGGGTGAGGAATCGCGAAAGCTCGAGCCGGCTGTGGCCGTCCGGAGTGACCAGCATGGCGATCTCGACGTGCTGGGTCCCCAGTCCGGTGACGCGCCCAGCCCACTCTCCTTCGACCGTGGCTCGCCCTTCGAGTCTCAGGCCAAGCTCGACGAAAAATGAGATGGCGGCATCGAGGGATTCTACCACGATGCCGACGTTGTCCATCCGCTTGAGAGTCATATCATCTCCTCTCATTCTTGACCAAACGTCCGGCATTGCCATTCACCCGCCGCAGAAAGATTGTCATGGCCCGCACCGAGGCAAGTCGGGGACCAGGTCGAAAGCGCAGCCCGGGCTCGGCCTGCCCTTGCATGCGGCCACGTTATATCGTATACTGTACCACATGGTTCAGTATATCCAAGCCCGCCTCGACGATTCGTTCGCCGCGCTCTCGGACGCCACCCGACGCGGCGTTCTGGAACAGCTCGGACGTTCCGACGCTTCGATCACGGACCTTGCCGAGAAGTTCCACATGACCCTCACGGGCATGAAGAAGCACGTCGGCGTTCTGGAGCAGGCGGGGCTCGTCACCACGGAGAAGGTCGGGCGGGTGCGGACCTGCAAGCTCGGCCCCCGCCGATCGAGGAAGAGACGGCGTGGCTCGAGCGGTACCGCCAGCTCTGGGACGCACGCTTCGACGAGCTGGACAAGGTTGTCAACGAACTGAAACGGAAGGAGAAGATCGATGGACGTAACAAGAGAGAGGAGCCTACCCACATGAAGAACCGCACGACGGTGGAACGGAAGTCGGAGCGCGAGCTAGTCGTCACGCGAACCTTCAACGGCCCGGCGCGCCTCGTGTTCGAGGCGTTCTCCAAGCCCGAGCTGTTCAGGCGGTGGTGGGTACCGAAGTCGAGTGGCTGTCCCTGCTCTCCTGCGAGGTGGATGTTCGTGTCGGGGGCAGGTACCGTTTGGTGTTCGGCCACGGTGCCCCCAGTAGATGGAGTTCTTCGGCAGGTACATCGAAGTGAATCCGCACTCGCGCCTGGCCTGGACCAATGACGAAGGCGACGAAGGTGGGGCCGTCACCACGGTGACCTTCGAGGACAAAGGTGACAAGACGCTGCTGGTCTTGC
>CAWBVP010000012.1:0-42450 GCA_963792265.1 uncultured Gemmatimonadales bacterium | reverse complement strand
TGTTGTGCATCTACTCGTTCGTCGTGCTGCTGGGCCTGTTCGAGGAATATGCCGCCTTTGGGCGCGGCCATGGTCACGACCTCGCGCCGTTCGACGCCTACCACCGAGGTGCGCGGCCTGCGCTGGCCGGTGGTCAACGGCCAGGAGACCAAATGGCGCTTCCGCGAGGGCCGCGACCCCTACGTCAAAGCGGGAACGGCATCGAATTCTACGGTTTCCGGACGGCAAGGCACGATCTTTGCGTTGCCTTACGAGCCGCCGGCCGAAAGTCCGGACGCGGAGTATCCCTTCTGGCTCTCCACCGGCCGCGTGCTGGAGCACTGGCATTCCGGCACGATGACGCAGCGGGTGCCCGAGCTCTACAAGGCGCGGTGTCCGAGGCCGTCTGCTTCATGCACCCCGACGACGCCGCGACGCGAACCTACCGGCGCGGCTACGGGGTGAAGGTGGTTTCGCGCCGCGGCTTGATCTGCGTCCACGTCGAGCCGCGGCCGCGACCGCGCCGCCGCCTGGCCTCGTCTTCGTACCATGATTCAACGCAGCGTCCAAGCTGATCAACAAGGTGACGCTGGACGCCACCTATCCCATTTCCTGCAGACCGATTCAAGAAGTGCGCCGTCCGCATCGAGCGGATGAACATGTCATGATGAAACGATTTGGAGTAGCGTGCTCGCAGTCGCGATCGCGGCTGGCGCGAGTTCGCTGACCGCGCAGACGGTGACGTCAGGTCTGCGCGGCCCGACGCCGCTCAACGACGAAGGCCCGACCGCCGATGCTGCCGAACCGCAACACCTCTGAAAGAGAAGTGCGCAACTATCCGGAGCAGCCGCCTGTCATTCCGCACACGATCGACGGCTATCAGATCGACCTCAACGGCAACAGTCCCTGCTGTTCCTGCCATGCGCGGCCTCGCAAATGGCGGCACGATGGTCTCGATCCTCCACTTCATGGACCGCGACGGCCAGTTTCTGGCTTCGATCTCGCCGCGCCGCTTCTTCTCACCGAATGCCACGTGCCGCAGAACACGAATCCGCCCGTCAGCAACGACTTCACCGACATCGACACGCTGCTGTCGCGCGCAAGCCCGGTAGCCACGCCGATGACGACGACCGCTGATGAACCCGGCGAGGGACTGGAAAGCCGAAGCGCGGCTTCGTCGCCGCGAAGCTGGACTTCGCGCGCGAGCTCTGGCAGGTGCTAATCCTAATCGGAGCATGCTCGGCGTATCCCGAGGGGCGTCGCTGAAGTATGGGCAAGACCCACTACTGCCCTATTAGTGTGCAGCCGCTGCGGGGGTCCCGCAAGAGAGCGCCATGCGCCCCCCGAAACCTATTGTCCGGACCTTGCCTGGCAGCGTGCGAGATCATCGCTGTCGAGAGGTCGGATGACCAGTGCGGGTCGAGCGTCGGTTGATGTCTGCGGAGATACCGGTCCGCCCGAGACGTTCCGCTTCATAGGCCCGCTCGACGAAATGAAGCGCGGCGATGGCCTCTGAAGCCGGCTCGGTTGCCTCTGAGACCACGCACGAAGGCGACGAAGGACGTCAACTGGTCAATGAAGGCCTTACGCTTATCATACTTGTTCCCAAAGAAAGTCCATTCCGCATCGCCGTGAGCTCGCAGGCCGCCCCCCGTCCAGCCGACCCTCAACGTGCCCTTTTCCCCGTGGATGACGAGTAATCCAGATCCTTGGTGAAGTAGGCCCAGGAGAGCGCGACCCGCCCGATACGCCTCCATCAGTGCGAAATAGGATCTCGGCGGTGTCCTCCACCTCCGGGCTCATGGTCCGTGGTGCGAATAGGGCAGACGTACGAGTGGGGCTTACCCAGCACGGCGTGATTATGTCATAGGCGTGGGTCCCGTTGTCCATCACCACGCCACCGCCAGAGAGTTTGGGCGGTGGTTCCAACCCTTGGCTATCGGATTCTGGGCACAGAGGGTCACTTCGTAGCCGATTGCCTGGCCGATCGTTCCGGCCTCGATCTGGCGGCGCGCCTCGAGAAGATCCGGAACGAAGCGGAATTTTGACGAGACCGCGAGAACGAGTGCCTTAGCTCGGCGAGGCAGCCATGGCTCGGGCATCCGCGCACCGTCATCCCGAGCGGCTTCTCGCAAACACGTGCACCCCGCTGTCGAGCAGCTGCTCGGTCAAGGCGCGATGCAGGACGGGGGGCGCGCATACACACGCAGCATCGACTTCACCTCGCGGAACATTTCGTCGGTTTACTGTAGGCCGCTGCATCCCCACCGTTCCACGCCGCCCGGCGTGCCTGCGGAACCGGATCGGCTACGGAGATAAGCTCTGCCTCTCCGCTCGCCTGAATGGCATGCGCGTGGGCATCGGCGATCATGCCGTAACCGACGATCCCGAACCGAACCGTCATCGCACTACCGCCCTCTCCCTAGGCCGCCCACGGCCGCACGGTCCGCCAGTTTCGCGCAATCAGAACCAGGTAACGGAGGACGGTCCGGGGAACGTCCATCTTGCTCTCACTCGGCTTGAGATCGTAGCGAAGCACCAGCGGCACCTCCGCCGCACGGGCTCCCCGGCCCGGAGCCGTAGCAGAATATCGAGCATACACGCGAACCCAGTCTCGGAAACGATCTCGCCCGGCCGCTTAATCGACGCAGCGCCTCCGCCCGGTAGGCGCGGAATCCGCTCGAGTAGTCCTGCACCGTGCCAACGGGGAAGAGAAGCCGAAGAATCGTGCTGGCTGCATGGCTTAGCAGCTTCGCGGTGTCCCGCCACCCCTATCTCCTTGCCCCCCGGCGCGAACCGAGAGGCGACGACTACGTCGTATCCCTCCTTGAGACGCGCCAGAAGCGCCGGGATGGTGTGCGGGTCATGGGAGTCGTCTCCGTCCATCGTCACGATTGACGTCCGCTTCCGTCAAAGCTCTCTGAAGCCCTGCCTCGAGCGCGCCGCCGAGTCCCACGTCCTCTCCAGCTCGAGGATCTCGATCGGAAGCCGATCGGTGAAAGCCGCGAACCTCGGCGGGCGTTCCATCGGAGGAATTTCCATCCACCACGATGATCCGATACGGCTCCTGCCATTCCTGGGCAGCCGCCACAAACTTCTCGAAGAGAGGCCGGACCGCCACGCGCTCGTTCCGCATCGGGATCACGATGGCGACCAAGGATTGATCTTCACGCGTGCTCCATGAGCCGATTTCCTGCCACCCTCGTGAGCCGTTCTACAGCCCGCGAGATCTGCTCGGCGAGAAGGTCGACGTGAGTAGAGTTGTGACGCTCAGTCCAGGGGAGCACGAGGACCCGCTCAAGACCCTCCCGGCAGCCTGGGTAGTCCTCCAGCCGTTCTACAGGGTACTTGTTCTGGTACTGAGAGTAGGGGTAGGCAGTGTCACCGAAGGTGATTCGCTCGCGGAAATTGCGGCACAGAAAGGCCGGCATCCGGATGTAGTTTGGGGTGCTCCAGACCCCTAAGGAACGAAGCTCGGAGCTGAGCGCCTGCGGACCTCCAGGGATAACTCTCGGGATCGATCAGAAGGACGAACCGCCAGTAGGTCTGGGTGGCGCCGGGCGTCGTCGGGAGCGGCCTCTACGCCCGGCACCTCAGCCAGCAGGGCGCGCAGGCGTTCCGCCATGCGTACCCGATGCTCGACCATCGGTCGTAGCTTCCGCAGCTGGGCGAGAGCAACGGCTCCCTGAAGCTCGGACATCCGATAGTTCAGCCCCAGGAACTCGTGGTCGGGATCCACCGGATCGTAGTTCCATCCTTTGTCCGCCCACAGGCGAGCACGGCGCCCCAGCCCTTCCGAACGGGTCAACACGAAGCCGCCCTCACCGCAGGTGATGTGCTTCGTCTGCTGGAGGCTGAATGTGGCGATGTCGCCCATGCGTCCCAGTCAACGCCCCGCGATAGGTCGCCAGGTACGCCTGGGCGACATCCTCGATTACGGCGACACCCCGATCACGGGCCAGAGCAAGGATCGGGTCCATGTCGCACGGATTCCCGAAGAGATGAGTCACGATAATCGCCCGAGTGCGCTCAGTGATTCGGGGACGAAGCGTGTCGGCCGTGACATTGAGAGTGTCGGGATCCACGTCGGCGAAGACCGGTATTGCCCCCTGGAAGAGAATCGGGGCGATCGCGCCCATATCGGTAATCGGTGTGGTGACAACCTCGTCGCCCGGTGCCACGTCGAGCGCGCCAAGCGCCGTGTGAACCGCGGCAGAGCCGGAGGAGACTGCCCTCGCGTACGGCATCCCGAACAGCGCCTGTAGCTCCTCCTCGAACCGGCGCACCTTGGTTCCGTTGGGCCCGAACAGGATCCCCGACTCGAGGACTTCGCGGAGAAGAGCGATCTCCTCTTCCCCGAAGCTGCGGCCGCTGGCATTTCGCTCGCTGGGCAAGGACAGAGGATCGGTACTCATGCACTCTCCTTGGCAGCCAGCTCGACGGTGGGCTCGACGGTGCCGAACCAATGCGCAACCAAATCTCGCAGAGGCATCACCGTGCGGGCCCGGCCGAGAGCCCGAACTGCTTCAGCTGCAGCTCGAGCTTGCGCTCGAGGGGCATCTGCATGCCGGGATGACAGGCGATCCGTGGATCCAGCGCGTCGGACATGGAGAGGAAATCGACCGCGTGAAATTGGTACCACACCGGTTGGCGGAGTGATTGGGCAACGCCCCCAATCCAACCGAAGAGCATCCCCGGAAGGACGAAGCGGAGGGTGTGATAGTACGGGAGACGGAGCCATGGGATCGTCTACATCGGCACTTCCACCAGGGACGCCGGAGTCAATCTGAATGCGATGGGTTCCCGAGGGCCCAGAACGCCGGACCAGGGCCGCCGCATAGAGTGACGCTTCGCCGCCTTGCCCCGGCGCGCCACCGCCACGCGCAGAGCCAGAGAGGAGAAGCGACGGGTAGGTAGAGCTGTCGTAGCGGTATCCTGCCGCCGCGAGTTCCGGTGCCAGCCAACGCCCTGCGTCCCAGCTGGGGGCCCGGAAACCGATCACCTCCTGGCCAGCGAGGTCCTCAAGCAAGGCCTTCGAATCCCAGAGCTCGAGCCGCCGTTCCTGGGAATCCAAATCGCTGAAGGGAAGCCGGTGGGTCATCGAGTGACAGGCCACCTCGTGCCCCTCCTCCACGATGAGACGGACTGCCTCGGGATGGTTGCGTGCCTCCCCGGCGATGAGGAAGAACGTGGCGCGAGCGCCCGTCCGGGAGAGGAGTTCCAAGATCCGCGGGACCGCAACCGTGTAAGCCACACCGTCGTCCGCCGGACGGCGGTAACCGTAGCCCTCGAGGTGACTGGCCACCGAATCCATGTCGATCGAGAGTCCGGCCGGCCGCGTCACGTCGTCCTGACCCGCTCGAGCATCCGCCCGACGACTGATCTCGCCAGGCCGATCGAGCTGTTCCATGAGGTCACATTCGGGTACACCTGGGCGGTCGTCGCAAGGTACACCCGGCCCGGAATCAGCTCCTCGGGCGGCTTGCGGCGTCCATAGCCCGGCGTGTAAAGCGGCTCGACGTAGGGTGCCTTGAAGACGAACGCGCCACATACGTCCTGCGGGTCGAGATCGGGAAACAGACTCTGGAGCCCACTGACGTACTCCGCGGCCAGTGCATCAGGGTCGCGGTTGAAGATCGGATGGGTGCGATGGACGTAGTTCATCAGATAGACGAGGTGGTATCCGCCGGTCTCCTCGAGGTCGATCACCCGTGTGGTCTCGACGATCCCCTGAAAAGGTACGCCGCACTCCACTGCCGGGATCCAGTAGTAGGGAGTGAGCGAGCGGCGGAGCAGAAGCAGCACATTGACCACGCCCTGATAATCAATCGCATCTACGAACGGGCCGAGCGGCTCGTCCAGCGCCCCGCCGGCGGCGATTCTGGATAAATGCGCGAACGGAATGGTGCTGACGATACGGTCGAATTCGACCGTACCCGACGGAGTTCTTACCTAGGGTCGTCCCGCAGAGTTGAGGTCCAGCGTGGAGATCGGGGAATTGGCGTGCAGTGAAACCCCGTGGGATGCCAGCGATTCCACCAGGGTGTCGGTCAGGCCGCTGTAGCCGCCCCGAATGTACCCCTTGACCTCCTTCTTGGTCCCCTTTTCCCGCTTGAAGCTGGTCCAATACCACAGTGCCGGGATGCGGTCGTATGCGTCGCCGAATTTCGCCTCGAGGAGCGGACGCCACAGCCGCTGGCCCGCCCTCCGGCCGGACAGTTTGGTGAGCCAATCCACGGCCGTGACGTCGTCCAGTCCGGCAGAGGACGCGACGTGCCCGGTGTAGAGGGCCGTCAGTCCCAGCCGGAGCCGGTCTGCCATGGGCAAAGCGCCGAATCGGAGCAGGTCCATCGGCCCCCGAAGACCGTACAGGCGGCGCTGATAGAAGAATGCCAGAGACGCTTCCTTCCAATACACCCGATCGCGAATTCCCAGCGCCTGGCAGAGCTCCAGGAGATAATTGTCGCGTCGGGAGAATGACGTGATAGAACCGATCCAGATTGTATCCGCAGTGGCGAAACGACGAACCCAGGCCTCCGAAGGAGGGCGTTGATTCGAAGAGCTCGACCTCGGCACCGGCCTGCCGCGAGATAGTAAGCGGTCGGCCAGACCCGCGATCCCACCGCCGATAACCCCGACTCGCCCGAGAGGGCGGGCGCCGGCGTGCGCTGGTGGGACCATGGCCGGAGCACGAAGGCCCCGGCTCTCGGATCGGAGGGTGGTCAGGGACCGCCCCTGGCCGGGCGCCGCCCGGAAGTGATGCCCGAGAAGGAGAGAGAAATATGGTGGCAGGTCGCGCGTGACCCGCATCTTGCTCGCGCTCCGCTTTCGCTCATAGTGCAGCTCGAGTGGGATCTCGGTGATCCGGGCTCCGAGGGATGCGGCATTGAGCAGAAGCTCGAAGCCGGCTGCAAAATTCGCCGAGCGTAGGAACCCGTCCTCGCCCCGTCCGAGGATCATTCGCTCGCAGGAGTGACGCCTGGTAGGCGCGGAAACCGCAGGTATAGTCCCGCACGTCGCCGATCGAGAGCGTCGACCGGAACACCAGACTTGCGCAGCGACTCAGCAGCCGCCGTCTCACATGGGACGCCGATCTCTGCACCCCCGAGTCGGAACCGGGACGCGATCACCATGTCGTATCCCGCTTCGATCTTCTCGAGCATGCCAGGGATGAGGCGCAGGATCGTGGGACTCGTCAGCGTCGAGCGTGACGACCGTTCCCCCGTTCTGGACCGCTTCTGATCAAGCCGGTTCTGAGGGCGCGGCCGTAGCCGCGATTCACGGGATGGGAGAGGACGCGCAGAGGAAGGCTCATGGCGGCCCGCGGGCGATCGCCGAAGTCCCATCGGTGGAGCCATCGTCCACCACGAAGATTTCGAACCGGCCCCTCGCTCCGACCGTATCACCGATGCGCCTGAGCAGGTCGCCGAGGCCGGCGGCCTCGTTGAAGGCGGGCAAGACGATCGTGAGCATCGGTAGCGAATCTTCCATCAGGCCAGGAGGTGCAACCCGACTTAGGTCTTACACTATTGATTTCCAGACACTGAGCCCGCACTCACCTTCTATCCAGAACTGACACCGTCGGCGACCGTCTCGCCGTGCGAGATGGCCTTATCCCCCCGCTCCCGGAATGGCTCTGGCGAGACGACCCCCGACTTGGCCCCTTTTCCGTTGCCATGGATTCCCAATGCTCGCCTTGCAGTTGCCCGCAGGCCCGAAGCCCGCTCCTGCGCCTTCGTCAATCTTCGTTGGAAGTCCGCGATTGTGCGTTTAAGGCCTTCACGTAGTTCCACTCTTCGGTATCCACTTCAGAAGTAACTCCGCACGCGCTATATCCGGCCGCCGATGGGCTGGGTCGTCCTGAGGCAACGGGCAATGCCGCACGCTGGTTGGGGCATCGCACAGCTCGGCGATTCCTGTTCAGCCAGTTCCCGGATGGTGAATTCATGAGGGTTGCCCAGGTTTACCGGTTCGTGGATCCCCTTCAGCGTTCATTAGGCGAATCAAGTCCGTCAATCAGATCATCCACGTAGCAGAACGACCGAGTCTGCTCGCCGGTGCCGTATAGCGTCAGTGGCTGCCCCCGCAGGGTTTGAACAATGAAATTCGACACCACCCGACCGTCTGCCTCATCCATGCGTGGTCCGTAGGTGTTGAAGATGCGAGCGATACGGGTATCGACCCCGTCTTGCCGGTGATAATCCATCATGAGGGTCTCGGCCACCCGCTTGCCCTCGTCGTAGCAGGCCCGTGGGCCGATCGGGTTCACGTTGCCCCGTAGTCCTCAGTCTGTGGGTGCACTGTGGGATCGCCATAGACCTCTGAGGTAGAAGCCTGTAGGATGCGCGCACCAATCTGATGGGCCAGCCGTAGCGCGTTGAGTGTGCCCACCACGTTGGCCTCGACTGTCTTCACCGGATTGAACTGGTAATGAATTGGCGAGGCAGGGCACGCGAGGTTATATATCTGATCGACTTCGAGACGGATGGGCTCCACCACGTCGTGCCGTACTAGCTCGAAGCGGCTGTAGTCGAGCAGGTGGGCAATGTTATCCCGGCAGCCCGTAAAAAATTGTCGAGGCAGATGACTTCCTCACCCGCCTTGATCAATCGCTCGCAGAGATGCGAGCCGATAAAACCAGCTCCTCCGGTTACGAGTATCTGCAAAGAGTCTCACCTCCTCGTTGAGCGCACAGCTAGGCTACGCGCTCCACGTTGGTGCCGTAGACTCTTGGGTCACGACCGTCGTGCGGTGGCGAACCTGCGGAGTGTCCTTTCAGATCCTGCAGTTAAGATGCGGCGAGTATCGCAGCCGTCAAGAAGCTACTAAGTCACACGTGGACCCGGCATGGTCATTCAGTGCGACAAACTCAGGCCAGCCCTCGTCGCAGTCGCCCCTCAGTGTGAATCAGAAGATTCGCGCCGGGCCAACTGGCCGAGTCCCTCCCTCTACCGCTATTACGAATCGGCCCGCCGAAGAAGTCTGTGCTTTCGCCGAAGAAACCACTGACGTACAAAAGGAAACCTCTTTGCCGAGATCATCGCCCTTCCAATCAAGTCCTCACGGCGGGAGACCTGGTTTGCCCAGTCGAGGACATGCATAACCACGCCTTTCGAGGCCTTCCCCCCACCACTTTCGAAGGACGGCGCCGTGTATAGCTGGGCCAGCCGGGAGAGCGTGGCCGCTTCTTGAGTGAGGCGGTGATTGACAATCACCCGGTTCGGCCGAGCCCAGCGAGAGCCCGGAAGGGTGAACACCGAGAAGCAATCGCTGAGAATACCAGCCCACCAGTTCACGATCTCCTGGCCCACACACAATAGCCCAGCCTTCTGACATTCGTCCCTGAATGCCGCGGCAGTCATCGTCTGGGCCCGCCAGCCCCGGTTTTCCACCCACGTCGGTAGCGCACCGGTATGCTGGTCCCGATAGGCACCCAGATTAGAGTGGTGGATGAACCCCACACCATCAGGCGTGAGCTTGCCGGCGAGCTGCCGCAGGTACGCTGCGACGACATCAGTCTCGACGTGCACCAGTGAATCACAACTGAAGACGAAGTCCACCGATTTCTCGGGTACCATCTCGAGTGACGTGCCGTCATTCACATGGAACTCGACATGGCCAAGACCCTGAAACCGCCGGCGGCATTCCTCGACACAGCGCTCTGTCAGGTCCACTCCGATCAGTCTGCCGCAGTGTGCCTGCAGATACTTCGTCCATCTCCCAAAGCCGGGGGCGATCTCCAGAAGCGTCGGCGCGGGCACGAAGGCGTGAATGCGCGGGAATACAGTGCCGAACCATTGTGACTCGGGACTACCCCACGGCTGTGACCACTCCTCGCCCCAATCAGACCAGCCATACTTTTCGCCCCATTCGCTGCGGTTTTCCTCGATACTCGGCATAACTTCCCCCATCTCCGAGCCTCACGGGACACTCGTGGGCGGATCCCGCATAGGGTATAAGCTCCGGCACAGCATTCAGCAAGAATGCCGGACGGGCACGACGCCGTGCGAGCAGTGGATGTGAGGGGGGCTTACTGAACCGCGCTCGCTATCGAGATACCAGTGAGGACAGGGGCTTGGACTTCGACAAACCGCGCAAAGGTGTACTCCATCCCGTTCCGGGAGACGAACACGATCCGATACCCGGCCTGGTTCAGCAAGGCGATTGCCTCCCGGGTCTTGCGGGCCCCGGTTTCCCGGTAGCGGTGGTGGAACTCGACCAGGATCTGCGCCGGCCGGTAGCCGCCGGTAATGACATCGGCCAGCACGGCGTACTCGGCTCCCTCGATGTCCATCTTGAGAATGTCCGGTGCGGAAAGCTGGAGGTCCTCCTGCAGCGTCATCATTCGCCGCACCGGCGCCTCCACCGCCGTCACCAAAGCCCTCCTGCCGCACCGTGCTGAACGAGATGTATCCCTTCGCCGGGGCGGCGAACCGCGCGGTCCCGTCGTAGTCGGCCACTCCGAACGGATGGACTACCAGGCCATCGGGAACGCCCTGTTTGGCCACCCAGGCTAGCGCATGCGGGGTGGGGTCGAAGGCGTGCACCCTGACGCCGAACCGCTGGATGAGGTCGCGCTCGAAGCTGATGTCCTGGCCCACCCCGAAGGTGTAGACCACGGCCCCTCGGCGGATCCCGTCCGTCGCAATGGTCCAGCGACCACCCGGATCTCCCAGCCGTTCGACCGGAACAACCAGCTCCGGCTTCCGGTAAAGGTCCCGGCCCATCACCCATCTGATTCGCCGCTTCAGGGCCTGGATGAACGCGCGCACCGAGGTCGCCTCGTTTTTCGAGCTGCCATTTCGTTGTCTTTTGGGGGTCTTTCAACATCACCAGAAGCAACTCGCTTGCCAAGGCGGGACCAGCCATGGTACCTGAGCTATCTATCTGGCTCATTTTGACATACCCACCACAGACCAGGTGGCCGGCGACTGCTCCACTGTGGTGGCCGGGCCGCGGTTTCGGGGCGCAGGCCAGGCAAACCACCCACCCGGCGCATCATCATAGATCCGAAACGCAATCCGCGGCCGCCGCCCCGCCTCACCCTCCAGCCAGGCCGGATCCAGCCGGATCAGCACACTCCACCCCTTCGCCTCGTTTCGCCCGGACACCTCCCATCCGCCCCCGCTCCGCTCGGCGCCGAGCCGCCAGTCGGGATCGCCCCGGGGCGGCTGCCACCGACCGTCCCGGCCCCGGTACACCACGCTGCTGTCGAGCACCCGCCGGAAATCCAGCTGGAAATCGTCGTGCTGCGGGCTCGGCGCCCCATCGCCCCGGGTATCCAGGCTCACGACGAAGTCGTCACCCCAGTACTGGCGTGGAATCGGGAATGCGCGCAGCGATGAACAGGGTGTCCGCCAGCCCGAACCAGCCAGACCAGCGCGGTTCCCTGACCGGTTGGGATCCGAACGCCGTGGCGCGCCCAGCGCCACGGTGTCGATCCGGACGTCCGGCGGCGGAGGACGGGGGATCTCCCGCACCTGCAGGGTGTCGCCCGTCTGCGCCGCAAATAGCAGCGACAGGAGCAGCATCCAGCATTGCAGAGCTTGGAAATGAGTCGAAATCCGTGCACGGGACGCGTGTCGATCCGTCAATGTTGAAAATTTACTTGCAGCGGAAAGCGCTCTGACTTTCAGTGTTGAAAACTTCCCGGCAGGGTCGCGACTCGGCGCGACACGTTCACGATTTTCCGCGACAGCAACAGCGTCGCCATTTGCAGGAACACGTTCTCTGTCGGCAGCGTCACGATTCGGTGTTACAGCTTCACGATTTTCCGCGCAGCAACAGCGTCGCCATTTGCAGGAACGCGATTTCTGCCGCAGCATCACGATCGTGCGCCGCAGCATCACGATTTTCCGCGCAGCAACGCGTCGCCATTTGCAGGAACACGTCTCTGCCGGCAGCGTCACGATCGGGCGTTACAGCTTCACGATTTTCCGCGCAGCAACAGCGTCGCCGTTTGCAGGAACGCGATTTCTGCGGCAGCGTCAGAATCGGCGGCGTCAGCCTCGCAATCGCCGCCGTCAGCGTCGCGTTTTCCCCGGCAGCAGCCGACTCTACGGCGCCGCCGCCACCCGCACCGGCTTTCACCGGGTGGTTTTCGTCCCGTCGCCCAGCTGGCCGAGGCCGTTCCATCCCCAGCAATACGCGACTGAGGTATCAGTCTTCCCGCAGCTGTGAGCACCACCGGCACTCACCTGCTTGAAGATGTGGCCCCCGGCAACCGGGACCGGGGTCAGCCGCTGGGTGGTGGTGCCATCCCCGACCGCACCGGAGCCATTTCTGCCCCAACAATACGCCCGGTTGCCCGTGGTCTCGCCGCAGGTGTGAGTCGGCCCCGCCGGTCACCCGAGTGAAGAGCAGTCCGCCCAGCACCGCCCGGGGCCAATAACTGTAATGGGAGTGGCCATCGCCAATGCTGCCACCTCTTCCATTACCCCAACAGTACGCCCGGTTGCCCGTGGTCACCGCACAGGTGTGGTCGTCGCCCGCATCCAGGCTGCTGAACCGGTGGCCGCCCGCGACCAGCGACGGCACCGACCGTCGGACCACGGTCGAGCTGTCACCCAGCTGGCCGGCCCGATTGGTGCCCCAGCAATAAGCGGCATAGCTGGTGGTGATGCCGCAGCTGTGCTTCGCTCCCGCGGTCACCTGGCGCAGGAGCAGGGAGCCCTTCACCGCCACCGGCACCGACCGGTCGGTCCGGGTGCCGTCGCCCAGCTCGCCATCGAAATTGGTACCCCAGCAGTAGGCCCGGCTGGGAGAGGGTAGGTCAGCGCGCAGGCGTGAAAGAAGTCGACGTCCACCTGGCGGAACCGGTGGCCGCCGGCGACGGGGACCGGCGTGAATCGCTCGTTGCCGCTGGTCCCATCCCCGACCTGGCCGAAGCCGTTGTGTCCCCAGCAGTAGACCCGGTTGTCGGTGGTGACGGCACAGGTCGAGAGCCGGCCTCCCGCACTGATCTGATGGAAGCGAAGGCCGCCCGCCACCGGCACCGGCGTCAACCGATCGGTGGTGGTGCCGTCGCCGAGCTGGCCGCTCAAGTTGTAGCCCCAACAATAGGCCCGGTTATCGGTGGTGATGCCGCAGGTGTGGGTCTCACCGGCGCTCACCTGATAGAACGCCAGCCCGGTCGCAGCGCTGAGGCTGAGCGTGTCAGGCTCGGTGGTCGTTTCATGGCAAGCGGTGAGCGCGATCAGCAGGAAGGAGCTCGGTAGAACCAACCGGAGCGGCATGGGAAACCTCGGGTGAGGGATTCGATCTCCACCCTACGGCCTGGAATCAAGCGCCCGGTCAAGTGAGGACCGTCCAGAGTCAATCCGGACAGTCGATCTACTCGGAATCGAAGTCGAGCAGCGGCACCAGCCTCCCCCGCGGCGGAATCCCCGGCTCCAGCTCCAGAATCCCCACCGAGGGCGGCAGGTCGAACCGCCGGTGCCCCGCCCCGCCCGGGTTCATCACCGTCACCACCACATCGACCAGGGTGAGCAACGGCTTGTGGGTGTGCCCGTAGATGATGATCTGGGCCTCGGGAAAGGCGGCGTTGAGCGCCTCCGGGGTGGGTGAGCCGAGCTGATCGCCGTGGGTCACCACGATATCGAACCCATCCAGCTCGACCGTGGCGACCTGGGGCAGGCGGCTCCGGACCTCCCCGCCATCGGTGTTGCCGTACACCGCGGTGACCGGCGCGATCGCCTCCAGCTCGGTGAGCAGGTCCAGCGGCCCCACATCGCCCGCGTGCAGGATGTGGTCCACCTCGGCAAAGGCGTCGAACACCTCGGGCCGGAGCAGGCCGTGGGTATCCGAGATGACGCCCAGCCGCATCAGCGGCCGACCTTGGCCATCAGGCGGGAGAATGCGCCCAGGACCTCGGGCGCCTCGAAGGCTGCAGTGGCCGTAGCGGCTCACCGAGGTCTGATCCAGGAAAGCGGCCGGGACATTCTGCCTGACCTTCACCGCGTACAGCGACTCCTGCGCCACCGGCACGATGGGGTCGCCGGTGGTGTGCAGGGTGACCACCGGCACTCGTGAGATTGCCTGCTGGTCTCGTATCGCCTCAGCGCCGCGATGCGCGGTGGGATTGGCGGTGAACCGTGCAATCAAGCCGTTCAGCGCGACATCGTTGGAGGAGCCGGTATAGACCCGGGTGCGTGTTGTCGTAAGGGCTGCCGCCCAGCCGGGCCTGCACGTCGGCCGACCCGATGACGTTGTACCAGAGGATGCGCGACCGCGGTGGTCGCGATGTCGATGGGACTCTGGCTCGCCACCGGCGCCCCGGTGATGGCGATGAGCTCCCGCGCCGCAGCCGGGCCGCAACAGAATCGCCGCCGCCACCGCCGGCGTGATACAGGTCGTTCCAGTGAGCGGTGACCTCCGCCTGGCACCTCGATCGGGGACCCCGGAATGACGCCGGGAAAGAGATAATCGAACACCACCCGGAAGTCGTCGAGGTAGTCCAGCTCGCGCGCGCGAGGCTGCCCACCGGCCCGCACAGTGCCAGCGCGCCATCGAAGACGTGGAGCGCCTGCTCGACCGCCAGGACCGCGACCAGCCCGCCCTCGGACACTCCCGACGATGACCGACTTCACCGGATCGGGCCGGAACAGAGTCCTCACCTGGATCTGTAGATCCGACACGTCCTGAGCCGCCTCCGCCGCCACCAGGCCGTTGTGCCGGTAGCTCGTGGTGGCGTAGGCGTAGCCCATGCCGGTGACGATGGTCTCGATGCTCTGGCCGCCGACCATATCGCTGGGCAGCGCGATGCGGCGCTCCCGGCTCCACGTAGCCGTGGGCATAGACCACCAGGATCCCGTTCCAGGTGGCCGGAAAGCAGATGCGGTAGAGCGGGCCGGATGGAAGCACGCCGTCGCTGCACCCGGCGGCCACTGGCTCGTCCGATGTCCGGCGGCCCCACCGGATTGTTGTCACCGCCGCCGCAGGACGAGCAGCCCGGCGCACACAGTCATTGCGAGCGCACTTCGTGCGCGTGGCAATCCGGCGGTGGCCGCTCGCGATGACTTCACTTCTTGCCTCCCCACCGGCGGGCGATCTGGATGTCGAGGTCCAGCTGGTCCAGCACCCGCTGGACGATGAAGTCCACCAGCTCACTGATCTGGGTAGGGCGATGGTAAAAGCCGGGCGCCGCCGGGACCACCACCGCACCGGCCTCGGTCACCGAGACCAGGTTGCGCAGGTGCACCAGCGACAGCGGAGTCTCCCGCGGCACCAGGATCAGCTTGCGCCGCTCCTTGAGCGTCACGTCGGCGGCCCGCTCCACCAGCGAGCGGCTGGTCCCCCCGGCAATCGCGGCGACGGTGCCCATGGAGCAGGGACAGATGACCATCCCGCCGGTACGCTGCGAGCCCGACGCGGGTAAGGCTCCCCGGTCTTCGTCGGGAAAGGTGGTCACCGAGCTCCAGTCATTGCCGGTGGCTCGGCGCAGTCCCTCGAGCGAGTCGATGCCGCACTCTTCCTTGAGCAGCCGGACGCCGTGCTCCGAGGCGATGAGCCAGACCGGCACCCGGTTCTGCGCGAGCACCTCGAGCAGCCGGACGCCATAGGGCGCGCCGGAGGCTCCGGTGAGCGCGAGGACGACGGGATGGGAGGTCACCTGCCGCGGCGGTTGGGGGTCGGGGAGCGGAGAGGATGTTTGGGCGAGACGGCGGTAAGGCGGTAGGGCGGTAAGGCGGTAGCGACTCGAGTTCGCCTAACGCGTTTACCAGAGATTGGGATCTTTCCCTTGTTGCTACGCTTCACCTTCTTGGCCATCTCCACCCTTTTCGTTATTTCCGCCTGCCGTCGAAAGCTGTCACCCTTACAACTACCGCCTTACCGCCTTACCGCCCTACCGCCTTCACATAATCCTATCCAGCAGCGCAAACCCGAACACCACCAGCGACATCACCCCATTCATCGTGAAGAACGCCGCGTCCAGCCGGGAGAGGTCGCCCGGCCGCACCAGGTGATGCTCGTAGGCCAGGATCCCGGTGGCCACGATGAGCCCAAGGTAGTACCAAACCCCGAACCCCGCCCCGTAGCCGAACAGGGCCAGCGCCGGAATCGTGATGCCGTGCAGCAGCTTGGCCAGCAGAATGGCGCGCGACTCTCCCAGCCGCACCACCGCGCTCCGGAGCCCTTCGCCGCTGTCGAACCCGGCGTCGGGCAAGGCGTAGAAGATGTCGAACCCCGCTACCCAGGTGGCCACCGCCAGCGTGATGGCGACGAGCACCCAGGCCGGACGGCTCCAGTGCCCGGTCACCGCCAGGTATCCGCCGACCGGAGCGATGGCGAGGCTCACGCCCAGCCAGAGATGGGGCCACCAGGTGAATCGCTTGGAGAGGCTGTAGAGCAGGATCCAGCCCAGCGCGAGCGGGCTGAGCCAGAGGCAGAGCGGGTTGAGCAGCGCTGCGGCGAGGATGAAGAGCGCGGCGGCAATCACGACCGAGATCCAGGCCTGGCGGAGCGACAGTCTCCCCTGGGGCAGCTCGCGGTTGAGTGTCCGCGGGTTCCGGGCATCGAACGCCCGGTCGGCGATCCGGTTGAACCCCATCGCGGCCCAGCGGGCAGCGGAAAAGGCGACCACGACCAGCGCGACGGTCCGGGCGGTCACCGGGCTGGTCTGCGACGCGGCCAGCACCCCGAGCAACGCAAACGGCAGCGCGAACAGCGTGTGCGGCAGCTTGACGAAGTTGACGTAGCGGGTCAGCAGGGATTCGCCGGCGAAGGTCTGCGCTTCGCGGGCGGTAAGGCGGTCGAGCGGTAGGGCGGTAGGTCACTCATCGCCCGTGTCCTTTTACCGCCTTACCGCCTTCCCGCCTTACCGCCAGATCAATCCCCAGCCTATCCCACATCGCATCGACCTCCTTCTTCGTCTCCTCGTCCATCGTGATCAGCGCCGGCCACTCCCGGTCGAAGCCCTCCTCCTTCCACTTCCTGGTGGCGTCGATCCCCATCTTGCTGCCGTAGGTGAACGCCCGGCTGGAGTGATCCAGCACGTCCATCGGGCCCATGGTGAAGCGCACGTCCCGCTCGGGATCGATGTTGTTGAGCGCGATCCACCAGGCCTCGTCCGGATCGCGCACGTTGACCTCCTTGTCCACCACCACCAGCACCTTGGCCAGCGACATCAGTCCCTGTCCCCACAGCGCGTTCATCACCTTGTACGCCTGACCCGGGTACTGCTTGTCGATCGAGACGAACACCAGGTTGTGGAAGATCCCGGGCGCGGGCATGTGGTAGTCCACGATCTCGGGGATGGTGAGCTTGAGCAGTGGGAGGAAGATGCGCTCCGTCGCGTGCCCCAGATAGTAGTCCTCCATCGGAGGACGGCCGACCAGGGTGGCGGGGTAGATCGGGTCCCGCCGAGTGGTGATGGCGGTGACGTGGACCGGGGGATAGTAGTCGGCGAGGGAGTAGAAGCCGGTGTGATCGCCGAAGGGCCCTTCCAGCACCAGCGGCTCCGCCGGATCGATGTATCCCTCCAGCACCAGCTCGGCCTGGGCCGGCACATCGAGGTCGCAGGTGACCGCGTGGGCCAGCTCGACCGGCTCCCGCCGGATGAAGCCGGCAAAGAGAAACTCGTCGATGGTGGGCGGGAGCGGCGCCGAGCCGGAGTAGATGCTGGCCGGGTCGCCGCCCAGGGCGATGACCACCGGCATCCGCTCGCCCTTCGCCGCCATCTCGCGCCAGTGCGCGGCGCCGACCTTATGCCGCTGCCAGTGCATGGCGAGGGTGTTTCGGTCCAGCACCTGGACCCGGTACATCCCCACGTTGCGGATCCCGCGGGCCGGATCGGTGGTGATCACCATCGGCAGGGTGATGTAGCGGCCGCCGTCGCCCGGCCAGGTGGTGAGGAAGGGAATCTCGTCGAGATTCACCTCGGCGTCGCGCAGCACCACCTCCTGGCACGGCGGCCGCCCTCCCCTGACCTTGGGGGGAAACTTCCCGATCTCGGCCAGCTTCGGCAGCATCGCGAGCTTGCCGAAGAGTCCCTCCGGCACCTTGATATTGAGCATCTCCGAGATCCGGCCGCCGATCTCGTCGAGGTCGTCCACTCCCAGCGCGAGTCCCATCCGCCGGAGCGAGCCGAACAGATTGATGGCGACCGGCTGCGAGCTGCGCCGCCCGTCCTCGAGAAGCACGTGCTCGAACAGCAGCGCCGGCCCTCCGCCTGGACTCTTCATGGCCCGGTCGGCGATCTCGGCGATCTCGAGCCTGGCGCGCACCGGGTGCGTGACCCGGACCAGCTCGCCGATGCCGTCGATGGCCTTGATGAACTCGCGGAGGTTGTCTAGGGCCATAGCTGTCACCCTGAGCGCAGCGAAGGGGCCGAAGCCTTTCGAGTCACCATCCCTCAGCGAGGTCGTTCCAATCAGGGTTAAGTGTCTCAATCAATTCCAACTTTCTTTGCCGAGTCCATCCCTTGATCTGCTTCTCACGACGGATAGCTGCTCAGGCTACATCGCCCGTTGCGTTTCGCATAGGTGACACCCGAGCGACTCTCAAGTTTCGAGCTTAACGACCTAGCAGATTCTCGCGCGCATGGGCGGTCGGACAATTTTGTCTCAAATCGAAGCTTCGATCCCTTTGCTGCGGCTGTCACCCTGAGCGCAGCGAAGGGACCGGAACGCGGCTCCGTGTCATTACCTGGCTTGGTAGGACAAGTCGAGGTTCGGTCCCTTCGCTACGCTCAGGGTGACAGCGCTCTTCGGATCAACGCCTAATACCGACGTACAACGCGCATACCCCTCCCATCAACAACTCGTAGTCCACCTGCTCGAACCCCTGCGCTTCCATTCTCTGCGCGAACTCGGCCGGGGCGGGAAACACCCGGGTGGACTCTGGTAGCCAGCTATAGGCGGTCGTATGTTTGGAGATCCAGCGACCAATGAGGGGCATGACCCGCCGGAAGTAGAATTGATAGCCGGCGCGCAGCACGGGGTGCCGGGGAAGTGCCATCTCCAGGATCACCAGTCTCGCGCCCGGCCGGAGCACCCGCGCCGCCTCGCCCAGGCCGGCATCGAGGTCCACCAGATTCCGAACTCCCCAGCCAACCATCGCGCCGTCGAACGTCATATCGGGAAAGGGCAGCTCCAGCGCGTCGGCGTTCACCGGCTCGAGCCGGGGAGATTTCGTCCGGCCGAGCGCGAGCATCCGCTGCACGAAGTCGGCGCCGATCACGCGGCCGCGAAATCCCGGACGCCGAGCGAGGGTGGCGCCGAAGTCCAGGGTCCCGGCGCACAAGTCGAGGTAAATTCCCTCCGGTTCCCGCTCCCACCCCAGCCGCGCTGTAGCCTGGCGTCTCCAGCCTTGATCGAAGTGAAGGCTGATGATCCGGTTGAGCCGATCGTAGGTGGGAGCGATGGCGGTGAAGATCGCGCGGACGTAGGCCCGCTTTTCCGGACCGCCTGAAACGGGTAACTGACGATCCGAGGCTAACATAGGCGCTGAATGTAGTCCCGCGGGAAGAGCCTCCGCAAGCCGAGGCTCCCTTGCCTAGTGCGCGCCCGGAATGGGCCGCCCTGAGCGACCAGGAGGTCGTGCTCTGGGCCCGCTCCGGTCATGAGGCCGCCTACCGGGAGCTGGTCCGCCGCTACGAGCGCCCGGTCTTCGCCCTGCTCTTCCGCATGGTGCGCGACCGGGAGCTGGCCGAAGATCTGGCGCAGGAGACCTTCGTCAAAGCGCTCAACGCCATCGATTCGTACCGCCCCGAATTCAAATTTTCCTCCTGGATCTTCAAGATCGGGAACAACGCGGCCATCGATCACCTGCGCCGGCGGGAGCTGGACACGCTGTCGCTGGACGGCTCGCCTCATGCTGAAACACCCGAGGCCATGCAGGCCACCGCGCTGCAGATCGGCGCCCGGCAGGAGTCGCCGCTCGATACCGTCGAGGCCAAGGAGCTGGGCACCGCCATCGAAGCGGCCATCGGCACGCTGCGTCCGGAGTATCGCTCCTGCATCCTCCTTCGCCATGTCGAAGGCCGGGCGTACGAGGAGATCGCCGAGATTCTGAACCTCCCGCTCGGCACGGTGAAGACCTACATCCATCGGGCGCGCAACGAGCTACGGCTCTCGCTCGCGCACCTCAAAGAATGAAACCTTCCCCTCACCCTGAACGTAGGAGGGTCCACTTATGACCCGCTCCTCCGGACCGCATCTCACACCCGACCAATTCGAAGCCTGGCTCGATGGAGACCTCGCTCCCGAATTGCAGCGCCATCTGGAGGAATGTCAGGCCTGCCTCGAGCAGGCGCGGGCCGATCGAGAGATCGCCGATCAGATCGCCCTGCTGCCGCTGCTGAGCCCCGGAGCAGAATTCGCCGACCGGGTCATGGCCGCGGTGGCCGTACCCGATCCCTTCGCCATTCGCTCGCTGCAAGCCACCCGACGCCGTCTCTTCGCCTCCCCGAAATCTCTCGCCTTCGCCGCCAGTCTCGCGCTGCTCCTGCTGGGCTCGATGGCCGGCAGCATCGGGTGGACCCTCACCCATCAGGAGACCATGGCTTCAATCGGAACCTGGCTCCTGGCGCAGGGGGGCCAGGCGGCGTGGCTGGGCCTCCGGGGAGTCGCCTCCAACTTCATCGAACAGCCCTGGTACGACAGCATCAGGTCGCTGCTGGAGACTCCGGCCCGCCTGGCGCTGATCTCGGCGCTGGCCTCTCTCGCTTATCTGGGCGGTGTCTTCGCCCTGCGCCGCCTTCTGGCCGTTCCGACCCAGCAGGTGGCCCATGCCGGCTTCTAAGCGGGTACTCGGGCTGATCGCAGTTTTTGCCGCCGTCAGCCAGCAGCCGCTGCATGCCGGGTCCGGGGTCGATAATCCCGGGTGCGGAGCGGTGGAGTTGATCGGTCACGTCCGCAGTCTCATCCGGGAGCATACCCCGCATCTGCGCCCCCGGCCGCAGGCCATTCAATCCGGCGGTCCGGCGGTCGACCTCAGCGATCTGAGCCGGCCCACGCTGGTCGAGTCCCGGCTCCGCTGGGCGCTCCAGCCGGTCGGCGGGGAGCTGCGAGTCACCATTCCGGGCGGCAGTGCCCGCCGGGGCAACTTCACCCTGGACTCGGCGACCAGCACCGAGGGTCCGCTGCTGGTGGTAGACGGCAACGCCGACGTGTACGGCCACCTGCTGGGAAACCTGGTCACGGTGAAGGGCGACGTGATCGTGCACCCCGGCGGGCTCGTCTCGGGCGACGTGCTCACCCTGGGCGGCCAGGTGCAGGACAAGGGCGGCGAGATCGGCGGCGAGGTGCGCACCCTCAAGTCCACCAACGTGCTGACCCCGATCGCCAAGGAAAGCCAGGCGCTGGGGCCGTTCCAGAGCACGGTGCGTCGAGTCGCCGGGGTGATCGGCGTGTTCCTCACGCTGGCCGTGCTGGGCTTCGGCCTGGTGATGTTCGGCCGGCAGAACCTCGAGATCGTCTCCGATACCGTCTCGCACTCGTTCGGCCGGGCGTTCATCACCGGATTGCTGGGCCAGATCCTGCTGCTGCCGACCTTCGGCATGCTGGTGGTCGGTCTGATCCTCAGCGTCGCCGGGATCCTGCTGCTGCCGTTCGCGGTGGCGGTGTTCGCCATGCTGGCGGTCATCGCCGTCGTCGGCGGCTATCTCGCGGTCGCCCACGCCATGGGTGAGACCTACACCCGGAGACGGATGGCGCTCGGCGTGGTGATCGGCTCGCCCAACAGCTACCGCTATCTGCTCGTCGGGCTCGCGGCGCTCGCGAGTGTGTGGGGCACCTGGGCCCTGTTCGGCTGGGTGCCGGTGGCCGGCAGCATCGTCTGGGGCGCGGCCTTCTTCGTCACCTGGCTCCTGGGCACCGCCGGCTTCGGCGCGGCGTTGCTGAGCCGGGCGGGAATCAAGGAAAACTTTGCCGGCCGGCTGCTGCCGCCGGAGGCCCTCACCGACGAATACCTCTGGGCCACCCCGCAGTTCGGCGTGCCGGCCGGGCGCCGCCCGGGCAACCGCACTCCCTCCCGCGGAGCCTAGTGGTGAGAGTGCTCGGCCTCACCAGCGGGCTGCTGCTTTGGGGGGCGGCGCTGCAGGCGCAGACCATGCGGCCGTTCGAGACCTTCCGCCAGCTGCATGGAGAGACCAGGCTCGCGGCCCGGCTGGAGTACGCGGCGGGGAGCCTGCATCTCACGTCGGGAGGAGCGGGCGAGCTGTACCGCATGGAGCTGAGCTACGACGACAGCCGGTTCGTTCCGGTGAGCGATTTCGATGCGTCGACCGGCTCGGTGTTTCTGGGACTGCGGGCCGCGGGTGAGGGCGGCGTGCGAGTGGTGTCCCGCAATCAGCTGCGACAGATCGCCGCCGTTGCGATCTCTCCCCAGGTGGATGTGGCCCTCGACCTCACCCTGGGGGCGGCCGAAGCCGATGTCGAGCTGGGCGGACTCCGGGTGACCAACCTGCAGGTGAAGAGCGGGGCCAGCCGGACCACGATCCGCTTCTCCAAACCCAATGGTGTCCGCTGCCAGAGCGCGTCGATCACCGCCGGGGCGGCGGATGTCTCGGTTCTCGGCCTGGGCAACAGCCGGTGCGACGGGATCAACTTCGAGGGCGGCATGGGGAAGGTCCTGCTCGACTTTGGCGGGGCCTGGACCTCGAATGCCAAGGTCGGAGTGAAGATGGCCATGGGCGAGCTCACCCTCCGGCTGCCCAAGCGAGCCGGCGTCAAGATCACCATGGACAAGTTTCTCTCCAGCTTCGAACCGGCCGGCCTGCTCCGCCATGGGGAATCGTTTCAATCGCCCAACTACGACCGGGCCCAGCGGCACCTGGATCTGCAGGTGTCCACAGCGATGGGTGGGATCAACGTGGAGTGGGTTGAGTAGCCGGCTGATGGGTCGAGAGTGAGAGGTGGAAGTGAAAAATGTGCACCTGAGTGCAGCGAAGGGGCCGATCATTCAGTCGGCCATCAGGTGCCACCGCCCGCTTACCTCTCACCTTCGCCTCTCACCTCTCACCTACCTTTCCCTCCATGTCGCCGCTCCAGACCCTGGGCTTCGCCCTCGGCACCTCGTTCGCCTCGGGGCTCAACCTCTACGCCACCGTCGCGGCCGCCGGCCTGTTCCAGCGCTTCGGCATCATCCAGCTGCCCGACACGCTCCAGGTGCTGGCCAATCCGTTCGTCCTCGGCCTGGCCATCATCCTGTTCCTCATCGAGTTCATCGCCGACAAGATCCCCTACGTGGACAGCGCGTGGGATGCGGTGCACACCTTCATCCGGCCCCCGGCCGCCGCGCTGATCTCCTATAGCGCATTCGGGCAGGTGCCGGAGGAGTACAAGGTGGGCGCCGCGCTGCTCGCGGGAGGGGTGGCGCTGACCTCGCATGGCGCCAAGACCACCGCCCGCGCGGCCGCCAACACCAGCCCGGAGCCGGTGAGCAACTGGGCCCTCAGCATCGCCGAAGATGGAATGGCGGTGTTTCTCACCTGGATGGCGGCGACCCACCCGATCCTGACCGCTCTGATCGTGGTGGTTCTGGTCGTGATCGCCGTGCTGATAATCCGGAAGCTGTACGGCTACCTGCGGGGTATAGGAACCCGGCTGCGGCAGTGGAGAGCCGGCTCGGCAGCGCCTCCTACTGGATCGGCTACGCCGCCTTAACCCAACTTCGCGCGGACTCTTCCTCCCACTCCCACACCCAACCGCCTCGCCGCGGAGCCGTTGCGCACGGCGATCTCCACCGCACCATCGGATCCGACATAGGCCAGTAACCCGCCGTTGCTGACGTCCTCGAAGGTGCGCCGCAACGGGCCGAGGTCGAGATCTTCGACCTCCACCCTCGCGTAGCTCGGCACCAGCTCGGTGGTGAGATTGGTGATCAAACTGCCGAAACGGTCGATGTACACCACCTCGCCCACGACCGTCTTTCCTTCATAGTGCGGCAAGGTGTACGCGAGCCGCTGAGGAATCGCGCTGAACGACTGCCCCAAGCTGCTCAGGCTTGCGCCATTGGCCAGGGCTCCGGCCGCGGGAGCAAAGACATCCCGGCCATGGAAGGTCGGCGATGCCGATTCCGGAATCTCGAGCGCCACCGCCTCCACCTCGGTGTCCTTGAGCACCGGGGTGAACACCCCATTGTCGGGACCGGTGAAGTAGTGGCCGTGGGAGCGCAACGCGAGCGCGGCGCGAGGACTGCCCACGCCGGGATCGACGACAACCATATGGATGGTGCCGGGAGGAAAGCGGTGCCAGGTGCGGCCCAGGATGTAGGCCGCGGATCGGATGTCGCCGGGAGAGACCCCGTGGCTCAGGTCCACGATAAGCGAAGGGGGTGCCGCGCTCAGCAGCACCCCCTTCATCTCGGCGACGTAGGAGTCGGTGGTGCCGAAGTCGGTGAGTAGGGTGATGATCGTCATGTGAGGGACAGGGCGGACGAGGTGTCACCCTGAGCGAAGCGAAGGGGCCAAGACCGTTCGAGGCTGCCGTCATGTGGGTTGCTGCGACTTTTCGGCTCCTTCGCTGCGCTCAGGATGACATCGTCCGCCTGTCCGACCGTCTACCCCCGCATTATCGGCAGCGCCATCCCCCGGCCGGCGGTCTTCCGCTGCAGGCTCTCGGCGATCTCCCGCAGGCTGATGGCGGCGGGGCTCTCCGGCTGGGCGACGAGGATCGGCTGGCCGGCATCGGCCAGCGCCGCGAGCTGGGGCTGGAGCGGCACCGAGCCGAGCAGCGGCACGTTGATCTCGTCGGCCAGACGCTGACCGCCGCCGGAAGAGAACAGCTCGAAACGGCGGCCGGTCTCGGGATCGGTGAACCCGCTCATGTTCTCCACCACGCCGATGACCGGCACCCCCACCTTCTCGAACATCTTGGCACCCCGGAGCGCGTCGCCGATGGCCATTTCCTGCGGGGTAGTCACGATGATGGCGCCGGCCACGTGGGTCGCCTGGACCAGGGAGAGCTGCGCGTCGCCGGTGCCGGGCGGCAGGTCCACGATGAAGTAGTCCAGCTGGCCCCAGTCCACGTCGCGCAGGAACTGGTTCACGATCTTCATGATGATCGGTCCCCGCCAGATGGCAGGGGCGTCCCGCTCCACCAGTAGCCCGAGCGACATCAGCCGCACCCCGTGCGCCTCGAGCGGCTGGATCTTCCCTCCGCTCACCGGCGGCCGGTCGAAGACGCCGAACATCCGCGGGATGTTGGGGCCGTACACGTCAGCATCCATCACGCCGACCTGGAACCCGGCCTGCGCCAACGCCACCGCCAGGTTGGCGGCGACGGTGGACTTGCCCACTCCGCCCTTGCCCGACGAGATCGCGATGATCTTCCCGAGATTCGGCTGCTCCATCGGCTGCGGAGCCGGGGGCATGCCGGCGCTGGCGGGCGCTCCGCTGGGCGGGCCGTGGGTGGCCTTGGCCGGACCGGCCGGGTTAGTCACGCTGATCTTGATCTCGTCCTTCCTGACGCCTTCCACCGCCGCCACCGCCGCCCGGGCCGACCGCACCAACGTGGCCGGGTCCTCCGGCGCGAGCAGGAAGGTGAACGCCACCCGGCCCTCTTCGCTGACCGCCAGGTCGCGAATCATGCCGGCAGAGAGCAGGTCGTTTTCCAGCCGGGGATTCTGAATCCGGGCGAGGGCTGCGGTGACGCGGGCTTCGAGCGATTCAGCCAAGGTTACACTGCCTCCACGTGCTTCACCTCCGGCACCATCTCCCGGAGCCGGGACTCGATCCCCTGCTTGAGGGTGACGGTGGATGCGGAGCAGCCGTGGCAGGTCCCGCCCAGCCGGAGGAGCAGCCGCCCCTCCTGCTCGTCGAAATCCACCACTTCTACATGGCCCCGGTGGGAGGCAATGTAGGGTCGCAGGGTGTCCAGGGTTCGCTCGATCCGGTCGAAAATGTCCATGCGCTTGGGCTCAGGGGAATTCCTAGCTCGTCGTTCGGAATATAATGTAAGTCGGAGTCGGGAGTCGGAGTCGGGATGAAGGATCCTGCAAGATTCCTCACTTTAGACGAGACTCGCTACTCGGCTCCTGACTCCCGAGTCCCGGCTTCCGTTCCCCCCAAATACTCCCGCGCCGCCTGCAGTACCGTCGCCTGCACCTCGGCCAACGATCCGGTGAGCGACAATCCCGCCGCCTTGGTGTGACCGCCCCCGCCGTAGGCCTTGGCAAATGCGGCGACGTCCACGTCACCCACCGAGCGCAGGGAGACCTTCACCCTGCCCTGGGCGATCTCCCGGAACAGCAGCGCCATCCGCACGCCTTCGATCGAGCGGGGAAATTCGACCACTCCATCGAGGTCGTCGGAGGAGACATGGTAGCGCTCGATGGCGCCGGGCGGAACCGTCACCCAGGCCAGACCATACTCGTGCTCCACCACCAGGGTCTGCAACGCCTCGGCGAAGAGCCGGGGCCTCCCCTCCGGCGCCCGGGCATAGACCTCCAGATAGATCTGCTCCGCATCGACCCCGGTCTCCAGGAGATCGGCCGCTACCCGGAGAGTCCGGGGGCGGGTGTTGCTGAAGCGGAAGCCACCGGTATCGGTCAGGATGGCGACGTACAACGCGCGCGCCACCGCCTTGGTCACCGGCCAGCCGTTGGCCTTGGCGATCTCGAAGATCAGCTCCCCGGTGGCGGCGGCATCGGGATCCACGTAGCGCGGCCCCGCGGGCAGCTGGCCGGCGCTCACGTGATGGTCCACGCAGGCCACCGTGACGCCGCGGTCCCGCACCGTCTCGATCAGCATCCCGAGCCGGCTCAGGTCGGAGATGTCCAGCACGACGATCAGATCGGCCCGGCGGAGCTCGCGGACCGCCTCCTGGGTCTTGTCTACCCCAGGCAGGTCGTCAAACAGGAAGCTGAAGCGCGGCGGGGTAGGACTCGGGTTGGTGACGATGGCGTCGATGCCCTGGGCCCGGAGCAAATGCACCAGCCCGACCTCGCTGCCGAGGCCATCGCCGTCCGGATTCACGTGGGTGGTGATGCAAACTCGCTGGCCCGGCTTCAGTGCGGTGGCAAAGGCGCGGGCCAGCTCGGTCTTCTCGGGAGACAGCGAAAGCGGCATCTCGAAAAACTAATCGGCCGGACGGACCGGCGCGAAAACGCTCAGCCCTTACGTCGCGCCAGCACCGAATGGGTGCGGCTATAGGTGAAGTAGATCACCAGCCCGATGACCAGCCAGACCAGGAGCCGGATCCAGGTGGTCTTGTCGAGATAGGCCATCAGATACGCCGAGGAAAGTGCCCCCATGGGAGCCACGAACCACACGAAAGGTGTCTTGAACGGACGTTTGAGATTGGGTTCCCGGATTCTGAGGATCAGGACGCCCAGGGAGACCAGCACGAACGCGAGCAGTGTCCCGATCGACACCAGCTTGGCCGCGTCCCGAACCGGCAGGATGGCCGCCGGGACTGCCACCGCGAGGCCGGTCACGATCGACGTGATGTAGGGGGTGCGGAAGCGCGGGTGAATCTTGCGCACGAACGGCGGGAGGAGACCGTCGCGCGACATGCTGTAGAAGACTCGAGATTGACCCAGCAGCTGCACCAGAATCACCGAGGTGAGGCCCGCGATGGCCCCCAGCTTGATGAAGCTGGAGAAGATCCCCAGGCCGGCGATATCGGTGACCTTGGCGATGGGATCGGGCACGTCGAGGTCGGTGTATTTCACCACGCCGGTGGCAATGGCGGACACCACGATGTAGAGCACGGTGCAGATGATCAGTGACCCGATGATGCCGATGGGCATGTCCCGCTGCGGGTTCTTGGCCTCCTGGGCCGCGGTGCTGACCGCGTCGAAGCCGATGTAGGCAAAGAACACGATGGCGGCGCCGGCGATGACCCCGCTGGTACCGAAATGCTCCCGCGCACCCGTATTCGCCGGCACGAAGGGATGCCAGTTGGCCGGGTTCACGTGGGGCGCCGCCAGGATGATGAACAGGATCACGACGACGAGCTTGATGAGGACGATGACGTTGTTGGCAGAGGCCGACTCCTTGATGCCCACCACCAGCAGGGTGGTAACCACCGCGATGATGAACACCGCGGGGAGGTTGAGGATTGCCGTGGTGGTGGTCCCATCGGCCAGCGTCACCACCGTCCCTCGAGCCGCCTGCCAGTGGGCCGGGATGTGAATACCGAGGTCGTTGAGGAACGAGACCACGTAGCCGGACCAGCCGATGGCGACGGTCGTCCCGGCGAGGGCGTATTCCAGCACCAGGTCCCACCCGATGATCCAGGCTACGAACTCGCCCAGCGTGGCGTAGGAATAGGTGTAGGCACTCCCCGCCATGGGAACCAGGGAGGCGAATTCGCTGTAGCACAGGGCGGCAAAGACCGAGGCAATGCCCGCCAGAACGAACGACACGACCACCGCCGGGCCGGCGTTCTGCGCCGCGACCGTCCCGGTGAGCACGAAGATGCCGGTGCCGATGATGGCGCCGATGCCGAGTGCCGTGAGATTGAGCGGCCCCAGTGCCCGTTTGAGGCTCTTGTCCCCCAAGGCCTCTTCTTGCAGCGCGGTGACGCTTTTACGGCGGAAGAGATCCATAGTCTAGGCCGACTTTCTCAGCTGCCTGAGCTTCGAGCTCCCGCTGCAGATGGCTGTGCTTCCTGCCGTAGGTGAAGTAGATCACGAAGCCGATCAAGAGCCACACCAGGAGCCGGATCCAGGTATCGCCCGGCAGCGTCGCCATGAGTCCTCCGCAGGCCAGGACGCCCAGGATCGGAACCAGCGGAACCAGCGGGGTGCGGAACGGGCGATCCAGATCGGGCCGTTTGCGGCGGAGAATCCAGACTCCAATACATACGAGGACAAAGGCGAGCAGGGTTCCGATGTTCACCAGCTCACCCAGGATCTGGATGGGAAAGGTTCCGGTGATGAGGGCGACGATGACCCCGACGTAGATGGTCGAGAGATAGGGAGTGCGGTACTTGGGGTGAACCTTACCGGCCCAGGGACCGAGCAGGCCATCGCGGGACATGGAGTAGAACACCCGGGACTGTCCCAGGAGCATCACCAGCACCACGGAGCCGAGGCCGAGCACCGCGCCCAGGGTGATGAACGGACGCAGCCAGGAGAGTTGTGGGATCTGCTCGATGGCGTAGGCGACCGGGTGGGGCACGTTCAGCCGGTCGTACTTCACCAGTCCGGTGAGGATGAGCGACACGAGCACGTACAAAATGGTACAGATCACCAGCGATCCCAGGATCCCCTTGGGCATGTCCTTCTGCGGATTCTTGGCCTCCTGCGCCGCCGTGCTCACGACGTCGAAGCCGATATAGGCAAAGAAGATCAACCCGGCGCCGCGGAAGACCCCGCTCCACCCGTACTCCCCGAAGTGCCCCGTGTTCGGCGGAATGAACGGGTGCCAGTTGCCGGAGTTCACGTATTTCGCCGCGAAGACGATGAACATGAGCACCACCGCCAGCTTCAGCACCACGATCAGGTTGTTGACCTTGGCCGATTCCTTGATTCCGATGACGAGAATGGTCGAGGCGAGCAACACGATCAGCATGGCGGGGAGGTTGAACAGCGATCCGGTGCGGTTCCAGCCGGGCTCGAGGCAGGCGGCCACCGCGTTGGTCACGTCGGCCGCGGTACACCAGCGCAGCGGCGCCGAGGTGACCGCGGTCGGGAGATGAAGCCCGAAGTAGTCGAGCAGGCTGACGAAATAGCCCGACCAGCCCACGCCCACCGTCGCGGCGCCCATGGCGTATTCCAGCACCAGGTCCCAGCCGATGATCCAGGCGGCAAACTCGCCCATGGTGGCGTAGGAGTAGGTGTACGCGCTGCCGGCGACCGGGACGGTGCTCGCCATCTCCGCGTAGCAGAGCCCGGCCAGCCCGCAGGCGATCGCGGCCACCACGAAGGAAAGCGGCACCGCGGGGCCGGCGTGGAGTGCCGCGGCCAGTCCGGTGAGGACGAAGATGCCGGCGCCGATGATGGCGCCGATACCGAGCATGGTGAGATTCGTGGCGCTCAGCGCGCGTTTGAGCGACCGCTCATTGGTCGCCTCGGCTTCGGCGCGGAGCGCCGCGATCGATTTGGTGGCCCAGAGATTCATCCGGGGAATCCCCTCTGTTAGAAAAGCGTGAGCGGTGAGCAGTGAGCGGTGAGCAGGGCAGAAAAAATGGAGCAGCGTCCTAAGACCCGCTCACCTCTTACCGCTTACCGCTTACCGCAGTTCAGGCGCTGTAGTTCGGAGCTTCGCGCGTGATCGTCACGTCGTGCGGGTGCGACTCCCGGAGCCCGGCCGTGGTGACCTGGATCATCTCGACGTCGCATTGGAGCTGTGGAATGGTGCCCACCCCGCAGTAGCCCATACCGCTGCGGAGCCCGCCCACCATCTGATACAGCACATCCTCCACCGGACCCTTGTACGGCACCCGGCCTTCGATCCCCTCGGGCACCATCTTGGAGGCGGCCATCTCGCCTTCCTGGAAGTAGCGGTCGGCCGAGCCGTCCTGCATGGCCGAGAGACTTCCCATGCCGCGAATCATCTTGAAACGGCGCCCCTCGGCCAGCACCGATTCGCCCGGGCTCTCCTCGGTGCCGGCCAGCATGGATCCCATCATCACCGAGGACGCTCCAGCGGCGAGCGCTTTCACCACGTCGCCGGAATACTTCACCCCGCCGTCGGCGATGATGGGCACGTCGTCGGCGCCGCGGAGCGAATCCATAATAGCGGTGACCTGGGGAACGCCCACCCCGGTGACCACCCGGGTGGTGCAGATGCTGCCGGGGCCGATCCCCACCTTCACCGCGTCCACGCCCCGCCGGACCAGCTCGCGAGCCCCCGCTTCGGTGGCCACGTTGCCCGCCACCAGCTGGACGTCGGGGAAGGCCTCTCTCAGCTGGTCCACCGTGGCCAGCACGCCCTCGCTGTGGCCGTGGGCCGAATCCACCACCAGCACGTCCACGCCGGACTTGACCAGATGGCGCGGCCCGGGGAATGGCATCGGGTCCGCCGCCCACCGCCGCGGCCACCCGAAGCCGGCCATGCTGGTCCTTGTTGGCGTCGGGGTGCTCCCGGCGCTTGAAGATGTCCTTCACCGTGATCAGACCCTTGAGCACTCCCTTGGCATCGACCACCGGCAGTTTCTCGATCCGATGCTTGGCCAGAATCCGCTCGGCCTCGTCGAGCGAGGTACCGACCGGCACGGTGACGAGCTTCTCCTTGGTCATCACGTCGTTGAGCGGCTGATCCAGATTGCGCTCGAACTGGAGATCCCGGTTGGTGATGATCCCGATCAGCCGGCCCTGCCCGTCGACGATGGGCACGCCGGAGATCTTGAAGCGCCGCATCAGGGCGTAGGCCTCGCGCAGCGGCCGGTCGGGGCCCAGCGTGATCGGGTTGAGAATCATCCCGCTCTCGCTGCGCTTGACCCGGTCCACCTCGGCCGCCTGCCGCTCGACGGTCATGTTCTTGTGCAGCACGCCGATGCCGCCGGCCCGGGCCATGGCGATGGCCATGTCCGCCTCGGTGACGGTGTCCATGGCGGCGGAGACCAGCGGAATGTTGAGGGAGATGGTGCGGGTGAAGCGGCTGATGGTGGAAACCTCGCGCGGATGGATGGCCGAATGCCGGGGCACGAGGAGCACGTCGTCGAACGTGAGACCGAGCTTGGGCCGGATCACGCTCATGTTCTGAAACACAACGGCCCACCGGCGCCTAGAGGAGGCGAACGGCGGGCCTGGATTCGATAGGTCCATCTTTAAGAGTAGTAGTCGGTTGTATTGAAATCAAGGTAGAATGCGATACGCTATCCGCTATCCGCATCCGCCATCCGCTATCTGAGGTCATGCGCCATGGCCTTCTGTAGTGATGGGGCGCTGCCTGTCCGCGGATTACGAACGCGGATAGCGGATAGCGGATGCTACTTCCCGCTCGCCAGAACAGGTAGACCGGGATCCCGCTCGCCACGATGAACAACCCGAGCGCCGAGAACTTCCGCTGCGTGGGATCGGCCAACAGCACCACCAGCAGGAATGCGTTGGCGAGATGTACAGCGCCGGGAGCACCGGGTAGCCGAACGCCTTGACCGGTCGCGGCAGATCCGGCCGGATGCGACGCAGCCGGAACAGCGACACCGTGGTGAGCAGATAAAAGATGATCGTGGCGAAGATCACGTAGTTCAGCAGCTCGCTATAGGTCCCGCTGATACAGAGCACCGAGGCCCAGAAGGCCTGGGCGATGAGGCCAAAGACCGGGGTGCGGTAGGCCGGGTGCAGGGTTCCGGCCTTTTCGAAAAACAGCCGGTCTTTGGCCATCGCGTAGTAGGCCCGGGGACCGGAGAGAATCAGTCCGTTGTTGCAGCCGAAGGTCGAGAGCAGAATCGCGACCGCCATGATGGTGGCCGCGCCGGCACCCAACGCCACCTCGATAGCGGCCGTGCCCACTCGATCCTGGGCCGCATACTGGAGTCCGCGGGCCAGCACGTCGGTGCCCTTGGGGTCGCCGTAGAACGGCAGGATGTTGAGGTAGGCGACGTTGGCCAGGATGTAGAGGGTGCACACGATCCCGGTGCCCAGGGCGAGCGCCCGGGGGAGATTCTTGGTCGGCTCCCGGACCTCGGCCGCGGCGAAGGTCACGTTGTTCCAGGCGTCGGCCGAGAACAGCGACCCCACCATGGCCGCGCCGATCACCGGGAGAACCGCCAGGCTCCAGTCGCCCGAGCCCCAGAAGTTGGAGAAGTTGGCGGCGGCAATATCCGGCTGGCGGAAGAGCGTGAGCCCCAGCAGCACCAGGACCACCAGGGCGCCGATCTTGGCGACGCTGAACACGGTCTGAACCGCGGCGCCCAGCTTCACGCCCCTGACGTTGAGCAGGGTCAGAGCCACGATCATCACGATCGCCACCACCCGCTGGGGAGAGAGGCCCAGGTGAATGGGGTCGGCGGCGCCGGGCAGACGGATCTGGCCCAGCGAGAGGAAGATGTTGGGCGACACGCTGGGGACCATGACGCTCAAGAATTTTCCGAACGCCACCGCCACGGCCGCGATGGTCCCGGTCTGGATCACCATGAAAAGGGTCCAGCCGTAGAGGAAGCCCGCCATCGGCGAGAGCCCCTCGCGAAGAAAGACGTACTGCCCGCCCGCCCGCGGGAGCATGGCCGCGAGCTCGGCGTAGGCCAGCGCGCCGGTAACGGTCATGAGGCCGGTGATCACCCACACCAGCAGCAACGCGCCGGGACCCCAGTTCGACACCTGCCGGCCGATGTCGGCCGAGACGATGAAAATTCCGGAGCCGATCATCGAGCCCACCACCAGCGAGACGGCGGCGAGCGGGCCTATGCCACGGATGAATTCGGGAGCTGTCTTCGGTGCGACGGGGGCTCGTGCGGGAGCGGCCATTAGGTACCCGAGTTAGGGAGATCCTTCACCGGGAGATCCTTCACGTCACGCAGGATGACGGCGTCTTGCCGGGGTCGTCTTCAGCGGCCTTGACCGCTTCTTCCACCACCGCCTGTCCCGCCGCGGCGAGGCCTTTCATGACCTTCGCGGCGCTGTCCATGACACTCATGGTGCCGGTGATGGCCTGCACCGGCAGCTTGCCGGCCCGCATGGTGTTCTCGACCGTAGCCGTGATCCGGGCGAAGAGGCCCCGGGGCTCCGACCGGGCAGCGTACTTGCTGGTCAGAAACTCCGCGTAATCGAGGACCTGATAGGCCTTCTCGTCGTCCAGTGTTTCGAGAAGGCGGGAGATGCGTTGTTTGAGGAGGTCGTCCATAATAGTCACGAGTCGCGAGTCGAGAGTCACGGTGGGAAGCTGAGTTATGCCTAGGAAATGTAATGCAAAGACTCGGGACTCGTGACTCGTGACTACTCCGCCACCCGCGCCACGAACTCCACCACCGGCGTCGTCAGATACTTGGTTCGCGCCGCCTTGACGATCACCCGCAGGTTGAGCTCCTGCAGCGCCGGGAGCGTGCGAAACTCCGCGGCCTGGGCCTCGGTAACGGTGACGTAGACGAACCCCGGCTCGGGGAGGGGTCCCCGGGTGAGCAGGTAGCTCTGGCCCTTGGGGATTTCGGTGCGCAGCTCGTCCGCCGTCTGGACCGCGATCAGCTGCAACCGCCATTCGACGGCGCGGCCCACATACTTGGAAGGATCGGATCGAACCTCCGCCGCCGTGATCCCGGTGAGCGCACCACCCGCTGCCTCTTCCAGGTCGCTCTCCCGCACCCAGCCTTCGACCTGCACCCGGGCCCATTCGCCCGAGCGGCCCAGCACCCGGGCCGGAGCCCCGGTCTGAACCGTACCGTACTGGCCGCCCTGAGGCGTGGCGAAGAGCGGGGTCTCCCGCGCGACCGCCGCCCGGTCGGGGTCGCCCTGAGACCTGGCCGGCGCGGGGGCAGCCGCAACCTGGGGGTTGGGGGCGGATTGTTGGGAGGCGGCTGGGAGACCGCCGGCGTATCACTGGCGGCCGCCTTGGCGCCGATGGCGGTCTTCGGCACCCAGCCGGCCCGGCTGACGTGGGTCCAGCCACCCTGGGTCTCCAGCTTCCGGAGCAGGGTGCCGTTGCGGATCCGGCCGATCACGTCGCCGTTGGGGGACTCCCGGATGTTCTCGCCGTCGGCCGATGCCCGCACCACCAGATCGAAGCCATCGCGTTGGGTCGGCGCGGTCGAGCTGCTGAAGATCCAGCCCTCGACCACTACCTCGTGCCAGTCTCCCCGGGCGCCCTTGGTCTCCACCTCGGTGCCGGCGGGAAGCGACACCAGCGGGACCCCTTCCGGCTCCTTGCGCAGCCGGGTATCGGTCGAAATTTCACTCTGATCCTGGGCGAACAACCGGGAGTGTAAACAGCAGCGCGAGCAGCGTGATGCAGGCTGGTAGCCGGCCCAAGCCGGGACTAGATTGCGGCGCGTAAATCACAGTGGCGCATTGTAGAACACGCGGAGACCCATGTCAAACGGCAGCGCTCCCCGGGTAGTCCTGATGGTGCTGGACGGCTGGGGCTACCGGCCCGAGCGCGAGGGGAACGCCATCGAGCTGGCCTCGACCCCGAACTGGCACCGGCTCTGGCGATCCTACCCCCGGACCCTGCTGGACGCGAGCGGGCTGGCGGTGGGACTTCCCCAGGGCCAGATGGGCAACAGTGAAGTGGGGCATTTGAATCTGGGCGCCGGTCGAGTAGTCCCCCAGGATCTGGTCCGCATCTCCCAGAGCATTCAGAGCGGCGACTTCTATCAGCTCGAGCCCCTGGTACAGCTCTGCGCCGGCCTCAGGCAGACGGGAGGGACCCTCCATCTCGTCGGCCTGCTGGGGCCGGGCGGCGTCCATGCGCTGGACCGCCACCTGCTCGCGTGCGTGGAGATGGGAGTGCGCCACAAGGTCCCCGCCATCGCCATCCATGGCTTTCTCGACGGACGCGACTCCGCCCCGACCCTGGGTGCCGAGGTGGTGCGGACGCTGCTCATGGATATGCGACGCATCGCCGGCAGCAAAGTGGACATCGCCACCCTCACCGGCCGCTACTACGGCATGGATCGAGACCGCCGCTGGGAGCGGACTCGGCTCGCCTATGACGCGATGGTGCATGGCCTCGGCACCCCGGTCGAGCATCCGGTGCTCGCGGTCCAGGCCGCCTACCAGCGGGGCGAGACCGACGAGTTCATTACTCCCCGGGTCCACGTCCGCAACGGGGTTCCGGTGGCCACCATGCGAGATGGCGATGGGGTGTTCTTCTTCAACTATCGCAGCGACCGCATGCGGCAGATCGTGGCCGCGCTTGCGGTGGCCGGTTTCGACGGTTTCCCGGTGCCCGACCGTCCCCGTCTGGCGTGCGTCACCATGACCCAGTACGACCAGACCTTCGCCATTCCTCAGGCGTTCCCGCCCTTCAGTCTGGCGCGGATTCTGGCCCAGGTGCTGGCCGAACAGAGTCTCACCCAGTACCGCACGGCGGAGACCGAGAAGTACCCCCATGTCACCTACTTTTTCAACGGCGGGTATGAGCCCCCGTATCCCGGAGAGGAGCGTTGTCTGATTCCATCCCAGCGGGTGGCCACCTACGATCTCGCTCCGGAGATGAGTGCGGTCGGGATCACCGACGCGCTCTGCCGCACCATCGAGAGCCGGGATCACGATTTCATCCTCTGCAACTACGCCAATGCCGACATGGTGGGCCATACCGGCGTGCTGCCCGCCGTGATCCGCGCCGTGGAGACGGTGGACAGTTGCATCGCCCGGGTGCTCGCGCAGTGCGGAGAAGACCGGGAGCAGCGTCCTCATCACCGCGGATCACGGCAACTGCCGAGATGATGATCGATCCGGCGACCGGGGGAGTGCACACCGCGCATACCACCAACCCGGTGCCGCTGGTTGCGGTCGGAGCCGGGGCGGCGTCGCTTCGGACCGGCGGCTCCCTCCGCGACGTGGCACCGACGGTGCTGGGACTCCTGGGGATCGAACCGCCCGCGGAGATGACCGGGCGCGACCTGAGAGAGTGCGACTGATGAGAATTCTTTTCCCGCTCGTCGTGCTCCTGGCTCTCCCCGTTTCCGCGGTGGCCCAGGTGGGCCACCCCCCCCGGTCCTCGCCGTACCACGACATCCGCAAGGGGCACACCTTCACGGTGATGGGTGGTTATTTCAAGGGCGACGGTGGCCAGTTCGGGATCGGTCCCCACGGCGCCAGTGTGTTCGGCGCCCGGTACGACATCCGCTCATCGAGTGCGCTTCTGATCGGCATCGGCGTCTACCACGGAAACCTCGAGCGCCTGGTCGTCAACCCGTTCGTGGTGCTTGCCAACCGGGTAAAGGGCCCGGTCAAGCAGCCCGTGACCTTCGCGGAGCTTGCCCTCCAATTCAACCTCACCGGCGGGAAAACCTGGCACGGTCTGGCTCCCTACGTGGCGGCCAGCGGCGGCGTTGCGTTCGCCAAGAGCACCCCCAGCGACACCAGCACGTACAACTTCGGCAAGAAGCTCTATCTCGCCCCGGCGATCGGGTTTCGCTTCTTCCTGACCGACCGGCTGCACCTGCGGGCCGAGGCCCGGGCCACCTTCTGGAAGCTGAATTATCCCACCACATTTCAGGCGCCGCCCAGAGAGGATCCGACCGCTCCCTCCGGTGCTGGCCGGGAGCAGTACGAGGGAATGGACCTCGAGTCGCTGGCTCCAGGCTGGTCTGGGCTACTCCTTCTCGCCTTGATGGCAGCTTCCCTGACTCGCACCGTGGGCTTTCATGCCGTGCACACCGTCGAGCGGCACGTCCCACCCCACGGCCACGATTACCAGTGCGCTGTTACGGTCACCGGCCCGTTGGATGAAACCGGCATGGTAGTCGACCTGACACTGCTCGACGGAATCCTGCACGATGAGGTGGTAAAGCCGCTGTCGGGCAAGCACCTCAACCGTGAGGTCCCGGCCTTTGCCGGGGGAAGCCCGCTGCCGACGTGCGAGGCCCTGGCGACCCACCTGTTCGCCCGGATTGCCTCCCGTTTGCCGCGGGGGGTGGCGCTGGAGCGAGTGCGCATCGCGGAGGACGCAACGTTGTATGGCGACTGCACCGGACTCGCCTGACCTGATTCAGCCGGCCAAGCGCGGCGGGAGAATGTCGCACCTCGCCGCGGTGGAGGAGGTGGCGGTCTGGCTGGAGGTGAACGGCCGGCCGGTCGTCACCTGGATGTGTACCCCTGACCTGCTGGAGGAGCTAGCCGTCGGCTGGCTCCACGGCGAGGGTTACATCGACTCCATCGAGCAGGTGCACCTGCGCCCCTGCGCCACCGACCTCGGCTTCTGGGCGGAGATTCCCGCCGGAACGGGTGGCGGCGGTCCAGGCGGAAGGGCGGAAGCCGGTGCTCGCCTCCGGCTGCGGAGCGGTCTCCACCTTTCTCGCCGATCCGGCGACGGTCGAGAGCCGGGCGGCGCGGGGACCGGTTCCCGAGCTGGAGCAGCTTCGCAGCCTGTTCAAGGAGCTGTTCGCCCGGGGCGAGCGGTACAAGGACACCGGCGGAATTCACGCGGCCGCGCTGGTGGATGCCGGTTCTCCGGCTGCTCATCGCCCACGCCGAGGACATTGGACGGCACAACGCGGTGGACAAGTCGCTGGGAGCGGCACTCCTGGCCCGGCGACCGGTGGCGGGGCTGGGCCTGCTGGTGACCGGCCGGATCTCGGCCGAGCTGGCGTTCAAGGCCGCGCGGGCCGGATTGGCCTACGTGGCTACCCCGTCGGTGCCCTCCACCCTCGCGGTCGAGATCGCCCGGCGGAGCGGCATGATCCTGATCGGACGGGCGGTCAGCGGCCATCCCCAACACCATGGCGCGGTGGAGCCGGGTGCCGCCTGATCGTGCGACGCTGGCCCAGCTGGTTCGTAACGCGCGCCGGATAGCGGTGGTCGGGCTGAGCCCCAAGGCCGAGCGGCCGAGTCACGGCGTCGCTGCTTATCTCCAGCGGGCCGGCTATCGGATCATCCCGGTGCATCCGGCGGGGGGCGTGACGCTGGGCGAGCCGGTTTACCCTGACCTGCGTTCCGCCGCAGCCGCCGCGGGGCCGCTCGACATCGTCGATGTCTTTCGTCGTTCGGAGCACGTTCCCGCTCTGCTGGATGCCTTGCTCGAGGTGAAGCCGCAGCTGGTCTGGCTGCAGCAGGGCATCCGGCACGACGGCGTCGCCCGGCAGCCTGGAGGCGGCGGGCATCGCAGTGGTCATGGACCGCTGCCTGGCGGTGGACCACCAATTCCTGGGGGCTGATGCCTGTTCGAACGCTCGCCTGCGTCGGCCTCCTCCTGGTGACCGCGCCTCTCCCACATCGGTCGGCCCAGGCGACCGGGGACCAGGCCCGGCTCATCTTCACGGTCTCCGCCGGAGCGGCCGGAGGAAAGGATCTCTGGTCGGTCGCCGACGCAGCCGGTGCAGTTCACCGGTCCCGGCCGATACGCTGGCGCTCGGGCCGGCGGATCCGCTCGACCCTCGTGGTCGGGTTTCGAGGGCGCGTACTTCCCGGGGAACACCTCGGCCTCAGCGCCGAAGGCTTCCTCATCGGATTTGGCTTCGAAGACTGCTGCCGCCAGGTCTTCTCCTCGGGATCCGCCGGCGTTGCTGCGGCCTGCAAGTCGATTCAGTGCGGCCACCAAGTCAGCCACCGCCGTTATGCTCTCCGGCGGACCGATCTTCCGGATCAACAGCCGGAAGTCTGTTCTCTCCCTACGCGGGCCAATGCCGGCTTCCTGTTCAGCACTCAGAGCTCGTTACGCACCATCGGCCAGTTATCCCAGCGCCGGCGGCGCGGGTCGATCTCATCGTTTATGCCGACGACCACGATTCCAGGGTGGAGCCGGCACTCGCTCTGGGAGGCGGGTTTCACCGCCGCCTCGCCGGGTTATCAGCTCCGCTGGGAGGTGCGGGACAACATCGTCGGGGTGCAAAAGGTCATCGGTTCCACGCCCGTTTCCGGAGTGGTCCCCCCGCACGAGCTGGATTTCAAACACCTCTTCAGCCTCACTATGGGCTTCGATGTGGTTCTGGAGCGGCGGAGAGGGAGACGGTATTGAGGCGGGGCAGCGGGGCCGAGGCGGCGGGGCAGCGACGCGGGGGAGCGGGGTGCGGGGAGCGATCCTCGCCGGAGGGGCGCCACCCGGTTCGGGGGCAAGCCCAAGGGGCTGGAGCTGGTTGGCGGAGAGCGAATCCTCGATCGGCTGGTCCGGCGTCATGACGGCGGCGCTGGGCGAACCGCCGCTCCTGGTGGCCAATGCGCCAGATGCAGAGAGCTGGCGGCCCGATCTCCGAGCCGTGCAGCGACGTGCAGCCCGGCTACGGCGCGCTGGGCGGCATCTATACCGCGGTGATGACGGCGCCGGCGCCGGTGGTCTGCGTCGCCTGGGACATGCCGTTCGTCTCCGACTCGCTGATTCAGAGACTCGCCGAAGGACTTGGAGCAGCACGACGCGATGCTGCCGCAGAGCGACGGGCGCCGCGGGGTCGAGCCGCTGTGCGCGGCGTACGGTCCCGCCTGCCGCGAGGCCATTGCCGCCAGCCTGGCCGCGGGCGATCTCCGCGCCATCGGCTTCCACGACCGGATCCGAGTCGGTATTCTCCCGTTGGAGCAGGTGCGGGCCCTGGCGGACCCGGACCTTTTGTTCTTCAACGTGAACACCGCGGACGACCTCGCGAGAGCGGACCAGTTGTGGCGTCGACGCGCATCATCTCCATAATCGGCCGGAAGAACGCGGGGAAAACCACTCTCACGGTGGCCCTGGCGAGCGAGTTGAGCCGCGGCAAGGCCACCGGGTGATGACCATCAAGCACGGGCATCACCCGGCCGATGTCGACCGTCCCGGCAGCGACACCTGGCGCCACTTTCACGAGGGCCAGGCGGAGCGGGTGTTGATCGCCTCGCCCGACCTCCGCGTGCTCTTCGAGCGCACCCCGGACGACTACGACCCCATCAGCTCGCCCGGCAGTATATGCAGGGCGCCGATATCGTCCTGACCGAAGGATACAAGGCGGCCCCGCTGCCCAAGATTGAAGTCTTTCGCCGGGCGGTCGCCGATACGCCGATCTACGATCCGACCGCCTCGAACGCCGGCCAGTGGGTCGCGATCGTCACCGACGACCCCGACCTCGAGGCCGACTGCCCGGTGCTCCATTTCAACGACACCATCTGGCTCCAGCTGCTTGCCAACCTGGCATGGGATCGGTCGCTGATCCTCGACTCGTGAGTCCGCCGCTCAGCGCCGGCGACGCCGCCCGAGCATTCTCACGGACGTGCGGCGGCAGCCCGCGCTCCGGATGCCCCTCGACGACGCGCTTGGCGGCGTGCTGGCCGAAGCGGTGGTCAGCCCGCTCGACATCCCGGCCTGGACCAACTCGGCGATGGACGGCTACGCCGCCCGGGGCCAGGATGTCCGGGGCGCCAGCGAGACCCGGCCGGTGCGGCTCCGGGTGGTCGAGCACATACCGGCGGGCCGCTTTCCCACCCGCGCCATCGGACCGGGCGAGTGTGCCCGGATCTTCACCGGCGCGCCCCTCCCCGACAGCCAGCGACAGCGTGATCCGGCAGGAGGACACCGACGGCGGCGCGGACACGGTGACCATCCTGAAGGACCGCGATGTGGGAGTGAACATCCGCCGGGCCGGCGAGGACATTCGGAAGGGGAGCACTGTGCTGGAGGCAGGCACCGAGCTGGGCCCGGCGCAGCTCGGCGTATTAGCCTCGCTGGCGGTCGCCCACCCGCTGGTGTACCGCCGCCCCCGGGTGGCCATCCTCGGCAGCGGCGACGAGATCGTGGACGTGGACCAGCCGGAGGAGATTCTCAGCGGCCGGAAGATCGCCAGCAGCAACACCCACACCCTGGTTGCCCTGGTGCGCCAGGCCGGTGGCGAGCCGATCAACCTCGGCATTGCCGCTGACACGCCGGAGAGCCTGCGAGAGCACCTCAGTCGCGCACTGGACTGCGATCTGCTGGTGACCACGGCCGGATCAGCGTGGGAGAGCACGACTATGTCCGGTCGGTGCTCGAGGAGCTCGGCGCCGAGCTGCGCTTCTGGAAGCTGCGCATGCGGCCCGGGGCGCCGGTGGGCTTCGGGCTCCTGTGCGACATGCCGTGGATCGGGCTTCCCGGCAATCCGGTGAGCACCATGGTGACGTTCGAGCTTTCGTCCGGCCGGCCATCCGGATGATGATGGGCCACGTGCTTCCCTTTCGCCGCGCCGTGCCGGTTCGCGCCGCCGAGCCGATCAGCGTCAAGCCCAAGCTGCAGCATTTCCTCCGCGGCGTCGTGAGCAGGGACCCGGGGGGCCGGAGGCACGGCTCACCGGACCTCAGGGTCCGGGATCCTGACCTCGATGACGCTGGCCAACGCGCTGCTGGTGATTCCCGAAGGTCAGTTCGAGACGCCGGCCGGTTCACGGTGCCGGCCTCGATACCAATGACCCGGTGCATCGGAGAAGCCGGGGTTCTGAGGGTCGAAAGTCTAAGGTCAAGAGTCTAGAGGCTAAAATTCTAGACCCGAGTCTCTGTCCGCTCTCTAAAACCCAACCGTCAGCCTCCCGTAGTAGAAAGCCCCGTTGAACCCGAAGGGCGAGATCTGGTTGTAGGGGAAGATGCCGAAGTTGTTGTTCCCCGCCGTTGTGGCGTCCCCCTTATTGTTGTTATCCGGATATACGTCGAAGACGTTGTCCACGCCCGCGGTAACCGTGAATCGGCCGCCGAAGCTGTACGACGCATTCACATCGGTGATCCACTTGGCCCCGAACGTCTGGTCCAACGAGCCGTCCGTCGGCGTGCCGAAGCTGGTCACTTCACCGAACCGCTGGGTCCGCAGGGTGAATCCCAGGTCCTGGTAATTGAACACCCCGCCCAGATACAGATTGTTCCGGGGCTGACCTACCTCGATCCGGGCGCGCTCCACCCGGTCGAAGAGGGTCTCCTGGAAGGCACTGAGGGCCGCAGGGGTGGGCGACCCGGAGGACCCGGTTGACGTTGTCGTTATATCCGCCGGTCAGACGGAGCGTGCTGCGGCCCAGGGGGAACCGTAGTTTGCCACCACGTCCACGCCCAGGGTACGGGTGGCTCAAT
>CAWBVP010000011.1:0-7661 GCA_963792265.1 uncultured Gemmatimonadales bacterium | reverse complement strand
ACATTCCGAAGTAGCGAACCCCTATCCTGGGACCGAGCCCGCTATGACCGGTTGCCGAATCTGGCTTCCACTCAGGCTGCTCCTGGCTCTCGCAGCAGCTGGCTGCGGGGGCGGGATCGATCCGAGCCGCATCCCGGTCGAGTATCAATTCGCCTTGAACGCCGCGGGTGGCGACACGACGGTCGAGCGCGCCCGCACCTACGACTGCACCGTTTACGGCTATTTCCGTATTCCGCAACCGGTGAGTCCGTCCGGCACCGCGCGATTCCCGGTTTACCTCGAGCGCCGGCTCTTCGAGACTCGTGGCGACCACTTCGAAACGACCAGCGCCGATACCAGCATTGCCGAGGCCGTCCTGGATTACACCGGGCTCGGTGGTGACAGTCTGCAGTTTGTCCTGGGTGCCGGCTCGTATACCGTGAGTCTCGGTCCCGGTGGACGCACATTCAACAATCCCACCGAATACGCCGGAGATTGGAGTTGCGGCCCTGAGGTGCCCTTGGGGCAGGACTCCACGCTCCTCGCCTACGGCTATGGAGCGAGTCTACGATTACCGGGCACCTGGCGAGTGTCCGAGCTACTGCCGATTGACTGAGCTGACCCTCGTTGATCCCGGCGTGAGCGCCGTAGCACGCACCTTCGATGAGACTTCCGTATGGCCGACGAGCCGCTCGTCCAACAACTGCTCACCCTCCGCAGTCTGCTCGATGAGGTCGACGCCCGCCTGACCCGCGCACCGGTCGCTCCAGCGGGACTGGACGACCTCAAGGGCTCAGTCGACACCCTCCGAACCAACATGTGGGCCATCCTCTCGGCGGGACACGGGACGCTCGCCCAGGTTCGGGTCGAGCGATTGAAGTTGCGTCGTGCCGTCGAAGGCCTGCAGGCGGTTCGCGCCGGCCTCACCCCCGAGTGGGCCGGTGCACTGCACCCCGAGCATCTCGAGCTCCAGCTCATTGCCCAGGAGCTCGCGGATCATATCGAGAAACTCAAATGACGTCGGGATCTTATCCTGCTCGCGTCTATGCGTTCCTTCGATTCTCAACCGGTTCTGAGAGGTGACCTGCTCGAGCTCAGGCCTCTTCGCCCGGAGGATTACGACGACCTCTACGCGGTCGCCAGCGATCCCTTGATCTGGGAACAACATCCGAATAACGATCGCCACGAGGATCGGGTCTTCCGGGACTTCTTTCGTGAAGCCCTGGCGTCCGGTGGGGCATTGATCATCCTTGATAGCGAGACGGGGAAAGTGATCGGGTCGTCCCGCTTCCACGGCTACGAGCCGAACAAGAGCGAGGTGGAGATCGGCTGGACCTTCCTGGCCCGGTCCCACTGGGGCGGCCGGTACAACGCGGAGCTGAAGCGGCTCATGCTGGAGCATGCCTTCCGCTTCGTGCGATCGGTGGTATTTCTGATCGGTCCCCACAACCTGCGGTCGCAACGGGCGGTGGAGAAGATCGGAGCTGTGCGCGCCGGGTCGAGGCGGGATGGAAACGGCCGGGAGAGCTATATCTACCGGATCACGGCCGCATCCCCCGCTCGGCAGTGAGGAAGCGGTCAGCAGAGGTGAGTGGTACCGTTGTAACGGTCGAGCATCGCTACCTGATACCGGATCCCTGAATGCATGGTCGCCGAATAATTCTGATCCTCTTGTGTTGTGCTTTAACGTCAGGGTCGCTGGCTGCTCAGCGCCCTGTCCTGGTACGCCACTATTCGGTGGAAACCATGGACATCGGCGTCCTCTCAGATACGGTACGAGGAGTGAGTGTGGTCGTGGCACCCGGCGTACTAACCTCGCAGGGTGAAGGGGCCACAAAGGTCACCTGGCTTCGCTTTGCACCTGACAGCCTGCTTCAGTGGTTGAACATCGCTGACGCTTTTCTTCGCGCCCCGGTCCAAGGCAACGAGTCCGATGGAACGCGATGGGCACCACCACTGCAGGTGATTAGTAACGACGGTTGGTTGACTTTCGGGCGTCGAATCAAGAAGCACGGACTTGCCCGGGAGCGCTACGCTCGAATGGCGGATTCGACTTACAGCTGGCGCTTCGAGCTCTCCCCTCAAAACGTCGACAGTTTGCTCCATCTACTCCTTGAGGCTGGCGCAGTCTCCCGCCTGGTGAAGGTAGATAGCACAGCCGGGCCGGACGCTCTTTGCGAGAAGCCGGATCGGCCGGTCATCATCGAGCGCCAACCAATTCTGAAGCTGCGAGGAGTCACCGGGCGAGTCGCCATGCAGTTCGTGGTGGATTCCACGGGACAGGCGGAGATGGAGACATTCGTCGCCATCTTTGCCACTAACTCTTCAGTGGAGAAGGCTGCTCGCGCTGCCATCGCGAAATCCCGCTTTAGTCCGGCGATGTTGGATGGGCGGCCAGTACGTCAGCTGGTACAACAGGTGGCTGTGTGGTACTGACCGTCGTCCACTATTTCCTCGCCGGCGATGGGCCCGACAGCTTTCCCGCTCTCAGAAGGGTCTCTCATTCGCCAGTTCAACACCGCCCTGCTCGCGTTCCTGTGGGATGAGGAAGGCGGACTAGGGGAGGTGGCCGAGAAGCGCCTGAGGAAGGAGCTGCCGGTCAAACGCTTCGCCTCTCGCTCGGCCTGGGAGACCTGGCTGGCCAAACATCACGACACCTCGCCGGGGATCTGGCTCGAGCTGGCCAAGAAGGACAGCGGCCTCAAGTCGGTGACCCGGCCTGAAGCACTGGAAGTCGCGCTATGCTATGGCTGGATCGACGGGCAAGCTGCCTCGGGCGACGCCAAACGGTGGCGGCAGCGATTTACCCCTCGCCGGCCGCGGAGCAAGTGGTCGCTGATCAACTGCGCCGCCGTCGAGCGGCTACATAAGGAAGGGCGGCTGGCACCGGCCGGGCTCCGCGCGATGGAGTCGGCCAAAAGGGACGGCCGCTGGGGTGCGGCGTACGCCTCCCCTAAGTCGATGACGGTACCCGAGGACCTCGAGGCAGCCTTGCGGAAACACCCGCGGGCTCGGCGCGCCTTCGACCAGCTGAACAGCCAGAATCGCTATGGGATCCTCTATCGGCTGCACGATGCGAAAAGGCCAGAGACCCGGCAGCGCCGGTTGGCCGGCTTCATTCGCATGCTCGAGGCCGGGGAGACGCTTCATCCGCGTAAGCTTCCCGACGTTCTCGCCAGGTAGCATCTGACCCGGTCTTTCATTCTGTGGCGGCGGCTCGACCTGCCGGGACACGACGCTGCCGGCCTGAGGCAGACCGCGCGGGGCGCGGAGCTTCGCGGCATGGCGGTGTTTCGGGATGAAGGCGGGCCGACCGCACTTCGTTATAGCGTGGGTTGCGACTCGGAGTGGCGGAGCACCGAAGCCACGGTCGAGGGCTGGTGCGGGGCCCGAGCCGTCGATGTCCGGATTCGACGCTCCTCCGACGGCACCTGGACCCTCAACGGTGCGACCTGTGCCTCGGTGGCTGGATGCGTCGATCTGGATCTCAGCTTCACCCCGGCGACAAACCTGCTCCCGCTGCGACGGCTGAACCTGGCCGTAAACCAGTCCGCGGAGGTGCGCTCCGCCTGGCTCGAGTGGCCGGAGGCGAAGCTCACCCGGCTGGTACAGCGCTATGCCCGCCGATCGGTTACAGAGTATGACTACGAGGCTGATCTGCCTGACACTGCGAAGTTTCGGGGAAGGCTTCGGGTTGAGCCTGGCGGGTGGGTGACTGCTTACGCCGGGCTGTGGCAAGCAGAGGGCGACAATGGAGCGTACCTGGAGCCTTCCGAAGGAGAGCTGGATTGAGCGATACACCGATGAGGCTGAACTCCAAGTTTTTTCTGGTCCTCGCCCTCGGATTTGTGCTGGGCTGCCGGCTGCTGCTGTATGTCTGGATGCCCGAGCGGAGCAGCGACTTCGATCTGCTGTACGACGCGGCTACCCGTCTGATCGGCGGCGAAAACCCCTACCCACCCGGGGCACAGGGTCTGCCCCATCTCCTGCCGGCGGTATTGCTGGCGGCCCCCTTCACCGCGCTTCCACTGAGATTGGCGCGTCCGATTTTCGATGTCCTGGTGGGTTGGGCCTTCGTTTATGCTCTGTGGCGCCACCGCGGACCCTATGCGTTACTCGCGTTGGGATCCGGGGCCTACCTCTCCGCCATGCTGAGCGGACAGACGACGCCACTCATGGTGGCCGCGGTTCTGATCCCCGCGCTCGGCTTCCTGCTGGCGGTCAAGCTCAATAGCGCAATTCCCCTCTGGATTGCGCGGCCCTCGTGGACCGCTCTTCTGGGGGTGAGCGGGTTCGTCGCGCTGAGCTTCCTGGTTCGGCCTTCCTGGCCCCAGGAGTGGTGGATGGCGTTGCCGGTGGATATCAAAGAGCTGATGCCACCGATCATGCGTCCCCTGGGCTTCCTTCTCTTATTGGCGGCGATCCGGTGGCGTTCAGCGGAAGGCCGGCTGCTGCTCGCGATCGCCTTTGTCCCCCAGACCGCGCTGCCGTACGAGCTGGTCTCCCTGGTGCTGATCCCGGCCAGCCTGACGGAGATGGGGATCCTTGTCGTGGTGAGCTGGATCCCCGTGGCGGTGGCGGCCGGCTGGCTGGGGCTGAGCCACAGCATCGCCGGATGGACTCCGACCAGCTGGATTGCGTCGCTGGCTGCGGTCTATCTGCCGATGTTGTATCTGGTGCTGCGCCGCTCGAGCGGCCCGGCTGCGCTCCGGATCGAGAAGGAGCGCCGGCGCCCCAATCGGGTTCCGGACGAGGAGCTCGAGGTGGATGTCAGCCTCAATGGCAATGGCGAGGTGGTGGTGACCGTGATCCATATCCCGACCCGGTTGTCGAGCACGGAGACGGGTGAGACGCGGCAGCTGGCGGAGCGGAAGGCGCACGACAAGCTGGCGGCGATTCTGGCGAGCCGGACGCGGCGAGCGAGTCGGAAGTGAGCAGTTAACTGGAGGTGAGCTATGCCGGATTGGCGTCAGGACTATCTCGCCGATATGCGGACCCAGTTCGCCAAGCTTCGCAGCGCGGCGGAGCGGGCGGTGGCGCAGGTCGGTGACGACGATTTTGCGAGGCTGCTCGATGGAGAAAACAACAGCATCGCGATCATCATGAAGCACATCAGTGGCAATCTGCGCTCTCGCTGCACCGACTTTCTCACCTCCGATGGGGAGAAGCCGGACCGTGACCGCGACGACGAATTCGTGCTTCACCCTCAGGATACGCGGACAGCGGCTGCTGAATGAGTGGGCGGCAGCGTGGGATCTTCTTGCCGCGACGGTCGAGGCATTGACGCCCGATGACCTGCAGCGGACGGTTTACATTCGCGCCGAGCCCCACACGGTTGGCCAGGCGCTCAATCGCCATCTCGGCCACCTGGCCTACCATGTCGGGCAAATGGTGCTGCTGGCAAAGCATTGGGCAGGGGCCGACTGGCAGACCCTGACCATTCCTCGGGGTCAGTCCAAGGCGTTTACCCAGGCAATGCAAGCGCAACCGGGTCGGACCAAACCCGGCCGACGCTAGGCGGATGTGCCACCCCCTGTCGTCGGCTCAGACGTTTCTCACGCGTTCGCGCTCCCGCCTACCTTTTGGCTGGCGATGTTCGGTCTGGTGACGGCCGCCCTCTTCACCGGGGGTGGAGTTCCTGATCGCCATGGGTTCCGCTCTTGCCGAGATGAAATGGCTGTTTCTCGGCGGAATGGTGATCGGCGGACTCTTCCTGTATTGGGCCGTACCGGCGCTCGAACGGGTCGCCCTCGACGAAGACTCGCTCTACATCTCCAATTACTTCCGGGAGGTGCGGTGGGCACCCTGAGGACATCGAAGAGGTCACGGAGAACCGGTGGATCAATATCCCACCAATACCACTGGTTGAGTTCCGCCGCGACACCGAGTTCGGATCCAGGATTACGTTCATGCCCAAGACCCGTTGGTGGGGCTTTTGGTGAGCTCATCCCGTGGTCGGGGAGCTGGAAGAGGCCGCAGTGCACTCGCGGGGATTGCCTCCTGAGCCCCCGGGAACCTGACCATGCGAATCTCTGCCTTCGATGAGTTCTTCCCCGTTTTGCTCCTGATCAGTGTGGGCGGAGGGTTCTGCCGGTGGCCGGGCAACAGCCGCTCGCACGCGCTATTCGGGTCGATTGGGAGCCGGGGCGGGAGCAGAGGTTCAGCGACCGCGGGATTGGGGTCGTGCATCTGGCGGCAGCGCCGGGGACTGGAACCGCTCGCCTCGACACGATTCTGCTGCGGGCACGGCCTGATACGGCAACCGTGGTGATCGGAGCGTTCCTATATACGGAGACACAGAAGGGGGGCGCGTGGCGCTACAGCATTGCTGCGCCGATCCGGATCGAGCCCAATGTCCTGGAGTTCGCCTACGAGGAGGCCGGGGTGCCGCTCGACAGCCTCACGGCTGACGCCTCGTGGGGACGCGCCCTCCTCGGTTTCGACGCCGGCGGCACACCGTACCGCGGCTGGGTGCGGCTCGACCCGGTGAGGGTGAACTACCGACTCTGGGGTCGAGAGTTGCCAGGGCACAGCCTCTTCTTTCTTTCCGAACAAGGAGCGCGCGTCCTCGACCGCCCTGGCGGGCGCGTGGTTGCTGACATACTTCCGGCAGAGGCCTTTGGCGACTACAGCCTGCATCCGGTCAAAGCCCGCGGGGCGTGGCTGCAGGTCCGGCTCGCACGGCCAGCCGATACCGGTGGACCCAGGCGGCGCCGCCGGACACGATTGTTGGCTGGATTCGCTACTTGGATAACCGCGGGCGCCCCCTGGTGTGGTACTACACCCGCGGCTGCTGAGTTTCCAAAGCACCGGAAGGCCGGTCCACTGGCTTACCTTTTCGTCGTCCTTCGCGAGGGGACTGCCTGATCGATGACCCTGCCACTCGAGACGTTGCATCTCACGCCTGGTCCCCTGCTCCCCCCGACATTCTGCTCGGCTTAATCCAGGAGCCGCAGCGGTTCGCCGAGCTGACAGGATTTCCGGCCCGGACGGCCTTCCAGAGTTTTGTCTCGGGAGAGGTTCTGCCCGAAATGGATTTTCCGGCCTCAGGAATCCTCAGGCCCCCATCCTCGGCGTCACGGATCTCGTGGTGGACCGGGAGACCCGCACCGCGATCGGCATGGCCCGCTTCAGCAGGGGCCGGCGGACCCTGCCGGCATGGTCGACATCGCCTACGCCATCGTACCCGCCGACCAAGGACGGGGGTACGCCACCGAAGCGGCCAGGGCTCTGGTGGAATTTGCCTTTGCGAGCGATCAAGTTCGGGTGGTTCGCGCCCACACCTTGCCAACATCCAACGCGTCCACCCGGGTGTTGCAAAAGTGCGGGGTTCGACGACGCCGAGGACGTAGTCGATCCGGAGGACGGGCCGTATGGCGCTGGCAAATCGCTTCCGCCACTCCCCCCAAGAGAAGCGGCAACCCATCCTGCCGGACGACCGCCATCCCGACCCTGGTGGGGCCGCGGCACGCTGCTCACGCTGCATGCGCTGTTGATCCTCGGGCTGAACCAGGGCATGACGTCATTGAAACGCGTTGCGGAGCCCCTTTTCATCGGCGTGGTTCATGCTCGGGAATGCTCCGCCGCTGTTGACTCCTCTTCTTGGTGGTGGGCTGAGGGCGGACAGCGAAGGTTTTCGCGATTGGCGCCATCGTCACCTTCCTCCTCAACCTGGTGGCCTG
>CAWBVP010000010.1:0-355317 GCA_963792265.1 uncultured Gemmatimonadales bacterium | reverse complement strand
AGCACGGTCTCGCCGAAACCCTGCTGGACGGCCTGGTCAAGAACATGGAGCAGTTCGATCAGGCGGTGGACCAGGGCAGGGAAGCCCGGCGGACCCACGTCGGTGCCAGTGCCGAGCTCGACGCCATCGGCGACGAGATCGTGCACCTGGTGAAGGTGATGGACCCCCACAACCGGTTCCGCTTTGGTCCCTCGGTGGAAATGCTGGCCGAGTGGGAGAGCGCGAGCAACGTCTTCGGCCCGGTGCACCCTGCCACCGACAAGCCGGCGACGCCACCGGAGCAGCCCCCAACCACTGGTCCAGGGAGTGCTGCCGCATGAGGGCGGCCGTCGGAAATCGCAAACGGAAGGAGCGGATGAGCGGAAAGAGCTTTCCGCTCTTTTCGTTTCTATGTACCGACCTCTCGATCGCCGGCGGAGCAACCGACGGACAGCTACTGCCCGCCGGTCTTCTTGTCGCGCACTAGGGGCATCAGGTCTACGGAATAGCGTCGAGGCCGTCCGGACAATTGCTCGGTTTCGGCGCATCAAGCCGCGGTGGACTGCCCGCGGGCACGAAGAAGGTCGCCACTACCGATGGCCGGACCGTTCCTTCGTTGCGCGCGATCCCCACCATCCCGCCTTTCTCAATGAATGTGGTACCGGCGGGGTGAACCTGGGGGGAACAGCTGGGATCGTCCCCCATGTAAAACGTGATCGCTCCGGTTTTCACGACCACCAGCACGGGACCAGGATGAAAGTGCCAACCCGAATGCCCACCGGGTGCTACGATCTATGTTCACGACTGCGATGTCGGTGTTATCGTGCGATTTGAGCTCGACATCATACTTATCGGCTTTGGATTGAATGTGAAACGTGCCGAGATTGCCGCGTCCGACCTGTGTGCCGACAAATCCATATGCGGTAGTGAAGCTCGGATCAGTCGGGGCGTCGTTGCCGGGAGATGAGGTCTTGCTGGGCTCGGTGGGGCGGTCGGCGCAGGCGAGCGCGAGGGCGGCACTCGCGGCGTACAGCAGCTTCGACAGATGGTTGCGGGCGATCATTGGAGTATCTCCAGTGGGGGGGAGTGCGGTATCGTCAGATTCGCCAGATCACGGTACGGGAGCTAAGTTAGAGGCACCTCGTAAGACGCCCGTCATAGACGCGTCAGACGGAGCAACGTGCTCCACCTCAAGACGTTCGGCGGCCTCTCGGTCGACATCGACGACACTCCCGGGACCGGCGCGGCCCAGCAAAGAAAGATGCTGGCGCTCCTCGCCCTCCTTGGCGCTGCGGGCCAACGCGGCCTCAGCCGCGACAAGCTCATCGCCGCTCTCTGGCCCGAAATCGACGCCGAGCACGGCCGCGGACTCCTCCGGCAAGCCTGCTATGCCCTCCGCCGCGATCTCCACGCGCCCGACCTCTTCCTCGGCTCGATCCAGCTCCAGCTCAATCCGGCTGTCATCACCAGCGACGTCGCCGCCTTCACGTCCGCGTTGGAGCAGAACGACCCGGCCGGGGCCGTCGCCTGCTACGCGGCACCGTTCCTGGACGGCTTCTATCTGAATGGCGGGGGGGAATTCGAGACCTGGGCGGAGAGCGAGCGGGCCCGGCTGGCGAGTCAGTTCCGAGCCGCCCTGGAGACCCTATCGGCCGAAGCGACCCAGCGGGGCGAGCACCGGCAGGCGGCGGACTGGTGGCGGCGGCTGCTCGAACTGGACCCGCTGAGCTCCCACGCCGCGCTCGGCCTCATGACCGCTCTGGACCAGGCCGGTGAGCCTGCCGAGGCGCTGCGCCAGGGACAGGTCTACGGCGAGCTGTCGCGTTCGGAGCTCGGCGCCGATCCTCCGGCCGAGCTCTCCCAGTGGATCGAACAGCACCGGCATGTCGCCAGAAACGGAGCAGCCGCAACCCCGGTAACAGCCGCGCCCCTCCGCGGCCGACTCCTCCCGACGCCGCACCATCCGGCGAGCCGCCGCGCATCACCGCGCCGTCCGGTACGCCGCTGGGGCGCTGCCGTCGGTCTGGTTGGCGCGGCAGGAATCCTCCTGTCGGCGAATGGGACGGATTTACCGGCCAACCCCAATCTTCTCGCTATCGCCCCGTTCGAGGTGCTCGACCCGTCGCTGCAGGTCTGGCGCGAAGGGCTGGTGGACATCCTCTCCCGGAACCTCGATGCCGCCGGACCACTGCGCACCGTCCCTCAGACGCTCGGCATCAAGCGATGGGAAGGCCGGTCCGACCGGGTCTCGGCCCGGCGTTTCGGCCACCGCATGGGCGCGGGGCTGGTGGTCTTCGGCAGCGTAAGGAAAGTGAGAGACACCGTCAGCCTTCGAGCGACGGTGCTGGACTTGACGCGAGAGAACGTAGAGCCCGACCTCGAGGTCAGGGGTGACACGGCTGACCTCGGAGACCTGGCCGACTCGCTCGGGGTCAGGGTCCTCCAGGTGCTGGGCCGGACGCGCCCGATCGGTTCCGTGCGCGGGGTATCAATCGGGTCGCGATCGCTGCCCGCATTGAAGGCCTTTCTCTATGGCGAGCAGTTCTATCGGCGCGGCATCTGGGACTCTGCCGCGGTGTATTACGACCGGGCCACCTCCCAGGACAGCACCTTCGCGATCGCGTTCAAACGCATGGAAATAGCGGTCGATTGGCATCCCTCGAACGAGCAATCCTATCTCAGGGGGGAGGAGTATCTTCGGAAGGCAGTGGTCCTGAATCACGGGCTCTCTCCCAAAGACAGCATGCAGATCGCCGCCGACTCTTTTCAGATCGCGGCTGAAGACGCGCGTAACCCGGCCGATCTGATTCGCTTCAGCTATCGGTGGTTTTCAACTTTGGAGAACGCCGTCCAGCGCTACCCGGAGGACCCCGAGGCCTGGTACCGGCTCGGTGACGCGCAGTTTCACAGCGCTCCTCCTTTTGGGGCACCGCCGGGCCAGACACTGGCGACCTTCAACCGGGCCATCGCTCTCGACTCGGGGTTCGCGCCGGCCTACGAGCATAGGGTAAACCTGGCCATCCGGCTGAACCGTCCCGACCTGGCCCGGAAGTATGCCGACGCCTATCTGCGCCTCGATCCCACAGATGACAACGCAGCTTCGACGCGACTGGCCGCCCTGCTGCTCGACCCCGAGCGGTCACGCACACCGGAGACGGCTCGGGTGATCGATACCGCCTCCGGCAGGCTACTGTTTGTAGCCGTTTTCGATCACCTGGCCTGGTGGGCCGACTCGGCAGAAGCCGCGGCCCGGCTGTTGCGAGAACTGACCACCCGGAGCGGCACCGGTGCCACGCCCTGGTCAGACACCCTGATGTACCCGCAGTTCCTCGCCATCGCGCTGGCCTATCGGGGCCACCTCCACGAGGCGTACGCCGTAGACCGGCGGTTACTCCTCAACCCTGACGCGTCGCAGTTTGGCCATATGTGTGATCCCTTCCTCAGTCTGAGCCTGCTGGGCGGAATCCCGGACTCGCTGGCCGCCAGCACCTTTGGACGCGCGTTTGCCGAGCCAGGAAAAGCGTGGCCGACGCCTGCAGTTCGCCACCGCGCGCCAACTGCGAGGACTCCCCTGGTGGCTGGCGCGTCGAGACACGGCCTCGCTGGCACGGTTCCGCCGCCGCGCCGAGCAGGAGATCGGCCGGCAGACCAGCGCGCGGGGCCAGCTCCAAAGCCGCTATCTCCACGCTGCCGCCACGGCGTACCTGGCTCTGGCTCGAGCGGATACAGTCGGGGCGTTGGGCCTCTTCCGGTCGATTCCGGACACGCTATGTCTGGAGAACGATTGCTTCTACCAGAAGCTGATCGAGGCCCGTCTGCTCCGGTCCCAGGGGCAGGCTCGCGCAGGCGGGAGCGATTCTGGATCGCTGGGTCTGGAGTGCCCAGGAGCCAGTCTTCGTTCTCGGCGTCCTGGAGCAAGGCCGCATTGCCGAGGCGCTGGAGCAGCGGCAGAAGGCCCGAGATGCGTACCAGTTCGTGGTTGACGTGTGGCGGAGTCCGGACCCCGAGCTGGGGCCGTATATACGCGAGGCTCGCGCAGGACTGGAGCGGTTAGGCGCTTCTCCGTCAAGAGAGTGACTCCAGGCCCCAGCCCCGAATCCAGGGAGTGTGCTCTGCCCGTCCCCCGGCCTACTTCTCGAGCCTGGCGGCGGCCGCCTGGCAGGTGATCGTGAAGGCCGCCACCCGACATCCCTCCGGCGGTGATGCTGACGGTGACTCGGATTGGCTCCCTGCACCTGGCAGTTCGCCGCCACTCCAGTCAGAGCGACGGAATAGCTCCCCGGCGGGACCCCGCGTCAGTGCCCCGGAGCCGCTGGCCGATCGATGGCCCCGACCGGATTCCCATCCACGCTGACCGTATAGCCATCCGGGTCCAGCGAGGATCCGGTGGTGGTGGTCGTGACCTGCAGGGTTCCCGTGGTCGGCGGGGGACCTCCCGTGGTCCAGGTCCCGGAAATGGTGGTGGTCCCGTCGGTGAGGGTGTGCCGGCCGCTGATGAGGTTCCCGGCCCGGGTGCCGGTAAAGCTCCAGGTGGTGCCGGCTTCGGCCACCTTGAACGCCACCGCCCCGCCTGCGTCACCGGAGGCTTCGGTCAGGGACGCGGAGTGTCCGATGGAGCCGAAGCACCTGCCCATTGATGATGGCGGTGATCGCGAACGTCCCGCCCAGCGTGCCCGACTCACGGGACGCTTGCGTGATCGTCAGGGTACCGCTGAAGGAGGCCTGGCTCGCGGCAGTGCCGTCGAACCCTCCGGTGACGTTGTACACGCCCGACACGTCGGGGAACGCGGGGCTCGGCGCAGCGGCATCGCCACCACCGCCGCACGCGGCGACGATGATGAGTGAGGCGCCACAAGGGGGGATCGCATTGCGACCTCCACAGCGGTATGAGTTTTTGGAATGGGGATTAGCTAAAAGGTACGGCCGATAGCGGGATCGGATAGAGGTAAAAGCGGACCAATACCATTAAGAATGCGACACTTTTGGGCCTTTTGTGTCGCATTCGCCGCCGAGAGTCCCGAACCTCGGCGGCGGTCCTCCTACACTTCAGTCCGGCTTACAGTTCACAGGGGGGAATTGCCACGGCGGCTGCAAAGCCGGTCTTAGCCTTCCGCTGCACTGGGGTTGACGTCAGGCATCCCGGTACTTCTGGGCTGGGGTGCGGTTTGCGCACCGCGTCCACAGTGAGAGGGATTAGCAGGGCCCGTCGGGTCCTGCCCACAGGCCGCCAGACCCAAAGCCACTGCCAAAGGAATGAAGTAGTACCGCATAGCGCCTCCTCGTTAGGGTTGGTTCTATCCCTTGACGCGCAGGCCGGGGAGGAAACCCGCCATCGGCAGGCGGAGAGGGGGGAGACGGAGTGGGGACTGTTGCGGGGGCCTGCGGCGGGGCTCATCTTGGACTCAGCACCAGCTCCCCCAGCGCTGCAGGTCACATGGATCGCAGCCAGCTCGCCCGCGACGATAGCGAACGAATCACCGATCTTCTCCTGGAGATCCGCAGGGGAAACCCTGAGGCGATGGGCCGGCTGTTCCCCGCGGTCTATGGCGAGCTCCGCCGGATCGCCGAGCCGGCAGCTTCAGGGCGAGCGCCCCGGCCACACCCTCGGCACCACCGGCGTGGTGCACGAGACCTACCTCAAGCTCGTCGATCAGACTCGGGTGCAGTGGCAGGACCGGTCTCATTTCTACCGGGTGGCCGCGGTCGCGATGCGCCGAATCCTGGTGGACTACGCCCGCCGGCACCGGTCCAAGCGGCGAGGCGGAGAGCTCCTGAGGATCACGCTGGACGAGAACGCCACGGCGGCGGAGCGGGGGGAAACCCTGCTGGCCCTGGACGAGGCCCTGGAACGTCTGGCAGCACTCAACCCGCGACTGAGTCAGGTGGTGGAATGCCGATTCTTCGGCGGGCTCGCCGAGGAGGAGACCGCCGAGGCACTGGGCGTGCCGCTGCGGACGGTCCAGCGCGACTGGGCCAAGGCGCGGGGCTGGCTATATGCAGAGCTGTCCGGTGAGTAGTCGGTGGTGACTCCGGTACGTGACCGCTGGGATGAGGTCGAGCGGCTGCTGGACCAGCTGCTCGACCTGGAGCCTGATGGTCGGCGGCAGCTCCTCGCCTGGTTCCGCTCCGACGATCCGGAGCTCGGCGCCGAGGTCGAGCGGATACTGCACGCGATCACCAGGTCAGAGCAGTTCCTTCGGGATCATGCGGCGGATTACGCCTCACCGCTGCTCGCCGACCTTGCTCCTGGTAAAGGGCTCCTGCCGGGCAGCCTGCTGGGCAGCTACGAGATCGTCCGAGAGCTGGGACAGGGCGGAGCCGCGAAGGTTTATCTGGCGCACGACCGCAGGCATGATCGTCAGGTCGCGATCAAGGTGCCCCGTGACGAGATAGCGGCCATCCTCGGCGCCGAGCGATTTCTTCGCGAGATTCGGTTTGCCGCCCAACTGCAGCATCCCAACCTTCTGCCGCTGCACGACTCCGGTGAGTCGGATGGGATGGTCTACTATGTCATGCCGTACATTGAAGGCGAATCGCTGCGAGAGCGGTTGAAGCGGGAGCCACAGCTTCCGCTGTCCGATGCCTTGCAGATCGCCGGCGAGGTCGCCGATGCTCTGGGTTATTCGCACGCGCACGGTGTGGTCCATCGCGACATCAAGCCCGAGAACATCCTGTTGACGGGTGGCGGCCACGCCCTCGTGGCCGACTTCGGGATTGCCCGGGCCATGGCCGCTGCTGGAGGGGAACGGCTGACGGCGACCGGGGTCGTCCTGGGAACTCCCGAGTATATGAGCCCGGAACAGGCAGGCGGGTCTCAGCTCGATGGCAGGAGCGACATCTACAGCCTGGGTTGTGTGGTATACGAAATGTTAGGGGGGGAGCCGCCCTTTACCGCGGCAACTCCGGGTGGGGTCCTCGCTCGGAAGGCGATAGATCCGATCCCCAGCCTGCGTACGATACGGCCGGGGGTGCCGCTTCCGGTGGAGCGGGCAGTGTACAAGGCCCTGGCCCGGCTGCCGGCTGACCGTTTCTCCACCGCCCAGCAATTCGCGGCGGCACTCAGAGGCGACTCACCGGCCGCTCGGCGCCATCAGGCGGGCAAGTATCGAGGTACTTTCGTGGCTGGAGAAAATCCACTTGCTCGGTCTGCTGTTCCTCGCCGGATCACTCCCGACGACACAGTGGAAGTCCGTCGTCTACGGCTCCCGCACCGGCGGCACCGGCATTGGCAGTCTTCGGGCGAGGACGTCCGATCTCATCCATCTCAAGGCCCCGCGTCACGTCGCGATCCGGGCCCTGTTCCTCTACGACCCGGTCAAGGACGCCTGGGCCCCAATGCCCCTGGCTCCCCTTCCTTCAATCACGCTGCGCAGAGCCCGGCCCCGGCAGATCTATTCGACCGAGAGCGATCCGGTATTGCTCACCATGCCCCAACCGGTCGGCCTCTTCTGGGCGATCTGGGACGAAGATGGGCACCGCCTCGCCTCCGCGGTCTACGCCGGCCGGATCCTGTGCGACGACGTCATGCTGGGACCCGCGCCGCCGGGCCACGTCGCCATGTGCGTTCCCCACGCCGACCGGGCCGAAGCGCGCTTCGTCCCCGATCCCTCCCGGCTCTAGCGTGCGCTTGCTCATCCTGGTGCTCGTCCTCGGCCTGACCGGCTGGACCATGACTCGCGCCATTCGCGATCGCGCGAGCCAGTCCCCCGCGCTCCGGCGCCACCTGCTGCATCCGCGGGTGCATCGCCCTGGTCCTCGGCCTCGTCATGGCTCTCTGGGTGCCGCGACGAGTGCCGGAGACCCCGGGTTCCCCGGCCACCATGGTGATCCTGCTCGTGCTCTGGATGATCGGGGGAGGATTGGCCTTCGTCGGCGTCGCCACGATCGTCGGCGCGCTGCTGGCTCGACCTTCGGCGGATGGCCCCACCCAATGACCAAAGCAAAGAAGATTCTGCTCGCCTTCCTGGCGGCGCTGCTGGGGCTCCTGGTAGGTACTGTCACCATGAGCCTCATCGGTACGCTGAAGTTGGTGCTGATGCTGACGCCCGGTATGGAATTCGCCTCTCGCAGGGATCTCATTCGCGGCGCGCCGCCGATCTTTCTGGAGGGACTGATGTGGGGCGTGGTGGGCGGGGCGATGTACGTGCTGCCGGTGGGATTCCTGCTGCTGGCTATTTACGCCTTGAAATTCCGGCCGGAGTGGCTGGAGCCTTACTACACCAGACTGTTCGTGTTCGGTCTCGCGGCCCTCTTGTACGCTCCCCTGGTGTTCTTCGGGCCTCGCGATGTGCTGCTGCTGGTGATACCGATGCTGCTCGGGGCCTGGGTCAGCGTGAGGTTTCTGAACCGCCGCTTGCGCCGGTGACCGCCCGTCCGCCCTCATCCTCGTGATCCTCATCACAATAGCAGGTTCTTGACTGATACTTGATTGGCCTCCGCAGATTCCTCCCCGATGTCGGATTACCTCAATATCGGAGCGGATCATGCGAACCAAGCAACAACTCAGTCTATATGGTGCCGCAGCCCTGGTGCTGCTCGTGGGTTGCGACGACGCCACCTCACCCGAACCCTCCATCCCCCTCCCCAGCGCAGCCACACAGGGCAGCACCATCATCGACCTCGGGATTTCCGGCCAGGCAGTAAGTATTGCGCCGAACGGCACCATAGCCGGTAACTCCTCGGACGGACGACCCTTCATCTGGTCCGACGGGCAGGTGACCTACCTGGATGCCTCGGGCACGGCACACGCGATTAATCCGTCCGGCCAGGTTGCCGGTTCCAGGAACCAGCATGCAGTCGTGTGGGATGGGGGAAGGGTGACCGACCTGGGCACACTGCCTGGCGGCACCTCCAGCCTGGCCCAGGGGATCAACCCGGCCGGCCAGGTGGTCGGGCACAGCGGCGGTCATCCCGACGGCTGGGATCATGGGTTCGTGTGGAAGAAAGGAGTCATGACGGATCTAGGCAGCTTGCCGGGTTTCCCCGCGACCGATCCCGCCGACATCAATCCAGTCGGCCAGATCGTCGGCTCCTCGTCGGACGGCGGCAATAGCCGGGCGTGGATCTGGGAGAATGGAGTGATGCGGGATCTCGGCAGGCTCCCGGGTTCAACCGATGCTGCCGCCACGGCCATCAACTCGGTAGGCCAGATCGTCGGCTTGAGCCAGAGCCCGGAATCGAGGCCGCCCTTTTTGCACGCCGTCCTTTGGCAGCAGGGCGGGATTACCGACCTCGGTACCTTGCCCGGTGGCGATGAAAGCAGCGCTGCGGACATCAACACGGCAGGCCAGATCGTAGGGTATAGCAAGACGGCAACGGGCCAATTCCACGCAGTCCGATGGGACAACGGAGTGCCTACGGACCTCGGTACGCTACCAGGCGGCACGTTCAGCCAGGCGTATGGAATCAACGATCGTGGCGATGTGGTGGGGTACAGCGGCACCGGCGAACCCGGAGTCATTCGCGCGGTCCTCTGGCGTGAAGTAGCGGGGACAGTAACGCCTTGGGGGCCTGGGTCAGCGTGAGGTTTCTGAACCACCGATTGTTGCCGCGGTCCGGAGGACCGCCGAAAGCGATATAGGGCCACCCTCAGGGTGGCCCGCGGGACCAAGACGAAGCTCCGGTTACCCGCGCAAGGCGGCCCGATTTCTCGCTACGCTCGAAATGACCCGGTTGGCCCGCCCGTCCGCCCGTCCGCCTATTTTCCCTCACCCATTCAACCGACGCGCTTCCGGAGACCCCATGGGCCTCACCCTGCTCGTCCTGCTCGCTCTCGTCGCCTTCATCATTCTTACCTACAACAGCCTGGCCCGGCTCCGGCTCCTCGCCACCAACGCCTGGGCCGACATCGACGTCCAGCTCAAGCGCCGGCACGACCTGATCCCCAATCTCGTCGCCGCGGTCAAAGGCGCCGCCGGCTATGAGAAGGGGACGCTGCAGGCCGTGGTCGAAGCCCGGAACAAGGCCGCCAGCGCCACCGGCCCGGCCTCCGCCGGTGAAGCCGAAGGCGCTCTCGCGCAGTCGGTGCGCCAGGTCTTCGCGCTGGCCGAGTCGTATCCCCAGCTCAAGGCGACGGAGAACTTCCTCTCGCTGCAGCGGGAGCTGAGCGACATCGAGGACCACATCCAGAACGCCCGCCGCTACTACAACGCGGTGGTCCGCGACCTCAACACCAAGGTCGCCCAGTTTCCTTCCAACCTGGTGGCGAGCATGTTCGGCTTCCGGGCGCGGGAGTTCTTCGGCCTCGCCGACGCCTCCGAGAAGGCCGTGCCCCAGATCGATCTGGGGACCAATCAGTGATGCGCCCGATCCCGCTGCTCCTCCTTCTGGGCCTGGTCGCCGCACCGCTGCAGGCCCAGCGCTCCCTCGCCATCAAGCGCTTCGACGCCACCATCCTGGTCAATCCCAACAGCGACATCGACGTCACCGAGGCGATCACCGCCGAGTTCACCGGCGCCTGGAACGGGATCTACCGGAAGATCCCGGTGGTCTACCGCACCCCGCAGGGCTTCAACTGGACCATCAAGCTCGACCTCCTCAGCGTCACCAATGAGAACGGCCAGCCGCTGGAGACCGAGACCGGTCGCGAGGGGCACTACATCAAGTACAAGATCCGGGTGCCCCGGGCGGTGAACGCCACCCACACGGTGACGATCCACTACCGGGCGGCGAACGGGCTCCGCTTCTTCGACGACCACGACGAGCTCTACTGGAACGTCACCGGCGACGAGTGGGACGTGCCGATCGAGGCCGCGAGCGCGAGCATCGTGCTGCCGTCGCAGGCGACGGGAGTCCGGGCCATCGCCTTCAACGGCGTCTACGGTTCCACCGCGCGCGACGCCGTCGTGAAGACCGATGGCGCGACGGTCCGCGTCACCATGCCTCACCGGCTCGAGTTCCACGAGGGGATGACCGCGGTGGTGGGCTGGAACAAGGGTGTCGTCACCCCTCCCACCAAGACTGATGAGGCGCTCGGTGTCGTGAGCGACAACTGGCCGCTCGCGATCCCGCTGCTCGCCTTCCTCGCCATGCTCGGGCTCTGGCTCAAAGTGGGCCGGGATCCCCGGCGGTTGCCGGTCGCGGTGCAGTACGAGCCGCCCGACTCCATCACTCCCGCCGAGGCCGGCACCCTGCTGGACCAGTCGGCCGACATGCGCGACGTCACCGCCACGATGACCGACCTCGCGGTGAAGGGGTATCTCAAGATCGAGGAGCGGGAGGTGAGCGCCCTGCTCGGCCTCATGACCCGGACCGAATACGTCTTCCACAAGCTGGAGCCCCAGGGCGCCACCGCTCTGGCCCCGCACGAAGAGATGGTGCTGCGGGGGATCTTCAGCGGCGGCAAGACCGAGGTGAAGCTCTCCGACCTGGAGAACTCCTTCTATAAGAATCTCCCGGCGATCAAGCAGTACATCTTCGAGCGGCTGGTCAAGCGCGGGCTCTACCGGTCGCGGCCCGACCGAGTCCGAGGCTACTGGCTCGCCGGCGGCGTCATCCTGGGCGCCATCATCTTCACGGTAGGGGGCGCGCTTGCCGCGAGGTTCCAGCTCACCCCGGTGCCGTTCGCCCTCGCTGCGCTGGTCAGCGGCCTCATTGTCGTCGCCTTCGGCCGGATCATGCCCGCCCGCACCACCGCCGGCGCCCGCACCCTCGAAAAGCTGCTCGGCTTCGAGGAGTTCCTCTCGCGGGTAGAAAAGGAGAACTACGAGCGGGTGGTGAAGACGCCGGAGATGTTCGAGAAGTATCTCCCGTTCGCGATGGCGTTCGGGGTGGAGCGGAAGTGGGCCCGGGCGTTCCAGGACATCTATCGCCAGCCGCCCAGCTGGTACGTCGGCAGCAACCCGTCGGGCTTCGACTTCAATCGCTTCTCCCACAGCATGTCGGATCTGTCGAGCCGGGCGGGAAGCACGATGGCGTCGTCGCCGCGGAGCTCGAGTGGATCGGGGTTCGGTGGCGGCGGGTCGTCCGGCGGAGGTGGAGGTGGTGGCGGGGGAGGGGGTTGGTAACCCGGCCGATCCCCCTCGCCTCGCTTGCTCGGGGCTTCTCGCTCGCTCGGGATGACGCTGAGTTCTTTGGGCTGCGCCACCGGCCCTGCGGCCAGCCTACGCAGACTCAGCGAGTCCTCCGGACCGCGTAATGACTGCGTGCGATGCCCTACCGGAAGACGGCTTGATCCAGCCGGTCCGGAGGACCGCGCCAAATGAGGGCCACCCGTCAGGGTGGCCTGCGCGTCCACGCGCATATAAACGTATAGGCGAGGGAGCGGAGCGACCGAGCGGTATGGCCCGCCCGTCACAGCTCGATGGCTGACTCCGGCCCTACGTCGCCCTCGAACCGGATCTTCTTCTTCTCGAAGTGCTGCCCGAACGCCTGGTACCGCCGCTTTCGGAAAAACTCCCGCAGATACCCATCGTGCACCGGCACCACCCGTCTCGGCGCAATGCGGTCGGCGAACCCCGCCGAGTCCAGCTCGGTGGTCCAGGGCGCCGTCACCGGCAGCGCCAGCACCGGCACATCCCTGAACTCGGCGAGTCGGGCCTCGAACGAGTCGCCCGGATTGAGCAGCCGGTCGTTGACCAGATACGCGGTGTTCTCCGGCGGGATGGACCCGAGTATCGGCGCATGAGGCGAGCGGATCATCTGGAGCTTGAACCCGCCATAGGTGCGAGTCCCCTCCTCGGCCACCATGGCCTCGACTCCGACCGAATGCAGCTGCCCGCCGGCCGTCGGCATTGGCCAGCACCTTCGCTCCGCTCCGATCCACGATCCGGCGGATGAGGTCGGGGTCGGCGTGGTCGGGATGCCAGTGGGTCACCACGATGAGCGACACCGAAGCGAAGCTCGTCCGGTGTCGCCTTGGCATCGAGGAAGTCGGGCTGGCCGGGATCGAACAGGAGCGACTCGCTCCGTTCCTCCAGCAGCAGACAGGAATGGCCGTACTTTCGTAAGCGCATCAGCGTGAACCTTTCGGCGGCAATATCATCCGGCCCCTACGCCCGGCTTCGCCGGGCCTATTGATGATTCTTTGGGCTTGACGCCCACCCGGCCCTGAGGGCCGGTACACGAATCGGCGGTCCCCTCGCTCAATAGCTCGGGGCAGGCTCTCCGGATCGCTGTATAACCAATCTACGAATTGACTCGGAGAAGGGCGCATAGCGCCGGTCCGGAGGACCGGTGATGCGGTTTCGGCCACCCTCTGCTGCGCCCGGGGTGTCAGAACCTACCGCCCTACCCCCCTACCGGCCCACCCGAAACCCTGTCTTGCGGACGCCCGTAGATTCGTCATATATCATAGAAGGGCGATTCGCCCCTCGATCGTCCGAGGCATCCGCCATGCGCCTCACACTCCTCGAATCCGACCGCAGCTTCCTGCAGAGCGCCGAGTGCGCCACTGCCGCCATCCTGGCGCATGCCGGGGTGATCCTCTTTGCCGTGACCGCTACCCACGGGGGTCGCCAGCTCCCGGTGGATGAGCGGGAGGCCCGGGTCTTCTTCCTCCTCCCGCCCGACCGGGTCGACGTCCGCTCCCGCCAGATGGAGTCGCTGCACTTCGGCAAGATCGGGAGCGACCTCACCGACGGCCTGAACCTGACCGAGCCGGACGAGGGGTTCCAGATCCGGGAGCGGGCCTACGGTGCCAGGCGGCGGGGCGGCAAGACCGGCGCCCGGGGCCAGCTGCCCTTCGGCCCGCCCCCCATGTTCGTGCCCGACACCGTCTTCAGCGTGCTCGAGGTGGACAAGATGGTGGAGCGCTACGAGAACAGCGCGGCCCCGATCTATCCCCCGGAGCTGATCGCGCTGGGGATGCAGGGCATGGTGCAGACGACCTACGTGGTCGACACCACCGGGATGGTGGACACCGCCACGGTGAAGGTGATGCTCAGCGACGATCCCCGCTTCACCCAATCGGTCCGCGACGCGCTGGGCCAGATGCGGTTCCGTCCCGCCATCAGGCAGGGTAAGACGGTGCGCCAGCTGGTGGAGCAGAAGTTCCGCTTCCGGATCCAGCCGGCGGAGCAGGTGGCCAAGCAGGTGAGCTAGCGGCTTTCTGGCTCCTTCGCTGCGCTCAGGATGACAACCGACCGCCTTACCGCCTTACCGCCTTACCGCCTTACCGCCGGTTCCGACCCGACTACATTCCCAATAGATGACTGCCTCGTTGGACAAGACCCGCCCCGCGGCCCGGGCCGGGCGGAGAAGCCTCCTCCTCGCCGGCGACATCGGTGGCACCAAGACCGCTCTGGCCATCTACTCCGCCGAGCAGGGGCCCCGGGCCCCGCTGCTCCAGGCCGAATATCCCAGCGCAAAATATCCCTCGCTCGCCACGATCGTCCGGGAGTTCCTGGCCGGAACCGACCTCACCATCGAGCGGGCCAGCTTCGCCGTGGCCGGACCGGTGATCGCCGGATCGTCCCAGGTCACCAACCTGCCCTGGGCTCCTCGGCGAGGCCGATCTCGCCGCGGAGCTGGAGCTCCACTCGGTTCGGCTTGCTCAACGACCTCGAGGCGATCGCCGGCGCCATGCCGGTCCTGGGACCGGCCGATCTGCATCCACTCAACGTCGGCGAGCCGGTAGCCCGGGGCGCCCAGGCAGTGATCGCCCCCGGCACGGGGCTGGGCGAGGCTTTCCTTATATGGGACGGCACCCGCTATCGGGCCTTTCCCTCCGAGGGTGGCCACGCCGACCTGGCTCCCCGGACCGAGGTCGAGGCCGGACTGCTGAGCCACCTCCAGCGCCGGTTCGGCCACGTCAGCGTCGAGCGGGTCTGCTCCGGACCCGGCCTGCTCAACATCTACCAGTATTTGCGGGACTCCGGCCAGACACTCCGAATCGGCCGCGCTCGCGCGCGGACTCGCCGCCACGGACAACGCGCCTCGCCTCATCGCCGAAGCAGCGCTGCAGGGCCCGGAGCCGGACCCGCTGAGCCGGGCCGCCCTCGACCTCTTCGTGTCGATCCTGGGTGCGGAGACCGGCAACCTGGCGTTGAAGGTCCTGGCCACCGGCGGCGTCTACCTGGCCGGCGGCATACCTCCCCGGATTCTCCCCGCGCTGGAGCGATGGCCGGTTCCTGCGCGCCTTCGTGGCCAAGGGTCGCCTGGGCGAGATGCTGGCGCGAATGCCGGTCTTGGTGGTCACGCTCCGTGCCGCACTGCTCGGCGCCGCACTCAGCGGCTTGGAGATCGTCGGCCCCCCCGCGATGACTACCATGCAACTCGGCATGATCGGCCTGGGACGGATGGGCGGCAACATGGTCCGCCGGCTGATGCGGGCGGGACACCAGTGTGTGGTCTACGACGTCAATACGCCGGCGGTGAAGAAGCTGGCCGGCGAGGGCGCCACCGGCACCGATTCGCTGGCCGCCTTCGTGCGCGCGCTCAAGCCGCCGCGGGCGGTGTGGCTGATGGTGCCCGCCGCCCTGGTGGACGCCGAGATCACGGCCCTGAAGCCGCTCCTGGCCTCGGGCGACGTCGTCATCGACGGCGGCAATTCCTACTATCACGACGACATCCGCCGCGCCGGGGAACTGAAGGCCAAGGGTATCCATTACGTGGATGTGGGAACCAGCGGCGGCGTCTTCGGGCTGGAGCGGGGTTACTGCCTGATGATCGGCGGCGAGCCGGAGGTCGTGAAGCGGCTCGACCCGATATTCGCGACGCTCGCGCCCGGCATCGACGCCGCTCCTCGCACCGCCGGCCGCAATCATCCAAGGGAACCGCCGAGCGGGGCTATCTCCACTGCGGCCCCGCCGGCGCCGGCCACTTCGTCAAGATGGTCCACAACGGCATCGAGTACGGGCTGATGGCGGCCTACGCCGAGGGCTCAACATCCTGCATCATGCCGACGCGGGGCTCCACGCCCGGGAGGCCGATGCGGAGACCACGCCGATCCGCCATCCCGAGCACTACAAGTATCAGCTCGACCTGGCCGAGATCGCGGAGCTGTGGCGGCGCGGCAGCGTCATCAGCTCCTGGCTGCTGGATCTCACCGCGCGGGCGCTGCTGGAGAGTCCCGACCTGGCGAACTTTGCCGGACGAGTGTCCGACTCGGGCGAGGGGCGCTGGACCATTGCCGCCGCGGTGGACCAGTCGGTTCCCACCCCGGTGCTCAGTGCCGCGCTGTTCCAGCGGTTCAGCTCCCGCGGGGAGGGCGACTTCGCCAACAAGCTGCTCTCCGCGCTCCGCTACCAGTTCGGCGGCCACCAGGAGAAGGAGCCCAGCTAGGAAGTCCGATGGCGCAACCACTCTCCGACGCGCTCGTCGTCTTCGGTGTCACCGGCGACCTCGCCTTCAAGCAGATCTTCCCCGCGTTGCAGGCCATGGTCCGGCACGGCCACCTCAATGTGCCGATCGTCGGCGTGGCTCGCTCCGACTACAGTCTGGACCAGCTCCGGGCCCGGGCGCGCGAGAGCGTGGAGCAACACGGCGGGGTCGACCCGGCCGCCTTTCCCAAGTTGTGCGGGCTGCTCCGCTTCGTGGGCGGAGACTATGAGGATCCCGCCCACCTATGGCCGGCTCAAGGAAGCGCTGGCCGGCTGCCAACGGCCGCTGCATTACCTGGCGATCCCGCCCAGTCTGTTCGCCACCGTGGTGTCCGGCCTCGCGGGAGTGGGCGCCACCACCGATGCCCGGGTGGTCGTGGAGAAGCCCTTCGGCCGTGACGTCGCCTCGGCCCAGGCGCTCAACGCCACGCTGCATCAGTTCCTTCCCGAGTCGGCCATCTTCCGCATCGACCACTACCTCGGCAAGGAGCCGGTGCAGAATCTCCTGTATTACCGGTTCGCCAACACCTTCCTGGAGCCGATCTGGAACCGCAACTACGTCGAGCGGGTCCAGATCACCATGGCGGAGAGATTCGGCGTCGCAGGGCGGGGGCGCTTCTACGAGGAGGCGGGCGCGATTCGCGACGTGGTGCAGAACCATCTGCTCCAGGTGGCGAGCCTGCTCGCGATGGAGGCGCCTTCCGCGAGGGGCGCCGAGGCGATCCGGGACGAGAAGACCCAGGCGTTACGGTCCATGCGCCCGCTGGAGCCGTCCGACGTGGTACGGGGACAGTTCCGGGGCTATCGCCAGGAGGAGGGCGTGGCCCGCGACTCCGACGTCGAGACCTTCGCCGCGGTGCGGGTCCACGTCGAATCCTGGCGCTGGGCCGGGGTGCCGTTCTACATCCGCGCCGGCAAGTGCCTGCCGGTGACCGCCACCGAGGTGCTGGTCGAGCTCAAACGGCCGCCGGTGGAGCTCTTCCCCGACAGCGCCGGGGCCCTGCCCAACCGCTTTCGCTTCCGGCTCAGTCCCCACGTGGTGCTCTCGCTCGGCGCCCGAGCCAAGCTGCCGGGCGAGGTGATGCGGGGCGAGGACGTCGAGCTGATCGCCTGCCACGACCGGACCGATGAGATGGGACCCTACGAGCGGTTGCTGGGCGACGCGATGCGGGGCGACCGGATGCTCTTTGCCCGGGAGGATTCGGTCGAGGAGTCGTGGCGAGTGGTAGAGCCGGTGCTGGGCAGCGCCACTCCGCTCTTCAATACGATAGCGGCACCTGGGGACCAGCCGAGGCCGATCGGCTGCTCGCAGAACGGCGCCGGCTGGCACAATCCGGAACAGGACTGGGCGTGCGATTGAGTCGGCGCAGGGGACTGCTCCTCCGGGGTGCTGTAGCCGACGCCGAGTCGCGAAATCCCGACGGTCGTTGATATCATCGGATTCACCCCGGAGCGAGATCGTCTTCCTGTTCGATGTCGACAACACGCTGCTCGACAACGACCGGATCATCGCGGACCTGAGACAGTATCTCATGCGCGAGGTCGGTCCCGGGTCGGCGGAAAAGTATTTCGCCATCTTCGAGCAGCTGCGGGAGGAGCTGGGCTACGCCGACTACCTGGGCGCGCTACAGCGGTATCGCATCGCCTATCCCCGGGATCCCGCCTGATCGCCGTCTCGTCCTTCCTGATAGACTATCCCTTTGCCGACCGGCTCTTCCCCGGCTCGCTCGCCGTGCTGCAGCACCTCTCGGTCTTCGGCCCGACCGTGATCCTCACCGACGGCGACGTGGTGTTCCAGCCCCGCAAGATCGAGCGATCGGGGCTGGGTGCGGCGGTGGAGAACCGGATCCTGGTCTACATTCACAAGGAACGGGAGCTGGACGACGTGGCCGCCCGCTTCCCCGCGGAGCATTACCTGCTGGTGGACGACAAGCTCCGCATCCTGGCCGCGGTCAAGCAGGCCTGGGGACCGCAGGTCACCACCGTCTTTGTCCGCCAGGGCCATTACGCCCACGACCCCGACATTCTGGCGAGCTATCCGCCGGCCGACCTGAGCGTCGATCGGATCGGCGACCTGCTCGACTACGACATACTCACCCGGCCCATGAGGGCCGGGCTCTCTACTGCGGCACGCGAGGTCAAGCACTCATGACAAATCCCACCCGAACGACTCCACGACCTGGGCCAGAGCCTCTGGCTCGACAACATCACCCGGGAGATGATCCAGAACGGCACCCTCCAGCGCTACATCGATGAGCTGTCGATCACCGGACTCACCTCCAACCCCACGATCTACGAGCACGCCATCGAGAGCGGCCGGTATGACGAAGCGATCCAGGCCAAGACCGCCGCCGGCCGGTCCGGCGAGGAGATCTTCTTCGAGCTGGCGCTGGAGGATCTGACCCAGGCGGCCGATCTACTTCCTGCCGGTGCACCAGGAAACCGACGGCGTGGACGGCTGGGTCTCGCTCGAGGTGTCGCCGCTGCTGGCGCATGACACGGAGCGCACCATCGAGCAGGTCCGCTCGCTCCACCGCCAGGCGGGCCGGCCCAACCTGTTCATCAAGATTCCGGGGACCCCGGAGGGGCTTCCGGCCATCGAGGAATCGATCTTCGCCGGCGTGCCGGTGAACGTCACCCTGCTCTTCTCCCGGGAGCAGTATCTCGCGGCCGCGGCGGCGTATCGCGCGGGGGATCGCGCGCCGGATCGCGGCCGGGATGAATCCCGCGGTCGGCTCGGTGGCATCGATATTCGTCAGCCGGTGGGACAAGGCGGTGCAGGACCGGGTGCCCGGCGGAGCTCCGCGGCCGTCTAGGCATCGCGATTGCCGGCCGGGCCTATCGGGCGTACCGGGAGCTGCTCGACTCGACTCGCTGGCGGCAGCTCACCGCGGCGGGAGCCCGGATCCAGCGGCTGCTCTGGGCCAGCACCGGCACCAAGGACCCCAAGCTCTCCGACGTGCTCTACATCGAGGCGCTGGCCGCGCCCGACACCATCAACACCATGCCCGACGCCACTCTCCTTGCCTTTGCCGATCACGGCGAGATCCGCGGTACCATGGCGGAGGATGGTGAGGACGCCGAAGTCGGTGCTCGCCGAATTCGAGCGGGCAGGGGTGGACCTCGCCGCCCTGGCCGAGCAGCTCCAGCGGGAAGGCGCCGAGGCGTTCGTCAAGTCGTGGAAGGCGCTGCTGGAGCGGATCGGGGCCAAGTCGGAGGCGCTGGCGGCATCATGACCTCGACTCGAACCGCCCCGGACCCGGCCGCGGCCACCACGGACCCGGCGGAGCTCGACCGGCTCTGCATCAACACCATCCGGACCCTGTCGATCGACGCGGTTCAGGCCGCCAAGTCCGGCCACCCCGGCACCCCGATGGCGCTGGCGCCCGCGGCGTATTGCCTGTGGCAGCGCTTCCTCCGCTACGATCCCGAAGATCCCCGCTGGCCCAACCGCGATCGCTTCGTGCTCTCCAACGGCCACGCCTCGATGCTGCTGTACAGCCTGCTCCATCTCAACGGGGTGAAGGCCGTCAACGTCGTACGAGGAGGTCGGCCGCCGCGGTGACGCTGGACGACATCAAGAACTTCCGCCAGGCGGGGAGCCGCTGTCCCGGTCATCCCGAGTACGGCTGGACCTCGGGCGTCGAGGCGACGACCGGCCCGCTGGGGCAGGGAGTGGGGATGAGCGTCGGCATGGCCGCGGCCGGCCGCTGGCTCGGCGCCACCTACAACCGGCCCGGCTTCGAGCTGTTCGACTACAACGTCTACGCTTTCTGCGGCGACGGCGACATGATGGAAGGGGTCGGCTCCGAGGCCGCGTCGCTGGCCGGGCACCTCCAGCTCTCCAACCTCTGCTGGATCTACGACAACAACCGGATCACCATCGAGGGACCGACCGATATCACCTTCACCGAGGACGTCGCCACCCGGTTCCTGGCGTATGGCTGGAACGTGACCCGGGTGGGCGACGCCAACGATCTCGATATGCTGACCCGGGCCTACGAGACCTTCCTGGCCACGCCGCGACCGGCCGACCCTGATCATCGTCGACAGCCACATCGGCTACGGCGCGCCCCACCGGCAGGATACCAAGGAAGCCCACGGCGAGGCGCTCGGCCCCGACGAGGTCCGGCTGGCGAAGGAGTTCTACGGCTGGGATCCGGATGCCCAGTTCCTGGTGCCCGATGGAGTGCGGGAGCACTTCCAGTCCCAGCTCGGCCGCCGGGGCAGAGAGCAGCACGCTGAGTGGAACCAGCTCGTCGCTGGGTACCAGAAGAAGTTTCCCGAGGTGGGCATCCACGTGGACTGCATGCCGCGGCACACGCTGCCACCGGACTGGGACCAGGACCTCCCGGTCTTTCCTCCCGATCCCAAGGGCGTCGCCAGCCGCGACGCGTCGGCCAAGGCGGAGAACGCGATCGCGCAACGAGTGCCCTGGCTGCTGGGCGGATCGGCCGACCTGTGGCCCTCGACCAAGACGCTGCTGACCTTCGAGGGCGCCGGCGAGTTCCAGGCGCCGGGTCACGGGGGAGACTACGGCGGGCGCAACTTCCACTTCGGCGTTCGGGAGCACGCGATGTGCGCCTTCGTCAACGGCATGGCGCTCTCGGGTCTCCGGCCCTTCGGGTCCAGCTTCCTGGTGTTCACCGACTACTGCCGCGGCGCGCTCCGGATCGGCGCGTTGATGGAGGTGCCCTCGATCTTCATCTGGACCCACGACTCCATCAACCTGGGCGAGGATGGGCCCACCCACCAGCCGATCGAGCATCTGGCGTCGCTTCGCGCCATGCCGGGGATGATCGTGCTCCGGCCGGCCGACGCGAACGAGGTGGTGGAGGCCTGGCGGGTGATCATGGGGATCAAGGACCGGCCGGTCTGCCTGGTGCTCTCCCGCCAGTCGCTCCCCACCTTCGACCGCACGAAGTATGCGGCGGCGAGCGGTGTCGCCCGGGGTGCGTACATCCTGGCCGAGGCGCCGTCGGGGAAGCCCGACGTGCTGTTGCTCTCCACCGGCAGCGAGGTGTCGCTCTGCCTGGCGGCCCGGGAGCAAGCTCGAGGCCGAGGGCATCGGCGCCCGGGTGGTCAGCATGCCGTCGTGGGAGATCTTCGAGGAGCAACCGGAGGAGTACCGCGACAGCGTGTTGCCGCCGGAGATCGAGGCCCGGGTCTCGGTGGAAGCCGCCTCCACCTTCGGGTGGGCGCAGTTCACCGGCCCCAAGGGCGCAATTCTGGGAATGCGCACCTTCGGCCTCTCGGCCCCGATGAAAGTCGTCGCCGAGCACTTCGGGTTCGAGCCCGGGCACGTCGTCGCTGCCGCGCGGGAGCAAGTGGCTGCCGCGGGCGCGCGATCCTGGTCGGAGCTGAGCGAGATCTACAGATCGTGATGACAACGTATAGACAACAGGCCGCCGAGCGGGCGGTCGAGCTGGTCAAGTCCGGCATGACCGTTGGGCTCGGCACCGGCGAGACCGCGACGTACGCCATCCGGCGCATCGGCGCGCTGCTCCGCGCCGGCAAGCTCGAGGACATCGAAGGAGTGGCCACCTCGCTCGCCACCGCCGCCGAGGCGGTGCGGCTCGGTATTCCGCTGCTGGAGGAGTCACGGGCGACTCCGACCGACATCACCATCGACGGCGCCGACGAGATCGATCCCGCCCTGAACCTGATCAAGGGCCGGGGCGGTGCCCTCCTGCGGGAGAAGATCGTCGCGCAGACCAGCGCCCGGGTCGTGATCGTGGCCGACCACAGCAAGCTCTCGCCGGTGCTGGGCACCCGGGGTCCGCTGCCGGTCGAGGTCGTGCCCTTCGGATCGCGCTACCAGCCCGATTATCTCAAGCGCCTCATGCCCCAGGCACAGATCTCGTTCCGCCTGGCACCAGGCGGCTCTCCCTTCCGCACCGATCAGGGAAACTTCATCCTCGACTGCAGCACCGGCCCGATCGAACGGCCGGAGGAGCTGGCGGCCCAGCTCCAGGCCCGGGCCGGCGTGGTGGCCCACGGGCTTTTTCTCGGTCTCGCGACCGACGTGATCGTCGCCGGACCCGCGGGAGTCGAGCACCGGACCCGCCGATGATCGAGATCTTTCCGACGCCGGAGACGCTGGCGGATGCGGTCGCCCAGCACATCGTCGCCCGCGCCGCGGAGGCCATTGCTACCGCGGACGCTTTACCCTCGCGCTCGCGGGCGGATCCACTCCGCGGGCGCCTACGCCCGGCTCGCGAGCCGACGACTTCGCCCGCTGGGACTCGACTGGGAACGGGTCCACGTGCTCTGGGGCGACGAGCGCTGCGTCCCGCCGGACGATCCCCGGAGCAACTATCGCATGGCGAAGGAGGCGCTGCTGGACCGGGTGCCGATTCCGCCGGACCAGATTCATCGGATCAGGGGCGAGGATGACCCCGAAAAAGCCGCGGATGACTATGAACGGGAACTTCGTTTGCTGCTGACAAACGGCTTGGACTTGGTGCTGCTGGGAATGGGCGAGGACGGCCACACCGCATCGCTCTTTCCCGGCCAGGCCGCGGTGCACGAGAGCGCGCGCTGGGTGATGGCGGTACCCGCTCCCGACGGCAAGCTGTGGCGCGTCACGCTGACGCCGGCGCTGCTCAACCGGTCCAGCAATGTCACCTTCGTCGTATCCGGCGCGAGCAAGGCGGCGCGGCTGCAGCAGGTGTTGGAGGGACCGTTTACTCCCGAGGTTCAACCAGCGCAGGCGATACATCCGACTCAGGGGCGGCTCACCTGGATCGGTCGAGACCGAGGCTCGCATACGCACGCGCTACGCCAATGCGCTTCGCGCCGGCCTCTTCCTGAATCAGTCTCAAGTGGTCGCTCCCGACATAGCTCTCGGCGTACAGCTTGTAGACCTCCTCGGTGCCGGATGGCCGGGCGGCGAACCAGCCCTTCTCGCTGACCACCTTCAGCCCGCCGATGGCGGCGCCGTTTCCCGGCGCTTTCGTCAGCAGACCGGTGATCCTGTCGCCGGCGAGCGTGGAAGCCGCGACCTGGTCCGGTGAGAGCCGCTGCAAGGCGGCTTTCTGCTCGGGCGTGGCGGGCGCGTCGATCCGCTCGTAGGCAAAGTCGCCGAACTCCCGGGTCAGATCGCCGTAGAGGTCGCCCGGATCCCGGCCGGTCACCGCCGTCATCTCCGCGGCCAGGAGACCGAGCGCAATGCCGTCCTTGTCCGTAGTCCAGACCTTCCCATCGCGGCGAAGCAGCGATGCGCCCGCGCTCTCCTCCCCGACGAACCCCAGCGTCCCGCCGATCAGGCCCTCGACAAACCATTTGAATCCCACCGGTACTTCCATCAGCGGCCGCCGCAACCGCGCCGCAACCCGGTCGATCATGCTGCTGCTCACCACCGTCTTGCCGACGCCAGCCGCGGCCGGCCACTCGGGCCGGTGGGTAAAGAGATAACTGATGGCAGCAGCCAGATAGTGATTGGGGCTGAGCAGGCCGGCACCCCGGGTCACAATCCCGTGGCGGTCGTGATCGGGGTCGCACGCCCAGGCGACATCGAAGCGATCCTTGAGATGGACCAGGCGCTGCATGGCATACGGCGAAGAGCAATCCATGCGGATTTTTCCGTCCCAGTCGACCGTCATGAAGCGGAAGGTGGGATCCACCTCGTCGCTCACCACGGTGATGGGAACCTGGTAGCGCTCCGCGATCATCCCCCAGTACTGGACCCCGGCGCCGCCCATCGGATCGACGGCCAGCCTGAGGCCCGCTCGAGCGGAGAGCGTCGAAGTCCACGACGTTGGACAGATCGCCGATGTAGGAGTCCATGTAGTCGTGGCCCCGGGTCGTGGCGGCGCGGCTCGCCCGGGCGAACGGAATGCGCTTGACCGCACGGAGCTCTTCTTTGAGCAGCGAGTTGGCGCGGTCCTGAATCCAACTGGTGACCTGGGTCTCGGCGGGACCACCGTTGGGCGGGTTGTACTTGAAGCCGCCGTCGCGGGGCGGGTTGTGGGACGGCGTGATGACGATCCCGTCGGCGAGATCAGATCGGCCGGTGCGATTGTGGGTGAGGATGGCATGGGAGACGACCGGCGTCGGCGTGTAGCCCTGGCGGTCGTCGATCCTGACGTTCACCTCGTTCGCCGCGAGCACCTCGAGGGCGCTGGCCCAGGCGGAGTCGGAGAGCGCATGGGTGTCGGCGCCGAGGAAGAGCGGGCCGGCGATGGACTGCTGTCGCCGGTAGTCGCAGATGGCCTGGGTAATGGCGAGGATGTGGGACTCGTTGAAAGAGCCATCGAGCGACGAGCCCCGGTGGCCTGAGGTGCCGAAGGCGACCCGCTGCCCCGGCACCGCCAGGTCGGGTCGTCCGGTGTAGTACGCCGTCATCAGCCGCGGCACGTTCACCAGCATTGACGCCGCGGGCGGCTTGCCCGCCCGGGGATCAACCTTCATACCGCCCCCTCGCCTCGATGGCTCGGGGCAAGCTTACCGCTCTGCTGTCGTATCCGCGGGAACCAGCTTGTCGATCGCCGCCCCCAGCTCGGTGTAGGCGGTCGGATCGACCTCCCGGAACGGAATCGCCCGGTAGGCGATCCGGCCATCGGGCCCCACGACGAACAGGTTGCGATTGGTCAGTCCCGGCTGGCTGGCCAGGGCGCCGTAGCGCCTGCCGACGGTCGTTCCGGGGTCGCTCGCGAACAGAAAGGGGAACTCCGAGTCGCGGGCCCAGGAGGCGAGAGCGGTGTCGGGGTCGGCGCTGATGGCGATGAGCACCACGTTGCGGCCGTCCTTGAAGAGCTTCGCGTACTGATCACGGTACGCGTTCATTTGAACGGTTCAGCCGCTGGTTCGGGCCTTGAAGAAGAACGCCAGCACGACGGTCTTCCCCTTGAAATCGGAGAGATGGACGGGGTTGGCCAGGACCCCGTAGCGGGTGGCGCCCTTCATGGTGAAGGCGGGTGCCACCGCGCCGACCTCGAGCGGTCGCTGGGCGGCGAGAGCCCCGGGGGCGGCGGAAAGAAAGACGAGCGAGATAGAGCGGTCGCATGTGTAGTCCATTCTTGTGGTGCTGGGGAATATAGCTGTGTGGCCTCCGGCGTCATTTCGAGCGTAGCGAGAAATCGGGTGGGTTTACGTCGGCAAATGGAGCTCCAATGTTCCGACGTTTGCCGGGCCGATTCCTCGCTACGCTCGGAATGACGCGCGTTACCTACGCTCGAAATGACGCCGGTAGGCTATGAATCACCGGGTGCCCGCCAGCCGCCGGCGACGACGCCGGATCCCGCACGCACAACGCGGTCTGCATCCCCGCCGTCAGCGCCGCATCGAGCTCCGCCGTAACATCGGAGACAAAGAGCACCTCGGAGGGGGAGCGCTCGAGCGCCTGAGCGATCCGGGCGTAGCTCATGGACGCGGTCTTGGGTCCGGTTGTGGTGTCGAAGTAGTCCCGGATGAAGCGGGTCAGATCGCCGGCGGTCGTGTTGGTGAACAAGGATCGTTGCGCCTGGATGCTGCCCGAGGAGAAAATGGCGATCTCGATGCCCTCACGGTCCCAGCGCTCCAGCGCCGGCGCGACGTCGGGATACACCTCGCCCTTGAGCTCGCCCGACCGGTAGCCCTCCTCCCAGATCTTCCCCTGCAGCGACTTGAGTCCGGTGGACTTCCGGTCTCGATCCATCAGCCAGTTGACGTAGGCGACCACCGCGGCAGCATCGTCGCTCCACGGCGGCGGGGCCAGAGAGGTCTCGGCGGCGTGTTCGGATTTCAGTCGCGCGACGTCGGCCCGGACCTCGGGGTCAAGCCAAAAGCGCCCGAGGAAATTGCTCACCCGGGCGCGCGCATAGTGGAACAGCGTTGTGTGGACGAACTCGACCGGTGTGGTGGTCCCCTCGATGTCCAGCAGGACCGCGCCGACCTGCTTCAGGCCGACGCAGCCCGGCGCGGGAAGTACGCGGGACCCATGCAGAGCGGCTGGTACCCCTTGTCCGTGCCGCTGTTGGTGTAGTGCGGCGTCCAGCCCGACTTGTCCTGGAACAGCCGGATGGCCCGGATGTCCCGGTCGCCGCAGAGATCGAACCAGTGCCAGGTGCCCCGGGGCACCCGGATCAGGTCGCCCGCCTCCACCTCGATCGCGATGACCGGCCCCTCATTCTTCGGGATGGACGTGGAACAGGCCCCGCCCCCGAACGATGAAGCGCACCTCGTCCTCGTCGTGCCAGTGCTCGGTGCGGAACTTGTCCAGCATCGCCTCGAGGTTGGGCGTCTGCGCGGTGACGTCGATGACGTCGGCGGTGACGTAGCCGCCCTTGGCCTTGAGCTGCTCGATCTCCTGCGCGTACGCGGCGAGCACTTCCTCGGGCGCAGCCCCCTGCGGCACCCGCTCCGCATCGGCCCAGCGCTCGTACTCGATGCCCAGAGTCGCCAGGTAGTCCGTCACCTCGTCCTGCTCGGTCAGGGTGCGGTTCTCGTCGGGGATCCTCACGCTTGCCATGTCATGCCTCGCTTTCGTCCCATCACTTCGAACAGAAACTCCAATATCTCCACGTGCCGCTTGGCCTCGGCCAGATCCCGTCCCCAGGTGTAGAGCCCGTGCTGGCGGATCAGGAACCCGTGCGCCGCCGGCTGCCGGGCCAGCATCGCCTCGACCTCGGGGACCGCGGCGGCCCAGTCCTGGGTGTTGTCGAGGACGGGCAGCCATTCCCGGTGCTCGTGGGTGTCCACCCCGGCCAGCCCCTTCAGCATCTCGTATCCTTCGATGGCCAGGCCGCCCTCGGAGGCCCCATCCGAAAGAATTGTGCTCCAAATCGAATGGGTATGCAACACCGCCCCGGCGCCGCGCGCCCGGGCGATCGCCAGGTGCAGGCCCGCCTCGGCCGAGGGTCGGCCGGAGCCGGCCACGACCGTGCCGTGGCTCGTCGATCTCGACGATCTGGCCGGCGGTGAGGCTGCCCTTGTCCACGCCGCTGGTCGTGATGGCGAGCCGGAAGGGATTGCGACTCACCACCGCGCTGAAGTTCCCGCTGGTGCCCAGGACCCAGCCGCGGCCGTGAAACTCGCGCCCGATCCGGGCGAGCTCGGCGGCCAGCTCGGCGAAGCTCATGGGTCAAGGATACAATAAAGGCTGACGCTATGAACGCTATCCAGGACTATGCCGCGATCGGCGATGGCCGGAGCGCCGCCCTCGTCGGCCGGGACGGCTCGATCGACTGGCTGTGCTGGCCCCGGTTCGATAGCCCGTCCCTGTTCGGCGCCATTCTCGACCCGGCCGCCGGCCGCTGGCGGATCGCGCCGGCTGCCCCGTTCAAGACCGAACGGCAATACCTCAAGCACACCAACGTGCTCCAGACCCGGTTCGAGACCGGCACTGGACTCATGGTCCTCACCGATCTCATGCCGGTGGCCTCCGAGGAGGAGAAGAAATGGCTCTTGCTGCCGGAGCGGGAGATCCTCCGGCTGGTCGAGTGCAAGCGGGGCGAGATCGAGGTCGAGATGACCTTCGCCCCGCGTCCCGGGTACGGCCTCCGGAAGAGCCGGCTCCGGCCGGCCGGAAAGCTCGGGATCCGAATGGAGACCGGCTCCGGCCTGCTGGCCCTGAGGAGCGACCTGCCATTCGAGATAACCGGGGACGCCGAGGCGCGAGGCCGGGTGCGTCTCACCGCTGGTGACACGGTCTCTGCCTCGCTCACCCTCGCGGCCGATGGGCCGGCGGTGCTGCCGCCATTGGGCGAGTGGTCGCGCGCGGCAGTCGTGCGGATCGGTCGACTGGTGGCGACACTGGGCCTCGCGGATTCGCTACGACGGCCCCCGGCGGGAGACGGTGATCCGGAGCGCGCTCGCCCTCAAGCTCCTGGTCTACGCTCCCTCGGGTGCGGTCATCGCCGCGCCTACCACGTCCCTGCCCGAGCGAATCGGCGGCCCGCTCAACTGGGATTACCGGTTCTGCTGGCTGCGCGACGCGTCGCTCACGATCCGGGCACTCTACGGGCTCGGCTTTCCCGACGAGGCCCACGCCTTCCTCGAGTGGCTGTTGCAGGCCACCCGGCTGACCCGGCCCGAGCTCAACGTCCTCTACGACCTGCACGGCAACAAGCCTCCTCCCGAACGCATCCTCGACCGGCTGGCCGGATATCGGGGATCGCGGCCGGTCCGGATCGGCAACGCGGCGGCCGACCAGCTCCAGCTGGACGTGTACGGCGAGGTGATCGATGCCGTGACCCACTTCGTGCGGGAGGGAGGCACGCTCGACCGGGAGACCGAGGGCGTGCTGCGCGCCTTCGGCGAATACGTCTGCCGCCATTGGGACCAGCCGGACGAAGGCATCTGGGAGCCGCGCACTGGCCGGGCGAACCACACCCATTCCCGCGTCCTCTGCTGGACGGCGCTCGATCGGCTGCTGCAGCTTCACGCCAAGGACCACCTGCGCTGGGCCCCCGCGGCCCAGTTTCGAGGAGAACCGCGATGCCATTCGCCGCCAGGTCGAGACCCGGGCCTGGAATCCGGCGCTGCAAAGCTACGTCGCGGAGCTCGACGGCGACCGGCTGGACGCCACCCTGCTGCTCCTGGCGTGGTACGGATTCGAGCCGCCCGGCTCCGATCGGATGCGGCAGACCTACCGGCGGATTCGAGAGCGGCTCGGCGCAGGGGACGGGCTGCTGTACCGCTACCGCAGTCGGGGACTCGCCCGGCGAAGGCGCCTTCGGCATCTCCAGCTTCTGGGCCGCGGAGTATCTGGCGTTGGGAGGCGGGTCGGTGGAGGAGGCGCGGGAACTATTCGAGCGGCTCTGCAGTCACGCCAACGACGTCGGGCTCTTCGCCGAGGAGGTCGAGCCGACCAGCGGCGCGGCGCTGGGCAACTTTCCCCAGGCGTTCACTCACGTGGGCCTGATCAACGCGGCGCTTTCGCTCGCCCACCGGCTCGAGGGCGAGGCGCCAATGGAGCGCGGCATGCCGCACCGGCAAGAGGCGTCCACGGCGGAAGAGGCCCGGGTGTGAACTGGGGCAGCTGGCTCCTCTGGGGCTTCGTCGCCACCCTGGCGCTGACGACGGTGATGGCCGGCAGCCAGGGGCTCCGACTCACCCGAATGAATCTCCCCTACATGCTCGGCGCGATGTTCACCTCCAGTCGCGATCGGGCAAACCTGATCGGCTTCGGTCTCCATCTGCTCAACGGATGGATCTTTTCGCTGGCTTACGTCGCCGCCTTCGAGTCCTGGGGCCGGGCCACGTGGTGGGCCGGCGCGGCGATCGGAGCGGTCCAGGCGGCGTTCGTGCTGACGGTGGGGATGCGCCTGATGCCGGTGCTCCACCCTCGAATGGCCAGCGAGGAGAAGGGGCCCACCGTCACCCGCCAGCTCGAGCCACCCGGCTTCCTGGCCCTCAACTACGGGTACCAGACCCCGGTGTCGGTGTTGCTGGCGCACCTGATCTATGGAGCGATCCTGGGAGGATTCTATATTCCCCTCAAATAGCCAGCATGGAGACCCGATGATGAACGCCAAAACCCTCGCCTACCAACTCGAGCTCTCCAACCGGCTCCTGGAGATGAATACCGCCGACGTCTCCCACGAGGACAGCCTGGCGACGCCGCCGAGAGGCGGAAGCTGCCTCAATCAGGTCGTGGGCCACATGGCCCGGACCCGCAACCTGGCCCTCGGCACCATGGGCCAGAAGTCGCCCTATCCGATGGAAGACTTCGATCCCTACGACGACCGGACCGGGGTGCGGTTCACCCGGGAGAATGCGCTGCCGTTCGATGAACTGCGGCGTCGCTTCAAGGCGATGCAGGAGCCGCTGGTTCGGGCCATCAAGGGGATGTCGGCCGAGGTCATGGCATCACCCCCGCCGCGCAAGATCACCGGTGCTCCCGATGAGACGGTCGGCACCAACCTGGCCACCTTCGTCTTCCACGAGATCTATCATGTGGGGCAAACCGGAGTGCTCCGGCGGGTGGCGGGCAAGCCGGGGGTGGTGAAGCCGCCGAAGGTGCCGGCTTAGCGGTCCCCGAACACCTTCTCCATCGGCTCCATCTTCGCGCCCTCGAACCGGAAGTAATCCTCCCAGAACGCGATGTGCTTGGGACCCTGCTCCTCCACCTTGGGCCGGACCAGGTAATAGAGGAGCACCGAGACGCCGGTGAGATCGGACCGCACCCGGGCGAAGTAGTCAGTGTTCTTGAAGGCATCGAACGGGGGAACCTCCTTGTACATGCTGAGCCCGCCGGGCACATGCTGCAGCATGTCGGAGACGATGACCAGTCGCTTGGGCAGTCCGTCGTACTCCGGCTTGCCGAACGTCCTGAGCGCCGTCGCCTGAATCGCCTCGAAGATGGGCGACGTGGCCTGCGGCTTCGACCCGATCTGTTTGTCGATGTCGCTCCGGAGCTTGGCGGCAAAGCCATCCCACTTCTTCTTCGCCAGCTGAGGGTTCTGATACATCTGGTTCAGCTCGGCGCCGGTGCCGGGATTGCAGAGGTGATTGACCGGCTCGGTCAGCCGCCGGCGCCGCAGCCGGTCGACGGTGTACACCTGGACCAGCCCGAAGCGGGGGATGCTGTCGCGGAGCCGGGCCAGCTGATTCTGGATCTGCAGCCGCTGCGGCTCGGAGAACCGGCTGGAGACGTCCAGCAGGATGACCATGATCTGCGAGGGCGGACGCTTGGTGGGGCAGAGGGTCTTGCCGTCGGTCGGGACTGCCGCCGAATTGCCTTTGATGGCGAGCGCCGCTCCGCCTGCGATCAGGACCACCAGGAGGGCGCGCGGCGCCCGCGATCCGCAGCTTGAGGCTGAGCCCCTTGGTCCGCTCGGGAGCCGACAGTGCGGCCCGGTAACTCACGCAGGCGCAAGTTCCATACTCCCCAGCGTCGCCAGCTGGCCGACGGTCTGGTACTCGGGCATGGTCTGCTCGAACTTCTCGTTGATCGCCTTGATGTAGTAGTCGATCCGGGCAATCACCTCGCTCCGGACATCGAGCTCCTGGGCCGCGAGCGACGCCAGGACCGGGGCATCGACGAACGTCGGGCGGGTCGGAGGAGCTCCGGAAGTACGCCGGCGCTTCCCCTCGCCGTACTCTCGGCGATTGCTCTCCCGGTAGCGCTGGATCAGCCGCTCGTGCACCACGGCCAGGTGATCGAAATAGGCCCGGAGGTTGTGGTGCAGCCGGGTGCGGCCGTCGATCGACTGCTGCATCTCGAACTGGGAGCCGCGAATCAGCTCGATGGCCGAGCTCATGTCTTCCACCGTCTGGTCCCGCAGGTGCATCATGGCCGCGAGTGACCGGGCGTTCTCCTCGGCATAGTGGTCGATGGCGTGCTGCCGCTCCCGTCCGATGGTGCTATAGCCGGGATAGAGATCGCGCATCGCCGCGACGTCGATGATCGCCAAGAGGCCCAGCGCGATGCCCAGCAGCACCAGGATGGCGGACTTGGCGTCGGCCAGGAGCAGGGGCGACCGGGTCAGGTGATTCAGCAGCTCGGCCATGTCGACCTTGCCGGCGTTGGCGATGAACAGGTCGCGGAAATGGCCGATGGCGAGGTTGAGGCCGACCAGCCACGCCGCGAACAGGATCGGTCAGCAGCCCGCCGATGAGCTTGACGCGCCGCCAGCGGTGAAACAGGAGCGGCAGGCCGTACACCGCATACAGGGCAGGCGACGCCCACGTTCAACACCGACAGCACCAGCGCCTGCATCACGCCGCCGATGATCCCCGCCTCGCTCCCCTCGGCGAAGAACATCCCGTTGATGATCGATTCCAGCAGCACGAACACGATCAGCAGCAATGCCCCAGGACTCGCTGACCCCCGGCGATATGCTTGGGAAGGCGGTTGAGCTGGTGCCGCTCGCGGAACTCCCGAAACTCGCTCTCCCGGTCTGCCACCAGCCGGAGCAGGGTGTGGAGCTGTTCTGCTCGTGGAGCACCTCGGCCTTGAAGTCCACCAGGGCGTTCGACGCCGCGGCCTCGATCTGGATCTGCAGGTCCGGGGTAATCCCCGAGCGCTGGATCCGGGTCTCGTAGAGATCGCGCTGCGACAGGTAGTCCTCGCGGGCCTTCCGGGCGTAGCCCTCGATCTTCCCCAGCACGTCCAGCTCGGCCGAGTCGGGGCCGTCGGCATCCGCCGCCGGCTGGCCGGCCATCGCCGCCTTCTCGGCCCGCTCGTCCAGCCGGAGCTCGCGGGCGACCTGGTCCGCGTCGAGGGGAGGAAACGATTGGATGTCGGGCAGCGCCCCGGGCGGCTTGCCCATCGTTGCGGCGACCAGCTCTCGAACGGATTTCTTCATGCGTGCGGTACCTGCGACCGGAAGCTCGATGCTGCGGTGTCAAACAACCAGCATCAACAAAGATGCTGCAATCCTAGGGGAGCAGTAAGATGTGATTCGGTGGTTCTGCTCACACCGCGCCGACGGCGCTGCGGCTCGTGCAATTCCTCGCCGGTCCAGCGCGACTACATTCTCGCGCGCCCGAAACCCGCCCGGCCACGGTTCCCGCCCGACCGCGTGACGGTGACACGACTCAACCGAGGGCTGAGACGATGCGCTGTTTACGACTGGGAACCTGGGCCGCCGCACTGGGCCTTTCGCTCATAGCAGCTCACGCTGGGCACGCCCAGGCGGTGGCGTCCCCATCGGAGATCGAGACCAAGCTGCCGCCCGGCTACGTCAAGGAGTTCGGCACCATGTGGACCTTCGAGGCGCCGCCGTTCGACTACTGGAAGGCGCGCTACGGATTCACCCCCACGAAGGCCTGGCTCGATCACGTCCGCCTGGCGTCGGTGCGGCTGCCCAACTGCTCCGCCTCGTTCGTCTCCGCCCGCGGCCTGGTGATGACCAACCACCACTGCGCCCGCGAGTGCATCACCGCGGTCTCCACGCCAGACTCGAACTTCCAGGAGGTCGGCTTCGTCGCCAAGACCCAGGCCGACGAGCGCAAGTGCCCCGGACTCTACGTGGACCAGCTCCAATCCATCGAAGACGTGACCGGCAAGGTGCAGAGCGCGGTCACCGCCACGAGTCCCCGGCAACAGGTGGCCCAGCGCGAGGCCGCGAAAGACGCGCTGGAGAAGGAATGTGAGAACGAGCCGGACACCGTCTGCCAGGTGATCACCTACTACCAGGGCGGGATCTACTCGCTCTACCACTTCAAGCGCTTCAGCGATCTCCGGCTGGTGATGGCCCCCGAGGAGGCGATCAGCTTCTTCGGCGGCGACCCCGACAACTTCACCTATCCCCGCTACGACCTCGACCTCAGCCTGATGCGGGTCTACGAGAACGACCAGCCGTACCAGCCCAAGGACTATCTCAAGTGGAGCAAGGACGGGCGCGAAGGAGGGCGATCTGGTCCTCGTCACCGGCAACCCCGGCTCGACCGGCCGGCTGCTCACCGTCTCGCAGATGGAATACCTGCGCGACGTGCAGTACCCGGCCCAGCTCAGCTCCTACGACCGGAACCTCGCGATGCTCCGGGAGCTGTCGCAGAAGGACGACGAGACCCGGCGCGCGCTGGAGAACGACATCTTCAGCCTGGAGAACTCGAAGAAGGCGGTGACCGGCTACCTCTCCGGCCTCCAGGATTCCTCGCTCATGGCCAAGAAGCGGGCCTTCGAGCGCGACTTCCGCAAGCGCATCGCCCGCGATCCCAGGATGCAGGCCAAGTACGGCGCCGGCCTTCACCGCGATCGAGACGGCGATGAAGGAGGAGACCGCTCTCGCCAAGCAGCAGCGTTGGTACAGCTTTGCGCGGGTCGCCGCTGTTGAACGCGGCCGGCGGGATCGTGCGGATCCCGGAGCAGGCCAAGCTCCCCGACTCGCTCCGGCTGCCGCAGTATCGGGGTGAGGGCGCTGGAGAACATCAAGAAGTCGATTGGGGGCGACATCCCCAACGACGCCGGAGCAGGACAAGCAGATGCTGCAGGCGTGGCTGACCCAGGCGAGCAAGGATCTGCCCAAGAACGATCCCTATCTCCAGACCATCCTCCGCGGCCGGAGCCCCGAGGTGGCGGCCGAGGCCGCGGTGAACGGGACCAAGCTGGCCGACTCGACCACCCGGGCGTCGCTGCTCGAGGGCGGCTCGGCCGCGGTCGCCGCCTCGAACGATCCGCTGGTCGTGCTGGCCCGGAAGCTCAACCCGATCGCGATGCGGGTGCAGCAGCGCTACGCCCGGCTCAGCGACATCACCTCCGCCAACACGGAGAAGGTGGGCCAGGCGATCTTCGCCGCCTACGGCCGCACCCTTCCGCCGGACGCGACGTTCAGCCTCCGGATCAGCGACGGGGTGGTGAAGAGCTTCCCCATGAACGGGACCATCGCGCCCTACAAGACCAGCTTCTATGGGCTCTACGCCCGCTCGGCCGAGTTCGACGACAAACCGCCGTTCAAGCTGCCGGAGCGGTGGAAGACCCATCAGTCGCGGCTGGATCTCGCGTCGCCGCTCGACTTCGTCACCACCAACGACATCATCGGCGGCAACTCGGGCAGCCCGGTGATCAACAAGAACGCCGAGGTGGTGGGGCTGATCTTCGACGGCAACATCGAGCAGCTGCCCAACCGCTTCCTGTATACCGACCAGGTGTCGCGGGCGGTGGCGGTGCACTCCCGGGCGATTCCCGAGGCGCTACGGAAGGTCTATGAGGCGGATCGGATCGCGGACGAGCTGCAGGGGGTGACGACGGCGGCGGCGCCGGTGCCGGCCAGAGACAGCCTCAAGCGGGCGACGGGAACCCGGGACAGCGCGGCGGCGGGGCAGGGGCGTTAGCGATCGGGTCAGCGTGATGGGCGTCGGCGCGGTTCCTTCGGGTGCCGTGTCCAATACCCGAGACGCAGCCGGCGATTGTCTCCGCCCTGCACCCGGTAGAGATCCCAATCTTGATGGTTCGGTCGGCGAACCGCTGGGAGAAGTCATCTCCGCTGTCCCGCAAGGTCCAGGTGTAGGAACTACCACCCAACTCCAGACTGTTTCTCGAGTTCGGCGATGATATCCATCTGCCAGCCGTCCGGTCCGCGCCGGAAGTAATTAGGGCTGATGAACGGCGTATCGGTGTAGTAGATCATCGCCAGGTCTCCTCGTACATCCACGCCGACCTTTCGTCCGAACGAACCGTAGAGCAGGTAGGCTCTGAATCCGTTGCTCATGGGGAGACTATTCATGTACTGCTGTGATTCCGTGGTGAGGAGCCTCACGAAGGGATAGAACCGGGGTAACGCCAGCAGCTCGAGGAAGCGTTCGTGTGCCGCTTCTGGCGTCGGCTGGGGCACGAAGTAACCGGCGGCGGCGGAGTCCGTAGGCGATGTCAGAAACGCCTGATACTGATGATCGAGTGGAGTATGGGCGCTCGCTCCGGCTCCTCCGGCCAGCCGGTGGGGGTCGCGGATATACGTGATCGGTCGCAGGATCGTACTCCTCGCCCAGGATAGCATCACGGATCCGACGGCGGATCATGAAGAGCGCGAGCCGCACTCCCAGGTTGGGATCACCGGCACGGAAGAGAGTGACGACGTGCTCGTTCAGCACAAACGAGACGAACGCATCGGGCAGCACCCCTTCCAGCCCTGGGCCCGACTTCAATCCGGAATTGCTGCGTCTCCTGGTCGGTCAGAACCAACACGCCACGCCGGTCGTCCTGTTCTCCCACACCCATGGTGCGCATCGCGTGAACCGCGTACTGGTCGAGAGGCATCGGGGGCGAGTGGGCCAGAAAGAGCAGCCGGACATCCACCCCTGATTCTTCTCGCCACGCTCGCAGCCAATCCTCCAGCCGGGCCGCCTCCCCCGGGGTAGCAGGCCGGCCGAATCGATGACTCGGGGGTAACGGACCGTCGTCGCAGCCCGGGAAACGCTCGCACTTCTTCGCTCGGCGGTGGTTCGGATGCCCGCCAGCAGGCAGACGATAGACGATGCCCAGGAGAACCCAATCAGATAGCCGCATAGGCTCCCCTAGAAGCCAGGATCGTGCCTCTAATCCCGGTCGAGGGAACTCAATGTGGCAGATTGTCTTAGCGGCGAGCGATCAGCTGATCAGATGGGTAGGGAAGGGCATTATTCAAGTCATTTCGAGCGGAGCGCGAGAAATCGGTTCTCGCTACGCTCGATAGTGACGCGCGGGAGCAGACGCCCGCTTACTTCCTCACCGCCGTAAACCGGCCCTTCAACACCTTCCCACCCTTCGTCGCCGTGGCCGCATAGGTCCCGATGAGCGAATCTCCCACCATCTTGGCGGTCGTGCGGGTCACCACCTGGGCCTTCAGCGTGGGGCTCCGGTGCGGCGCCGACTGGTAGACGATCGTGCTGTCGCCGGTGGAGACCACCTTCACGTCGTACTTCTCCCCCGAGGCGAACGCGATCTGCCCCCCAGGCTGCCGTCGGCCGACCGGCTCCAGGTGATGGTGAACGCCTGCGGCCGCTTGGAGCCGGCATCGTATCCCTTCGCAGTCCAGCTGCCGATGAGGCGGTCCGGCACGGCGGACATAGTCTGCGGCCGGATGACCGGGCCCGCGGTGGTGTCCATCGCCATGGTGTCCGTGCCGCTGGTGGTATCGCGGGCCATGTTGTTACGCCTCTCACAGGCGGCCAGCAGGATCGCGGCGCAGAGCAGGTATCGCATGTGGAGCTCCCAGGAGGCGGGGAGAAAGGGGAAGCGGGGAAGGTAAGCAAGAGGCGGTCTCGCCGCTCAGCGCAGCGCCTGCACCGACCGGCAGCTTCGCCGCCCGGCGCGCGGGGAAGAACCCCCCGATCAACCCCATCACCACCGCAAAGCAGAGTCCCGCCAGCAGCAGCGCCGGGCTCACCCGGAAGCTGAAGGCGATCTCGCTGAAGCTGGCCCAGTTGGTGGTGCTGGTGACGATCCCGTTGATCGGCAACGCGAGCAGCGCGCCGATCACCCCGCCGACGATCGCGATCAGCGCCGACTCCGCCAGGAAGCTGGCCAGCACGCTCCTGGGATGGAAGCCGAGGGTGAGGAGCACCGCGATCTCGTTGCTGCGCGACGCCACCGCGGCGTACATGGTGTTGATCGCCCCGAAGATCGCCCCGATCGCCATGATGCTGGTGATCATCAGGGCGAGGATGGTGAGGATCCGGCCCAGCAGCTGCGACTGCTGGGTATAGAAGTCGGCCTCCCGGTGCACGTCCACCGTGAGCCGCCGGTCGGCCTCCAGGGTGCGCTTGGCCTCCTCGAACGCCGCCGGGTCCTTGAGCCGGAAGGTGACCGACTGGAAGGCCTCGCCCCGGAATACCGGCATGAACTGCTCGTTCTCGCCCCAGATCTCCGACTCGAACGCGGAGCCGTTGGCGCTGAACCGGCAGACCACGTTCCAGTTCCGCCCGGCGAAGCGGAGCGTCTCGCCGATGCCGGTGTGATTGAACCGGCCCGCCATCTTCTTGCCCACGCAGATCTCCGGCCTTGCCGATCTCCGGCTTCCGGCCCGCCTCGATCCGGACGTTGTTCCGCACCGTCCACGCGGCGGGGCTGATCCCCCGCACCACCACGTTGGCCATGGCGGTGGTGTCGGCTGCGCCCTTCCGCGGCAGCGGGATGATGACGTAGACCTCGGGGCTGATCATCGGCCGGCCGTCGGCGCCGGTCTGAATGTGGGGTGACGAAGCCAGGATGCTGGCCGCCTCGCGATCCAATCCGCTGGACAGCTCGGAGTCGGCTCCCCGGCGGAGAACGAGGACGTTCTGATTGGAGCCGGTCTTGGTGAGCGCGGCCCGAAAGCCGTTCGCCAGCGCCAGCATGCCGATGAAGACCGCCACCACCAGCGCGATCCCCAGCGCGGTGAGCAGGGTGGAGACCGGGCGCTGCAGCAGGCTCCGCGCGTTGTACTCCAGTGGGATCTTCATTCGACCGTCCTCAGCGCCTGCACCACCGGCAGCCGCGCCGCGCGGATCGCCGGCACCAGGCCGCTCGCCAGCATCAGCACCAGCGCCACGCCCAGGCCGAGCAGCAGGGTATCGGTGGTCACGTCGAAGCCGGGGAGGAAGCCGGCCGCGTTGAAGTTGGAGGCCTTGTAGAGCAGCTTGGCGCCGCCCAGCCCGATGAGCGCGCCGGTCAGGGTGATGATCGCGGTCTCCAGCATCACCAGGCCGAACAGCCGCCGGTCGGTGAAGCCGATGGTCTTGAGCACCGCCACCTCTTTGGTGCGCTCCCGGGCGCTCATCATCATCGCGTTCGCCGTCACCAGCAGGATCGCGAACACCACCGCCATGCCGATCGTCCCCATCAGCAGGCTCACGTTGCCCCACATGGTGGCAAAGCTGGCGTTGAACGCCTGCTCGGTGCCGGTCTTGGTCGGCGCGCTGGAGTTGCGGAACTGGTCGTCGATCATCTTGGCCATGCCGGCGGTGTTGTTGGGGTCGGCGATCTCCACGACGTACCAGCCGGCGATGCCCGGGCGGCCGATCTTCTCCTCCAGGTAGTCGTGATGGAACAGCATCATGTCGTCGTTGATCACCGGATCGGTCGGGGTGTAGACCCCGCGGATGGTGAAGGTCCAGTCGCCCGGGAAGATGGTGCCCTGGATGGTGACGTTCTGCCCCAGCTTCCAGCCGAATACGTCCAGCAGCCGGCGGCCGATGATGGCGGAGGAGCGCTCCCGGAGGAAGGCCTGCTTCTGGTCCTCCGGCAGGCTGATCTCCGGGATACATCGCGAGGTAGGAGACCGGGTCCACCGCGAACTGGGCGAAGAACCGCTTGCCGTCGCCGTAGCGGCCGCCGAACCAGTTGGCCCAGCTCACCGCCGAGATTCCCTTGTCGGCTTTGAGCCGGTTGCCGTAGCTCAGCGGCAGGGGGAACACCAGACCGGTTGCGTTCTGGACCACCAGGCGCCGAGCGCTGCCGAACTGGGCCGACCGCGCCAGGGTGGTGACCACGGTGCGGAGCGAGGCGAAGAGGAAGAGCGCCAGCGCCACGCTGGAGATGGTGAGGAACACCCGCCGCTTGTGCCGGCCCAGGTTGGCCAGCACCAGAGGAAAGAATTTCATACGCCCGCCGCCTGCCGCTCGATCAGGTTGCCCTTCTCCAGGTGGAGCACCGTCTTGGCCCGCTCGGCGGCGTGGGCGTCATGGGTGACGATGATGATGGTCTTCTTGAACTCGTCGTTGAGCCGCTCCAGCAGGCCGAGTACGTCCTGCGAGCTCTTGGCGTCGAGCTGTCCGGTGGGCTCGTCCAGCAGCACCAGCGTGGGGTCGGCCACGATCGCCCGGGCAATGGCGACCCGCTGCTCCTGGCCGCCGGAGAGCTGGCGGGGATAGTGCCGCATCCGGTCGTCCAGTCCGACCACGCCGAGCGCGAGCTTGACCCGCTCTTCCCGCTCCTTCTTGGAGAGCCGGGTGAGCAGGAGCGGGAGCTCGACGTTCTGGTAGGCGGTGAGCACCGGCAGCAGGTTCAAGGTCTGGAAGACGAATCCGATGTGCTCCGCCCGCCACGGGGCCAGCTGGCCCGGCGTCATCGCGCTCACCTCGGAGCCGGCCACCCGGATGCTGCCGCTGGTGGGCTTGTCCAGGCCGGCGAGCAGATTGAGCAGAGTGGATTTGCCGGAGCCGGATGGGCCCATGAGCGCGGTGAAGGAGCCCTCGGCCACGTCCAGGGTGAGACCGCTGAAGATGACGATCTGTTCGGTGTCACGCTGGAAGACTTTGTGGACGTCACGGATTTCGACCAGTGCCATGTGTTCCTCGTGATGTAGAGTCTATCGAGTAGAGTCAGGGTCTCCGGTCTAAGATCGACTCTCGACTCAGCCTCTCGACTCGACTAGCTCTAGCGTCCGTTGCTACTCGCCTTCACCCGCATCCCCGCCTTCGGCTCCTCCACCCCACCCACCAGCATCACCTCGCCGCCGGACAGCCCGGACCGGATCTCCCGGAACCCGCCGCTCACCGGCCCCGCCTCCACCGCCCGCGATTCCAGCCGTCCATTGCGAACCAACCATACGACCGACTGACCGTTTAGTTCCCGCACCGCCGCCGCCGGCACCCGGAAGCCGGCTCGGCGCCGCCGCACCCGCCCCAGCCGTAGCCCGGGTGGTGTCCAGGAAATCCACCCGCGCTCCCATCTCCGGCAGGATCCGGGGGTCCCGGTCCAGGATGCTCACCTTCACCTGTACCGTGGCCCGCTGCCGATCCGCCGTGGGGACCACCTGCCGCACCTGTCCCCTGAACGACGTGTCGGGATAGGCGTCGAGAATGATCCGGGCCGGCTTGCCTTCAGCACCCGCGCGATGTAGGCCTCGTTGACGTCCACCTCGACCTCGAGCGTGGTGAGGTCGGCCATGGTCACCACCGCGCCGCGGGTGAGCCCTCCGCCTACCGACGGCGCTACCACCTCGCCCACCTCGGCCTCCTTCCGGAGCACGGTGCCGCTGAACGGCGCCCGGATGACCGTGTTCTCCAGGTTGGCCAGGGCAAAGCGGCGGGCCGCGTCGGCCGAGTTGATCCGGGCCTCGGTGGCCTGGGCCCGGGCATTGGCCTGATCGGACCGGCTCACCGCCGCGTCGTACTCCTCGTCGGTGACCAGCCCCGGCTTGGCCCGCATCCTCCGGAGCCGCTCCGCCTCCCGGTTGGCCACATCGCGCGCCGCGCGGGCCTCGGTGAGATCGGCCCGGGCACTGGTCAGCGCCGCCTCGGCCTGGCCCAGCTGGGCCTGGTAGTCGGCGTTCTCCAGCCGGGCGATCACCTCGCCCCGCTTGACGGTGGAGCCCTCACTCACCCTCAGCTCGGCGATCCGGCCGGGGAGCTTGGCCGCGACCGACGCCCGGGTGCGGGCTACGACGTAGCCGTTGGCAGTGACGCTGGTGCCGGCTCCGCCCCCCGACTCGCCCGCGCCGGAGGTCGCGGTCGCGATGGCGGTCTGCACCGGCACCGCCCGGCCCCGGCCCAGGATCAGGAAGGCTCCGCCGAAGATCACCACGGCCCCGAGCAGGAGGATCAGGTTTCGCTTGAGAGCCCGCCGCAGTGGCGGAGGCGGCGCGTCCCGATTGATCCGGAGCTTGGACAGATCGGGCGGGATGGAGGGGGAGGTCATCGGGGCTGAATCTACGGCGAAGCAGCGGGAGGCTAAAGGGCCAATCCCCCATCACGCGATCGGGCCAATGGGCAACCGGGTGATCCCTCGCTTTGCTCGGGATGACTCGCATGCCCACTCTCTTGCGCCTTCCCTCGAACTCGCCTTATCGCTACGGGTAAGCGACCTCATCACTACTGCCCGGAGAGCCCCCATGGCGACGCTGCGCCCCGACCCCACTTTCTATCCCTCCGCCAAGCAGGCGGCGGAGGCGCCTGCCGAAGAGATCGCCTACCTCGCGATGCTCAGCCCCAACCAGTCCCGGCCCGATGCCATTGGCGTGGTGGACGTGAAGCCCGGCTCCAAGTCCTACGGCCAGGTGGTGGGACAGGTGGACATGCCGAACCGGGGTGACGAGCTGCACCACTTCGGCTGGAACGCCTGCAGCGCGAGCCTCTGCCCCTGGGCCGCGCACCCGCATGTCGAGCGGCGCTTTCTGATCGTGCCCGGCATCAACTCGTCCCGGATTCACATCCTGGATACCAAGGCCAATCCCCGGCGGCCCGAGATGGTCAAGGTGATCGAGGCCGAGACTCTGGCCAAGAAGACCAAGTACGCGGCTCCCCACACGGTCCACTGCGGGCCCGACGGGATCTACATCTCCGCGCTCGGCGCGCCGGACGGGGAGGGACCGGGCGGGATCTTCATCCTCGATCACGCCAGCTTCGAGCCCAAGGGCGCCTGGGAGAAGAACCGGGGGCCGCAGAGAGCTGGGCTACGACTTTGCCTGGCACCTGGGACACGACACCACCATCACCAGCGAGTGGGGCACGCCCAACATGGTGCGGAGCGGCGTGAACCCGGAGCTGCTGCTGGGCGGGAAGTACGGCAACTCGCTCCACGTGTGGGATCTCCGGAAGGGAAATCATCAGCAGAAGATCCCGCTGGGCGACGAGTACCAGATGACGCTGGAGCTGCGCCCCGCCCGCGACCCGCAAGAAGGCGTACGGGTTCGTCGGCGTGGTGATCTCGCTGAAGGATCTCTCGTCGTCGATCTGGGTGTGGTACAAGGACGGGAAGGACGGGCAAAGCGGAAGGGAGGCAAGGAGGGGGAGTGGAAGGTGAAGAAGGTCATCGAGATTCCGGCCGAGCCGGCGGATCCGAAGGATCTGCCTCCGCTGCTGCAGGGATTCAAGGCGGTGCCGCCGCTGGTCACCGACATCAACCTCTCGCTTGATGACAAGCAGCTCTACGTCTCCTGCTGGGGCACCGGCGAGCTGCGGCAGTACGACGTGACCGATCCGTTTGCTCCGAGGCTCACCGCGACGGTGCCGATCGGCGGCATCGTGCGCCGCAGCGCGCATCCGGCGCAATCGGGCAAGCGGCTCAACGGCGGGCCTCAGATGGTGGAGCTGAGCCGGGACGGGCGGCGGGTGTATCTCACCAACGGCCTCTACTCGCCGTGGGACGAGCAGTTCTATCCCGACGGGGTGAAGGGCTGGATGGTGAAGCTCGACGCCCGGCCCGGTGGCGGGATGGCGCTGGACACCCGCTTCTTCCTGGAGATGGAGCAGAACACCCGCTGCCACCAGGTCCGGCTCCAGGGCGGTGACGCCTCTTCCGACTCGTTCTGCTTCTCATGACCGAGCGCCGCGATGTCCTGGCCGGCGCTCCTGGCGCTCGGTGCCGGCCACGGCATCAACCCGGCCATGGGCTGGCTCTTTGCCGTGGCCTTGGGACTGCAGCGGGAGAGTCGCCGGGCGGTGTGGGGTGCGCTCGGCCCTCTCGCCGCTGGGCACGCGCTGGCGATCGGCGGCGCGGTGGCCGCGATGGGGTTGGCCGGTTTGGTGATCCCGCTGGCCGTCTTGCGTTGGGCTACCGCGGGACTGCTGATCGGCCTCGGCGTCTATCGGCTGGTGCGCTCGCGGCATCTGACCTTCGGGGGAATGCAGGTGGGAGCCCGCGAGCTGGCGATCTGGTCCTTCCTCATGGCCTCGGCCCACGGCGCCGGGCTCATGGTGCTGCCGCTGGTGATGTCGTCGCCCGACCCGAGGGCACATGCTCCAGCTCATGTCGGCGGTGCCCATGTTGCCGGCATCGAGTGGAACGGCCTGCTCGCGACGCTGGTGCACACGGCGGGCTACCTGCTGGTGACGGGGGTCATCGCCGTGATCGTGTACGAGAAGGTGGGGGTGCGGTTTCTGCGGAAGGCGTGGGTGAACCTGGATCTGATCTGGGCGGTTGCCTTGGTCGTTGCTGGAGTTGCGACCGTGGTGTTGTCTCCCTCATGATCACAGCATCGCGCCCTGAAGTCGGTGAATACGCCCCAGCGTACGCCAATTACATCGACCGCATTGCCGAGGACGAGGACATCATAGCGGTGCTGGCCCTGCAGCTCGATGAGGTCCTCGCCCGCCTCGGCCGGATTCCCGCGGTACGGGGTAATTATCGCTACGCGCCGGATAAGTGGAGCCTCAAAGAGATCGTCGGCCATCTGTGTGACACCGAGCGGGTCTCTGCCTACCGGGCACTGCGCATCGCCCGGGGCGACACCACTCCGCTGCCCCGCTTCGACGACCACGCCTACGTTGCGGAAAGTCGTGCCGGAGACCGTACCCTGGTCGATCTGGCCGCGGAGTGGGGCGATGTCAGGCGGGCGACCATCGCGCTCTTTGGCAATTTGCCCGCCGAAGCCTGGCATCGGCGAGGGACCGTGAGCGACGAGCCGATGAGCGTCCGCGCACTCGCTTATATCATTGCGGGACATGTAAGGCATCACCTCCAGATTCTGGAGGAGCGCTACACCCAGTGACGGCCAAGTCTCCCCCATCCGATCAGCTGGCCCGCCTCGGCGTCGCCCTCGCCGGCCGTTACTCCATCGAGCGCGAGCTGGGTCGCGGGGGAATGGCGACGGTCTACCTCGCCGATGATCTGAAGCACCGCCGCAAGGTGGCCATCAAGGTGCTCCGACCCGAGCTCACCGCGGCGCTCGGACCAGAGCGGTTCGATCGCGAGATCCAGATCGTCGCCGGGCTCAATCATCCCCACATCCTGCCGCTCTATGACAGCGGGGCAGATCCGCCTGCTGTGGTTCTCGATGCCCTACGTCAGGGGCGAGTCGCTGCGGCAGCGGCTGACCCGGGAGCGGCAGCTCCCGATTGACCAAGCCATCGCGCTGGTGCGCCAAGTCGCATCCGCCCTCGACCACGCCCATGCCCACGGTCTGATTCACCGCGACATCAAGCCCGAAAACATCCTGCTCCATGAGGGCGAGGCGATGCTCAGCGACTTCGGGATTGCGCTGGCAGCGGGGCGGCGGGGCAGCAGGGCAGCGGGCGAAGACAGGCTCACGGGCACCGGCATCACTCTCGGCACGCCGCACTACATGAGCCCCGAGCAGTCGGCCGGCGAGCGCACCCTGGACGCCCGGAGCGACGTGTACAGTCTCGCCTGTGTGCTCTACGAGCTGCTCGCCGGGGAGCCTCCGTATACCGGCGCAACGGCACAGGCGGTGATCGCCAAGCGGTTTACCGACCCGGTCCCCCGAGTGCGCCGGCTCCGGGCCACGGTGCCGCTGGCGGTGGACCAGGCGCTCACTGAAGGCGCTCGCCAAGGCGCCGGCCGACCGGTTCAGCAGAGCTGGCGAATTCGCGGCCGCACTGAGCGCCCCGGCGGCGGAACAGCCCCGGGCTCCATCGGTGGCGGTGCTTCCCTTTCTGAATCTGAGTGCTGACCCGGAGAACGAATTCTTTGCCGACGGCATCACCGAGGACGTGATCGCCCAGCTGTCGAAGATCCGCTCCCTGAAGGTCATCTCCCGCACCTCGGTCATGCAGTTCAAGAAGCGGGAGCAGAGCCTGCGGGATATCGCCGCGGCTCTCGAGGTCGCCACCCTGCTGGAGGGGAGCGTGCGACGGGCCGGCGATCGGGTGCGGATCGTGGCGCAGCTGATCGACGCGGAGGCCGACCAGCACCTCTGGACTGAGACCTACGACCGTCGGCTCACCGACATCTTTGCCATCCAGACCGATGTGGCGCTGCAGATCGCGACGGCGCTGGAGGCGGAGCTCTCGCTGGAGGAGCGAACCCGGATTCACCGGAAGCCCACCCAGCACGTCCAAGCGTATCAGCTGTATCTCCAGGGGCGGCACTGCTACACCCGCTATACCGAGGAGAACATCCGGAAAGGGATCGAGTACTTTCAGCAGGCGATAGCGGTGGACCCGGACTATGCGCTGGCGCACGTGGGTGCGGCCCTGGCGTATGCCGAGCTCGCGGCCGGCCAGGGCGGTGGGCCGCTGAGGCCGGACCTGGCCTACCGAGGAGGCGAGGAAAGCCATCACCAGGGCGCTGGCGCTGGACGGCCAGTTGGGAGAGGCGCACTCGGTTCTCGCGCTGCTCAAGATGATCCATGATTTCGACTGGGCCGGGCGCGGAGGAGGAGTTCAAGCTGGCGCTCGAGCTGAGCCCGGGCGGCGCCGATACCTACGATCACTACGGGTGGCTCTGCGGCGCGCTGCAGCGGTGGGACGAAGCACTGGCGCTGGTGCAACGCGCGCAGGAGCTCGACCCCCTGGTGCACCGGGCGGACGTCGCAACGACGCTGCTCCGGGCGGGCCGGTACCCGGAAGCATTGGAGGCGGCATTACGCACCGTGGAGTTCGAGCCCGACTTCGGGCGGGGACGCTCTACTTTGGGCTGGGCGTATCTGAAGAATGGCCTGGTGGACCAGGGTCTGACTCAGCTGGAGCGGGCGGTTGGGCTGGTTCCCGAGAACACGCTGTACCTGGCCCAGCTGGGGCAGGCATATGGCGAGCTCCGGCCAGATCGAGAAGGCCCGGGCAGTTCTGCGACAACTCGAGCAGATGTCTCAGGAGAGATACGTCTCCCCCTACCACATGGCGTATGTCTACACCGGCCTGGGTGAATCTGACCGAGCGATCGCTTTTCTGGAGCGAGCCTACGAGGAGCGGGCGGGGAGCGTTTACGGGATCAAAGGCTCGTTTCTATTCACCAGCCTGCACTCGCACCCTCGGTTCCGGGCGTTGCTCGAGAAGATGAACCTGGCCTGAACCAATTCGCCTGCCCGGTTGTTGCTGCCTTATCACAGGTTGGCTGAGGACGGCATCGGAGGAGGCTGATCATGCTTACCGCGCTCGGGATTGGATTGGTGTCGCTGCTGGCTCTGGTCGCCATCTCATTCGTAGTGGAAGCGAGACGCAAGAAACCGGTTGCACCGTCGGCGCTCGGCTGGGCCCCCACGATTCCAATCCACTATATCGACGTCAATGGGGTGAAGGTCCGCTACCTCAAGACCGGCTCCGGGCCGGTGCTCGTCCTGCTGCACACGCTGCGCACCCAGCTCGACATCTTCCAGAAGGTCATCCCTCAGCTCGCGCGGGAGTTCACCGTCTACGCGGTGGACTACCCCGGACACGGCTGGTCCGAGATCCCGAAGGCAGATTACACCCCGGAGTTCTTCGCCCGCTTCACCGGCGACTTCCTCGAGACGCTACAGATCGACCATGCCCTGATCGCAGGGGTGTCGATCGGCGCCAGCATTCCGCTGCTCCTCGCGGCGGAAGGGAATCCCCGGATCCGGGGGATTGTCTCCATCAATCCCTACGACTACGGCCGGCGCGGCATCGATCGGGCGAACGCCGTAGCCAAGGTCCTGTTCACCCTGGCGCCGATTCCGGTGCTGGGCGATACCGTCATGCGGCTCCGCAATCCGCTGGTGGAAGGTAAAGTTCTCGACGGCGGCATGTTTGATCCAGCCGCGGTGCCCCAATCGTTCCGCGAGGAAGTGTTCGTCGTGGGCGAACGCCCGGGACACTACCGTGCGTTCCTCAACCTCATCCGGCACATGCCGCTCTGGCGGAAGACCCGCGCGGTCTACGGCCGGATCCAAGTTCCGGTCCTGCTGGTCTATGGCGACCACGACTGGTCCCATGAAGACGAGCGGCAGGCGACCCTGCGGGCGATACCCGGAGCACGCCTGGTGACCGTGAGGAACGCGGGCCACTTCCTGCCTTTGGACCAGCCGGAGGAGGTGGTGCGGCAGATCAGTGGGTTCGCCGCTGAGCTCCAATCGGCGAGCAACGGCCGCGCTCCCGGACAACCGGAGTCAGTCCGGCAGAGTCACTCGGATTGAAGTCGTAAGCGAACGAGGCCTTGACGCCGAGTGCGTTATTTCTTACGATATATCGTACGTAAGAACGTACGAGATAGCTGGAGCAATTACGGAGGCTCATACATGTGTAACCCAAGGGATGATTGGGGTTTCGGTCCAGGATCGCCGTTCAGCCGCTGGTGGGCCGGCGCCTGGGGGCCAGGCGGCCGGGGGCCCCGCCGGAGATCCCAGATGTTCGAGTCGGGCGAGGTAAAGTTCGTCATCCTCCGCCTGCTGAAGGAGAAGCCCCGGCATGGCTACGAGGTGATCAAGGCGCTGGAGGAGAAGCTGGGCGGCTACTACACGCCTTCGGCCGGCACGGTATACCCCACGCTGCAGCTGTTGGAGGACGAGGGGTACGTCCGCGCCGAGGACAGCGACGGCAAGAAGGTCTACCACGTGACCCCCGAGGGCGAGCGCTACCTGGAGGAGAACCGGGGGCTGTTGGACGACATTCTCGACCGGGTGCGGGAGACGGTGCGCGACTTCACCGGGGGCGGCCTGGGCGAGCTCCAGGGCGCATTCGTGCACCTGGCGGGCGCCACCTTCAAGCGGGCCTGGCGAAAGGGGCCCGATGATCCCGCTTTGAAACGTGTCGCGGAAATCCTTCGTAAAGCCGCCGACGAGATCGAGCAGACCTGGGGAAGAGGCGGGGCAGCGGGGCAGCGGGGCAGCGGGGCAGGCACTGCTGAAACGAGTGGTGGGCCGACGACGTTGTAAGACCGCTACGCAGTAGGGAGGAGAGAGATGCACTTCTTTGGATTGCTCTTTTGGCTGGCGATTCTCTGGTTTGCCTTCAGGGCACTTCGCCGGCGGGGATACTGCTCGTTATGCCGGCCCGCGCGGTTACGGGCGATTCGGCGGCGGATGGTATGACTCAGGTGAGTTTTACTCGGCCAGGCACCGGGCGCATGGCGCCGAAGCCGGCGCCGAGATCCGAGGCCCAGCAGGAATACATCGATTCGCTGGAGAGCCGGGTGAGTGAGCTGGAGGAGCGGTTGGACTTTACCGAACGCCTGCTGGCAAATCGGGGAGAGAAGGAGACTCAGGCCTAGCGCGTTACCCGCCTCGCGCCTGGCCTTCCCGGTGGAGCTCGGCCCAGTCGAGCTCCTCCTCCACCGTGTGGAAGGCGTCATCGCCGATGACTCCCTGAGCTCGGAGATCCGAAAGAGTGCGGCGCTCGGCCGCATGGGCCCGGCGCTGCAGCTCGGTGTAATCGATATCCCCTTCTCCGTCTGTCGCCGGCGCTCCCCGAGCGGCTCGCTCCGCCTTCCGCAGTCGATCCTGGTACTTCCGCCGGAATAGCTGAATCACATCGTTTCCACTTGCGTCCATGGTCCACCGCGTCGAGCGCCGCCCGCGCGGTCTCGGCCCGGGCGAGCTGGACCTCGCGCTCGACCGAGCCATCGTCGTGCAGATCCAGCGCCCGCATCAGCGGTCTCACCGTCATGCCCTGCAGCACCAGCGTCACCAGCACCACGGAGAACGCGGTGAAGAGGATGAGATCGCGATAAGGGAAGCGGGTGCCGAGGGGGCCGTCGGGCAGGGCGAGGGCCGCCGCCAGGGTCACCGTCCCCCGCATGCCGCACCAGGCGACCACTGCCGCGGAGCGGAACGATGGGTACTCGTCGGGCGAGCGGTTGGGACGGGGCTGCACCCAGCGCGCGACCGCCACGTAACCGAAGACCCACAGAATGCGCACCAGGATGACGGTGAGGCAGACCAGGGCCGCCACCATGGTATACGTCACCAGCTCGGTCCCGGTCAGCCGATTCAGGATCGGCTTGAGCTGGAGGCCAACGAGAATGAAGGCCAGCGCGTTCAGCACGAAGACCACCACCTCCCACACCGCATAGGACGGGACTCGCACCCTCGCCGGGATCAGGTCAGGGGCCTCGCGGGCGACCAGAATGGCATAGACCACCATCGTGATAATGCCGGAGAGACCCAGCTGCTCGGCGAGGATCCACACCCCGAAGGTCGAGAGGAACTGCAGGATGACGGCGGTCGCGATGTCTTCAATGCCGGACAGGACCCGTATGGTGACCCGGGAAAGAACGGCGCCGAGCACGACGCTCCCGATTGCCACGACGGCGAGCATGGGGATCACGCTCCACCCGGCGACCGTGCCGGTCACCGCGGCCGCGACCGCCAACCGGTAAATCAGCAGCGCGGTCGCGTCATTGAGCAGGCTCTCGCCACCGAGGATCACCAGGAGACGGTGGGGCGGACGGAGCTGACGGAGCACGGCGAACGCGGCGGCCGCGTCCGGCGGTGCCACGATGGCGCCGAGCGCAATTGCTGCCGCCCAGGGTAGGGCGGGCAGCGACCACCGGGCCACCCACGCGACGGCAAAGACGGTGACTGCGACGGTGAAGAGGGCCAGCGACGCGACCGGACGCCAGTACTGTTTCAGATCCCGGGGCGAGGTGTCGAACGCCGCGTCCAGCAAGACTGGAGCGACGAACAGGGCCAGCGCCAGCTGGGGGTCGAGCGTCACGCTGGGCGCGTTGGGAAGAAGGGCGATCCCCGCACCGGCCAGGGCGAGCAGTGCGGGGTAGGGGATATTCAGCCGCCGGGCCCATGCCGCGAGCACGGCACCCAGCAGCAGCAATCCGATGACCAGCTCGAAAACAGCCATGATGCAGGTGCCGGGATTACCTCAGCGCGGCCACAGCCATCCGAAGGTTCCGGCCGTCACCAGCCCGTATAGCAGCCCATCGAACACCTCTTTCCAGGTGATGCTCCAGGGCTTGCCCATCCAGATCGAGGGCGGGACCGCCCCGGCGGCATAGGCCAGAAACCCGGTGGCCCCGACGACACGGAACACGTCCATATAGCGGGCGCCGGGCGGGAGTGCGTGGCAGGCGACGTAGGCAATGAACAGGGAGGCGACCAGCAAGAAAGCGAACCACTGGCCCAGATTCTTGCCCATCGCGGGCATGCCCGGGCTTGATGATGTTCATCACCGCAAGGGGCCCCTCTTCATACTTCTTCTTCATCTCCGGGGTCTGCATGTCCTTCGGGCTGGGGCAGTAGGGAATGATGTACTGCGCCGGCGGCGGATTGCCGCTCCGAATGGCGGCCCTGACCGCGTCCTCGTTGGGCAGCTTGGTGTAATCCCGATGGTGGTACTTCAGCACCATGTGGACGAGGAAGCTGACGAAGAAAACGAGTACGCTGGCCAGCAGGATGGGAAGCCAGAGCGATCCGAGGTGGACCATGGTGACTCCGGATTAGGGTGGAGGACCCAACGTATCGCTCGCGGCTGTCCGCCGATAGATCTCCCGCACCGCCCCAATCGTATCCGCCTCAGCCGCCGTCTTGTCGGTGCGGTAGCGCTTGATCCGGGCAAAGCGGAGGGCTACGCCACCGGGATACTGGCTGCTGGCCTGGACCTCGTTGAACGCGGTCTCGACCACCAGCTCCGGCCGGACGTAGACGGTGTGGCCGTCCCGAGCCACCTCCAGCTCGAGCAGCTTCTTGGTCTGCCAGTCCAGCATCTCGTCGGTCATCCCCTTGAACGTCTTTCCCAGCATCACGAACTCGCCACTGGCAGGATCGCGGGCACCGAGGTGGAGGTTGCTGAGCCAGCCGTGCCGGCGTCCGTGGCCCCATTCGGCCGCCAGCACGACCAGGTCGAGCGTGTTCGCCGGCTTGACCTTGAGCCAGTGGCGGCCGCGATGCCCGGCCTGATACGGGGCGTCGAGCGCCTTGGCCATGATGCCTTCGTGGCCCCGGTCGAGGGCGCTCTGGAGAAAGCGCTGCGCCTCCGCCGGGGAGGACGTCGCGGTTCTGGGAACCACCATCGCTGCCGGGACGGCGTCCAGCAGCGCGGTCAACCGCCGCTGGCCCGGCTCGTCCACCAACGGGCCGCCATTCAGGTACAGCAGATCGAAGAAGAACGGGGTGAGCGGCACCTGGTCGCGAGCCCGGTCGACTTGTAGTCTCCGGCCGAACCGGCTCATCGTGGTTTGAAACGGGTGGGGCGTGCCATCGGGCCGAAGCGCGATGACCTCGCCATCGAGGATCAGCTCGCGGGCGGGAAGCGCCCGGATGGCGTCCACCAGCTCGGGGACCGCCGCGGTGACGTCGTTGAGTCGCCGGGAGTAGACCGCGATCTGGTCGCCGGCCTTGTGTACCTGGATCCGGGCGCCGTCCAGCTTGTACTCCAGCGCTGCCTCACCCAGCTCTTCGATGGCGACTTCCGCGTCTTCCGCCGAGCCGGCGAGCATCGGCTGCACCGGGCGGAAGAGCTGGGTGGCATAGCTCGCGAGCGCTGCCGCGTCTCCGGTGAGCGCCGCTTGGGCCACGGTGGGCAGGTCTCCCGTCATCATCCGGGCCCGCCGCACCTGCTCGGCGGGGATTCCGGCGGCTCTGGCGACAGCCTCCAGCATGACTCCCTCGACCGCGCCCTGGCGCAGCTCGCCTACTACCAGGCGGAAGAGGAACTCCTGTTCCACCCGGGTAGCGCGCGAGAGAAGCTGGCCCAGCAGCCGCACCCGCTCCGCGATCGAGCCCTTGCCGGCCGAGACCCGCGCGATTTGCTCGAAGGCGGCGTTGACCTCGCGCAGCTCGAGCGACGTCGACTCGGCCGGGGCGCCCGGCATCGCGGCCTGGAGCGCGGCGTACCCCACACCCACTTTGGTCTGCAGTAAGGAACCGGAGAGAAATGCGGTGGCGATCTCGATCTCGTCGGGAGGGACGCTCGCCAGGAGGGACGCCAGGAGGCCGATCTTCTCCAACCTCCCGCTGGCTTCGGTTACCCGGCGAGAGGTATCAACCAGCGCTGCGAGCTTCACTTGCTAATACAGCACGTAGCGTCCGCCCCCGGTGGTCGCGATGACCAGGCACATGGCGACGAAGAGCAGATCGTAGTGCCAGCCGTCGCTGTGCTTGCCCCAGAAGCCGGTGTGCCAGACGAAGATCTTCTTCTGGATGGCGCCCAGCATGACCAGAATGAGCCCGAGCGCGGCCAGCTGGGTGAGCACTCCCAGCGCCACCCCCAGGCCCCCGGCCAGCTCGGCGATGCCGATGAGGCGGGTGAAGCCGGGACTCAACCCGATACTCTTGCCCCGGGTGACCGGGTCCGTGACGTGACTCCACCCGCTGGTGACAAACACCACCCCGACCAGGAGCCGCATCAGCAGCAGCGCCTCGTCACTGAACTGGAGCAGCCAGGGCAGTGGCATGGGTGGTTTACTTCGGCTGCGCGCTCTCGATTGTGTCGGTCAGCTTTTCGAGCGACTGATTCACTCCCCGCTTGACCTGTTCCCAGTTGGCCGCGGTGGCCGCGTCTACCCGCTTCAGGTTCCGGTCCAGCGCCCTTCGCTCGGACCGGATGACAGCCAGCGCGTTATCGCTGACGGCTCCCCCCCGTGACTTGGCTTGGCTGGCGAGCTCCTTGATCTGTCGGTCGACCCCGGTCAGCTGCTGGCGAATGGACTGGGCAAACTCCTTCCGCTGATCGAACCCGTACGCGGGAGTCGCGGGAGTCGTGTCGCGCACCTCTGGGGTGACGACCGGAGCAGCATGAGTGGTGTCGCTGACGCCGCCGGTTTCGGACGCCTGCTTTTTCCGGCAGCTCAGTGATGACGCCAGCACCAGGGCCAGCGCGGCATAGGCGAGTGGACGCATTCGGGATCTCCTGAGTGGATGTCAGGGTGCTACCGACGACGCTACGGGTCGAAGGTCAGGGCGTCAAGATGGGCCCGACGCCGGCCCGGAGGGCGATTGAGCGGGACCGTTGCCGCTGGCGCTCCGGTCAGTCCCAGGTGGGTCCGGAGTGCCGGGGTGCTCTGCTTGCGGATGAGGGCGTGCACCAGCTCGGCCGAAGGCTCGGCTCCTGGTTCCAATGAGCGGATCTGGCCGGCCTCGCGAGCCAGCACTGGAACACCATCCCGGTACAGCACCCGGTTGGAGGTGAGCCCCGGGATGCGCTCACCCGGCGTGATGATGCCGGTGAGATTCAGCGGGTCGGCGGCGCTCAGCCCGATCAGCCGGCCGCCCCCATCGAGCCGGCGGACGGCGCGCAGCTGGCCGACGGCTTCGGGCAGGGCGAACTGTTCACCCGACATGCCGGAGACGAAGCGACCACCCCGGATCTCACCCCGAGCCTCGAGTCTCCGGTAGACCATCAGGAGATCGCGCCAGGCGGGGACTCCGGTTTCGCGGGCCAGCAGGCGCTTGAAGACGACCCCGTAGCGGCGGAGATAAGCGCGCGCTGCCAGCTCGTGCGCTCCGGCGCGGCACCTCGGTTCGCCGGGCGCCGCAGCTCCGCGGTGCAGAAGCGACCATCGGCCTGCGCTCTCTATGCCGTGCGGCGCAGTCCGGTGCCGGCGACGGGCGCCGCTGAGCGGCTTCCTCTTGCTTGACGGCGTGGTGAGTGCTCGAAGGCCCGCAAAGCTATCGGAGGTGACCAGCCCCGCACCGGCCAGCTCACCCAGCGCCTGCTCCACCTGGGTCGGAAGCAGTCCTGACATGGTGACGAGCTCATGGAAGAACGAGGCTCCCCGTTGAGCCAGGACATCCCTCACGTGGACAGCGTAGCTCGAGAGGTCGTAGTTGGCCCCGTTCCTGCTGAGCCAGCCACTTGTCGGCGTGCTCTCGGAGAAACAACGCGATCGGGGTTGACCGAATCGGTCCGCCGCCGCCCGCTGCGCGAGGACTCGGCCCGTCCGCCGGTCCACCCGTCCGCCCCCAGGCTACCCGCCCGGTAAACGAGAGGGTGTCCAGCGAGCATCGGGTCGTACTCCTCGCATCTGGCCGTCAGCACCTCGGTCTCCCAGGCCGCCGCCGGCACCTCGAAGCCGTCGAGCTGGGCAATGACCGCGGCCAGCCCCTCCAGCCCTGCCGGCCCGATACTCCGGATCCACTCGCTGCCAGGTGAACAGGAAGCGCATGAAGTCGGCGGCGCTGACCGGCTCGATCTCCGCGCGGAGCCGGTTCAGGGTATACCGATGAATCCGGGCCAGCAGCCGGCGATCGCACCACTCCAGCGCCGGCGTACCGGCGGTGAAGCGGCCTCGCAGGATGACGCCCTCACCCTCCAGCGCCGCCAGCGCGATGTCGGCGTCCGACTCCGGGATGGTGAGCGACGCGGCGAGCTGCGCCGCGGTCGTTGGGCCGGTGATGCCCAGCCGGCCCCGGAGCAGCTCACGAATGGCATCCTCGCGGGCTCGGTTGATCTGCCCCGCTGCCCCGCGCACCGCCGCTGATCTCCGGCATCCGCTCCGTCGCGACCCAGATCCCCGGCCCGGTCCCAGCTCGACTCGGTCGGCTCGCCCCGCCTCCACCAGCTCGCGCATGTAGCCGCCCCACGATCTTCCATCGTGGCCCGAGATCCCCTCCAGCTCGGTGAGGATACCCGAGGTGAGGAGCGCGTCGTGCAGCTCGTCCGCGTTCTGGACATCGGGCCAGGCCTCGTCCCGCACCCGCTCGATGGCAGCCGGATCCAGCGCGCCCAGATCGTCGGCCGACGAAGGCTCGAACGCACGGCGGGTGTACACCGCCTGGGTCCGGCGCTCCTCCAGCGGAGCGTCGTCGAGGAAGGCATAGGGCTTGGCGTTCAGGATCTCGTGCGCCAGCGGCGAGGGCTCCGGCAGATCCCGGGCGATGAGCTCGATCTCGCCCGCCTGGATCCGCCGGAGGACGGCGGTGAGCCGTCGAGGTCCATCACCTCGTGGACGCAGTCATCGATGGTCTGCCGCACCAGCGGATGATTGGGGATCTCGCGATCGCCGGGGATGTTCTCCAGGCAGGCCGCGGCATCGGGGAACGCGGCGGCGAGGAGATCCTCCGCCTGCATCCGCTGGATCTGGGGTGGATTCTTCCGCCCGCCCCGGCTCCGCGGAATGGCCAGCGCGATGTTCGCGTTCCAGCGCCAGTGGGTACCGAACATCGGCGCATCGAGCAGCGCCTGAACCAGGATCTCTTCCACGCTCTCCGGGTGGAGGAAGCGAAACACACTCTCCAGGGGGAAGGAATGCTGGGGTCCGAGCGAGAGCAGCAGCGCATCCTCGGTAGCCGCGGCCTGCAGCTCGAAGTTGAACTGGCGGCAGAATCGCTTGCGGAGCGCCAGCCCCCAGGCCCGATTCACCCGGCTTCCGAACGGCGCGTGGATGACCAGCTGCATGCCGCCGGCCTCGTCGAAGAAGCGCTCGGCGATGATGGTATCCTGGGTGGGCAGGGTGCCGAGCAAGCGCTTGGACTCGGCCAGGTATTCGACCAGCTGATGCGCTGCGGCAGGAGAATCCGATTCCAGGACTTCACTCACCCATTCGACCGCCTGGCTGCGATCGCTGAGCCGCGCCTCGATTCCCCGTCTCAACTCCGACACGGCGGCCGAGAGCTCCTCGCTTCGAGCGGGCGACTCTCCCAGCCAGAACGGAATGCTGGGCGGCTGGCCGTGGGCATCTTCCACCCGCACGACGCCCTGCTGCACCCGCAGGATGCGCCAGGACATGTTGCCCAATTGGAAGATGTCGCCCTGCAGGCTCTCGACCGCGAAGTCTTCGTTCACGGTCCCGATGAAGGTGTTCTCCGGCTCGAGGATCACCCGATAGTCCGCGTTATCAGGAATCGCGCCGCCTGAGGTGATCGCCAGAAGCCGGGCACCGCGCCGCCCCCGGATTCGTCCGTTGACGGCGTCGTGATGGATCAGTGCCGCGCGGCGGCCCCGCCGGGTGGCGAAGCCCTGAGCCAGCATCTGGACCACCTCGTCGAACTCGGCTCGCTCCAGAGCTCCGGTACGGGTAGGCCCGGCGAAACAGCTGGAAGAGGTCCTCTTCCGGCCAGTCCTCGGCCGCCGTCTCGGCCACGACGTGCTGGGCCAGCACGTCGAGCGGCTTCTCCCGGATGATGATCCGGTCGAGCTGCCCCTGGTGGACCGAGCGGATGATGGCGGTGCACTCGACCAGCTCGTCCCGGGTGAGCGGGAACAGCCGCCCCTTGGGAGTGCCGTGGACCGTGTGCCCCGAGCGGCCCACCCGCTGGAGGAAGGTGGAGATCCGGCGCGGCGTCCCCAGCTGGCACACCAGGTCTACGTGGCCGATGTCGATGCCGAGCTCGAGTGACGCTGTGGCCACCAGCGCCTGGAGCTTGCCGGCCTTGAGCCGTTCCTCGGCGTCGAGCCGGGTCTCCTTGGACAGACTGCCGTGGTGAGCGGTCACCGCTTCCTCGCCCAGCCGCTCGCCCAGATGGCGAGCCACCCGCTCGGCGAGGCGCCGAGTGTTGACGAATACGAGGGTAGTTTTGTGAGCCTTGATCAGGTCGGTGAGGCGGTCGTAGACCTCGTCCCACGACCTCGCCCGACATAACCGCCTCCAGCGGCGAGCTGGGGAGCTCGAGCGCGAGGTCGAGGGCACGGCGGTGACCCTGATCGACGATAGCCGGCGCTGTTCCGGTTCCAACCAGCCACTCTCCGACTTCCTCGATCGGCTTCACCGTCGCCGATAGCCCAATGCGCTGCACCGGCCGCTGGGCCACATGCTCCAGCCGCTCCAGGGTCAAGGCGAGGTGAGCCCCGCGGCGAGATTCCAGCACCGCATGGATTTCATCCACGATGACGGTGCGCACCGTCCGCAGCATCTCCCGGCTGCGTTGGGCGGTGAGCAGGAGGTAGAGCGACTCCGGGGTGGTGACCAGGATGTGGGGTGGCTTCTTGATCATGGCCGCCCGATCGGCCGCAGGCGTGTCGCCCGAGCGGATAGCCGCGGTAATCCTGGGGGCGTCGAGTCCCATCTCTTCGGCCAGCCGGCGAATCTCCCGCCTCGGCTCCGCCAGGTTGAGATGGATATCGGCGCTCAGCGCCTTCAGGGGCGAGACGTAAAGAATCCTGGTCTCATCGGGAAGCGGGCCTTCCAACCCCTCGCGCAGGAGCTGATCCAGCGAATGAAGGAACGCAGCCAGGGTTTTCCCTGACCCTGTGGGCGCGGCAATCAGGGTATGCCGTCCCGAACGGATGGCATCCCACCCCAGACGCTGGGGGGCAGTGGGCTCACCGAATCGTTGCTGGAACCAGCGGGCAACTACGGGATGAAATGAGGACAGCGGCATCGGGTAAATATAGTCGTGTGAGCTGGCCATATTGTCACTTGACATCCAATCGCTTCAATTGCAAAAATGTCACTGCGCGAGCCATTGAAAACGAGATGCCGCTAATCCAGCGTTCATTCCTTCGCGCTCTGCACGACTATTCCCCTTAGTCTCAGACCCAACACCTCAGTAGATAGACCAGACCCGTCTTCTTGCGGGTCCGCGTCGTCATCGTCCCGCCTGTCGTGGCATGGATCCGTCCTGCCCCGCATGGCCGGCGTCGGCGTGTAACGTCCACCTCTCTCGAGGATCACCATCCATGACGTTTACTTTCAAGCTGGCCCGCCGAGGTGCGCGGTTTCGAGCCCATGCGTCCCTTCTGTTGCTGGCCGCCCTGGCCTGTAATTCTGAAGACCGCGCCAGTCCCACAGCGCCATCCGCCCCGACCACTACGCCAACCTCTACGCCGGAGACCGATTCCTCAACCACAATACCGAGCCAAGCCGCATCCGCCCGGGGCATCCCGTTCGGTGATTCCCATCTGCCGAGCCATCGGTACACCCGCCCGTATACTGGCGCCCTCCGAGCGCTGTGGCCCTCGGGCGTAATCGCCGAGCTGAACGCGGCTCGTGCGGCCCGCTTTCGCGATAGTGGTGAGTCTGGCAGGCGATCGCCGCGGCTACTACACCAATTCCAACGGAACCTTCAACCTGGCGCTCTGGCGCAAGCGGTCGACGCTCTACCGCCGCTACAACCTGCAATCCTATGTCACCGATGGTACCGTGATCGGCCACTATCTGGTGGACGAGCCGTACTGCGGCTCCTGTTGGGGCGGCAGGCCGATTACAGCGTCACAGGTTGAGGAGATGGCGCGCTACTCCAAGAGCATCTGGCCCAAGATGCCCACCATCGTCCGCTCACCGCCGAGCCTGCTCGCCCAGCAGAGTTACCGCTACCTCGACGTTGCTTGGGCGCAGTGGGAAGGGCCGCTGCATACGCCCAGCTACAGAATGAGCCCCGAACAATTCCGCGACCGGGAAACCGCGGCTGCAAAGGCCCGTGGTCTGGGATTGGTCTTTGGAATGAATTATCTCGATGCGGGAGATGGCTCGAGCAGGGTCGCCGGCACCTACCGGAATGCAACCAGCCCGAGGGTGAATCGGTGGCAGATGTCCGCCGCCGAGGTCAAGCGGGTAGGATCGGTGCTTGCAGCCTCGCCCTACGGCTGCGCGGTAGTAAGCTGGAAGTACGACACCCGCTTCTCTCTCGGCCGGGCATGACCAGCGCCATGAGTCAGGTGTCCAACGTCGCGACCAACCGGGAGCGATCGCCCTGCGTCAAATGAAGTACCTGGGGCAGGGAGGGCACCGGGCAGGTGCCCTCCCTCCCTCGCTGTTTGAGGTGCATCCTTGTCGGGTGATAACCGAAACCGCGACCAGGATGGCTCGACATGCACCGCTTTGCACCCAGCTTTGCCAGAATTTCCTTCCTTATAGTAGGGTTGACGCGGGTCGCGACCGGTCTGGCCCAGCAGCGCGGAGCCGGTGACAGTGCTTCCGCCGCACTCCTGCTGGTGCCCGACGCCGTCTGGGATGGCGTGGCCGATGCTCCTGAGCGCGGTTGGGTGGTGTTGCTGCGCGGCTCGCGCATCCAGGCTGTGGGACCGGCCTCAGCGACATCCGCCCCCGCGGGTGCCGAGCGGATCGAGCTCAAGGGTACGACACTCATTACCGGGCTTGATCGAAGGGCACTCCCACCTGTTCCTCCATCCCTACAATGAAACTCTCTGGGATGACCAGGTGCTCAAGGAGCCGGTGGGACTGCGCATGGCCCGCGCGGTGGCAAGCGCAGAGGCGACCCTCCGCGCCGGCATTACCACGGAGCGAGATCTCGGCACCGAGGGCGCCGGCAACTTCGACGTGCAGCTCAAACGAGCCATCGATCAGGGCATCGTACCGGGCCCGCGCCTCATAACCGTGACCCGAGCCATCGTGGCTACCGGCAGCTACGGGCCGCGCCGGGCCGACTACTCCTTCGAGCCGCTGCAGGGCGCCGAAGAGGCCAGCGGGGCAGAAGAGATTACCCGGGTGGTGCGCAGCCAGATTGCTCATGGCGCCGACTGGATCAAGGTGTACGCCGACTATCGCTGGGGCCCGGCCGGAGAAGCGCTACCGACCTTCTCCCAGGACGAGCTGCGAGTGCTGGTGGAAACCGCCCACGGCAGCGGCAGGCCCGTCGCCGCCCATGCCACCACGGCCGAGGGGATGCGTCGGGCGGTTCTCGCCGGCGTCGAAACGATCGAGCATGGCGATGGGGGAACGGCCGAAGTCTTCCGGCTGATGCGGCAGCGGGGGGTAGCCCTCTGTCCCACCATCGCTGCATCGGAGGCTTACGCGCGTGTACTTCGATGGATGGGTCAGAGGCCGTCCGCTACCTCCGCCACTGGTGGCCAAGCGGGCCAGCGTTCGCGCGGCGCTCGACGCGGGGGTCACGATGTGCTTCGGTGGGGATGTGGGCGTGTTCCAGCACGGCGACAACGTACGGGAGCTGGAGGCGATGGTCGAGTACGGCATGACCCCGCTGGCAGCGCTCCGTGCCGCGACCAGCGGGAACGCCAAAATCTTTCATTTGGCGGATCGGGGTCGGCTTGGCCCCGGCCTGCTCGCCGACCTGGTGGCGGTGGAAGGCGATCCCACCCGCGATATCAGCGCGCTACGAAAAGTGAGGCTGGTCGTCAAGAACGGAGCGCCCGTGCCTCGATAGTGACCCCTGTCACGGTCGCCCGCGCCGACCCCGAGCCATGTTGCCGCCTGACCAGCGACGATGGGGTTACCACATGGCTAAGGGACTCGGGGGATTCTTCGGCATCATCAAGGAGAGTGTGAAGGACTTTCTGGACGACGACTGCATGGATTCCGCAGCGGCGCTGTCCTACTACACCATATTTTCCCTGCCCGCCATTCTGGTGCTGATTCTCATGCTGGTCGGCACGGTCATGAATCCGTCAGATGTGAGAGGCGGGTTCGAAGGACAGCTTCAGACCCTGATGGGCCCCAGCGCCGGCGAGCAGGTCCGCACCATCATCCAGCAGGCGGAGCATAAGCCGCACAATGGGGTGCTCCCCACCCTCCTCGGCATCGCGGGGCTGCTCTTCGGCGCTACCGGCGCCTTTGGGCAGCTGCAAAAAACGCTCAACCGGACCTGGGACGTCGAGCCGGATCCGAACCAGGGCGGCATCAAGAATTTCCTGACCAAGCGGCTCTTCTCCTTCGGAATGATTCTGGTGGTTGCGTTCTTTCTGCTGGTGTCGCTGGTGATCAGCGCGGCTCTCACCGGCCTTGGCGGACGGCTGGGAAACTTCCTGCCTGCGGGACTCTCGGGTCCGTTTCTGGAGGTCGTCAATACGCTGGTATCGCTGGGGGTGATCACCCTGCTGTTCGCCGCGATGTTCAAGGTGATGCCCGATGCCAAAATCAGCTGGCGCAGCGTCTGGGTGGGCGCCGCGGTTACGGCAGTGCTGTTTGTGGTGGGCAAGTTCCTGATCGGATTCTACCTGGGGAAGAGCAATCCGGGGCAGGCGTACGGGGCGGCCGGTTCACTCGCCGTGCTGTTGCTCTGGATCTATTACTCCTCGTTGATCCTGCTGTTCGGCGCGGAGTTCACCGAGACCTGGGCCAAGCGCCGGGGCGAGGGCCTCGAGCCGGAGCCGGGAGCGGTGCGGGTCCGGCGAGAAAAACAGCGGGTGGGAGAGTTGGGCTCCGCCACCCGCTAACGGCTTCAAGGTGTGGTGAGCGGGGCAGTCAGGACCAGCACCACGGGGGTCTTGGCCTTCACCACCACATCTCTGGTCGCGGTCTGCGAAGCCACCACGGCCCCGCCGGCCGCACCGACAACTCCCCCAATAACCGCGCCCTTGGTACTCCCGCCGAGCACCCGGCCCAGCACCGCACCACCGGCGGCACCGACACCGACTTTGGCGGCGTCGCTGCCGGTGACCCCACGGCCCCGCAATTCGCGGGATACCGGTTGGACGGTTGCCTTGACCGGCTGGAGCCCTCCGTTCAAGGCCACCCCTTCCACCCTGAGCGACAGGGCACCCTGGGAGCCTTTGGATTTGGCAGGTGTCAGGCGGGTGATTGTGAGCCGCACGGGGGTGCCGGCTGGGATGAGCGTCTTGCCGTCAGACCCGGTGACATTCTCCGAGACGCTCGCCATCACTGTGCTGCCTACTGAGTCCCGCCGCGAGTCGATCGAATCGTCCAGCGCCGCATGTATCTCGCTTCCCACCGGAAGGGTCCGCGCCGCCGCGGTTGAAGGAGCTGCACTCATCCCGGCGGTTGAGCTGGCGGTGTTGGAGGCGGTTGTGGTGTCGGACGCCCGGGTGGAAATGGTGTCCGGTGCCGGAGCAGTGTCGGCGGACGCTGTCCGAACCGTGTCCGCGGCCGCTGTCTTGACCGTGTCGGGTTTTGCGCCCGAGGTGTCAGGAGCCGAAGCGACCGTATCCACCCTCGCCGTGTCTTTCCTTACCGTGTCTTTCGGCGTGCTCGCTACAGTGTCCCTGCGGCTCCCGGAGCTGTCCGGAACCGGAGCAGGCTTGCTCGCCACTGGAGGAGCGTAGCCGCGGGCGACCGTGTCTGGCGGGGTGGCAGGCCGAACGGGGCGCTTCCGCCGGGCTGGGGCTGCGGGGGTTGTCGCCGCCGTCTTCTTCTCCGGAGCCCGAACCACCTGCTGCTCGACCGGAGAAACCGGGCGTTCGCCTCGAGCTGCCAAAGCCGACGAATCCGGCAAGGTGAGGTCAGGGCGGCTGGCTGAGCTCTCACCTGGCGGGAGGCTGCGGTCGCGAGTGTTGGAGCAGGCGGACAGGGCAATGGTGCCTGCGAGTGCCAGAATGAGCCGGTTCATCGAAGTTCCTCCCCAGAGGCGTGGGTCTGTCTCTGGATTCTTCTACACTGGCCCATCCGGTTCTGTGGGGTGGCTCACGAACTCCGGGGTCAGGTCTCCCGGTAGAACTTGGCTCCGGCCACCGCTGCAAGCGGAAATTCGATCAAGCCAACAACTGTCCCCATCGTGTAGAGCCTCATCGGCAGCAATCCCATCGGGGCCTCTCCGATCGCGTGAAGCAGGCTGATGAGCACCCACACAAAAATTCCGGCTTTCACCGCCGTGCCCGGACCAGGCCCGAAGCGCGGCCGGATGGCCGCGTAGAGCTGCACCAGGGCAATGCCGTACACGAAGTCGAGCACGATGAAAAGCGGGATCAACGAATCGATCGGTTTCTTGCCGGCTGCCTGAAGCGCGGCCGCCATGTCGGGGGCCAACCACACGCCGTACACCAGAAAATCCACCACGTTCAGCACCAGGCCAGCTACCAAGCCTCCGATGATCACACCTTTCAGGTTGATCCGATTCATCGAGTACCTCGCAGTGAGCGGACGCATGGGAGGGTGGGAGACCGCGGCGAACGTGCGCCCCATTCAGTGACCTGTCAAGATGGGGCTCGGCACAGGCCTTGCTCGTCCGCTTTCCGCAAAGGTTCTAACTTCGCTTGCACTCAACACCTTGGGTAAAGCTCCGGACCCTCAGGGCCGCTCCGGTCGCGGAGTCCGCCATAAGGTGCCGGGATTTACCAGACCTTCCTTATATCCGGAGCCGTGGTGAGCGACTGTCCCAGGTGCCATACGCCGCTCCCCGTAGACGGTCTCTACTGCTCCCAGTGCCCACCCGACTACAGCTATGAACTAGGGCAGCGCCTCGCTCGCGCGCTGGAAGGGCGGTATGAGATCATCCGGCTGCTGGGCCGGGGTGGCATGGCCGCGGTGTTCCTGGCGCAGGACCTGGTGCTCGAGCGGCAAGTCGCCATCAAGGTGCTGCCGCCCGACACGACTCGCGATGGCGAGCTGATCGTCCGATTCCAGCGAGAAGCCAAGACCGCCGCGAAGCTCGATCACCCCAACATCATTCCGATCCATCGGGTGGAAAGCGAAGCCGGACTGGTCTACATCGTGATGAAGTACGTGTCGGGGCAGTCGCTGGAGGAGTTGCTGGATCGGGGGCCGCTTTCGATTCCGCTCACCCGCCACATTCTGCGGGAGGCAGCGCTGGCGCTGGGCCATGCGCACCGCCGGCACATCGTCCATCGAGATGTGAAGCCGGCCAACATCATGCTGGATGAGGACGGCCGAGTCGTCCTCACGGACTTCGGGATCTCGAAAGCGGTGCAGGGGACGACTCACCTGACCGGGACTGGCACCATCATCGGCACGCCGCAGTACATGGCACCGGAGCAGGCCAAAGGCCGGGAGGTGGACGGCCGGGCTGACCAGTACGCGCTGGGGATGGTGGGATACCGGGCGCTCACCGGCGAGCTGCCGTTCGAGGGAGATCCCCAGAGCATCCTCTACCAGCAGGTCCACGAGCCACCGCCCTCGGTGCTCGAGCGGCGTCCCGACACCCCGCTCGATCTGCGCGTCGCCCTGGAGCGGGCGCTGGCCAAGGATTCGAAGTGGCGCTTCCCGTCGATGGAGGAGTTTGCTGCTTCAGTCAGCGGAGAGCGGGCTGCTTCGCTTCGCTCCGGCACCACCACGCTGGTAAGCACCCCACCCAAGCCTGGCGCGCAGGGAAAACCGATGACCCCAGCAAGGCCCTGGGGTCTACGTGGCCCTGGGGCACGCTGGTCGTCGTGATCCTGGCAGCGTTGATCGGGATACCCCGAATGCGGACCAGCCCGACCATCAAGCCTCCGGCCGCAGCGCAATCGGCACCGCGCCGCCCGGTGGCGACGATGTCTCCACCATCGGTCAAGAAAAGCGTTGCGCCGAAGGCGAGGGTTCAGGAATACGCGTCGCTCAGCGTTCGCTCCAGCCCTTCCGGAGTCCTTTATCTGGACGGGGTCAGGATTGGGTTGACGCCGATTACCAACCGCCGGCTGGCTCCGGGCACTCACCGGCTGCGGATCGATCGAAAAGGCTACCGGACCGTCACCGAGACGATCGTGGTAAAGGGCACTCGCCCGATTCTGCGGCGCTACGATCTGCGCCGACAAGCGGGCCGGTGAGGTCTGCATCCTCGGGCACAGCCCTTGCTCGTCCGCTCTCCCCAAACGTTCTAACTCCGCTTCATCTCAAGACCTTGGGTAAACCACAGGGCTGCGTGGCCCACTCCGCTCGCGGAGTCCGCCACAAGATGCCGGGATTTACCAGAGCTTTGTCGCGATGAGGGGCGCCCCTAAATCGTGCTTCTTGCTGCCCGGAAACCGACGTCCTGCACCACGCCGAGGGCTCTGCTCCTGGTCATCGGAGCCGGGCTCCTGGCCTGCTCCGATACCACCGAAGCGGTCAATCAATCCTTTGTGACCATTGCATCTGCCAGTCCGGTGGTCCTCCGAGGCGACCAGATCGAGCTCACCGCAAAATTGTGGAATCGGACCTCGCCAAGCGACTCGGTGGAGGTGCGGAACGCCGAGCTGGTCTGGTCCAGCGACGACCCGACCTTGGCAACGCTCACCGCCAAGGACAACAACACCACGGTCGCCACCGGGGTGAACTCGGGCATCGTTCAGATTCGCGCGGTTGCTACCGGGTTCCAGGGCGCTGCACCGGCAGCATTTCCACTTCGGGTAGCCAACCCGCTCGAGATCGACAGCATGCGTCCATCCGTGGTCCGCTACGGTGAGAAGGTCACCATGTATGGGGTGGGCGTGAACACGCTGTTCCTATCCGCCATGCCGGGTGCCAGCCTGGTCCCGGATACCTTCTCCACCACGATCGGCACTGGCGGCGTAGGTCAAATGAGTTTCTGGGTTCCACCGCCGGCGCAGAGCGGGCATGCGGTGGTGCTGAGTCCCACCCAGATCGTGGTGGCGTCCGATTCCACCACGGTACTCTCGCGGGACCTCTACGAGCCGAACGACACCACGCCGAGCGTGATCGACCTGAGCGTGGGGCCGTTCCCCTCACTTCCCACCGTAGCCTTCTACAACCCGGCCCTCGCTTTTGAGAACCGGCTGCGCGCGGATTCCCTGGGCGTCGACTGGTACCGGTTCAGCGGGGTGACACCGGGAAGCGATCTCACCTTCATCTTCATGGCCCCGACCCTCAAGAGCGCCCACCTCACCTTCCTGGCATCGGCTATAGGCAGCAAAGACTCGGTCGCCACACCGGGCTGGACCATCGGGTCCGGGCTCTACGCCTGCAAGAATCACTCATGGAAGGTGGATGAGCGGCCGGCCGATTCGCTCGTCATCGCGCTGAAGCAGATGCCGGCCGGCCCGATAGATCTGGCGTCGCTCTTCGTGGTAACCGGGCGCTACGGCATGGCCGTGGTGCGCGGATATCTCACCACCGATCCCGCCATCGGCCCCGACCGCTTCGAGGAGAATGACAACTGCGAGTTTGCCGACAGTAACTTCGTGCGACCGGCGACCCGGGTCGATCTGGGAGTGCAGGCCTTCTCCGATTCCTTGACCATCGACAATCCGCATGACATCGACTGGATCCGGTTCCGGGTGCCGGGCCCCGGCGCGCACGTGGTGACCATCAAGACCACTCCACCGGCGGTTCTGGATCCCAGTAGCCGGAATGGCGACGTGGATCTCTACGTCATGGGCATCCCGGTTGCCGGCCAGCCGCTGGACACCCTGGGCTCCTCGAAAGGGGCCGGCTCCAACGAGTCACTGACTCTGCCTCTCCAGCCCGGCGATTACTACATGGTCGTCACCGACTTTGCTGGAAGCCCCACCCGCTACTCATTGTGCGCGGCACTGGGCCTCAGCTGCAGCCCGCCGGTCGGCTTCAGCATCTCGTCCGCCGCCCCATCCATGTCCCGGGCGCGCAGGCCGGGCGGGGTGGCCCGATGAACGAGTGCATCCGCTGCCACACGCCGCTGCCGGTGGACGGCCGCTTCTGCTCCAACTGCGGCACGCCCTCGGGTGAGATCGCGCACGTCTGTCCTCCCGATCCGACCAATGAGCTGAAAGAGCGGCTGGAGCGTACCCTGGCGGGACGCTACCAGATCATCAAGCTGCTGGGTCGAGGCGGCATGGCGGTCGTGTTCCTGGCGCAGGACCTGGCCCTCGAACGACAGGTCGCCATCAAGGTCCTGCCGCCCGACATGTCCCACGATGCCAAGCTGATCCCCCGCTTCCAGCAGGAGGCCAAGACGGCGGCCAAGCTGGACCACCCGAACATCATTCCGATCTACCGGGTCGAGAGCGAAGGCGGGCTGGACTACTTCGTCATGAAGTACGTCACCGGGCATTCGCTCGACCAGCTGCTGGAGCAGGGACCGCTTCCGGTCGATCAGGCGCGGCGGGTTCTCCGGGAAGCCGCCTTGGCGCTGGGCCACGCCCACAAGCGCGGGATCGTTCACCGCGATGTAAAGCCGGCCAACATCATGCTGGAGGCTGACGGGCGGGTAGTGCTTACCGACTTCGGCATCTCCAAGGCGCTGGAGGGAGCCTCGGCGCTCACCGGCACCGGCACGATCATCGGCACCCCCCACTACATGGCGCCGGAGCAGGCCAAGGGACACGAGGTGGATGGACGGGCCGACCAGTACGCGCTGGCCATCGTCGGCCACCAGATCCTGACCGGGAAACAGCCGTTCGACGGTTCCTCGCACAGCATCCTGTACAAGCATGTGTTCGAGCCCGCGCCCCGCATCTTCGATACCCGGCCTGATGCGCCAGCCGACCTGTGCGCCGCGCTCGACCGGGCGATGAACAAGGAACCGGAGAAGCGCTTTGCCAACATGGAAGAGTTTGCCACTGCAGTGAGCGGCGAGCGGACCGGCCCCCGCACCGCGGTAACTGCACCGGTCAAGCCGGTGACTAAGGGCACCACGATTCCCACCCACCCGGTGCGGTCTGGCAAGCTCCTGAGCCGGAGCCTCATTGCTGCCGGTCTATGTGTTGCGATCGGCGGGGCAGCCTGGGCCGGACTCCGGGAGCCGAACGAATCAACCCGAGCGGTGATCGAGCCTCATCCCGTGGCCCCGGCAGTGACACCGCGCAACTCCCCCAACGGGACGCCACCGGCCCTGTCAGGCACGGAAGAGCTGCGGCCAGGTGCCACATCCAAACCCAAGTCTGCCAAGAAGGAGTTTGCCCTGCTGACGGTCGCCTCAGAGCCGTGGGGGACACTCTATATCGGGAACGAAGAGATCGGGCCCACTCCAGTGGCCGACTACCCGCTTGCTCCCGGGACCTACCGGCTTCGGATCGAGCAGGAGGGATATCGCACTAAGAGCGAGATCATCGTGGTGACCGGACCCAATCCGATCCGCCGGCGCTACAGCCTGGAGCCGGCAGGTCCACAATGATGAGCAGACTCTTCCTGGCTGCGGCCATTCTCGCCCTTTCGCTCAGCGGCTCGACACCGCTCGCCGCGCAGGACAATCCCACGCTGCGGCGGGCCAGCCAGGCGTACAACAACCTCTCCTTTGCGCAGGCCATTACCCTGGTGCGTCAGGCGTCTCGGGAACGGCTGGGTTCCGACGACCAGGCCCGCGCCTACGAGCTGCTCGGCTTTTCCTATGCCTCGCTGGACAGCACTCGCCAGGCTACCGAGGCTTTCAAGCAAGCCCTGCTGCTCAATCCGGACCGTGCCCTCGATGCCGCGCGAGTGTCGCCCAAGATCACCAGTGCCTTTGCCCTGGCCCTGGCCCAGGTGCTGGTGCTGCGCGATCTGCGGATCGATAGCTCCGAGTTCGTGGCTGGGGTGGGAAGCCTCCCGATTCGATTCACGGTCACCCGCACCGCCCGACTGCGCACCCGGCTCGTGGGCCCGGGCGGGGAGATCACGGTCGACTCCGCTCTCGGCGAGGGTGCCGTCCGGCTCCAGTGGAACGGTCTCCTGGCCGGCGGACAGCCGCCGGCTCGAGGCGTCTATCGAGTGATCGTCGAGGCCACCGCCGGCCGGGACAGCTACGCGGCGTCACTGCCACTCAGAATCGATGCAGGAGCGGTGGACACCTTGCCCCATCTCCTCAGCTTGCCAGGCTATGACCTGTTGCCGGAGACCATGGTGCCGCCCCGAAGCTGGAAGCCAGTGGGTCTGGCGCTGATGGCGACCTCGGTGGCCCTGGGGAGTAGCCTTGCCCTGGAGAGCTCGAAACTCGGTGGTGGTGGGCGGCGCGAGATCCTCAGCATCGGGACCGGTGCTGCATTGGTGGGACTACTCGCGACCATGAAGAAACCGGCTCCGGTGCCCGCCCGGGCCAACATCCTGTACAACAGCCTGGTTCGCGAGCAGCTCGCCCGACGAAATGCTGAGATTGCGGCGGAGAACGCGGCCCGGCGGCGGCAGGTGAAGCTCGCCGTCATTCCTCAGCTGCGCGGCGGCAGGAAGTCATGAGGAGCGCGTTCCTCTCTCTGGGCTTCATGCTCGCTGTCGCCGGCACCACCAGTGCCCAGCAGATCACGCTCGGCGCGGGCTACGCCCTGGCTGACTATCGGGAGCAGGCCGCCTTCCTTCACTTCCAGGGCAGTGGCCCCAGCGCCATGCTCGAGGTCGAGCGGGGCCGCTTGGCGTTACGGGTGGATGGCGCTCACCTGAGCTACGCTCCCTCGGGTGAAGACGCCGCTCCACTCGATCCTTTCACGGTGGACCAGTTTAGCCTCCGACTGGGAGTCCGGACGATGAGCCTGGTCGGGCTGGAGGCGGGGTACTTTCACCGTTCGGCAGCACCATCGCGGGCGGCTCAGTCTTTCAGTGCGGCAACGCTGGGCCTGCGAGCCGCCTATCCGCTCGCGCCTGGGGCCGACGTCGCCCTTCGCACTGCTTACGTCGCGAGCACTGACTTCACCGGCGGGGGTTCGGCACCGTTCGGAATCGAGCTGGGGCTGAGCGCGGGGTACGGTCCCGGTTCTGGGCGTTATCGCCTCACCGGCGAGTATCAGTTCCAGCGGATCGACCGCCGTACCGACCAGGGCGGCACTCGGCTCAACGTCCCGATCCAGAGCTCGATGGCGCGACTTGCCCTGGCGGTGAGGTTCTGATCCGCCCGGGACGCGCTGCCTGGCGTGCGACCTGCCCGGTCCCCTCGCACCTCGCCAAGCACTCCTCCCGCGACAGCCGTATCGGTCCCATTGGTATACCCTTCGTTGCCCGCCAATCTCTCATACCCGTAGCGATTTGCGCACGAGCCCGGTCGCACCTGCCGGCCTCCAAGCCGTGCCGCCTGTTGGGGCACACCCGTTGCAGTTAGAGCCCGGTCCGCCTGCGTGCCAAAATCTTCACCCGTATGTGATCCAGAGACCCAGAGGGCCAGTCTGCTGGCGCTAGTGCCGACCGATCACGTGCGCATCCCCTCGGAGTAAGCCAATGGTAAGCTTTCTGAAAGGTCGCCGCCGCGAGGACGACTCCGTTGTCGCCGTCGACTCGAACGGCAGGAACGTCACTGCCGCGCTCGAGGCGCTGGTCGCCCGGGCCGAAGCCGCCGCGAACGACCTCCGCGCGCTCGCTCCGATTCTGGAGCGAACCGCCGAGCTGGATGGACTGCGAGAGCGCTGCGCCGATATCGAGCGCCAGGTAGCCGGACTGGACCGGCTGGGCTCTCAGCTCGCAATGGCCGAAGACCAGGTCGAGCGAGTCATCAAGACCCAGACCGCGACCGAGACTCGCATCGCCCACTCCGGCGAGGATGTCGAACGGCTCCAGGGCCAGATGGCCACTATGAGTGATAAGGTCGAGACCGCTCTCCTCCTCCGGGAGCAGGTCGACTCGTTCCTCAGTCTGCAGGGACCGCTGGCCTCGCTCAAGACCGATGCCGACACCCTCCGCACCCAGCTCAGCGAGCTGGCCGAGGGCGTGGGCCGGATGCGGACCCAGCACGACGACGCGTTGACCGCCCATCGGCATACCACCTCCCGGCTGGAAAACTTCGATCAGGATTTCCAGGCTGCTACCGGCAAACTGGAAGACGTGGTGCGCCGGGTGCAGTCGGTCGAGCGCGCCATCGAGCCGATCAACCAGGCCTCCACCGCGATCCCCGATGTCCAGCATCAGCTGGCCGTGCTCAAGGCACTGGCCGACCAGGTGGCCCAGAAGACCACCATGCTGGAGCAGGAGCGCGAGGCGGTTGACCGGGCCGCGACCCAGATCGCCCAGCTCACCCGGATGGACCGGGAGCTGGATGCGTGGCTCCGCCGGCAGGAGGAACAGATTCGCCGCTTCGGCCCCATCGAGGCCAAGCTGACCGAGATCAAGACCATCCAGGACAAGGTGCTCTCCCGGACCGAGGAGCTGCAGGGCACGTCGCAGAAGATCGAGGACGCCCAGCAGTCCGCCCGCCAGGCGCTCAACGACCTGCGGGATCAGATGAAGAAGAGCAGCGAAGGGTTCGAGCTGGAGCATCGCAGCCTGCACGCGGTCAGCGAGCGCATCGCCGATCTCCGCAAGGCCGTCAAGGAATGCGAGGCCCGCCTGGCCGAGCTGGATGCGGCGACTCAGGGCACCGCGGCGGTACAGAACCAGGTGCGCAACGTGGGTGAGCAGATCGGCGACCTCACCAAGGAAGTCACCGCGCTCTCCCAGGAAGCGGCCCGCTCCAGCTCGCTGCGGCAGGACGTGAGCCGGCTGGACAACATGGCCACCGAGCTGGCGGCCCGGATGCGCCGACTGGATGAGATCAGGCCCGGCGTCGAGCAGGCGGTGGAGCAGCTCACCACGCTCAAGGGAACCCGGGAGCTGCTCTCCGACGGACTGGAGCAGATGCGGGTGGCGTACGAGGAGATGAGCCGGATCCGGGAAAGCCACGGCGAGACCCAGGCCTGGCTGGCTAATGCCGATGTCTGGACCCGGAAGGTGCAGACCCAGGTGAAGGAGCTGAGCGCTCTCGAGCCGGTGGTCGAGCGGATCCGGATGGAAGTGGAGCAGGTCAAGAACTCCATGGAGCACATCGAAACCGGCCGGGATATGGTGCAGCAGGTCCAGAGTGGCTTGCTCGAGATCGGCTCCATGAACAACGAGCTCAGAGAGCGGACCGATGGATTGCGCAGCCGGATGGAGGCCGCGGAAGCCCGGTTTGCCCAGCTCGGCAAGCAGGCCGAAGGTGCGCAGCGTCTGTCCGATTCGATCTCCATGGTGACGTCGGCAGTCGAAGAGTCCGAGCGCCGGATGGGGTTGGTGGATGAATCGGTGCGCGGGCTGGAGAGCCGTACCCAGCAGATCGATCAGGTGGAGGAACGGATTCGGCTGCTGGGCCAGGAGCTGGACCAGCGCCAGGGCGCCCTCGACAAGGCGACCGAGCACCTCACCCGCGCGTCAGCGCTGCGGAAGGAAGCGGCCGAGGCGGCCCAGCGGATGGAGGATATCACCCGCAACGTCGCCACCACGCTGAGCCAGGCCCAGGAACAGGCCGGCGGACTCCAGCGGTCTGGCCGGCGAGCTCGAGAGCCGCTCGACCGCGCTCAAGACGGTGGACCGTCAGCTGGGTCACTTCGAGGAGCTGCTGGGCAAGTGGGAGTCGGCTCAGACCGAAGCGGCCAAGGCGCTGGACCAGACCCTGGCCCGGCAGGCCGGTGTCGAGGCCATCGAGGCCCAGGTCAAGCACGTGTTCGACCTGGCGGAGCGGACCATCCAGGACGTACAGACCATCGGGTCGGCCCGGCGGGAGATCGAGGAAACCCGCGCGATGCTGCTCGAGACTCAGGAGCAGTTCAAGACCACCGAAGAGACGCTGGCGCGGGTTCGAATCTCGCAAGCGCCAGCTGGAGCGGGCCGAGCAGCGGCTGGCGCGGGCGGAGGCTCTCGCCCTCGGCATCCGGGCCACCGTGGAGATCGTTGACCGCGCAGAAGACGGTGGTCGACCACGCCATGGAGTCGGCCGGCGCGCTGGGGTTCCAGATGAAACAGGCGGAGGCGCTGATTGGGGCGCTGCGCCGGGAGCGGGACCTGGCCTGCGACCTCAAGGCGGCAGTGGCGTCTCTGGCGGAGGAAGGGGAAGAGCCCGCCAACGCCCCGGGGACGCGGCACCAGGTCTAGTTCTCCGCTGTCAGTTTAGCGGTGACAGAAAGCGGGCCCGGGACTGCAGTTCCCGGGCCCGCTTGCCTGTTCCGGGCGGGCGGTTGTTACACGGCCGTGACCCCGGAGGCTGGCGGGAGACGTTAACCTGATGGATCATATCTGGATTGTAGATGCCCATGACCCCGACCAGCTCCTCCCCGGCGCAGCCGCGCCTCGCCGCGATCGACGTGGGAACCAACACGATCCGGCTGACTGTCGCCGAAATCGAGAGCGACGGCACCTACCGCATCCTGGACGAAGAGCGGGAGATGGTGCGGCTGGGGGAACACCTGGACCGCACCGGCCGTCTGTCGGACGAGGCGATCGAGCGCGCGCTGGCGGCCATCGGCAAGATGAAAGCGATCGCCGACGGATTCGAGGTCACGGAGATGCGCGCCATCGCCACCAGCGCGGTCCGCGAGGCGGCGAACGGCCGGGCCTTCTGCCGCGAGGTACTCCGGCGCCACAAGGTCCGCATCGAGGTGATCTCCGGTGAAGAAGAGGCCCAGCTGGCGTTCCGCAGCGCCAGCCCGCACTTCAATCTCGAGGGGCGCTCTACGGCGGTGGTGGACATCGGCGGCGGAAGCCTGGAGGTGATCCTCGCCGCCGGCACGGTCATCGACCAGGTCCACTCGCTGCCGCTGGGCGCCGTGCGGGTCACCGAGCGGCTGGTGAGGTCCGATCCGCTGAAAGCAAAGCACTGGAAGCTGATGCGGAAGGAGATCGACCGCAGCATCCGGTCAATCGGGCAACCCGTTGCACCGGGCCGAGATCATGGTGGGGAGTGGCGGAACGTTCACCGCGCTGGCCCATATGGCCAAGTGGCAACGGGAAGGCCGCCACGGATCGGTCCAGGGTTATGTGCTCACTCCCGCCGAGGTGGTCCACCTGCTCGACCGGCTGCGGGAGGCCCCGCTGGAGGTCGGCGCCAGATTCCCGGCCTGAGCCCGGACCGGGCCGACATCATCGTCGCCGGCGCGACCGTCATCTCCCGCCTGGTAAAGCGGCTGGGCACTCAGCAGATCCTGGTAAACGAGCGCGGCATCCGGGACGGCCTCCTGTTGCGCATGATCTCGGATCTGCCGGGTGGCTCGGCCGCGGCCCAGATCCCGCAGCCGACCGACCGGATGGAGTGGGTCCGGCTGTTCGCCCGGAAGTGCCGCTCGAACGAGCGGCACTGCGAGCACGTGGCGACGTTGGCGCTGCAGATCTTCGATGGCCTCAAGGCGCGTTACCGGCTGCCGGCGTCGGGCCGGGACATCTTGCAGGCCGCCGCCCTGCTGCACGACATCGGCTACCTCATCAGTCATTCCAAACACCACAAGCACGCCTATCACCTGATCATGCATGGCGACCTGCCGACTTTCGACCCCCATGAAGTCGAGATGATCGCCAACGTCGCCCGATACCACCGGCGGGCGTTTCCCAAGAAGTCGCACCCCAATCTCACCGGGATGTCCCGGGAAGACCGGCAGCTGATCGGCCAGCTGAGCGGCATCCTGCGGATCGCGGATGGCCTGGACCGCACTCATGCGAGCTCGGTCACCGCGGTGAAAACCAGGATGGCGGGGAATCGGCTGCGGCTGGAGATCGAAGCGGCATCGGATCCGGACGTGGAACGGGCCGATGCCGAGAGAAAGTCGGACCTTTTCAAGAAGGCATTCGACACGGAGCTGGATCTGACATGGCGTCACCCCCTGAAACGTGGTCGCCTGACCAGCGTACCACGGAACCCGAGACTGCACGTAGTGGCGGCCGGCTAAGCCTCCAGCCTCGGCCCAAAAACCTGACGCAGTTCTCGGCGGAGCAGTACCTCAACCGCGAGCTCAGCTGGCTCGAGTTCAACGCGCGCGTGCTGGAGGAAGCCGCCGACCCGACCAATCCCTGGCTGGAGCGGGTGAAGTTCCTGTCGATCGTGAGCTCCAACCTGGACGAGTTTTTCGAGGTGCGGGTAGCCGGTCTCCAGCAGCAGCTTTACGCCGACTTGGAGCCGCAGGACTTTGCCGCCGATGGGCTGGCCCCCGCGGTTCAGCTGAGCGAGATCTCGGAGCGGGTCCACCGACTGGTACGGGAGCAGTACCGGCTCCTGCACCAGGAGTTGATCGGAGGTCTCAAGCAAAACGGGATCGAATGGGTCCGGCTGGAGGAGCTCTCCCGCGCGGAGCGGGCCTATGTCGACTCATTGTTTGCTCACAACATCTACCCGGTGCTAACCCCATTAGCGATCGATCCGGGGCATCCCTTCCCTCACGTCCACAATAAGAGTCTCAACATCGCCCTGCTCATCGAGGGCGAGCACGCCCACCAGCTACAGGAGCTCTTCGCCGTGGTGCAGGTGCCGGCGGTGCTCGACCGAGTGGTTCTCCTGCCCGGCCCGGCTGAGGCAGTCCGGTTCGTCCTGCTCGAAGATGTGATCGCGGCCCATCTGGAGACTCTGTTCGGGGGCTTCCGCGTTCTCCGGCATACCGTCTTTCGGGTGACCCGGAATACCGATCTCACCATTGACGAGGATGACGCCGAGGATCTGCTGCAGACGATCGAGGAGACCTTGCGCCAGCGGATGCGGGGTGACGCGGTGCGGCTGGAGATCGCCGAGGCAGCGGATGAGCAGTTCGTGCAGCTCCTGGTCACCGCGCTGGATCTCGACCCCCGGGATGTGTATCGCGTTGCGGGCCCGGTGGATCTGACCGTTTGTGCGGCGCTGCATCGGCTGGAAGGCTTCAGCGCCTTGAAGGACGAGCCGCTGGTGCCCCGGGTTCCGCCGGCATTCAGTGCCAGCGGTGATGTGTTCGACCTCATCCGGACTCAGGATGTCCTGGTGCATCATCCGTACGAGTCATTCGGATGCGTGGTGGATTTCATCGACCGGGCAGCGGATGACCCCCAGGTGCTGGCCATCAAGCAGACGCTGTACCGCACCAGTGGGGCGAGCCCCATCATCCGAGCGCTGGAGCGCGCCGCGCACAACGGCAAACAGGTGACCGCGCTGGTCGAGCTCAGGGCCCGGTTCGACGAGCAGAACAACATCGTTTGGGCCCGGTCGCTGGAGCGCGCCGGCGTGCACGTGGTCTACGGCGTCGTCGGGCTCAAGACCCACTGTAAGGCGGCACTGGTGGTCCGGCGGGAAGCCGACGGCATTCGCCGCTACGTGCACCTTTCCACCGGCAACTACAACCCCATCACCGCCCGGATCTACACCGACCTCGGCCTCTTCACCGCCAACCCTGATTTCGGGGAGGACGTCAGCGAGCTGTTCAATCTCCTCACCGGGTACTCCCAGGGCCGCCGCTGGCGGAAGCTCATGGTCGCCCCGCTCGGCCTGCGGGAGCAGGTGGTGGAGCTGATCGATCGGGAAGGGCGGAATGCCCAGGCGGGCCGGCCTTCGCGGATCATCGTCAAGATGAACGCGCTGGTCGAGCCGACCGTTATCGATGCGCTCTACCGGGCATCCCGCGCCGGCGTGAGCATCGAGCTGGTCATCCGGGGCACCTGCTGCCTCCGGCCGGGGATTCCGGGACTCTCGGAGACCATACGGGTCACCAGCGTGGTAGACAAGTTTCTGGAGCACAGCCGGGTCATTCTACTTCGAGAACGGCGGCGATCCGGACGTCCTGCTGGGAAGCGCCGACTGGATGCCCCGGAACTTCTTCCGCCGGATCGAGGTGATGTTCCCGGTCGAAGACGGCCGGCTCAAGAGCCGGCTCACCGGCGAGATCTTTCAGGTTGTGTTGAACGACAACGTCAAGGCCCGGCAACTCAATTCCGACGGGACCTACAGCCGACTGGTGCCGGCCGAGGGCGAGGTCGGGGTTCGCTCCCAGACGATCTTTCAGACTCTGGCGCGAGAGTCCGCCCGCGAAGCGGGTGAATCGGCGTTTCGCTTCGTGCCCATTCTCAGCCCCTCCGGATAGCGCCCCGGCAGATGGCGGGCCTAGTAACGGCAACGGCTCCGGTAAGGCTTCCAAACCCCCGCGAGTCCGGCCGCCCCGAAGCCGCAAGACGCAGTCAACGGCATGAAGCTGGTGATCATCCGGCACGGACCGGCCGGAGATCGCGCCGAGTGGGAGGCTGAGAGACGCGACGACCGCCTGCGGCCGCTCACCGCCGACGGCAAGAAGGAAGTGCGACGGGTGGCCAAAGGTCTGACGACTCTGTTGCCTCAGATCGATCTGCTGGCCACCAGCCCGCTGGTTCGCGCCGTGCAGACGGCGGAGATCGTCGGGTCCGAGTACGAGTGTGAAACGGTGACGGTGGAGTCTCTTGCACCGGGGCACGATCCCGGAGCAGGTGGTGAAATGGCTCCGCGCCCAGGCTGGCGATACGGTGGCCATGGTCGGCCATGAGCCCGACCTGAGCACCCTGGGATGCTATCTCCTGACCGGACAAGCCGTCCTCCTTTCTGACCCTCAAGAAGAGTGGGGTGTGTCTGCTCGAGCTGAGTCAGCCGCCGGGCCCGGGCAAGGCCACGCTGGAATGGCTGCTGACCCCTCGCGTGCTGAAGCAACTGGCCGAATAGCATGAGCATTCGACTCCCAGCTGATCTGCTGCGACGGTCGGTCGAGGAAGGGTCCCGGCTGCTGGCCCTCGGGTACCTCGATGAGATCGGTTTAGCCGAGCGGCGTCTGCCCGACCCCCAGGATTCGGAAGCCCTGCATGATTTCAGGGTGGGTCTCCGCCGGCTGCGGAGCTGCATTCGAGCCTATCGCCCTCGGCTCAAGGGCAGCGTTTCTCGAAAGCTGCGGCGTCGACTGGGAGATCTGACGGTCGCGACCAATCCCGGCCGCGACCTCGAGGTGCAGCTGGAATGGTTGCACCAACAGCTCTCCCGGCTTGACCCTGGGGAGACTGAGGGGATGGCCTGGCTGACCGGCAGGCTGGAGGGCCGGAAATACGAGAGCATGGATCAGGTCACCGCTGATATCGGCAAGCGATTTCTCAAGACGGCGAGAAAGCTTCGACCGAGGCTGGGCACCTTTCAGATGGAAGTGAGGACAGGAAAGGAGCCCAAGCCGGCATCCTTCGGCGAGGTGACCGGTAGTCTGATCCAGAGTCTCGCAGGTGAACTGGCCGACTCCCTGGAGGCGGTGAGCAATCCGGAGCAGGTCGCTGAGGCTCATGCGGCCCGCATCCGCGCCAAGCGGCTACGCTATCTGCTGGAGCCATTGTCGCGCAGAGTAGCCGGAGCAAAGACGCTGGTTGGACGGTTGAAGCAACTGCAGGACCTGCTGGGTCAGGTTCATGATCTGCAGGTCCTTGGCGGGGGAAATCGACTCGTCACTCGCGGCGCTATCGAAAGGCACCCCCGACCGGCCGCTTGCGGCCAGGCCCGGGCTGGAGGCTCTCCGCAAACTGGCAGAGCAGGACGCCGGCGTCGCGTTCGCCCGATTCCAGACCGAATGGAGCCACGACCGTGCCCTTCGGTTTCGCATCCGGGCCGATGAGCTGGGCCGGCGGCTAACTGGGGATACTCCGACCGATAGCGAGCCCGCGCCGGGGAGTGCGGGACTGAGGGAGGGCAACGGAAAACCCGCGTCGAACGGACAGAGTTCGGGCCGCGGGTTACCGGTGTATGCGCAGAGTGTCGGCGACCGCTAGCTCGTCTTCTTGGCCGCGTCCTTCGCCTCGTTTTTGACTCGCCGGGCCGACTCTTTCACCTGTTGCTTGACCGTCTGTCCGGCCTGCTGGACCGCTTCCTTCACTTCGGGCGTGTGCTGCTCGATCTCTGCCTTGACCGTTTCCTTCACCTCGCGTCCCGCCTCAACCGCGGCACCCTTTACCCGCTCAGCGGTCTGCTCTGCCCGATCCACCAGCTTGTCGCGGGTCGAACCCATGAGATCGTCTTCCCGCTGGGTGCCGGGCAACACGAGCCCGAGGATCAGTCCCACCACGGCGGCGCCGATGGCGACGGCAATAGGATTTTGCTCGGCCTGGTGCTGCAGGTTGGTCTTGATTCGCCGGGTCTGGACGCGAGCCTGACCGCCTAGCTCGCCGATCTTCTCTCCGGCCCGATCCTTGAGTTCGCCGGCCCGGTCGGCCACGCCGCTAGCTGCTTCACTCACGCTGTCCTTCGCCTCACTGACAGCAGTGCCCACCCGTCCTTTAAGCCCGTGGCACCTTGCCAGCCCTCGCCCTGACGCCGCTCGGGCCCGGTGTACGCGTAGCGGGCCATCCGGTCACCGGAAATGTCGCTCCGCGACCGCTGAGTGAGCAGCCAGGTGACCCCGGCGCCAACGGCGATGACCGGCAGGGGGTTCTCTCGAATCACCTCCACCAGGCGCGAGCCGGTGCGACGCGCCTGCTCGCCGACGTTGGAGACGGCACCCTGCGCCGCATCCTTGATGGCGGTCTTGGCCTCTTCTTTCAGGTTCTCGCGGGCTGAGGCGGGTTCCCAGCTCGTCGATGTCCTGGCTCAAACGGCTGCGGGTTTGCTCGATCTCCCGCTCGATTTGCTCGGGACTCTCACTCATGACCGTTGCTCCTTTGCCCATTGAACGTCCTCTTTGATTGCCTGGACGTCTTCTTTGATGTTTTCGACGGTTCGGCGGGGGGCGATGTCCACCCGCTTCAATTCGCTCAATCCCCGTTTAAGCATGAGGTACCCGGCAATGGCCAGCACGGCCCCCACGATCAAAGAGGAGACCGCGAGCGAGATGTTCGCCAGGTCGTGGAGTGCCAGGATCAGCGCTGCCACCAGCGCCAGCCCGCCGACGTAGGCCACGAAACCACCAGCCACCACGGAGACCAGGTTGGTGGTGAAGCGGGAAAGCTTCTCGCTTATCTCGCTGCGGGCGAGCTGGATTTCCTGGCGGACCAGGAGGGTCATGTCCTGGCTGAGCTGGCCAAACAGCTCGCCGATGCTCCGGTCCTGCTTAAGCTCCGGCATAGCCGCCTCCCCGGGAGCCTTGGCCCGAGAACGGCTGGTCGTAGCCGGTATAACCAAACCGGCGTTCACCATCCCGACCCTGACCGATGCGCCGGGCCCCTCGACTCCGGTCCGAGCTCTTCAGGAACCGGGCGCCGATCAGTCCGAGGACCAGGGCGCCGCCGAGCATCAGCGCAGGCTGCCGGCGAGCCAGGTTTTCCAGATCCTGCTTCATAGCCCGAGCATCCTTGGTCCGCAGATAGTTCGCCACCTGATCCACCTGCCGGGCCACGGTTTCGGTCAATCCCGCGATCCGCTGCTGGTCCTCCGATCGGAGATGTTCGGTCGTGCGGCGTAACGCATCAGCCACGGTGCCGAACTGGTCGGCAATTTGACTCTTGCTCTCTCCCAGACTGGAGGAGGCCCGGTCCCGGGCTTGCTGGAACGTATTCTTCGCCTGGTCCACCACCTGATCCTTTACTTCCCGGATCTGCTCCCGGGCGCTGGACTCGGTATTTGCCATCGTCATCGTGTCACTCCTTGCTCTGACTGTTCGCCACTATCCCTCCAGCCGCCGGTTATGGCGGACTTGAGCGATCCTCGAGATTGCCGGCTGTGGTCGAAACCGGCGAAATCGGCATGAGCCGCTGAACGCACCAACAAGAAACGGTCGGATCACATGTGATGCGGTGTTACAGATCACGAATTCGTGCCCTATTTGCATCCTGATCACAAAAATGGGGCCCAAGGTCGGGAAGTGACCTTGGGCCCCAGACTCGGGCCTGGCCCGGATGCATGGGACCAGACCTTCTTAGCGAGGCCGACTCGATGACAGTCTGTCCACCTCAGATTCGCTCATCCGGTCTGCGTCCACCTCGTGCTCGCCGGTGATGCGGTGCCAGGCATCGCGGACGGCACTCTTGACGCTATCCCAGGTGCTGCCGGCGCCGCGCCTGCCCTCGAACTTTTCCCATCCGGACTTGAGGTCGGTCTCCACCTCATCCCACTTGCGACCCATGTGATGCTGACCCGACTCGAACCCGTACTGATAGGCCGGACGGAGGTCATCGTAATTGCGGCCGGTGGCGTAAGGCCTCGAATTGAAATTGTTGCGCCACCAATTGTCCTCATCGTTCCAGGTTCTATTCTGCGTCATTATTTCCTCCTTGGGGTCGGTGTCCACTTCCAAGGACCCGTAGAGTAGCTATGACGCTGGAAGAGAGGGGTGATCCTCGTCACCTCATGCGGGGTTCCCGAGGAGCTGCTTCAGCTCCTGCGCTGCCGCCGGCCCGGTTGGACTTCCCTCCTCGTGCTTGAGGAAGACGTATGCCTCGGTCCATGGCTGGCTGCGAATGCGCTCGCCCCATTGCCCCAACGTGGAGGTGCTATAGGAGGTCCGGCGCATCCGGAGGTAACCCCAGGATGCCGTGGGGACCAGGGGCGAGCCCGGCCCTTCGGACTCATCCTCATCCACCGCCACGAGGGCGATATCCCGGGCCCGGAGCGTCTCATACACGTCGTCTTCGAACCAGCTGGAATGGCGAAATTCCAGCGCGGCCGGCCAGTGTCGGGGCAGCCGCCCCAGAAAGTTCTGCAGCCGGCTCAGATCCTTCTTGAACGTGGGCGGGAGCTGGAACAAGGTGGGTCCCCGACGCTCTCCCAGCGGATTCACCGCCCGGAGGAAGTAGTCCAGCGATCCGTCCTCATCGGCCAGACGAGCGTTGTGGGTGATCCGCCGGGAGGCTTTGAGCACGAACCGGAACTGCTCTGGGACCTGCTCTGCCCAGCTCGACAGGACCCGCTCATTGGGAATGCGATAGAACGAGTTATTGACTTCGACGGTGGGAAACCGGGCGGCGTAAAAACGGAGCATCTCTTCCGCGGGAAACTTCTCCGGGTAGAAGCTTCCCTTCCATTCCTTATACGACCAGCCGCTGGTGCCGACGTGAGTTTTCAGACTTCTTACCCTCGCCCGCCTGCCTTTCGCTTCTTGGGCGCGACATCAGCTTCGTCCGCCTTGGCTCCGACTCGCTTGGCCGGCTTCTTCGCTTCGGTGCTGCTGCCCCGCTTGGCCAGGCTGGCTTTGAGGGCGTCCATTAGATCGATGATCTTGGTTTCTGTCGGAGCGGCCTCGGAGGTAATTTCCTGGCCCTCCACTTTGTTCTGGATGGCCTCGAGTACGCGCTCCCGGACGGTGTCGTGGTAGTTCTCGGGCCGGAATTCGTCGGTAGAAGTTTGCTCGATCAGCTGCCGTGCCAGCGCCAGCTCCGCCTCCTTGACCGGGGTCTCGGGATGGGGCACCTCCGCCGCCGGCCGCAGCTCGGCAGCATAGTGGAGCTGCTCCATCACGAGCACCCCGTCGAGCGGACGTACCAGGACCAGGTGCTGCTTCCCTCGCGCGGAATACTGGCCCAGCGCGGCCCGGCCGGTGTCCTTCAAAGCCTCGCCCAATAACCGGTAAGCCCGGTCGCCGCCCTTATCGGGACCAAGGTAATAGACCTTTTCCAAATAGATCCGATCGACCGCAGCGAGGGGCACGAATTCCACGATGTCGATCGAGTTGGTGGCCTTCTCGTCGAGCGCCTTGATCTCTTCGGGGGTGAACAGCACGAACTGTCCCTTGGCGAACTCGTACCCCTTGGCAATGTCGTCCTTCTCGACCACGCCGCCCTCTTTGGGGCAGATGTACTGCTGCTTCAGCCGGGTGCCACAGGTCTTGTGCACCATGTTGAAGCTGACGGTGGCTGACGATTCGCTGGCGGAGTAGAGCGAGACCGGGACTGAGACCAGCCCGAACGAGATGGTTGCGGTTCCAATTGGGCGTGGTGGCATAAGGTCCCATATATCCCGCAAATTGGAAGCCCGCAAGGTGAAAGCCCACCTGCGGCAATGGAACTATTTGCCTGGCATTTGGTTGCCGCTGCCGTCCGGAAAGGGCCTGTCGCGCCGCTGCCTCACGCATCGCGCGAGTGGTCCTTCATTTCGTGTACTTTTCAGTCATGCCTCCTCCGAAGCCAGATCCTCTTGCCGAGTACCGGGCGAAGCGCGCGCTCGGGCGGACCCCCGAGCCGGCCGGCGCTGTAACCAACCGGAATGAAGCAAGTGGCGGCCTGTTCGTCGTCCACAAGCATGCCGCTCGCAGGCTGCATTTCGATCTCCGGCTGGAGATGGACGGCGTGCTCCGTTCCTGGGCGGTGCCCAAGGGCCCTTCGTACGACACTGCGGATAAACGGCTCGCGGTCCACGTAGAGGATCATCCCTTGGAGTATGGCGATTTCGAGGGGCTGATTCCGGAGGGGAATTATGGAGCCGGTGCCGTGATCGTGTGGGACCGCGGCCGCTGGGTTCCGCTGGAAGATCCGGTTGAGGGTCTGGCCAAGGGCAAGCTCCTGTTCGAGCTTCACGGGCTCAAGCTTCACGGCCGATGGACTCTGGTAAAAATCAAGAAAAGCGAGAAGGAATGGCTCTTCATCAAGGAGCGCGATGCCTACGCGTCGTCCGCGGGGGCGATGCCCCCGGAGGAGTCGGTGCTGAGCGGCCTGACCGTTGAGGATCTGAAGGCCGGCCGGACTCCGATCGAAGGGATTCGGAGCGAGTTGGCCAGCCTGGGCGCGCCGCAAAGGGAAGTAAAGCCGGACACGGTGAAGCTCATGCTGGCCGAGTCCCGAGATCGGGCCTTTTCGGGCGAGGGATGGTTGTTCGAGCTCAAGCTCGATGGCTACCGGGTCCTCGCCGCGCGGGACGGGACTCCCCGGCTGCTGTCTCGCAACGGCAATGACCTTTCGGCCACCTTCCCGGAGGTTGTCCGAGCGGTACGGGCATTGCCCTTGGAGCGACTGCTTCTCGATGGCGAGGTGGTGGCGCTCGACGACAGTGGCCGGCCCAGCTTCCAGCGGCTGCAGCAGCGGGGACAGCTCCGCCGCCCGCTCGACATTCGCCACGCAGCAGTCCAATACCCCGTGACGTTCTTTGCCTTCGATCTCCTCGCGTTCGAGGATTTCGATCTCCGCCCCCTGCCCCTGTCGACTCGCAAGACGCTACTCAAGCGGCTGCTCCCTTCGGCAGGGCTGATCCGCTATCTCGATCACTTCGACCAGGACGGCGAGGTGCTCTACGAGCAGATTCAGAAGCTCGGCTTGGAGGGGATTGTCGCCAAGCGGGCTGACTCTCCGTATCGGGCGGGCCGGTCAGCGGTGTGGCTCAAGATCCGCACCCGGCGAACCGACGATTTCGTGGTGGTAGGCTTCAGCGCTCCCAAGGGCAGTCGCAGCGGCTTCGGGGCGTTGTATCTGGGACAGTACGTGGACGGCGCCTTGGTGTACACCGGCCGCGCCGGCAGCGGCTTCAGCGGCGGCCAGTTGAGCGAGGTCCGCGCGCATGCTCGAAGACCTGCGCCGAGCCGAGCCGCCCTGCACTGGGCCCCTCCCCAAAGAGGCCACCTGGGTGGATCCGAGCCTGGTGTGCGAGGTGGAGTACACCGAATGGACCGAGGAGGGACTGCTCCGCCAACCGGTGTTCTTGCGCTTTCGGGATGACAAGCCGCCAGAGGAGTGCGTCCGGCAGCTGGCAGCGGCTGATGGCAGCGAGGCGGCGGGACCGGACCAGGATCCTGAGGAAAGTGAGGCGCCCAGCCCGCCCGCTTCCCCACCCCCTTCGATCCAGTTCACCAACCTTCAGAAGGTCTTCTGGCCCGACGACGGCTATACCAAGGGCGATTTAATCGAGTACTACCGGAGCATGGCGCCCCTGGATCCTCCCGTACCTTGCCGACCGCCCGGTGGTGCTCACCCGTTTTCCCGACGGAATCGCGGGCAAGTCGTTCTTCCAGAAGGACGCCCCCGGCTTCGTTCCCGACTGGATCCGTACCGAGCGGATGTGGAGCGAGCAGGCGGAACGAGAAATCGACTACTTCATCTGTGACGACGAAGCTTCGCTGCTCTACCTCATCAACATGGGAACCATCCCGCTTCACGTCTGGGCCAGTCGAGCCTCGAATCTGGAGTATCCGGATTGGTGTGTGCTCGATATCGATCCCAAGGACGCGCCGTTCAGTAACGTGGTCCGGGTCGCTCAAGTTGCGCACCAGCTGTGCGAGGAGATCGGACTCCCCAACCTGGTAAAGAGCAGCGGCTCGTCCGGCCTCCACGTGCTGATCCCACTTGGATGCCAATGCCGCTACGAGGAAGCTCGCAATCTGGGTGAGCTGCTGGCGCGGGTTATCTCCGCCGAGCTGCCCGACATCTCGACTTTGACCCGACAGGTGTCCCGCCGGGGCGGCAAAGTGTATATCGACTATCTCCAGATCGGGGCTGGACGGCTGATCGTGGCTCCCTTCAGCGCCCGACCGCTCCCCGGGGCCCCGGTTTCCACGCCGCTCCGGTGGAGCGAGGTGAATGAGAAGCTCGACATCCGGAGCTTCACCATCAAGAACATGCCGGATCGCATGGAGAAGCTGAAACGAGATCCGCTCCGCGACCTGCTCAAGCTGAGCCCGGACCTGGGAGCCGCCTTGGAGCGTTTGAGCACCAGGCTATGACAGCCGCCACCGACCTTCAGCTGCATGTAAGTGACGAGATCGGGCAGGTCTCGGCCCTGCTGCTCCGGCCTTCCGACTCGTGGCTGCTCTACGTCCTGGCACATGGAGCCGGTGCCGGCATGCGTCACCGGTTCCTGGAGTCAATCTCCTTGGCCCTGGCGCAACGGGGAATTGGGACCCTTCGCTACCAGTTCCCCTATATGGAAGCGGGCCGGCGCCGTCCGGATCCGCCCCCGGTCGCGCAGGCCACCGTCCGCGCGGCTGCCGAGAAGGCTGCCGAGGTGGCGCCCGGCCTGCCCCTGGTTGCTGGTGGCAAGTCCTTCGGCGGAAGGATGACTTCGGCCGCGGCGGCAGCGAGCCCCTTGGCCGGCGTAAAGGGACTCGTCTTTCTAGGGTTTCCGCTGCATCCCCCGGGGCAGCCGGGCACCAGCCGGGCGGATCACCTGGATCGAGTTGATGTCCCCATGCTCTTTCTCCAGGGTACCCGAGACGAGTTCGCTCGAGTGGATCTCATCACCGATGTGAGTGAAGAACTGGAACCCAATGCCACCCTGCACCTGGTGGACGACGGAGACCATTCCTTCGGCGTCCCCAAACGGTCGGGCCGCTCACCGGTCGAGGTACTCACCGAGCTGACCGACACGATCGAGCAGTGGTCCCGCGCGCTGGTGGCTGGGCCGGTGCGGGCATGAGCTTTGAACTCACCCCGCAGCAGCTCAGGGCCATTGAAGCGCCGCTCGGCCCGGTTCTGGTCATAGCCGGCCCCGGCGCCGGCAAGACCCATTGTCTCATCTGCCGGATCCAGCGCCTTATCGACCGGCACGACATCCCTCCCCGGCGGATTCTGGCGGTCACCTTCACCAACAAGGCCGCCGAAGAGATCGCCACTCGGCTCCACGAGGCTCGGGGCCATGCCGCCGTGGATGTCACCCGGGGTACGCTCCATTCCATTTGCCTCGCTATCCTGCGCGATTACGCGGAGCGCTGCGGGCTGCGCCACGGCTTCGGCGTGGCGGACGAGGAGTATCAACGGGGGGTGCTCAAGCGGCTGCGCATCCCCGAGAGGAGACGCACCCAGGTTCTGGGAGTCTTCGGCCTGCACCGGTTACAGGGCCGCCCGCTGGGCGAACGGGGGAGCGAGCTCTTTGCCCGATATCAGGAACGACTTCGGGCCCGGAACCTGGCCGACTTCGATGATCTCGTTGCGCTGACGGAGCGGCTGCTTCGCACCGACCCCGCGGCAGCGGCCGAGCTGCGGTCCCGATGGGACTACATCCTGGTCGATGAATTCCAGGACCTGAGCCCGGTGCAGTACGGCATCGTACGCCGGCTGGCTGAGGGGCACCGGAACCTTTTCGGCGTGGGCGACGATGAGCAGTCCATCTTCTCCTGGGCCGGCTCGGACCCGCAGATCATCCAGAAGTTCCAGGAGGACTTCGGGCTGACCGAGCCGATCGTGCTCGATCGAAACTGTCGCTGCTCGGTTCAGATCTTTGAGACTGCCAAGCGGCTGATTGCCCGAAACCCCCGGCTGTTCGAGAAGCGGATCGACGCCACCCGGGAATCGAGGTTTGACGTCACCGTGGAGGGGTTCCGCAGTGAGGACGATGAGGCTGACTGGCTGGTCGCCGACCTCAGCGCCGACCGGGCAGCATCGGGGATCGGCTGGGGAGAGATTGCGCTGCTGTACCGGTCTCATCGGGTAGGGCGGAACCTGGAAGAGCGGCTGATCTGCGCGGGGATCCCTTGCCGGCTGGCTCAGGGTCACTCGCTGGGGGATGACAAGATCGTCGGCTGGGTCATCGCATCGCTGCAGGTGATTCGTCACCCGGACGATCCCGTGCTGCTGGAAGCCTTGGCAGAGCGGGCGCTTCCCCAGTGTTGCGACAGGAAGTGCGGAAGGTCTCCTCCCGGGACAAGGACCTGCTCGCCAACCTCCGTGCCTTTGCCGCCGTTCGCCAGCGGGGCGATGCCGAGGCGCGGCGGGTGTGGCGATTGATCTATCACCTGGAAAACCTGAGCGGAATGGCGCGCTCGCATCACTCGCTCCCCAGTCTGGTGGACGAGCTTCTTGCCCGGCCGATCGGTGCCGGGCGGAATCCGCTGGAGGAGCACCACGACGATTTGAGCGAGCCATCCCTCTATCCTGGCGCGGCCGCGCTGGCCCGGCGGCTGACCCAGGCCGATTACTTCCGGCGCCCGGGTCTGGATCGAGCCCCGAGCCGGTGCCGAGATTCCGTTGGCGGCAATGCTCCGAGGCGGTGGGGTATCCAATACTCAACGATTGGGCGCGACTGACCAGCCGGAGGCGGACGACATCGTGCTCCGCGCTGGGGATGGCCCCGATGGCGGCCGGCCGATCCGGGTTTTCAAGGCCCTGCAGCTGATGCAGACCGGCCACTTGAAGAACGACTTCGACGACTTCGTCGCCTTCGATCTGGAGACCAGCGATTTCGACAGCACCACCTGCGAGATCGTCGAGATTGCCGCGGTCCGGGTCCGCGGCAAAGTCGTGGTGGGAGGATTTCAGAGTCTGGTTGCGTGCACTCGCCCGATCTCGGCCGCCGCCACCGCCGTGCATGGCTACACCGACGGCGATGTGGCCACGGCGCCCGCCGATGGCGGAGGTGTGGCACCGCTTTCGCGAATTTGTCGGCACCGACATCCTGGTGGCCCACAACGGGCAGGAGTTCGATGTGCCGGTCCTCCGGCGGGTGTGCGCCGGACTTCGACGGGCTGGACGACCTGGTCTTCTACGACACCCTGCCGCTGGCGCGGTCACTGATCGACGGAAGCGTCAAGCTCGAGACCTTGGCCCTGAAGTTCAACGTGGAAATCGGCAGGGCTCACCATGCTTATGACGACGCGTTCATGCTCGCGGGTGTGGTCCCCGCGCTGAGCGAGTTGAGAATCCGAAGGGCCCGCAAGATTGCGCTGGTGCACCTGCTCGACTATCTCGGCCTGGCATTGGCCCTGGACCAGAGTACCACAGCCGGAAAATGAAGAAGTGCTGCTTCGCGACATCACCCGGCCGTACACGCTGGGAAGGTACAGCGATTGTCTGGAGCACTACGCCGCGGCGGCCGCGGCGGGAGACCCGGATCTCGAAGAAGTCATCGCCCGTCTGGGTGGTCGGGCGCTCATGGATCGCCTGCGAGCCGAGCGATCAGTGGCCGAGCGCTATCCGGCTGCGGTCGAGCGACTCCAGACCCTGCTTCAGGCGAGTCAGGGAGAGACGGTGGCGCTGCAGATTGACGATATGCTCTGCCGGGTGGCCCTTTCGACCAGCGCGGGTGTAGAAACCGATCCCCATCGGGTCAACCTGCTGACTCTGCACTCCACCAAGGGGTTGGAGTTCTCCCGGGTGTACGTCGTAGGGGTCGAGAACCAGCAGCTGCCAGGTTGGAAAGCCATCGAGGAAGATGTAGAGGACGAGATACAAGAGGCGAGGCGTCTGCTCTACGTGGGGATGACCCGGGCCAAGGACCGACTGGTGCTCACGAGAGCCGAGCGCCGGTTTGGCTTCCCCTCTGGGGGGAGCCTGTTTCTGGCCGAGATCGGGCTGCCGGCCCGAGATGCTGGCACACCTCCTGCATTGGAGGCCCAGGTCGTCCCCAAGTAGGTGACCAATGAAGCTCGTTGTGTGCGCCCTGTCACTTCTCGCGGGCCTCCCGAGCCTGATGTCTGCGCAAGAAATCAGCTTCGCTGTGCCGCGGCTCCAAGGGCCCACGGTTCGCGCCACGCTCGGCCCGATCGCCGTGGTTGCCACCCTGAGTGGACATCGGCGTGAGCGTTCGCCCTGCCACGCGCTCCTCGCCGCACGGCGACTCCGCGGGCTCGCACCGGGTCCACCGCGACCGCCAGCGCGGCGCGGGTGCTCGCCACTGCCAACCGCTATGTGGGGACCCGCTACCGCTACGGCGGCGGGAGTCCCGGACGCCGGGTTCGATTGCTCGGGGTTTGTCCAGTACGTCTTTGGGCGGAATGGCGTTCGCCTCCCCCGCACCTCCCGACTCCAAGCCTCGGCGGGGCGCCCTGCGCCCCTCGACGTCGCGTCTCTGGAGCCCGGGGACCTGCTCCTGTTTGCCAGCCGAGGCACCCAGATCAACCACGTGGCCATCTATGTGGGTGGCAATCGTATCCTCCACTCGACGGCGGGCGCCGGTGGGGTGGTCTACGACGACCTGTCCACCCCTCGGGGAAAGTGGTACCTGGCCCGGCACGTCGTCTCCCGACGTGTCCTCTGAGAGGGTCACCCTCCACGCTTCTTCTCCCCTCCCCAGTATCCCCATAGATTGACTCGGTCGCCGCACCCATCCCACGGAGCCTTCCAGCATGCCCCGCATCGCGCCCCTCGACACCGACGCCGCGCCAGCAGATGCTCGAGCCGCAGCCGAAAGCCACGTCCGGACCCACGCCCGCATGACCAACATGAAACGGACCTTGCTCCACTCGCTTCCGGCATTCAACGCGTTGATGGAATGGTATCCATTGCGGGACACGGTGCAGCCATTCCTGGGGGAGCGGCTCACCACGCTCTTCGCCCACGCGATCTCGGCGGAAACCGACTGTCTCATCTGCTCTACCTTCTTCCGCCGCATGCTGATTCAGACCGGGGAAAACCCCGAACGTCTGCGGCTGGATGATCGGGAGGCGGCGGTCCTCGAGTTCGGACGGGCGCTGGCGGTATCGCCCTTCAAGGTGTCCGAGGAGGTCTACCAGAAGCTCGAGCGGTACTTCGACCGCGCCCAGATCGTGGCGCTCACGGCTTTCGGCGCCCTGATGGTGGCCACGAACGTGATCAACAACGCGCTCGACGTGGATCTGGACGAGTACCTCCAGCCATACCGCAAGGGAGTCCGCGAGAACGCCGCCGCCGGCGGCAACCGGGCCTGATGGCTGAGTTCGCCGGCAAGGTCGCCTTCATCACCGGTGCGGCTCACGGACAGGGCAGGGCCACCGCCCTGGCGCTCGCCCGCGAGGGAGCCCGGATAGCCGGTTTCGATCTTGCCCGCCCGCTGAGCTATCCCGGATACGAGATGGGCTCTCCGGATGAACTGGAGTCGCTGGCGGCCGCTTGCCGCGAGCTGGGGACGGAGTGCCTCACCTTTACCGGCGATGTGCGGGACGATGCGGCGGTCACCCGCGCCGTGGACGCGGCAGCGTCCCAGTTCGGACGGATCGACATCCTGTTCAATAACGCCGGCATCTGCGCCTACGGCCTGGCCCACGAGCTCACCGAGGAAGCCTGGGATGCCATGCTGGACATCAATCTCAAAGGCGCCTGGCTGGTGGCCCGGCGGGTGATCCCGATCATGATGCGGCAGCGATCGGGCGTCATCATCAACAACTCGTCGATTGCGGGGCTTCGCGGAATGGGCCGGCTCAGCCACTACGCCGCGTCCAAGTGGGGGCTCACCGGACTGACCAAGTCCTGGGCCATCGAGCTGGCCCCTTACGGCATCCGGGTCAACTCCCTCCACCCTACCGGGGTGAACACCCCGATGAACGACGGTCTGGCCGCCCTGGAGGGGCTGACCCCGCAGGAGATCGCGGAGCGGTCGGCCGGGAACCTGTTACCGGTGCCCTGGATCGAGCCGGAGGACGTGGCCCACGCGGTTCTCTACCTGGCGTCGGAGCGGGCCCGTTTCGTTACCGGCGCCCCCCTGGTGATTGATGCAGGGTTGCTTACCCGGTAACGTTGCCACGCTGTCGGTTCGTCCGATGTGCCGTATTAGCGCTGATGCCGTACCCGCGCCGGGCAGCGCGGGGCCTGAGGAAACAATGTTCGTCACGATACGCAGGTACAGTCCGAAGAACGGAGCCATCACCAAAGCCTCTATGGAGCTCCTCCGCCGGCAGATCCACGACGAGTTCATCCCCGTCGTTCAACGGGTGGAGGGGTTTCGCGGCTATTACGTCTTGAACGTCGACTACCCGGGAGCTGTTGACGTTGAGCTTTTGCGATACCCTCGACGGCTCGGCCGAGATTACTCGCTGTGCCGCCGAATACACCCTCCGGAACCCGCTGATGTACGAGCTGGGGCATCCGGAGACCATCGAGGGCGAAGTACTCACCGCGGCTGAAGTGGGAAGCAGCACCGGGACGAGCGAGGGGAGCGGTGGAAACGCCGCCGCGGCAGCCCTCGCCTTGTGGTTCGAGGAGTCACGGACTATGCTTCTCTCTGCATCGGAGCGGTGACGCATCCGATATCCGCGCGATCATGGGGGCTGGCACTGGCGCCGGCCCCCTGTGTTTTCATCTCGCCATGAGGGCTCCAGGATGACCGAAGTCAAGCTGAATGATGAAGACAGCTTGGAACGCGCACTTAAACTTTTCAAACGAAAGCTTCAGAAATCCGGACTCTTCGGTGAGCTGCGCAGACGGCGGCACTACGTAAAGCCCAGTGAGGCCCGGGCCATCAAGACCGCAGCGGCACTCCGGCGGAAACGGAAGAAGAAGGTGACGCCCGAAACCTGGTAGCGCAGCTCGAACCCAGCCGTCCGACATCAGAAGCGAATCGAGGCGAGAACGTCGCGAAAAAGATCCGGAGCCTGATCAGGCTCCGGATCTCTTGTTTTCAGGGTCTAGCGCTAGGCCCGGCGGGCGCTCCGTCCCATGCTCCCGGCAAGCAACTCGGAGACGTAACCGAACACGGCTCCGGCCACGAGCGCGATGATGGTCTTAATCCAGGGATGGGGGAACGCGGACCCGGCCCCGACCACGACGCTGACCGCCGTCGCCGCTCCAATGAAGGCTCCCGGAATGAATGAGAGGGCCGGGATCTTGGCCTGCAGCACCATAAAAAATGCGGCGACGCCAACGCAGACCGAGAGGATCGGGACACTCCCGCCCAGGCTTTTTGCCGCGTAGAGCGCCAGGAAGGCCCAGACTACCCCTGACACGTTGGCGGCAATTGTCTTGCTGAGTCCGGTGGTCTTCCCTCCGGCGGCGAAGAAGCAGCCCCATGCCACGATGCCCGCCCAGACCGGAAGTGCAGCGACCGCGAGGGCGATGTAGGTCCACACGGCGATCAGAATTCCGATGCTAATACCCAATGCGACGAGCACGTCCATGTGCCACCTCCGGCGGAAGAGGACTGCAAACGCCTTTCCGCACCGCCGAGCTGGCGCTGCGTAAAGGCAGAGGAGGTCAAGTCACAAGGAGAGACGGCAAGAGCGCCGAAGTCGCTAGGCTACAGCTTGTTCCCCAGCCCGTCAAGACCTCGCGCCGGCGGTCTACCGCTTCTCTACGTCGGCGCGGAGGCGTAGCAAAGCATCTTCGGTCGCGACCAGTTCACCTCGGGCCTCGTTGAGCTGCTGTTGCTGGCTCTGCACGAAGCGGCGGTAGGGCGCGATGGCTTCGTTGATACGGGCGGTGGATTGGTCGAGCTCCAGATGCACCTGGCGGGTGAGGGTATCTCGCAGCTGGGCTCGAAGCTGGGCGATCCGGCGCTGGAGGTCGCGCTGGGCCTGCCGCCGCTTCCGGGGGAGAATGTAGAAGCCGCCGACTGCAATGGCGGTGGCCAGAAGGATGCCGGTCAAGTCTGCGACGGCGCCGGTGACCAGGGTAACCACGATTGTCCCCAGCCCGATCGCGCCGGCCTGGGCCAGCGCCGTCGTGGCGAAGGCCCCCTGGATCTCGTTGGCGATGGCGCGTGACTCGGCCTCCCGATTGTAGCTGCCGACCACGTCACGGGATACCCGCCCGATGGAATCCAGCAACGCCTGGCGGTTGTAGCTGAAGCTGGGGCCGACATCCCCGATCATCCCCTCCCGGTGCCGGGTGAGCTGGCGCCGCTCGATGTAGCCGCTGATGTCCTGCCAGAGCTTCAGGTTTCGCTCCACGATCCAGTCGATAACCCGGGCCACCTCCTCCTCCATCTGCCGGGTCGTATCCCCGATCACCTCCCGCTCGAAGGCCCGCTTCACTCCTTCGCTGTCCATGAGGCTCTTGATCCGGCCGATGCGGATGGTCTCCTCGAAGAATCGCTGCCCGCGCGCCTCCATATCACTCAGCAGGACCTCGAGTCGCGCCAGCCGGGGCTCGAACTCCCGCAGCATCTCCTGATGAAAGAGCGCCAGCTGCTGATCGATGTTCTGCAGCGCTTCGATGTCCTGGGCCAGCAGTTTCAGCCGCTCGAAGGTGGCATCCTTGTACTTGGAGGCCAGCCGCAGTCCCACGTTGAGCGGGTTGAGCAGCTTGAGCCGTACCCGCTCCACCTGATCCAAGGTGTTGAGCAGGTAATCCTCGAACTCGCTGAAGCCGGTCCGGTCTCGCGCCGACACGGCGAACACCCGGGGGGTCTCCGAGAGCAGGCCGGCCGCGTTCTCCTCGACGTAGCGGAGCACTTCGTCCCGATCTCCCGGCTGGGTGAGAATGTCGATCTTGTTGACGATGAAGACGATCTTCTTGCCCCACTCCCGGATCTGCTCCAGAAATGCCCGCTCGCTCTCGGTGAAGGGCCGGTCCGCGGAGGTGACGAACAAGACCAGATCCGAGCGCGGAATAAAATCGCGGGTCAGCTCCTCGTGGCGGCGGATGATGGCATTGGTCCCGGGGGTGTCCACGATGTTGATCTCCCGCAGCACCTCCGCGGGATGGGTTCGCTCCAACAGATACGCCTCGCGGAGCTGTTCGCTCACCTCGGGTCCATGGCGGAGAATGTTGATGCGGTCGGTGGTTGGGGTGACTCCTTCGGGCAAAACCCGCTGGCCGAGCAGGGCGTTGATGAAGCTGGACTTTCCGGAGTTGAACTCTCCCGCAATGACCAGCAGGAAAAGACCGGTCAGCTGCTCCCGAGCCTCCTGGAATCGTCGCAGGTCGTCGGTGGCCACGTCGGATCCGAACCGCGCCAGCGCGGTCGCCAGCCGCTCCAGTAGCTCCTGCTCCCGGGCGCGCAGCTCCTGCTCCTGCTTCGACAGGACTCCCTTCCGGGCCAGCAGCTTGCCGATGACGGTCACGGCACCTCCCTCGGCGGTATACCGACGGCTCTCTCAGGCCCTATGGTGCAACCGGAAGTGACGCCGGGTAAGTCCCCTTGCATCAGACCGGATGGTGAGCCCGCGCGGCTCACGGGACGTGGACTGGGGCTGGACCTGACGCCGGTTCAAGTACCGGGCTACCGCCTTGAGATCGGAGAAGAACTGCTGCCTGGCTTCATCGCGAGAATCGGGTGGGGCGCGCAGCACCGCTGAGGGATGCACAGTTGCGAAGACTGCTTCGGCCAGCTCCGTTGGAATCGGCTGCCCTCGTTGTTGAGTGACCCTGAATTCCTTGCCCAGGAGCGCCTGGGCCGCGGTGGCTCCCAGCACGACGATGGTCCTCGGTCTGACCAGACGAATCTCCTCCATCAGCCACGGCTTGCAGGCACGCACCTCAGCCGGGCTCGGTTTCTTGTGCAGCCGGCGGCCTCGCTCGATGGGAACGAATTTGAAGTGCTTGACCGCGTTGGTGAGGTAAACTTTGCTGCGATCGATGCCGGCCTGGTCCAGGCCCGCATCGAGCAGCTTGCCCGCGGGACCTACGAAGGGGTGGCCGAGCCGGTCCTCCTGGTCGCCGGGTTGCTCGCCAACGAACATCGCTTCCGCGTGCGACGGGCCTTCCCCGAATACAGTCTGGGTAGTGTTAACCCACAGGTCGCAACCGCGGCAGCCGGCGGCGGCTTCACGCAGCGCGGGTAGAGTTGGCTTCGGCGGTAGGAAGTCGGCAGCCGATCCGGTAGAGCGCGGGGGCTTCCTCCGTGGGGTACTCATATGGGTCACGCTAAAGCCTTGTACCCCGGTTGGACGTGGCGCCGATCACTAGCGCCCTGGAATTTGGAGGCGTATGATAGAAGCGCGCCGGATGATCCCCAGTCCGTCATTCCAGCACACAACTAGAGCCGCATCCCCAGGGTACGCTCCTTGCGAATCGCTAAGGGGCACCGCGCAACATCATGCGCGAACGTCCGCGGGTTGCCGACGAGTCGAGCCTTTGCGCTCCGCAGGAAGGCTCTGTACGATCCAGTGTACCGGCGGTCTCAATGAAATCTCCCATCCGTAGCCTATTCTACGCCCTCGCCAGCCTGGGGTGCGTGGCGCTGAGCCTCCAGGGTTGTGGCGTCCCCACGTCGACGGTCGACCTCACCCCCGGGCCCGACCCGATCGAGTTCACGGTGACCCCCGACGTGATTCAGGCGGGAGGCTGGGCCGACGTCCGAGTGGTGAGTCCCTCAGCCGACAGCATCGCCATCGAGTCGGAGAACGGGCTGGACCGCTATTGGGACACCGGTCCGAAGCTCTCCACCAGAATCGAGAGCGACTTTGGCGACAGTGTGCCCCAGATCCAGTATGCAGTGCGGGAGCACGGCCGCCTGCTGGACGTGCTCAAGAAGCCGGTGAAGATCACCGTGTGCCGGCAGAACAGCTGCCGGGAATATCACCGCGAGCTCTCGGTGCAGTTGCCGGAGCGCAACGAGCGTTCCGTCGCCATCACGGGGGGCTGGAGCACCGCCTTCACCAAACGGGCGGTCACCAGCAGCAGCAAGGCCGTTCTGCTGAAGGAAGCTTTGAACCATACGGTTTGGAATATCCAGGCCGAGCTGGCGACCGGCAGGCTCAGCGCACGGCTGGGAGGATTCTACGGGGCGGATGAGCGGGGAGGCTCGCTCGACCTGTCGCGAGAGATCAAGCGCATCGGTGACGGACTGGCCTACGGAATAGCCATGCATGTGGCTGCCACCCACGCGGAGTGGTTACCGACGAACCGAAGTGCCGTGTTGACCAAAGGGACGGCGTACCGGGCCAGCATTGGTCCCAGCATCATGGTCCGGGGCCTCACCGCCAGCTCGCAGCTGGGCATTTATACTGACGGAAAAGAGACCCTGCAGGAGGTGAGCACCTTCATCTCCCTGAACGGCGGTCTCACCGAAGTCCGCAATCCGGTCACCATTACACTGGAGAAGACCTTCGCGTTTGGGGGTGAGCCGTTGATCCCCCGCAGGCGCGATGAGCTGGAGCGGCTGTCAGTGGGGATCGATCTGGTTCGAAACTTTGCACTCCGGCTGGGCATGAGTACCCATCGGAGTGCCTGGCCCACCGAGGGAACCTCCGATCTCCGGGCGAGTGAAGTCTTTTACACCCTGGGGGGGCAGTACACCCTGAGCTGGTAAGGCCGGGACCGGGGCGTCACGGAGGGGGTCGGAAGCTCAAACCAGGCTTCCGGCCCCCTTCCGTTCGGTGCACCCTGCGACCCGGCGAGCGTCTCACGCAGTATAAGGACGTGATCCCATTATCAGGACGGGCATCCGGGAACCAGTTGGGTGGGCCGTATGTTAGCAGTAACAGGTGAATTAGCTCGATCCGGTTCGGTTCGCGGATACCCATTGGACGGGGGCAGCAAAGTGGCAAGTACCAAAAAGACGCGGCGGCGCTCGGCCCGCCCGGCGGCCTTGGCTCGGGCAGTGGACGAGGGCCGGGAAAGCCTGGATTTCTACCTCAAAGAGATCAGCCGAATTCCGCTTCTGAAAGTGGAGGAGGAGACGGCCCTGGCCCGACGTGCCTTCAAGGGCGACATCGAGGCGCAGGAAAAGCTCGCCCGGCACAACGTGCGGTTCGTCGTTTCCGTGGCCAAGAAGTTCCAGAATCGCGGGGTACCGCTCATGGACCTGATTGGCGAAGGCAACGTCGGCCTGATGACTGCCGCCCGGAAGTTCGATCCGGACCGGGGGGTCAAGTTCATCTCCTATGCCGTATGGTGGATTCGTCAGGCCATCCAGGCTGCCATCGCCCGACATGGCCGGCCGGTGCGTCTGCCACTCAATCGGACGGCCGACCTGACTCGCCTGGGACGGGTTACCACACTGCTTACCGAACGGCTGGGCAGGGTACCCACGACAGAAGAGCTCGTGGCGGCTACCGGGCTCACTCCCGAGGCGGTCCGCTCCCTCGGGGCCCTCCACATCGAGGCGCTTCGGCTGGACCAGCCGATCAGGGAGGGGGAGGATCGAGGGCGCCTGGAGCGGTTTGTACCGCTGACCCAGGAGGGCACCGATGCTTCCACCCTGGCCAGCAGCCGGACCAGCGACCTGGAGAACGCTCTGGCGGCACTCCCTCCACGGGATGCCAAAGTGCTCCGGCTCTACTTCGGACTGGACGATGGCAACAGCCGGACCCTGGAAGAGATCGGCAGGATGCTGGGGGTCACCCGGGAACGGATTCGTCAGCTGCGGGATCGCGCTCTTCGCCAACTCAAGGAAGAGCATGGCGATAAGCTGAGGGAGCTGGCGGCATAACCGGCTACAACTAGCGAAGATCAGTCAACTTCAAGGCGTCAAAGGGTATAGCTCCCTTTGGCGCCTTTTGGTTTCCTAGCCTGACATTGATGCGATCACCTGCTCCAGCTGATGCCTGCTAGCCACCGTTCCCTGAGCCAGTCTGGCAGACCCTCCTCCCCGGCCCCCGACGGCGGCCAGCAGGCCCTTCAAGACCGCGGCCGCGTCGATCCCGGAGTCCGGGGACGTGGCCAGCACGAGCCCAGGGGGTGTTGCCACAGCGCCTACAAATATGACCATGGGCCATCGAGCTGAAGGCCTGGGCGACTCCCCGTAGGCCCTCCAGCGAGCCCTGCTCCTCGAGGAGGATCACCCTTCGGATGCCGGTGGCGTCTGGCTGGGCGGCGAAATAGAGCTCCCGCGCCCGGTAGGTGTCCAGTCTGCTTTCCAGCTCACGGCGGGCCGCGTTCCCTTCCTTTACCTCGTTGCGGAGGCCAGCGATCAGAGCCGGCAGCTCACCCGGTGCTGCCGAAAGGTCGGCGGCGATGCGGGAAAGCAGCCCATGCTCGTCTCGGAGCCGCCGAATGGATCGTGCCCCGCAGAGAAACTCGACTCGGGTACCCTTCCGCACTCGTTCGACTTTTCGGATCAGAATGGGTCCGACCTCGCCAGTGGCCCGCACGTGGGTGCCCCCACACGCGCTTCGGTCGAGGTTGCGGATGGTGACAATTCTGAGGGTACCGGTGCGCCCGCTCGGTTTCCGCAGGTCGATCACCGATTGAGCATCCTCGAAGGTCACCTCTACCGGCCGGTTCTCCATCACGATCTCATTGGATCGTTCTTCTGCCTTCCGGATCTGGTCAGGTGCAAGCCCGGGTCCATCCAGGTCAATGGTCGAGCTTTCCGCTCCAAAGTGCACCCCTACGGTTGCGTATCCGTAAAGTTCGCTCACGACCGCCGAGAAGAGGTGTTGCCCAGTATGCTGTTGCATGTGATCGAAACGGCGGGGCCAGTCCACCTGCCCAACAGCCACAGTTCCGGTTACCGGGGCGGCCAACAGGTGGGCTATACGATCGCCTTCGTCCACGACGTCAGTGAGTTCGGAGCCGTTCAGCCTTCCGGTATCGTGCGGCTGGCCCCCCGAGGTGGGATAAAATGCGGTTCGATCCAGGTACGCCCGACGGCCCTCATCGGACAGCTCGACTATAGCGGCGTCGAAGTCCCGCAGATAGGAGTCGGTATAGTAGAGTCGTTCAGTCACCCTACTAAGTGATGCGGATGGGAGTCGGGCTGGGGGTGGTGAGCCGGGTCAGAACCTCGCGCTGCATCTCGGTGGCGAGGTCGAGCACGGCCGACAGCTGGGCGGCGAGATCGTGTACCTCGGAGGGGTCAAGGGCAGGGTCCCCTCCCAGGGCCACCGCCTGCTCGCCGAGCATCACGAAGCCGGCGTGGGCAAAGGCCATCCGTTCCCAGAGGGGAAGAACTTGCTCGAGCTGGTCGGTCGATAGCGCCGCGGTCGTGTTCTCGAAGTCTCGTTCCAGCGGCGCAAGCAGATGTCCCAGTTGTCGTGCCAGTACCCGGGCCCGTTCGGAATCGACTGAAGGCAGAGTGTCAGTTGTTGCAGCGATTGCGGCAGCCCACTGCTGGAGGTCACCGTACTCCTGGCCCAGGGTTGTCAGCGCGGCGCGACTGGAGTCTTCGCGCAGGGGGACCGCTCCGGTACCGAAGCTGACCAGGTTGAGAATGAGGCTGGTAAGCCCGGCCAAAATCAGCGTGCGCCGCACAAGCAACTCTCCTCAAACGAATTTGCCGCAAAGCCGCGGCCGCTTCCGATAATCTGCCTCCAATTTGGGCGATGGGATAGAGCCCGTCTGTGATGTCCGCTACGGGCTGTCGCTCGCGGTGGGAGAGGGCGATCAGTCGGAGTTGCGGCCCCAGCCCCGGAGCGCCCGGACGTAGTCGTGCAGCACCAGAAACTTCTCGAACAGGATGACTCCTTTGCGCTTGCGTCCGAACTCGCCGAAGAGGTCGCGCAGCCGGCCCCGGCGAGTGACGTAGAACCGGAAGGTCTCGGCGAAGTCCTCCTGCGGATGCTTGGCGGCATACGCGCTCACGAAATTATACGGCGCGATGGCAATTCGGCGGCGCTGGAAATAGACCCAGGTGTTGTCCATCCCGCGATACGCTTTGTCCACCTCACCAAAGGCGCGGCGGAATTGGCGGCTGCGGGTCCACTCCCAATGATGATAGAGGAAGCTGTGTCCCAGCTCATGGGTGATCAGGCCCACGAGCATGGTCCAGGGGATCTCATCCCGCCGGCGCTTCCCCACCACATAGCGCTGCTCGATCTCGACCATGTCGGGGTACTTGGGATCGACCCCTGACACGCCCGGTCGCAGGAGAATGCGATAGTCCCAATCCTTTATTCGGGAGACGAACAGCAGGCGGCGGACCCGGGTGAGTGCCCGAGGGATGAGATCGCGGCCGGTGGAGTCGCCGCCGCACCAGGGGCAGAAATTCATCAAATCGTCCACGCCCCGGGAGCAGTGGGGGCACTCCCCTTCGAAGAAACGATCCTCGTTCCAGCTCTGGCGCCGGCTGCACCAGGGACAGTACCGCATGGGATACTGCACCCCACCGCCACAGCCCCAATCACAGCGCGCATCCTTATGGAATCCCCGGGGTGCCTTCAAGGGCTCGTCGCTGGAATACCCTTCCTCATAGATGTTGGCTCCGCACCAGGGGCAGCAGGCAAAGCTGTCGGATACTGCCCAACCGCATTTGTAGCACTCCGCACCGGTCAGCCCACCGACGTCTCCCCACCGGTGGGCGCGCCCACAGTCGGAGCAGTATCCGCGATACCGCTGCACCCATTTTCCGCAGACGCAACGTGCCCGCCGGGGCCAGGCCCGGACCCGCCTTCTACGCGGGCTCATATCGGGCCATGGCCGAGTCGACGATGGGCTGCACGAAATCAGAGTAATCCATGCCGGCTTTGGCGGCCGAGTTGGCCATGTCGTGTCCGTAGCTTATGAAGGGGTTCGCGTTCGCCTCCAAGAGCCACAATTCCATCTGCCGCTCGTGGTCGGGATGGTCCCAACCTGAGTATGGAGTGTCAAAAACAACGGCAACGCGCATAATCTGTATCAAGATCCCCGGTACAAACATGTAATGCCAGGTCGCTCCTCATGTTGCGGTGCCAGCAGGTCACCGCGAAATGCCCGGAAGATATCCCCGGCCAAAAGCTGCAAGTAGTTGTTAGGCAACCGTATGGCACATGGCTTACCGATTGCTCCTGTTTTCCACGGTCTGGTCCCTGTTTTTCACCTTCTACGCTGACTGGAATCGAGCCGCCGAATGCGCCGAGGTTTGCTCACGACGCTGGTAATCACCTCTCTCAGCGGCTTCATCCCCGCGAGCCACGCTGCTGCCCAGGAACTGACCTCGCAGGAGCTGGCGCGGGTGGATGATTGGTATCGGCGCACCTTGGGACGCACAGGAGACGGCCAGTGGGGCATGGCCATCGGGACGATGGATGGCCGGATTCTATGGAGCCTGAACCCCGAGCTGGAGCTCATTCCGGCATCGACCGCCAAACTGTTTACGGTGGGATTCAGCCGCGCCCGGGCCGGTGGCGGAGCCAGAATCTCCACTCGGGTGATCGGCAGAGGTAGCCTCGACTCCGTAAGCGGACGGTGGCAGGGAGGCTGGCAGCTCGAGCTGGGCGGTGATCCTACGCTGGATCGACCTGGCCGCGCCGGCCCCACCCTGCGAGAGCTGGCCCGCCAGCTCCGCGACCGGGGGGTGCGCATCCTCGAGGGGCCGCTGACGCTCACCAGCCGGACCGGACCGGCCGCCTCACGCTACCCCGCAGTCTGGTCGGCGGAGTTCGCGGGACAGCTCTACGCGCCTCCGGTTGGCCCGGTCACCCTGCATGAGAACACCATCTCGCTCACATATCGCCCCGGCGCGGACGTCGGTTCACCCCTAGTTCTCGTCTCCGCTTACCCCGCCGGAGTGGAGCGCCTGGTGCGGATGAGCGCCACTACGGTGGGCGGAAGCCGGCGCCGGCTGATCCTGACTCCAGAATCGGACGGCGGCTGGACCCTCGGCGGAACTCTCGGCATCTCGGCCCGCCCGGCGGGGATCTCGGCCGTGGCCCACGAACCGGTGAGCGTCCTCGCCTATGCCTGGGCTGCCGCGCTGGACCGCGCGGGCATCAAGTGGATCAACCGCAATGCTCCACCGCCGGCGTGGCCTGGTCTCCCGGCAGTACTGGCCAAGGTGGAGTCGGCTCCCTTCGACAGCGTCGCGGTCGAGATCAACCGGCGAAGCTTGAACATCGGCGCCGAGCTGGTCTTGCAGTGGGCTGCAGCAAGCCAGACAGCCGGGCCGGCGCTGCTGACCCAGCACGTGCGAGAGGTCGTCGGCCCGCGGGCGCAGGTGCGGCTGGTAGATGGCAGTGGCCTGAGCGAGCTGGATCGAGTCAGCCCGCTCACCCAGATGCTCTATCTGGCCCGCTATCCCCAAAGGCGAGGTGCCGAGCGTTACCCGCTGTTGCTGCCGGCAAACGGAATCGGGACGCTTCGCAGCCTCCGGGGCGGCATGGCCAAGGGCGTGGTTCACGCCAAGACTGGTACGCTCGATCACGTCGCCACTCTGGCCGGGTACCTGGGCCGTCCCGACGGGGTCCTGGTGCTCTCCCTGATGTATAACGGGCGTCGGATCCATGCAGCGCGAGCCGCTCAGTGGGAGCTGTTTCGTCTGCTTGGCGCGGAAGGGGTCAACCTCAGCGGTGCGCTCGATACCCAAATGGGAGGCACCCCTGACCTGGAGGAGGAGGCGGCGGACTCAGCCACCGCTGACCGCTAACTCTCGAAGTCTCTGGAGCAGCCGTACCATAGCCCAGGTATCCTGCTCGCAGTAGGCCAGCAGTGACTCCCGGATCATGCTGCGTTCTTGAGGGTCCATCGGCTCTCCGAACAGCAACCGCACCAGCTCGGTGCTGGCGGTCCTACCATCTCCTACCTCCATCATGCCGTAACCCATCCCTGGCACCAGGGCGGGCAAGACCCGCTTCAGACTGAAGCTTCCGTCAAACGATGGATGGTAGACGTGGTCCCTCACCAGAGGGAGCAAATCCACCAGCCGGCGCTCGATGTCGGTCAATTCCGGCGCCAGCTCGGGCAGCGCCTCCGCCAGTCGCCTGATACAATCCGCTTCAAAGACGGCGTTGTAGCTGACGATGGTACGCGCGCCGGCGCAGGCCTCGACCAGAAAACGGGTAAAGTCCAGGCGGGGGTCACCGGGTCCGTCGGCAAGCCATTCCAGGTGGCGATGACGGCCCGCACCCTCTTCCAGGTGGCAGCTGAGCTGCACCGGAACCGGGCAGTAGGGTGCGCAACCCACCCACCGGGGGATGGCTGGGGCTACGGTCTCGAAGTCCAGAAACGCGAGCGGACCCGCGAAGGCTGCCAGGGCTGAAGCCAGCCCAGCGTCCACCTGCATTTGCCCGGTCCGAACGGCCGCCACCTGCCGGGTAGCGACCCGGTTAAGGGGCAGATCCTCCGGCAGGTCCATGATGGAGCGCCAGCCTTTTGCCGCCCACCGCTTCAGTTTCTTTCCTACCCGATACAACCCGCTCAGGTCGTGAGCTACCGGGGGCGTCCAACAGCGATCCCAGAAGGGGCAGCGCTGGGGGGTCGAGCAGTGATCGCCGGTGCTTTGCTCGGGCAAAGGGCCTTTGAGCATCGAGAGCTGCACCCCGGCTTCGGCAGTAATGCCATGCTCCAGCGCAACTACTCGATCGGTTACGTTCTCCCGAATGAAGAGATTGGAAAGGTCGGGAAACCGGCACTCCCGATTGAGGTGCATGATTTCCACCCGGCGGAGACCGACTCCGCTGCGGCGCAGTACGTGGGCCTGGACCGCCGCGTCCGAGAGTTGTTTCTCCGGTATATCCAGGCTGGAAACCACATCGATCAGAATCCACCCGTCGGTGCAGCGCTCAAGGATATCGACCTGAGCTACAATGCCATCGCGCGCAAACGTCGCGTCATAAAGGACGGTCGCGCCACTCGCCATGGCCGATCCGGTCGCCTCAACCCGCGCCGCTGGATCCTGATGCCGGAAGCTGATCAGCTGCCCCCCGGGGATGTAATCGCGTGCCAGGGTCCTCAGCTGCCGGGCCCCGAGCATCAGGGCGCGGGCGTTCTGGTCGGGTAACAGCTCTTGGGGCTCCGGATCATGGACCCGCCACCACAGCTGCTTGTGGCATTGCACGCCGGCTAGAAACTCCCGCTTGGTTAGAAGGCGCGGCCCGGGTGTTGCTGTAGGGTGGACCACGACTACGACCCCTGGTGCAGTGGTCTCGGAGTCCCCATAATCTCTGGCCTCCTGCGGTGTGGCCTCAGCATATACTCGGAGAAAGTATGGATTCGACGGCCCGCCAGGCCCGATTGAAGCCGGAATTCGCTGCGCTCTATCCTCCCCTGACGCCCGGCGTCTGGGAGCCGGCCGCGGAAATCGGCGCCCGGGTGTTGCTCTGGCAGCTCCAGCAGCAGGGAACGGCAGCCCTCGGTACCCGACTCCTGGACATGCGGCACTTCGAATTTCGAGGCGGCTGGAGTCGAGGGGTGGATACCGACTTGCGGACCCGGGTCAGCGATCCGGCCTTCAACGGGCCGGTGTGAGAATCAGTACTGCTCGATCAACGCTTTGGCGCAGCGCTCAAACCCACGCTGAAAGATCGATCGCTTTCGCCATTCTTCCAGGTGGATCTCCCGTGAACGCGCGAGATCTGCCATAACTCCTTCCTCGATGGCTCGGGCAAAGTCCGGGTCTCCGATCCCCAGCACGTTCTCTTCATTCAGCTCCATGCTGCGCTCGTCCAGATTGGCAGATCCGACTATGGACCACGCCCCGTCAATGACGGCGGTCTTGGCGTGCATCATGGCCGGCTGGTACTCGAAGATCCGTACTCCCGCCGCGAGCAGCTCCTCGTAATAACTGCGGCCGGCCGCCTGGACCGGCACGGCATCGGTATGGTTTCCGGGCACCAGCACTCTCACATCCACGCCGGCCCGAGCTCGCTCGACCACCGCATCACGGAGCCGCTGATCGGGGATGAAGTACGAATTGCAGATCCAGAGACGGCGGCGGGCGTTGATGAAGCTGACCCAGAAGAGAAGCCGGATGGGTTGCAGGCGAATCGGAGGGGGAGCTGACCACCGACAGGGCGCAGGGCCCGGGACCCCGTTCGATCGGGGGGAAGAAGCGGGGTCCGGCGATGACTTCGCCGGTGCAGTACACCCAGTTACTGACGAACGCCGACTGGATTCCTGCGACCATGGGGCCGGTCACCCGGGTCATGCTGTCGCGCCACTCGTGCTCGTTGGTGACGTTGCCTTTCCATTTTTTCGAGATCGCGGCCCCGCCGGTGAAGCCGATCTTGCCATCGATGACGATGGCCCGCCGGTGCGACCGCCGGTAGAACCGCACGAGGTCGCGAAGGCTGGGCGGACGGAAACGGCTGACGACTACTCCAGCGTGGCGCAGCTCCTCCCGGTAACGCTTCTTCAACTTCATACCGCCAAAGCCATCCAGCAGCAGCCGCACCTCGACGCCGGCGCGGGCCCGCTCCTTGAAGGCATCAATGAACTGACGGCCGATCTCGTCCGGCTCGAAGATGTAGACCTCGAAGTTGACCGAGTCTTCGGCCTTGCGGATGGCGTCCAGCATGGCGGGATAGAAGGCGTCGCCGTTCTGGAGTAAGGTGACCTCCCCGCCCTGGAAAATCGGACTGTTCAGGAACGCCGAGCCCCAGGCGACGAACTCGCTGGATCCAGGATCGGCCTTGAAGCCGACTGTGAAATCGTCGCTGGGCCAGTCCGGCAGGAAGAGGGCCCCGATCACCGCCACGATCGCGATGATGCCGGTGACCATCAGGGTCCACCCCCACCAGGGAAGATCCGACCCGAACCCCAGCAGCTCGCTCACGGATTTTCTCCATTGATGGGGGCTAGCTCGATGCGCGCCGAGCAGTGGGTGGTGGTCGGAGCCGAACACCCGCGGCCCCCGGTCTCGGGGATGCTCGTCCAGGCGGTGGACCCGCGCCTGTGCAACGATACCGCCCCGATCGCGGACGAGAAGATAGTCGAGCACCAGCCGAGGCAAGGCGTGGAAGGTGTGCCGCCACGCCGGAGCAGTGGGTGGCACGCCGAAGGTGAAGCCGGCCTGGCCCAGGAGCTTCCAGGCCGCTTCATAGCGCCCGCGGCCCAGGTTGAGATCGGCCCCCAGGATTACGGTGTCATCCGACGTCGAAGCCAGCAGGTGACGGGTCTGCGGCGCGCGACCGGTCGCACCCAGCCAGCGGTGCCCGGGCGGACCTCGCGGGTCCAGATGGGCGCTCACCAACCGGATCCTTCGTCCGGCCAGCGAAATGGTTGCCGAGACGGCCACCCGGCGCTGCAGTACCAGCGGCAGCTCGGTGGCGTGCGCTTCCTCCAGCGGTAGGCTCGAGAGGATGGCGTTTCCCCGATCGCTCGGCAGGGCACCGTTTCTCATCGAAGGCGCGTAGCGGAGATTGAGCCCCAGCGCGTGAGCCGCTTCCACCACATCCTCCTGGGCCTTGAGCTGCGCGACCAATACCCGGCCGGCCCGACCCGATGAGATTGCAGGCACGGTGGCATCGCTGCGGTACGCCTCCTGAATGAGGATGACGAGAGGTGTCTCGGGGCCGGCGCCCTGCGCGGCAAACTCACCCTGCCGGATCCGGGAGACGACTTCCTGCAGCCTTCCCCGGCCGATCCAGACATTCCAGCTCAGGACTGTCAGGCTATGCTGAGGAGGCAATCTCCGATGCGGCGGGGCGGACCAGATCGAGGGCAACGGGGCTGCCGACGTTCCGGCGCCACCGCTCCAGCCGAAGCCGTTCATCATCATGATGGGGAGTCAGACGGAAATCGGCGGGGCTGGCCAATCGCTACCGAGCCACCTTGATCTGGTTGTAGACTTCGCGGACCCCGGACACTGAAGTCACCAGATCCTCGGTAAGCCAACGGGCATCCCGGCTCTCCACCGTGCCACTGAGCGTCACCTCGCCACCTTCAACGTGCACCTCCACCTCACTGGCATCGAGATCCGCATTGTTGTTGAGCAACTCCCAGATCTCTTCCCGGATTTTGTCATCGGACCGGCGCTGAAAGCGAGGGCCGGTGCCCGGCTGCGAGCTTCCCGGCGTGCGCCGCTCCAGCCCGCCTGGGGCTTCACCCCAGGCCTGCCCCTGGGTAGGCTCGAGCCCACCCTGCCCGCTGGCCCCGGTGGGGCCACCAACGCCTTTCCTCCGCATCACCACCGCGATTCCTCGCCTTCTCTTAAGAGAAGCTGCCGTGCTGCTGCCGGGTGGCCTCTCGCGGAAGGTAGAGGCCACAACCGAGCACCAGATGTGACTCGGGTCACCCGAGCGGTTCTTGAACGCTGGTGTATTTTCCTGCTTTGCCGGCGCGAATCAAGTCCGGCTCTCTAACCGCCAGCCACCCGGAGCTCCGACGCAATGAAGGCAACCGATATCCGCCGCGGCCATGTGATCTTTTTCGAGGGCCAGCCCTGCCGGGTCATGGAGTTCACCCACCGGACTCCGGGCAATCTCCGCGCCTTCGTCCAGGCCCGAATGCGGAATCTGAACAGCGGATCCACCTTCGAGCACCGGTTCAGCGCGACGGAGTTCGTGGAGGAGGCTCGGCTTGACACCAAGCAGCTGCAGGTGCTCTATCGCGACGCTAACGGGGTGCATGTCATGGATGGAGAAACCTACGACCAGTATACGCTCGACGACGAAGTAGTAGGAGACCAGGGTCAGTGGATGGAGGCGGGGATGAACTTCACGGCGGAGTGGCTCAACGGCCGCCCTATCGCCATCGAGCTGCCGGCCGTTGCGGAGCTGGAGGTGGTGGAGACCGCGCCGGTCATGAAGACCGCCACCAAGACAGCGAGCACCAAACCGGCCCGACTCAGCAACGGGGTGATGATCCAGGTACCCGAGTTTATCAGCGAAGGCGAGCGGGTACGGGTGAACCCCCGGGAAGGCGTGTACCTCGAGCGGGCCAAATAGCAGCTCGATTTCTGCGGCTCGCCCTGGCCGGCGAAGCCGGGCTTCTCCTCCTGGCTTGGGCCCTGGCGCGATGGGCGGGTATCTCCCCCTGGGGGAAGTCCGGCCCAGCGTCACGGCACTCCTCTGGGGCGTGGGAGCCTCGCTGCCACTTGGCCTGGGACTCAGCTGGATGCTCGCCACCAGCTGGCCTCCCATTCGTCGTCTGGTAGCGCTCGTTACCGAGCAGATCGGCCCTGCGATAGCTCGCTGCTCGGCGGCCGAGCTGGCTTTGCTGGCGCTGGCCGCTGGCGTCGAGTGAAGAAGTCCTCTTTCGCGGCGTGGTGCAGGGGGGACTCGCCCGAGTGGTTCCCGCCTGGCTCGCTCTCGCTGCGGCGAGCCTGTCGTTTGGGCTGGTTCACTTTGCCAGTCGAGCTTACGCCACGGTCGCCGGCATAATAGGCCTCTATCTGGGCGCCCTGTTCCTGCTGGCAGGGAAGCTTGCTCGCACCGATCGTGACCCACACCTTGTACGACTTCGTCGCCCTGCTGTATATCGCTCGCCGGTCGGAAAGCCTGAAGGACTAAATCCGCGTATGGATGCCATCACGCGCCATTAACCAGCGAACCTCCGTCCGGCGATTTCGTCCTGATCCGGTTACGCGGGACACAATTGAGCGGCTGCTGGATTGTGCGGTACGGGCCCCCAACCACAAGCTCACCGAGCCCTGGCGCTTCAGCGTGTTGACCGGCGAGGCCAGAGATCGGTTCGCGGAGATCCGGGCCGGCCACCGGCTGAAGCGATTCGCCGATCCTTCCAGCGCCGAGGCCCAGGCCGCTGCGAACAAGATGCGAGACGAGTCGCGGGACAACGCCGGCCTATGTGGTTGTCATGGCCGTCGCAGAATCCGGACGAGATCACCCGGGAAGAGGACTACGCCGCCACCATGATGGCAATCGCCAATCTCATGATAGCGGCCCAGTCGCTCGGTCTCGGCACCTATCTCAAGACCGGCGGAGTGATGCGCGATCCCGGTCTCCTTGAAGCTGGGCCGGGTCCCCGAGGGCTTCCGAGTAGTCGGCATCGTCTCGTTGGGGTATCCCGCAGAAGAGGAGCCGCCCCGGCGGCGGAAATCCGCGGCGGAGCTGACCCATTGGGTGGAGTAGCGTCAGCGCTGGACGCCGAGCAGCTCCCGCAGAGTCAGCGCATCCCGAATGGCAAAGCCTTCCCAATCGTTGTTGAAATAGATGTACACGCCCTTGCCCACACTGCTCAGGGCCCGCACCTGTGCCGCCCAGGTCTTCAGCTCCTCCCGGGTGAACCCGCCCCGCGCCTCGCTGACCCCGATGCATGCGGATGTAGGTGAATGCCGCCGTGGTGATCCGGTCGGGATCGAGGCCGCCGCCGACCGGGATGCAGAGCGCTACCTCGTGTGCTGCCAGCAGCTGGTAGACCTCGCTCGTATGCCAGCTGGGATGGCGGAACTCGACCACCCAGCGCTGGCCGGTCGAGAGCAAGGCGAGAAAGTCCGCGAGACGGGGGAGGTCGAGCTGCTGGGTGGGCGGAAGCTGGAACAGGACCGGGCCCAGCTTGGAGCCCAGATGGCGAGCGCGCTCCATGAACAGCGTCGATCTCGTCGGCGACGTTCCGGAGCCGCTTGATGTGGGTGATATACCGGCTGGCCTTGACCGCAAACTCAAAATCGCCGGGGGTGGCTTCCCGCCAGCGGTCGAACATCTCAGGCGTGGGCAGCCGGTAGAAGGAGTTGTTGATCTCGACGGTCGAGAAATCGGCTGGCGTAATAGGCCAGCTCCTCCCGGACCGGCAGCCCGGCTGGGTAGAAGACGCCCTTCCGCCAATGCCGGTAGATGTAGCCCGACGTGCCGATCCGGATCGCTGCCCACCCCGGCCATGCGGCAATATACCGTTGCAGCGCGTCACCAGTTCGGGAGTAAACTTGCGAGCCTCTCCAGCGGCCCGGTCGAGCACCGGTGAGACAAATCACCGCACCAGGACCCGGAGGGGTGACAAGGTACAGGGCTCGATGCCATGGGCGCGCCCGACCGGGAGCCCAGGGGCCGAAGCCAAGACAGATCTTTACATCTCATTTCGGAGGGGTCAATGAGGGTACTCACAGCACTGGCGCTGTTAGTCGCAATTGCCGCTTGCGGCGATCGCAAGGAACGGCAAAGGTCGGTTCGGTCGATACCAGCGTTACGACCCGGCAGCGCAAGACACCACTATCGTCACCAGCGACACGACGGTGCGGGTGGACACGACCAAGAAGGAAGGCGACATGAAGCAGGGACTCGGCTAAGAAGTAGTCACCTTCCCGGGCGCGTTGCTCACGCGGTGATCCGCCCGCCGGCGCCGGCTAAACCGGCGCCGGGCAGGTTGTCTCGCAGAGACTCCTCACGAAAGGCAGACCGTCCCCATCGTGCCCTCACAACGCACTCGCGTCCGCAGCTCTTGCTCTTCGGCCGCAACTTCATCAAGCATCCCCGGATGCTCGGGAGTCTGATTCCCAGCTCCCGCTTCCTGGTCAACCATGTTCTGGCCGAAGTCGATTGGGCCCGGGCCCGGGTCTTTCTCGAGTACGGACCTGGAGTGGGGACCTTTACCACCGAGATCCTTCGCCGGATGCGCCCGGACGCGCAGCTGGTCGCCATGGAGACCAACACCGATTTCGTGCGTTTTCTCCGGCGCCGGGTGCAGCGATCAGCCGGCTCCATGTGATCCACGGCTCGGCGGCCGATGCCGACACGGCGCTGCGGCAACTGGACCCTGAGTCATGCCGATTACGTCATCTCCGGGATTCCCTACACCACGATGCCGCCGGAGCTCCGGGAGACCATTCTTCGGAAGACCCATTCCGTCCTGGATCCTGACGGTGCGTTCCTGGTCTACCAGTTCACCCGCGCGGTGCTGCCCTACCTCCAGCAGGTGTTTCGCCTGGTGTATCAGGATTTCGAGCCGCTCAACGTGATGCCGGCGCGGCTTGTTCTACTGCCGGCATCAGGTTGGGGCCGGGCCGCGGAGGGAACGGACGGCGGCGCTAACGGTTCTGGGCCACGGAAGTCTCGTGCAGCCCGCGGCGCCTGAGCCGACTGCGAGTGCCAGGTCTCCTCGATCGTCCGGCTGATCTCCGGCAGCACATCCTCCCGAACCGGCAGGCCATCCTCCTGCAAGAAGCGAATCACCGCGCCAGGTATGACGTTGTGGAGCAGGGTCACGGCCTGGGCGTAATCGGAGAAGTGCTGCTGCGCCAGGTCCGCCACCTCCGTGTCGTCCAACGCGAGATGCCGTGGTGTAGAGCATGACATATCCGATGGTGGCCAGGCTGAACGCGGTATAGTCGTCCCGCAGGTTCTTGGGCAGCCCCTCGTTGCGCACCAGATCGATAGCCGCCGCGCCCAGCCCGAGCAAGGCGGATCCCGCGCGCTTGATGGCGTCGGTCGGCCCCCGAGCATTCCGCCGCTCGCTCAAGCTCTCTGAGGATCGGAGATGTGGTGCTCGACCTTGCGGAGCACCTGTTTCAGATCGCGGGTGACCTCGGGATAATCCTCCAGGTCCTCCAGCTGGCCCCGCAAGGCCTTCTCGATGTGCTCTTCCAGCGACAGCATGTCGGTGACGTAACTGTTGATCGCTTCTTCCCGGTTGCGTCCCACGTTAACCTCCAGGCGATGGATGTCAGCCGACCGGGTGGTCGGTCTCGCGATGTGATCGGCGGCTTGTACCAATGGTATAGAATCGCGTGCCGACCGGGTGGGGTCTGTGCCCACGGTCACCGAAGTCGTCCTCAGGAGAGTGTCGTTGGCTCGATTTCTTGGCGCCCACACGGTAGCGAACGGCGGCATCAGCATGGCCGCCCTGCGCGCCGGAAATGCCGGGATGAGCGCGCTGCAGATCTTTACCGCCCCGCCGCAGTATTACGGGGATAAGGCCACCATGCGCCCCGACCGGGTGCAGCGGTTTCACACCGCGCTGAAGCAGGCGAACATCAGGCCCGATCACGTCGTGGTGCACGCAGCCTATGTCCTGAACACCGCGACGGAGGACGAGACCAAGTCAGCCCGGGCGCGCGGCGGGCTCCGCAAGGAGCTGGAGCGCTCCACCGCACTTGCCGTCGGCGGCGTCTGTTTTCATCCCGGAGCCGCCACCAGCGGGAGTCGCGAAGCTGCCGCCGAGCGGGTCGCGCGCGCCATTACCGAAGCCCTGGAGGCGGTGGAAGGGCCCACGCGACTGCTGGTGGAGAACACGGCGGGAGCCGGCACCACGTTTGGCCGAACCGCCGCGGAGGTGGGAGCGATCCTCCACGCCGTCCCCGAGCGGCTGCGGCATCGCACCGGCTACGGGCTCGATACCTGCCATCTGTTCTCTTCCGGACACGACATCACGAAGTCAGAAGGTGACCTCGCTCGGATTCTCGATGAATTCGAAGCTGCTGCCGGAGGTCCGCCGGCCTTCTTCCACTTGAATGACAGCGAAGGAGCACTGGGGTCCAACAAGGACCGGCACGTGCTTATCGGCGATGGGCGCATCGGGCGCGAGCCATTTGGGTGGCTCCTTCGAGACCGGCGAGCCCAGGACATCCCCCTGATTCTGGAGACCCCAGAGCAGAACTACGACATCCCGGACGACGACCCTGCTGCTGATCCCTACGATCTGGCGATGATGCAGTTACTCCGATCGATGGCGTAGCCCGCCCCCCTTCTCGCAGATCCGCACCGGTCGGGCTGGGTTTCTGCCCGCCGAACCCCCGTATCGATACGACACGTCTGGTCTGCAACTCGTTGGTAGGCCGTAAGTGTGCGACCTAGTCAATTTCCTTTACAGATGATGTGCCCGGTTCTTGCGTACCTGCACGGCTCGCGATCCCCCAATACCTCGGGAAAGGAGCCGGTCATTCCCGCTTCGGTCAGAGCCGCACTGCTACAGCCGTTCTCCCGGCCCACCCGGCCTTTCCTGACCGCCTTGGCCGCGACCGGGATGCTCGGCGCACTGCTGCTGACTCCCGCTGGACACTTGGAGACGCCGCCGTTGAGCACCCTCGCGGAGGGGACGCCGGCCTGCGTGCCGGACGCTCAGCCCTGGCGGTCACCCCTGCTGGACAGCACCACCCTCGAGAAAGAGGTGGTGGCGCGCTACGACCACCTGCCGCTCGCCCAGATTCTTCGCCGCACCGCGAACGCTGAGATCGCCAACCGGGTCGCCCGCGCGCTGGTCAAGGAAGCCAGGCAACTCCAGCTCTCACCCAGTCTGCTCGCCGGCATGCTCCTGACGGAGAACTCTCGGTTGGAGCCGGAGACGGTAAGCAATCGGGGTGCGGTGGGACTCATGCAAGTGATGCGATTTCACGCCGGCGTCTTCGACTGTGATTCCGATGATCTGCTACAGGTCGAAGCCAATATCTGCCATGGGGCCCGGGTTTTCGCGGGATATCTGAAGCGGACCAAGGATGTGCGTTCGGCGCTGCTGCGGTATAACGGCTGCGTGAGAAGCCGCAGCACCCAGTCCTGCCGGCGGTATCCTGCCAAAGTGCTGCAGCAAGCCGATCGAATCCGGCACCAATTGCTGCTGTATCTCCCTCCCGAGAAGCTCAAGGCGGTTTCAGCCAGCTCGTCCCAAACCGAGAGCTGAGATTTCTCGAGCTGCTGACATGAAAACGGCCCCTGACGGGGCCGTTTTGATGGTGAGGAACCCAGCTCAGCTTGCCTGGGGGGCCTCGTCCGTCGTTGCCGAGGCTGACCGACTCTCGGAGCGGCCCTCGCGAGTGGCCGAGCGACCGGTTCCGGTTCCCCCGCGTTGGAAACGATCCCACTGATCGGTGGCTCTGCGCTTCACATCTGTCGCCGCTTCTTGAACTCGGGAACGCACCGGAGCGGCGCGATCGCTAGTCAGAAGATAGGTGGCAGCCAGGCCTGCGGCGATTGCCATGATGGTGCCCACCGGGCTGGAGCGATCCCTTTCTCTGAAATCGAGATCGCGGATCCGACCCTTGGCCTTCTCCCAGCGATCCTCCACGTCCCCCCACTCCTCCTCGGCATTTTCCCGCAGCTTGGCCAACCGCTCCTTGGCGCGTTTCCGCGCCTTGCTGCTGACCTTCTCGACGTCCTCCAGACCTTCACCTACGTCCTCACTCAGCGTGGCGAGCCGCTTCAAGAGGAGCTTGCGGGTTTTGCTTCCCGGCTGAGGGGCGGTGAGCAGGCCGATGCCGACGCCGAGCAAGGTGGCCAGAAACAGAGAGCCGCCGCCAGTGCCTTCCCGGCCACTCCGAGCCATGGACCATGGGTCGACCTGATCGTCGACCCCGCGCTGTTGCGTGATCATGAAACCCTCCAATCGCCGCCGGGCAGGGGGGCGAGCTTCGATTGAGGCGGGCGTAAAAAGTTCCGGACCTGCCAGTCCGAAACGGGACCTTTGGCAACTCTAATCAATAGTCCGGAGGAAGGAAACATCTTGCATTACACAATCTGCGGTCGAAAAACGCACCCCAGACCTTTGACAGTCGAGAGGCTCGGAGCAGCCTTGGCGCGCGATTCGGAGCAGAACGGCACCGGGCACCAGGTACCCAACCCGCTTTGTCGCATGCGCTTAGGGCAGCAGTCCGAGTCACCAGCAGGCTTCCCGGCCGCGGCCGAAACAGGTCAGCACGGAACTGGCACCCGTAAGATCACCCCGCGCTTACCAGAGCTCAGGCTCCGGCCAGGGCTCGAGACACTGTCGAGTGTGTTGGATGTATCTCGTCGAGTTGAGACCTGGGAAGGAAGAGCTATACCGGTCGAGCGATGAGCTCGCGCTGGCGATTCGTAGCGGCGACGTCGACGCGCGCTCCCGGGTCTACCACCGGGCAACCGCCAAGTGGATCTCGATCACGCTGCACCCCCAATACAAGGCGATCATGGCGGCCGCGAAGGAAGACCCGGCCCGACCGGCCCGGCGCGGCTGGGGGATTCTGGGCGGGGCCACCGCAGCTGAACCTCCCGCTTCCGATGGCTCGGTCTCCAACGGAAACCTGCTGCACCGCTGGCGGCGTCCCTTGGCACTCGGGCTCTCCGGCGTGCTGCTGATGTCGGGAGTCAAGCTCGCCTTCTCGGGACCCCGCCCACCCTGGGCCGATAAGTCGCGTACCGTGGCCATGAGCGTGCGGCCGGAGAAGACGCTGAGGCCCACGAGGACGGTGGAGTTGGGGGGGACCATGCGGGTGTCGCTGGCCAGCACCAACGCGATGAGCCCGGAGCAGCCCTCGACGGACGGAGAGATCGCGCGGCTGCTGCCGAGAGCGCCGCGGCTTCGCTCCGTGTCGCTGGGCGATGAGCTGACTTCGAGCTCAGCCAGAGCGGTGGACGCCAACTCGCTCGAGGGACTGACTGCCCGGTACGCTGCGGCGCATGATGCCGCGCGGACCCGGCTGGAAACGGGAATGCGGGTGGCGCGGCTGGGGCAGCTCTTTGCCCCCTCGCGGTTGAATCCCCACGGCGGGGTCACCGACACCAGGATGAGCCTGGCGGGAGCAGCCAACTTCATTCGGGTATTCCGGGAGCAGCAGACTGCAATCGAAAAGGCCTACGAGGATTCCGTCACCGTTCTCGCCAAACAGTATGGATGGGCGCCGGCCAAGGTGAGGAAGTGGTACTCCCGGACACCCGGGAAGGAGTCGCCCACGCTGGAGCTGCTCAGCGGGTCCCTCTTGGCCAGCATCGACAGCATTCTCGGAGTACTGGATGCCCAGGCGGGCGCCTACAAGATCCGAGGCACGGCCATCGCTTTCGAGGATCCGACCGCGGGGCAGGCGTACGGTGCACTCCGCCGCCGGATCAAGGAGCAGGTCGATGCAGCCGTGAGTGCGGGTGCCGCCACCTCGCCGGGGGCTACCCGCCTGTTGCTGCAGGCAATTGGGACCTCGACCCTACCGCGGGAGACTTGAGGCGACGAGATCGTCCCGCAGAATCCGCCCCGGAATGTCAGCCATCGCCCGCTCGGCCAGCGCCTGCTCGCCCCGGGCGATGAGCGCATTCAGGGCCTCGCGAGGTGACACCCCGGACCGACGGGGGCCGTGGTGATCGGTGGCCAGGACGTCCACCATTCCCGACTCGATCATTTCCCAGGCCAGATGCTCCGACTTCGGACTGGACCCCCGATAGTGACCCGTCAGGCTGCCTACGTTCACCTGCAACAGGGCGCCCAGCTCCTGCCAGGTGCGCATGACCTCGAGTGCATCATGGCCGGGAAGGAAGTGGTAGCGCTCGGCATGGGCGATCACGATCTGGCGGCCGGCATCGAGCACGGACCGCACGACATCGTTGTGATTGCCCTGCAGCTCAAACCCGAACTCGACCAGCAGAAATCTGCCGGGCAACCCGACATCGGTACGGCGTGCCACCCGATTGGCGCTGCCGGCATCGGGGGCCAGGATCTCCTGGCCCAGCCATAGGGCGGGGAGATCGGTTCGACCGCTGCAGGCCGCTACCAGCTGATCAAAGGCACGGCGGTGGAGATCGAGCTCCCGTTGGATGGCGGTGTCGCTATCGAGATAGGGGACCAGGAGGTGGGGTGTAGTGACCACGGAACGCACGCCCTCGCGATAGAGGCCGGAGAGCGCCTGGATCGATTCGGCTATGGTTCGGGTGCCATCGTCCACCCCGGGAACGAGATGGCTGTGCAGGTCAACGATGGCGAGCATGGGCTCGGTAGCGTCGGTCATAACCTGAGTTTAAGGCAACGATCGGGCCATTCGTAGCCGCCGGCTCCGACTTCATTTAGTCTTCAGCCCGACCACCCAGACCACCCCAGCGGAGCCGCCGTGAATACCGCACGCCGTACCCATGGTTTTCGGGAGTCGGTTATCCGGGGAATGACCCGCCTCGCCCGGGAGTATGGCTCGATCAATCTGGCGCAGGGCTTCCCCAACTTTCCCGCGCCAGAGCTGCTGAAGGATGCGGCGGCGCGAGCGATTCACGATGATATCAACCAGTATGCCATTACCTGGGGAGCCCAGCGGCTCCGCGACGCGATTGCGCAAAAGTATCACCAGTGGTACCAGCTGGAGATCGATCCGGAGCGGGAGATCACCGTCACCTGCGGGGCCACGGAGGCGATGATCTCCACCCTCCTCGCCATCGTCGATCCGGGCGACGAGGTGATCGTCTTCGAGCCGTTCTATGAGAATTACGGACCCGATACCATCCTGGCTGATGCCAGGCCGGTATACGTCCCACTGGAGCCGGGGATGCCGCTCGATCTGGACCGGCTGGCCTCGGCGTTCACCTCCCGCACCCGCGCCATCATCGTCAATACTCCCAGCAACCCTGCGGGACGGGTGCTGACTCGCGCCGAGCTGGAGGCCATCCGCGATCTGTGCATCCGGCACGATGCCCTGGCAGTCACGGACGAGATCTACGAGCACATCCGATTCGAGGGGGACCACGTCCCCATTGCAACGTTACCCGACATGCGGAACCGGACCATCACCATCAGCGGGGCGTCGAAGACCTTCAGCGTGACCGGGTGGCGAATTGGCTGGATCCTGGCCCCGGCCGAGCTCACCGACGCCATCCGCAAGGTTCACGATTTCCTCACAGTCGGGGCTCCGGCGCCGCTGCAGGAAGGTGTGGCGGTAGCACTGCGAGAGCTGGGACCGTCGTTTTACCGGGACCTCGCAGCGAGCTACAAGTCACGCCGGGATCTGTTATTTGCCGCGCTGATCGACGCCGGCTTCAGCTGCACACCGCCGGAGGGGGCCTACTACATCCTTTCCGACTTCTCCCAGCTGGTCCTGCCTGGTCGGGGAGCGCCGATGTCGGACACCGAATTCGCGGTGTGGCTCTCCCGTGAGGTGGGGGTCACGCCGGTTCCGGGATCGAGCTTCTTTCGCGAAGGGGGCGGGGGCCGCGGATTGGTTCGCTTTGTCTTCTGCAAGACCGATGACATCCTGCTGGAAGCCGCCCGGAGGCTGCGCACGCTGTCATCGGCGTCCGCTGGCTCAGAAGCCGCCACGCGGAGCAAGGAAGCGTCGGCCCGCAGCGGTCTTCAGCGATGACGACGGAAGGCCCGGTGGAGGAAACCCGCCCCTTAGCTCTGGTGACCGGCGCGTCCGCCGGCATCGGCAAGGAGTTCTGCGAGCGGCTGGCCGCCCGAGGATACGATCTCATCGCGGTGGCCCGGGACGGCAACCGGCTGGAGGCCTTGAAGCGCGAGCTCGAGCAACGGCACGGCACAGCAGTTGAGGTTTTTCCGGCCGACCTCACGATCGACACCGACGTGAGTCTGGTGGCGGAACGACTGACCCGGTCACCCCGGCTGGCCCTGTTGGTGAATAATGCCGGCTTCGGAACCCGCGGAACGCTGGCCGACGCCAGTCCCGCGCTGCAGGAGGCGATGGTGCGGCTTCACACCATGGCCCCGATGCGCCTCTCCCAGGCCGCCTTGCCGGTGCTGCTGCAGAACGGCAAGGGAGGCATCATCAATGTCTCTTCGGTAGCATCGTTCCTCTACTCCGCCGGCAACGTGAACTACTGCGCCACCAAGGCGTACCTCACCACCTTCAGCGAGGGACTCGCGGCCGAGCTCGCCGGCACCGGGGTCAAGGTTCAGGCGCTCTGTCCCGGCTTCACCCGCTCGGAATTTCACCAGCGGATGGAAGCGGATGTCCGCGAGTTGCCCCGGCACATGTGGCTCTCCGCCGGCTCACGTGGTGGAGACCTCACTCCGGAGCCTCGAGCGCGGCGGCCCGGTGATCTGCATCCCGGGTCTGCGCTATAAAGTGATGGTTTTCCTGCTCCGCTACCTCCCCCGCCGGCTGCTCCGCTTGCTGTCCGCCCTCCGGCCCTCCCGGATGTGAGCCAGGTCCTTTCCCGCCCCAATTTTAGGAGGTAACGTCGTCTTAGTCGTTGCGCTTAAAGGAGCAATCTTCTACCCAGCAGGATCGGTCCCATGCGCACCTTCTCTCCACTCCAGCTGTTGTACCTGGTCCCCATCGCCTCCGCCGCCGGTTGCGGGGCCGACCTGACCCTGCCGGCCGACGGCAACCCGGCCCGGCTGCAGGCGGTATCCGGAAGCGGGCAGGAGGGCACCGTCGGCACTCGACTGCCCGATCCTCTCGTAGTTCGGTTGACCGATCGGGCTGGGCGATACGTGGCTAAGGTGCCGGTCGAATTCCGCTTTCAGAGCGATGTCCCCGGTGCTCAGTTCGAGCCCTCGGTAGTTGCTACCGATGACACGGGCTTTGCCTCCGTCACGGTCGTGCTCGGCGCCACTCCGGGTGCCCAGACGGTCGAGGCCGTCGTGGGCGCCAGTCCGCCCTCCAGTCTGCTGGCGACCTTCGGTGTCACCGCAGTGGCTGCGAAAAACGGCGGCGGCGGCGGTGATGGCCGGCCCGGGAAGCCGGGCAAAGGCGGCGGCCACGGCCACGACGAGGATGATGATTGAGTGCAACGATTTGCACGGCTGCCAATCGCAGGGCCCCTAGGTTAACGTAGAATCTCGCTGGCGAATCCGAACTCACTGCCGATGTTTTCCGGCCCTCCGGCCGATACTTGTCCGGAGGGCTAATGCCGAGCGCGGGCCCCGCGGTGCGACAGCTCCGTGTCTGCTCCCCGGGTCACCCGCCGGTTGCAAGTGAGTCACCATCTGTTTGAGCGGAGGATCGCATGCGGTACGCGGGGCTTATCGTAATGCTGGCGGTTCTGACCGCTGGTTGCGACCGGAGTCGGTCGGAGCTGACGAAAGCGCTGGCCGAGTCCAGGGCAGCGGAGGCGCAAAAGGACAGCCTGCTGACTGAAGTGCTGGAGACCACTCAGTTCGTGAGCGATCTCAACAGCGAATTGGCCAAGGCCAAGGCGGTCTCGTTGGCCTCCGATGGCTCGGACCCCGGAGTGCCAGGAGCCGGGCAGGACCGGGAGGACCGCCAGGCAACTCTGGAGCGGATCCAGTCGGTCATAGCCCGGCTGAATGAAAGCGAAACCCGGCTGATCGAGACCGAGAACCGGGCCAAGAATGCCAAGATCCGGAACGCCCGGTTGCTGGCGCAGATCTCGACCTACAAGCAGACCATCGAAGATCTGAAGACGGCTGCCGAACAGCAGCGGGCCGAGAACGAGGCGATCATCGCAGACCAGAGAAACCAAATCGCCACGTTATCGGGTGAGGTCGATAACCTCAACGTGACCGCGGCCTCGCTGCGAGACACTGTGGTCCATCTGACCGCGTACAAGAACCGGGTCTACTATGCGATCGGCACCAAGGATGAGCTGATCAATAGTGGGGTGGTGACGAGGGAAGGCTCCAAGTTCCTGTTCTTCGGCGGCACCCGACTGGAGCCGGCGCGGAAGCTCAATCTCGACGCGTTTACCATGATCGACAAAACCCAGACCCTCTCCATCGCGCTGCCGCGTACGGACAAGAAATACAAGATCGTGTCCCGGCAAAGCCCCGAGTACCTGACGGGCGACGTGACGGAAAAAGGAGAGCTGAAAGGTGTGGTGGAGATCGCCTCGCCAGAGGAGTTCTGGTCGGCCTCGAAGTTTCTGATCCTGGTGCAGAACTAGCCGCGAGGGAACTGGCCGCCAAGCGAAACACTGCAGACAACCCGGACCCTCGGCCTTTTGGCCGAGGGCTTTTTTTATTGTCACCGCCGCCATTTTATGCACTCTTTGTGATGGGAATCACGTTGTCGGTCGAGTGGTTTACAAACAAATTTGTCAACATCCTCTACATTTGTTGGAGATCATGAAAAGCGCCGGAGCACGTGATCCGCAACACGGCGGAAATCGTGCCAAAGCAGATATTTCCGCGACAGATTCTTGGCTATTCCAGACCCTCAAGGAGGTCCTGTGCGGAAGGTTACGCTGGCCGTGGCGGTCGCTGCGCTTTGGACGCTGAGCGCATGCAAGAAGACCGGAGATGGGACTTACGAAGTGCAGAAGCCGGTGGTCGGAACCGAGACCGATACGGTTCATACCCCGACGGTGGAGACCGGAACTGTGAAGGACACAGTCAACGTCCCGACCGTAAAGACGGAAAAAAAGGAAGTGACGCTCCCGAAGGTCGAAGTCAAAAAGCCGCAGCAGTAGTTCGCCGTCCCCGAAGTCTCGCGATATATTGCGCACACCCGCGGGGTCCATTCCCTCCCGCGGGGCTCTACTCTCATATACCACGGAGTTTTCATGGCGCGGCTGACCTCACGGCTGGCCGTGACGGCGCTCGCGGCCGTCGGTTTTGCTCGGGTGACGACCGCCCAGTCACTGACGGCTATTCGGGCGGGCTGGCTGGTCGATGTCGACCAGGGAGAAGTCCGCCGGAACCAGCTCCTGCTGCTGCGGGGTGACCGCATCGAGGCCATCCGGCCGGGGGCAGAGAAGATCCCAGCCGGCGCCCGATTGATCGATCTCTCCCGCTATACCGTGCTCCCGGGCCTGATCGACTGCCACACCCATCTGATCGGCGACGCCACCACCGCTGATGTGCTTGAGCCGCTGGAACGCTCCGAAGCGCAGGAGGCCTTCAGCGGAGTGCGCAACGCGCGCGCGACCCTGCTTGCCGGGTTCACGACCGTCCGCGACGTCGGCACCTATCGGGCCTTCGTGGACGCGGCTCTACGAGACGCGATCAACGACGGCACGGTGATCGGTCCCCGCATGAAGGTCGCCGGCGCGTATGTCACCGTGTCCACCGGCGGGGGTGAGCTGGTCGGGGCCGCCCCCGACGTGACCCTTCCGGCCGCCTTTCGATTCGGCGTGGCCAACTCGGCCGACCAGGTTCGCGAGCGGGTCCGCGCGCTGCTGAACGGCGGCGCCGACTTCATCAAGGTCATTGCCACCGGCGCAGTCTTCACCCGGGGCACCAAGCCGGGCGTGTCCGAATTCACCGAGGAGCAGATCCGGGCGGCGGTGGAGCAGGCTGCCGAATACGGGACCTTCGTCGCGGCCCACGCGCACGGCGCTGAGGGGATCAAGCGGGCGGTGCGAGCTGGGGTGCGTTCCATCGAGCACGGGTCATTCTTGGATGACGAAGGCATCACGCTCATGAAGCAGCACGGCACCTGGCTGGTAGCCGATATTTACAACGGTGACTACTCCGACAGCGTGGGACGGGAGCAGAAGTGGCCCGCCGACATTCTCCGGAAAAACGCGGAAACGACGGAGATCCAGCGGAACGGCTTTCGGAAAGCCGTCACGCCGGGGCGTCAAGGTGGCGTATGGCACAGATAGCGGGATCTATCCCCATGGCATGAACGCGATGCAGCTGCCCTACATGGTCAAATACGGCATGACCCCGATGCAGGCGATCCAGTCGGCCACGATTTCGGCCGCCGATCTGATGCAGTGGAAAGACAGCGTCGGCTCGCTCGCGCCGGGAAAGTACGCCGATATCATCGCGGTCGAAGGCGACGCCCTGTCCGATCTCCGGAGCTTCATGAAGGTGGGGTTCGTGATGAAGGGCGGGATAGTGTATAAGGAGCCCAAATGATGCGACATCGGGTCTACGCTCCCGTTGGTGCTGCTTTCTCTCTCGGCGGAGATAGCGGCAGGGCAGGGTGCCGCCGCAAGATCGTCCTCGACGACCTCTACCGCCTGCGCGAGGTGAGTGGCCCGGAAATCTCTCCCGAGGGCGAATGGGTGGCGTACACCGTCTCGACGCCCGACACCTCCAAGGACCAGGCGGATAGCGATGTCTGGATGACCAGTTGGGACGGCCGGCGCAGCGTGCGGCTCACGACGAGCAAGACCAGCGAGCACACGCCCCGGTGGAGCCCGGACGGCCGCTATCTCGCATTTCTCTCCAGCCGGGACGATGCCCGCGAGGTCGATCAGGTCTGGCTGTTGAATCGGACCGGGGGCGAGGCCGAAAAGATCACCGACCTGCCTGGCGGGGTCTCGGATTACGCCTGGTCACCGGACGGGAAGCGCTTGGCCCTCATCGCCTCCGACCCCGATCCTGATTCCGCGACGGTCACGCCGGACACCACCAAGCGCACGCCCCGTCCCATCGTCATCGACCGCTTCCAGTTCAAGGCCGATGAGAAGGGGTATCTCGACCGCCGGCGGGACCATCTCTACCTCTTCGACCTGGCCAGTCGCAAACCAGTGTTGCTGACGCCTGGGGAATACAACGAGCAGGCGCCGGCCTGGTCGCCCGACGGCAAGAGCATCGCCTTCGTCAGCAAGCGTCATCCCGACTTCGATCGCACCGACAACTGGGATCTCTACGTGGTGGAGACGACTCCCGGCGCGGCTCCCCGGCAGCTTACCACCTTCGAGGGCCCGGACCACAATCCCGATTGGGGCGGGCGGCCGCCCTCCTGGAGCCCCGGACGGCAAGTCGATCGCTTACGTGCAAGGCGGGCCGCTCAAGCTGCTCTACTACGCGGGACAGAAACTCGCCGTGGTCCCTGCAGCCGGCGGACCGGCGCGGGTACTCACCGCGACGCTGGATCGGAACCCGCTCTCGCCGACCCTCACGGAAGACGGCGCATCGGTGCTCTTCCTCCTGGAGGACGATCGGGTGACCCACCTGGCCCGGGTGCCGCTCTCCGGCGGACCAGTGGAGCGACTGGTGGAGGGACGACGGGCCATCAGTGACTTCTCGGTCGGTCCCCGGGGCAAGATCGTGGTGCTGGCGAGCACGCCGACGCAACCGGCGGAGATCTTTGCCGTGGAGGGGAACCGGCTGCGGAAGATCACCGGACAGAACGATCAATGGCTGTCACAGGTCCGGCTGGCACCGGTGGAAGAAATTGGTTTTAAGAGCAAGGATGGAACCGAGATCCACGGCTTCATGGTCAAGCCGACCGACTACCGTCCAGGTCAGCGGTACCCCACCGTCCTCCGAATCCATGGCGGTCCGGTCTGGCAGTTCTACAACGACTTTGCCAACTTCGACTGGCAGCTGCTGGCCGCTAACGGCTACGTGGTAGTCGCAGCCAATCCTCGGGGCAGCTCGGGGCGGGGTGAGAAGTTCTCGACGGCCATTTGGGCTGACTGGGGAAACAAGGATGGGCAGGACGTGCTCGCCGCAGTGGATTTTGCCGTGGCCCAAGGGGTAGCGGACCCTGGACGGCTGGGGGTTGGTGGCTGGAGCTATGGCGGCATCCTCACCGACCAGGTCATCGCGCGGGATCAGCGATTTAAAGCGGCCACCAGCGGAGCCGGGATCGGCAATGCTCTCGCGGGCTATGGCACCGATCAGTATGTGCGCGAATACGAGGCCGAGCTGGGTACCCCCTGGCGGAACACCGAAGCCTACCTCAAGGTCTCGTACCCCTTCCTCCATGCCGACCGCATCGTAACCCCGACGCTTTTCCTTTGCGGGGAGAAGGACTTCAACGTGCCCCTGATCAACTCAGAGCAGATGTACCAGGCACTGAAGAGTCTGGGACGGGAAACCCAGCTGGTGATCTATCCGGGGGAGTACCATGACATCCGAAAGCCGAGCTATCGGCGCGACCGACTGCAGCGATATGTCGAGTGGTATGACCGCTATCTCAAGGCTCAGCCGAGGCGCCGCGGCGACGCACTGATTCCGGCTGAGATCCGCCCGTTGCCGCTCTCCTGATTCTCGGCTGCGATCAGCTGCGGTCGGACATTCGGGCACAGACGATCTGGCCCGGCACCTGAGTCAGCGAGCGACATCGTCCTGGTGGTGGACAACCACCACTGGAACGACGTGGTGATCTCGGTGTTGCACGACGGGGTGGTAGACCGGGTCGGGACTCGCCACCGCAGTCAAGACCTCGACCTTTGTTCTTCCCAGCCGCCGGCTGGGCACCTCCGGCATCATCCGGCTCCGCGGCCACGCCGTCGGGGCGCCGGACAGCCACACCACCGACAGCTTCCCGGTCCAGCCAGGGCCAGGAGATCCAGTGGACGCTGGAGAGCGATCTTGACGCGCTCCAGCGTCGCGGTTCACTAGATCAGGGACACGGGTTGGGGTCGTTCCAGTTCTGCAGCGGCCCCCCGTCGGGAATGCTGGTGTTCGCGTTCCGCTCGCTGAGCGGATAGGCGAGCCGCGCCGGGATGAAGCTTGACCCGGACGCCGGTGCCAGAGCGGGAAGGCAGGTCCGCCGGTAATCGCTCCAGGCCTCGGGGTTCTGAAACAGCCGGATGTACTTCTCGGTCATGATCGCCTGCAGCAGGGCAGGCCCGCTGACTCCCGCGCCGACCGGAGCCAGGCCGGCGTCGGCTCGGACCGCGTCGAGGCTGGTCCGCGCGGTGCCATCGTCGCCCGTCTGGTTGGCGGCTTCCGCAATGATGAGCTGATTCTCGGCCCAGGTGGCCAGCGGCTGGCGGAAACTGGGGTCCAGACGGGTCGAGCTCAGTGGTGACGGGGAGCCACCGCCGATATCGTCGCCGGGATCCGCGCCCACGAAATTTCCGGCATGCGTTGGGGTCGAAAGTATTCGCTCAGCCGCGCATCGCCGGTGCTCTGCAGCAGATCCAGCAACGCCTTTCCCGGCCGACAGATAGTCCTGCCACTGGGTGGTGAACTGGAAGTACAGATTGCTCTCGGTCGACGCCGAGCTGTGATAGGCCAGGTAATCGCCGGTCGGATCGGCGATGCCGTTGGCCGCGGCCGCCAGCGCCGCCGCATAGGCCGGAGTCCCCAGGACGCTCGGCGGTGTGCAGGTAATAGCGGGCCTTGAGGGTGTACGCCAACGCGGTCCATTTTGCCAGATCGCCCTCGTAGACCAGGTCCTCGATGCCGGGCGGGCTGCCGCCCGGGACTGCTCGCGTTCATCGAGGCGATCGCCGCATCGAGCGTGGTCTGAAGCGCGGCATAGACCTGCTGCTGCGGATCCAGCGCCGGAGTCGCGACCGTGGAGTCGGCCGCCTGGGAGTACGGCACATCTCCCCAGACGTCTGCCGCCGTCCCGATGAACCAGGCCTCGAGCACCTTGGCGACGCCGGCATAGGCCGAGTCATCGGTGGCGAGTGCCTGACGCTGCAGCAGCCGGAGGTCGACCAGGCCGCCGGTACCATAGATCTGCGACCAGGGAATGAAGTAGTCGTCGTCGCCGACGATGTACTGGCCGAGGCTGTTGTACTGCAGCCGGGTCCCGGCGCACTGCTGCATCCAGACGCAGATGGTGCGCCCGAGGTGGCCTTCGATGACACTGGCCAGGTTGGTCTGCGACGCGACCAGCAGATTGGCGTTGGTGGCGGCAACCGGACGATTGGGATTGTCGGACAGCTTGGGACCGGTGAGGAAGTCCCCGCAGCCGGTGATCCCCAGACCGGCACCGAGACCGATCACCGCCGTCGCGAAATGCTTGCGCATAGCATGAACCTCGAGTGGTCGGGTGGGCATCAGCGGTTCAGGGTGACCGAGAACACGAACGATCGTGTCTGCGGGTTGTTGAACCAGTCGATTCCCCGGGCGCCGGTATCGGCGCCGGACAGATTGGTCTCCGGATCCGCCCCGGTGTAGGGCGTCCAAACCGCCAGATTCCGCCCGGCCACCCGGAGGTCCAGGCTGCTGAGTCCGAGGCTCCGGTTCACGAAGCCGCCCGTCAAGGTGTAGCCTACCGATACCTCGCGCAGCTTCACGAAGCTGGCGCTCTCGTAGAACGGCTGCGCCCAGGAAGGTGAAGGTGCTGTAGTAGTTCTGGAACCAGTTCTGGTCCAGCACTGCCGCTGGTGCCCACCCCGGGTCCCGCCACGGCGCCTTTCATGAAGTCCTGGCCGAACACCACGGACTTGCCCCGCAGGTCGCCGGATTCCTTCGAGGTGCCGATGGCGTTGAGCGCGCCGCGGGTGCCGTTGTACACCAGCCCACCGTGGCGAATGTCGACCAGGCCCGAGACCGAGAACTTGCCGAAGCGGAGGCCGCTGCGGATCGAGCCGGTCCACTTCGGGTTGGGGTCGCCGATGATGCGGCTGTCGGGCTCGAGCAGTGGATAGCCGGCGCCGGCGCCGGCATCGAGCCCGGTATTCGAGTAAGTGCCGTCGTTGATGAACAGCGCCTGCTGGCTGTTCGCCGCGGCTCCGCAGAGGTCGTCCACGCTCACTTCGTTGGAGGTGGCATCCAGGACGGTGATGCCCCGGCCACAACGGATGTAGTCGTAGTCGCGGAACGCGCCCACCGGCTGCCCCACCTCGGCCACGGAGATAGCGAACCCGCCCACTCCGCCGTAGTTGACGAACTGGGCGCCGGCCAGACTGACCACCCGGTTCCGATTGGTCGAGAAGAGGAAGCCGAGATCCCAGGAGAAGTTGCGCTTGGTAATGGGACGAACGTTGAGCGCCCACTCGGTGCCGGAGTTCCGAATCTCCGCGCCGTTGGTGGCCGCATTGATGAACCCGGTGCTGGCCGGCGACCGGCAGCGTCAGGATGACGTCCTTGGAGGTGCGCCGGTACCAGGTAAAGCTCAGGTCGGCGACGTCGTTGAAGAGGCCCAGGTCGGTCGCCGAGCTCGAGCTCACGGGTGCGCTCCGGCTTGAGCTGGGTGGCGCGGGTGGTATCGCTGAAGAGACCACCGAACCCGTTCTGGGACGCGGTCAGGATCGAGCCCCACCCGTCCTGGAAGGCTGCCGCCGCTCAGGAAGGTGAACACGGTCAGATACGGGTTGGGCTGGGTGCCCACCTCCCCATAAGCCGCCCGCAGCTTGCCGTAGGTGAGCTTGCCGCCCAGGTCTCCGGTTTGCTTGGTGAATTCCCAGGCGGCGCTTCCGCTGGGATACCAGCTGCGGAGCTTGTCCTGGGCGAAAGTCGAGGCGCCGTCGTAGCGCACGCCGGCCTTGAGGAAGAGCTGATCGGAGATATCCAGCGTGCCCTGCCCGAAGTAGCCCTCGATCCGGACCTTGGTCTCGTTGTCGATGGGCGGCAGCTGGCTGGCGGTGTTGGTGAGCGAAAACGGCTCGGGTGCCAGCAGGGCATTACCTACCCCACCGATCTCCCGCAGGCTCCGGGTGTTGAGGTTCTGGCCCAGCGTGAACGATACCGCCCAGACTCGGGCCCAGCTTGTAGGTGGCGGTGCCGGTCAGGTTGTGATCCACCTGCTGGTTCACGATGTTGACCTTGACCACCTGGCCAAGTGGGCTCGGAATGTTGGATGAAGTCTGCGGCTGTCCCTGCAGTCGGTCATCGCCGGAATAATCCACGCCCAGGGTGTAGTTGAACCGGAGCCAGCGGGTGGGTATGTAGTCCAGGCTCACGTTCCCGAATACCCGGTCGGCAATTGCGGTGCTGACCGGCACGTTGGCACTGAAGAACGGATTGTCGTAGCCGCGGCGTGTCGCCAAAGGACGAGGCCGACGGGTTGGGAAAGCGGTAGGAACGGTGAAGACCGGTCGTGGGGTCCAGATAGATCCGATTGTCGAATTCGGGCGGCGTGCGCCAGGACCCCAGCGTCAGGGCGCTAAAATTGCTGCCCTTTTGGACGAACCTCCCGTCGCTGTTGGAGTACGCAACATTGCCGCCGATGGTAAAGTTATCGCTTACCCGCTGGGAGCCCTTTGAGCCGGAAGGAGTAGCGCTATAGGAATTCTGCGGTCCTACGAAGGTGCCGTCCTGGTTGGTATAGGAACCAGAGAGGTAGAATAAGGTTCGATCGTTTCCGCCGGAGATAGTGAGGGTGTTATCGGTCGCAAGACCGGTGGTAAACATCTCTCTGGCATGGTCGAACGTCGGTGTGCCGGGGGCGAGCGCCGGCCCCCAGCTATCGCCCGTCCCGCTACAGTCCACTGCGCCGCCGGTGACGCAGGTCTCGGCGGCGGGAACGCCGAGGCTGTCCACGTCGCCCTGGCCGTAGGTCCGCTGGAGGGCGGGGAAGCGGTGAACATCATTGACCGAGAGGGAAGAGTTGAGCGAGTAGGTCGTGGGCCCTGCGTGGCCTCTCTTGGTCGTGATCAGGATGACACCCTGGCCGGCCCGGGCACCGTAGAGAGAGCCGGCGGCCGCACCCTTGAGGATCTCGACTGACTCGATGTCAGCCGGATTGAGGTCCGAAGCCCGGTTGGACGAGGCGGTGCCCTGCTGGCCACCGAACCCGGTGCCGTCGAACGTGGTGGTGGTGATGGTAGAGTTATCGATGGGGACTCCGTCCACCACGAACAGGGGCTCGCCGGTGCTGCCCAGGGTGTTAGCTCCTCGAATCCGAATCGAGGTCGAAGCTCCCGGATCGCCCGAGGTGGACGTCACCTCCACATTCGGCGCCTTGGCCGAAAGCGCGCTGACGATGTTGGTCTCGTTGCTCCGGTTGATCAGGGACGAGTCCACGCTGTTTCGCACGCTGCCGAGCTTCTCCACTTCGGAGACGGTGCCGGCGCCGGTGACCACGATCTCACCGAGCTGCAGCGGATTGGCGGCGAGGTTGAAGTCCTGAACCGCTCCACCCGGGGCAATCGTGATCGCTGCGGTCTGGGGTTTGAACCCGATGGCTCTCACCATGAGCGTCGCCGGCTGGCCGGCGTGATCGGCCGGCACCAGCAGCCCATAGCTGCCGTCGGGTCGCGAGGTGGTGCTGATCTGCAGCGAGGGGATCGAAACGGTGGCTCCGGAGAGCGGGGCGCCCTCTTCGCTGTTTACATGTCCGGTTACGGTGATGGGCTGTTGGGCCGCGCCAGAGGTGGCCAGTCCGGCGAGAGCGAGGGCGGCAAGCAGAATCTGACGACAGTTGAGCACGATTCGTCCTCCATTCCTGGCTGGGAACGTGCTAGGTCCTTCGGGGCGGGAAACCTGCAGATGTTTCGAATTGTCACTCGGGGATCCAGCGCGCCGTAGTGGCTCAGGGCGCGGCATCAGCGAGATTGTACGGTGCCGGGGGAGGGGCGTCAATAGAGCGTGCCTATCGGAAACGGACAGCCCGGGAGCTATTTTATTTCCCGGCGCTTTCGAGGTCAGCCCCATGCGTGTCCTTCGCCTTGCGCTCACATCCCTGCTTCTCGCCACCGGCCCTGGCTGTGGTCTCCTCTCGTCCAACCACGCTGATCGGGCAGACCCAGCCGCTCGGGGCCAGGTGCTGGTCGCAGTCGAGAGCCATAACTGGAGCGACATCACGATTTATCTCATGGCCGGCGGCCTGCCCCAGCGGCTGGGGATGGTCACGGCCTTGGGGAACGCCACCTTTGACTTCCCCTCCCACCGGCTCAACACCAGTGGCGGCGTGCGGCTCAGGGCTCTTCCGGTCGCCGGACGCCCATTCACCACCGAGACAATTCTGGTGCTACCGGGTCAGGTCATTTCCTGGACCCTGGAGAACGACCTGAACACCTCCAGCTTCTCGGTGTATTGAGGCCAACACCCACGTTCCGCTATTGACACCTTTCCCCTTTCCACGCACGTTTGCCGGGGCTGCCTACGGCGCCCTGTTTCCTTCCTCTCTCTTACAATCCGCACACCGGTACGCCTGAGCCTGGCGTACCCCGGCTCAAGCCGGGTGACGGTTGGCCGCTCCGCACCGAGGTTCATATGCATCTGACTCGTTTGCTTCGCTTTGGCGTCGTTCTGGCTGGCAATCTCGTAGCGACATCGCTGGTGGCGCAGGAAAGTCAGCTCACCGGACGGGTGACCGACGAGCGCACCGGCGAGGGGATCGCCGGCACCAGAGTCCTGCTGACCGGCACCCCTCGAATCGAGAGCACCGGGCAGGATGGCAGTTACCTGTTCCGGGGCCTCAAGGCCGGGGAATATCAGGTGCGCGCGGTGGCCATCGGATTCAGCGCCCAGCTCAAGCCGGTGACGGTCGGGCCGGCAGAGACCGATACCCTCAACTTCTCGATGACACCGGTGGCGGTGCAGTTGGAGGAGATTGTCACCACGGCAACCGGGCAGCAGAGCAAGCTGGAGATCGGCAACGCTATCGCGACCATCGACGCCTCGAAGGTGGCCCAGGAGGCGCCGATCACCGAGTTCGGTAACCTCATACAGGGTCGCGCGGCCGGGGTGCAGGTACTCAAGAGCAGCGGCGTGGTGGGCACCGGCACCAAGATCCGGATCCGGGGATCCAACAGCGTCTCGCTCTCCAATGAGCCGCTCTACTATGTGGATGGGGTTCGCATCGACGCGACCTCGGAGAACTACGCTTACGATATCGGTGGCCAGTCCACTTCCCGGATCAACGACATCAATCCCGACGATATCGCGAACATCGAGATCGTGAAGGGCCCTTCGGCGGCCACGCTCTACGGCATCCAGGCGGCCAACGGTGTCGTGCTGATCACCACGAAACGCGGGGCCGTGGGTAAGCCGCGCTGGAACATGTATACCGAACAGGGCGTCACCCAGGACAAGAACACCTACCGCACCAGCTATTTCGGGCGGACCGACGACATCGATCCCAGCAGCGGGAGTCCGATCGACCCCTATTGCAGCCTGCAAAATGTAGCCGACGGGCTCTGCACCCAGACCCGGTCGACAAGTACAACCCGCTGAATGATCCGGCCCAGCGGCAGTTCGCCTCGGGATGGCATCAGCAGTACGGAGCCAGTGTGTCGGGCGGCAGCGACTTCGCCACCTACTACGCCTCGGCCGACTTCAACGACCAGATGGGTCCCTACCAGCTCCGGGGATTCGACTTCGACTCGGTCAGTCAGGCCACCCTGGGAAACGTGCCCGAGGAACAGCTCCGCCCCAACAAGCTGAGCAGCCTTTCACTGCGGGCGAACACGGTGGCGAAGATCGCCTCCAACGCCGACATCAACATCTCGCTCGGCTACCTGACCAGCCAGCTGCGGCTGACCGAGAACGACAACACCCTCAACTCCATGGTCGGAAGCGCCGACGGAAGCGGGGTGCCGGCCGACATCGGACGGGGCTGGTTCATCGTGCCGGCCCAGGTGTTTGCCGAGCGGAACAAGGAAGGGATTGGACGGTTCACCGGGGCGCTCACCGCCAACTACAGACCGATGGCCTGGCTGAACAGCCGGGCGACGTTCGGCTACGACGTCACCAATCGGGAGGACACCCAGTTCTGGCCTACGGGAGAGGTGAATCCCGATTTCTACCCGGAGCAGAACACCGGCGAGCTCAACGTAACCCGGGCCCAGACCTCCCAGCTCTCAGTGGACCTGGGCGCCTCGGCCACCTACAAGGCATCTTCCGCCTGGAGCGCCAAGACCTCGGTGGGCGGGCAGTTCTTCCGCAATCTGGCCACCAACAGCTTTGCGCGGGGGCGGGGACTCTCCCGGGGGGCCCGGTCGATCTTCGGGGCGGCCACGACCGAGGCATCCGACGACTACCTCGAGTCCCGCTCGATCGGCGGATTCATCGAACAGCAGATGAGCCTGCGCGATCGGCTTTTCCTAACGGCGGGACTTCGGATCGACAACAACAGCTCGTTCGGCAAGAACTTCAATGCTCAGCCGTTGCCCAAGGCGAGCGTTTCCTGGTTGATGCGAGACGACCAGAATGAGCGGGTGCTCAACACATTCCGACTCCGTTCTGCCTACGGCCAGTCATCGCAGCAGCCAGGAGTCAACGACGCGCGGCGCTTCTATACCCAGGCAGCAGTGCGGCTCGAGGGCACATCCGAGAGCGGCGTCAGCCTGGCCAACCTGGGCAATCCTGATCTCAAGCCGGAGAAGTCGCAGGAGGTCGAGGCCGGATTCGATGCCGGGCTGTTCCGCAGCCGGGTGACCGTCGAAGGCACCTTCTTTTACAAGAGCACCAGGGACGCCCTGGTGCGCCGGGAGATCGCGCCCTCGACCGGTGGGACCATCAGCCAGTTCTTCAACCTGGGCCGGGTGTCGAACCGCGGTTTTGAGTTTCGCATCGACACCCAGATCCTCGACGGAAACACGTTGTCCTGGGACCTGGCGCTGAGTGGCTCCTTTACCCGGAACAAACTCAACACCCTGGGTGTGGGCGTGGCACCAATCACTCTGGGTTTCTCCCAACAGCATGTCCAAGGCTTCCCGCTGGGAGGATTCTGGGCGGTCCCGATCCTCTCATTCAACGATGCCAACAACGACGGCGTAATTGAACAGGGCGAGTACACCCTGGGCGACTCAGCGGTCTACCGCGGTTCGCCGATTCCCACCCGCGAGCTGGCGCTCAACAGCGGAATTTCCCTGCTCAAAAATCGGTTCCGCATCGGCACCCAGTTCGACTATCGGGGCGGGCACATCGTGGACAATGCCACCGAGTCATTTCGTTGCGCCGGCGGCATCGTCTACTGCCGGGGGCTGGTCGATCCCACCGCGCCGCTGGCCATGCAAGCGGCCGCCGCCGCGGCCACTTATCCCGATGCTCAAGGCCGCACCACCGAATGGGGCTTCTTCGAGCCGGGATGGTTCATCAAGCTCCGGGAGCTCTCCCTCACGTTCAATGCGCCGGACGACTGGGCCCGCCTGATGCATGCCTCGAGTCTGAGCCTGACCTTGAGCGGACGAAACCTCTGGACCATTACCGATTACACCGGCATCGACCCGGAAGTAAATGGCTTCGGCCAGGCGAATTTCTCGAGCACCGACTTCTTCTCCCAGCCCCAGGTACGCTACTGGATGCTGCGGGCAAACCTCGGCTTTTGAGGCTCGGATACATGACCAGGCTACCATTTCGAGTTTCCAGCCGCCTTCGACCGGCCCTTGGCATCGCGGCTACCGCGCTGATCGGGCTGGGCTGCGGCGCGTTGGACACCCAGAATCCCAACATCGTGGATGCCGGCAACCTCGATAACCCTGCCGGTGCCGCTACCAAGCGGTTGGGCGCGATCAGCCAGTTTACCCTGGCGAAGGACGGCGACTACAACCCCGTCTTCATTCCCGGCACCAATCAGATCTCGAACGACAACAGTGACGGCCACGTCCTGCTCAGTGGCGTGCTCAGCGACGAGTTGGTGAATCCAGGCTTCATCCCTACCCGGACCGAGATCGATCTCCGGCAAGGGCAGCCGAATAACATCACCATCTCCGACTTTTATCGCTCGCTCCACCGGGCCCGCGCCGCGGCGGAAGACGCCGCAACGTCGCTGCAGAGCTTTTCGCTCGACGCCGCGGCCGACACCGGCATCCCCGAGATGCTGGCGCTGGCGGGATACACCTACCTGTTCTTTGCCGAGGATTTCTGCTCCGGCGTTCCCGTGAGTCGCACCGTCGGCGGGGTCATTCAGTATGGCGATCAGCTCACCACGGCGCAGTTGATTGATACCGCCATCGTTCGCTTCCAGGCGGCCCTGGCCCACCCGAGTATTGCCCCGGGCGATCCGATCCACTCGCTGGCCTCGGTCGGTTTGGGCCGAGCGCTGGTGGATTCGGGTGACTTCGTTGGAGCCGGGCTTGCGGTACAGACGGTTCCGGTGGACTTCGTCTACAACACCGAGCACGCTGCCAGCCCCTCGGCGTTGCAGAACTCGGTGAACCTGGCGTGGTCGGGCGGCAACTTCGGGGTGGACGATCGCGAGGGCGGCACCGGTCTCGATTTCGTGTCAGCCCAGGACATCCGGGTCACCGGCGACTCGGGAACCGGGACCGACGGACAGACGCTTACTTGGATTCCCAGCAAGTACCCGACGCTCGACGCGCCGATTCCCACCGCGGATTATCTGGAAGCCCAGCTCATCATTGCCGAGAGCGAGCTGCAGGCCAACAACTTCCCCGCCGCGCTCGGCGTGCTGAATGGGTTACGGGGAGCCGCAGGGCTCGCCGATACCACCGATCCCGGGACGCCAACGGGGCGGGTGGACCTGCTCTTCCGGGAACGGGCCTTCTGGCTGTTTGCCACCGGCCACCGCTTGGGCGATCTGCGCCGGCTGGTCCGTCAGTACGGCCGTCCTGCCGACTCGGTGTTCCCGAGCGGGATCTACTTCAAGGGCGGGCTGACCTACGGCCCCGGCGTAAACCTGCCGCTGCCGGCCACCGAGACCAACAATCCCAAGGTGAGCGGGTGCCTCGACCGCAATGCGTGAAGTCCACCCCAGAGGAGGTCCTATGATGCGACCCGTCGTCCGGATAAGCGTGGGTCTCCTGCTGCTCTTGCCGGCCAGTCTGGCGGCGCAGGCCGGCAGCATCCGTGGTAAGTGGCGGACAGCAGTGGCACCGCACTCTCCAATGTCTCTATCTCTGTCGAAGGCACCGGCCTCAGGACCACCTCCGGCACTGGAGGAGAGTACGTCATCCGGGGCGTGCCGGCCGGATACCGGATGGTCCGGGCGCGGCTCATCGGCTACCAGGCCGCCAGCGCACCAGTGACGGTGGTGGCGGGAGACGCGGTGAGGCAGGATTTCACCCTGGGTCGCAGCGCGGTGGAGCTGGCTCCCATCGATGTGGTGGTCGGTTCCCGCGCGCGGCACACCGCGGCCGAGGAGCTAGCGGTTCCGGTGGACGTCTATACCGCCGAGGACATCCAGGAGCAGGGCACCACCGAAACCAGCCAGGTCCTCGCCACGCTCTCGCCGTCGGTGAACTTCCCGCACCAGACCGTGACCGACGCGAACGACATCGTGCGCCCCTTCACTCTGCGCGGCCTCTCGCCCGACCACACTCTGGTCCTGGTGAACGGCTGGCGCCGGCATCAGACGGCACTGCTCAACACCTTCCCGCTCGGCTCCCCGGCGGGTTCGAGCGGGGTCGACCTGAACGCCATACCGGGCAGCGCCATCGAGCGGATCGAGGTGCTGCGGGATGGCGCCTCCTCCCAGTATGGGTCCGACGCCATCGCGGGTGTGGTCAACATCGTGATGAAGGAGGGGCAGTTCTCACCGTTTGTGAACACGAGTGCCGGGCGGTACTTCACCGGCAAGCTACCCGGACGACGGCACCACGGCGGATGTGAACGGTGGGGTAGGGATCAAGCTGGGGCGAGGCTCGCTCGGCCTCTTTGGTGAGTTCCAGAACCGGGAGCCTACCAACCGCGCCTTTCCGGACGGCACCCTGCAGGACTTGAACGGCGTCACCGACGTGGTCGACACCGTCACCGGCAAGATCATCCAGAAGCGCAACGGGGTGCCTCAGCCGGTCAACCACCTCGGGCGACGGACTCGAGCGGGACCTGCTCTCGTTCGCCAACCTCCGCATGCCGCTGAACGCGAGCGGGTCCACCGAGTTTTACGCCTTTGGCGGCTACAGCAACCGGGTCGGCACCGGTAACGGCTACTACCGCAAGCCGCTCAACAACCGGAACTGGCCGACGATCTATCCCAATGGGTTCCTGCCGGAGTTCCGTCCCAATGTGAACGACTACTCCGGCCGCGGTCGGAGTCCGCAGCAGCCTTTCAGGGTGGTCCGTTGACCTCGGTGGCTCTCTACGGCAAGAACACCTTCGATTACCGGTTGCGCAACACCCTCAACCCGTCGCTGGGCCCCTGCCTGGTGACCGCCTGCGCCCCGGGCGCCGACGGCGTCCTCGGCACTGCCGACGACCCGGGCATTCCCAACCAGACCAGCTTCGACGCCGGCGGCTTGAGGCGCGGTGAGTTCCTGGTGGGACTCAACCTGGCCAAGCCCATCAGCCTGGGTCTGCCCAACCCGGTCAGCGTCGCCTTTGGCGGAGCATACCGGCGGGAGACCTACGAGATCGTCGCGGGCGAGACTGCCTCCTGGATCAATGGCGGGCACCTGGCTCAGGACAGCGCGGCCGATCCCACGGAGATCTGGCGCCGGCCGGCTCATCGGTCTTCTCCGGCTTCTCCCCGACCGACGCCAGCAACAACTCGCGGAACAACGTGGGTGCCTACCTCGACCTGGAGTCGAACCTCACCAACAGGTGCTGCTGAACGTCGCCGGCCGCTACGAGCACTACAGCGACTTCGGCTCCCGGGTAACCGGGAAAGCGGCGGTCCGGGTCCAGCCGAGCAAGCAGCTGGTCCTCCGCGGCGCCGCCAGCACCGGGTTCCGCGCCCCGGGCCTGGCGCAAAGCTGGTTCAGTCACGTCACCACGAACTTCATTGCCGGCAGCCTGGTCGAGGTCGGCAATTTCCCGGTGACCAACCGGGCGTCGCGGATTTTCGGGGCCCAGCCCCTGAAGGATGAGACGTCGGTGAACCTCAGCGGTGGCGTGGTGTTTTCGCCAATGGACAACTTCACCTTCACGGTGGATGTCTTCCACATCAAGATCAACCATCGCATCCTGCTCGGCGCCACCTACGACGCCGGCGACACCGTCGTCGCGCGGATCCTGGCCGATTCCGGGTTGACCGCGATCGGGGGTGTGCAGTTCCCCACCAACGCCCTGGATACCAAGACCAACGGTATCGACCTCACCGGAAATCTCCGGCTCCCGGTTGGGAGCGGCACGCTGGACCTCAATGCCGGGGCCAACTACACCAAGAACACGATCGTTCGAGTGGGAGGCCTGCCGCCGATTCTGCAGGGCACCGGAACGTCCTTTACCGGGGCCCTCGACCTGCTGACCACGCTGGCTATCACCAAGGAGCGTCCCGATTGGCGTGGTACCCTCACGGCGAACTGGTCTCTCGGTCGCTTCCACGCGTTGGGACGCGGGTCCTACTACGGGAAGGGAACCTCCGCGGAATTTGGCGGCGTGGTGGGAGAAACGTTCGCCGCCAAGACGCTGTTCGATGCCGAGGTGGGATACCGCTTCAACCAGATCAATCTCTCGATCGGGGCCAAGAACATCTTCGACACCTACCCGTCCAGGATGCTCGACCTCGACAACAATAACAGCTGGACCTTCCCCTGGGCGGTCACCTCGCCGTTCGGCTACAACGGCCGTTATCTCTACGTCAGATCGGAGATGCAGCTCGGTCAATAACCGATTCCCTGCCTAGCGCCGTCCCTCCGGGCGGCGCTAAGATACGCCTTCTTCTCTCAGGCGATCATGTCCACGTCCTACGATCTCATCGTCATAGGCGGCGGTCACAACGGTCTCGTGACCGCCGCCTATGCCGCCCGTGCCGGCGTCAAGGTCCTGGTGCTGGAGCGGCGCGAGCTGCTCGGCGGCGCCTGCGTCACCGAGGAGCTCTGGCCCGGGTTCAAGGTCTCGACCGCCGCGTACGTCAACAGCTTGCTGCGGCCGGAAATCATCCGCGACCTCGAGCTCAAGCGGCACGGGTTCAAGATGCTGCCGCGAAACCCCTCCTCGTTCACTCCGTTTCCGGACGGACGCTCGCTGCTGTTGGGGCCCAACAAGGCGCAGACGCACAAAGAGGTGGCCAAGTTCTCGGCCAAGGACGCGGAGGCGTTGCCCAAGTACGAGCGGATGCTGGAGCGGGTTGCCGCCTTCATCGAGCCGACGCTGATTCAGACCCCGCCCAACCCGTGGTCCTTTCGACCGGGAAACCTGATGAAGCTCGCGAGGCTCGGGATGAGCTTCGCCCGGCTGGGGACCGACGGCCAGAAGGCGATCGAAATCCTGACCGGTGCGGCGACCCCGATCCTGGATCGCTGGTTCGAGTCGGAGGAGCTCAAGGTCACTCTCGCCACCGATGCCATCATCGGCGCCATGGCCTCGCCTTCGATGCCGGGTACGGCCTACGTGCTGTTTCACCATGTCATGGGCGAGTGCGACGGAATCCGCGGGGTGTGGGGCTATGTGCGCGGTGGGATGGGCGGGATCAGTAACGCGATCGCTTCGTCCGCCCGGGAAAACGGGGCCGAGATCCGTACCAGCGCGGAGGTCAGCCGGATCCTGGTGAAAAAGGGGGAGGCCGTCGGGGTGGCGCTCAAGGACGGCACTGAAATCCGGGCCCGCCGGGTGGCATCCGGGGCCGATGCCCACGTGACCTTCCTCAAGCTGCTCGATGCCGCCGACTTGCCTCCCGAGTTCGTGGAAGCGGTGCGCAACATCGACTACAGCAGCGCCAGCCTCAAGATCAATATCTCCCTGAGCGAGCTGCCGGACTTCAAGGCCCTGCCGGGGATCGAGGCCGGGCCCCAGCATCGGGGCACGATCCATATCTCGCCCACGATGGAGTACATCGAACGGGCCTACGACAACGCGAAGTACGGCTGTCCGTCGGAGTGCCCCATCATCGAGGCAACCATACCCTCGGTGCTGGATGATTCGCTGGCCCCTCCCGGGAAACACGTGATGTCGATGTTCACCCAGTATTTCCCTTATAAGCTGGCTCCCGGACTGTCGCTTCAGGAGGAAAAGGAGAAGTACGCCGAGCGTTGCTTCGACCTGATGAACGAGTACGCCCCCAACTTCAGGCGATCGGTGATCGGCCGGCAGGTGCTGTCGCCGGTGGACCTGGAACGGCGGTTCGGCCTCACCGGCGGAAACATCATGCAGGGCACAATGTCGTTGAGCAGCCTCTCCTTCATGCGCCCGGTGCCGGGCTACGCCAACTATCGTACCCCGATCCGGGGTCTCTACCTGTGCGGGGCAGCCACCCATCCTGGTGGCGGGGTGATGGGCGCGTGTGGTTACAACGCCTCACGTGAAATCCTCCGGGACATGCGCCGCAGGGCCTCACCCAACTGATGCCCCGGCACCAGCTCACCGTCAGCGAAGCCATTGCCAAGCTGCCCGGCCCCGAGGGCGAGCGGTTCGTCGAGCTGTTCCGGCACGGCACGCTGAGCGTAGAGCTGTATGCGCCGCGGGGTCGCGATCCCCAAACGCCGCACACCCGAGACGAGGTCTACGCCGTGGTTCAGGGCAGGGGCCAGTTTCGGAACGGCTCGGAGCGCCATCGCTTCGGACCGGGCGACGTCCTCTTCGTTCCCGCCGGGGTCGAGCATCGCTTCGAGGAGTTCACCGATGACCTGGTGGTCTGGGTGTTCTTCTACGGGCCGGAGGGTGGGGAGGCCGGGCAGTGATGGAACGGACGCTCCACCGGGACTTCTACTTCTCGGATGAGATTTTCCGGCAGGAGGCCGAGCGCATCTTCTGCCGGGAGTGGTTCTGCGCCGGGCGGGAGGAGGACTGGCCCAATCCGGGGGATTACCATGCGCTCGACGTCCTGGGAGAGAGCGTGCTGGTGGTGCGTACCCGGGAGGGAAGACTCGCCGCACACTACAACGTCTGTCGCCACCGCGGTTCCCGTCTGGTGCCGGAGGGCGCGCACGGCAACTTCACCGGTGCCATTCGCTGCCCCTACCACTCCTGGACCTATTCACTGGACGGCAGCCTCCGGGCGGCGCCCTTCCTCGACGAGGAGCCACGACTTCAGCCGGGCGGACCTCCCCCTCTATCCGGTGGGAGTCGAAAGCTGGGGCGGGTTCGTCTTTCTGAACCTCACCCCCGCTGAGGCGACCGCCCGCGGCCACAGCCTCTCGGCCCAGCTCGGTCCGGTGCCGGAACGCTTGCAGCGTTACCCGCTGGCGGAATTGCGCTCCGCCCAGCGGATCGGGTATGAGGTGGATGCCAACTGGAAGGTCATGCTGGAGAATTACAACGAGTGCTACCACTGCGGGCCGGTGCATCCGGAGCTATGCCGTCTGGTGCCCGCATTCAAACAGGGCGGGGGCTCGGAGCTCGACTGGGATCGCGGGATCCCCCATCGTGACGGAGCCTGGACCTTCACGGAGACCGGCACCAGCAACCGCCGCCCCTTCGAGGGCCTCAACGAAGACGAGCAGGTGCGCCACAAGGGCGAGCTGATCTACCCCAACCTCATGATCAGTCTCTCCGCCGATCACGTCACCGCATACACAATCTGGCCCCGCGATGCCGGCCATACCCGCATCCTATGCGACTTCCTCTTCCATCCCTCCGAGCTCGATCGACCGGAGTTCGATGCCGCGGACGCGGTGAATTTCTGGGACCGGGTGAATCGGCAGGACTGGGCCATCTGCGAGAACGTCCAGCGGGGCATGCGCTCCCGGGTCTTTGAATACGGCTATTACGCTCCGATGGAGAGTGCCAGCCTGGACATCCGGCGGTACGTCAAGGAAAAACTGGCGGCGTGAGAAATGAGAGGTAGATTGAAGGGAGCCTCTGACCTCCATCAATGAAGCGTGACTACGAGTACATCGTGCTCGGTCTCGGCGGGTTCGGCAGCGCGGCGGCTTACTGGCTGGCCCGCCGAGCCGGAGACGAGGTGCTCGGCCTGGAGCAGTTCGAGCTGGGTCATGTGCGAGGGGAATCGCAGGACCATTCCCGGATCATCCGGCTTTCCTACCACACCCCGGGTTACGTCGAGCTGGCCAAGGCGCGCCTACCAGGCCTGGGACGAGCTGGAGCGGGACTCGAGTGAGCAGCTCGTGCTTCGTACCGGCGGCCTCGACTTCGCTCCCCGGGTCAGCGCCATTCCGCTGACGAATTACTCGGAGAGCATGGCATGCCGCAGGAGTCGCCTACGAATCGCTCGATGCCCGGGAAATCATGCGCCGCTGGCCCCAGTTCCGCTTGAGCGACGATATCCACGGGTTGTACCAGAGCGAGAGCGGCATCGCCATGGCAGCCCGAGCCAATGCGGCGCACCAGCGGATGGCCCGGGAGCATGGCGCCACGCTCAGGGACCAGGTATCGGTGGGCGAGATCCGGCCCCTCGCCGGCGAGATCGAGATCCAGGTGGATGGCACTCCCCACCGGTGTCGCCGGCTGATCATCACGGCAGGCGCCTGGTCGAACCAGGCGCTGACTCCGTTCGGCGTGCGCTTGCCCCTGGTGATAACCCAGGAGCAAGTGACCTACTTCGCAACCGCGCGGGCGGCGGACTTCCAGCCCGATCGCTTTCCGATCTGGATCTGGATGGACGATCCCTGCTTCTACGGCTTTCCGGTGTTCGGCGAAGCCGGTCCCAAGGCGGGCCAGGACGCCGGGGGCAGGGAAGTCACCGTGGAAAGCCGGACCTTTGATCCCGACCTGGCGGCCCTGCAACGAGTCCATGACTTCCTGGCGAAATACCTCCCTACCGCCTTGGGGCCCATCATCTACACCAAGACTTGCCTGTACTCGCTTACCCCGGACCGAGACTTCGTGATCGACGCAGTGCCCGACCATCCCACCGCTCTGGTGGCCATCGGGGGCGGCCACGGCTTCAAGTTTGCCTCCCTGATCGGTCGCATTCTGTCCGAGCTGGCGATCGATGGCCGCACCGAGCACGATCTCGAGCCGTTCCGGATCGACCGCCCCATTCTGCGGCTGGAGAACCCGGTCCGGAATTACATGGTGTGACTGCCTCCGCCACCGGCGTGGTCCCGGCCCAGGACGCCCCGGTGCGGCTCCAGCGGGCCATGGGGTTCCGCGATCTCCTCCTGTTTTACCTGGTCACCGGCTTCACCGTGCGCTGGATCGGCGCGGCCGCGGCGGCTGGGCCCAGCGCTATCATTATCTGGCTGACGGCCTGCCTCGCTTTCTATGTCCCCCTCATGTTTACCGTCCTCGAGCTCTCGTCCCGGTATCCCAATGAGGGCGGATGCTATGTCTGGAGCAAGCGCGCCTTCGGGGACTTCGCCGGGTTCATCACCGGCTGGACCTACTGGTGCTGTAATCTTCCCTACTTCCCCGGGCTCTTTTACTTCACCGCGGCCACCGCGCTGTTCATCGGGCCGCACCAGTGGCAGGCCCTGGCTAGCGAACCAGCCCTATTTCATCGTTTTCTCCCTTCTCGCCCTCGCGCTGGCTGCCGGTCTCAATGTGCGCGGGCTGGCGGTGGGCAAGTGGCTTCACAATCTGGGCGCAGTAGGACTGTGGGTCCCGGGCCTGTTTCTGATGGGCCTCGGCCTGGCGGCATGGCTCCGCTTCGGCTCGGCGACACCGTTTACTGCGGAGAGCCTGGTCCCCAGCACCCGGCTCAAAGACATCGTGTTCTGGTCGACCATCGCCTTCTCGCTGAGCGGCCTCGAGAGCGCGTCAATGATGAGCGAGGAGATCCGGGATCCCCGGCGCAACATCCCCCGGGCTCTGCTCATTGCCGGTGTGCTGATCACCGCCCTCTACATTCTCAGTACCGTCGCCATGCTGGTCGCCTTGCCGCAGGGTCAAATCCTCAGCCTGCAAGGCTTCATGACGGCCATCGAGACCTCCAGCCGGCGGGTAGGACTGGGAAGCCTGGTTCCAGTGGTGGCGGCGCTCGTCGTGCTGGGAGGGCTGGGCCAGGCAGGGGCCTGGTTTGCCGCCGGTGGACGGCTGCCCTTTGTCGCCGGCATTGACCGTTTCCTCCCGCCTGCGTTCGGCCGGCTGCACCCGCGGTATGGATCGCCATATGTGAGTCTGCTGGCCCAGGCAGGAGTGGCCGCACTCTTCATTCTGCTCGGTCAGGCAGGCACCAGCGTCAAGGGCGCCTACGACGTGCTGGTGAGCATGGCGATCATCTCCTACTTCATCCCCTATCTCTTCATGTTTGCGGCGCTGATCCGGCTGCAGCGGGAACCGGCGGGGCCCGGACGTGATCCGGGTTCCCGGGGGCCGGCTGTGGCCTTTGTTCTGGCCGGAACCGGGTTTGCCACCACGGTGGTCTCGATCGGCCTGGCCCTCATTCCCGCTGCCGACGAGCCCAACAAGATTCTCGCGGTCACCAAGGTGGCCGGATTGACGATCCTCCTGGTGGCCGCAGGAGCGCTGGTCTATTACCATCGGAAAACGGAGACAGGCATGATCCGCACCCGCAGCCGCTGCGCAGCCCTCGTCGCCGGCGTTCTCCGCCCTCCTTTGCCTGGCGGTCGCTCAGGCGCCAGAGCCTGGACTACGGCCGCCTGAGGGATGAGACGGCGCAAATGCTCTCCCAATATCTCCGGATCAACACCAGCAATCCGCCGGGGAACGAGCTGGCCACCGCCCAATGGCTCAAGGACGTGTTAGCAAAGGAGGGGATCGAGGGACAGATCCTCGATACCGCCGAGCTGGGTCACGGTCGGGCAAACTTCTACGCCCGGCTCAAGGGCACGGGTCCAGGCAAGGCCATTGCCCTGGTCCATCACATGGACGTGGTGCCGGTCTCGCGCGCAGTACTGGTCGGTCGATCCATTCGCGGGGCTGATCAAGGATGGCTACGTGTGGGGCCGAGGAGCGCTCGACATGAAGGGCCAGGGCATCATGGAGCTGATGACCGTCATCGCGCTCAAGCGCTCCGGCGTGCCGCTCAAGCGAGACATCGTCTTCATCGGCAACGCGGACGAAGAATCAGACGGACTCGGCGCCCGCACCTTCGTCGAGCGGCATCGTGATCTGCTGGCGGACGTAGAGTATCTCATCACTGAAGGCGGCGACGTACGAGTCGAAAACGGTAAGCCGCGCTGGTTCGGGCTGGGGGTAGGCGAAAAGCAGGTGTACTGGCAGAAGCTGGTGGTAAAGGGCAAGTCATCCCACGGCTCAGTCCCCACCCCGGACAATCCGGTACCGCATCTGGCGCGGGTCCTGACGCGGATCGCGGCCTGGGAGACTCCGGTGAGACTCACGCCCGCGGTGGACCGCTTCTTCAAGGCGCAGGCTCAGGCCGAGACCGGGGAGCACCGGCGGTGGCTGGCGGATGCGGCCACCGCGCTCAAATCGCGGCGGGGCCGGGCCTGGCTGCTGAGCGAGCCGGAGCGCAACGCACTGCTTCGGAACACGATCTCGCCTACCGTGCTGGTCGGCTCCAACAAGACCAATACCATTCCCGCCGAGGCATCCGCCGAGCTCGACATCCGGCTGCTGCCGGACCAGGACACTCTGAGCTTTCGGCGCGAGCTGCTCCGGGTGATCGCCGACACCGGGGTAACCTTGTCACTCATCGGCGACATACCCCGCCGTTTTTCCGCTCCGCTCGACACCGAGCTGGCCCGCGCGATCGAGGCCACCGGCAAGCGGCTGCTTCCCGGGGTCCCCTTTGCCACCGCGGTGGGCGTCGGCGCCTCGGACCGGCCCTACTACGCCAGCGCTGGAATCATCTGCTATGGGATCGATCCCTACCTGGTGGAGCTGGAGGAAGGCCGGAGGGAAGTACACGGCAACGACGAGAGAATCTCACTGGAGAATATCGAGTTCGGACTGAGGCTACATATGGGGATTTTGCAGGAGATGGAGGGGATAGAGAAATCGTAAACGGTAACAGTAACGGTGAACGGGAGGAAAGCCCGTTCACGTCACTGTTTACCGTTCGCGCTTTCAGTCCTAACGCCTTCAGCACCTCTCGATCGAACTGCACCGACAGAGCCTCCCGCTTGGAGTAAGGCCCCGGCTGGTAGGCGCGGGACTGGACGCCGAGCTGGCTCTGCTCGCAGATGTGCCAATCCTGCCGGTTGGTCATGTCCCAGAACTCGATCCCATCCTCGGGGTTGTGCTCCGGATTGTTGAGGGTATCCGGATGGAAGAGCCAGGAGCAGAAGATCCGGGTGCGGTCGGGGGCCTCCGGCCAGAGGGTGTGGAACATCACGTAGTCCGGATGCAGGCTCAGCAGCATGTTGGGGAAGATGGCGTAGTAGTACACCCGATTGAGGTCCTCCTCCGGCAGGTCGCCGACCATGAGGCCGCAGGAGCGGCCGCTCATGGTGAGGCTCTGGTGCCCCTCGTTCATCACCATGAATCCCCCGGTGAAAGGGCCATCGATCAGGTCGTTCTCGCCGCTGGTGGGTGGGGTGATCTTGGCCAGCGGCGGGTGCACCGGCCCGCAGTGATAGCACTCGGAGTAGTTCTGGAACAGCAGCTTCCAGTTGGCCCGAACGTCGTACTCGATGGTCCGGGCCACCGCCAGCTTGGGGAGATTGAAGCGGGTGAACCGGCCGATCAGGCGTTCGTAGGCCTGGGCAAAAGGCTCCGGCTCCGGCGCCAGGTTGAGGAAGAGAAATCCCTCCCAGGACTCCACGGCCACCCGGTGAAGCGGATAGTCGCCCTTGTTGAAGCCCTCGATGTCGCCGGACGATGGCGCCCCGATCAGTCGCCCGTCGAGCCCGTAGGTCCACGCGTGATAGGGACACTGGATGGTCTCGGAGAACCGCCCGGTGGCCTCCTCGCACAGCCGGGTGCCCCGGTGCCGGCAGACGTTATAGTAGGCCCGAACCGTGCCGGATCGGTCCCGCAGGACGATGATGCTTTCCTGTCCTATAGGCTGGAGGAAGTAGTCGCCCGGCTTCAGGATCCGGTCCTCCCGGCCCACGCAGAGCCAACGCCGGGCAAAGATCCGCTCTGATTCCTGGGCCTGGATCTCCGGGTCGACATAGTAGCGCCGGGGCAGGGTTCTGGCGCCGTCGATCGCGATCTGGGTGGTCTTGAGAAACTGGGTCACTGGGGCCTCGGCTGGATCCGTGGGAACAGCTGAATAATGGAGGCCGCCGGAGCGGGAAGGAAGGTGGATTGATGGAGATTACGCCGCCATGGTGATGCAGGTTGTGGACGGATGGTATCCCTGCGCGGTAAGATGGGTCGCTCTCTCGCGCCGAACCGCTGTTTCCACTGAAGACGAGGGTAACCGTATGGTGAATAAGTTGATGGCGCCGGCCAAGTGGGCTCTGGCACTGGCATTAGTCCTCCCGACTACCGGATGTCTCGCGGCTGCCGCGGCCGCCGGTGCGGGTGCTGGCATTTATCTGACCACTCGAGGGGCCGAGTCCATGGTCGCGAGCACGCCCGACCAGGTTGCCACCCACGCCCGGCAGGTCATGAACGAGGAAGGCATCGTTCCCGACGCCTCCAGCATGGAAAAGGGCGGTGACCAGCGCGAGCTCAAGGGCAAGAAAGGCGACCTCGATGTGACGATTGATATCGAGCGGAAGGACCCCAAGACCACCCGGGTTGAGGTTACCGCCCGTAAGAATCTCGCGGAGTGGGATAAAGCATACGCCCAGCAGCTGCTGGGAAAGATCGTCGCGAAGAGCTGACGTTCCTCCTGACTTCGATGAGCGCTCGAGATCGCCGACTGCAGGCGGTCTCGAGCGCTCTCGCATCGGGGTCAGGCGGACAGGATCACTCCCCGGCACTCGCCCAAGCCAATGCGGGCCGCCCCAGGGCGCTCACAGTAGCCCCGCATGATCACCTCGTCCCCATCTTCCAGGAACTTTCGGGTTTCCCCGGTTGGCAGCTCGATCGGCTCACTGCCGCGAGTGGTGAGCTCCAGCAAGCAGCCCCTTGAATCCTTGGTGGGTCCCGAAATGGTTCCGCTCGCGAACAGATCGCCGGGGCGGAGATTGCAGCCGTTGCTGGTGTGGTGCGCCAGCATCTGGCCCACCGTCCAGTACAGGTCCGCCATGCTACCCCGGCTGAGGCGTTGGGGCTGCGTACGCGGCATCCCGCATTTGTGAGGTCAAAAGGTAGACCTCCACTTTCACGTCAACGCCGCCCCGAGCTCGATCGGAATCGGCGCTCAGATAGGGCAACGGCTCGGGGTCGCCGACCGGCCGCTTGAATGCCGGCACCCGGTAGGGCTCGAGGGCCTCGAAGGAAACCACCCAGGGCGACACCGTAGTCGCGAAGCTCTTGGCCAAGAAGGGACCGAGCGGCTGGTACTCCCAGGTCTGAATGTCCCGGGCAGACCAATCGTTGACCAGACTGATACCGAAGAGATGTTCCTCCGATCGTTGCAACGGCACCGGCTGCCCCAAAGGGTTGCCGGGTCCGACAAAGCACCCCACCTCCATCTCGTAATCCAGAGCCCGGCTGGGGGCAAAGACCGGCGGCTCGTCGCCGGGGCCCTTCAGCTGCCCGTGAGGTCGCCGAACCGGAGTGCCGCTCACCACAATGGACGAGGCCCGGCCGTGGTAGCCGATGGGTATCCACTTGTAGTTGGGGAGCAGCGGGTTGTCGGGCCGGAACATGCGGCCGACGTTGGTGGCATGGTGGATCGAGGCGTAGAAGTCGGAGTAGTCGCCCACCTCAACCGGGAGCAACAGCTCGGCCTGAGCCATAGAAACCAGGATCTCTTCTCCCAGTCGCTTGTTCTGTCGATAGGCCGGTGAATCAGCGGCGAGCAGGGCACTGATTTCCCGCCTCAAGGCTGACCAGTGCTCTCTTCCCAGAGCGAGCAGCCGGTTCAGCGATGGTGCGTCGCAGGCTTCTGCGGCTTGCCGGGCAGCTCCCGTCAGGCGGATGGTGTCCAGCGCCGCACGGAGGTCGAGAACTTGATTGCCGATAGCTATTCCTACCGAACCGGTATCGCTTGTCCCCGATCGGCGGAACACACCAAAAGGCAAATTCTGGATGGGGAAATCTGGGTGATCCTGAGCGGATGCAACCCAGGACGTCAGCCCGGGATCATGAGTCTGATTCACGCCTGCTGTATGCTCGGCTGGAGCAGGTTCAAGGCCTGGAGCTCCTCGATGGGCTCGGTGAAGGAGCAGGAGCCGAACGAGACGATGATGTCCTTCCGGGCGCGGGCCAAGGCGTCCTGTCCCACCCGGTGGCTCCGCCAGCTGGCTCCGCGGTCGTCGAATTCGAAGGCGACCGGAGATTTCTCCTCCAGAACCTGCGCCGCTTTGGACTCATCCATGCCGTCGGCAAGAAATGCGGCCGCCAGGAACAGGTTGAGAAAGCCGAACATGGTGCCGGTCGGGCTGTCCGGCTCATAGGTGAGGCGATATTCGGCCCGCAACGCGTGGTGCAGCCCGGCGGTGGCTTTGAACGGCACTCGCGCGCCCTTGCAGCTCTGGAGAAACCGGAGCAGATCGCTGGTCGCGGGAAAGCCATCTTTGGTCACCCCGCCGGTTCGGACCTTGGCCCGTCCACCCGTCTGGCCGATCGCGGCGATGAGGCCGGCAGGATCCCGGTCGATGGGAATCTCGATATAGGCTTGCAGATCCCGCGGCATCAGGTGCATCGTCTCCCGGATTGCGTCACCCGAGGTAGCTTTTGCCTCGACCGCGTCGATCCGGGCGGCCCCGCTCTTGGCATGGCGTTGATTGAACTCCGCCACCTGTCTCAGCTCGGTCCCCAAGTCGGTCCCGGCAAGCACGCTGAGGAGCCAGGGCTGACCAGCGGAAGTGCCTGACAGATGGTCCCCGGCTGCCCCTTCAAATTGGGCCAGCCGGCTGGCCGGAAGAATGAAGCGGCCCAGGGCCCAGGCTGCATCGCCGGCACGGTAGCGGTGGTAGTTGTCCACTGCCGCACCCATGTCGAGCCCGGCAGGCGGAAAGAGCCCGGCGTAGTCGATACTGTTCCGCAGCAGAATGCGGATGGAACTCATGCCCATGCCTTGAGGTTTCTCCGGCTAGGATAATAGGCTTGATCTTGCAGTCTCGCACGCTGTCTGCTGCCCACGAAAGGCGCCTTGAGCCATGACCATCGCCAGTATCAATCCGGCAACCGGCCAGACCGTCCGGACCTTTACCCCGCTTTCCGGACCGGAGCTCGACGCCCGCCTTCAATGCGCCGTTGACGCCTTTCGCCGTTACCGCAAGACCCCGCTCGCGGAGCGCACCCGCTTGCTCCTGCGGGCGGCCGAGATCCTGGAGTCGGAGAAGGAGAAGTTCGGGCGGCTCATGGTGATGGAAATGGGAAAGACCCTGAAGGCCGCAGTGGAGGAGGCCGCCAAGTGCGCCTGGGGCTGCCGTTACTACGCCGAGCAGGCGGAACGCTTCCTGGCTGACGAGGTGGTCGAGACCAGTGCCACCCGGAGCTTCGTCGCCTACCAGCCCATCGGGCCGATTCTGGCGATCATGCCCTGGAACTTCCCTTTCTGGCAGGTCTTCCGTTTTGCGGCGCCGGCGCTGGCCGCAGGGAATGTGGCCCTGCTCAAGCATGCCTCCAACGTGCCCCAATGCGCCCTGGCCATCCAGGACATCTTTCGCCGAGCCGGTTTCCCCGAGGGGTGTTTCCAGACTCTGCTCATCGAGACTGATCGGGTGCGCCGGGTCATGGAGGATCCCCGGGTTGTCGCTGCCACCCTGACGGGGAGCACAGGCGCGGGTAGCCATGTCGCCAGCGCCGCGGGAAAGCAGATCAAGAAGACCGTGCTCGAGCTGGGCGGCAGCGATCCGTTCATCGTCATGCCGAGCGCGGATCTGGAGACCGCGGCGCGAACGGCCGTGAAAGCCCGGACGATCAACAACGGGCAATCCTGCATCGCGGCCAAGCGGTTCATTGTGGCGGAATCGATCGCGGACGAGTTCGAGCGCCGCCTGGTGGCTGGGATGGAAGCGCTGGTCGTAGGCGATCCCATGGACCCGGCGACAGACGTAGGCCCACTGGCTAACGAAGCCCAGGTGAAAACCCTCTCCGACCAGGTTGCGCGGTCGGTGGCGGCCGGCGCTCGCCTCCTGACCGGCGGGTACCCCCTCAAACGGCCGGGATACTATTTCGCCCCAGGGGTGCTCACCGGCATCGCGGAGGGCACTCCCGCCTATACCGAAGAGATCTTCGGCCCGATCGCGCTCCTGTTCCGCGCCAGGGATATCGAGGACGCCATCCGGATCGCCAATGACTCGGACTTCGGTTTAGGGGCAAGTGCCTGGACCCAGAACCAGCGGGAGCGGGACCGCTTTATACTGGAGCTGGAGGCGGGCATGGTGTTCATCAACGCCATGGTTGCGTCCGATCCCCGGGTCCCGTTTGGCGGGGTCAAGCAATCCGGGTACGGGCGCGAGCTCAGTCACTACGGCATTCGCGAGTTCGTGAACATCAAGACGGTCTGGGTCCAGGAAGGGGAGGGGTCAACCCCGGCCAAACTGAGTGATTCCGAGTAGCTACTTCAGGCCCAAGGCAACGATTCCGTTTCGAGTGCTCACGGCGATGCGCTGCTGGCCATCCACTTCGAACGATATCAGCGGTCCGGTGTAGCCCTTCACGACTCGATACCGCCACAGCGATGCCCCGGTCTTGGCGTCCACCGCGTTGAGGTAACCACTGGGCTCCCCGTAAAAGACCAATCCTCCAGCTGTAGCCAGCGCCCCCCCGTACATGAAATGGGAGGGGGTCTTCACCTGCCACCGGATCTTACCGGTGGAGACGTCTACCGCCGACACGGTGCCGCCTTTGAGCTCCGTCGGGAGCTGCTCGAACTCACCGACAATGCCTTTCCTGCTGCTGTCTGACTTGTCGACGAAAGTCATGGGGAGATAGCTCGCCAGCACGTACAGGAGTCCAGTGTCGGACGAGTAGGCGGGTGGGGGCCAGTTGGCCCCTCCCCGATGGCTCGGTGAGGTGCGGCGACCGTCGGTGCTGGGGGCCGGAAAGATGTTTTCCAACGGCATCAGGGGTTCCGAACGCAGCAAAGGCTTTCCGGTGCGGCGGTCGAGGACGTACACCCAACCGGTCTTTCCGGCGTGCGCAACGGCGGGGATAGTCGAACCTTGGCGCTTCAGGTCGAAGAGCACCACGGGGCTGGCTGCGTCGTAGTCCCAGATGTTGTGGGGAACCATTTGGTAAAACCAGCGCAGCTTGCCGGTCGCGATGTCCACGGCCACCAACGACGTCGTGTAGAGGTTGTCTCCCGGAGGGGGAACGCCGGCCACCGGTGAAGGATTGCCGGTGCCGAAAATGACCACGCCAAGTTTCGGATCATACGCGGGAGTTGAATAGATCCCGCCGCCGCCGCGTTGCCACGCATCGGCAAACCGCGCGCTGTCGCGTTTCTCCTGCGCGATATCGCGATGTAGCTGATCACCGTGCGGAGTGGTGGGAGTCCAACGTCCCCACCACCCACCGTCCCCGGGGGAGGGGATGGTCCAGAACCGCCAGATTCGACGACCGGTTTGGGGATCGTATGCGTCCAGGAAACCGCGGATGCCGAACTCTCCACCGCTGGCCCCAATGAGGATCTTCCCATCAGCCGCGAGTGGCGCCATCGTGAACGAGTAGCCCAGTGGTGGCTGGGCGATTTCCTGCTGCCACACCACCGTGCCGGTGCGGCGATCCAGGGCTACGAGTTTGGCATCCAGGGTGCCGAAGAACACCTTGTCGTCGAAGACCGCCACGCCACGATTCACCAGTCCGCAACAGACCGCGACGGCGGCGGCCTTGTGCGGGTAGCGCCACAGCTCGTGTCCGGTTCGCGCATCGACAGCTACCACCAGATTTTGGGCGTCGGTGTAGATCAGCGTACCGTCGACCGCAATAGGCGTGGTCTCGGGACGTTCCTTGGGCACGATCAGGCCCCAGGAGTCGTGTTTCCAGACGGGTACCAGACGACTCACGGTCTCCCGATTGATTTGGGAAAGGTTCGAAAAGCGCTTGTTCGAGTAGTCGCCCCCATAGAGCAACCACTGGCCCGGGGTCGAGTCGGCCGCCAGCAGGGCTTCATTGGTCACTGGCTTGGTGACGGGGGCAGGCGCCCGCCGGGGCCTCGAGACGAGAGCAATGGCGGCGCCCACAACAAGCACAAGCACCAGGAGACCGAGCTGGAGTGATCTTCGCATGATTGACCGGATGAGCTTTGTAACGGGGGAGAGCAGACTGCGAGTTTAGTTGCGGCCAACCTCAGAAGCAATGCCAATCGGCACCGTGGCGGGTGCTATCTTGTACCACGTTTCTTGAGCGAGGGAGTATGCCCTCGAGGGCATCAGCACCTAAGGCCAGAAGCCGGGCACGCCGGCAGGAGTGCTGGGGAACGTTTTCCGGCGCGCCCTGGCCGCCTGGTGGAACGACAATGTTCCCCGAATGGGAGCGGCCCTCGCCTACTATACGCTCTTCTCTCTGGCCCCCGTCCTCATCGTTGCGATCGCCATCGCCGGCCTGGTCTTCGGCCGCGGAAGCTGTCCGAGGGGAGATCGTCGGGCAGATCCAGGGTCTGGTCGGTCGGGAGGGCGCGCTGGCTGTCCAAGCCATGCTGGAAGGAGCCTCCAAGCCATCGTCCAGCATTCCCGCCACCATCGTCGGAATCATTACCTCGTTCCTCGGCGCTACTGGGGCGTTCCTGGAGCTGCAGAACGATCTTGATGCCATCTGGCGGGTCAAGCCCAAATCGCGAGGAAACTTTCTGCGGGACCTGGTGATGCAGCGGCTCATCTCGTTCGGCCTGGTGCTGGGCTTTGGATTTCTGCTGCTCACCTCGCTAGTCGTCAGCGCGGCGCTGGCGGCCTTGCACACCTACATGGGCAACGCGTTTCCCGGTGAGAGCGGTCCTGTGGGAGGGGCTCAACGTGATCGTCTCCCTGGTCGTGATCACGCTCCTCTTTGCCATGATCTACAAGGTGCTGCCCGATGTGAAGCTGGCCTGGAGGGATGTCTGGGTGGGGGCGCTGGTGACTGCCGGCCTGTTTACGATCGGGAAGTTCCTGATCGGGCTCTATATCGGTACCAGTGCGTTTGCTTCGACCTACGGCGCAGCCGGATCCGTGCTAGTCGTGCTGCTGTGGGTGTACTACTCCTCGCAGGTTATCCTGCTCGGGCGCCGAGTTTACCCGGGCCTACGTGGAACAGTTCGGACCCAGGCCACCGCCGGAGCAGTTTGCCACCAAGGACCCGAAGCCCAAGACGACGCTCGGGGTAGCTACCGATGGGTCCGGCCCATGAGTTTCTCTCCCTCAGGGGCGCGGTAGGCCCGCATGTGCTCCAGCAAGGCTGCCGGCTCCGATTCCACGAAAATGGCCTCCCGATGCACCTCGGTTAGGAACCCTTCCTGCACCGCGTGATCGAGAAAACGGATCAGCTCATCGAAGTATCCGGCGACGTTGAGAATGCCCGAGGGCTTGGCGTGAATGCCGAGCTGGCCCCAAGTCAGAATTTCGAAGAATCCTTCCAGCGTACCGATGCCACCCGGGAGCGCGATGAACCCATCCGACATGTCCGCCATTTGGGACTTACGCTGGTGCATGGACGCGACCACGATCAGGTTGGGAATCCCGGTGTGGGCGGCTTCCTTCTCGATCAGCTGCTGGGGGATAATGCCGGTGACGTGCCCGCCGTGCTCCTGAACCGAGTCGGCGAGCTCGCCCATGATCCCCACGCTCGCTCCGCCGTAGACCAGCTCGATGTTCTCTTCGGCCAGCAATCGACCCAACTCCCGGGCAGCCGCCCCATAGTCGGGGCGGGAGCCGGGGTTCGTGCCGCAAAACACGCAGATCCGATTTATCTGCCGATCGGTGGCCATGACGTTGCCTCTGGGCGGTAGACGGGTAATTCCTTAGACAGACAGACCTCGGCTCAGACCCACCAGTCGGAGCCGACCATCTAAGTATACGGAGAAGTGCAATGGAACGTCGTGGCGTCCAAAGGCGTAGCCGCCGGAGAGCGGTACAACGAGGCCGCCATGCGGACGATCGACGTCTGCAGCTGGTCAGTCTGCCCGGCTAAACCTCGGGTCGAGGTCATCTCGCGGTTCGGAAATGGCTTCGAGCACCCGGCCCACCTCCTGCTCGCTGGCCGCGCCTTCCTCCAGCGCTATATCAGCCTGGGCGACAATGCCGACCACGGCGCCGTTGCCGTCCACGACGGGTACCCGACGAACCTGCTGCGCCACCATGACCTCTCGTACGATCTCCACCTCATCGTCGGGCCCGCTGGTAATCGGGGCCACAGTCATCAGCTCCCGCACCGGGGTATCCGGCCCTTTACCTGCCGCGAGCCCGCGGATGGCCAGGTCACGATCGGTGATCGTGCCCACCAACCGGTTGGCTTCCCGGTTCGCCACCACGGGAAGCGAGCCGCAATCGTTGTCCCTCATCAGCGTCGCCGCCTCCCGGGCCGTGCTGTCGGGTGTGCAGCAGACGGGATTCGGGGTCATGATATCGCATACTCTCATCGAGCCTCCAGGTTGTCGCCACCTGCAATCTGGGCTCTCTCCCCCAAGCTGCCGTGATCTGCGTACCTTTCCATCTCGATCATAGACTCAGCAGCATCCTTCGTACGGTTCCGGCCACAACCAGCGAGTTGGTGTGAGGCTTCCCGGTTCGATTCTTCAGGGGATTCTGGCTCGATCCGCGCTGGTGCTCTTGCGGATTTATCTGGGAGTGATCTTTCTGCTGGCTGCCTGGCCCAGGTTGGGAGGTTCGCCTTCCTCCGCGTTCCCCAGTGCAGCGCTGATCCCATGGGCCGAGCTGGTCGTCGGTGTAACACTGGTTCTCGGCCTGTTCACCCGGTTGGCCGCAGCCCTGGCATTGCTGCTCCTGGCAAATCGGGTGTATCTGGCGGGAGTCTGGTCCTGGGACCCTTCCAGCAGCGACACAGCTTTCGGGGTGGTGGCGGTGGCGCTGCTGGTGGGCGCGGCGGGACGAACCTTCGGGCTGGATGCGCTATTGGCCAAACGTTGGCCGAGGTCGCCGTTATGGTAGCACGTCGAGCATGAAGGCGTACTTGAAAGCGACCTCCCGCAAGAAGTCGTAACGACCCGAGGCTCCGCCGTGCCCCGCTCCCATGTTGGTCCGGAGCAGCAGCCGGTTTCGATCGGTCTTCTTGGCTCGAAGCTTGGCGGTCCACTTGGCCGGCTCCCAGTAGGCCACCCGGGGATCATTGAGCCCGCCGGTCACCAGCAGGTGGGGATATTCCTTGGCTTCGACGTTGTCGTAAGGGGAATAGGACCGGATGTAGGAGTAGGCGGCAGGATCGTTAGGGTTGCCCCACTCGTCGTACTCGATCACGGTAAGCGGGAGAGTCGCGTCCAGCATGGTGTTGACCACGTCCACGAACGGCACCTCGGCGAGCACAACGCGGAACAGCTCAGGCCGGAGATTCGTCACCGCCCCCATCAGTAAGCCGCCGGCGCTCCCGCCGTTGATCACCAGCCGGTCGGAGCTGGTAAATCCCTCCGCGATCAGGTATTCGGCCGCGGCAATAAAATCGGTAAAGCTGCTCCGCTTCTGCAGCAGGCGGCCGCCGTCGTACCAGGCGCGCCCCATCTCGTCCCCGCCGCGCACATGGGCCACGGCCACTACAAAGCCCCGGTCGAGCAGACTTAAGCTATTGGACGAGAACGCCGGGTCATAGCTCAGGCCATATGCGCCGTAGCCGCTCAGATGGAGCGGCCGGCAACCATCCAGCTCCAGCGATACCCGATACACCAGAGAGATCGGAACCTGAGCCCCGTCGGGCGCGGTGGCAAAACGGCGCTCGCTGCGGTAGAGCGACGGATCGTACCCGCGCACCTCGGTCTGCTTCCGCACCGTCCAGCTCTGCCGTGCAAGATCGTACTCTACCACCGAGCTCGGTGTTACCAGCGAGGTGTAGGTAAACCGAAGCAGGGTGGTGTCGAATTCGGGATTTGCGTGAGCTCGGACGGTGTAGACCGGCTCGGGGAAGGGAATCAGATGGGCAGCTCCGGACTCCAGGTCGAGAACCCGGATCTGTCTGAGGCCGGCCTCCCGTTCGTAGATCACCAGATGCTGCCGGAACGCGTCAGTCGAATCGGTTTTCACCTCAGCCCGGTAGGGCAAGACCGGGCTCCAATGCTCCCGGGACGGGGCTCTCCGCGGGCGCCTCCATCAGGCGGAAGTTCGGCGCCTCATCGTTGGTGACGATGAAAAAGCGATCCCCGTGATGGGTGACGCTGTACTCCACCCCGGCACGGCGCGGCTGCACCAGCTGGAACGGCTCCTCGGGGTGATCCGCGCTGACGAAACGAACCTCAGAGGTCGAATGGCTGGAGAGATCGAGCAGCAGATACCGTCGGCTCCGAGACCGGCTGACATCCAGAAAGAACGCACGCGTCCGGCTCGAAGTAGACCAACGCGTCTTCCGCGGATTCCTGCCCCACGACATGGCGGTAGAGCCGACAGGGTCGTCGCGCCTGGTCCAGGACGGTATAAAAGAGGGTCCGGCTGTCGTTGGCCCAGGCCACGCTCTGCGAGGTTCTCTCGATCCTCTCGCTCAGGAGCTCACCGGTGGCGAGGTCCTTGATGTACAGCGTGAATTCCTCCGCTCCCGACGTATCTACCGAATAAGCCAGCAGCCGGTGGTCAGGGCTTACTTCACTCGCTCCGAGGCGGAAGTAAGGGTGGTCTGCTGCGAGCGGGTTTTGGTCGAGGAGAATCTCTTCCGGACCATCGGGTGAGCCTCGCCGGCGACAGTGGATGGGGTACTGGACTCCGGTCTCAGTGCGGCTGTAGTAGAAGTAGTCGTCTACCCGCTCAGGGACCGAGAGGTCGGTCTCCTTGATCCGCCCCCGCATCTCCTGAAAAAGCAGCTCCTGCAGGTCTTCCGTGTGCTGCATGACTGCCCGGGTGTATCGGTTCTCGGCATTCAGGTAGTCGAGAACCTCCGGGTTATTTCGATCCCGGAGCCAGAAATAATCATCGATCCGAGTCTCCCCGTGGACGATGTCCACCCGCGGCTCAATCCGAGCCACCGGCGGAAGGTGAGGCGCCGCCGTTGCGGGCGAGAGGGGTTCGAACTCAGGATCGTGGAGCGAGCCGACGGGAGGAGTGACGGCGACGGTTCGACTTGGGTTAGACGACATCGAGATCCGGATACGGCGTTCATGTCGGACCACCTGCGGCGGGTCCTGGCCAGAATAACGACCGGGCTGGTCGGCAAGTCAAGGGAGGCTAAGTCATTATAAACAAGAGACTTATCAGTGCAGGAATTGAGCTTGGCGAAAGCCATGATTTTAGCGTGGCCAACCGGGGTCCCGCATCTTGGGACCCCGTCGCCACATAGCCCTTCTTACTGGCAGCCCCGGGTTTCCTTGCGCTCGGAAAAGCTCCAGCTTCTGGGTGCAACTACCGGAACCACAACAACATCTGCCGGTTGGGTCGGGGACGAGCTGGTGATGCAGTTGGGCCCCGGGCTGGTTTCGAGGACCTCTACCGCCAATTCCCCGTCGGTCTGCCGAACCTGGTTGACCGCTATTTCGTAGCCTCCGCTGGGACGCTGGCCTGCCGCCACCGCCACCACAACTGCCTTGGTAAAGTCGACGGCCGGCCGGTCGCCGGTGCCCAACTCGGACCAGAACTCTGCCCATGCATTCGCATCGCGGATTACGAGACGGCGACTCTCGCCGATCCCGGTACGGGACCACTGGCCGATGCGCTTGATGTCGAGCGTGCTGTTGCCACCCGCGCCGTAGGAGCTATACCCCTGCGCACCCGGCGCCGGCGCCGCTGCGCTGTCCTGGGCGGGCTCCGCGGGGGCCGGGGCAGCTGCGGCGACGGCCGGCGCAGGCTCAGAATCCGGAGTAGGCGCCAACGACACGGGACCACTGTTGTTGGAGGAAGGGTCATCGGCCACTCGGATGGTTCCTCCGCCGCAGGCGCCAGCGCCGCGAAGGGAATCAGGAGTGCGTACCGGGTGAGAATCATGGTCGGTCGCTCCATCTGCAGGTGACCTGAGAAGACTGAGATATGCTGCGTCAACCTACGCTGCGGGGGCGCGATTCGCGAATGGGCACGTCTCGGCGCCACTGTGACCTGGATCACACCGCTAGTGAGCAACGTCACAGCCGCGCGCCAGCGACTGCAGCTACGTTGACCCCCGTTCAAGCTCTACCAGCACAATGCAGCTCTCAGCGCTTACGTGAACCCTACAGGTGAGGAGTGCCATGAAAAGGTCGAGAGGATTCTACGCGGGCATGCTTGCCGGCGGAGTAGTGCTGCTGGCGGGCGGCTGCAAGAACAACCGCGACACCGGCGCGGTCACGACAAAGACTGAGCAGGGCACCTCGAATGCGCCCTCGTCCGAGACCCTGGACAAGAACAACCTGGCATTGGTCCGAGTGGTGAACGCGAGCCCGGCCGACCCGTCGTTGGTCGTCTTTGCCGGGGACAGCACCGCCTTTTCGGGGGTAGGCTACAAGAAGGCCACCGGCTTCCAGGAAATTCCCGATGACCGGTTCAACTTCAAGGTTGGATCTCGGGATAAGCCTCTGGCAGAGAATCGGGAGAACCTGAGTGGCGGCGGCCATTATACGATCGTTGCCATGCCGGACCAGGGCGGTGCCGATAAGCGCAACCTGCGGGTTCTGGACGACGACCTGAAGCCGGTGTCGCCCGACAAGGCGCGAGTCCGGGTGATCAACGCCATTCCCGGCGACGCGGAAGTCAGCGTCTTCATCCGGGGCCGGGCCGACCCGTTGTTCGACGGCATTAACTTCAAGAGCGAAGCCGGCTGGAACGAGTTCGACCCGATTGCCGGCACCTTGGAAGTCCGTCCCCAGGGCAAGAAAAACGTGCTGGCCCGTGAGCCCAATGTGAAGCTGGAAGGCGGCAAGAGCTACACTTTCGTGGTCGCGGGAACTCCGGCGAAGGTGGACATTATCAAGATCGAAGACGATGTCGCCAAGAATGTGAGCAGTAACTAAGGAACGGTAAGGGCGGGAAAGACGGGAAGGGCGGGGGTCGAAAGGCCTGCCGCCCTTCCTTTCGTTCCCCTCCCTAGACACTCCCCCATTCCAGCCGCACTATATCTCCCGTCCCGCACCTTCCTTTCAGCTTGGTCGATCTCAAGGAGAACGCAATGAACCTCGTTGAGCGCGTAAAGCGGCTTCTGCTATCTCCCCGCACCGAGTGGGGAGTGATCGACGCCGAGTCCACGACTCCGGCCGCGCTCTACACCGGGTATGTACTGCCGCTCGCCGCGATCGGACCGATCGCACAGGTCATTGGTTACAGTGTCTTCGGCATCTCGGTTCCCTTTCTGGGGACCTACCGGGTGCCAATCGGCTCCGCGATCACCAATGCGATCCTGACCTATGTTCTCACTCTGATCGCGACGTACTTGCTCGGGCTGATCATCGACGGACTGGCACCGACATTCGGGGCTCAGCGCAGTCCGATCCAGGCGCTCAAAGTCGCGGTCTACTCCAGCACCCCCGCCTGGCTGGCCGGTGTGTTCGCTCTGGTGCCCGGCCTCCGTCCGTTGCAGATCCTCGGGTTGTACAGCCTGTACCTGCTCTACCTGGGGCTGCCGATGTTGATGAAGGCGCCGCGGGACAAAGCTCCGGGTTACACCGTGGTCGTGGTCTTGGCATCGATCGTGCTATTCATGGTCATCGGCTTTACCGCAGGCCGTTTTCTCGCGGTGCCTACAGCCGGTATGACGTTACCGTGAGCCTGGGGCCGCGCTTCCGGCCACCCGGTGCCCAGGCGACGCGCGATCACAGCCTGGGTTGGGCCAGGGACCTACAATACAGGCTGCGTTCGTCGCTAAACCGGCTCGTGACCGAGAGATCGGAGATACCCATGATTCGCCGCACCGGCAGTCGTTTCCTCCGCGTTCCCTCCACCGCACTGATTCCCACCCTGCTGATCGTGGGGCTGGGCGCCGGCTTGGCAAGCGGGCCACTGGGCTGCGCCCGCAACCCGGTAACCGGGAAGAGCGAGTTGTCACTGGTCTCCGAAAGCCAGGAGATCGAGATGGGGAAGCAGGCCTCCCAGGAGGTGGCGCAGACCATCGGGATCTATAACGACAACAATATTCAGTCCTACGTTGCCGGCCTGGGCAAAAGCATTGCGGTAAAAACCGAGCGACCCAACCTGCCCTGGGAGTTTCACGTCGTAGACGACGCGTCGGTAAATGCCTTCGCACTGCCCGGGTGGGTTCATTTACGTGACCCGCGGCCTGATGACCTCCATCAACGACGAAGCGGAGCTGGCCACGGTCGTGGGGCACGAGATCGGCCACGTCACCAACCGGCATTCAGTCCAGCAAATCAGTAAAGCGCAATTGGCCCAGTTCGGCTTGGGCCTTGGCAGCATCCTGTCGTCCGATATCGCGAAATACGGCCAGCTCGCCAGTGCCGGACTCAGCGTCCTGTTCCTGAAGTACAGCCGGGATGCGGAAAATCAGGCCGACCAGGCCGGCTTCCGCTACGCCCTGCAGCAGGGATACGACGTGCGTGAGATGGCCAACGTGATGCACACGCTGGATCGGATCAGTCAGGGCAGCGGCGGCGGGAAGCTACCCGAATGGCTGGAAACTCACCCGGATCCGGGGAACCGGATCAAGCACATCCAGCAGATGCTGGACACCACTCATGTGAACTTGAGCGGGGCCAAGACCAACCGGGACGACTATCTCCGGCGGATCCAGGGGATGACTTACGGTGAGGACCCCCGGCAGGGATACTTCGAGGGGACTCAGTTCTATCATCCCCAGATGCGGTTCCAGCTGCGTTTCCCCGACGGCTGGCAAGTGCAGAACACGCCGGCCGCTGTCGCCTCCATCAGTCCCAACCAGGACGCCATCCTCCAGCTGTCCTTGGCCGGCAAGGGCTCGCCGCAGCAGGCGGCTCAGCAGTTCCTGTCGCAGCAAGGAGTGCAGGCCGGCCAGAGCTCGAACACCAACATCAACGGACTCCCCGCCACCTCGAGCTACTTTCAGGCCCAGACCGACCAGGGCGTCATCGAGGGGGTTGTCACTTTTCTCCAGTATGGCGGAAGCACGTTCGGGCTGATGGGCTACACGCCGCAAGGCAAGCTGGGGAGTTATGATCAGGTCTTCCAGAGCACTATCCGCAGCTTCAGCGAGCTGCGTGATGGCTCCAAGATCAATGTGCAGCCGGCCAAGGTCGAATTGATCAAGCTGGACCGGAGCATGACGCTGCAGCAGTTCAACGCCCAATACCCCTCGTCCATCCCGATCGACCAGGTGGCGATCATCAATGAGGTTCCCGATGCGACGACGATGCTGCCCGCCGGCAGGATGGTCAAGCGGGTCGTTGGAGGGATTAAGGCAAAATCGTCCTGACGCGCTCGAAGATCGAATACCACATGGGGCGGTCAACCGCCCCTTTGGCATCAGTCCGGCAGTCGCAGCAGCAGCCGATCTGGACTGCCGGCAGTCTTCGCCTCGATCTGGGCGAAGATGGTGAGGCTTTCCTCGCTCCGGGTTCCACAGGAAGAAGGCACCAGTCCCCGCACCTCGATGGCAGCGCCGTCCTCTTCGAGGGTCCAGGACCCAGCCCTGGGACCGGCCCCGGCAGCGGCGCAGCGTCCCGCCACCCGCACTCGCCGTCCCAGAAGGGTGTCCACTTCGAGCACCTGACGCACATGGATAAGAGGGGCTTGAGCCGGCCGCAGGGGAACCCCGCGAGACTCGGGTAGACCTCCAGTACCCTCACTGCCCGGGCGCGCCCGGGGAGTGCCTGCTGCGACCGGACCCGGCTCGGCTATCGGGGTCGGGCTCCCCGGATTATGCGCCGCGCCGCCGCGAGAGCTGCAGGCGACGAGGTTGAAGGTAAGAAGGAGGAATGTGGAGGGGACTGAGCGCATCGTGGGGCTCCGCGATTTGCGTCGGGCGGCTACGACACCCGTCGCGTCTTCCGCTTCATAAAGTCCATGAGGATAAACTGGCCCAGGGTCATGGTATTGGTGAAGTATGCTTTTCCCTTGCAGATGGAAGCGACCTGCTTGACGAACTCCACCAGGCTGCGGTCGCGAGCCAGCATGAAAGTGTTGATCATGATCCCCGATCGCCGGCAGTTGGCCACTTCCCGGTAGGTAGCCTGGAGGATCTGGGGATCGAGCCCCATCGAATTCACGTAGATCCGGCCGTCCGGCATGGTGAGCGCCGAGGGCTTCCCGTCGGTGATCATGATGATCTGCCGCATGTCCTTTTTCTGACCCAGCAGAATGCGCCGGGCCAGCTTGAGCCCTTCGGCCGTGTTGGTGTGGTAGGGTCCGACCTGCGCGGTGGCCAGGGCGCTGAGAGGAATCTCTTCGGCCGAGTCATGGAACAACACCACCCGAAGGCTATCACCGGGGTATTGGGTTCGGATCAGGTGGGTGAGCGCCAGCGCCACCTTCTTGGCCGGAGTGAACCGGTCCTCACCGTAGAGGATCATCGAGTGGGAGCAGTCGAGCATCAGCACGGTTGCGGCTGATGATCGGTACTCCGATTGACTCACCATCAAGTCGCTGTACTCGATATTGAGCGGTACCCCGAGGCCTTCGCGGGCAATGGCATTGGTCAGGGTGGCGGGGACATCCAGGTTCAGCACGTCGCCGAATTCGTACTGCTTGCTGACCCCCTCGGCTTCGACACCGGTAGCCAAATAGGGGGTATCGTGTGCCCCGAAGCTGGACTTGCCGACGCTGCCGAGCAGGTTCTTCAGCGTCTTAAAGCCCAGGAAATCGATACCCTTTTCCGTGAGGTTGAACTGGACCTGTTGGGCAGCGGAATGAGCCTGCCCGCCCGGCCCGAACATGGACTGATATCCCTGGGGCACTTGCGGCGCCTGGGTCACGTTGAGGAAGCCTTCTTCCATCAGCCGCTGCACGATGCGATCGAGCAGTTGGCTCAGCTCGGCTTCTACCTCCTTGTCGCGGACCTCATCGCCGGTGGACTCGCCTCGGAGGACTTCAGCATCTCGGGAGTGAGCTGGCCCGACTCCATCAACGCCTGCACGATGGCCTGGCGCAGCGCATCGAGCGAGCGCTCCCCTTCACCCATCTCATCGTGCCAGAAGGAGGGCGAATTTCCCGCAAACCCTGACTGGAGCAGGAAATCGCTCAGCTGGTCGAGCAGGCCCTGGAGGTTGACGGTATCCGCCAGCTCGGGGTGGTATTTCGAATAGGTGGTAAAGCGCATGAGTGATTATCCGAAGCTGATGCCGCCCTTGCCGTACCCTGGCTCACGTCGCTCGGGCTTGGCCCGGGTATATCCCAGCTCCTCGCTGCGGCTGATGCGCTTCTGGGCTGCCAGACCTTCCAGCACCAGCTCGCAGGCAGCCACCGCTCGGGGGGCATCCTTGCGCGCGGCCAGACCGAATTCCGCGATCAGCTCGACCAGGCCGGGGACCACGGAGAACCCCTTGAGACAGACATCGGACCGCTCGTCGCCCGACACCTTCAGCGCCCCGCCCTGGTCGAACCAGGCCACGATCTTACTCAGATCGGCCCCGCCCATCCGTTCTTCCAGCACCCGGCCCGCGGCCTTGCGGATCAGCTCTCGCGCGATGACATCGCCTCCCTGGAGCTCTCCCTCGTACTCCAGCTCCAGCTTGCCGGTGATCGATGGCACGGCCGCGTAGACATCGCTGACCCGGGGCACGACCTTTTCCTCGCTTAGGGCCACCGCACGGCGCTCGGCATTGGAGACCGTATTCTCCAGCGTGCTGATGGGGAGCCTTTGGCTCACCCCGGAGCGCTTGTCTACCCGTTTGTCCTCCCGAGCCTCGAACGCCACCCGCTCGATCACTTCGAGCACGAAATCGGGCATGTCGAGGGCGGGACCGCCCCGCTCGATCCAGGCTTCCTGGGCCGTGATCTCCATGCCGAGCTGCACGGTCCGGGGATAGTGAGTGATCACCTCCGAGCCGATCCGATCCTTGAGTGGGGTGATGATCTTGCCCCGCGCGGTGTAGTCCTCGGGATTGGCGGTGAAAGCCAGCAACACGTCGAGCGGCAGCCGGACCGGATAGCCTTTGATCTGGACGTCGCCTTCCTGCATGATATTGAACAGGCCAACCTGAACCTTGCCGCTCAGGTCCGGCAGCTCGTTGATGGCAAAAATCCCCCGATTGGCCCGGGGGAGCAGCCCGAAGTGCATGGTCAGCTCGTCCGACAACAGATGGCCCCCGCGCGCCGCCTTGATGGGGTCAACGTCGCCGATCAAGTCGGCAATGGTGACATCCGGCGTCGCCAGCTTCTCGACATAGCGCTGGTCCCGGCGCAGCCACGCGATCGGAGTGGCCTCGCCGCATTCGCCCAGCAGCTCGCGGGCATACTTCGAGATCGGCGCAAAGGGATCGTCATTGACCTCGCTGCCGGCAACGATCGGGATCCGCTCATCCAGCAGGCCGGTGAGCTCCCGGAGGATGCGACTCTTGGCCTGGCCCCGCAGGCCCAGCAGGATAAAGTGGTGCCGCGCCAACAGCGCGTTGACGATTTGGGGGAAGATGGTGTCGTCGTATCCGACGATTCCCGGAAAGAGGGGATCACCGCTCTCCAGCCGCTTGAGCAGGTTGCTCCGGATCTCGTCGCGAACGGTGCGTCCGCGGAGGGGCGGCTCCGCCCAGCGGCTGTTCTTCAGTTCACCTAGGGTGCGTGGCTCGAGTATAGGCATCTAAGATTTTCGACATCAATGGGTTGGTTGCTAGTCACCGAGCGGCTGGCGATTCCGAGAGTGGGATCGGCTCCGCCGCTCTGCAAATTCCCTCACCTTGACAAGCCCGGGCTGTGGCTTACCTTCGCCCTCGTGTCTCTGCCCGGCGACAGCGACAGCTATTATCCACCGCCGACCGACCCCTGAGGGAGTGACGATGAAGAAGATCCTGCTGATGACCGCGGTTCTCGTGCTCGCCGGCTGTTCGAAGCGGGCTGCTACGCCGGCGGCGGATACCTCCGCTATGGCTCCAGCCGTGACGGATACCGGCATGGCGGGCATGACCCACTCGGATTCGACCATGTCGCACGACACGACCAAGGCAAAGAAGTAAGGCCCCGAGAATCTGTGGTCGCATCGAGCCCCGGGTAGTCCCCGGGGCTCTTTCGTTCGGCAGACTCATCCGTCCAGATCCTCCGGCCCGAAGGGCAAAGCCACGACTGTGGCCGGCTGCCCTCCGGCGAGAAGCTCCTCGCCCACCCCCACCTCGCGCCGGATCAGTCCCAGTCCGATGGCCCGGTCCTCCAGGCTCAGGGTAGAGCGCACACTGCCGACCTCCCGTTCGCCCTTGCTGATCGTCCGCCCCTCGAGCGGCACTGGGCGGCGCCAGCGGAGGCCGCGCAGCTCGCGGTTGGTGTGTCCCCGGAAATGCAGTCGGGCCACCGTCTCCTGCCCGGTATAACACCCCTTGGTATACGATACGCCGCCGATCTGGTCGTAACGCACCTCCTGAGGCAGGGTGCGCTCATCGATCTCGGCGCCGAGGGCAGGCCAGCCGCAGAGGATCCGGGCCGCGTGCAGATCCCGCTCGTCGCCCGGGAGGGCACCGGCGGACAGCAACCTCGAGCTCAGTGCGGCAACTGCGGGCCCGGCACCCACCGCCAGCGCGACGAAAGGGGCAGCCTCCGGAGCCAGCGCAAGCGCCACCGGGCTTACCTCTCCGCCCACTGAGGCCACTCGTCCCGAAGACTCCGGCATTCCCACGCCCGCCTCAGCCAGGGTCTGAAAGCCATGGGCTCCGACCAGCCAGGCCACTTTGGCCTGCCCGGTGAGATCCGCCACCCGGGCCAGCCGGGGGGAAGCTGGCGGCGGAACAGCTCGAGCGAAGCGTCGTGTCCCGACCGGGGTGCCACCAGGGTAAGCGCATCCGCTTGCCGGAGCACCCAGTAGTCCACGACCAGGGCTCCCTTTGGGGTCAACAGCGCTCCGTAGACCAGGCTGTTGTCGCCCGGCTTGACCAGGTCGTTGGTCAGCAGCCCCTGCAAGCAGGTGAGGGCGCCCGGCCCCTGCACCCGAAACACCGACGGCTCGGTGGTTACCAGAACCGCGCCATGACGGACTTCTGCCAACCGTTCGCGCTCGAGGGTCAGGTCAAACTCAGACATGGGCCCAGGGGAGCTGTGCGGCGTCGTGGCCGACGAAATCCCGCCACACGAGGTCCGCGCTCGCCGCAGGCATCCTCCGGGTGGGACGTGGCCAGCATGGCGCAGCGCAATCCGGCCGCCCGCGCGGCGTTGAGCCCCGGAAGCGAGTCTTCGATTACGACGCAGCGTCGGGGAGCCAGCTCCAGCATTTCCCGGGCCCGATTGTACCCCTGGGGATCAGGCTTGCACACGCCTACATCCTCGGCCGCAACGATCTCGGCAAAGTGGGGTCGCAGGCCGGCCAGATCGAGCACCAGGTCGATCTCACTGCGAAGCGCCCCTGAGACGATGGCGAGCTGGAAACCGTCCAGCGCCGCATTCTCCACGAAGTCAGCCGCCCCGGGAACCAGTCGCATCGACTGGCGAATGGCGCGCTCGTAAGCCGCATGTTTCCGGGCGACGGCTTCCCGGAGGGTAGCTTCGTCCTGTGGGTACCCCATGCGCTCGAAGGTGAACCGGAAACACTCCCGGTCATCGAAGCCGAGATACTCGCGGTAGTAGGTGTCCCGGTCCAGCGGATAGCCGTACTCCGACAGGGTGGCGATCAACGCGTCACAATGCTGGGCTTCGTCGTCGATGATGACGCCGTTGAAGTCGAACAGGATACCGGAGGTCATTAGAGAAGGTATAACGGGGGTGAAGGTCAGAAGTAAGAAGCCTTGACACCTTCTCACCTCTCACTTCTCACGTCTAACCTCATAAAATCCCGCGTTGTCGTATGACAGATCCAGCAACTCCACCGGATGGGCCACGCCGATCGGCAGCTTTGCCGCTCGGAGCCCCGCGCCGATCTGCATCAGGCAGCCCGGATTTCCGGTGAGCACCACGCCGGGGCGCGGGCTCGCCTCTCTCAGGCCCGAGATCTTGCTGTCGAGTACGGCGCGGGCCATCCGGGGACGCAGCACGGAGTAAATCCCGGCGCTGCCGCAGCAGCGGTCGGAGCCGGGCAGCAGCCGCAGGCGAAGGCCCGGAATGGCACGCAGCAGGGCTAATGGAGCCTCCTGGACCCCCTGGGCGTGCTGGAGATGACAGGGGGCGTCGTAAACCACGTCGAGATTGAGCGGCGCTCCTTCCCGGGGACCTCGTTCCGCCAGGAGCTCGGAGACATCCCGGACGGTGCTCGCCAGCTCGCCTGCCCGCTCGGTCCCCAGCAGGTGACCGTAATCCTTGAGCAGCGCGCCGCAGCCGGCGCTGTTCACCACTACGAAGTCAGCCTGTTTGGCGAGGGCCTCCAGATTTGCAGCCGCCAACGCGCGGGCGCCCTCCCGATCGCCGGCGTGCTCGTGCAGCGCACCACAGCAACCCTGGCGGGCCACCTCGACCACCCGATATCCGTTGGCTTCGAGGGTGCGCCTGGTAGCGTCATGCACGTGGCGGAACAGCGTGTCCATGACGCAGCCACGAAAGAGGGCGACGGTCGGCGGGGCAGGCGGTTGCTCGGTCCGCGCCGGCTGCTCCTTCGCCCCGATCCATTCGTCCTTTTCGGTGACTTCCGCGCTGGAAGCCAGCATTCCCAGACCGAACCGGAGCCGTCCTCCGCCGGCGAGCAGGCTGGGAATCCGGGTCGCTCGAAAGGCCCGGGCGAGGGTAAACAGCGGTCGCCAGAGCGCCGCGTAGCGAAAGACTCCGAGCACAGCACGGGCGAGTGGAGGGAGTCCGTGCGCGGCGACGAGTTGCTCTCGCGCGGCTTCCAGCCCGCGGCCGTAGCCTACCCCGGAGGGGCACGCCGGCTCGCAGCCGCGGCAGCCAAGACACGCGTCCAGGTGCTCGACCAGTGCCGGGTCGTCGGCTCCCAGCTCCCCGCGCTCGAGCGCTCGCATGAGCACGATGCGGCCTCGAGGACTGTCGCCCTCATCGCCGGTAACCAGATAGGTAGGACATGCCGGCAAGCAGAAGCCGCAGTGCACACAGGGGTCGAGCGCGGTGTATCCACTGGCCCCATTCAGTTGGCCGCTCCGCCGCGCCGCCGTGCCGCTCATGCTACTCCGCCCCCTCCAACGCCACGTTCAGGCATTGCCCGGGATCAAAGGTGCCCCGCAACCGGCCGACGATTTTGCCCACGCCCTCGCGGTAGGCGCCGAAATGACCCAGCGCGCGGCGGACGGGCCAGGGCGCCCGCTCCAGCGTCATGGGAATCTCTCGCGACGCAGCGGCGCGGCGCAGCCCCCGAAGCCGTTCCAGCGGAGCATCGCCGGTCCAGCGGATCATTCCCTGTCCGGCGCCGGCGGAGATCAACCCCTCATCGAGATCGTGCGCCAGGAGATCGATGGTTTCATCCACTCCGTCCCCCAGCACTCCCAGACGCAGGGTAATTGGTCCTCCCAGGCTGCCCCGCGCGGCCACGCTCCAGAAGGCGGCGGTGCGATCGGCCGGGAGCGGGAGCCACTCCAGATCGCCTACCGAGCCCAGCCGGCGCACGTCGGCTTGAACGGCGGCGTCGGTACCCACAAACCGGGCCGCGAGCACCCAATCGGGCTCGGCCGCCAGGGCGGGGGAGAGCAGCTCGAGCGCGCCGGGCAAGAGATTCGAGGCAACCAGCTCGCGGGCCGCCGAGGTGAGCGTATCGCGCGCGCCGCGAGCCACCAGAGTCACGTCGGCCCGAGGCAGCGCGCGCAATCGCAGATGGACCTCCGCGATGATGCCGAAGCCACCGAAGCCGCCCACCTGGAGCTTGGTCAGATCGAATCCGGCTACGTTCTTCACCACCCGTCCACCCGCATTCACCAGCCGCCCGTCTCCAGTGGCGACACTGCAGCCCAGCACATGATCGCGGACCGGGCCGAAGCCATGCCGCAGGGGGCCTGCCGTCGCGGTGGCCACTACCGAGCCGATACTCCGCTCCGGCCGGCCCGGGGGGTCCAGTGCGAGCCACATCCCATAGTCAGCCAGTCTCCGGCGCAGCGCTTCCAGCGAGGTGCCGGCCTGCACTGTCGCGACCAGATCGGCCGGGCTGACTGAGACGATCTGCTCCAGGCCGCGGGTGCTGACGACGAGATCGGAGGGGGCGTCAGCGGCGAGCCAGGTTCCTCGCCCTTCGACCCGGATCTTCCAGCCCTCTTCATGCGCCAGCCGGCACACCAAGGAGAGCGCGTCGGCGGAATCGGGGGTGGCTCGAGGGACCCCGTTTCCATCCCGCTCCACCCCGCTGGTGCCGAGCAGGGCTCGGAGCCGGGTAAAAATGGCGTCCGTCATGAGCGGGTGCTCTTCACCGCGGTCCACTCCCGGCAGGCGTGCACTGGCACCACTTTGCCCGGATTGGCCAGCTCAGTGGGATCGAAGGCCCGGCGGACCGCCTGCATGGCACCGAGAGTCTCGGGGTCGAATATCCAGGGCATGTAGTCGAGCTTGTCGTTGCCCACCCCATGCTCGCCGGTGATGCTGCCGCCGACTGCGACACAGGCGGCCATGATCTCCCGACAGGCGGACCGCACCCGTGCGGCGACCGCTGGGTCCCGCCGGTCGAAGCTGATGTTGGGATGCAGATTCCCATCGCCGGCATGGAAGACGTTGCTGATGGTGAGATCGTACTGCCGGCGGATGCCCTCGATCTGATCCATGATGGCGGGCAGGACAGAACGGGGCACCACGGCGTCCTGTACTGCCAGGTCGGGGGCAATCCGCCCCATCGCACCAAAGGCCTTCTTCCGCCCTAGCCAGAGGCGGGCCCGGTCGCCGGAGGTCGAAGCGCTCCGCACCTCGCGGGCCCCGCGCTCCTTGAGAATCTCCTGCACTATGCTGGCCTCGGCTTCGACCGCATCGGCCTGCCCATCCAACTCCACCAGCAGAACGGCCGCCGCATCGGTGGGGTATCCCGCCGCATAGATCGACGCTTCCACCGCCGCAACGCAGGCCTGATCCATCATCTCCAGCGCAGCGGGAACGATGCCCGCCGCGATGATGGACGAGACTGCCTCGCTGGCTCCTCGAACGCTGGGGAAATCCGCCAGCATGGTTCGCACGCTCGCCGGGATCCGCTCCAGTCGCACGGTGATCTCCGTAGCGATGCCGAACATTCCCTCGCTGCCGACAAACAGACCCACCAGGTCCGGACCCCAGGGTTCTCCCTGGGTCGAGCCTAGCCGGGCAGTCGAGCCATCTGGCAAGACCACCTCGAGAGCAACGATGTGGTTGGTAGTGACGCCGTACTTCAGGCAATGGGGTCCGCCGGCGTTCTCGGCCACGTTCCCGCCAACCGTGCAGGCTGCCTGGCTGGACGGGTCGGGCACGTAGTGGAGACCGTGGGGGAGGACCGCCTCGGAAAGCCTGGCGTTTACCACCCCGGGCTGAACCACGGCCCGGCGTTGAACCGGGTCGATCTCCAGGATGCTATTCAGCCGGGTCAAAGTGATGAGCACGGTATCAGGATCGGCGAGCGCGCCACCCGAAAGACCGGTTCCGGCTCCGCGGGCGACGAACGGTACCTGCACCAGGTGCAGCAGGCGTACGATCTCCCGGACCTGAGCCGGATTTCCCGGCATGACCACCACTCCCGGAACCGACTCGTGAGTGGGAAGGCCATCCATGGCGTACGTGGTCAACTCGGCTCGGCGGTGCCGGACCCATTGGCGCCCAACGATCCGGGTCAGACCAGCCAGCAGGGATGGGTTCATTGACCGGCCAGGAAATCTGTGAGGGTTCCGCCCTTGCCGTTGCCGTGGGCGCGCTGGTGCACTTTGATGCCCCGCTCCACCGCGCTGGTCAACACCGGCAAGAGCATGATGAGCGCATCCACCCGGCGGGCGGTCGATCGCTCGGCGAGCAGGCGCTGCTTGACGCCGAGATCGCATTCGATTTGTCCGGCCACCTGGAATGAGAGGCTGAGGCCGTCGTCCGGAAGCGCCGCCTCCTCGGGCATGGTGTCGTTCAGCTCACGAAGCTCCGCCAAATAGCGAGTGAAGAGCTCCCGGAGAGCCTCGACTCGATCGGGTGCCGGTGCGCTGCCCGGGTGGTCTTCGAATGGTTGAACGTCGGCGGTCAGATAGGGCAGCGACTCGTTCAGCAGGCGAGACACCATGAAGCGGGATCCCCCGACGACGACAATGTTCGATCTTCCGTCCGGCAGCTCCTGATTCACCCGAACCTCAGCAACGCAGCCGATGGCTCCCGGCTCAGGCGCATCGGAGCCCGCTCCCGGTGTGATGCCGAAGCGGCGGTCGTCCGCCAGACAGTCACCCAGCATGCGCTTGTAGCGCGGCTCGAAGATATGCAACGGCAGCGGAGTCCCGGGGAAGAGCACGACCGAAAGCGGAAAGATGGGCAGCCGGAAAGACATAGTGGAAGATACGCTATATGCTAGCGACCCTCCTCGGTGGAGACCAAGGAGGGTCGCTCACAGCCGATGGGCGACTCTCAGGCTGCTCCCCAGAACCCCCGCAACGCCCTCACATCCGGCGAGTCACGCAGCTTCTCGAAGGCCCGCTCGCGAATCTGACGTATCCGCTCGCGAGTGACGCCGAGAAGAGCGCCGATCTTCTCCAGGGTCAGGGCCTCGGATCCCTCTTCCAGACCGTAGTAAAGGGAGAGGATCTTGCGCTCCCGGGGCGTAAGATGCCGCTGGAAGATGCGGTCGATGAACTCGCGCTGCAGGCGGACGTCGGTCATTTCCTCGATTTCGATGCCGCCGGTGCCGGCCACCCGCTCGCCAAAGGTGCTGGCGCCTCGATCCTGGCGCTCGACCGGAGCATCCAAGGAGACCTCGGTGGAGGTCATCCGGTGAGCGGACCTGATGTTGTCGACGGTGTCGTTCAAGGCAATGGCGATCTCGTTATCCGTGGGCTCCCGGCCCAGCTCCTGGGCCAGGAAACTCTTGGCCCGGGACATTCGCACCAGGGCCGAGTTCTGATTCAACGGGATCCGCACGCTGCGGGTCTGTTCCGCAAGCGCCTTGAGCACCGCCTGACGTACCCACCAGACCGCGTAGGAGATGAACTTCACTCCATGATCCGGATCGAACTTCTTGACCGCCTTCAGCAATCCCTCGTTGCCGATCGCAACCAGCTCGGAAAGGTCGAGCCCATGACCCTGGTACTTCTTCACATACGAGATGACGAACCGGAGATTCGCGGTGACCAGTCGCTCAGCCGCAGTCTCATCCCCTGCCACCGCACGCCGGGCGAGACGCTTCTCCTCGTCGGGGTCGGAGATCATGGGGAGCTTCTGAATGTCGAGTAGGTACTGATCGAAGGCGCCGGAAGGAGCGGAACGAGCAAACGGGCGGGCTTTCCCGGTGCGCACATGCGTCATATACAACCCCGGCAGAGGGAACGGGCTGCGATTTTAATCCGGTGACCCAAATAATACGGAGAGGTGAGCAGCGAATATAGGAGGTGCCGGAAGCGGGGTCAAGCAAAAAATTCTTTCCACATCACAAAATGTTTATGCACAACCGGTTCGTCGCTTTATCCACTTGAGGGGATAAGTTCGGCTTAGGCAGAAGCCTCCAAATCGGCTGCAAGTTCCTGCATCCCAAGACGTTAACGCCTGGAGACCGGGCCCGCTGGGCCGCAGCTCTCTCCTCACAAAAGTACCTCGATCGCGTGTCGAATCGAATCCTCTGCTGCGCTGGTAGTCCAGCCCTCGAGGGAATGCACCTGACCGATCCCGGAGGGTAAGGCGAACCGGACCTGGGAATCCCGGTTCTTCTTGTCGGCCGCCATACTCCGGACCAGGGCCGCCGGGTCGAGCCGGCTGGGGAGTCTCCGGGGTAACCCAAGTCGACTGAGCAGCGCGGCCACCCGGTCCCGCAGTCCCCGCGGCGCGATGCCCAACCCCTCCGCCAGCTCGCATTCGGCTATCAGGCCGAGCGCCACTGCTTCCCCGTGGGGTATGAGATAGCCGGACACCTGCTCCAACGCGTGGCCAACGGTGTGCCCGGCGTTGAGAATTGCCCGGCGCCCCGATTCCCGCTCGTCGTCGCTCACGACCTCGGCCTTGATCTGGACGCTGCGCCGGATCAGGTGGGTAACCGCCGCGGGTTCCTGACGGGTGAGGGCCGCCGACTCAGCTTCGATCCATTCGAAATAGGCCCGGTCGGCGATCAGCCCGTGCTTCACCGCCTCTGCCAGGCCGCCCCGGTACTCGCGCTCCGGCAGGGTCCTCAGGGTCATTGGATCGGCGAGGACTGCCACCGGCGGGTGAAAAGCGCCGATCAGGTTCTTGCCCTGGGGGGTGTCCACCCCGGTCTTTCCGCCGACCGATGCGTCCAGCATGGCCAGCAGTGTGGTCGGGATCTGGATGTACGGCACCCCTCGCATGTAGGTCGCGGCGACGAAGCCGGCCAGGTCCCCGGTGACCCCGCCACCCAACGCGATGAGACCACTGTCGCGCCCGAATTGTCGTTCCAGAAGCTGGTCGGTGAGACTGCCCCAGTGGGCCCGGGTTTTCGAGGTCTCGCCGGGAGGAATGGTGAGGGTCTCTCCCTGCCACACTGGCTTCCCCAGGCGCCCTTCTCGATAGAGCTGATGGACCGTGGCATCGGCGAGCATGGCCACGCGCCGGCGGGGAAGGTGGAGTTGCACCAGCTCGCTCAGGCGCTCGAGACCGCCCGGCTCCACGTAGACCGGATAGCTCCCCTCCGCATGAGTGACGATGATTGGATCGGATGACATCGAGGATTGAGGGACTACCACGTCACGTCGCTCACTCCGGCGCGGTGGTTTGCCAGCCGGGCCAGGGTGAAGAGCAAGTCGGAGAGACGGTTCAGATACACGATGAAGAGCTCGGGGACCTCGCTCTCCCGCGCGAGGTGCACGACGCTTCGCTCCGCCCGGCGGCACACCGTGCGCGCGAGGTGAAACGCCGCGGCCTTCGAGCTGCCGGCGGGCAACACGAAGGCCCGAAGCGCCGGCAGCTCGCTCTCTGCTTCATCGATCACCCGCTCGAACTCGCTGACGCGATCGGTGGAGAGATTGGCCTTGGCCAGTGCCTTGGCCACGGCGGTCGGGTCGGGAGCGGCGAGCTGACCGCCGATGGAGAACAGGTCACGCTGGATGAACTGAAGGAGCGAGTCGAAGAAATCGTTCGGCTCGGTAGCGCGCACCATACCGAGCACCGAGTTCAGCTCGTCGACGTCCCCGTAGGCCGCCACCCGAGGATGATCCTTGGGCACCCGGCCGGCCCCAAACAGCGAGGTGTCGCCCCGGTCACCGGTCCGGGTATAGATCTTCATGGGCAGTCCTTCGGCGCTGGAAGGTCGCGGGGTGGTATCGCGGTCAATGTGTCCGCCCGGCCCTTGGAGCGAAAGGGCTTTCATAACCTGGGCACCGGCCCCACCATTACATTATTGGGTTCGATTCTTCCAGAGTATCGTGGACATTCGGGTGAGGAGATCCGGTGGCTGAGCAGCAGCTGAAGGACATATCGATCATCGGGGGTGGACCGACCGGGTTGTTCGCTGCGTTCTACGCGGGAATGCGCGGCGCCACCGCACGCATCATCGACGCCCTTCCGGCGCTCGGTGGCCAGCTCATGGCGCTCTATCCCGAGAAATACATCTTCGACGTGGCCGGATTTCCCAAGGTGCTGGCCAAGGATCTGGTGCGCGACATGGCGACCCAGGGACTCCAGTTTGGAGCCACGACTCATCTGGGTGAGGTAGTGACTGGACTGCGCCGGGTCGAGAACGGCGACGGCAGCCACTTCGTGTTGGAAACATCGGAAGACGACTATCCCACCAAAACCATCATCATCGCTGCGGGCATCGGAGCCTTCGAGGCACGCCGGCTGGGGATCGAAGGAGAGGACCGTTACGAGGAGAAGGGACTCTACTTCAAGGTGATCGACCCCAAACAGTTCGAGAACCAGCGGGTGCTTCTCGTGGGCGGCGGCGATTCGGCCTTCGACTGGGCGGTGAACCTTCAGGGCGTTGCCAAGTCGGTGATGCTGATCCACCGGCGCGACGGCTTCCGCGCGCATCAGGCCACCATCAATCAGGTGCAGGAGTTTCACCGCAGCGGCAAGTGCGAGCTGAGAACCTTCTGGGAGGTCAAGGCGCTACATGGCAACGGCAGGGTAGAGCGAGTAACCCTGTTTAACAGCAAGACGAAAGCAGAGGAAACCCTGGAGATCGATGCGGTCATTCCCCTGCTCGGCTTTCACTCGGATTTGGGTGCCATCAAGGAATGGGGGCTCGACACCGAGAAGGCAGACATCAAGGTGGACCAGGTGATGGCGACCAACGTACCCGGCATCTATGCCGCGGGCGACATCACCAGCTACCCCGGAAAGCTCAAGCTGATCGCGACTGGGGCCGCTGAGGCCTGCATCGCGGTCAACAACGCGGTCCACCTGATCAACCCGAAGGCCAAGGTAAACCCGGGCCATTCGTCCAACATGGCGCTGTTCGGACAGAAAGGACGACTGAAGGCGGGTTACGCCTTTTCTTTGCCCCGCCCACACTACGCTGAGCCCAAACAGCAGCAGCATCACCCAGACGAAGACGCTGTACCCCGCCAGGTAGTGATGCAGCCTGGCGCCGACCACGTCCCGACCCAGTCCCACCAGCACCATGCCACCCCAGGCAATCACCAGCGCCACCCGGGAAGCCCGGCTCATTTGCTGGCGGCGCAGTAAGAAGAAGGCGTAGAACACGAAGAGCAGAGTGACCAGGTGCGCCTTCCAGGTGATTCCCGAGAGGAGATGGCTCGCCAGGAAGACGCTGGCGATCTCCAGTGCGCCGATGGGCTTTGCGGTGATTCTCAGTCGGATCAAGTGCAGCAGGAAGACGCCCAGAATTACGCCAGCCAGTACCCGGTAGAGCGTTGGAGCCCAGGGCTCCAGTGCGGCCAGATAGGCGTAGTCATAGGGAGGCGTGTCTCCCGACGAGCCGGGGACCAGAGCGCGGTACACCATCGCCGCCAGGTTCTGATTCCGGTAATTGGTGACCACCGCTCCGGCTGCGAACTGATGAAGAAAAGCCTGGTAATAGTCCCGCAGGTCGATCATCCCCTGAGAGAACCCGCGCTGGAGCATGGGCAGGACCAGGCCAAGAACCCCGAACCCCGCGACCGCAGCCAGCATCCGGCGATTGCCCCGGATGGCCGCCCAGATGGCAAAAAAGACTGGCGTGACCTTGATGGCCGTGGCGGTCGCGATCCACCCGCCGGCCGCAGCTTCGCGCCCAGTCAGAAATGCGCGTACGCCGAGCAGACAGAGCAGGAAGACGAGGAGGTTCACCTGGACATGGTCCAGGTTATTGATCATGAACTCGGCCGAGAACACGAGGGCGAGGATTAAAGGAATGATGCGACGTTCGGGACCGTGGAGCCGGGTTACGATGTCACGGGAGAGCCAGGCGGTGGCGCCGATGAGGCATACACTGGCAACGTAGAACAGCCAGGCTGCCACCTTGAGGGGAAAGACACTGAGAAGCTGAAAGACTTGGGCGGCAAAGGGCGGGTAGATGAAGCTCCGCGCGCCTGGGAGCGGCTGATACAACGGCAAGCCGTGCGCAAAATCGTAGCCGGCCTGCCAGAAGACATGAAAGTCTGTTCCGATACGTTGCTGGCCGGCTCGGCCTGCCGCGACCACCGCCACAGCCGCCAACCCGAGGGCCAAAGCGAGGACCAGAAGTCCCCGCTGCCGCCTCACCGCTTGGCCATCTCCACAACCAGGCTGTCGATGGTGGCGAGCATCATCCGGCTGGCTTGCGCGTGATGATTGGCTTCAATGGAAAAAGTGAGCGTGCGCGCCCCCAGCTCGATATATCCCGAGAGACTGTGCACCCGGGAGATGCTGCCGGTCTTGGCCTTTACCCTGCCCGCCAGTGGCGTTCCCTGGAACCGATTCCGCAGCGAGCCGGTCAGCCCCGATTGCGGCAGCCCGGAAGCGAAGGTGGCGTAGCGAGGATGGCGCCGGATGTAGCGGAGCAGTTGGGTGAAGGCGAGTGGACTCACCAGATTGCTGCTCGAGAGGCCGGAGCCGTCGCTCAGGGAGAACTGGGTGGAGTCCACCCGGATCGAGTCGATGAGAAAACGGCGCTCGACCTCCAGGCCCTCGGTCCAGGAACCTGCCTTGCCGAATTGCTTGCCCAGCTGCTTCAGCAGCATCTCCGCGATCCAGTTCTGGCTAGTATTGAGGATCGGAAATACCCAGTCGCGAAGGGGGCGGGAGGTCACCTCGGCCAGAGGCGCGCCGGCGCGCTGGCGGGCATAGAGCAGGGAGTCGGTGGTAGACCGAGTCGTGCCGGTTACGGCTATACCGGCATCAGCGAGCGCCTGCCGGAGTGCTCTGGCGGTGAACAGATTGGGATCGGGGAGGGCAAAGGAGTCAGTGCGTGGCGGGTGGTCGAGCGCCACGGTCCCTTCGGCCCAGATCTGGAGCGTGCCGGGTACGCGGAAGAACCGGTCACCGATGTCGGATACTCCGCCGGCAGCGACCGTCACGGTTCGATTCTCGAACGCAATATCGCCTAGGACCGGCGTCATGGTGATCTGCGCCGGCGTGCCTACGGCCGCGCCGGGTTGCCAGTCGAAGTCCACGCTGTTGTCGTGCCAACCCAGCCCTGACACCGGGGCCGCGTACCACCAGTTCAGGTCGAACGCTTCCCAGTTGGGATGTACCAGGGTGGGCTCGAAGTAGCTGCCGTCGCCTACGATGTCGCCGGCGATGGTCCGCACCCCTCGGGCCCGGAGGGAATCGACCAGGCGCCTGAGCGGGCCGAACGGGTCGGTCTCGCAGACCCCGGCCAGGGTGGTATCGGTGGCATAGCACCGCCGATTCATCGTCGGATCTCCCCGGCCGTAGAGGACCAGGTCACCCTGGAGTACGCCGCCCACCACTGGCCCACCGTAGAGGCTGGTCTTGACCCTCCAGTCGGGCGGGAGCAGTGCGGAGGCCACCACGCTGACCACCAGCTTGGTGTTGCTGGCGGGAACGAACAGCCGGTTCTCGTTTCGCCCGTAGAGCAGCCGGCCGTTTTCATCGATCAGCGCAACGCCCCAGAGTTGCCGGTTGAACGGCGATGCGTCCAGCCGGGAATCGAGTCGGTGCTTGAGGTCTTTCTGCGCGACGGCAGGGACAGGAAGGACGCAGAGGACGGAGAGGACGCAGAGGACGGAGAGGGCCTTAGTCATAGGCCACTCTCGGATCGACTCGCGCATAGAGTAGGTCGGTAATCAGATTGACCATCACGAAGACGAGGCTGAGGAAGAGAATGCTGCCTTGCACCGCGGGGAGGTCACGCTTGTCGATTGCGGTGAGTACATAGCGACCCACGCCGGGCCAGGAGAAGATGGTTTCGGTCAGGATCGAGCCGGTGAGGTAGCTGCCGAAGTCCAGCCCCAGCACGGTGACAACCGGGAGCAGTGCGTTCCGAAGCCCGTGCGAGAGGACGACGCGTCCTTCGATCAAGCCTTTGGCACGCGCCGTGCGAATAAAGTCGCTCTGCAGCACTTCCTGCATGGCCGCCCGCGTCATCCGCGACAGGAATGCAACCGACCGCATCCCCAATGTCAGGGCTGGCAGTATCAGGTAGATGAGTCCGCCCGAGCCGGACGGTGGCAGCCACCTGAGGTTTACCGCGAAGACCAAAATGAGGATCAGGCCAACCCAGTAAACCGGGAAGGAAACTCCAAGATACGCGCCAAAGGCTGCCACCCGGTCGGCCCAGGTTCCCGGGCGCCACGCGCCGTAAACTCCGATGCTGATTCCCACAGTCGCCGCGAAGAGCATTGCCGCGCCGGCCAGCCGGAGAGTCGCGGGGAAGCGCTCGAGCAGGTCGCGCAGTATGGGTCGCCGAGTGATGTAGCTGGTGCCAAGGTCGCCCCGGACAACCCCGCTCAGGTAATGTCCGAACTGCTGGTAGAGCGGATCGTCCAGTCGCAGTTCCGCCCGCAGCCGGGCCAGGGTCTCGGGGTCAGCCCGCTCACCGACCATCGCCTGAACCGGATCACCCGGCGCAACGTAGAGCAGCAGAAAGGTGACCAGCAGCACGCCGAGGAGGGTGGGGATCAGCAGCAGGAACCGTTGGAGGAGGAACCGGGTCACCGAGTACGCTCTACCTGCATCCAGCGCTGACCGGTGAAGACCAGAGGGATCCGCCAACCTTTGACCTCGGGCTGGGACGCCCACACATCGACGGGAAACCAGAGGAAGATCCAGGGAGCGAGCTCGAACACCCGGGCGTCGATCTCCCGGGCCAGGCGTCCCTTCTCGGCCTCGTTGGTGGTGGCCCGGGCGCGGGTGATCATCGAATCCAGCCGAGGATCGGCCAGGAAGGCGTAATTGCCGCCGGGGCCTTTGTTACGGGAGTGGAAGAGCGGATAGTTGAAATTCTCGGGGTCGGGGTAATCGGCCCACCAGTCGGTCAGAAAGAGATCGGCCTCTCCGTTGCGGACCGCCGCCCGGGCACTGGCGGCGTCGCGCTCGACAATCTCTGCCCGTACCCCGACCTCGGCCAGGCTCTGCTGGATCGATTGTGCCAGGCGAGCGAGCTCGGCCCGCGGGGTTCGCCACAGCTTGAGGGCAAAGCCGTTGGGGTATCCGGCCTCCGCCAGCAGGCGCTTGGCCTCGGACGGATCATAAGTGTAGGGGGATCGGCTTGAGTCATACCCGGCTATCCCCGGTGGCAGTGATCCCGCGGCGGGTACCCCCCGTCCGGCGAACAGGGTGGAGAGGAGAGTGTGGACATCGACGGCATGATTCAGGGCCCGGCGGACCCGAACGTCTTGGAGCGGCCCCCGAGTGGTGTTGATGGCGACGTAGAGATCCCGCAGCGCCGGGCGCCGTTGCAGCTCCTGTCCGTGAGTGCTCTCCCAGCGCTGGGTCTCGCCGATCGGCACCTCGACGACGCTCAGACGACCGGACTCGTACTCGGCGGCCTGGGTCAGCGGCTCGGGAATGATCCGGATGCGCAGGGTGTCGGAGCGGGGGGTACCCCCCCAGTAGTGCTCGTTCCGGGCCAGCACGACCGCATCGTCATGCGACCAGGAGACGAACTTCCAGGGTCCGCTGCCGATGGGATGCTGATCGAAGTTGGGGGGAGTCGGAGCCGGAACAATGGCCGCCACCGGCATCGCCAGCAGCTTGGGGAAGAGGTTAAGCGGCTCGTCCAGCCGGAGAATCACGGTTGAGTCGTTGGGGATGATAATCCCCGGCACCTGCTTGGTCTGTCCCGAGGCGTACGAACGGGCCCCGCTGATGGGGTAAAGCGGCCAGCCCCGTCCTCCCTTGGTGCCGGGGTCCAACGCGCGCAGGATCGAGGCCCGCACGTCGGCGGCCTTGATGGGACGACCATCGTGAAAGGTGGCGTCTTTCCTCAAGTGGAAAGTGTAGGTCCGGCCCAAGGGGTCGGTCTCCCACGAGCGGGCCAGGCCCGGTTTGAGCTGCGCGTCGGCGTCGAATTGGGTGAGGTTGTCGAACAGCAGCGAGACGACCTCACCGGTGGGAACATCGGTGGAAAGTGCCGGGTCGAGTGATCTAGGGTCGTAGGTGAAATAGTAATTCAGGGATGCCGCGCCGCCCTGGTCTGCGCAGGCGGCGAGCATGAGGGCAACTGCAAGGAGATATGGGCGCATGAATCCGTTGGGCGGTGCCCTCTGGGTGGATTGGCAAGGGGGGAAGCCGTGCAGCGCGATGACGTTGACACCACGGTGTAAGATGGTCAAACTACCGGGCTTAGAGCAATGCCGTCAATCTGGTCTCGATGGGCCAGCGGGCATATGACCCCTGATCTGGAGTGCGGCATTCTCACTCATCTGCCCTGGTGCCATCGTTCGCCACCGCCTTGCATAACCCTGGCTCAACATCACCTGCCCGGATGCCGATGAGACGCGCGGCCGGCCTGGCCTGCCTGCTCATCGCGCTGCTCGCCTTTTCCACCGCGGCGGCGCAGCAGCCCGCCCAGCGGGTCGTGAGGCAACTCAGCTTCGAGGGCAATCGGGCCATCTCCGATGAAGTGTTGGCTGCCGCCATCGTCACCACCAATTCGAGCTGGTTTGCCCGCGCGTTCTTCTTCCGCTGGCTCGGCCTTGGTGCCAAGCGGTATTTCGACGAAGAAGAGTTCCGCCGAGATGTCGTGCGCCTCAGCGTGCTCTACAAGCGGAGCGGGTATCCCGATGCCGTCGTCGATACGCTGGTGCGGCGAGCAGCCGAGGACGCCTACATCACCTTCAAGATCCACGAAGGTGACCCGATCCGGGTGACCACTCTCACCATCACCGGCCTGGATTCGGTGCCGCCCCGAAGGCGCAGAGGGACGCTGCTCGACTTGCCGCTTCAGGTCGGCGACCCGTTCAACCGGTTCGCCATGCAGGCCACCGCCGACTCGATCACCCGCCGGCTGCGCGACCGGGCGTATCCCTCGGCCCGGGTGTTCACCGCGTTCGAGGCCGATAAAGAGGCCAAGACTGCGGCGGTGACCCTGGAAGCCGACCCCGACGGGGAGGCGGCCATCGGACGCATCAACGTGATCGGCGCCCACGCAGTCGACACGGCAGTGGTCCGGAAGCTGCTTGTGTCCCGCACCGGACGGCGCTACTCCCAGGAGGAGCTGTTCGAAAGCCAACGCAACCTGTACGAGTCGGATCTCTTCCGCTTTGTCACCGTCAATATCGACTCGGCGGCGTACCATCCAGGGGACAGTACTGTCCCCCTGGTGGTGCAGGTCAACGAGAGCAAACCCCGCCGGATCCAGGGCGGCCTGGGGTACGCCACGTACGATTGCTTCCGGGGATCGCTGGGCTGGACCACCCGGAATTTCCTGGGGGCCGGCCGCATCCTCGACATCAGCAGCCGGGTCTCGAAGGTGGGTGTTGGAGATCCCTTGAACTGGGGACTGGACAAGAATATCTGCAGCACCTCGTCGCAGGACACGGTCGGCTCCGCCAAGCTGAATTACTATCTCGGCACGTCAGTGCGCCGTCCCGCGTTCCTCTCGCCCAACAACGCGGTGACGCTGTCGCTCTTTACCGAGCGGCGCTCCGAGTACAAGGTGTATCTCCGGCAGGAGGCTGGTGTGAGCGTGGCGCTCACCCGGACCACCCCCCGGCTGCGAAACCCGCTTTCCCTCACTTACACCCTGTCCTATGGTAAGACTACGGCCACGCCCCTGAGCTTCTGCTCCGTCTTTGGCGCGTGCACCAGCGACGTGGTGGGCCCTTTGCGGCAGAATTTATTCCTGGCGACTCTCACCGCGCTGGGAACCTTTCCCCGGGTCAACAGTCCGGTCGATCCGACCCGAGGTAGAGTCGGCTCGGTTGAGGTGACCGTCAGCTCCAAATACATCGGCTCATCCAGCCTGCAGCAATTCACCCGGTTCGTAACCGGTATGTCCTGGTACCGGCCACTCTCGCGGGACGTCGTGCTGAGCTGGCGGCTCAGAGGAGGACTGATCTTCTCCCCCACCCTCGACATTGCCAACGTGTCCGGAGCGTTCATTCCGCCGGACCAGCGATTCTACGCCGGTGGGCCGAATGACGTCCGCGGATTCGAGCGCAATGAGCTGGGCCCGGTGATTTATGTGGTTCCGGTGGGCTTTGACAACATCCCCGATTCGGTACGGGTGGCGGCCACCGGGGGCAACACCTTCGCCTTGGGCAATGTAGAGATTCGGGTGCCATCGCCGGTGTTCAGCTCCCGGCTACGCCTCGCCGCCTTCGTCGATGCCGGGGGTGTCTGGCAACGGCAGGGTCCTTCCTCTGGTCGTTTGATCCGGGTAACTCCCGGCCTTGGACTCCGAGTTGCCACTCCACTGGGCCCGGCGCGACTCGACGTGGCGTACAACCCGTACAAGCTTCAACCAGGTGCCCTTTTCCAGTTCGATAGCTTGGAGACGTTGACGCCGGTACCGGGACAGGGCTCCTATGTCTTGCCCCGGAACCGGAAGTGGACGATTCACATCGCGGTGGGACAGCCCTTCTGATGCGCCGCTACCTGGCTCGCTTCCTTTTCGTCTTCGTCGTCGGCACCCTGGCCATGCTGCTAGGTGTGGTGACGTCGATGACGTTGACGCCGCCGGGACGAGATCTGCTGGCGCGGACCGTATCACGCATGCTGGACCGCATCGTCACCGGCCAGGTGAAGGTGGGAGCGATCTCGGGATCGTTCATCTACGATCTCACGTTGGAAGATCTGGTCGTACGCGACACCAGCGGCGCCTTGCTGGCCGACTTGCCTCGCGCGCGGGTCACCTATCGGCTGCCGAACCTGATTGCCGGGCAGGTGGTGCTGAGTGGGATCCAGCTGGAGCGGCCTACTATCCAGCTGATCAAGCATCGCAACGGCCGGATGAACTACGAGGAGGTTCTCCGAATCGGCAAGGGCTCCCCCGGCGGGAAATCACCGCTGGTGGAGTTTCACAACGTCCACATGAACGCCGGTACCCTGCGGATCGCGCTGCCCTGGAACCCGCCCAAATCGGCCCGGACCGAGTTCGCCGTCGACTCGGCGCTTCGAGCCGAGCGGGGCAAGCCGGGCCGGGTCATCGAAGACAGCCCTGAGGGCCTGCGGCGCGTCATCCTGCTCTCCGATCTCGCCACCAGGATCTCCCGGCTTCGTATTGCGACTCCGGACCGGTTGCCCTTCACCATCGACCTCGACTCGCTGGCCACCCGGGTCAACGACCCGGGGGTCACCCTTACGAATGCCGTGGGCCGGGTGCGCATCCGCGGTGATAGCGCGGTCTTCAGCTTGTCGCGCGGGGCTTTACCCGACACCCGCTTTTCCGGCGGCGGTGCGGTGACCTGGCCGAGGGACACCATCCTCTTCGACTTCCAGGTGATCGCGCCGCGGGTAAACCTGGAAGACCTGCGCTGGGTGTCGCCCGATTTTCCCGCGATGGCCGGACGCGGCGTGCTCACCGCCCGATCGGAGACCGGTGCCCGGACTGCCTACGACATTCGCGACCTGCATCTGAATGGCCTGCTGGGTCAGGTAGACGGCGAGCTGGTCACGATCACCGACCGGCGGCGCGGGCTGGGGGTACGCGACATGAACGTCCGTCTCGCCGACCTCGACCTCGATGCTGTCAGACCCTACCTCGACACCCTGCCGTTCTACGGAAAGGTGACCGGGAAGCTGGCCGGCTCCGGCTACCTCAACGCCATGGATCTGAGCTTGGAGTGGGCATTCACCGATGCTGCGGTGCCGGGCAACCCGCTCTCGACCATCGCGGGCGACGGTGGGGTTGGGGCCACGCGGGACAGCGGTCTGGTGTTCACCAACTTCGGGGTGAGGCAGTCGGATATCGATTTGCGCACCGTTCGCCGAATCGCACCGGCGGTGATTCTGCCCGGCCGTCTCATGGCGGTGGGTTCGCTCAATGGCCCGCTTCGGAACGTCACCTTCAATGGGACCGCCCAACACCAGGACCTGGACCTCCCGCCGAGTCAGCTCGAGGGGACCGTTCACCTGGATACCCGCTCTGACGTACTCGGTCTGGCCACCGACGTGACGCTGGACCCGCTCTCGTTTGAAGGCATCCGGCGCGCCTTTGCCTCACTCAGAGCGCGCGGTGAGGTCCGGGGGCAGTTCAAGAGTCAGGGCACGCTGGAGCGGCTCGCGGTAGATGCGTCCCTCACTGGACAGATCGGAACCATAGACGCGCATGGCTTCGCCACTCTGCGACCCCCGACCTGGGGCGCCGAGGACCTCCTGCTCCGATTCTCCAGGCTGGATCTCGCGGCCCTCACCGGACGAAAGTTGCCGTCGAGCCTGGATGGTGAGCTCTGGCTAAGCGGCAGGGCCGATACGGTGAACGCGCCGGAAGGCGATCTGCGGCTGGCTCTCTCGAGAAGCCGCATCCGCGAGTTTACCCTCGACAGCGTCCACACGGTCGTGGGCGTGCACGACAGCGTGATCCAGCTCGATACCGCATACGCAGTCTGGAAAGGCGCGCGGGTGGGCGGCTCCGGCACTCTCGGGTGGTCCGGGCCGCATAGTGGGAAGATGTCGCTCACCCTGGCCGCGGACAGCCTCATCGCCTTCGACTCTCTCCTGCTTGCGGCCACGGGGCAGACCCGGGACAACTCGCCGGACAGTCGGCCTCTCGGGGGAACGGCGCACGGCTCCGTTCAACTGGAGGGCAGTCTCGACACCCTCCAGATGGGCGGCGACTTGGCGATCCAGAACCTGGAGTGGCAGCGCATCAGCTCTCCCCGGGTCACCGGCGCGTTCAGCTGGATCGGCGGGCGGCGGCCCCAACTGACCGCCTCGGTTGGATCCGACTCCCTGGTGGCCCAGAAGTGGGTATTCCATAACCTCGGTGGCCAGGTGCGCGGTCTGGCCGACTCGTTGGAATGGAGTGCCGGGTCCGGCGTCGGTCAGGATTCACGAGTGGATGGGGCAGGGCGCTGGTGGCGGCATGAGCAGACCCAGGTGGCCATGTTCGATAGCCTGGCTTTTAGTCTTCCGATCCATCGCTATCGCCTGGACCAAAGCTTTGCCGTCACCCTGAGCGACTCGGCGCCCGCGATCAGTCCCCTCACCTTGCGAGCCGAAGACGGCTCCGCCCTGATCCAGGCCGGCGGACGGATTCCAGGCTCCTCGGCAGGGTCCCTGGCGCTCCGGATCCTCGGTTTCGATCTGCACGACATCTACGGATTGCTGCAACGGGATACGACGGCTCTCGCCGGAGAGGTGGGTCTGGACGTGCGAGTCGGCGGCACCGCTGAGGCGCCGACCCTGCGAGGAACTACCACCCTGGATGGAGGCAAATTCGGCGATTTCGACGCTCCCTTCCTTCAGGGAGTAGTCGACTATGCCAATCGAAAGCTGGAGGCCAATCTGTTCCTCTGGAGAACTGGGGAAAACGTTCTTCGGATCGAGACCCGCCTGCCGCTCGACCTCGGCCTCCGCGGGGTGAAGCAGCGGCGAGTGGAGGGCCCCATCAGCATCCACGCTCGAGGAGACAGTGTCGACCTCGGCCTGCTGGAGGCGCTGACGCCGGCTGTCAACCGGGTCCGGGGCTCCCTGTCCGTGGACGTCAACGTCGGCGGCACCTGGGATGCTCCGCAGTTTGCCGGAGGAGTACAGATTCGGGGAGGCTCCATGTCGGTGCCCGGGCTGGGCGTCCGCTACGAAGGCCTCCAGGGTCGCGCCCGGTTCCAGGGCGACTCCCTGGTGTTCGACACCTTGAACCTGAGGAGCGGAGGTCGCCTCGCAATCAACGGAGCCATTCGCCTGGTCGATCTATCCCGCCCGGTTCTGGACCTCGGCTTTCAGGCGGATGCATTCCGCGCCCTCGATGTCAGGAACTTCCTCACCTTTACCGGCACCGGTGGTCTCCGGCTGCGCGGACCGCTGTTCCAGTCCACTCTCACGGGCAATCTAAATGCCAACAACGGCGTGCTCTACTTCGCCGACCTGGTGAGCAAGCGGATCATCGATCTCGAAGACCCTACCATCGCGGATCTGGTAGACACCACCTTGCTCCGCCGCCAGAATCTGAGCCTGGGGGCCAACTTTCAGAACCGTTTCCTCGATTCGCTCACCATTCAAAATCTGCGCGTCGTGCTCGGGCTCCGACGTCTGGCTCCGCTCCAATGAGGCGAATATCCAACTGGGTGGTGAGGTGGTGCTCAGTAAGGCGGGGAAGACCTACACCCCATCGGGAACCCTGGACGCGCTTCGGGGCAGCTATACCCTGAAGATCGGGCCGGTGACCCGCGACTTCACGGTGGAGCGCGGATCGGTGCGGTACTTCGGGGACTTGAACGCGGCGCTCGACATCCGGGCGGTACACGTCGTCCGCGCCGTCAGGGGCGAAGAAATTCCAGTGATCGCCAATATTACCGGCACTCTGTACGTGCCCAAGGTGACGCTCGAGAGCACCTTCAATCCGCCGATCTCCGAAACCGATCTGGTCTCCTACCTGGTCACCGGCTATCCCGCCAACGAAGCGGCCCAGCTGGGACAGGGCAACGCCTTGGCAACCGGACTGTCCTATTTCTCCAGCGCCCTCTCCAGCGAGTTGGAGCGGGCGCTCATCCAGGACCTGGGCATTCCGCTCGATCTGATCGAGATTCGACCCGGAGTTTCCAGCGGGCGCTCCGCCTCGTTGACCCAGCTGGCAGCAGGATGGCAGCTCGGCAGCAAGACGTTCGTCACCCTGAATGCCGGGTTCTGCCCCGAGAATCTCGGCCATTTCAGCTATAACAACCTGGGGGCCAGCCTGGAATTTCGTTTCAGCCGGGAATGGAGCCTTCAGACCAGCGTGGAACCGACGTTGCAGTCCTGCCGCCCGGACTTCGGCGGCCTTCAGATCTCTAACCCGTATCAGATCGGCTCCGATATCCGGTGGGAACGGGAGTTTTAAGCGTGGCCCGGGCGCTGCTCATCACCAACCCCGCAGCCGCGCGGACCGACCTCGTCGCCCACAAGGAGATTGCCAGTACCCTTCGGAGCGGTGGCTGGGACATCGAGGTGCTTTCCACCGGAGGACCAGGAGACGCTCGCCGTCTCGCCGAATACGGGGTGGCAGCTGGAGTGGACGTCGTCACGGTGTTCGGTGGAGATGGTACCACCATGCAGGCTGCGGCCGCACTGGTCGGCACCGACGTGGCGCTGGGAGTCATCCCCGGAGGAACCGGCAATCTCCTGGCCGGCAATCTCCGCATTCCGGCCTCGCCGGCCCGGGCAGCTCAGGCATTGCTCACGGCCCGGCCCCGTCCCTTCGATCTGGGACGAATGGATCGGCCCGGGGGGGCCCAATACTTCGCGGTGGCCTGCGGCGCGGGGTACGACGCGAAGGTTATGGCGGGAACCCTCTCGGAACAGAAGCGGCGGTGGGGAATGGGGGCCTACGTGGCCACCAGCCTCCGCCTTATCACCGATATCCGAAGCTCCCTCCACGTCATCACCATAGACGGCGTCCGCCTATGAAGCCCACGCCGCCATGGTGCTGGTGGCCAATTGCGGTGAGGTGATCCCCCGGCTGGTGAAGCTGGGCGCCGGCATCAGTCCCAACGACGGGCTACTCGACGTGGTGGTTATCCGGGCCGACAACTTCTCGCAAAGTGTTCGGGCGGTCTGGGATCTGCTTCGTCTGTCTCCCGGTGCGCCCGGTGAGGGGACCTACGTGGGCCATGCTCGGGGGCGGGAGATTCGAGTCGAGACCGAGGGGGTTCAGCCGGTGCAGCTCGACGGCGAAGCGGGGGGAGGAACCCCGTTCACGGCGACCGTGGTGCCGAACGCGATACGGATCATGCTGCCCCGGAGTGCGGCCAACCATGGCAAAGCAAGCGCGAGTGACTAATTTCTGGTGGGCGCTTCTCTAATACCACCCAAGGCATCCCATGGCCGGATCGGTCCTGCTGATCGATGATGATGTCGATGTTCTGCGCAGCATCGGCAATTATTTCGAGCGTTTCGGCTACGAGGTCACCCGGGAGCTGAGCGGCGAGGCGGGGCTGGCAACTTTTGATCGCCTCCGCCCGGAAGTTGTCATCCTGGATCTCGGCCTCCCTGGCATGGATGGTATGGAGGTCCTGGAGCACCTCCGCCAGCGGGATGCCTCGGTCGTGCTGCTGACCGGTCAAGCCGACGTGGCGACGGCGGTGCGGGCCATGCAGCTTGGCGCCGAGAACTTCCTCACCAAGCCGGTGGATATGGAGCACCTCGCCGCGGCCACCGCCCGGGTGGCCGACAAGGCCCGGCTCCGCCGCATCAACGAAGCTCTCCTGGTACAAAGTGCTCCGGGGCACGGTCTGGATTCCCTCGGCACCTCCTCCGGGATGCAGGACTTCGCTCACCAGGTGGCGCTCCTCGCCCAGAGCGAGCGCACTACGGTCCTGCTCAATGGGGAGAGCGGAACCGGCAAGGGCTGGGTGGCCCGGTTGATGCACGACCTGAGCCCTCGAACGAAGGCTCCGTTCGTCGAAGTCAACTGTGCCGGTCTCAACGCCACCTTTCTCGACTCCGAGCTCTTTGGCCACGAGAAGGGCGCGTTCACCGATGCAAAGGACCGCAAGCAAGGGCTGTTCGAGATCGCCGACCATGGGACCATCTTCCTCGATGAGATCGGTGATTTGGCCCCGGAGCTCCAACCTAAGCTCCTCAAGGTGCTGGAGACCAAGACCTTCAGGCGGTTGGGCGGCACCCGCGAGATCACCGTGGATGTGCGCCTGGTGGCTGCAACCAACAAGAATCTGCAGTCCGAGGTCGAGCTGGGACGCTTCCGGGAGGATCTCTACTACCGGCTCAGCGTCATGCCTCTCACCCTGCCGGCGGTGCGGGACCGCTCCCGGGAGGATCGGTTGGCGCTGATCACCAGGTTGATGGGCGACCTTCAGGCGGAGTTGCCCGACGGGCCGGCTGCCTTGTCGAGCGAAGTGCTGGAGCGCCTGCTCAGCTATCCCTGGCCCGGCAACGTACGGGAGATGCGGAACGTGCTGGAGCGCGCACTGATATTGGGTCGGGGGCAGCCGGCTGTGAGCGTCGAGCACTTGCCCGGCGAGTTCCGGGCCCGTCCCGGGATCGGCGACCGGCGGCATACTCCGCTGAGCCTGGAAGACCTGGAGCGACAGCACATCGAGCGCACCTTGAAGCACCACACCGGGAACCGGACCCGCGCGGCTATCGAGCTCGGCATCTCCCGTGCAACGCTGATCAACAAGATCAAGCGCTACAACATTACCGGTTGAGTTGCGCCATGGCTGAACTTCACGAGCACGATGCCATGACCTGCCGCGCCTGCGGCCGGGAGGAGCGCGCGTCCGAAGGCTATCCCTGCATGAAGTGCGGCACCTTCATCTGTCTCATCTGTAATTTCCGCGGCGTCACCCTCTGCCGCGACTGCGAAGGCCGGCCCACCTCGGGCAAGGACGCCTGAGCCCAACCAGTATGACTTCCCTCATTGCCACAGCGGCCGTAGCCCCGGTGCTCTCCCAGGCTGGCGTGCGCGCCGAACAAGCCACGCAGCTCGTGCTGGGTGAAACCGCCGTGCTCTTGGAGCGTTCGGGCGACTGGCGCAGAGTCTGTACTCATGCCGACGGCTACGAAGGTTGGATTCACTCCGGCTACCTCAGGGAAGTCGACGATCCTGGCGCCGAGGAGTGGCGCGGAAAAGCCGCCGGCTGGAGCGAAGGCGCGGTCGTCCGGATCGGCGGGGCCGGCCTCCCGCTCCCGCTGCGGGCACGGGTCATTCTCGAGCATGATGTCGTTGTCCTGCCCGACGGCCGTCGGGGCCGGGTGGTAAGCGGCTGCGTACGGGATATGGCCCAGGTGGTCAGCGCAGCGCGAGCCAAGGCGCCGGAACGCTGGGCCTACGAGTACTTCTTCGGCAGCCCCTACGAGTGGGGAGGGGTGACTCCCTGGGGAGTTGATTGCTCCGGCCTGGTGCAAACGACCTTTAGCGCTCGGGGGATAGCGCTACCCCGGGACTCGGCCCAGCAGGTCTTCCATGGCGCCCCGGTTTCCCCGGATGCAATCCGGCCTGGCGATCTGCTCTTCTTCAAAGGCGAGTCCACCGCCGGGATTACCCATGTTGCCTTTGCCGGCGAGGCCGATACCCTGGTGCATTCGACGCTGGCCTGCGGTGGTATGTTGGTCGAGCCCTGGCTGCCGGGAACCCGGGCGGCGCCGCTGAGAGAGCGCCTGGTGGCGGTGCGGAGGCTGGAAGACCGGTGAGCCATCGTCGGCTGGTCCTCTTTGACATCGATGGAACCATCCTGTTGACCGCCGGCGCGGGCCGGCGCGCCATCGTTGCCGCCCTGGACCAGGAGATCGGAAACGGGACCGATTTCGATCGAGTTCGGTTCGACGGAAAGACCGATCCCCAGATCGTGGCCGAAATGCTGGAGCTGGCCGGGCGCCGATCCCCCCATCCGGCCGAGCTGGTTGGAGCCATTTTCCGCCGCTATGTCGAATTGCTCTCGGTCGAGCTGCAGCAGCCTCGGAGCCGTACGACGGTCATGCCGGGGATTCCCCAGCTGCTTGACCGGCTGGAGGCGGAGGATGGCATCGTCGTTGGTCTGCTGACCGGCAACCTCGCCGAAGGGGCCACGCTCAAGCTTCGCGCGGCCGGGCTAAATCCGGAGCGGTTCCGGGTGGCCGCGTACGGTTCCGACGCGGTCCATCGGCCTGATCTTCCCCCGATCGCAGCCCGGAGAGCCGAGCGGTTCTTCGGCAAAGTGCCCTCGGGCGAGGAAGTGGTGATCATCGGCGATACGCCGGCCGACATCGCCTGTGGCAGCTGCATCAGCGCGAGAGCCGTCGCCGTTGCCACCGGTGGCTACTCGGTTCCCGACCTGGCGGCCTGTGGTCCTCATGCCGTGTTCGAGGATCTGAGCGACACCAACCGTGTCGTTGACGCCATCCTTCGCTGATCCCTACCAGCGTGGTGACTCTCCCATCTAATCCGCCCGACTCCTGGATGGTACCGGAGCTGGGCCCGTCGCTTGGCCGGCTCGCTGATCCCCCCACGCTTCCGGCGGATCGCGGCGCGCTCGACATCGTTTTCGAGGATATCCGGGTGGACCTGGTCACCCGCCTCTTCGACGTGGCGGGTGCGGCGCGGTCCTTCGCCGCCGCCGGCGATCGCGAAGGAGCCATTGCCTCGCTCGGCCGGGTGGCCTGGCTCGAGCTGTGGGAGCGTTCAGTGGCAGCGGCGGCTCGCCGGATGACAGATACCGTGAACGACCGCCTGCGGGAGGCCGCGGCGGAATCCCGTCTCCCCCAGAAGCAGCTGAGCCAATTCCTGCTCACCATAGAGGATGAACGCGCCATCGCCTCGAGGCTGGGCAGTGGCGGAGCGAGTTTCGTGAGCGCACTGGACGCCCTGGAGCAGACTATACCGGCCGCCTCTGCGTCCGGAGCTCGCGGCCGAAGCGGACAGGAGGAATGGCAATCCGCCCTGGCCACGACGGCTCGCCGGCTCGAATCGTCCTGGCTTGCTCTTGCCACCGCAGCCAGAACCGAGCAGGCGAGATGGAAGGGCGAAATTGAGAAGGTCCGAGCCTGGCGGCGACCGACTTGGCCGGTCTGGGCCGCGACGGCATTGCTGCTCCTGGTCCTGACCTACCTGGGGCTGGTCCTCGGAGGCTACCTACCGGTCCCCGAGCCGTTGCGCCCGCTGGCCGAGTTCTGGTGGGCGCGCCTGTGACCGTCGTCGGGGTGGGAATCGACCTGGTGGATTTGGAGCGGATCCGGACGCTGCTGGCCAACAAGGGCGAGCACGCCATGGCCAGATTCTTCTCGGACCAGGAGCGGGAGTACCTGGGCACCCGCCCCGACGCGACCGGCCACGCCGCCGCCCGGATCGCGGCGAAGGAAGCGGTCTATAAAGCACTGCAGGCCCTGCCAGGCGCCCGGGGAGTGGGATGGAAGGAGATAGAGGTATCCCGCGACCCGGAGGGACGCCCTGCGATCCAACTGCATGGGCTGGCTGCCCGGGTTTCGGACGAGCGGGGAGGGCTTCGGATCCAGATCTCGCTCACCCATTCCGCCACCGCAGCCGGCGCGATTGCGATCGTAGAGGCGCCTTAGCCGAGCTACTTCCAAATCCGACTGATTTACTCTAGTTTGAGTAGTCCAAGCTCAAACTGGGTGAAAATGATTCTCATCGGCGGCTCCCTCCTACTTGCCGCAACTGCTTTCCTCAGTCCATCGCAACAGCGACCGGCGACTCAGGACCCGACTCCAGCGATTCGACGAATTGCCGCCACCGCCCAGCTGGCCGCGCAAGAGTATCGCACTGGCATCGCTGATGGACGGGTAGTTGCTCCCGCAGAGGTGGCGGAGGCCCGCCTGTTTCTCCAGGAATCCCGCCGCTCTGCCGCCCTTCTGCCGCCCGGATCCAGCGCCGTTTCCGTCAGGGAAATCGACAACCTGATCCACATGGTGGATCGGGCGGCGGCACCTGACTCGGTCGACATCCGGGTTCGGCGGCTGGCTACCTCGCTGGTGAAGCAGTTTGGCGTTGCGCTGGATGAGCTGCCGGCCCAGGCGCCCTCACTCGCGCACGGTGCGTCCGTCTACCGGGCCAACTGCGCTGGATGTCACGGCAACGGCGGCCGGGGAGATGGCCCCCTGGCAGCCGGCCTGGAACCCAAACCTGCCAACCTCACCGATGCCGCCGCGCTGCGGGATCAATCGCCCCTGGACTATTACCGGAGGATCAGCATCGGCGTGGTTGGGACTGCCATGCCGGCGTTCGAGTCCCGGTTGCCCGCGGAAGACCGCTGGGCCGCGGCCCTCTACGCCAGCCTGCTCCACCTCCCCTCGCCCTCCGGCAAGGTGCCTGCCTCCCTTCAGCAGTTCGTCACGACGGGCCGGATGTCTGACGCTGCTCTGCTGAAAACGCTGGGCGAGTCCGATACCATTTCCGGCGCGCTGGCCCAGGTTGCCGCCACTCGAGCCTTTCAGCCTGACGCTGCGGCCAGTAACAACGATCGGGTCTTTGCATTGGTCCGGGCCCAGGTGGAGTCGACCTACGCACTTGCCCGGAAGGGCGACAGCTCGGCGAGCACCCGAGCCTTCGACGCTTACATGACGTTCGAGCAGGTCGAGCGCTCGGTTCGGGCCAAGAATCCCGGGCTGGCCGCCGAGCTGGAAGCCTCCTTTGCGGCCCTGCGTACCCGGGCAGCCGGTGGTGCCACCGCAGCAGAGCTCGATGGCATTCGCCGGCAGCTGGATGCCGGGCTGGAGAATGCCGAGCGCGTGCTGGGTGACGACCTTAGTCCCGCCAATCTGTTCCTCCAGTCGCTGGTCATTCTCGTGCGGGAAGGCCTGGAGGCCATCCTCATTGTAGGCGCCCTCATGACCTTTCTGGTCAAGATGGGTGCAGCCCAGCGGAAGCGGGACATCAACATCGGCGTGGCGGCTGCGGTCATCGCCAGCCTGCTCACGGCCTTCGCGCTGGAGACGGTATTTCAGCTGACGCCGGCCAAGCGCGAGGCGCTCGAAGGGCTCACCATGGTGATAGCCACCGGGGTGCTCTTCTATGTGAGCTATTGGCTGCTCTCCAAGATGGAAGTGGTCAAATGGAATCACTTTGTGAAGAGCAAGGTGCAGGACGCACTCACCAGCGGTTCCAGTCTTGCGCTTGCATCTGCTGCCTTCCTGGCGGTCTATCGGGAAGGGTTCGAAACGGTGCTCTTCTACAAGGCGCTGTTTTTGAGCGGAGGGCCAAGCGGCGGGGCGATGCCGATTGTTCTGGGCATCCTGCTGGGATCGGTGGTGATGGTCGGCGTATACATAGCGATAAGCCGCTTCGGCCTCCGGCTTCCACTGCGGCCATTTTTCGGGGTGACCAGCGCCTTCCTGTACTACATGGCCTTCGTCTTCGCCGGCAAGGGAGTGGCAGAGCTGCAGGAGGGAGGAACTCTTCCCACGACCATCGTGCTCGGCGCTCCTCGGGTGCCGGCGCTCGGGATCTATCCCACGGTCGAGTCCCTCCTGATCCAAGGCGTCTTGCTCTTGCTGCTGATCGTCGCTCTGGTCTGGACCTTTGTCCTGGCACCGCGCAGAGAACGGATGAGATCCACGGTTCCCGAACCGGTGCGCCCCCGGAACGCAAGCGGGCCCCTGGCCCCTCCGCCGGTGCCCCAGGGAGCGAGTCTCGATCTGCTGCGCTCGCTGGAACGGATGGAAGCTGATCTAGGCGAGATGCAGGCCGAGGTGGAGCGGATGAAGGCCAACCTTACCGAGGCGCCGGAGACCCGGGCCAGCAAGAACTAGTGGAGTTCGCCACCGCCGATCTTTGCGATGCCTTTCCCCAACTGATTCAGGTTGCGGAGCCACTCTTTCGGGAGTACGGCGGGGTTAGCCGGTTCTCTGGTCCGATTGAAACCCTCAGAGTGTTCGAGGACAACACCCTGGTGCGTCAGGCCCTGGAATCAGCCGGCCGGGGGCGGGTCCTGGTAGTGGACGGCGGCGGCTTCGCTCCGCTGTGCCCTGGTGGGTGGCAGGCTGGCCGCGCTGGCGCAGTTCGAACGGCTGGGCCGGCCTGTTGATCAACGGCTGCGTGCGAGATTCGGCCGAGCTCAGAGAGACACCGGTGGGAATCAGGGCGCTCCAGGCCTGCCCGATGCGAAGCGAGAAGAACGGTGGTGGCGAGCGGGGTGGAAAGCTTCGTTTTGCAGGGGTCGAGTTTTCGCCCGAGCACTACCTTTATGCGGATGAGGATGGCATTCTGCTGGCCGCGCGAGATCTGCTGGGATAGCGGCCTGGGCGGTTTTCTCCCCTAAATGCGAACGGCCCGTCAATGACGGGCCGTCGCGTAAGTAGAGTGGTAGATCGCCCCCTGAGTTTACGGAGACGGGCCGAAGTGCCCGCTCCACCCTTCTTCGACCTACCACTTTTTGTTTGAAGTCTCTCGACTTCCCGACCTACTCTAAAGCAAGGGAGGTGCCACAATCGATTTTTCCCTAACCTCAATGCCAGCAAGAGGAAAGGTCATACCCGCGGCACCACCCCAGAGTGCAATTTTTTGTATAGAGACTGTACGGGATTTTGAATTCCTTGTTAAGCCCCTGATTTTGAACAGCTTAGCAAGCTGTCTAGGTGTTTGACACCGCAGCCTTCCTGCCGGTTTCCAGATAGAGGCTCGGCTCCGGGCTTGGCCCCCTTCGCCACCTGGCCAACAGGACGACGCCGATCAGCAAAACGATCACGCTGGTGAACTGGGCCAGGGTGAACGGACCCAGGAACCGGTCGTCCTTGGCGCGGACAATCTCCACCAGGAATCGCTCCACTCCGGCGAAGACGAGGTATAAACCAAACAACCAGCCGATCGGCCGGCCGCGTTTCCGCAGAGCCCAGAGCACCGCAAAAGCGACCAGCATCGCCGCTACCTCGTACAGCTGGGTGGGATGTACCGCCAGCACGGTCGAGGGATCCACTCCAGCGGGTACCGCCACGCCAAACAGGTGGTGCAGGTTTCCTGCGGTGGAAGGGGGAAGCCCCTCGGGGAATTTGACCGCCCAGGGAAGATTGCTCGGCCGCCCGTAGTCGTCATTCACCAGAAAACAGCCCACCCTGCCGAGGGCGTAGGCAGCGGCCAGCGCGGGCGCGGCGAGCTGCATGGTCCAGCGAAGCGGAACCCCTAGGCGCCAGCTGTTGAGGATGACGGCCAGGGCTCCCCCGATAAAGCCGCCATACCAGACCAGCCCTCCCCGGGAAAACAGCGCCCCGGGATCCCTGGTCAAGGCCACATACCAGAGCTTGGCTCCAATGATGCCGCCGATGACTGCGGCCGCTACGATGTCGGCGGCGTAGTCTTCCTTGAGCTTGTTCTCCCGAAGCTGCCGGGCAATGAGCCAGCCGCCCATGAGGAAGGCCACCATCAGCATGAGGCCGTAGCCGGTGATCTCCAGGGGTCCTGCGTGGATGATGAAGGGGTAGATCGTCATGACTTGGATCCAGAAGGGTGAAGCAGGAGACCGGGAAGCGGCAGATCGTCGCGCGGTTCAAGGTCCCAGGTGCTCCGTTCGCCGTGGGCCAACCGCCAGGCTCCGGCAGCGGCAATCATAGCCGCGTTGTCGGTATTGAGTCGCGGGGAAGCTACGCTGACCCGGGCCCGTCCCGCCAGCCGGTCCCGCAGCGCGGCGACCAGGGCCTGATTGCAGGCCACGCCGCCGCCTACCATCGCGAGGTCATAACCGGACGCCTCGACCGCATGCGCCGTCTTGGCTGCCAGTACTTCCACCGCGGCATCCTGGAAGCCGCGGGCAAGGTCGGCGGGAGATCCCTCGGCGCTGGAATGGCCGTCCTGCCGCACCGCGCGCAGCACGGCAGTCTTGAGCCCGCTGAAGGAAAAGGCGTATTGGTTCGGCCCCGGTCGCTGGAGTTCGTGGAGCATTGGGGTAGGGAAACGATACTTGTGGGGACTGCCCTGGCGGGCGAGCCGCTCGATGGCTGCCCCGCCGGGATAGCCCAGCCCCAACAGGTTGGCGACCTTGTCGAACGCCTCGCCCGCCGCGTCGTCCAACGTCTGCCCCAGCAGTCGGTACTCCCCCCATTCCGGCACGTCCAAGAGCATGGTATGCCCACCACTCACCAGGAGCGCCACAAAGGGGGGAGCGAGCTTCGGGTCTTCCAGGGTTGGGGCGAAAAGATGCCCTTCCAGGTGATTGACCCCGATGAAGGGACGGTCGAGGCTGAAGGCCAGGGTCTTCCCATACATCACTCCCACGAGCAGCGCCCCCACCAGTCCGGGGCCCGCTGTCACGGCAACCCCATCCAACTGGGAGAGTCCAATTCCAGCATCCGCCAGCGCCTGCTCAACGACCGAGCCGATTGCCTGCACGTGGGCGCGACTGGCGAGCTCCGGAACGACTCCGCCGAAGATGCGGTGGACGTCCTGAGAGAGGATGACGAGCGAGGCCAGCTCGCCGGTCCCGTTGTCCGAACGAAGGACGGCCGCGGAGGTCTCGTCGCACGAGGTCTCGATACCGAGGATCCAATCCGACACGACTAGGGTGCGGGCTCCTTCATGAGGCGTTCGATGAGTGCGCGGTTGACCGGTGAATTCCAGTCCTGGGGCCCGATCAATCGTTTGACGATGATCCCCTGGCGATTCAGGAGGAAGCTCTCGGGCACCCCGGTCGTCTGATAGAGTTGGGTCACGCGGTTGCTGCGATCCTGCAGGAGATCGAAGCTGAGGCCCAGCTCCCGACCATAAGCTCTCACATCGTCGGGACCCCCCTCGTCGATGCTTACCGCGGCGATCTTGAAACCCTGGGGAGCCAGGGCCTGGTAGACCTGCTCCATCGCGGGCATTTCGGTGCGGCATGGCGCGCACCAGGTGGCCCAGACGTTGAGCAGGGTCACCGAGCCGCGGTAATGCTCACCCAGGGAGACCGAGTCGTCCGTCGCCAGGTCGATGGCTTTGAAGTCGGGTGCCCGATTGCCGATGCCCACGCCCTCAGGTGGCTGGCCAAACCGGGCCAGCGCAACCGCCCCGATCACGAGGCTACCAACGATCGCTGCGACGATAACCCACTGCTTCGACACGCTTCGCCTCAAACCTTCACGGCGCACTGCCGTTTGAGGTCGCGCACCGCCTTACCGGGATCAGGAGCGCCGAACACCGCGGTGCCGGCAACGAAGGTGTCGGCGCCGGCTCCCCAAGCTACTCCGATGGTTTCGGTGGTGATGCCCCCATCCACCTCCAATGCGGCTCTTACGCCCCGTCGGTCCAACACGGCCCGTACCCGGCGGATCTTGTCAGTTGACTGAGGAAGGTAGGACTGACCTCCGTAGCCCGGATTGACCGACATCACCAGGACAAGATCGATGTCGTCCAGTAGCTCTTCCAGCAGGGCTACCGGACTGGAGGGATTGAGCGCGATTCCGGCCAGCATGCCCCGCTCCCGTGGCCGCCGAGAGATGCCGCTGGACGTGAATCGTCGCCTCGGGATGGAAGGTGAACACATTGGCCCCGGCGTCGGCGAACTCAGCCAGGTAATGCTCAGGTTGTTGAACCATCAGGTGCACATCCAGCGGCCGGTCGGTGAGGCGTCGAATGGCGCGGATCAGCGGGGCGCCGAAGGTAAGGTTGGGGACGAAATGACCATCCATGACATCGACGTGGAGCCAGTCCGCCCCACCGGCAACCGCGCTCTCAATCTGCTCGCGAAGCCGGCCCAGGTCAGCGCTCAGGACACTCGGCGCAATTCTGACGCTCACGGAGGGGTCCCCGGCCCTCGGCTGACCACGACGGTTACCGGTGCTCCCCGGGGCCGACCTACTCCGGCGGCGGGACGGGTGGCCAGCACCACTCCGGCCTCCGGTCCGGCGGCCGAGGTGTCTACACTCCCCACTCTGCACGCCGGCGGCAGTCATGATTTTCTTGGCCTCATCCAGGTCGAGCCCGATGACATCGGGCACCGCTACCAGTGTCGGGCCGGCGCTGACGACCAGCTGTACCACGCTGTTCGGCTGTAACACCGTACTGGGCGGGGGATCCTGCCAGATCACCGTGCCGCTGGGAAAGGAGTCGTTGGGCCGCTCCCCATCGAGCCGGGGACGAAAGCCGAGCTCGGTGAGCTTCTGCCGGGCTTTGCTCTCCGGCATTTCAAGGACCCGGGGAAGCGAGTGTTCCTTGGTGAAGACCGAGCCGGGAGAGAGCCAGAACACCGAAATACCATAGCCGAGGATGAAGGTCGCGGCGATCAGCCCCATGTCGCGAAGGAAGGCGCGCCAGGGCGCCGACTGAAAAAGAGGGCCGCCCCCGCTCACATGACGGCGGGCTCTCATAGGCTCCGCCGGAGCCGGGCTCCGTACGCGCCGTCCATGCCGTGCTCTTGCGGCAGGATCATCAGATCTCCCTTTGCCGAAAGCAGGGAAGCTGGAACCGCGCCGGTCGGCTCCCGGCTGAACTCCGGATGAGCCGCAAGGAACCGGTCGACCTGCTGCTGATTTTCCTCCGGCTCCAGGGAGCACGTCGAGTAGACCAGCAAGCCACCCGAGACTCACCGCCGCCACCGCACCTTCGAGCAGCTCGGCCTGGAGCTGCACAACGCTTGCCAGATTCTCCGGCGTCACCCGCCAGCGCGCGTCGGGATGCCGGGCAAAAGTGCCGGTCCCCAGGCAGGGCGCATCCAGCAGCACCAGGTCCACCGGACGAACTGGAGGTCGTCTGCCATCCGCGACCACGACATGTTCCCGGCCACTCCCAGCCCGGCGGAGATTCTCGGCCAGGCGACGGGCCCGATGGAGGCTTACCTCACCGGCAGCGATCGTCCCGGACCGCCGTCCGAGGGCGATGGTTTTTCCTCCCGGCGCGGCGCACGCGTCGTAGATCGCGGCTCCCGTCGGCGGGTCTACAAACCGGACCAGGATTGCCTGGGCCGGGTCCTGCACGATGAAATGACCCTCACGATAGCCGGGAAGCTCGGCCGGGCGGCTCCGGTCGCTTATGATCCCGGCCTCGAACGGGGCGGACTCGACCGCAATGCCGGCGGAGCTCAATGCCGAGGCGAGCGTCTCTCGTTCTATCCGAGCCGGCTGTACGATCAGTCGAGGACGCCGGTTATTCCACTGGAGCAACCTCTCAGTTTCGTCCCGACCGAAGGATCCCATCCACCGTCTAACCAGCCAGGCCGGGTGGGAATACTGCTCGGCCAGGGCTGCCGGGTCGCCGGAGGAGGGGAGCTCGGCAGGCGCATCGGCCCGAGTGAGCCGACGCAATACGGCGTTCACGAACCCGGCTGCGCGGACCCCGCCGGCGGCCTTCGCCAGAGCGACACTGGTGTCTACCGCCGCGTGAGCCGGCACCCGCTCCAGGGCAGTAAGCTGGTACGCGCCCATTCGCAGGATGTCCTGCAGCTCCGCGGCAACGCTGTCCCAACCGCGCGCCACGAGTGGCGCGAGCTGCCGGTCGAGCACGCTTCGCTGCCGGAGCACTCCTGCCGCCAGCTCGTGGGCCAGCCGCCGGTCGGGCTCGGGCAACTCCCCTACGCCGCGATCCAGCGCCACCTCGAAGGTTCGCCCTTCCCGTACTTGCTCCAGGATCCTCAAGGCGGCGCGACGCGATCCTATTCCGCTCACCGAGGTCATCTGGCATCCCGCGACAACGATCTACTCCAGCATGCCGCGAGCCGGGCTGGACGGCATCGCCACCTCGCGTCGGGGCATCCGCCCGGCCAGAAACGCCAAACGACCAGCTTCGACCGCGCACCGCATCGCACTCGCCATCGCGACCGGATCCTCCGCCTCGGCTAGCGCTGTGTTCATGAGGATGCCGTCTACTCCTTGTTCCATGGTCAGGCATGCATCCGACGCGGTTCCTACACCGGCATCCACGATCACCGGGACCTGAAGTCGCCGCTTGATCGTTCGAATGCCGTAGGGATTGAGCAGGCCCAGCCCGCTGCCGATCGGTGAGGCAAGCGGCATTACCGCGGCACAGCCTGCCTCTTCCAGCCGGAGCGCGGTGATCAGGTCGTCGTTGGTGTATGCCAGGACCGAAAATCCGTCCCGAACCAGCTGGCGGGCAGCGGTGAGCAACCCTTCGGTGTCGGGCAGCAGCGTCTCCCGGTCGCCGATCACTTCCAGCTTCACGAATTCGTTGAATCCGGCCTCGCGAGCGAGCCGGGCGTAACGGATGGCTTCGTCGGCGGTGTAGCATCCGGCGGTGTTGGCCAGCAGAAAGTAGTGGTCCGGGCTCAGGTGATAGAGGACCCCCTCCTCGTTCCTGCGATTGAGGTCGACCCGGCGCACCGCCACGGTGACGATCTCGGCTCCGGAGGCTTCGATGGCGCGCACCATGTCCGCGTTGTCGCGATACTTCCCGGTCCCGACCATGAGTCGGGAGCGGAAGCTGCGGCCTCCGATGGTGAGGGGGAGGTCGGTGAGGGGCTGGGTCGGGGGAAGGGTCGCGGTCATGCTGCTACTCCAGAGTTCTCAGGTATGGCAGAAAGATAACTGCTACCACATCACCCTCCCCCGACGAAGTGCACCAGCTCAACCGTGTCGCCGTCCGCCAGGGCCGTTTGACCCAGGCGGGGCCGCCGGACGATCTCGCGATTCAGCTCGACGACGACGGTTCTGGGGTCGAGGCCGAGATGGCGGAGCAGATCGGCCACGCTGGCGGGGCCGGGAACCCGGCGGGACTCGCCGTTCACCATGATCTCGAGCTGACTCATGGGTCGTTCCCCCAGGGCGCGAGGAGGGCCAGCGTGGCTGCGGCGGGGTCGGACGCCTGCCACAGCGCGCGGATCGCCGCCACGCCGTAAGCCCCCGCCGCCTTTACCTCGATCGCACGTTCCGGCGTAATTCCCCCGATGGCTATGACTGGCCGGCCCAGTTTGGCGCACTCGGTGACCAGCCCTGGTCCCGCGGGCGGCTGGCCGGGGTGAGACGCCGTCTCATAGATGCTTCCCACCACCAAAAAGTCGGCACCCTCAGCCAGCGCCGCCGCGGCCTCATCCCGGCTGTGGACCGAGCGCCCGATCCACCCACGAGGGAACACCCGGCGGGCATCGGTTGGCGCGAGGTCCTTGAGGCCGAGCTGCACTCCCTGAGCGCCCACGGCGGCTGCGATGTCGGGCCGCCCGTTGACGAAGACGGCTGCTTCCGGAGGCCTCGCCAGGGCGAGGATCCGGAGCGTTGCGGCGGCCAGGAAAGCGCCACCATCGCCGGGTGCCCTGATGTGCAGAGCTACCGCCGACCCACCAGCGGCAATCGCCGCCGCCCGGATACCGAACTCCGGGGCTCGCAGCAGTGTCGCATCGGTAAACGCGTGCACCCGCGGCAGTGGCCTCATTCCAGGCGCTGGCCCAGAGAGATCCCGCGGCCCCGGACCCAGGCATCAACCGGCAGGCGGGTCTTGCCGGCCGGCTGTACCTCGTTGACCGCGATGGCGCCCCGAGCCGCGGCGACCACCAGGCGATCGCCGGCCGCGAGAACGGCGCCGGGCTCGCCAGTTCCCGCCACCTCCCGGGCACCGTACAGCTTCAGCAGCGAGCCATTGAGCGTGGTCCATGCGCCGGGGGACGGATCGAAAGCTCGGATCTGCCGGACGAGAGTCGAAGCGTCCCGCTGCCAGACCAACCGGGCCAGGTCGCGATCGATCTTAGGCGCATAGGTCGCCCGGCTGTGATCCTGCGGCTGGCCTCGCGCCAGCCCCCCGGAGATCAGCGAGAGAGCCTCGATCAAGGCGGTGGCCCCCAGGCTGGACAGCCGCTCGGCCAAGGCTCCGGCAGTTTCCTCCGGGCGGATCTCCGTCGCGATTCGATGAAGCACCGGCCCGCTATCGAGCCCGGCCTCCATCTGCATGATGCTGATTCCCGTCTCGGTCTCGCCTCTGAGGATGGCGTGCTGAACCGGCGCCGCCCCCCGGAAGCGGGGTAATAGCGAGGCATGGACATTGACCATGCCGCGAGGAGGAACCGTCAGGATCTCAGGGCGCAGAATGTGGCCGTAGGCAACCACGATTCCCAGGTCCGGCTCGAGCCGCCGCAGGCTGGCGGTGAACACATCCCCAAGCGGACGCTCAGGCTGGAGAACCGGTATGCCTTCGGACTGGGCGGTAAGCTTGACCGGCGGGGGAACCAGCTCGGAACGGGAGCGACCTTGCGGCTTGTCCGGCTGAGTCACAACTGCTGCGATATCGAAACGCCCGCTCACCAGCGCCTGCAACGACGGCACGGCAAAGACCGGCGTCCCGAAGAATACGATCCGCATTCATTCCGACCGGGCAGAAGCCGCTGACACCTCTTTCGTGAAGCTCGTGTCGTCCTTGTGTTCCCGGCGCCACCGCGCCAGGAGCATCTGCCGCTTGATCAGGCTGAGATGGTCGAGGAAAAGGATGCCGTCCAGATGATCGATCTCATGCTGGATGGCTCGGGCCTTGAGTCCGGTGGCCTCCTTGCGATAGCGATTGCCGGCTGCGTCGAGCGCCTCGATGACCACCCGGTCCGGCCGGGTGACATCGCCGTAGATGTCGGGAATGGACAGGCACCCCTCCTCGGCCACGTCACGACCTTCGGTCTCCACGATCCGGGGATTGATCATGGCGAAGCGATCGCCGTCGACATCCACCACGGCGACGCGGCGGCTCACCCCCACCTGGTTTGCGGCGAGGCCGATGCCCTTCGCGGCATCCATGGTCTCGAACATGTCCTCCACCAGCCGGCGCACTTCGTCGTCCACCGTCTTTACTTCCGGGCTGTGCTGCCGCAAGACCGGTGAGCCGAGCAGGTGAAGGGGTAGCAGGCTCATGCCGGCGCGGCACCCGAGGTCGAGGTTCCCACCCGCACGATGCGCGAGCGCTCGATGACGACGGTGGAAGTCCCGCTCTCGACCGTCACCCGGGTCTCCTTGAGACCGTCCGCATCCACTTCCTTGATGTCCTTGACCCTGCCGATGATCCCACCACTGGTCATTACCTCGTCGCCCTTCTTGAGCCGGGTCAACAGCTCGGCGTGGCGTTTCTTGGCTTGGGCCGACGGCCGCAAGATGAGGAAGTAAAACACCAGGCCGATGGCTGCCATCTGGAATAGCAGGACGGACAGGCCGCTGCCGGAGCTGCCCTGTAGCATGTCTCAATCTCCTCCAGCGTAGTGGCGGCTGAGCCACTCGCGGCTCCAGCCATCGAAGCTGCCGTTCAGGATGTGGCTTCGAGCCTGCTCGCCGAGTCGCACCAGAAACCGGATGTTGTGGATCGACACCAGGCGCAGCGCCAGGATATCCTCGACCATGAACAGGTGTCGCAGATAGCCCCGGGGATACGTGGTGCAGGTCTCGCAATCGCAGGTGGGATCGAGTGGCGCGGTCGAGTGCTTGAGTGTCGCGCCCTTCACGTTGATCCGGCCGTTGGGCAACCAGGCCGTACCGTGGCGACCATTCCGGGTGGCCGCGACACAATCGAACAGGTCGATCCCTCGGGCAATTCCCTCCAGCAGATCGGCCGGAAAGCCGACACCCATAAGATAACGCGGCACGTCGCTCGGCAGGGCGGGCTCCAGGAGCTCGAGCACCCGGTGCATCACCGGTTTCGTTTCACCCACTGACAGTCCGCCGATCGCTACGCCGGTCCAGGGCCCGCGCGCCAGGGTTCCTTCCAAAGAGCGCATGCGCAGCTCGTCGTGAATGCCACCCTGGATGATGGGCCAGAGGGTCTGCGTACGGGCGGACCGTCCGCCAGTTCGACGTGTCTCGCCTTACACCGATCCAGCCAGCGAAGCGTGCGCTCCATCCCCTCACAGGCCGCCTGGGGCGAAGACTGCGCCGGCACGACGTGATCGAATGCCATGGCGACGTCGGCCCCCAGCTGCCACTGAATCTCGACCGCACGCTCGGGCGTGAGGGTCCGGAGGGTGCCGTCGATATGGCTCTGGAATTCCACTCCATCTTCCGAAATCCGGCGGAGACCTTCGAGGGAGAACACCTGGAAGCCACCCGAGTCGGTGAGCATGGGACCGTCCCAGGTGGTGAAACGGTTGAGCCCTCCCATGGACTGGATCACCGCCTCACCGGGGCGGAGGTGCAGGTGGTAGGTGTTGCCCAGCACGATCTGGGCACCGGTGCGGCGGACGTCTCCGGCACTGAGTCCCCGAACCACGGCGTGGGTGCCCACCGGCATGAATGCCGGGGTGCGGACTTCCCCATGAGGCAGACTGAGAGTGCCGGCACGGGCCGAGCCCGCTCTCCCGTCGACTCGAAACTCGAACATCAGCCGGCTTTCACCGGGCGGAGGGTTGAACGGCGGCGAGAATCCGGTCGATCTGCCGGCGGTGTACGAGATCGTGGGCTCCCATGAGCCGGAGCAGGAAGCCGACGCTCTCGGCCCCTCGTTCACTGTGGAGCCCGACGCGTTCCAGCTGAGAAGGGCTCAGACCGGCCCAGAGGTGGAGGTTGGCGATCCGTATACCACGGAGTTGGTCGAGTGCCTGACTCAGGCTCACATCCCGGTAAAGAAGCTCCTGGGCCCAGCGATCCTGGTCGTAGCCCTGAATGGGGGGGCGATCTTCGGTCAACATCATCCGGATCCGGAAACCTGCCACGAGATCGCTGTCGGCGAGATGCTGTATCACTTCGATGACCGACCACTTCCCGGGGCCTCCGCTTGCCGCAACCGGGCCTCCGGAATGTCGCGCAGCCGGTCGCCCAACCAGGGCAGCAGCTCCCGCATCACGACCAGCGGGTCGCGGGGACCCAGCAGGTCGAGCAAGGCTCGGACGTAGGCCGTTGCCGCGGCCGCGGCATTCCCGGCCGGGTTCGAAAAAGTCAGCCGATGCTCCGGGTCAGATGATCACCATTGCGTCACCGTAAGAATAGAAGCGGTACCGGGCGGCAACGGCATGACGGTAAGCCGCCAGGGTGAGCTCACGCCCGGCGAATGCGCACACCAGCATGAGCAGAGTCGAGCGCGGCAAATGAAAGTTGGTGAGCAGGCGGTCCACCACGCGAAAGGTATAGCCGGGAGTAATCATCAGCCGGGTCTCTCCCGAACCAGCGACGATACTGCCGTCCTGCCGGGCAGCACTCTCCAGCGCCCGCACGACCGTGGTGCCTACAGCCCACACCCTGCCGCCCTGCGCGTGCACCTGCTCCACGGCTTCGGCCAATCGGGACGAAATCTCATACCGCTCCGGATGCATGGGGTGTTCGGCCGGATCATCCACCTCGACCGGCTTGAAGGTCCCGGGCCCCACCTGAAGATCCAGCCCTTCCACCATCACCCCGGCCGACTGCAGCGCCTCCAGCAGGGCAGGGGTAAAGTGCAGTCCCGCGGTCGGTGCGGCGATGCTCCCTTCGACGGCGGCATAGACGGTCTGATACCGGGCTTCATCCAGCTGATTTGGCGCCCGGGCGATGTAGGGCGGAAGCGGAAGCTGGCCATGACGCCGCATCGCCTCCTCCGCGCTGATCCCGATGAAGCGAACGACGCGGTTGCCGTCGCTCAGAACCTCGCACGGTCTCGACCCACTCGCCCGGGCCCAGACCCACGCGCTTACCGGGTCGGAGAGCGGTGCCGGGCTTCCCCATGGCGATCCAGGTTCCATTCACGCCGGGGTGAATCAGCAGGACTTCGGCGGGCGCGCCTGACCGCCGGGTGGCATTCAGCCGGGCGTGGCGCACCCGGGTGGTGTTGATGACCAGGAGGTCGCCGGAGGAGATGAGGGACGGCAGCTCGGTGAAGCGAGAGTCCACCAGCCGCTGCGGGTCCCGCTGGACCAGCGAGAAGTCGGCTGCCTCCCCGGTCCGGTAGCGGTTCCTGTGCAATGAGGTCGGTCGGGAGGTCGTACTCGAAGTCGGTGGTGCGGAGGCGCTCAGGCGTCAAAGATGGTGGCTTGGGTGGCTGGCGGCGTGAAGCCGAAGCGCCGGTAGGCGAGAGCGGTGGCACAGCGGCCTCGTTGGGTACGCTCGAGAAATCCTTGCTGAATGAGGTAGGGCTCATACACTTCCTGCAGGGTACCGGCGTCCTCTCCCACGGCGATGGCGACGGTTCCGAGGCCAACCGGCCCGCCGCCGAACTTCTCGATGATCGTCGTGAGGATCCGGGCGTCCATATCGTCCAGCCCGAACTCGTCGACGTTGAGCCGGCCCAGAGCGGCCCGCGCCACCTCGGCGGTAATCCGTCCGTCGGCCTTCACTTCGGCGTAGTCGCGTACCCTGCGCAGCAGCCGGTTGGCGACTCGGGGCGTTCCCCGGCTGCGCCGGGCGAGCTCCGTCGCGCCTTCCGCATCCATCGGCACGCCGAGGATCGTGGCGGATCGCGCCACAATCAGCTGCAGCTCGTCCGCGGGATAGAAGCTGAGCCGCTCCACGATGCCGAACCGGGCGCGCATCGGAGGAGTGAGTAAACCGAAGCGGGTGGTCGCGCCGATGAGGGTGAAACGCTCCAGGGCCATCGGAATGGTCTGGGCGTTGGGTCCCTCCGCGATCCGCACATCCACCCGGAAGTCCTCCATGGCCGCATAGAGGAATTCTTCCAGCGCCGGGCGCAGCCGGTGGATCTCGTCGATAAACAGCATATCCCCGGCGCGGAGCGAGGTGAGCAGGCCCACGAGGTCGCCCGGCTTCTCCAGCACCGGACCAGAAGTGGTGCGGAGCTGGACCCCCATCTCGCGAGCCATGAGCATGGCCAGCGTGGTCTTACCCAGGCCGGGTGGACCGAAGAATAGGATGTGGTCCAGGGTCTCCTGGCGCCCTCGCGCTGCATCGATGGCGATCTGCAGCGACGTCTTGACCTGATCTTGCCCCACGAACTCGTCGAGCCGGGACGGCCGGAGTGCCGCGTCGGCGTTGGTTTCTTCCGGCAGCGCTTCGGGGGTGGTGATTTCGAGTCGGGTCATGGGCTGAAAGGTAAGAGGTGAGAGGGAAGAAGTGAGAGGTTACTCCTCCAACCTGGCCTTCCATCGCACCGGCCGGCTGTCCAGCTCCACTTCATGCCCGGCGTGACAGGTCACGCAGCGGTCCGGCGTCCGAGTGACATTGTAGGGTACGAGCTTCCGATTGGTGGCCCCGCAGCGGGTGCAGATCCACTCAGCGGTGGTGGCAGCGGTCGCCATGCGGCTACACGCCTCCCCGTGCGGGGGCGAGCTGCTGGAGTGCGCGCCGGATCAGCTGCGGGGTTTCGGCGGGGGCGCCCTCGGCCAGGGCCGCCCGCACTGCGTCATCCGCCGCGACTACCCCATAGCCCAGACCCATCAGCGCTCGCACTGCCTCCTCGGATTCCGGGGCGCCTGGCTCCAGGTTCGTGCACGACCACGTCGCTGAAGCGGTCCTGCAGCTCCAGCACCAGGCGTTCGGCCTTCTTCCGTCCGATGCCGCTCACCGAGCTGAGCGCGGCGAGGTCACGGGATTGAATGCTCCGCACCGTGCGCTGGGGACCCAGCGCCGAGAGCAGGGCGAGGGCGAGCTTGGGGCCGAAACCACTAGCCGTGAGCAGGTGGCGGAAAACCTGGCGCTCGGTCCCGCTATCGAAACCGTAGAGCGCCCACCCGTCCTCCTTCACCACCAGCTCGGTAAAGAGGCTTACCCGCGCCCCCCGGGTGGGTAGCCGGGCGGCGACTCCGAGCGGCACCGTGACGGCGTAGCCCACGCCCCCGTCGGTCTGGATCACGAGGGTCTCTCCGTCCCGCTCAGCGATGAGACCGGTGAGTGAAGCGATCATCGGACGCCGGTGATCGAGCGGAGGTATCTCAGCGGGCGGGCGGCGATCATCAGATGCGTGATGGCGACCGCGACGCCGTCGGCCGCGTCCGCGGGGCTAGGAGGTGCTTTGAGTCGCAGCAGTTGGGCCACCATGTATCCTACCTGGGGCTTGAGGGCCGCGCCCCGTCCGACAACGGTTTTCTTGATCAACGCCGGGGAATACTCGGCTACAGCGACGCCGGCAACCTCCGCCGCCAGCAGGATCACGCCTCGGGCGTGGCTCAGCACCACCGCCGTTCGCACGTTCCTGCCGTAGAAGGCGGTCTCGACTGCCAGGGCATCGGGTTGGTGCCGGCTGAGCAGCGCGGTAATGCCGTCGTAAATGATGCGGAGCCGGGCCGGCAGAGGATCTCGCGCCCGGGTGGTGAGGATCCCGCACTCGACCAGCCGGGGCTGGGGGCTCGGTCCGCTCTCGACAACCCCATAGCCCAGGACTGCCGTTCCCGGATCTACGCCGAGCACCCTCACCGGCCCAGCCTCAGGCTTCAGCCTCGGCCAGCTGGGCTGCGTCGATGTCGAAGTTGGAAAATACCTTGGAGACGTCGTCCAGCTCTTCCAGGACATCCATCAGCCGGACGATACGCTCGGCGTCGGCGCCTTCCACCCGGACCGTGTTCTTCGGAACCATCGCCAGCTCAGCGGAATCGATGGCAAAGCCTCGGCCGCGCAGTGCGTCCTGCACCGAATGGAACTGGTGAGGGGTTGTGGTTATCAGGTACTGATCGCCCTCGCGGGCAAAATCCTCGGCCCCACTTTCCAGGGCGGCTTCCAGCGCGGTGTCTTCGTCCTGCCGGGCCGCTTCGAGATAGATCTGGCCTTTACGATCGAACATCCAGGCTACCGAGTTGGTCGCGCCCAGATTGCCGCCGTTGCGGCTGAAGGCGTGCCGGATCTCGGCGACGGTGCGATTCGGATTATCAGTCGTGGCCTCGATGAAGATGGCCGCGCCACCGGGGCCATATCCCTCGTAGGTCAGCTCCTCGTAGACGCTGCCTTCGAGCTCCCCAGTTCCCTTCTTGATTGCCCGGTCGATGTTTTCGCCCGGCATGTTGACCGCCTTGGCCGCGTCGATGGCGGTTCGAAGGCGGGGATTGCCGCCCGGATCGCCGCCGCCGCTCCGAGCCGCGACGGTGATCTCCCGGATCACCTTGGTCCAGGACGAGGCCCGCTTGGCGTCGGTGATCGCCTTCTTACGCTTGATCTGCTTCCATTTGCTATGGCCGGCCATGGCCGAACTCCTTGGGGAGCACGCGGTTTCGGGGCCTGCTGAAATGGCGGTGCGGCATCCGGAAACATAAGTGCCACACCCGCTTGCGGCAACGCATCGACCCGGCTAGTCTCACCGTCCTATGGCCCCATCCAGAACCTTTTGGACTCTGCTCGTCGGGCTCGCGGTGGCCTGCGGCTCCGAGTCTCGCGCGCCGAAACTGCCCGAGCTGGGCGATGCGTTTCCTAATCTGCCGCTCCCGCCCAAGCCGGAGCTGGTCTCCCAAACCGGCAGCGCAGACGCACTTCAGCTGACGCTGCGCAGTCCCAGTGAGATGGATCAGATCCTGAACTACTATCGCAGCATTCTCGGCACCGGAAACTGGCGTCTGGTGAGTGACATCAAGAATCGGGATGGCTCGGTGGTGCTCTACGCCGAACAGAACGGCCCGCCCATGTGGGTACGAGTCTGGAAACCGAAGGGGCAGTCGGGGACGATGGTTCAGCTGACCGGCGCCGTGGCTGCGAAGGATTCAACCAAGCCGGCAAAGTGACTCAGTCGGTGTCCAGCATGTCCACGAAGCGGAGCCAGCGAGGGTAGAAGTACAGGTCTACAAACCCGGTCGGGCCGTTCCGGTTCTTGGCGACGATGAGCTCGGTGGCGCCTTCCACTCCCTGTCCGGGCCGATACATCTCTTCGCGGTAAATCATCAGTACCACATCGGCATTCTGCTTGACCGCACCAAACCCGCCGAGGTCATCGAGCGTGGGGCGGGGATCGGGGCGTCCGCCGCGGAGGCGGGGGAGCTGGGCCAGCACCAGCACGACCAGATCGCGCTCAACCGCCAGGGCCTTGAGCGCCCGGATGGACAGGGCGACGCGCTCCTCCAGCCGGGAGACCGGACGAGGAGGCGCGGCGAGCTGGAGCGAGTCGAGCACAAGCAGCTGACGGCGGGGGACCACGTCCAGGGCGGCGCGGACCTCCTCGAAGTCGGCGCCGAGGAGCGGCCGAACCATCAGGGGAGCGTGCCGCAGGCGATGCGCCGCCGCCCCCACCGAGGCACGAGTGGTCTCATCGAGCCTGCCTTGCCGGAGATCATCGATCGCCGCCCGTCCCTCCAGTGCGAGGGCCCGCTCCATGACCCGTTCCGGACCCATCTCTCCCGAGAAATACAACGTCGGAACCGCGGCAGCCGCGGCCCGGATTGCGATACCAAGCCCCAGGGCGGACTTGCCACTCCCCACGTCACCCGCCAGAACCACAAGGTCCTTGCGGCGCATGCCGCCGGCGAGCACCCGGTCGAGGGAGGGAAAGCCCGTCGCCACGGTGTCGGGCGCCGTGGTTTCGGGCGACCGGCTATCGATCTGGGCGACGAGGTCTTGCAGCATCGAGTCCGACCCATGGGCCGGTTTTCGGGTAGGGCGAGGCATGGCGGAGTATAAGCTACTGGGTGGTCCGCTTCGCCGGTTCTCCACTCACGAGCCGGCGCGCCTCTCGGGCGGCGAGGGCAATAGCGTCTCCTGCTTCGGCTCCGCCGGCGTCACGAGCTGGCGCCACCAGCTGGCTGAGAACCTGCGCCGCAACCTCCGGCCTGCCCTCTCGGAGCTGGCTCACCGCTGCAGACAGCGCACGCCGGAGCGGGGGTGGCATGGTGAGGCTGGAGAGCCGCTGCTCCAGGGCCTGCACCCGCCGGCGATGGGCCCGTTCCTGGGGCGGCGGATCGAGGAGTAGATCCTGGGCTACTCGCAGGGTGAGCCAGAGCGCAAAGATTCCACCTCGCTTGGGCCCGCGTCCGGTTTGGGGGAGAAGCGAGAGCAGGGTACAGGCCGAAGGATGCCAGCCGTTCAGGTAACGAATCCGCGAACCCTCCCATACACCGAATCAGAGTCGATGTCGACCAGGCAACGGTGATGGCCCAGCGGACATCGAGGTCCTCCCTTGCTGCTGCACGGCCGGCAGGACAGCGCGAGCTCCAACACGCTGGCGCGGCTGGTATACGGAAAGAATCCAAAGGCTTCGACGGTGGGGCCGAAGAGTGCCACGACTGGGGTACCGACCGCGGTCGCCATATGCATCACCCCGGTATCGCCGGAGACCAGGGCAGCCGAGCGGCGGAGCAACCCACCGGTGCCTTGCAATCCGAACACTCCTGCCGCGTTTACGACCCGCCCCTCGCCCTGGTCCAAGAGCTCCGCTGCCAGAGACCGGTCATCCGCTCCGCCCACAATTAAAGTGTCGAACCCCTCGTCGATCAGGCGGCGAATCAACCGGCGCCAATGCTCCATCGGCCAGCGTTTGGTGGCGTGGGCCGCGCCAGGCGCGACGGCAATCACCGGCCGCCCTTGGCCCAGCCCCGCCTTGGTCAACCAGTCACCGGCCGCGCGGTCCGCCTCGGTCGCCAGCATGAACTCCGGAGGCGCGCCATCGGGCACCACGTCCAGCTGCCGAGCCGCGGAGAAATAGCGTTCCGCTACCGGCCGGCGATCGCGATATCGATTTCGCTTGACATAGATCAGGAGGGCTCGGCTCAGCCGGTGCTTGGGATAGGTATGCCACCGGCCAGGCACCAGCGCTCGCAACAGACGGCTGCGAAGGCTGTCGTGCAGATCCAGCCGATGAGTGAACTGCATGGCTCGAAGCTCAGCGGCCAGGCTGGTGAGTGAGCGGCCGGGGGCCACTCCGATCACCCGCTCGATATGGGGGTTGTGACTCAGCAGCGGGACGTAGGCCTGCTTGGTGAGCACGGTGATCCGGGCCGCCGGATGACGATGCCGAATGGCGCGGAAGAGTGGAGTGGTCAGGAGGACGTCACCGATCGAGCTGAAGCGCACGGCCAGGACGTTCGGAGCAGGGGCGGTGTCGTGCACGGCGTGAAGGTACAGCGCGAATGAGGAGTGGTAAACACCGTCACTCTTCACTGTTTACTGTTTCCGCCTTTAGTTTCCACCCATGCCCCGTCCAAAGAGCATCCTCTGGGTCGACGACGAAGTCGAGAGCCTTACCTCGCATATCCTGTTTCTGGAGGAGCAGGGCTTTACCGTGGAGACCAGTACGCACGGTGACGATGCACTGGTCCTACTGCAGCGGCAGGCCTATGGGGTCGTGTTGCTGGACGAGCAGATGCCGGGGCGTCGGGGCCTCGATCTGTTTCAGGCCATCCGCGCCATCGATCATGGGATGCCCGTGGTGATGGTGACCAAGAGCGAGGAGCCCGACACCCTGAAGGATGCCATCGGGGTTGAGATCTCGGATTATCTCATCAAGCCGGTCAATCCCCGGCAGATCCTGTCCGTGGTTACCCGGTTGCTGGAAGGCGACCGGATCCGACAGCAGCGGCTCTCCCGCGACTTCGCCACCCGGTTTCGGGAGCTGGAAGGACGCCGGGGCGGGCCGCTCGCCTGGCGGGAGTGGATCGAGCTGGTGACGGAGCTGGCGGAATGGGAAGTCCGGCTGGGCCAGGCCGAGGAGCCGGGGCTGCAGGATGCGCTGCGAACTCTGCAAGACAGCCTGCGGCAGGACTTCGCCCGGTACCTGCAGCGAAACTACGCCGGCTGGCTGCATGAAGGCGACAGCGATCGTCCCCCGCTCTCGGTGGATATCGGTGCCGAATTCCTGCGCCCGGTGCTGGACCTGCATGGCCGCGCTATGCTGGTGGTGGTGGATTGCTTGCGGCTGGACCAGTGGGCCATGATTCGTCCGCTGATCAGCGCCCGATTCGACATCGAGACCGCGCACTATTTCTCCATCCTGCCGACCGCCACTCCCTTTGCCCGCAATGCGATCTTCAGCGGGCTCTTTCCGGCAGAGATCAAGTCTCGCTATCCCCACTGGTGGAACGACAACGAGGACGCGAGCCTCAACTCCCATGAGGCGGAGCTGCTGAGCGAGCAGATGCGGGAGCTCACCGGCCGTAACGTGCCGGTGCACTACGAGAAGGTGTTCACCGCCTCCGATGGGGACGCTCTGCTCAAGCGGCTGCCGGCGCATCTGGCTCAGGAGGGAGTGACCGCGCTGGTCTTCAACTTTATCGACCAGCTGACTCACGGCCGGACCGAGAACTCGACGCTGTTCGAGGTCGCGCGCGATACCTCAGCACTGCGGAACCTGACTCGCACCTGGTTCGAGCGGTCGCCGCTCTGGGACGCACTGCGTGAGGCCGAGCGCCGGGGCGTACCGGTGCTGCTGACCACCGACCACGGCTCGATCCACTGTCACACTCCGGCTACCGTCTTCGCCAAACGAGACACTACCTCCAACCTGCGTTACAAGTTCGGAGAAGATCTTCGGGCTCAGGAACCCGATTCCGCTTTAGTGGTGGAGGACCTGCTGAGCTATGGGCTGCCGGCACGGAGCCCGTCCACCCGACTGCTTCTGGCCACCGGAGACCGCTTCTTCGTCTACCCCACCAAGCTGCGGGAGTACCAGGCTCGGTATCGGGGAGCGTTCCTGCATGGGGGTGTCTCGCCCGAAGAGGTGCTGCTGCCGATCGCCCTGCTCACCCCGCGGCAGGGCTAAGGATGCGGGCCGAGCGCCGGCTGCTCCGGCTCATCAAGCCGTACCGCCTGCTGCTCGGCATCGGACTGCTGACGACGTTTCTCGCCTCGCTGCTCGATGGCTTTACTCTCGTTATCCTCATTCCGCTGCTCAAGCACTTGTTCGGCACCGCCGGCCAGCTACGCACCGGCTCTACCCGGCTGGAGGCCTTCATGGACCGGGTGGTGGCGCCGGTGGTGGCGGGAGCTACGCCCGCTCAGGCGGCGGGGCGGCTGGTGGTGGTGTTGGCGGTTGGGCTCCTGCTCAAGAACGCTCTGAGCTACGCCTCGGCTCAGATCTCGGTTCGGGCGCAGGAAGGACTGGTGCGGGACCTCCGATCGCGTCTCTTCGAGCACCTGCTCTCGCTGGACCTGGGCTTCTTTCAGCGCACCCGCGGCGGCCAGCTCATTTCAGCCATGATCACCGAAGTTGACCAGACCAAGACCGTGATCACGGCCTCGCTGCTGTCGTTCTTCCAGAATCTCATAGTAGTCGCTACCACGCTGGTGATCCTGAGCCAGATCTCGCTCCGGTTGACCCTGCTGACGCTGGCGTTCGTGCCCCTTCTGGTCCTGGGTCTGCAGACTCTCATCCGCCGGCTGCGCCGCCATGCCCAGGCTCGGGCAGAGGAACGGGGGGAGATCACCTCGACAGTGGCCGAGCGCCTCGGCGCCATCCGGCTGATCCGGTCCTACGGAGAAGAGGAGCGGGAGTCCTCCCGTTTCCGCGGGCAGGCGGAGCGGTACCGCAAGCGGGTCATCCGCACCCAGCGCTTTTCCTCTCTCACCAGCCCGCTGACCGAAGTGTTCTCCGGCTTTCTGGTCATCCTGATCATCTGGGCCGGCACCAAACCGGGCCTGGTCGGCCTGGCGACGCCGCTCGCTCCGGAAGCGATCATCGTGTTTCTGATGGCGGCTCTCAAGCTCACCTCGCCGCTCAAGACCATTGCGTCGTTCCCCGCGGCCATGGCGGTGACCCTGGCCAGCGCGGAGCGAGTGTTCGAGTTCCTCGATCAGCCGGCCACCGATGTCGATCGCCCCGGCGAGCAACCCGCCCGCTTCGAGCGGGAGATCGTCTTCGATCGGGTTTCCTTCCGCTACGGTGATGGTGATTTAGTGCTGACCGATGTCTCCTTCCGGTTGCCCCGGGGCAAGGTCGTGGCACTAGTGGGACCCTCGGGTGCGGGAAAGACCACCGCAGCCGATCTGCTGCCTCGGTTTCACGATCCCACCACCGGTCAGATTCTCATGGATGGGGCGCCGCTCACTCAGCTGACCCGCCGGTCCATCCGGGCGCAGATGGGAGTCGTGAGCCAAGACACGGTGCTGCTCAATGACACGGTGCACGCCAACATCGCCTATGGCTCGCCAGGAGCCACCCGGGAGCAGGTGGAGGCTGCGGCACGGGCGGCGAATGCGGCCGGCTTCATCGCGGCTCTGCCTCAGGGATACGACACCATGCTGGGGGAACGGGGCACCCGTCTCTCTGGGGGCCAACGGCAGCGGATCGCCATTGCCCGGGCGCTGCTGCGCGACCCCCCGATCTTGATTCTGGACGAGGCCACCAGCGCGCTCGATACCGAATCCGAGCGACTGGTGCAGCAAGCCATCGACCGTCTCATGCAGCAGCGCACCGTGCTGGTGATCGCGCACCGGCTGGCAACGGTGCGAGACGCCGACGAGATCGTAGTCCTCGACGGAGGCCGGATGGTACAGCGGGGCACGCATGAGGAGCTGCTTCGTGCCGGCGGCCTGTACCGTCGATTATATGATCTCCAGTTCCGCGCCGAGGAGCCTACGGTTACTGCCGAGCTCTAGCGACTGCACTCCCACCGCTCGCGTGGGTCTTGCTACGGAGCGGAGGTTCCCGCCGGAAGCTGGCCATCGGCCAGGTAGTGCCGGTACATCCGCACATAGTTTTCCGCCATGCGAGTGTGGCTAAACCAGCGCTCGGCCCGAGATCGACACGCAGCCGGATCGCAATGTTCGACGGTGGCACGGAGCCGCACCAGGTCGTCGAGCGTCTCGCCTAGGACGCCTACGTCCTGGGTGACGATCTCCGGCAACGCCCCACGAGGGGTGCCGAGCACCGGGGTACCGCTCATCATGGCCTCGACCAAGGTCAAGCCGAACGGCTCGTCCCAGAGCGCCGGCATCCACAGACAGGCAGCCCCGGCCAGCAGCTCGGCTTTCTGTTGACCGTCCACCGAACCCACGAACCGAAGACTTCGGCGGAGCGTCGGTCGCCAGCCGCCCGCTACAACCAGCCGTTTACCAGCGCGCTTGGCGCCGGCCACGGCCCAGTCGTAGCCTTTGACTCGATGCAGGCGGCCCAGAAAGAGATCGTAATCCGCCTTTGCGGATCGGAAGATGAACTCCGACGGGTCCATGCCGTTGTACACGAACGCCGTTCCTCCATGGCGCCGGGCATGATCGGCGCTCAGGAAGATCGTGTTGGGGGCGGCCCGGCTTCCTGGCCGCCGGTTGCCATGGAGGGTGAATACATTCGGCGCGGCTGGAGGGGTAGCGAGAGGAGCGTGGGCATGTACCAGATCGACCGATGTCGGCAGGAACCGGGTGAGATCGAACCCGGGGCGGCGAATCTGGGTCGCATCGAGCTCGACGAGCTCGGCCTCAGGGACTCTCGAGCCGGCCGCGGCCAGCAGCGTCACCCGGTGGCCCAGCTCCACCAACCCCCGCGCCAGCCAGACCACCACGCGTTGGGTTCCCCCGTACCCACGAACGGGAACCCGGCTGTGAGTGTAGAGGGCCACGTGCATCGGGGCGCAATGTAGTGACCCTCTCGGTCATGCAGGTACTCCACCAGGCTGGAGGCGCCGGATCGGTGACGTCCACTCTGCACCTGAGTCTCGGCCTGGCGCGCGCAGGTTGGCGGGTGCGCTTCGTCTGCCCTCCGGCGTCCGAGGTCGAGGGACTGGCTCGGGCTGGAGGACTCGAAGTTCATCCGGTTCGCTCTGGCCGGGAACGGCAGGCGGGCCAATGCAGCAACTCTGGCCGAGCTGCTCCAGCGCTATCCGGTAGATCTGATCAATTCTCAGAGTGCCAAGGATCGAGCCGCGCTCGTCTGGCTCGCTCTCAGCAGACGGCTGCGGATTCCGCTGGTGGTGACCCGGCGCCAGATGCCCCGCAGCTTCCCACTGGAGACCTGGCTGGTGGGCCGGCTGTCCAGCAAGGTCGTGGCGGTGAGTCGCGCCGTAGGCGATGCGCTCGTGCGCCGAGGTACTTCGCGGGCAAAGCTGGCCGTCATTCCCAACGGGTTGGTAACCGACCGGGTGGATGTTCCGGTGACGGCCGCCGCGGTGGACGGCTGGCGCCACCGAATTGGATGGGAAGCCATCTCGGCGAACCATCGGCATCGTGTCGCGGCCCAAGGATCAGGCTATCGTCGCTCCGCGCGCTCGAGCAGGTCACCATCCCCGTGCGACTGGTGCTGGCCGGAGTTGAACCCGATAGCGAGCTGGGCCGTCTCACGGAGAAGGCGCCGTCACGGCACGCGGTCGTCTGCGTGCCGTTCACCCCTCAGGTTCGAGCCCTCTATGACCTGCTGGAGCTGGCCCTGCTGCCCTCCCACAGTGAGGGGCTGTCGCAAGCGCTCCTGGAAGCCATGGCCTTGGGCAAGCCGGTGATTGCGTCCGCTGCCACCGGCAACCTAGAGGTGATCACCGACGGTCTCGACGGCCGGCTGGTGGACCCGACGGCTCCCATGGCGTGGGCCCGGGCAATCGAGGCGCTGCTCTCGCAGCCGGCAGAGGCGACCCGCCTGGGCAGCGCCGCGCGACATACCGCGCGGGTGACGTATTCACTCGACCGGACCGTGGAGCGCACCGCCGACCTCTATCGGTCGCTGCTCAAATCGTCCTGAGCTTGCTCCGATCCCGCGGGGCAGGGCAGATTCTCAGCTCTCTGCCAGACATTGGGGCACCCGTGGTCAAAGTCTCCGGCTTCACCCTCGTTCGGAACGCGATCAAGCTCGACTTCCCGGTGGAAGCGAGCATCCGCTCGCTGCTGCCGATCTGCGACGAGGTGGTGGTCAATCTGGGGCGCTCGGAAGATGAGACGCTCGACCTGGTCCGCTCTATAGCGGATCCGAAGATCCGGATCCTGGAGTCGGAGTGGGATATGACCCGGGGGAATAGCGTATTGGGAATCGAGACTCACCGCGCCATGCGAGCGTGTCTGCATCCCTGGGGGGTCTACATCCAGGCCGATGAAGTGCTGCACGAGCGCGGCGCTGAGGAGCTTGCTGCCGCCATTCAACGCTACCACGACGACCCTAAGATTGAAGGTTTTCTGGTCCGCTACCTCCACTTCTACGGCGGCTTCGACACCATCGCGACTCACCGGCGGTGGTACCGCCGCGAAGTACGGGCGGTGCGTCTCGCTCCGGAGCTGGATATTCGTCCTTACCAGGGGGCTCAGGGCTTCCGGGTGGGTCCCGAGCACCGGAAAATTCGGGCGCGGCTCACCCGCGCCGAGATGTTCCATTACGGTTGGGCCCGCCCCAGCCAGGCGCTGCGGGAAAAGCGCGCTCTCGGCCGGACGATGTACCCCTGGCGGAACGCCGACGAGAGCCAGCCCCTGCTGGCGTGGATTCCTGGGATTCGCCGATTCACGGGTCACCACCCCGCCGTGGCGCGCGGCTGGATCGAAGCCCGCCGGCACGATCCGGAGCGGACCATCGAGCCCAGGCGCTTTCGCTGGGGTTTTCTCCGTTACTACGTGTCCAGCCTGATCGAACGGTTGACCGGGGTGCGGGTCTTCGAGTTCCGCAACTACAAGATTGTAGGAAGAGGATAGCCTTTTCCCTGGAGCAGCAGCTCCAGCCGGTGAGCGTAGGTGTGATGGGCCAAGGCATGTTCGCGCCCGGCTCGCGCAATCCGCTCCCGTTCCGACGGCTGGCTCAGATAGTGTCGCACCAGCTGGGCCGCCTCAGCGGGACTCCGATACCAGGCGCAGTGCTGGCCATCAGCGGCAAAGGTTTCGATCCCTGGGACGTAGCGGCCGAGGTAGAAGCCGCCGCATCCGAGGATGGTCCACATCCGGTTGGAGGCTGAGAAGCTTTCGGTGTCATGGGCCGGAGATGAGCTGGCCCCGATCGAGATAGCCGCCCCGCGGATGACCTGTGCCAGCCGCTTCCCATGTACCGGACCACCGGCCACCGGCAGATCGGACGGAGCATCGTGCCAGCCAGGTCCACGGATCTGCAGTCGGCTTACCGCGGCAACTGCTCGGAGCACGTCATCGCGATAACGGGAGGCGCCCGAGCCGACAAACGACGCATCGCAATGGTAGCGTGGCGGAGCGGAGCTGGCAGGCACATCTCGTCCAGGGTCCACCGCCTGGGGTAGAAAATTCACCCGCTCGACGCCTGCGCCTCGAAACAATTCGACCTGTCCGAGCACGGTGACGAACATCCTGCCCACCAGCCGTCCCAGTTGCAGCACCTTTTCCCTGGGCTCGAGATCGAAATACCAGAATACTCCTGGCCGACCTCGCAGAAGGTTCCTTATGCTGCTGTCCCCCAGCTCGATAGCATGACGGGTAAAAATCAGGAGGTCGGGCTCGAACGCCTCGGCCAGGTAGCTGGCGATCCGGCTGGACCAGGGACCGCCGTACCGCGACCATCCCACGACATTCACCAGACGGCAGGCGTGCCCCAGTGAGCGGGCCGCTCGAACAATCGAGGCTTCCGTCTTCCGGGCTCCGCCCGCTCCGAGAACCACGATGCGCATCGGGATAAAATAGCCGGAGCAACCGGCCTCGTTGCGGAGGACAGAAAGTGATCACGACTGGTGGATGACATCAGGTGGTTTGCATCGAATGCGTACACCAGCCTGCTGACGCCCGAGCTTCGGCGTCGCGGGCTTTCGATCTCCGTGGAGGGCACGGCGCCGGCCCGAATGGCTCTCTGCATGAGCGGTGTGACCGCCGAGGAGGCCTGGCGGTATACGCGAGAGCGAGGTTGTCCCCTCGTGTTGTACCTCTGGGATCTCCACCCTCACGCCACCAGCTCGGGGGTGGCTGATCCGGTCTGGTGGCTGGCCGGGCGACTCGTTCGCTTGCCTCGGCCATTGGGCGGATTTCCCAGCCGCCGGGGGTACTACAGTCGTTTGCGGTACATCGCGGCGCGAGCCCGCGAGATATGGGCCCCGAGTGAGCTGACCCAGGTCACACTGAAGGCCCGGTTCGGTCTGAGCAGCCGCCGGGTGCCCTACTGTTACGACTCCAACCGGTTCCGGCCCCGGAACGTCGCTCGTGACGATCCGCCGACCCTGCTCACCGTCTCGCGGCTGCAAGGTTACAAGAATCAGTCGGCGACGATCCTTGCGGCGGCTCGGCTGGGCCAGGGCGTGCAGGTACGCCTGATCGGCCGAGGCCCGGAGCGCGACTCGCTGCAGCGACTCGCGGATTCCTCTGGGGTCCGTTGCCGCATCGACACCGAGGCTGATGACCAGACGGTGTCCGACGCCTATCTCCGGGCCCGAGTCGCCGTCTGTCCCAGCCGGTTCGAGGGCTTCGGCCTCACCCCGGTTGAAGCAGTTGCATCCGGCACTCCCACCGTCGCCTCCGCCATCCCGCCGCATCGGGAATTCGTAGGGTCGGCCGCGCGACTGTTCCCCCTGGATGACCTTGACGCACTGACGGAGGCTGGTCCGGGCGCGCATTGAACGACCCTCCGCCGGATTCGGCGTCGATCCGGGACCTCACCCTCCCGGCGGCGGCCGATCGTTTTCTAGGTTTTCTCCGCCCCTTGCTGGGGTAGATTTCTGCATGAGTACCCAATTCCTGCTGACCTACGATTTCCCGCCGATGGGAGGCGGCATCGCCCGAATGATGGGTGAGCTGGCTCGCCGCTACCCGGCCGGCTCGCTCGTCGTATCGACCGGGCAGTACGGGAGTTGGACGGAAGCAGATGCGAATTTGCCAAGCGTGGTCGACCGGTTGGCGATCCCCAGCCGCCGGCTGCGGGCCCTGCAGGGCCTGGTGCTCTGGTCCCGTCGCGCCGCGGCACTGGCCCGTGCGCTCCATCCCGAGTTCGTCTGGTGCGGCAACCTGAAACCGGCAGGGTACCCCGCACGATGGGTTCGGCAACGGGTCGGCACGCCCTACGGCATCATTGTCTACGGGACCGATCTTCTGCTGCTCCAGCGCCGGATCAGAAGATCTGCGATCAAGCGGCAGACGGTAAAGGCGCTGATCGGCTCGGCTGCGGTTATCGTCGCCATTAGCGGTTGGACTCGAGACCTCTGCCTCGCGGTCCTGGACGAGCTGGGTCTGGGTGGTGGTAGGCTGGATGTCCGCACCGTACCGCTCGGCACCGACCCGGTTCGGTTCCGGCCTGGTATCGAACCGTCATCCGTGCGCGCCCGCTACGGTCTAGACGGACGACGATGGCTGCTTTCGGTCGCCCGGCTGACACCCCACAAGGGGATCGATACCGGCTCTACGGGTGCTCGCCCGCCTTCGCGACGGCTTACCCCGACCTGGGATATGCGGTCGTGGGGTCGGGAGACCAGCTTTCCGCACTGGAAGGCATGGCCCACAAGCTGGGCGTCAGCGACCGGGTTCGGCTGCTCACCAGCGTACCCGACGGCGATCTCCCGGCTGTGTACAACTGCGCCGAGATCTATCTTGGTCTTTCGCGGCTGACGGACCTCGCGGCGGAAGGGTTTGGCATTTCCCTGGTCGAGGCGTCGGCCAGCGGGATTCCGGTCGTGGCGGGGCGCAGCGGTGGGATTCCGGAGGCGGTGCGGGATGGGGAGACCGGATTACTGGTCGATGCCGAGCAACCCGAAGAAGTCAGTCGAGCGCTCTGCAGTCTTCTGGAGGACCGCGATCTCGCCCAGCGTTTGGGATCTGCCGGGCGGCGCGCGGTCGAGAGCTACTATAACTGGGACCGGGTCACAGCCGATCTCGCGGACATCGGTCACGAGCTCGGAGTTCCCGGCCCACAGGAGGTCGCACACTCATGACTGCTACAGCTCATCCCAGCCCTCTTGCCGCCGAATACGACAACCAGTACCGCGTGTGGCTGGAGCGGCAGGGCCCTCACGCGCTCGATCTGGACTGGCGACTGCGCCATCTCCTCTGGCGTCAGCGGGTGCTGCTCCGGCGTTATCGGCCGGACCGGAAGCGAGTTCTCGACTACGGCTGCATGGATGGAGTCTTCACCCTTCGGCTGCAGCAACTCGGCGGCCAAGCGGTGGGGTTCGATGTCTCACCGGCGGCCATTGCGCAGGCGGAGAAATTCCGCGGGCCGGCGCTCCAGCCGACCTTCACCACCGTTCCACCCGGGCCGGGCCAATTCGATCTGGTGTACTGCAACGAGGTCCTGGAGCACGTGCCCGACGACTCGGCGTTCGTGGGCGAGCTGGTCTCCTTCCTGGCTCCGGGCGGCGTGCTGGTGGGGACGACTCCGGTGGGACGCTTCTTCTGGGATCCCGATCACAAGCGGGTATATGACCAAGGCTCGCTGGAGCGGGCGCTCGCGCCGTGGGGGGCGGTGCAGGTCCGCCGCTTCTATCGGAGTCCGCTGCGTAACCTGCTCCCGGTCAAGCAGTCGGGAGCGGCAGTGTTCATCTTTGAGGTCAGGCCGCCGAATCTTCGGGACGCACGCTGATGGCGTAGGTGGGACAGTTGAGCACGTAGGCGCCGTCGATGGGAGACCAGGTCTGAACCGGAGTCAGCACCTCCGCTTTGCCGCGGGCGTCGAGCCGGAATACCTGGGGTGCCTGGACCACACAGGAGCCGCAGCCTACGCAGCGCGATTCATCGACCAGCACCCGGAGCCTGCGGGTCGGGTGCATCCCGTGGGCGACACCGCTCAATCTGGTGCCGAGCTGATCCAGCGTATTGGCGGTGGCCCGGTAGCCGGCCTCGATCAGCTCCTCCGTTTTATCGAAGGCGAACATCGAGATGTGCTCTACCTTGGGCTGTACCAGGACCAGCGGTGGGCCCTTCCAGTCGCGCAGCTGAGCTTCGATCTGGGTCTGCATCACGATTTCCAGGCCCCGGATGTAGGTGGCCGCGAAGCCCCGGGTCTCGGTCTCGGAACGAAGCACGCTGGTGGCGGCTACGTTGATGGCCAGAATGGGGCCCTCGCCCAGGGAAGCCGCCATGCGGACCGGCAGATTCTCGACTACGGCGCCGTCGACATAAGACCTGCCGTTGATCTCCCGGGGCGGGAAGATGCCCGGCAAGGCGCAAGACGCCGCGACCGCGTCGGCAACCCGGGCGCTACGAAGGCCCGGAAGGCCCCACATGACCTGCATGCCGGAGTGGAGGTCGACCGTGTTGATGAGCAGGCGCCGCTTCAGGTCGTCGAAGGTGGCCTCGCCGACCAGCTGGTCGATCAGGGTTTCCAGGGGTTCGCGGCGGTAAAGGGCGGGAGCGAGGAGGCGGCGGAAGGCGACGTCGGCTCGGGCTACCTGGAAGACGTCACGGCGGCGGACCACCCGGGCTCTGGCTTCCATTCGGCGGGCCGGCACTCCCGCGGCCCACGCCGCCGCGATGAGCGATCCGATGCTGGAGCCGACCACCAGGCTGGGCACCAGGTCGCGCTCCTCGAGAGCCCGGAGCACGCCGATGTGAGCCAGCCCTTTCAGGCCGCCGCCACTGAGGACCAGGGTGAAGGGGCTATCCGCTTTCACTCGCGCGCCCTGACAAAGGTTGCATCTTCCTAGCTCGGACCGGTACCAATTTGCAAGAATCGTGCGCCCCAGCGCGGTGAGAGCCGGATAGAGGCCGATGTGCGCGGGCCCCACCGCCGAGCGTAACCCACGTCACGGGAGTAGGATGCGACAAAGTGTTCTGCTGGACCAGACTGCGCCGCGACCGGTTCTTCCAGCTGGGCCTCTTGTTCGTGGGCCTCCTGGTCGTCGCCGCCCTGTTTGCCCCCTGGTTGGCCCCCCATAACCCCCTCACCGGCGACCTGAAGGGGGCTTACCTGGTCAAACCGGGTGCCCGGTACCTGCTGGGCACCGATACCCAGGGCCGCGACATCCTGAGCCGGGTGCTGTATGGCGCCCGGATTTCGCTGTCGGTGGGGATGATCTCCCAGTCGGTCGCGGTGACCCTGGGCGTGCTTCTCGGGCTGCTGGCCGGCTACTACGGCCGTTGGGTCGATGCCCTGGTGATGCGGCTGGCCGACATCACTTTGGCCTTTCCCACCTTGCTCCTCCTCGTCGCCATTGCGGCCGCGGTGAAGCCCTCGCTTCCCGGTAATCTTTGTGGTCATCGGGCTAGTCGGCTGGGCTGGCATGGCCCGGCTGGTCCGGAGCCAGGTCCTGGTTCTCCGCCGCTCGGAGTTCGTGCTCGCCGCCCGGGCCCTGGGCGCGCGGGATCGCCGGGTACTTCTCCGCCACCTGCTGCCCAACGTGCGCACCCAGGTGATCATCGCGGCTACCCTGGGCATCGCCGGGGCCATCATGGCAGAGGCCGCCCTCTCCTTCGTGGGACTGGGAGCGCAGCCGCCGACCCCGAGCTGGGGGTCCATGGTGGCCGATGGGCGCGACCTCCTGCGGGTCGCTCCCTGGATCTCGTTTGCCCCCGGGCTGGCCATCGGAATCGGCAGTGCTGGGCTTCAACCTGGTGGGCGACGCGCTGCGGGAGGCGTACGATCCCAAGCTAAGAAGTGAGAGGTGAGAAGTGAGAAGTGAGACGGGAACGCGCCCCCGGATACGACATCGCCGAGCTCCGCCGCACCGAATTCCCCTGGACCGACAGACACCATCTACCTGAACAACGCCAGCATCGGCCCGCTGCCGGAGCGAACCCGCCTGGCGCTGGAAGCCTTCAATCGCAAGCGCGCCGCTCCGTTTCAGCTGCCCGATCGCGACATCTTCACTCGCATGGCCGAATCGCGCCGGCTGGCGGCGGAGCTGGTCGGCGCGGCGGCCGAGGAGATTGCGCTCAGCATCAATACCGGGTTCGGCCTCAGCCTCGCGGCCCGCGCGCTCCCGCTGGAGCACGGCGACATCGTCCTGGCGAGCGACCGGGAGTTCCCGGCCAATGTCTACCCCTGGATGCTGCTCAAGGACATCGGCGTCACCCTCGAGCTGGCTCCAACCACGCCGGAGGGATGGCCCGACGAGGGCTACCTGCTGGAACGGATCAGGGACCCTCGAGTGCGGGTCCTCACGGTGTCACTGGTTCAATTCAGCAACGGATACACCGTCGATCTCGCCCGGCTTTCAGCAGCCACCCGGGCCTCCGGCACCTACCTCGTGGTGGACGCCATCCAGGGTGTCGGTCAGATCCCGCTTGACCTGCGCAAGACGCCGGTAGACGTGCTGTCCTGTGGCGCCCAAAAATGGCTGCTCTCGCCCTGGGGGTCGGGGTTTGTCTATGTACGCCGGGAGCTGATTCGGGAGCTGCGACCCTCGGTCACCGGCTGGATGGCCTTTGAGGGCACCGACGATTTCACCCGGCTTGACCCAGTACAACGATACCTTGCGCGGAGACGCCCGCCGCTTCGAGCTGATTACGCTGCCCTACCAGGATTTCGCCGGCATGAACGCGTCGCTGGGGCTGCTGCTGTCGCTGGGCATTCAGCGGATCAGCCAGCATCTTCGGACCCTGCATGGGCCGGTGCTCGCCTGGGCCGCCCGCTCGGGTGCCCGGGTGGCGTCGCCTACGGGGGCGCGGAGCTCAGGAATTCTCTGCGTGGCCCCTGCCAACGTAGGCCAGGCCTTCCGCGCCTTGAAAGGCGCCCACATCGTCAGCAGCATGCGCGAGGGGGCCATTCGGCTCAGCCCGCACGCCTATAACACCCTCGATGAGATGGAACGGGTCGTCGAGGCATTGGAGGAATCTCAGGCATGACATCGACCAAGGCGTCTCCCAGTGCCTTCAGCGCCATGCTGGCCTCGGGGTACGGAACTGATGAGCCCTCAGTCGTCCTGGGCGCCGCGCTCGAAGGCACCCAGGTGCACCAGGAGCCCAAGATCAAGCTGCCGCTCGCCATGGCCAACCGGCACGGCCTAGTGGCCGGGGCGACCGGGACCGGCAAGACCACCACGCTGCGGCTCCTCACCGAGCAGCTCAGCGCTCAAGGGGTTCCGGTATTTGTCGCCGACATGAAGGGCGACCTCTCGGGCCTGGCCAAGCCAGGTGAGCCCAACGATCGGATCACCGCTCGAGCGGCCGACGTGGGCTGGAGCTGGAAGCCGGTAAGCGTGCCGGTCGAATTCGTGAGTCTTACCGGCGCGCTCGGGGTCCAGCTGCGGGCCACCGTGAGCTCCTTCGGGCCGCTGCTTCTGGGCAAGGTGCTCTCGCTGAACGACACCCAGACGAGCGTGCTCACGATGGTCTTCAAGTACGCCGACGACAATCAGCTCCCGCTGCTGGACTTTCAGGACCTCAGAGCGGTGCTCCAGTTCCTCAGCTCGGAAGAGGGGAAGGCCGCGCTCGCCCAGTATGGCGGACTGTCCGGCGCCTCGGTGGGGGTGTTGCTCCGGAAAATGGTGGAGCTCGAGTCTCAGGGAGCCGAGCGATTCTTTGGCGAGCCCGAGTTCGACGTCAAGGACATGCTCCGTCTCACCTCGGATGGCCGCGGAGTGGTGACCTGCCTTGAGCTGTCCGATGTGGCCGACAAGCCGAAGATGTTCTCGACCTTCATGATGTGGATGCTGGCCGAGCTGTATCACAACCTGCCGGAGGCGGGAGACCTGCCCAAGCCGAAGCTGGTCTTCTTCTTCGATGAAGCTCACCTGCTCTTCGACGATGCTCCTAAGCCATTCCTGGATCAGATCGAGCAGGTGGTTCGGCTGATCCGGTCGAAGGGCGTCGGGGTGTATTTCGTGACCCAGACGCCGAAAGACTTGCCGGAAGGAGTGCTGGCCCAGCTGGGGAACCGGATCCAGCACGCGCTCAGAGCGCATACTCCGGATGACGAGACCGCGCTGAAGGCCACGGTCCGGACCTTCCCCAAGACCCAGTTCTACGATCTGGAGGAGACCCTCACCTCGCTCGGAATCGGCGAGGCGGTGGTCACCGTGCTGAACCGGCGGGGTGAGCCGACGCCGGTGGTAGCGACCCGGCTGATCCCGCCGGGCTCGCGCATGGCTCCGCTGTCAGCCGGAAGAGCTGCAAGCCGATATCCGGGAATCCGACCTGCTGGCCGAGTACGGAAAGGCGATAGACCGGGAAAGCGCCCGGGAGATTCTGGCCAAGCGGATGGCCCGCACCGTGGTCCAGCCGGGGTCGGGTCCGCAGCCCGGGCCGGAATCAGGCACTCAGCGAGGCAAGAGCATCGGGGATATCGCAGGAGATGTGGTCTCCTCGTCGGTGGGCCGAACGGTGGGGCGAGAGGTGGTTCGCGGACTCTTTGGTCTGCTCGGCGCCAAGCCGCCGAGGGCGAGAACGACGCGGAGTCGGTGGTAGGACTTACGGTTGGAGCACCAGTCGGACGTAGTTCTTCTTTCCCTTGCGCAGGATGACGAAGCGCCCGTCGGGTGGGCCCTGTAACTGATTTTCTGAAAGCTGAAGATCCATCGCCTCGATCGGCGCGTCGTTAAGATAGAAGCCTCTACCCTGAATACCGCGACGCGCATCGGCCTTTGACGTCGCCAGTCCGCTCGCCACCAGTAGCTCGACTATCGAGAGTCCTGCAGCTTGCGACGAGACACCATTACGGTGGGAGCCAAGCCGGTCCACCGAAGTTCCCCGGTTCCAGGTGGCACCTTAACGCCCCGCCCTTCAAACAAGCGCCCGACTGGTCTCCACGGCTTGTTCCGCCTCAGCCGTCACCGTGCACCCGGGTTGTCACGTCCTGGGCCAACAACCGCTGCGCCATGCGTTTACCCGGGTCCCGAGCGTGCTCCGCCAGCGCCTCGCCGATCTCCTCCAGCGGCAAAAAAGTGAAGAGCTTGAGGTATCGCTCGACGTCGCGGTCGTCGGTGTTGATCCAGAACTGATAAAACTGATAGGGACTGGTCTTGGCCGGGTCGAGCCAGACGTTGCCCGCTTCGCTCTTCCCGAACTTGGCTCCCGAGGTGTTGGTCACCAGCGGAAACACCAGGCCGTACGCCTGCTGCCCCTCCCGCTTACCGATCAGCTCGATGCCGGCGGTGATGTTCCCCCACTGGTCGCTGCCGCCGATCTGAAGCTCGCAGTGCCTCGGTCTCGAAACAGGTGCCAGAAGTCGTAGGCCTGGATGGCCATGTAGCTGAACTCGGTGTAGCTGATTCCGGTCTCCATCCGGCTGCGGACGCTCTCCTTCTGCAGCATGAAGCCGAGGGTGAGATGCTTACCGGTGTCGCGGAGGAACTCCATCAGTGGGAGCTTGCGGAGCCAATCGGCGTTGTTCCGCATCCGGGCCGGCGTTGGGCTCTCCGGCCTCGAAGCTGAGAAATCGGGTCGAGCTGGCGGCGAATGGCGTCGGCGTTGCGGTCGATCTGCTCCAGCGGGAGGATCGGCCGCTCGTCGCGCTTGCCGCTGGGATCGCCCACCATGCCGGTCCCGCCGCCGATCAGGATGATCGGGGTGTGGCCGAACCTTTGCAGCCACGCGGCCCCCATCACGGGCACCAGATTGCCCACGTGAAGCGAATCCGCTGTGGGATCGAAACCTACGTAGCCGGTCAGTGGCCCTCGCTCGAGCCGCTCGGCCAGGCCGGCGGTGGCATCTTGCAGCAAACCGCGCGCATTCAAAGTTCTCAGGAGGTCAGTCATAGGCGCCAATGGTACCCGCTGGAATCGAGCCTCGCAATCGGCTAGCTTGCCCACATGACCCACCCACAGGATCCGCTCGATCCTATGGATCCTTTCCAGCGTCAGGATCAGGATCCCCCGGTCAAGCCTAACCGCCTCTCAGCCGTGAAGCGGATCCGGCTCTCGCCTCGCGCTCGTCGCAACATCCTGGTCGGCGTGCTCGCGACGATTGCGTTCGGGCTGGCGTTTCTTGCCGCCGCCTGGAGCCGGGCGTGTGCCGGGAACACCTGTCCCTCGATCGAGGAGCTGGGGGGCTACGATCCCAATCAGGCCTCCAAGGTGTACGCCGCCGATGGCAGGTTGATTACCGACCTGGGGCTGGAGCGGCGCACCGTGATCCCCCTGGGCGAAATGTCGCCCTATGTGAAGGCCGCGTTTCTCGCCACCGAAGACAAGCGCTTCTACAAACACCACGGGATCGACTGGTTCCGGGTGTTCGGCGCCATCAGGACCAACCTGTTCCAGCTGCGCTTTGCCGAAGGTTTTTCGACCATCACGATGCAGCTGGCGCGAAACATCTGGGACGAGGATATCAGCGGCCGGGACAAGTCCCTCCGCCGCAAGCTCAGGGAAGCCCACGTAGCGCTGGAGATCGAGCGCAAGTATCCCAAGGACAAGATTCTCGAGATCTATCTCAACCAGATTCCGCTGGGCAACGGCGCCTACGGGGTCGAGGCCGCGTCCCAGCGCTACTTCGGCAAATCGGTTCGGGATCTCAATGTGGCGGAGGCGGCAACGCTCGCCGCCATCCCCAAGGCCCCCTCCCGCTACAACCCCCGGCGCAATCCCAATCTCAACATCCAGCGCCGGAACACGGTGATAAACCTGCTGCGCGACAACGACCTGCTGAACACCGAGGAGGCGGAGCGCTGGAAGGCCTATCCCTTGTTGCTCTCGTCTCACTCCGACTTCAGCGGAGTCGCTGAATACTTCGTCGAGTACGTGCGGCAGCAGCTGGAGGCCCGCTTTGGCCGAGACCTCTACACCTCGGGCTACCGGATCTACACCAGCCTCGATCTCGACATTCAGCAGGCGGCGGAGCGGGCCCTGGAGGCTCGGCTGGAGGCGATCGAGAGCGGCGCTGACGGGAAGTTCCCCCACGATACCTATCGGCAGTATATGGAAGGGAAGAGCGACACCGGAGACGACAACAACCGGACCACCACCCCGTATCTCCAGGGGCTGGTCGTCACCCTCGAGGCCAAGACTGGATATATCCGCGCCATGGTGGGCGGCCGGGACTTCGAGGACAGCAAGTTCAATCGGGCTACCCAGGCGTTACGGCAGCCCGGCTCGATCTTCAAGCCGCTCGTGTACTCCGCCGCGGTCGAGGCGGGATATCCGCTGTCTCACGTGATGGTGGACGATCCGCTGAGCGTTGAGCTGGATCCGGCCCAGCCGCCCTGGGCCCCGCAGAACTACGACCTCGAGTTCGACGGGCCCATGACGCTGCGGCGGGCGCTCTATCTCTCGCGCAACATCATCGCCATCAAGCTCGGCATGGAGGTTGGGGAGCAGGCGGTGATCAGCGAGGCAACCAAGTTCGGACTGACCACCCGGGTGCCGGCTTTCCCCTCGATTCATATCGGATCAGCCGACGTGATCCCGCTGGAGATGATCGCGGCCTACACCACCTTTGCCAATCTCGGCACCCGCACGGTGCCCAACGGCATTCTCCGGGTCGAAGACCGGAGCGGCAAGATCGTGTGGCAACCCCCGATCCGCACCGCGGCGGTCATGGATACTATGCATGCCTGGCTCATGACCGATGTGCTGCGCGACGTGATCCGCCATGGTACCGCGGTCGGGTCGGTGGGCTCCCGGATCAACTTCCCGGCCGGCGGCAAGACCGGGACCACGAACGACGGCAACGACGTCTGGTTCATCGGCTTCACGCCGGAGATGGTGACCGGCGTCTGGATCGGCTTCGACCAGCCGCAGAAGATCAAGGCCAATGCCCAGGGCGGAGTCCTGGCGGCGCCGGCCTGGACCGCGATGATGCGGGAAGTGTACGAGCGGCGGACCATCCCCTCTGCATGGCCCCGACCTGCGGGCCTTACCGCGCTCGACGTGGACAAGACCACCGGCTACAAGGCGACGCCGTTCTGCCCCAAGGACGTGCATTACATCGAGTCGTTCATTCCCGGCACCGAACCGACCGCATTCTGTCCGGTCCACTCGCCGTTCGGCTCGATGGGCGGGGTGATGGGAGGCAGCGGCCCGGACGCCACCCCCGAATGCCGGTACCTCTCCCACCGCACCCGGGGCCGGAGCTCCCAATCCGCCACCCGCGCCGGGCGGAACCGCTACCAGCGGGGGAACCACCGGAGTGATGGGAGGAACGGGCCCGGCGCCCAGACAGCAGCGCTGACATGCTGGCGCGGCGGTTGGCCGCCCGCTGGGTGATGCCGGTCGACGCTGTCCCTATCGAGCATGGGGCCGTGCTGATTGGATCCGATGGTCGAATCAGTGCGCGTCGGTCCTGATGCGGCGGTTCCCCGTCCTCCCGATACGCCGGCCGTGGAGTTTGACGATGCGGTCATCCTTCCCGGCCTGATCAATACCCACACTCATCTGGAACTCACCGGCTTTGCAGCCCAGGTACCCGAGCGCGAGTTCGCGGCCTGGATTCGCCGGTTACGCGAGCTGAAGACCACCCGCAGCCCGGCGGAGTACATCGCGGCCGCACGGCGGGGACTGGCGGAGTGCTATGCCGCCGGCGTGACGACGGTGGCCGACACCGGCGACTCGGGTGCGGTGATCCGGGTTCTTGCCGAGGCGTGCGGCTCAGGCCTGGCTTATCAGGAAGTGTTCGGCCCCCACCCGTCCCAATGGGAAGAGAGCCTCAGGGGCCTCCAGGAACGGGTTCGTGAGTTGCGGTCGCTGGCCACCGGCCGGGTTCGGGTCGGCGTGTCTCCCCATGCGCCCTACACCGTGAGTGGACAGCTGTTCGGCGCGGTAGCACGGTGGGCACAGGTCGAGAGGCTGCCGCTGGCGGTACATGTTGCAGAGTCGCCCGCAGAGACGCAGTTTCTTCTCGCCGGTTCCGGCCCATTCGCCCAGGCCTGGCTCGCCCGCGGCATTCCTTTGCCTGCCTCCGCCGGCTTCACGCCGGTGAGGTGGCTGGCCGAACACGGCGTCCTGAGCGATCGCTGCCTCTGCATCCACGCGGTGCAGATCGATGCTGGCGGATATCCGGCAATTGGCGGATACGGGGGCCGCGGTTGCACATTGTCCGCTCTCCAACCTGGCCCATGAGCATGGGGTCGCGCCGCTCCGGGCGCTTCTGAAAGCCGGAGTTCGGGTGGGGCTCGGCACCGACTCCGAAGTGAGTGTGGGACGTCTCGACCTCCTGGCTGAAGCCCGTGTGGCGGCTAGCTCAGGCGTCCTTGAGCGCGGAGACGGTGATGCAGCTCTGTACTCTTGGCGGGGCTCGCGCGCTCGGGCTCGACTCCGAAACCGGAAGCCTGACGCCAGGGAAATGGGGAGACTGCGCGGTCATTCGGGTCACTGCAGACAGCGATGACCCAGCAGAGCTGGTGCTCGCCAGTTCGGCTGCCGACGTGTTGGGGACCTACGTGGGTGGGAGGGAAGTCTACCGGGCGCAATGAAGACCCAACGTCATGCGGCCATTCTGCGGGTGGTGCGAGAGCGCCGCATCGAGAGTCAGGACGAGCTGCGCGAAGCGCTGGCTGATGACGGCTTTGTCGTGACCCAGGCCACTTTGTCGCGGGACATCCGGGAGCTGGGGCTGGCCAAACTGGCCGACCCCGAGGGAGGGGCCTACTACACCCACCCCCACCGGGGTGCGGTGCGGCCCGAGTTGGCGCAGGTTCTTCCGACCCTACTGGTCAGCGTTGACGGCGTGGGCCCGTTCCTGGTCCTGAAAACCGCACTCGGCTCAGCCGGCGCGGTCACCGAGGCCCTGGATCAGGCCGGTTGGGCCGAGATCATCGGCACCATCGCGGGTGATGACACGGTGCTGGTCATCACCCGGGGACAGCGGCAGCGGGAGGATATTGCGAAGCGGATCCAGGAGCTGGTCAGCTAGTCCGCCGGTCTCCTTTTTGCAATTCAGCTGGCCAGCCGACGCCTGGTCAACGCCGTCCCAGGGGGTCATTTCGGCGCGCAGAAAAGATGCATGTCGAGTCCTGACATAGCACTAACCGGCTGAAACCGGCTTGCTGGGCTCCCCGAAGTTCATTACGATTCGGAGGCACTCCGGCGTTCCGAGTGGAATGGTGGAGTTCTCTCGTATCTCCCGGTTTTCATTGCAATTCAGGAGACGCACAGTGCGGTGTCTGGCGTTGAACGCCTCCTTCGAACCGTTGACAATGGTCCCAGTTCGGCGAGCTCTCCGCCTTGTCATCGAGGGCAAAGCCGAGATCGTCGAATCGGACGGTGGTGACTTCGTCCGAAGCGAACGGTTGACACTGCCTAAACCAGCGATCATACGGCTCGTCAAGTTCGTTCACGTTCCCCGCCGCTTCCGCCGCCAAGTCACCAACACCTTCCTTTTCGCTCGCGATTTCTACCGCTGCCAGTACTGCCACCGTAGCCAATCCGAGCTGCGACACCGCGAGTGCCTCACCCGGGATCACCTGATTCCGCTGTCTCGGGGAGGTGACAACGACTGGGCCAACGTGGTAACCGCGTGCAGCTCCTGCAACACTCGCAAGGGAAATCATCTGCCGCAGGAGTGCGGCATGCATCCCATCGTGCCACCGCATGAGCCGCACTTCGTCCACCTGTCCTGGGCAGTCCGCCGGCTGTCGATGACCCAGGCCAAGTACATCAAGCTGTTTTATGGTGACGAGGCGCTGCGGGCTCTGGGTGGGACGGTCTAGAATCCAGCTAACGAACCCCAAAAGGTTCGCTGCGCGCTTCCAGTCTCAGGCTGGGTAATCCGGCCAACCGCAGCAGAAACCGAGTCGCTCCCCGCCCCAGGGCATCTCCCAGATTATCGCCACCCCGGCCGCCCCGTCCCGAGATCGCCAGCGAGAAACCTCTCCAGCTCGTCCAGATCCGAGTCCGAGAGGGTAGAGACTTGCAGCGAGGCGGCATAGTAGTAGCGTCCCTGCTCGTTAGGCCGGACGTTGACTTGATAGGCAAAGGCGAGGGCGGCGCCCAGTGCGTCCAGGGTAGCGTAGCGGCGCTCCTGTCGACCTGGGCCTACCAGCGTCAACAAGGTGTACTGATCGAGCAGGGGCTCGTGCCGTACCAGGACGTCCCACTCGGCCTGGCGGCCGAAGGTGTCGAACCAACCCTCCCGCGACCGCCAGACCTCCACTCGATAGTGCAATCGAACCGGAAGCCCCGAGCGCAATGCCGACAGCCAACGGCTGTTGCTTCCGATCAGATTCTCCGAGCGCACGATCGGGGCTCGGGCTCCGTTGGGAGCGGAGTCCTGTGCCAGCGTCACGTGCAGGCGAACTCCATCCTGCGCGGCCGCCGGCCGACTGACAGTAGCCCCAACCAGGGTGCCGAGCGCTATGAGCAGCTCACGACGCTGAAACGACACTAGAAGCGACGCTGCAGCCTGACGATGAACTTGACCGACTCTCCCGTAGAGATGCTCTTCGCGACGTAGGCTCCGATCTCGCCGGCATCGAGTCCGAACCCCAGGTCAAGCGCCCACTCTCGGAGTACCGGAATGCGGTCCGGCGGGACCTGTCCCGGTCCTCGTCCGGCCAGCCATGCCTTCCCCGCATCGCTGAACAGCACGAGGTCGGCCTCCTGAATCCCGATGAAGCGGCCTCTCCGATTGCCCTCCCGGTCCGGCATCTGAAAGCCGAGGTTGAGACCCAATCGAGTGCGCACCTCGAGCTGGGTGGCGATGATGCGATCGCAGAGCGCCGGATTGGCTGGATCAACAAAGCCGCGGGGAGCGCAGGTGTAGGCCCGGAAGGCAAACCCGGGAAGCAGGTCAGGACCGCCCAGCGAGACCCGGCGCTGGACCGGCAGCCGGCCACCCGCGAGCCAGCCGTCCGCGAAGACTCTGGCATTCACCCGCAGCCCGGGAGTGAGCCGGGAATAGCGCCGGATGTCGAGCGAAAGCCGGTCGGTGTTGTAGCCGCCGCCAGTTGGAGGATTGGGACGGATTACGGTGGGCAGAATGACCGGCGCGATGTCGTCGCTGGTTATATGCTCGTAGCGCCCGCCGATCCACCAGCCGGTGCTGGGCCGGTCCCGTTCATTTCGGCTGTCATAGTCGACCTGGAACGCGGTGGTGAAGTAGTGCCCGTCATCGATGAGCGGGTTCCGCCGCCAGCGATCGCTGTTGCGAAGCAGCGACCAGGGATCCACCGCCCGCACCGAACGCTCGGCATCGCGGGTCAGCGATAGCTCGAAGCGCAAAGCCCGCGTGGGCCGGACATAGGCCAGCCCGGTGACGCCTTCTCTCTCGTAGTAGTCCCGGTAGTCCCGCTGGAGCAGGAAGGCGGACCAGCCTGACTCGGCGGCCGTGAGCGGTTGGTCCTCGATGGATTCGACTTCACTGTACAGGCGGGCACCCACTCCGAACTCGGTCGGCCGGTCGAACCGGAGATCGCCTCGAGCCATATAGCCGAAATCACTTCGCAGATCGGTCTTCTGGCCAACGGTCCGCAGAATCCCCCGCAGATCGACCCGAGCGTAGGTCCGGGATGAGGGGCGAACCTCGAACAGCGGGCCGAAGAGGACCGGCAACCCCTCGATCCGGTTGTAGGTGCCTCCGGTGGATAGTGACAGGGTGGTGCGGATCTTCCCGGCCTGGAAAGTGGTTCGTGCGGTGGCGATCTCACCTAAGCCGCGCCGCCGCTCGCGCAGGGCCAGCAGACCATCCGGGTTGCGAACCACGGGAGCCGCGTCCCAGTACACCCGCTCAGGCCCGAGATGGTCGACCTGCTCTGACCGGAGCAGTCGGCCCCCCACCACGAGAATCTCTCCCTCGACCGCCGAGCCGGGGAGGAGATATAGGGTGCCGTTCGCGACCGCGATCGGGCCGGCCACCCGGCCGGCCACCCGAAGTGAGCCTCGGTACAGAGCCAGCTTCCCCTCGAATCGGCTTCCGGCCGGAAGGGTCACGTCGCCCTGCATCCGGGTGGTGGAGGAGTCGTTGTAGAACGCGATCAGCTCCGATACCACCTCGGCGGGTGGCCCTGCGCGCACGATAGAGTCGCTGGGAGGCGCGTTGGGGTCGATGACGATCACACTGTCCTGCGCCCAGAGGGGCGAGGCCAGTAACAGAGTCAGGCCGGCGAGGAGCAGGCGCATGTAGTTCTCGACCGAAGTGAGTTGGTTCTACGACTCGACGTCTACGCTCTTCTCCAACCCCAGGCGGCGCATTCGTCGGTAGAGGTTGGCCCGGTCGGTCTGAAGGATCCGGGCGGCTTCGGCCATGTTCCCCTCCGCCTGAGCCAGCGCTGCCCCAATGATCCCCCGCTCGTATTCGTCCAATGAGTCATTCAACGATCGACCGAACGGCCCCGGAGCAGCGGTATAGGGTGAGGACCCGGTTGAGCCCCGGAGCACGTGACGCACCGCTGGCGCGTCCACCACCGGCCCACTGAGGATGCTCAGCCGCTCGATCAGATTGGCCAACTCCCGCACGTTGCCGGGCCAGGAGTAGAGGGCGAGCGCTTCCAGGGCGGCGCCAGTGAACGCCGCGGCGTGTCCCGGCCGGACCCGTTCGGCCAGGTGGGCAACCAGCGCGGGCAGATCTTCCAGCCGCTCCCGGAGGGGAGGGAGGTGAATGGGAAACACGTTGAGTCGGAAGAAGAGATCCTCCCGGAAGGCACCGTTTTGTACCGCATCGCCCAATTCTCGATTGGTGGCGGCTACCACGCGGGCATCGATCCGCAGAACTGCCTCGGCACCGATCCGCTGAAGCTCCCCGGTCTCCAACGTACGCAGCAGCTTGGCTTGCGCCTCCTGGCTCAGATCGCCGACCTCGTCGAGGAACAACGTTCCACTGTGGGCCAGCTCGAACCGGCCCAAACGACGTTCGGTGGCCCCGGTGAAAGCCCCTCTCTCGTGGCCGAACATTTCCGATTCCACCAGGTCCCGCGGAATCGCCGCGCAATTGACCGTGACGAAGGGGTGACCTCGCCGGCGGCTGGCGGTATGGATGGCGGCGGCCACCAGCTCCTTGCCGGTTCCTGATTCTCCAGTGATGAGCACGCGGGCCTCGGTCGGGGCCACCCGAGCGATCAGCGCTCGAACGTCCTGCATGGCGGGGCCGGCCCCGATCAACGTGGCCCGGCGGCCCAACTCGGCGTGGAGCGCCCGGTTCTCGGCCCGGGTCCGGTTCAGCTCGAGGGCGGCCCGGATCGTCACCAGAACCGCCTCCGGGCTGAGCGGCTTCTCCAGGAACTGGAAGGCTCCCAGTTTCACTGCGCGCACGGCGTCGTTCAGCTGGGCCTTGCCGCTCATCATGATGACCGGAACGGCATCGCCGCGGTCCCGCATTCTGGTCAGCGTGTCCAGTCCGTCCGGCCCCGGAGGCATCAGGAGGTCCAGCAACACCACATCCGGGTGAACCTCGTCCAGCAGCAGCAAGGCCGAGTTTCCGCTGGGCGCCTCGGCCACGGAAAACCCTTCACTCCGCAGCAGCGCTCCCAGCATCCGGCGGATGTTGGCCTCGTCGTCGACCAGAAGAATCTGGGCCCCGCCGCTCACCGGGCCACCATTTGGATGACGAAGGTTGCTCCACCACCCGGCGTCTCCTCCAGCCTGATCGTACCTCCGTGCATCTCGATGGTCTGCTTGACCAGGGCGAGCCCGAGGCCGGTGCCCCCCGTTTTGCCGGTGAAGTATGGATCGAAGATGCGATCAGCCATCCCGGGGGGAACCCCCGGGCCATGGTCCCGAATTGCGATGCGCACGCCGCCCCCGTTGTCCGGGCCGGCGGTGATCTCCAGCTCTCCCTGCTCCGCACACGCCTCCGCCGCGTTTCGTAGAAGGTTGCTGAACGCCCGCCGCAGCGGGTCGTAGTGTCCCAACAAAGTCGGCGTAGCCGGGTCCAGCTCGAGACGAGCCTTCATAGTGCTCGGAAGAGACGTACGCGCCAGCTCGGACAGCAGCTCGGCGTAATCGACCGAGGCAGCCGGGCCCTCCGGCAGACGGCCGAACTCGGTGAACTCTCGGGCGAGCTGCTCCAGGCGGTCGGACTCGGCCACCAGGACATCTACCGTTTCTCGGTGCTCTGCTCCGGCGGAGCGACTCAGTTGCGCTATCGCAAGGCGAATGGGTGTCAGCGGGTTTCTCATCTCATGGGCCACCCGTCGGGCCGTCTCCCGAAAGGCCCGGAGCCGCTCCGCCTCGATCTCCTGGGCCCGCGCGCGCTCGAGGCCAACCGCCATCTCGCGGAGGGCGGTGCGAAGGGCAGCGAACTCGGGAGCCCCCCGGCGAGGCCGGTCGGGGGGAAGCGGCTGCATTCGCCGGATGTTTCCGGTCCAGCCGATCAACTCCTCGATGGGCCGGCTCAGTTGGCGGGATAGGTGGCCCCCGAACCGGATGGAGGCGTAAATGAACGCTCCGCCGACCAGGAGGATCACCAGCCCGAGACCCGCGTAGTAGTAGCGGCTGAAGGTGTCGGCGCGCTGAACCTGCCCGATGGCGGTGTTGAGCCGGGAGGCATGATCCGCCAGGGCCTGGCGTTCGACCGGATTGAGTCGAGTGGAGTCGATCGTGTGCAGTAGTAGCCGGCCGGAGGCGGCAACTCCCTCGATCGCGTCCCGGGCGCCAGGGGCGCGGGCAGCCGAGCGGATGGTCAGACCCCAACCCAGAATTGCCAGGGCGGTTGGAACCGCGCCCAGGCAAATGAGGATCAGCAGGATTCTCTGGTGGAAGGAGAGCCGCATTGCCTTCCAAAATAAGCCGCCACGGGGTGGCTGGCCCATCCAACCCGGGACCGTCTATCCGGGGAGGTGTCCGTCAGGATGCTCTATGGGGGGAGTTAAGCCAAAAACGGGAAAGAGACGGGACTCAGGTCCGCTCGCGCACTCGGTAGCCGCGGCGGTGCGGGGAGCGGAGGTGCACGATGATCTCCCCCACCAACCCCAGACCGATGAGCTGAACCCCCAACGCCACCAGAAGCACCGCCAGCAGGAGCGCCGGCCGGTTGGCGATGCCCTGTCCCTCGACCCGCTGGATGAGGAGGATCAGGCTCATCACCGCTCCGCTCGCCAGGAACATCGAGCCGACCAATCCGAAAAACCGCAGGGGCTTCTCGGTGAACTTGGCCAGGAAGAAGAACGCGCCGATATCGAGTAGCCGGCGGAGGTAGACGCCCGGCCCGTAGATCCGCATCCGCGCGTCATTGGGGTGCTGGGGCACCGCGATCTCCTCGACCCGATACCCTTCGCGCAGCGCCAGGGCCGGAATGAACCGGTGGAGGTCGCCGTACAACGGCAGCGCCTCGGCCACCGAACGCTTCATGGCTCGCAGCCCGCAGGCCATGTCGTGGAATCGCTGGTCGGAAACCCCGCCGATCATGCTGTGAAAGGCCCGGGACTGCATCCGGTTCAGCCAGCTGTCGAGTCGCGGCGATCGATTGGCGACGGCCAGATCGGCTCCTTCGTCCACGGCCTCGATCACTCGCCGGATCCCCTCCGGCTGCACCTGGAAGTAGGCCGGGAGGGTGAGCACCAGATCTCCCCGGCTTCGCTCGATTCCCAGCCGGAGGGCGGCGGTCTCGCCGAACTCGCGGGCAAAGCGGAGGATCCGTACCGCCGGGTTTTCCCGGGCCAGCGCGATCAGCTCAGGGGACGGGCTGAAGCGTCCGTCGAAGACGAAGAGGAACTCGTAGGACTCGGGCCGGTGGTCCAGCTCGCGCGCGAAATCGCGATAGATGGCCACCAGATCGTCTGCCCGCTCGACCACCGGGACAACGACCGAGATGAGACCGGCGCCCGAGGGTGCCGATGTCGTCGGCTCAGCTGCCGGATCGATGAGAACCCCTTGAGCGCTCATTTCAACGAAGCTCCGAGGCGGTCGGGATGTCATGGGCGTCTCCCTGTTCACTGCTGAGCGCTACTTCGGCCACCAGACCGAGCATGAAGAGATAGAAGGCGACCCCGACCGCCAACAGTCCGGCGCCGGGAAAGACCAGCGCCGCTGCCTTCTCCGGTCCGAAGTGGGTGAAGCTGAACAGCCAGAGCCCCCCGAAGACAAGGGCGACCAGGAGCGCCGGGATGGCCGCGAGTCCGAAGCCTGCCAGCGGACGTGACCGGAAGGTTGTGATCATCTTCAGGGTGAGGAGATCGATCAGGACTTTCACCGTGCGCGAGATGCCGTACTTGCTCTCGCCGTAGCGCCGGGCATGATGGCGCACCGGCATCTCTGCGATGCGCGCTCCGACGCTCGCGGACAGCGCTGGAATGAACCGGTGTTGCTCGGCGTACAGTGCAATGCGATTGAGCAGCTCGCGGCGATAGGCCTTCAGCGAGCAGCCGTTATCGGTGATGGGAACTCCGGTTAGCCGGCGGATCAGGCGGTTGGCCACCCAGGAAGGCAGCTTCCGCAACAGCAGCTTGTCCTGGCGGTTTTGCCGCCAGCCACACACCAGGTCGTAACCCTCATCGAGCTTCGAGACCAGGGCGGGAATGTCGCGGGGATCGTTCTGGAGGTCGCCATCCAGCGACACGATCACGTCGCCCCGGGCATGGTCGAACCCGGCCATCATCGCCGCCGTCTGGCCCACGTTGCGGCCCAGGCGCAGCCCCCGAATCCGGGGATCCACGGCCACGGCTCGCACCTGCTCCCAGGTATCATCCCGGCTTCCATCGTCCACCAGAATGACCTCAAAGGCGCCCGGATAGGACTCGAGCGCCTGGAGAATCCATTCCACCAGCGGCCGCACGTTCTGCGACTCGTCGTAGAGGGGAGCGACGACCGAAAGGTCAGGAACCCCGGGGAATATCGGACCGGCCGGCGAAGCTACCAATCGGGTCTCGGGCAACAGGTTCGGGAAGAGAGGGCAGATCGACTCGCGACGGCCTCCACTCCAGCAATCGCCGTTCCGTAGTCCGCTCCCGGTATGGGGCGACTAAGTCGTTGTATGACATGGAGGCGCGACAGATGTGGAACGGTGCGACTGTGGCCCCAGCGCAACGCGCGGGAACGACCTACCAGCCGCCGCGGCGGAGCAGGATGACGGGGAGGGTCTTCAGCATGATGCGGAAGTCTTCGCTCACCGACTGGCGCCGGATGTACTCCAGGTCGTAGTGCACCTTGGTCCGCACATCCTCCAGCGAGCGGTCGTAGTGATGGTTGATCTGGGCCAGCCCGGTGATCCCCGGCTTGGCCCGCTGGCGCAGGGGATACTCGGCGATGTGCTCCCGCAGCTCGGCGAAGATGGTGGGCCGCTCGGGGCGGGGGCCCACGATGTTCATCTCGCCCTTGAGCACGTTCAAGAGCTGGGGCAGCTCGTCGAGCCGGTACTGGCGCAGGAGCCGGCCGATGGGGGTGACCCGGGGATCGCGCTGCTGGGCCCAGACCGCCCCGCTGTGGTGCTCGGCATCCACCCGCATGGTGCGGAACTTATAGATCGTGAAGGGCTGACCTCCGATGTCGCGTTGCCGGCGATGATTGTGCAGCTGCGCTGCGTGCTCCCGTCGGTCGAGTCCCACCCGGACCTGGGTGTAGAGCACCGGCCCCCGAGACGTCAGCCGCACCAGCATCGCAATGAGAAACATGATCGGCAGCATGACGAGAAGCGCGACCAGGGCCAGAACCAGATTGACACAGCGTCTGAGCCACTCGGAGCCGGATGACGCACCCTGGGTCGCGCTGCTCCAATCCCGGTAGCGCGGACGCACCAGCGGGGTTTCATACCCAGTTACTGCCGGAATCGAGGGATTGCTGCTACGAACGCCGGACATCGCAATTCCCATGGTCGGGCTCAACGCTGATCGAGAGACGAATGAAACACTCGCAAGCCACAAAGAAAACCTTTTCTCGTCAGGCGGGTACTGCCGGGACGAGAAAACACACGGGTTGGACTAATGTACCTTAACATCCGCCGGTTGGGAGACCTGTGATGCCACTCACTCCATCAGGCCGTCCCGGACGGTCAGGTACGAGACCGACGTTTCGAGGGGGGGCGGGCTTCGGTCAGCAGCGGGTCCGGAGCTTCACCCAAACCGAAGCTGGCCAGCCGCTGATTGAATTCGGAGAGCTCGATCGGGAGCTCCGCCACGTCCGTGGGTTTCACTTCGCCCTCCTCGGGAGGAGGGACATCCGGTAGCGGTTCGCTGGGCATCCGTCGTATAGCTTCCGAAAGGAGTTCGGCTGAGCTTCGGGAATCGCCCGACAGTGTTTCAAGGATGGAGCCGTAAATTTGGGAGACCTGCCGGCCTCGCTCCGAGCCGTTCGTGCGTGACGCATGCGCGTGAGGAGCATCGAGTTACGCGAAATCTGGCGGCCGAGACACGGAAGTGCCGGCCGGAGCGGGCGTTGCTGGGAAACCACAGCGATGCCGTCGACATTGCCACAATCTGCACGGTGTCAAGCGCCGTGGCATCTCAGCATCCAAAGTGTGGCGCGCCTCCAGCGATCCGGCCCTCCCGCGAGCCAAGTGGCGGGCGTCAAGAGTCTGTAGTATAGAGTGTTATCCGATTCCGCCGAAAGCGCACGAGATCTGCTACCCAGCGCCAGCAACTCCCGGTAGCAACTTCTCACTCCGTGGCTAAGACGCATGGCAAATCCCGAAAAGGCTCGCTCCGCGCCTCTCGTGCTCATCGCCAATGACCAGGAATGGTCGGCGCGCTCGCTGGAAAGCATTCTGGGGCCGAGTGGCTATTCGGTCGTGCGGGCTTACACCGGGCAACAGGCATTGGAACGGGCCCGCACCGCGCAGCCCGATCTCATCATCCTCGATGCCCAGATGCCCGACGTCCACGGGTTCGAGGTCTGTCGCCTGCTTCGCAGTGACCCCCGCTTCAGCGCCACCACTCCCATCATCATCACCACCTCAGGACCATCCGGACGAACTCAGCGGCTCGAGGCCTATCGGGCCGGCGCCTGGGAATTCCTGGGCCAGCCTCTCGATGGCGAGGCGCTACTCCTCAAGCTGGCGACCTTCCTCCAGTGCAAGCTGGAGGTAGACAGCCTCAGGGATGAGAGTCTGCTGGATCCGGGTACCCGGCTCTACAACATGCGGGGCTTGTCCCACCGAGCGCACGAGATCGGCGCGGACGCGTTTCGCCGCCGGGACCCGCTCGCCTGCGTGGTCTTTTCACCCGAGCCCGAAGGCACCGCGGCCGGCGAGTCACCCGACGAGGAAACCCAGCGGATCGCCGAACAGGTGGGGCAGCTGTTCAAGCGGGCCGGACGCGCGTCCGACGCCATCGGTCGGCTGGGGCATTCCGAGTTTGCCGTGATTGCTCCGGCCACATCCAGCGAAGGCGCGCTCCGCCTGATTCAGCGGCTGGGCGGCAGCATCGAGTCGTCTCCCATCCCGGTGCGTGGAGGAGAGCGGTATCTGCGGGTACGGGCGGGCTATTGCGCGGTTCCGGACTTCGCTGAGTCCCCGGTCGATGCCGCGGAGCTACTGCTTCGGGCAACCACCGCATTGCGGGACCTCAAGCGGGACAGTGACACCGAGCCGGTCCGAGCGTTTGACGCGGCTCCCCTGTCCTACCCAAGCTGACCTGTTTCCGCCACAGCTGTAGACTGGAAACTGCGATCCGGCGCGAACTTAGGGTTTTGGACTGTGGTCCGTGACCCCTCACCTGCTTGACTTCTGCGTCAATCTGTGGTAAAAACGTTACTACCTGCTGTCCCTCGGGGGCGCAGTTGGTACCTCCCCGACCTGAACTATTGCGTTGCCCAGCTTTCCGGCTCGTGCCCTGAGCCGGTTCTGAGTTAAACCGACCGCTCCGCGCGGTCTCCCCCGGGAGTTTGCAGGATGGCCAGTCCCCTCGCCCAAACAGAGCGGAAGATTCCTTCCGTCTCTGAGAGCAGTGCACGCGATCCTCTCTCCATACCCAGTGAAATCAAAGCCAGCATTCGGGTGCTCGTCGTGGATGACGAGCGGACCCTGCGGGAGAGCTGCGCCAGCGTGCTGCAGATGGATGGCTACAACGTCACGCTGATCGGCCGGGGCGAGGAGGCGCTGGAAACCGTGCGCCGCCGCAAATTCGATATCATCCTGGTGGACCTCTACATGTCCCAGGTCTCCGGACTGGAGATCCTGCAGGCCACCCTGGAGGCGTACAAGGACACGATCGTCGTGGTGATGACGGGAAACCCCAGCGTCACCAGCAGCATCGAGGCGCTCAGGGCCGGCGCCTGGGACTACCTGCCCAAGCCGTTTTCCGCCACCCATCTTCAGGTGCTGATCGGGCGGGCGTCCCACGCGGTCATGATGTCGCGGGAAGCGCAGGACCTGCGGGTGCAGTTGATGAAGCAGGTCGGGCATAGCGACAAGATCGCCCTGATCGGAATCTCCCCGCTCTTCCGCAAAGCCGTCGACCTGGCGCGCAAGGTGGCCGCGACCGACGCCTCGGTGTTCATCAGCGGCGAGAGCGGCACCGGCAAAGAGGTCATTGCCCAATTCATCCACCAGAACAGCCGGCGGGCCAGCCGCGCTCTGGTGCCGATCAACTGTGCGGCGTTGCCCGAACCGCTGCTCGAATCGGAAATGTTCGGCCACCGCAAGGGCGCCTTTACCGGCGCCGACCGGGACAAGCCGGGGCTGCTGGAGACCGCTAACGGCGGAACGCTTTTCCTGGACGAGCTGACCGAGATGACCATGCCGCTCCAGGCCAAGCTGCTCCGGGTCATCCAGGATGGGGTGGTGCGTCGGGTGGGCAGCGAGCAGCAGGACGCCGTCGTCGATGTCCGGTTTATTTCGGCCACTAACCGGGAGCCGCAGGAGGCGGTCGATGAAGGAGTCCTCCGGGGAGACCTGTTCTACCGCCTGCGGGTCGTGCCCATCAAGCTGCCGCCGCTGCGGAAACGGCCGGAAGACATCCCCCTGCTCGCCAACCACTTTCTCACCTATTACTGGCAGCGCCACCGGCAGATGGGAGACCGGGCGCCGCATCTGAGCGAGGCGAGCATCGCCTTCTTGCGTTCGCGACCCTGGCGGGGCAACGTTCGAGAGTTACAGAACGTGATCGAGCACGTGGCCGTTTTGGCCGAGCCCGATCAGACCATTCAGCCGAACGACATTCCGGTCTATGACGACAGCTCGGAGTGGCCGGCGGAGAATGTGGCGCTCCCTGGGGTCATGGACGAGGCCTATCATCCCGCCAAGGATCGAGTGGTGGTCCAGTTTGAGAAGGAGTATCTGACTCGCCTGATCAGCCGAGCGGGGGGGAACATGTCGAAGGCCGCGCGCCTCGCGAGCATCGACCGGACGACCCTGTACCGGTTGATGGACAAGCACGAATTCCAGCGCGACGACAGCCCGGGACCAGTGGCGTGACACCGGAGACGCTTCTGCCCGCGTCGTCCAGCGGGGAGCGGCGCCGGGCCGCGCAGGAGGCTCGGGGCCTGGTCCGAGCCTGGGATCCCGAACGGCCCCACCGCCGGCATCGCTGGCCCCGGTCGCTCTGGGACGCGTTGCGGGAGTCGGTGCTCTGGGCCGAGGCAGAATGGGAACGGGTGGTGGAGCACGCCGCGGGAGCCGACGAGGCGACCGCCCATCTGGCCCAGCTCAGTGCCGCCATCCGGCAGGAGGCGGCCGGCACCACCGTCCGACACCAGCGCCCTGCCCCGGAACGCCCTCTCTCGCCGGCTCCTGGGACTGATCCGCACCGCGTTCGTGGATCGAGTCCGCGCGCTGCCCGACCCGGATCCGGGCCAGCTGCTCCAGATCCTTCACGCCATCGAGGTCGTGGGTCAGCACCTCGAGGCCGACTGGTCCCAGCACTTCACCGACCGGCTCTCCGCCCCGGATGGGCTGGAGCTGGTGGTCGAGGTCGCTCACGACCTGCGCTCCCCGCTCACCTCGATTCTCTTCCTGGCCGAAACCCTCCAGCGGGGACGCAGCGGCCCGGTCAATCCGGTGCAGGAGCGACAGCTCGGCCTGATTTACAGCGCTGCCTTTGGGCTCAGCTCCGTGGCGAGCGACGTCATCGAGCTGGCCCGTGGAGGCGACCGGCTGGTCGACCTGGACCCGATCCCGTTCTCGGTCACCGACATTCTGGAATCGGTCCGGGACATCGTACAGCCGATCGCCGAGGAGAAAAATCTCGCGGTGCGGGTTACTTGCCCGGAGTCGGATTTCCGGATCGGCCATCCGGTGGCGCTGAGCCGGGTCCTGCTCAACCTGACCACCAACGCCCTCAAATTCACCGCTGAGGGTGTCGTCGAGGTCACCGCGGTATCCCGGAACCCACGCTGCATCGAGTTCTCGGTTCGCGACACCGGGCGGGGCATCCCGCCCCAGTCCATGGCCACCCTGTTCGAGCCGTTCCGCCGCCGGCAAAAGCCTGGCGAGTACGCCTTCTCGGGATCCGGCCTGGGCCTCTCTATCTGCCGCAAGCTGGTCGAGGCGATGGGTTCGGTCCTCCAGGTGGAGACCGCGCCGGGCTATGGCACCCGCTTCTACTTCGTCCTCGATCTCCCGCCTGCGGGCGAGCCTCAGTTCGGTTGATTCCCTTCGCACGCTCCGATAAATTCTTGTGGCTGGCCGTTATCCGTGGAGCCTCTGGCTCGGGCAGTCAGCCTGGGCCGCACCGGTTCTGCGATGAGCGATGCCCCGTTGGCGACCCGGCCTGCGGGATGCTCCTCGAATGAACTTTCCGGCGCTCGGCTCCCCCGGAACGGCTGGCATATCCCGGCCCGCTCTCGTCGGACAGCTGCGTTAGGTCGCGCTGTGCGGGAGTGGGCCCGACCCACACAGGTCCCCGACCTCGTGTGCTCCCTCGATGTCCTGCCGATTACCGGGTCCGGCCAGGCGCCCCGAGGGGCCACGCAGAGGAGGAGGATCCGGAACTGAGCGCTACGTGAATCGACCGCTGATACGGCCGGGCCGACACATCAGTCAGCCCCAGGCGCATGCCCAACCGGCGCATGCTCCCCATGCACCCCACGCCGCCCTTCTGATCGACTTCGACAATGTCACTCTCGGTATTCAGAAGGACCTGACCAAGGAGCTGCGCACGCTCCTCAATAGCGACATCATCAAGGGCAAGGTAGCCGTCCAACGAGCCTATGCCGACTGGCGTCGCTACCCGCAATACATCGTCCCGCTCTCCGAATCCTCCATCGATCTGATCTTCGCGCCGGCCTTCGGGTCGAGCAAGAAGAACGCGACCGATATTCGTCTGGCCATCGACGCCATCGAGCTGGTGTTCACCCGGCCCGAGATCGGCTTGTTCATCCTGCTGTCGGGCGACAGTGACTTCTCGACCATGGTGATCAAGCTGAAGGAGTACGGGAAATACGTGATCGGCGTCGGCATCCGGGAATCGGCCAGCGACCTGCTGATCCAGAACTGCGACGAGTACTACTCGTACAGCGACCTGGCCGGGCTCACCAAAGAGGTCGATACGCCGTCGACCCAGCGCGATCCCTGGGAGCTGGCCGGCGAGGCGGTGGCTGCAGATGATCCGCAACGGAGACGTCATGCGCTCCGACCGGCTCAAACAGGTCATGCAGCAGATCGACCCCAACTTCGACGAGCGCAACGCCGGCTTCAACCGGTTCAGCAAGTTTGTGATCGAGGCGGGGCAGAAAGGTGTGGTGCTGCTGACCAAGCTGGACAACGGCCAGTATGAGGTAGCTCCCGGGCCCGCCGCCAAGGCCGGCCTCGCAGCGCCGGCCCAGCGCCCCCGCAGCCCCGCGGAGTCCGGAGCAGAGGCGTCTGCAGGCGGAGCCCGAGGCCGGGAGGATGGGGCCCGCAGAGGCCGGAGCCGCCGGGGCCGGGGTGGACGGGATCGCTCCGGCGGGCGGGAAGGCGCGCCTCACCGGGATCGGAACGGCACCCCTCGGGAGGCGGCGGCGCGCGCGGTCCGGACGGGACGAGCGGGCCGACGTGGCGCTGACCCTCGCTCGCGCCTTCCAGCTCATGGCCCAGGCACTCTCCGAGTTCCGCTCACCGGTTGGACAGGAGGCCTTGCGGCTTCGGATGGTGGCGATGCATGGCAGGGAAGACCCCCTGCTCGATACCGCCCGCTTCCCCCGGCTGCTCCGCCAGGCCAACGACGCCGAGGTGGCGGACGTGCGTAAAGTCGGCGACGACGACTACGAGATCTCCGCTCAGCGCCAAGCCGCTCGGCTCGCATCGCCTCCGGCTCCAGCGGCTGACGAGTCACCCGCCGGGCCAGCCACCGGCACCAGCGGAAGCCGGAGCTGACCCGGGGGCGGGCGCCACCCGGGAGAACGGCCAGCGGCTCGGTCTCCGGTTCCGGCGTGGCTCCCGCGGCCCCACCCGGGCCGGGGAAATTCCCCTCATCGGCGTGGTCCAGATCGAGCCCAGCTCTGAGCCTGCCCAGCGGCCCTGAGTGAGCCGATCGCAGAGATCGCCGAGACCGTGGAAGAGCCGCGCCGTCCCCGCCGACCCCGTCCGAAACGGCCGGCCAAGCAGGCCACGGATCCGGCAGCCACTCCAACCGACGAGCCGGCCGCGCAGACGCCCTCACCCAAACGACCTCGAGCCCGCAGCAGGAAAAAGCCGGAATGACGCAGGTGAGACGGGCAGCCACGCTGCCCGTCACTTTTTTCAGGCGTCCGGCTGAGGTCGTGGCAGCTGATCTCGTCGGGATGGTGGTGATCTCTTCAGTGGGAGGAAAGATCACCGAAGGACGCATTGTGGAGACCGAGGCCTACCTCGGCTACGATGACCCCGCCTCCCACGGATACCTCCACCGCCGCAACTCCCGGAATCTGGCGCTGTTCGGACCAGCGGGCTCGTGGTACGTCTACCTCTCCTACGGGATGCACTGGTGCGCGAACCTGGTGTGCCAGCGATCGGGTCTGGCCAGCGCGGTGCTGCTTCGCGCGCTGGAGCCGGTGGCGGGGTTGGAGACCATGCGCCGCCGGCGGGGGCCGGTGTCCGACCGGGAGCTCTGCTCCGGGCCAGGAAAGCTGTGTCAGGCTCTGGGGATCAGCCGGGAGCTGGATGGCGCCAGGATGGGTCGCAGCCTGGTGGTCGTGCGCCGGCCCACGGCGAGCGAGGAAGGCCGGATCGCGGTCAGCCCCCGGATCGGGATCACCAAGGCGGTCGACTGGCCGCTCCGGTTCCATCTGGCCGGCTCGCCCTGGACCTCCCGCAAAGAAAACGGGCGGGAGGTCATCGTGACCGCCCGCCCGTGGAAGACTTGAGTCAGTGGATCAGTAGCCGCCGCCGGCCGTTCGTTCCCGCGCATTACCCAGCCCGAAGCGGAGCCCCGCGGTGAAAGTGTGGGTCGGTCCGGTATAGAAGTTACCGAAGCTCACGAAACTGAAGCCGTCGGGGTCCGTCGAGTGGAAGCTCTGTTGCGGCGGCCCGGTCGTGATTTGATACTGGCCGAAGGCGCTGAGGCGACTTACCCGGAAGTTCAACCCGCCAATCAACGAGCCGAAGCCGGAGCTGCCGATCTGGTTCGCGACCGCATCAGACGGGCCGTAGTCACCGGCATGCAGGATGCCGAGGCCAATGACCGAAGAACGGCGTGATTGGCCCCTTGATGGGGAAAGCCATCAGCATCGCGGAATATTTGCGGAGATACTTGAAGGTGACCGGAATATCCGACTGGCTGACGAACGTGCCGCTGCTGTCGAACACCTGCATCGTGTAACCGCCGCCCGAGCCGATCCGAAGCTCTGCTCAACTGACAGCATCAAGCCCGTGCGCCGCGCCGTGATCAGGAGGTGAGCTCCGCCGATCGGCTCGGTCTGGCGGCCCGCTGCCGGCGTGTTGAAGTTGATGATGCCGCCATGGCCGCCGACGTACCATTGGAAGCCGCCGTTTCCCGGCTGCTGGGCCGTGAGCCGGGCCGTGCCGAGGCAAAGGGCCAGCGCCACGGCCGGGACTAGGGTGACCACGCGCATCAGACTACCTCCGTAAGGTGTCCGCACCAGGGTCTCCTGGCGCCTACCGGGCATACCTCGCACGGTACGTCAAAATGCGGGAAGCGGGATCGCGCGGGAGGGGAGGGAAAGCTGAGCCAGATCCTCGGCTCTAATCTGATGGGCGGCTTTGATTTACGCCTTCGGAGCCGACCCTCCCATACCCGTCGGGAAGGGTGGAAGTGCAAAGAGCGGGCCCGTCAAATCAGCCGCAGCTGGCGGCCGACCTTTCGGAACGCCGCTAACGCTTCATCCAGATCGGCCCGGGTGTGAGCGGCGGAGATCTGGCAGCGAACCCGGGCCTGACCCTGAGGTACCACCGGATAGCCGAACCCGGTGACGAATACGCCTTCCTTCAGCAGCAAGTCGCTCATCCGGATGGCCGCAGCCGTCTCGCCGAGAATCACGGGAATGATCGGGGTCTCCCCCGGAAGGGGACGAAAGCCCAGGCCGAGCAGCTGGTCTCGAAAGTACTGCGCGTTCTCTCGTAAGACCGTGACCCGTTCCGGATGGCTTTCCAGGTACTGGATACTCGCGAGCGCGCTGGCGGCAACGGTCGGCGGCAGGGCGTTGGAGAAGAGCTGCGGCCGGGCCCGCTGGGTGAGATAATCGCACAGCGCAGCCGACCCGGCGACGAAACCGCCAGCAGCGCCGCCCAACGCCTTCCCCAGGGTGGAGGTGATGATGTCCACTTCCCCTAGAACCCCGAAGTGTTCAGCCGTCCCCCGGCCGTGCGGTCCCAGCACGCCGGTGGCATGAGAGTCATCCACCATCAGCACTGCCTGGTGCTTGCGGCAGAGCTCGATCAGGTCGGGCAGCTTGGCGATGGCGCCTTCCATGGAGAAGATGCCATCGGTAATGACCAGCTTCACCTTCCGATCCCGGGCCGCGGACAGCTTGGCGTCGAGGTCAGCCAGATCCCCGTGCTGGTAGACCGCGCTCTGGCACTTGGTAATGGATTTGGCCAGGCGAATCGCGTCGATGATCGATGCGTGGTTGAGCTGGTCGCTGATGACGAGATCGTCCTGGGTCAGGACGGTGGCCGGTACCGCTTCATTGGCATTCCAGGCACTGACGAAGCTGAGCGACGCCGCGGTGTCGACCAGGCGGGCGCACGCTTCCTCCAGCGCGCGATGAATCGTGAACGTCCCGCAGATGAAGCGGACCGACGCGGTGCCGGCGCCGTAGCGGTCCAGGGCCTGCTTGCCGGCAGCAACGACCGCCGGCTCGTTGGACAGCCCGAGATAGTTGTTGGAGGAGAGAATGATGACTTCACCTCGCCCCTCCATCGTCACCCGGGCGGCCTGGGGGCTATCCAGGAAGTTGAGCCGCTTGTAGGTGCCCTCGTGGATGAACCGCTCCAGCTCCGGTTCGATCCGTTGCTCCAACGGGTTGGTCACGCTCCGATCTCCAGGATCACCTTACCGGCCTGGCCGTCCTTGATCACCTGAATTGCTTCCCCAATGCATTCGAGCGGAAACCGGTGGGTAATCACCGGCCGGGGGTCCAGCTGGCCGGCCCGGAGAAAGCGCTGCATCTGATGCCAGGTGCGATACATCTTCCGGCCGGTCACACCATAGAGGGTCAGGCCCTTGAAGATGATGTCGCGGGCAAAGTCCACTTCGGTGGTCCGGTTGGGAGTGCCGAGCAGGTTCACCCTGCCGCCAATGCGGGCGGCGGCGAAGGCCTGAGCGTGCCCGCTGGGGTGGCCGCTCATCTCGCAGACCAGGTCCACGCCATCACCGTGGGTGAGCCCGCGAACTCGGGCGACGACATCCTCGCTGCCCGGGTTCAGCACCACATGAGCTCCCATGGCACGGGCCAGCTCCAGCCGCTTCGGGTTGTAGTCGCTGGCGATGACCAGCGAGGCGCCAGCCGCACGCGCCACGCCCACCGCGAAACAACCGATCGGTCCACAGCCCAGCACCAGCACCGTGCTTCCCGGCACTTCCGCCTCGAGCACGGTGTGCACGGCGTTGCCCAGCGGATCCATGATGGCGCCGATCTCGGTCGGGATACCATCGAGCTTCATCACGTTGGACGCGGGCATCACGATGTAATCGGCGAAGGCGCCGGCGCGGTCGACCCCGATGATCTGGGTGCGGAGACAGAGGTGCGCTTCTCCCAGGCGGCACTGGAGACAATGGCCGCAGACAACGTGTCCCTCGGCGGTCACCAGGTCGCCCACCGCGAGCAGTCCGGCCGCCTCGGCCTCCGGGCCCAGCTGGGTAATTTCGCCGGCAAACTCGTGACCCACGATCACCGGTAGCTTGAGGCGGCTACTGGCCCAGCTATCCCATTCCCAGATGTGCAGGTCGGTTCCGCAGACGCCGGCATGATGGACCCGGATGAGAACTTCGCTGGGCCCGTAGCGGGGAACCGGCACCTCGCGGAGGACGATGCCGGGACCAGCGGACTCCTTGACCAGCGCGCGCATGACGGCTCGGGGGTGAGGACGGGAGGAATATAGAGAGGCGGAGAAGGACGGAGAGGGCAGGAAGGTTGCACGGTCAAGAAGCTAGCAGCCAGGCCGAGTCGACGCTCGCGCCCATGCGGCGCCTCGCCTTCTCCGCCCGATCAATCCGCGAACACCGCCTCCCGCACCGGCTCGACCTTCACCGCACTGATCTTGAACTCGGCAATCTTCGCGTAGGGGTCCAGCCGAGGATTGGTGAGCAGGTTGGCGGCCGCCTCGCGGAAGTGGAAGGGAATAAAGATCTGTCCCCGGGCCTGCCGCTCCGAGATCCGGGCGCCGATCAGCATCGAGCCTCGGCGGGAAGTGACCCGCACGGTGTCCCCTTCGGCCACGCAGAGCTCCAGGGCATCCATCGGGATTGATATCCACCACCGGGACCGGCTCCCGGGAATCCAGTCCGACGGATCGACGGGTCATGGTGCCGGTGTGCCAGTGGTACATCTGCCGTCCGGTGTTCATCACGAAGGGATATTCGTCGTCCGGCAGCTCTTCGGGCGCCACGTACTCGACCGGCACAAAGATGGCCCTGCCGTCCGCGGTGGGGAATGCATCGGCAAAGAGGAACGCGGTGCCCTTCGACTCCGGCGTGAGCACCGGGTACTGCAGTCCCGCGCCCTTGAGTCCGCTGTAGGTCACGCCCCGCCATGACGGGGTGACCGAGGCGATCTCCCGCATCACGTCCTCGGGGCCGCTCCACGTCGTCCTGAGTCCCAGCCGGTTGCTCAGGTCGACCAGGATGTCGAGATCCCGGCGCGCATCGCCCGGGTGGTTCGAGCGCAGCCTTCGCTGAGCTGGATCCGTCGCTCGGTGTTGACGTAGGTGCCGCTCTTCTCCGCGAAGGAGGAGCCGGGAAGCACCACGTCCGCCCACCGGGCGGTCTCGGTGAGAAAGAGATCCTGCACCGCCAGGAATTCCAGCCCCCGCACCCACTCCTCGGCGTGCGCGATGTTGGGATCGGAGATGACCGGATTCTCGCCCATGACGTAGAGGCCCCGAATCGGGCTGTCGTCCTTGGTCATCTCGGTGACCATCATGCCGTCCTTGAGCGACAGCGACTCCTCGGGGACGCCCCACGCCCGGGCGTACTCCGCCCGGTTGGCCGGCTGGGTGACCGGGCGGTAGTCGGTATAAGCGAAGGGGATGGCACCCACGTCGCTGGCACCCTGGACGTTGTTCTGTCCCCGGATCGGCATCATCTGCGCGCCCCACTTGCCGATCATGCCGCAGGCGAGCAGCAGATTGAGCAGGCTGGCGACGATATCGGTGCCGGTGGCGTGCTGGGTCAGCCCCATCGCCCAGAGCGTCGAAGTGCGGGGGCCCCGGGCGTACATCTCCGCCGCCCGGCGAATCGGTCTCGCGCGGGATGCCGGTGATCTTCTCGCCTACCTGCAGCGTGTAGGGCCGAACCGCGGCTTCGACCTCCTCGAACTCGCGGGTGCGCTCGGCAATGAACTCGGGGTCGGTGAGCCCGGCATCGATGATGTGGCGGAGCATGGTGTTGAACAGCGCCACATCGGATGCCCGGCAGCATCTGCAGGTGGATGTCGGCCAGCTCGGCCAGCTCGACCTTCCGCACGTCGGCGACGATGAGCTTGGCGCCGCGCGCTACGGCCCGCTTGATCAAGGCACCGAAGACCGGATGCGACTCGGTGGTGTTGGCGCCGGCGATGAAGATGACGTCGCAGGCTTCCTCGATCTCCCGCATCGACCCCGACGCCGCGGCGGTGTTCAGGGCGCGGTTCATAGCCGACACCGAGGTCGAGTGGCAGAGCCGGGTGCAGTGGTCCACGCTGTTGGTTCGGAATCCGGCCCGGACCATTCGCATGAAGGCGTAGTTGTCTTCGTTGCTGCACTTGGCCGACGAGAGGGCTCCCAGCGCCTGAGGGCCATGCTGGTCGCGAATGCGGAGGATCTCCTGGGCCGCCAGGCTCAGCGCCTCGTCCCAGGTGGCCTCCCGAAAGGCGCTGTACCAGCCGGCCGGAGTCGCCACCCGGTCGCGGACGTCGTCCTCGTCGACCAGGTGTAATCCGGTGAGCGGGGGCTTCCCGATCTGGCGCAGGGGTGGCCGCGGCTTCTTCCGCCCGCCCATCTCCTCGATGGTGAGCCAGGGTCCTTCGCGGTGTCGCGGCCACTCGCCGGTCCAGGTCCACTGGCCATCGCTGGTAGATCCACCCTTTGCGGATCAGCGGGACCGGTGAGCCGGTCGCGATGCTGGGGGAAGTCGTACCCGAACCGGCCCTTCACGCAGGTGGATCCCTGGTTGGGCGTCGCCTCCTCGATCCAGGGCGACGTCACCCGCATGAGGGTGTTGTCCTTCACGTGCAGGTCGAGCTGGCAACCGACCGCGCAGTAGGGGCAGACCGAGCGGACGACCTTGTCGGGGGTACGCAGGGCTTCCGCGCCGAACCGCTGCTTGGGAATGAACTCGAAGATGGCGCCGGTGGGACAGACCCGGACGCACTCGCCGCACCAGGTACATCCGGCGTGATCGGGGTGGCCGTCACCGCCCACGATGATCTGGGCATGCTCGCCCCGAAGTCCCACGTCGAGCACCCCGACTTCCTGGATGTCCTCGCAGGCCCGCACGCACCGGGTACACAGGATACAGGTGCTCATGTCGTGCTGGATCATCACGTCACCGGGACGCTCGTCGCCGGTGCGGAGCGGCAGATCGTGGTGAGTACGAACCGGGACATCGTACTGCACGACGTAGCGCTCGAACTCGTTGTGCGGCTGGGGTCGCCCGCCATTGCCTCCGGCGACCTCGCCTCCAGCACCATTGCCGCCGTTCTCGGAGGCGTGGGCTCGGTTGGCGAGGTGCTCGCCCGGATAGCGCTCCAGCAAGAAGTCGAGCACGCCGCGCCGGTTGCTCACCGCCGCGGGAGATTCGGACTCGACCACCATCCCGTCAGCCGCGGGAGTGGCACAGGCGGGAAGCAACTTGTTCTGACCCTGAACCGAGACCAGGCAGATCCGGCAGTTGCCCACGATCGGCAGCTTGGGGTACCAGCACAGCGTGGGGATGTCGACCCCGACCCCCCGCGCGGCCTCGAGGATCGTGGCCCCGGGCTCGAAGGAGATGGATGTGCCGTTCAGGGTCAGGCTGGGCATGAGCAACCGTGGTAAGAGATGAGTAATTCGAGTTTAGACGGGAAATTGGCGGGGGCAAGGGATTCCAGCGTTACTCTGAAAGTACAAACACCCCCGAACCGGAGTCCGGGGGCGTTTCCGCCGCTCAACTAGCCGGCGCACCTGTAGCGCTGAGATCTAGGCGGCGTGCTCGGCGGGGACCCGCTGATGCCAGTGCTGCTCCACCGCACTGTCGTCATCGGCCGCCCACATGTAAGCCCAGAACCTGACCGGCTTGGGCTTGGGCGCACCGCTCTTGATGACGATTCCTAGCGGCTCAACTGCGGCGGCGAGGGGAAGACTGGTCACGGGCGCTCCTCAGGTTCGGGAAACGGCGTGCTTCGCCGTCAGTGGAAGCACCGTTCATGCCGCCCAAGCCTCAAACGCAACTAGTCTATTGTCAGCGAGTTAGGAGAGCCTTCGAGGATTTGCGTGTCGCTTGGACTCAGAGAGGCGGGGCTGAAGGCGTGTCTGGGAGACACATCGGTTTGCAGAGAATCAGGCCCTCCGCGTGCCGCTTGTCGGGTCGCCGCCGGCGTTTGAGCTCTTCCTTGTTCCATCCCGGGTACATCTGTCGCAGCTTCTCCGGGGCCAGCGCACGGCAGCTGGGAAGGATCACGTGCACCCCTCCGGGCCGGCTGCGGCGCTGGAGATCCTGCACCAGAGCGGATCGTTCCGCTGCGCGCAGATCGAGCAGCATGCTCGGATCGATCACCACAATGTCGAATCCATCGAGCAAGCTCAGAAAATCCGGCAGGCTTCCGTCGAAGTGAGTTACGTAGCTCTCGAAGAGGCTGGAGAGCGCTTCGGCGGCCATCCGTGACTCCACCCGTTCCACGCAGCCGAGATCGCCGGCGAGAAACGTCACTGCGGCATCGTGGGCCGCCAGCAGATACGTGGTCGGGGCGGCGCCGGTCCCCACCACGAGCGCCGTGTCCTCGGTCTCGATGCGGGGCAGCAAGGGACTGAGGGGACAATGTGGCTCCAGGCCCCAGTGGGTCGGAGTCCGCTGAGCGGCACGCAGCCGGAGGAACTGTTGCCGCCAGCGGCGATAGGGCCGGAGAGAGAGGCGCTTCATGATCAGCCGGTCGACCGACTCGAGCATGAGCACCTCAGTGAGCACGAACTGTCCTTCCGAAGTGGCCTGGAGCTCGGAGGCGGCCTCATCCCCCAATCGCAGCAGCTCGTCCCGCCCGATCGAGTTCTTGTAGCCCTCGATGCGTTGCAGGATGTACTCCTGGTAGTGTTGCTTGTCGGAGTACGGCGAGCGTCGCCGCCGCTGGGTGGGGCGGACCTCCGCGGCGCTCAGCATGGCTCGACGTGCACCGTCACTTCGTCGAGCTGGAGATGGTCACGCAGCCGGGCCTCCACCTGATCGGCGATGTGGTGAGCGCTGGTAACGTCCGAACGTCCATCCACGGCGATGGTCAGCTCGGCAAAGCGCCGATCGCCGGCCCGGCGGGACCGGATGGCGTAGGCCGACGACACGCCGTCCACCCCCTCGGCCTCGTGCTGGATGGTGGCCCAATCGAAGGCCCGCTCGTCCACCAGGCTGGGGATGGAACGGCGCAGGATCTGGTACCCCGCACGGCCCACCAGGATGGCCACCATAAGGGCGAGCACAGGGTCAGCCCAGGCCAGGCCCGCGCGCGCAAGTGCCAGGCCGCCGAGCACGCCCAGGGTGATGAAGACATCGGTGCGGGTGTGCAGGGCGTCGGCCAGCAGCAGATCGCTGTTGAGCCGGCGGCCGGCCCGGGTCTCGAACCACACCACAGCCACATTCATCGCCAGGGTCAGGACCAGGAGGGCGAGGGCTACGCTGGGGACGTTGAGCGGCGGGGCGCCGGCCATCAGGCGGACGAGAGCCCCCCGGACCAGCTCGAAAATCGAGAGTGCCAGTAGCAAGGCAATGAGCAGAGCCCCAAGGGTCTCGAACTTGGCATGGCCATAGGGGTGATCCTCATCCGGGGCCTTGTAGGCGACCCGCACCACGAAAATGGCGAAGAGATTGTTCGCCGCGTCGACGGACGACTGGAGGGCATCGCCGAAAACGGCAAGCGAGTTAGTCTGGATCCCGACGCTGAACTTCACGATTACGACGATGATGTTGGCGACGAGAATGCCGCCCAGGACCCGGCGCACCCCGGACGATTTTTCCCGAGAGTCTACGACGCTGGGCATGGTGGAAGTTGGGAAGTCCCGAGTCGAAAGTCTAGAGTCTTGGCCTCAGACCGCCCGCAAGACGGCACCTTTCAGGTACCCCGTCTCGGGAATGGTCAAGACCTCAGGATGGTCCTTCCCCTGGCCGAGCACTCGCTCGAGCACCACCTGGCGGCCACTATCCCCTGCTGCCTCCTCCAGCATGGCGAGGAACTGGGGCAGGCGCACGTGAAAGGAGCAAGAGGCCGTCAGCAGGGTGCCGCCGGGCGCGAGCAGGCGCAGGGCCCGCAGGTTGATCTCCCGATATCCCCGGAGCGCGCTCGGCACCGAGCTACGCGACTTCGCAAAGGCCGGCGGGTCGAGCACGATGGCATCGAATCGCTCGCGGGCTCGCTCGAGCTGCCGGAGAGCTTCGAACGCATCGGCCTCCCGCCACTCGATATTCGTCAGCTGATTGAGCGCGGCGTTCGCGGCCCCCCGCTCGAGCGCTTCGCGGCTCGAGTCCAGGGCCACTACCCTCGCGGCTCGTTGGGCCAGATGGATCGCAAAGGAGCCGTGGTAGGCAAAGCAGTCGAGGGCCCGGCCTCCGGGCCGCATCAGGTCACCCGCCAGAATACGGTTAGGACGCTGATCGAGAAACGCGCCGGTCTTCTGTCCCGACCAGGGCGCCGCGAGGTAGCGGACCGAACCTTCCCGTACCTCGATCTCCGAGGGAACCGTTCCGGAGCCCTGGACCGGTCTCCAGCGAAAGCGCTTCCCGTCGGCGCACCGGCACATCGTTCCGCAGGAGCATCCCCTCCGGCGCAAAGGTCTCCCCCAGCGCTTGCAGGATGGAGTCGCGCAGGGTTTCCAGCCCGGCCGACAGGATCTGGACCACCAGCCAGCGATCGTAACGGTCGACCACGAGCGACGGCAGGGCGTCCCCTTCGGCATGGACCACCCGATAGGCGGTGGCATCGATGTCGCTCCGGCGGGCGGCGCTCGCGGCGAGCCGCTCTCGCCACCAGGCCGAGTCGACCGCGCGTTCCGTCCGCTCCAGCAGCCGGAGGCGGATCTCCGATCTCGGGGAATAGAGGGCCTGACCAATGAAGCGCCCGCGGGCGTTCTTGACCGCCACCAGGCCGGGGTCGGCCGGGCCGTTCAGCACTTCACTCCGATAGATCCAGGGATGACCTCGAACCCAGCGTTCCGCGCCTCGGGGGGTGACCCGAACGACTGTCACGCGCGGTCGGGCCGGAGCACCGTGGCCTCCCGCAGATAGCAGTGCTTGATTTCTGCCCGGCTCCGGCTGGTGTACGCATGAATCAGGAGCCGGATGCACTTGGGCAACGATCCCGGAACCGGGATCTCGGTGGCGTGGAGCAGGGCCACGATGTTCCAGCCGAACTCCTCGGCCGCCCGGGCAGGGAAGGCCGCATCCAGATCGCGGGTGACCGTAAACAGCGCGCTGACGATGTCATCCGGCTCCAGCCCATTGGCCTCGATCAGCGCTCGGAGCAGCTCGTCCGTTGCAGCGAGGATCTCCTCGGCATCATTGCGAGCCACCGTAGTGGCTCCCCGGATTCCCTGGAGTCGGACTGGGGGCGTCATGCGAGATAATGTAGCCGAACTCCTCCGGCTCATGCTGGTGACGGACGATGCGCTGGTGCAGGGCCGCGACCTGGTTCAGCTGGCCCTGGCCGCCGAGCGAGGGGGGATCAGCTCGTTGCAGCTTCGGCTGAAGCAGAGGCCCGCGCGCGACCTGGTGGAGTTGTTGCGGGTTCTGGTGCAGGCCCTGACCGTCCCCGTCCTGCTCAACGACCGGCCGGACGTGGCACTGGCCGGTGGCGCCGCCGGCGTTCATCTCGGTCCCGACGATGTTTCGGTAGCCCTGGTCCGACGAATTGCGCCTCCGGGGTTCCTGGTGGGCGTCGTCGGTGGGTAGCCCTGACGAAGCGGGCCCGGCCAAGGAGGCAGACTATTGGGGAATCGGTCCCTGGCGGGCCACCCAAACCAAGGGAGACGCCGGGATCGGTCTGGGCTCGGACGGCTTCCGGGCCTTGTTGGCCCTCGCCGGAAAACACGCCTTGCCTCGCTATCGGCGGGATCCGTCCGGAGGACGTTCCCCTGGTACGGGCGCTGGGTGGGAGCGGAGTGGCAGTGGTGTCGGGGATACTGGGGCCGAACGACGTCGAAGCGGCGGCGCGGGTATACCGCGGAAGCCGGACAGTGAGGCGTTTATCGGTCACCGTCCGGCGTCGCGTTTGCTGCAGCCGGCCGGACCTTCCGCACCGCCCGCAGGTGCTCATTGTAGGTTCGTGAAAAGATGTGCCGTCCATCGGGGCCGGCCACGAAATAGAGGTAGTGCACCGGGGCCGGATAGAGCGCCGCCTCCAGGCTGCGCCGACTGGGTGAGTTCACCGGTCCGGGTGGAAGACCAGGATTGAGGTAAGTGTTGTAGGGCGACTTGAACTGGTAATCCTTCTCGAAGAGCCGGGACTTTCGCCGGCCCCGCTTCAGGCTGATGGCGTACTGGACGGTGGGATCGGCCTGGAGCGCCATGCCGATGCGCAGCCGGTTTCGGTATACCCCGGCGATGGTCTCCCGCTCATCGTCCGCCCGGGCCTCACCCTCCACGATCGATGCCAGCGTCACCAGCTCGAGCCGGGTCATCTTGAGTGAATCCAGCCGGGCATCCCAGGCCGGCTGCCACGCCGACTTGAATCCCTCCGCCATGACCCGGACCAATTCGTCGGCGTTGACGTCCGCCGGCAGGATGTAGGTCTCAGGACGGAGAAAGCCTTCGAAGGATGGGACCGGGAAGCCGAGCAGGGCCGTGGCAGTCTTCCCGTCACGGGCGGCGGTGATGAAGGAGTCTTCCGGAATGCCCAGCCGCTCGGCCGCGAGCGCCGCGACCTCCAGAATGGTGAGTCCTTCCGGCACCGTGAACCGCAGTGCCGCTTTCTTTCCATGGGCCAGCATGCCCAGGACCTTCCACTCCGAGGTCCCCGCCGGGAACTCGTAGACTCCCGCGTGCACCGAACGATCCACCCCGCGGACCCGGGCCAGCAGCTTGAACCAGCGCTTGTTCGTTACTACACCATGGGAGGCCAGGCTGTCGGTCACGGCGCCGAAGGAGGCCCCCGGGCGGGAGGATGACCCGGGCGGTCTTCTGCGAGGTGGAGCAGGCGGAGACGGAGAGGACGGAGAAGACGGAGAGGACGGAGAGAAAAGAGCTCGTCGACTGCTCGACCCAGACCGGATACCAGGTCGGAGGATTTAATCACCTGGAGCATCCATCCTCTCCGTCCCTTCTCCGTCCTATTTCTTCGCGCGTCGAGGAAATGTTGCAGCAGCACCGCCGCAGCGAGGGCATCGACGTCCTTCTTACGCCCGCGGGCGGAGCCGCCCTGCTCCCAAACCGCTGCGAGCGCCCGGGCGGTGCTCATGCGCTCGTCCCACAGCTCGAGCGGCAGGCTGCTGTAGCGGGCGATGGTATCGGCCATGGCGCGGGCGGCACTCGCGCTTTCCTCTTCGCTCCCTTCGGGAGTGAGGGGCAGGCCGACGACGACGCCGACGGGATGCATGGAGGGTGATCAGCTCGAGCAGCCGCGCCAGGGGAAGGCGCTTTCCCGCCCGTCGCACCAGGGTTTCCAGCGGAGTGGCCAGGGTTTGAGACTCGTCGCTCAGGGCCAGGCCGATCCGGACCTCGCCCCAGTCGACTCCGAGAATGCGGCCGGCGTCGGGAATCATGCCGGAATGTACGGAGGACCTACTGCGCCATGGTGGCGAAGAACTCCTTGTTGTTCTTGGTGCGCTTCATCCGTTCCAGGAGAAACTCGAGCGCCTCGACCGGAGGCATGTCGGCGAGGAAATTGCGCAGCAGGTAGACCCGGTTCAGCTCGTCCTTGTCCATCAGGAGCTCTTCCTTGCGGGTGGAGGTCCGCTGGATGTCGATGGCGGGATATATCCGCCGATCGGCCAGGCGGCGGTCCAGCACCAGCTCGGAGTTGCCGGTGCCCTTGAACTCCTCGAAGATCACCTCGTCCATCCGACTGCCGGTATCGATCAACGCCGTGGCGATGATGCTGAGGCTTCCCCCCTTGTCGATGTTTCGCGCCGCGCCGAAGAACCGCTTGGGCTTTTGCAGCGCATTGGCATCCACACCGCCGGAGAGGATCTTGCCTGAGTGCGGCACCACCACGTTGTGGGCCCGTGCCAACCGGGTGATGGAGTCCAGCAGGATCACCACGTCGCGACCATGCTCCACCAGCCGCTTGGACTTCTCGATCACCATGTCGGCCACCTGCACGTGGCGGTCGGCCGGCTCGTCGAAGGTGGAGGAGATGACCTCCGCCTTGACGTTTTCCTCCATGTCGGTGACTTCCTCCGGCCGCTCGTCGATCAGCAGCACGATGAGCACGATCTCCGGGTGGTTTTCGCTGATGGCGTTGGCCAGCTTCTGCATCAGGATGGTCTTGCCGGCCTTGGGCGGCGCCACGATGAGCGCGCGCTGGCCCTTGCCGATGGGGCTGAGCAGATCCACCACCCGCATGGATAGATCGCCGTTCTTCCGCTCCAGCCGGATCCGGGCATCGGGATAGCGGGGCCGGAGGTTGTCGAAGGCGATCCGATGCTTGGTCTTTTCCGGCTCCTCGAAGTTGACCTGCTCGACCTTGAGCAAGGCCAGGTACCGCTCGCCCTCCTTCGGCGGGCGCACCTGGCCCATGACCGTGTCACCGGTCCGCAGATCGAAGCGCTTGATCTGGCTGGGCGAGACGTAGATGTCATCGGGGCCGTACAGGTAGTTCCAGTCCTGGCTGCGGAGAAATCCGTACCCTTCGGGCAGGATCTCCAGCACACCTTCGCCCCGGATGACCGTATCGGAGTCGAGCAGCGACTGCTCGATCCGGAAGATCAGGTCCTGCTTCCGCAGGCCAGAATAGTTGGTGATGTTCAACTGTTCTGCGAGGGTGTGCAGTTCAGCGACGGACTTCTGTTTTAGCTCAGCGATATCCACGGGAGGAACTCCAGGGCAGACTGGCTCGCCAGACGGCGGGTGCGGTGAGATGAAGAGCGAACGAGGTTGGACTGTATAAGTGATGGGCCCAGAGGGCGCCGAAGCTAGCAAGACGAAGTGGAGACGGGGAGTTTCCGGACCAAGAAGCTCTGTATAGTAGGTGCTGACCTAGCCAAGTCAAGAGCCGGTCAGGGATTGCATAACCCCTACAGCGATACAATGTTTACCGAACCGGCATCCAGGTGGAGGCTATCCTCTTCTCCGACCGCTCCGCGATTTCATCGGCATAGGCCTCTATGAGCGACTCCGAGCGGCTGAGCAGGCTGCGGCACGACCTGTCGAATCCCTTGTCCGCCCTCCTGGCCGAGACCCAGCTCCTCCTGTTGAACGAGTCCCAGATCGATCCCGAAACAGTCACCAGCCTGCGCGAGATCGAGGCGCTTGCCATCCGCATGCGGACCATGCTGCGGGAAATTTAGGCAGCCGCCACTCATTTTGCGTCAGGCAAATCACACCCCCCGGACCGGTGCGGTGTTATCGTGGGGTATGTTCGGGGTATGGTACCATCGCTCCAGCGAGGGTCAAACATGAGCATCGCGAACGGCTTTACCCGTATCTCTAAATGGACCTGCCACGCGGCCGGACACCCGGCCACTTTCGCGGCGGCGATCCTGATCATACTGCTCTGGGCCGTCACCGGCCCGGTCTTTCACTTCAGCGACACCTGGCAGCTCGTCATCAACACCGGCACCACGGTCGTCACCTTCCTGATGGTCTTCCTCATCCAGAACACCCAGAACCGGGACGGGGCCGCCATGCAGATCAAGCTGGATGAGCTGATCCGAGCCCTACAGGGTGCGCACAACGAGCTGGCGAATCTGGAAGATATGACTGAGGAGGAGCTGGAGAAAATGAAAGCCCACTACACCCGGCTGGCGGAGCGGGCTCGGGCCAGGCTGGGGAGCCGGATCGAGGATTCGGACGAGGACGAGGATGAGGATCAGGCCGAGACTGGCAGCTCCCGGGGATCGGGGAAGGCGGCCACGAAGGCCTCGACCGCCTGAGGATCCAGCTGGGTGCCCGCCACCCGGCGGAGCTCCCGCATGGCGTCGTCCGGCGGCCGGGCCTCACGGTACGGCCGCCGGGTCGTCATGGCGTCAAACGAGTCGGCCACCGCAACGATCCGCGCCTCGATCGGAATTTTCTCTCCCCGCAGGCCATCGGGAAACCCCCTGCCATCGAGCCGCTCGTGGTGGGAGCGCACGATCCGCAAGCACATCGGGCGACTCGTGGGCCAGCGGCGAGAGCATCCGCTCGCCCAGTGCGGGGTGCTCGGTGATCTGGCGGAACTCCTCGGCTGTCAAGCGAGGTGGGCTTGTGCAGGACCGCCTCGCGGGTGCCGATCTTCCCGATGTCGTGCAGCTCACCGCCGAGGCGAATGCCATCGAGGCCGGGGCCGGCAAAGCCCAGCCGCGCCGCGGTGGCCACCGCATACTGACTGACTCGGATGGAGTGGCCTCTGGTGTACGCGTCCTTGGCCTCCAGTGCGCGGGCCAGCATCTGCACGCCCTGGAGGAAAAGCTCCTGGATCCGGGTGGCCTGCTCCTGGACCTGGCGCTCCAGATGCTGCTGATAAAATCGGTTCTGGAGCACCAGCGCGCGCTTCTCCAGCGCGCGGGTGACCCGGGCCTGCAGCTCTCCCAGCGAAATCGGCTTCAGCAGGAAGTCGGCGGCACCGAGGTGGAGACAGTCGACTGCGGTGGTGGTCTCGCTCATGCCGCTCAGCATGATGACCGAGCTGTCGGGAAACCGCTGCCGCACCGCCTCGAGGAAGCCCATGCCATCCAGCTCGGGCATCCGCATGTCGGAGATGATCAGCGGGATCTCGCCGGTCTGATCCAGGACCTGGAGTCCCTCACGGCCGGTGCAGGCCTCCAGGCAATGGAAGCCTTGCGCCTGCAACATTCGAGATGAGGATCGACGAACGCTCGGTTCGTCGTCAACAATGAGACAGTTGGCGCTGCCGGCCACGACCGGCTTCGCGACCTCGGCGTGTGGCATTGCGGCTAGACCATGTGGTGGGATGATGGATGCCACGAACATCCAATCGGACCAACACTGTAAAAGCATTGGGCTTGATTGTCCACTGTCGAGCCTGCCGGCAGTGTTGCGGCACCAACGTATGGCCATGTCGCCACAGGCCAAAGCGCTTACTTTACATGCCATGACCAACACTTTCGGCGCGCGATCCACCCTCAAGGTCGGGAGTCGGGCGTTCGAGATCTTCCGGCTGGACGCGCTGAGCAAGGCCGGCATCGACGTCAGCCGGCTGCCCTATTCCCTCCGCATCCTGCTGGAGGACTCCTCCGCACCGAGGATGGGGTCACCGTCACCCGGGACGACATCGAGGCATTAGCCCGCTGGTCGCCGAAGGATCCCCCGAGCCGGGAGATTGCGTTCACGCCGGCTCGGGTGCTGCTGCAGGATTTCACCGGCGTGCCCGCCGTCGTGGATCTGGCCGCCATGCGCGACGCCATGGCCGAGCTGGGCGGCGATCCGAGCCGGATCAACCCGCTGCAGCCGGTCGAGCTGGTGGTGGACCATTCGGTGCAGGTCGACGCCTTCGGCACCCCGCAGGCATTCCAGACCAACGTCGATCTCGACTACCAGCGTAACCGGGAGCGCTACCAGTTCCTCCGCTGGGGCCAGCGCGCGTTCGAGAACTTCCGGGTGGTGCCGCCCAACACCGGCATCGTGCACCAGGTCAACCTGGAATACCTGGCGCGAGTGGTGTTCACCTCGGACGAGAACCCGCAGGCTCGCACCGGCGACTTGCCCCAGGCCTACCCCGACACGCTGGTCGGCACCGACTCCCATACTCCCATGATCAATGGCCTCGGAGTGCTGGGCTGGGGTGTCGGCGGGATCGAGGCCGAAGCCGCGATGCTGGGCCAGCCGGTCTCGATGCTGATTCCCGAAGTGATCGGATTCCGGCTGAGCGGGCGCCTGCCCGAAGGGGCAACCGCCACCGACTTGGTTCTCACCGTGACCGAGCTGCTCCGCCGGAAGGGCGTGGTCGGAAAATTCGTTGAGTTCTACGGTCCCGGCCTCAGCAGCCTGGCGCTGGCCGATCGAGCTACCATCGGCAACATGTCACCCGAGTATGGCGCCACCTGCGCCATCTTCCCGGTGGACGAAGTGACTTTGCAGTACCTTCGGTTTACCGGCCGGCCCGAGGAGCGGGTCGCGCTGGTGGAGTCGTACATGAAGGAGCAGGGTCTCTTCCACTCGGCGAGCTCGCCCGATCCGGTCTTCACCGACACGCTGTCGCTCGATCTTTCGACGGTCGAGCCCAGCATCGCCGGCCCCCGGCGGCCGCAAGACCGGATTCGCCTGTCCGATGCCAAACGCTCCTTCCGCGAGGCCCTGCCCAGTCTGCTTCCCGCCGGTGCAGCACCGGGAAAAGAGGCGGCCAAGGGGCCGAGTGAGGGGCCGGCCGCGATCGGGGTTTGGGGTGAAGGGTCGCCGGAATCGCCGGCAGCGCACGCGGTCATGCTGGAAGACGCCGCCGATGTACTGGACCACGGCTCGGTGGTGATCGCCGCGATCACCAGCTGCACCAATACCTCGAACCCGTCGGTCATGCTCGCCGCCGGCCTCCTCGCCAAGAAGGCGGTAGAGCGGGGTCTGGAGCGCAAGCCGTGGGTAAAGACCTCGCTCGCGCCGGGCTCCAAAGTCGTCTCCGACTACTACGAGCGTGCCGGGCTCACTCCTTATCTCGACCGATTGGGCTTCAATGTCGTGGGGTACGGTTGCACCACCTGCATCGGTAATTCCGGGCCGCTCCCGCTGGAGATCTCGGATGCAATCCAGCGCCGGCGCCTGGTCGCGTGTTCGGTGCTCTCGGGCAACCGGAACTTCGAGGGCCGGATCAATTCGGACGTGCGGGCCAACTACCTGATGTCTCCCCCGCTGGTCGTGGCGTTCGCCCTGGCCGGCCGGATCGACATCGACCTGCTGCAGGAGCCGCTGGGGCACGACACCAACGGTGTGCCGGTCTACCTCCGCGACATCTGGCCCAGCTCGGCTGAGGTGGAGGAGACCCTCGCCCGATCCATTAAATCCGACATGTATCGCAGGAGTTACGGCGCGGTCTTCGCCGGTGACGAGCGATGGAACGGTCTCGACGTGCCCGGCGGCGATCGTTTCGAGTGGTCGCCCAGCTCGACCTATGTGCGGCGGCCGCCCTACTTCGACGGGATGTCCAAGGCCGCGCCCAGCATCGGTGGAGGAGATCCGGGGGGCGCGGGCAATCGCGCTTCTGGGCGACAGCGTCACCACCGACCACATCTCCCCGGCCGGCAGCATCAAGAAGGATTCACCCGCGGGGCGTTATCTCACCGAGCAGGGCGTGGCGCTGACCGACTTCAACTCCTACGGCTCGCGCCGGGGGAACCACGAGGTGCTGGTGCGCGGCACCTTCGCCAACACCCGCATCCGTAACCGTCTCGCGCCCGGGACCGAAGGCGGCTATCACCACCTACCTCCCCAGCGGGGAGGTGATGTCGATCTATGACGCGGCGATGCGCTATCTGGCGGATGGAACTCCCTTGCTGGTGCTCGCCGGCAAGGAGTATGGCTCAGGCTCTAGCCGGGACTGGGCGGCGAAAGGCCCTGCGCTTCAAGGGGTCCGCGCGGTCATCGCCGAGAGCTACGAGCGGATCCACCGCTCTAACCTGGTGGGAATGGGGATCCTTCCCCTGCAGTTTGCGCTCGGCGAGTCGGCCGACTCGCTCGGCCTCACTGGCCGAGAGTTCTTTGACTTCGAGGGGCTTTCCGCGGCGGTCAAGACCGGATTTGCCGGCGGGCCGGGAGCTTACCGTCCATGCTCGGCGGGAGGATGGCTCCCGAGTTGCCTTTAGGGTCAGCGTACGAATCGACACCCCACAAGAGCTGCTCTACTACCAGCACGGCGGAATTCTCCATTTCGTTTTGCGGCAGCTTCTGGGAGGCCGGCACAAGGCCCGGGCACTGGGCGGCGAGCTCGCCGAGCCGGCCAGGCCCACGAACTCGGGTAAGGTGGAGGAAGGTTCGCGGGAGTCGTTCCCGGCCAGCGATCCGCCGGCGTATTAGGTAAATTTCAGTCCTCCCTGACCAAACCTTGTCGCGAGGAGAGCGGATGCCCGGTGTGCAGGCGCGTCTGCGGGCGGAGCACAAGCGGCGGTACCTCGATCTCGATCCGTCCGTCTGGTACCAGGTAGTTCCCATCTTTCCTGGGGTAACTCAGCGGATGGTAAACATGGCCGGCGAGCGGCTGGCCCGGTTAGCGACGCCTCGCGGCTTCGTGACCCTGCGAGCAGAGCATCTGGAGTTCCGCTCCGCCGGGGCGGAGGCCAAGACCCAACCGGTTTCCTGAGGGAATCGACAGCTAGGTCGAAGCAGCCGTCGCATGTGTCGGGGATGTTGATCCAGCATAGCCCGGACTTTGGTGGCGAGCGTGATCGGGGTGAAAGGCTTCTGCTGGAATGGGGCTCCGGGGTCGAGCAACCCGCGCTGGACGACGTCCTCACCGGTGTACCCCGACATGAAGAGGATGGGCAGACCGGGATCAGAAAGGGCCAGACTCTGGGCCAGTTCCCGCCCCCCCATCTCCGGCATCACCACATCGGAGATTGCCAGGTCGACCGTGCCGGGATGTTCCCGGACGTAGCGCAGACCCTCGGCGCCGTTTCGGGCTTCGACCACTGTGTACCCGTGATCTCGCAGCCCTCTGCACGCCAGGTTCCGCACCACATCTTCGTCCTCGATAACCAGGATGGTCTCCGAGCCGCCTGCCGGCGCCGCAACCGAGGCACGGGGTGAGTCGGGTTCCTCCGGTGCACTGGCTTCCGGCAGGTAGACCTTAAAGACGCTGCCTTCGCCCGGCTCGCTGTAGACCCAGACGAATCCGCCACTCTGCTTGACGATGCCGTACACGGTGGAAAGGCCGAGGCCGGTGCCCTGGCCCACCGGCTTGGTGGTGAAGAACGGCTCGAAGATCCGGGCCAGGACGTCCCGCTCCATGCCGCAGCCGGTGTCGCTCACCGCCAGCATGACGTAGCGGCCGAGCGGGATGTCGACCCCCTCGTGCCGTTGGGCGTAACTGGTGTCCCAGATCGAATTGGCCGTCTCGATGGTGACCCGCCCATGGCCCCCCATGGCGTCGCGGGCGTTGAGAACCAGGTTGATCAGGACCTGTTCCAGCTGGCCCCGGTCGGCCCGCAGCGGCCCGGCGTCGGGTGCGAGCTTCAGCTCGAGCAGCTTGTCTTCGCCCAGCGAGCGGCGCAGCATCTTTTCCATCTCGAGGATGGCGGCGTTGACCTGCACCACCTGGGGGCGGAGGAACTGCTGCCGGGTGAATGCCAGCAGCTGCCGGGTCACGTCGGCGGCCCGGGTGCCGGCCTTGATGACCTCCTCCACGTCGGCCCGGCGAGGGTCTTCGGGCTCGAGGCTTCGGAGCAGGAATTCGCTGAAGCCGATTACCCCGGTCATCATGTTGTTGACTTCGTGGGCCACGCCTCCGGCCAGCTTCCCGGCCGCCTGCATCCGCTCGGCCCGGCGCAGATGCTCCTCCACCCGCTTCCGCTCGGTGATATCCCGGTAGATGCCGCGGACCACCGACGGCTGCCCGTCCTTGAAGGTGCAGCTCAGGTTGCCCTCGACGGTAATCGGGGTACCCGGCCTTGGGCACGAAGATCAGCTCGACGTGATCCAGCCGTTCGCCCAGGAGAACCCGATCCAGCACCCCGATGTAGTGCGCCCGGCTGTCGGGGTGGACGAATGTCCAGCAGCTTCATCTCGGCCGATCTCGTCCTCGCCGTAACCGGTGCCATGCTGCCAGGCCTGGTTGACGTACAGCAGCGAGCCGTCCGGGGCCGCCATGCAGACCAGGTCGCTGGCGTTGTCGAACAGGTCGCGATAGCGCTCCTCGCTCTCGCGGAGCTCGCGATCGGCCCGCTTGCGCTCACTCACATCCCGGGCATTGAGCACGATGCCGCGGATGGTGGCGTCGGTGAGCAGATTGGTGCCCACCGCCTCGAGCCAGACCGGCGAGCCGTCGGCCCGCCGCAGGGTGAACTCGACTGGTCCGGCCACGCTGGGCCTGCCGTTGCCGTTCTGAAGCAGCCCGCGGACCTGCCCGACGTCTTCCTGGTCCAGGTACTCCAGCAGGCTGGTACCCACCAGCGCCGGCGGCGAGTACCCCACGATCCGCTCGGCCGAGTCGCTGGCGTAGAGAATGGTGCCGTCCGGCGCGAGGATGGTGACCAGGTCGGAGGAGTTCTGCACCAGGGACCGAAACCGGCGCTCGCTCGCGGCCAGCGCCGATTCCGCCTGGACCTTCTCGGCATGAGCCCGCTCCCGCTCCAGCGCCGCCTCGATGGCGGGCCCGATCCGGGCGAGGTTGCTCTTGAGCAGATAGTCGGTGGCACCCGCCTTCATGCAACCGACTGCAGTCTCCTCGTTGACCGACCCGGTGACGATCAGGAAGGGGATGTTGGGAACTCGCTCCCGGGCCAGGGAGAGCGCGGTCATGCCGTCGAACCGGGGGAGGGTGTAGTCGGAAAGGATCAGGTCGGGCTGGAACCCCTCCAGCTCGCGGAGGAAGCCTTCCCGGCTGTCCACCCGCCGGGACAGGAACGGAATGCGGGCCCGCTCGAGCTCGTATTCCACGAGCTCGGCATCCATGGGCACATCCTCTAGAATGAGGATCCGCAGAGCGTCTTGGGTCATCCTACCAATCCCAGGTCACGGCGGGGCGGACACTGCCGTTCGCCCCCCCAGATACCTATACTTGAAGGTCGAATGAAGTGTCGCCGATGTGGGTCGTAAGTCAAGCGCCTCTCGCTAGGTACGTCGTTTTTCAACGGCCTGTGATGTGCCTCACAGCCCTTCTCACGGGGCAAATTCCATTTTGATGGGTCTCCGTCCTAGAACAAGCTGGCACCTCGGGAGTTCTCATGCCGACTGAACAGTCGACCGGCAATGGTCGCACGACCACAATGGTCGCAAGTCCAAGCGTCGGAGCGGCGGCCGTATTGCTATCGCCTCCTCCGATACGCTTGATACCGATCAATTGCTGGCGGTGCTCATCGCCGTTCGCAAGGGCGATTTCTCGGTCAAGATGCCGATGTCCCAGGTCGGTGTTGCCGGAAAAATCTCTGATGCCCTCAACGACATCATCGATCTCAACCGGGAAACCGCTCGCGAATTCGAGCGGGTGAGCCAGGCCGTGGGCAAGGAAGGCAAGATCACCCAGCGAGCCCATCTGCATGGAGCCGCCGGGGCCTGGGCCGCTTCGGTGAACTCGGTCAACACCCTGATCGGTGACCTGGTTCAGCCGACCAGCGAAGTGGCCCGGGTGATCGGCGCGGTGGCCAAGGGAGACCTGTCGCAATCGATGTCGCTCGACATCGAAGGCCGGCCGCTGATGGGTGAGTTCCTCCGCATCGGCAAGACGGTGAACTCGATGGTGGACCAGCTCAGCTCGTTCGCCTCCGAAGTCACCCGCGTGGCCCGCGAGGTCGGCACCGAAGGCAAGCTCGGTGGCCAGGCCAAGGTGAAGGGCGTCGGTGGCACCTGGAAGGACCTGACCGACAACGTCAACAGCATGGCGGGCAATCTGACGGCCCAGGTCCGCAACATCGCGCAGGTGACGACCGCTGTCGCCAACGGGGACCTGTCGAAGAAGATCACGGTGGACGTGAAGGGCGAAATCCTGGAGCTCAAGAACACCATCAACACCATGGTGGACCAGCTCAACTCCTTCGCCTCCGAGGTGACCCGGGTGGCTCGCGAAGTCGGTACCGAAGGGAAGCTCGGTGGCCAGGCGCAGGTGAAAGGCGTGGGCGGGACCTGGAAAGACCTGACCGATAGTGTGAACTCGATGGCCGGCAACCTCACCGGCCAGGTCCGTAACATCGCCGACGTCACCACCGCGGTGGCGAACGGCGACCTCTCGAAGAAAATCACGGTCGACGTGAAGGGCGAGATCCTCGAGCTCAAGAACACCATCAATACCATGGTGGACCAGCTCAACTCCTTCGCCTCGGAAGTGACCCGCGTGGCCCGCGAAGTCGGCACCGAGGGCAAGCTCGGTGGTCAGGCGCAGGTAAAGGGCGTCGGCGGCACCTGGAAGGACCTGACCGACAACGTCAACAGCATGGCCGGTAACCTGACCGCCCAGGTCCGGAACATCGCCGAAGTCACGACCGCCGTGGCGCGGGGCGAGCTGAACAAGAAGATCACGGTCGACGTGCAAGGCGAGATTCTCGAGCTCAAGAACACCATCAACACCATGGTGGACCAGCTGAGCTCGTTTGCCTCCGAAGTGACCCGCGTGGCCCGCGAAGTCGGCACCGAAGGGAAGCTCGGCGGCCAGGCCGAGGTGGCCGGGGTGGGCGGCACCTGGAAGGACCTCACCGACAACGTGAACTGGATGGCCGGCAACCTGACCGCCCAGGTCCGTAACATCGCGGACGTGACCACCGCCGTCGCCACCGGCGACCTCTCCAAGAAGATCACCGTCGACGTACAGGGAGAAATTCTCGAGCTCAAGAACACCATCAACACCATGGTGGACCAGCTGAGCTCGTTTGCCTCGGAAGTGACCCGGGTGGCCCGCGAGGTCGGCACCGAAGGGAAGCTGGGCGGCCAGGCCCAGGTGCGCGGAGTCGGCGGTACCTGGAAGGACCTGACCGACAATGTGAACTCGATGGCCGGCAACCTCACCGGCCAGGTGCGGAACATCGCCGACGTGACCACGGCCGTGGCCAACGGGGATCTCTCCAAGAAGATCACGGTGGACGTGAAGGGCGAGATCCTGGAGCTCAAGAACACCATCAACACCATGGTGGACCAGCTGAGCTCGTTCGCCTCCGAAGTCACCCGGGTGGCCCGCGAAGTAGGCACCGAAGGCAAGCTCGGTGGTCAGGCACAGGTGAAGGGCGTGGGTGGGACCTGGAAGGACCTGACCGACAACGTCAACTCGATGGCCGGCAACCTGACGGCGCAGGTCCGTAACATCGCCGAAGTCACCACCGCCGTCGCGAGAGGGGAGCTGAACAAGAAGATCACCGTGGACGTGAAGGGCGAAATCCTGGAGCTCAAGAACACCATCAACACCATGGTGGACCAGCTCAACTCCTTTGCGTCCGAAGTGACCCGCGTGGCCCGCGAGGTCGGTACTGAAGGGAAGCTCGGCGGCCAGGCGCAGGTGAAGGGCGTGGGTGGGACCTGGAAGGACCTGACCGATAACGTCAACTCGATGGCCGGCAACCTGACGGCGCAGGTCCGTAACATCGCCGACGTGACCACGGCCGTCGCCCTGGGACAGCTCAACAAGAAGATCACCGTCGACGTGAAGGGCGAGATCCTCGAGCTCAAGAACACCATCAATACCATGGTGGACCAGCTCAACTCCTTCGCCTCCGAAGTGACCCGGGTGGCCCGTGAAGTCGGCACCGAAGGCCGGCTGGGCGGCCAGGCCCAGGTGACCGGTGTCGCCGGCGTCTGGAAGGACCTCACCGACAACGTGAATTCCATGGCCGGCAACCTGACGGCCCAGGTCCGTAACATCGCGCAGGTGACCACCGCGGTCGCCAACGGCGACCTCTCCAAGAAGATCACCGTGGACGTGAAAGGCGAAATCCTCGAGCTGAAGGACACCATCAACACCATGGTGGACCAGCTCAACGCCTTTGCCTCGGAAGTGAGCCGGGTGGCTCGCGAAGTCGGCACTGAGGGCAAGCTGGGCGGCCAGGCGTACGTGAAGGGTGTGGCCGGCACCTGGAAGGACCTCACCGACAACGTGAACTACATGGCGGGCAACCTGACCGCGCAGGTGCGTAACATCGCCGACGTGACGACCGCCGTGGCGAGAGGGGAGCTGAACAAGAAGATCACCGTGGACGTGCAGGGAGAAATCCTGGAGCTGAAGAACACCGTGAACACGATGGTGGACCAGCTCAACTCCTTCGCGTCCGAAGTGACCCGGGTGGCCCGCGAAGTCGGCACCGAAGGAACCCTGGGCGGCCAGGCCCAGGTGACCGGTGTTGCCGGCGTCTGGAAGGACCTGACCGACAACGTGAACTCGATGGCGGCCAACCTCACCGCGCAGGTCCGCGGTATCGCCAAGGTGGTGACGGCGGTGGCCAACGGGGACTTGAAGCAGCAGCTGCGAGTCGAGGTCAAAGGCGAGATCGCCACCCTGGCGGACACCATTAACTGGATGACGGAGACGCTCGCGACTTTCGCCGATCAGGTCACCAACGTGGCCCGCGAGGTCGGTATCGACGGCAAGCTGGGCGGCCAGGCCCGGGTGCCTGGCGCCGCGGGCATCTGGCGCGACCTGACCGGCAACGTGAACCAGCTGGCGGCGAATCTCACCACCCAGGTCCGCGCCATCGCCGAAGTGGCCACCGCGGTGACCAAGGGCGACCTCACCCGGTCCATCGCGGTCGAGGCCCAGGGCGAAGTGGCAGAGCTCAAAGACAACATCAACGAGATGATCCGCAATCTCCGCGATACCACCCGGAAGAACATGGAACAGGACTGGCTCAAGACCAACCTGGCCAAGTTCAGCCGGATGCTCCAAGGCCAGCGCGACCTGGCCGCGGTGTCGCAGCTCATCCTGTCGGACCTCGCGCCGCTGGTGACCGCGCACCACGGCGTGTTCTACGTGGTTGACCCCAGCGGGGAGGAAGCCACGCTCAAGCTGCTCGCCAGCTACGCCTACAAGGATCGGAAGCACGTCTCCAGCGAATTCCGGCTGGGTGAAGGGCTGGTTGGCCAGTGCGCCATCGAGCGCCGGATGCTGCTGATCAATCAGATTCCAACCGATTACATCCAGATCAGCTCCGGTCTGGGCGAGGCGCCTCCCCGGAGCATTGTGGTTCTGCCGGTGTTGTTCGAGGGCGAGGTAAAGGCGGTGCTGGAGCTGGCCACCTTCGATCAGTTCGACGAGATCCGGCTCACCTTCCTGGAGCAGCTGGCCGAGAGCATCGGTATCGTGCTGAACACCATCGCCGCCAACATGCGGACCGAGGAGCTGCTGAAACAGTCCCAGGCGCTCACCGAGGGGCTGCAGTCGCAGCAGGAGGCGCTCACCGAGACCAACAAGCGGCTGGAGCAGCAGACCCGCTCGCTGCAGAAGTCCGAGGACCTGCTCCGCAATCAGCAGGACGAGCTGCAGAAGACCAATCTGGAGCTGGAGGAGAAGGCCCAGCTGCTGGCCAGCCAGAAGGCCGAAGTGGAGCAGAAGAACAAGGAAGTGGAGCAGGCCAAGGTGGCGCTGGAAGAGAAGGCCGAGCAGCTCGCCCTCATCTCCAAGTACAAGTCGGAGTTCCTGGCGAACATGTCGCATGAGCTCCGGACCCCGCTCAACAGCCTGCTGATCCTCTCCCAGATCCTCAGCGAGAACTCGGAGGGGAACCTCACCAGCAAGCAGGTCGGCTTTGCCCAGACCATCCACAGCTCGGGCTCCGACCTGCTGGATCTGATCAACGACATCCTGGATCTCTCCAAGATCGAATCCGGTACCATGGCGGTGGATATCACCACGGTGCCGTTTGCCGAGGTGCGCAAGTTCGTGGAGAGCACCTTCCGCCAGGTGGCCGACCTCAAGGGACTGCAGTTCGAGGTCAACCTGGATGGCGCGCTGCCTCCGGCCATCCAGACCGACACCAAGCGGCTGCAGCAGGTGCTGAAGAACCTGCTCTCCAACGCCTTCAAGTTCACCGAGCGGGGCAGCGTATCGTTGCGCGCCAGCGTGGCGACCGAGGGGTGGAATCCGGAGCAGCAGATGCTGAATGCGGCCAACACCGTGATTGCCTTCTCGGTCACCGACACCGGCATCGGCATCCCGAAGGAGAAGCACGGCGTCATCTTCGAGGCGTTCCAGCAGGGCGACGGCACCACCAGCCGGAAATACGGGGGCACCGGTCTCGGTCTCTCCATCAGCCGGCAGATCACCCGGCTGCTGGGCGGCGAGATCCGGATCGAAAGCTCGCCGGGCGAAGGCAGCGCGTTCACTCTGTATCTGCCGCTGATCTATCCGGCGCAGCCGGTGGAGACCCCGTCGGTAGATGAGGAGGGTGCCGGCGGCGTAGGCCTGGCTAGTCGAGACCCCCAAGTCACTGGTGACCGCCAGCTCGCGCGTGGTCCTGGCGCCGGTGGTCGAGCGCGCCATCAACGACGACCGGGCCACCATCGAGGAGGGCGATCGCGTCCTCCTGATTGCCGAGGACGACCCCAACTTCGCTCAGATCCTGCTGGACCTGGCGCGGGAGCGGGGCTTCAAGGGCGTGGTAGCCCAGTCGGCCGACCGGGCTCTGGCGGCGGCTCGGGAGTATCAGCCCACCGCGGTGACGCTCGATCTGCGGCTACCCGATGCCGACGGCTGGACCATCCTGGACCGGCTCAAGCACGACCCCTCCACCCGGCACATTCCGGTGCACATCATTTCCGTGGAGGAGAACTGGCAGCGCGGGCTTCGGCTGGGCGCGATCGACTTCATGACCAAGCCGGCCACCAAGGAATCGCTGTCCCAGGCGCTCACCACGCTGCATGACTTCGTCGACCGCCCGGTGAAGCGGCTGCTGGTGGTGGAGGACGATGAGGCGCAGCAGCAGAGCATCGCCGAGCTGATCGGCGATGGCGATGTGGTCACCACGGCGGTAACCACCGGGGCCGACGCGCTGGAAGCGCTGCAGCGGGAGTCGTTCGACTGCATGGTCCTCGACCTGGGCCTGCCGGACATGACCGGGTTCCAGCTCATCACTCGAGTCAAGGGCGAGATCGGGCTGCGCAAGCTCCCGACCATCGTCTATACCGGCAAACAGCTGACCAAGCGGGAGGAAGCCGAGCTCCGGCGAATGGCCGAATCCGTGGTGATCAAGGACGCTCAGTCGCCCGAGCGGCTGCTGGACGAGACCGCGCTGTTCCTCCACCGGGTGACCGCCCGGCTGCCCGAATCGAAGCAGCGGATGCTGGAGCAGCTCCACCGCACCGATCCCACCCTTACCGGACGTACCGCGTTGGTGGTCGACGACGACGTGCGCAACATCTTCGCGCTCACCACCTTCCTCGAGCGCAGCGAGATGAAGGTGATCTACGCCGAGAGCGGACGGGACGGCATTGCCCGGCTGCAAGACACGCCCGAGGTGGACGTGGTGCTGATGGACGTCATGATGCCGGAAATGGATGGCTACGAGACGATGCGGGCGATCCGGGAGATGCCCCGGTTCCGCAGCCTGCCGATCATCGCGGTTACGGCCAAGGCGATGAAGGGCGACCGGGAGAAATGCATCGAGGCCGGCGCTTCCGACTATATCGCCAAGCCGGTCGACATGGATCAGCTGCTGTCGCTGCTCAGAGTATGGCTGTACCGGTAGGCGGGGAAGCGGGTAGGCGGGGAAGCGGGGAAGCCGGCGGGGAGATGAGGCGTCCCGCGGCGAACGGGGCATGCCTACCCTCGCTACCCGACTGACCCCGCCGACCCGCCGATCGACGATCGCGTCAACATCCTGCTGGTCGACGATCAGCCGGCCAACCTGGTCGCGCTGGAAGCGATGCTCCAGGGCTTGGGGCAGAATCTGATCAAGGCGGAATCCGGCCGGGAGGCGCTGAAGTGGCTCCTCACCCATGACTTTGCCGTCATCCTGCTGGACGTGAAAATGCCGGAGATGGACGGGTTCGAGACCGCCAGCTGATCCGGCAGCGAGACAAGTCCCGCCACACTCCCATTCTCTTCCTCACCGCGGCCGACAACACCCAGACCCAGGCGGTGCGCGGCTATGCGGTCGGCGCCGTGGATTATCTGGTCAAGCCGGTGGTGCCGGAGTTCGTCCGCTCCAAAGTGGCGGTGTTCGTGGAGCTCGCCAAGAAGACCGAGCTGCTTCGCCGGCAGGCCCAGCTTCTGGCCGAGAGCGAGCAGGCGGCCCTGGAGCTGGCCGAGACCCGGGCCGAGCTGGTTCGCGACCTGGAGCACAAGAATCGGGAGCTGGAGAGTTTCAGCTACGCGGTGTCCCACGACCTGCGGGCCCCGCTTCGCCGGATCGACAACTTCAGCCGGGCGGTGCTGGAGAGTCAGGGCGATCGGCTCGATGAATCCGGCCGCCGCTTTCTGAGCCGGATTCGGGAAGCCAGCCAGCACATGTCCCAGCTGATCGACGACGTGCTCTACCTCTCCCGGGTCACCCGGGCCGACCTGCGGGAGCAGGACGTGGATCTCAGCGCGATCGCGACGCTGATCCTCGGCCGGCTGCAGGAGAGCGAGCCTGCCGCGGAAGATCGAAGTGAAAATTCGGCCCGGGGTGATCGTGACGGGGGATGGCCAGCTGCTGCAGATCGCCCTGGAGAATCTGCTGGAGAACGCCTGGAAGTTCACCGGCAAACAGCCGGAGTCGCGCATCGAGTTCGGAGTGACCCAGCCGGCGGGCGAGCCCACCTACTTCGTACGGGACAACGGCGCCGGCTTCGACATGACCTACGCCGACCGGCTGTTCGGTCCCTTCCAGCGGCTGCATCCCCAGGACGAGTTCCCGGGCAGCGGCATCGGGCTGGCCACGGTGCAGCGGATCATCCACCGCCACGGCGGCCGGGTCTGGGCCGAAGGTCTGGTAGGGCAGGGCGCCACCTTCCAGTTTACCCTGGGACGGGCTCGCTCCTGATCGCCGCGGCCTGATCCGGCTACTTCTTTCCGACCGCAGCATCCGCCGCGCTTCCTGGCTGCGCTCCCTAGCCTTCACGATGCCACAGCTCGCCCGCGGGTGAGGCTCGGCAATCGGACACTCCCTGGCGGGCTTATGGACCACCAGGTCGCCCGGCTGCCTGAGTCTAGCGGGATGGGCTCTGCTTCGAGGCTGAGGAAGGGCGGGCGAGCGCCTCGCTCACCTTGGTGAGGAGCTCGTCGCGGGTGAAGGGCTTGGCCAGGAACGGCACGTCGAGCTCGCTGAGGCCATACTCCGCCAGAACCTCGGCCGGGTGGGCCGACATATAGAGCGTCCGTTGTCCCGGCCACCGCTCCTGGATGCTGCCGGGTGACCTGGACGCCGTCGGCCAGAGGCATCACGACGTCGACGATGACCAGCTGGATTCCAGCCCGGGCGGTCTCCAAGACCTCCATGGCCTCCTCGCCGCTCTCCGCCTCGAAGACCCGGAATCCCCACTCGCTCAGGAGCCGATGGGCCATCCGCCGCACCGTCGCTTGGTCGTCGATGACGAGAATGCTGGGGGCGGTTCGAACGTCGGGTAACTTCATCGCTTCCGCTTCAGCCTTTGGCATAAGTCAGCAACTTCTCCAGCCTTGCGAACTATACAGCCGGGATGCTTTCCTGGCTTGTGATGTAAGTCACAACCGCCGGCCGCCGAGGGCGGGGTCGAACCCGCGCCCTGGGCTGGGTCGTTACTGGTGAGTGCTCGACTTCCCGGTGGTGTCTTTGTGCATCCGCGATCCGGTCCGGGCTGAATCCGCGTTCATGGGCCCGGTCATGCCGGTGTCAGTGCGAGCGCCCATGCCGGCCGTGTCTGTGGCGGCGCCGGGGGCTCCGCCCCGCATTGTGCTCGTGTCGCTCATCGTGCCCGCAGTTGCGCCGGTGTCGGTGTTCCGTCTTTCTCCCCCGCAACCGGCGATTAAGCATGCGGTCAGGGAACCAAACAGCCATGGAGTCCATTTCATGCGTCACCTCTTGTATTCGCCAGGCCAGCTTGCCTCAACCACCTCACTGCATGGCGAACCTAGCTCCGCGACCGAAACCGGACGTGACGGTTGTCACTCTGGCCTACTCCTCGTCCGCGCGACGTTCCCTCCGATCCTCCAGTCTCGAGCGTCGCTGATCGTCCTGCGCCCCCGCCGAAAGCCGGCCGCGGAACTCGAAATGGCGTTCGTCGAGCACCCGGTCGCGCGACTGCGAGGCTCCCTCGCTCTTGCTGGTACGAAGGGCCAGGACCATGTCCGCCATGACGGCGGCAGGCTGCCACTCGCCCGGAGGAATGCCGGGATAGAGGTGCGCGGAGCCGGACTTGAGTAATGCCTGCCGCACATCCGCCCGAACGCGCCGTCCCCGCTGGACTCCAACTCGCTGTTCACTCATTCGTGTCGTCCTCTGGTGTTGGGCGACTGGTCCCACCGGCTTCCGCCCGGTGGCGCAACTGACTGGGGTCGGCTCCGGAGTCGCTGATCCGGGTGGCGCCAGGAGGTAAGCCCTCGGGGCGCGCGGAGGAGCCGCGATATTCGAAATGATCCTGATGCAGCAGACGGGTGCCGGTGATCACGCCGGACTTCGAGCGATCCTGATAAATCAGCTCGGTGACGTGCCGGAGCAGAGTCTCGACCGGGAGCCAGATACCTGGCTGCAGGCCGGGATAAAGGGCGGCATGCTGGTGCTTGAGTCTGCCCTCACGGCCACGTTGAGCAGTCATGGATACCATTGTTTATGGGGCAGCACCTAGTATACCGCCGCCGCGGGGTTGCCAGAAGGAGCCGAGGGCCGACGCAACACGCCCCCACCCGAAGCTGCGAGTGAGGGCGCGCGCCAATCAGGACGCTGCGAGACTAGCGGTCGCCGCGACTACCTCCTTGACCGCCGCCGCCGAAGCCGCCCCCGCCACCGCCCTGACCACCTTTCTGACCGCCGCCGCCTTGTCCCCCACCGCCGCCACCGCCCCAGCCGCCGCCACCACCACCGCCTTTCTGGCCACCGCCGCCACCACCGGGCCCACCACCGCCCGGCTTACCGCCGCCGGGACCGCCGGGACCGCCGGGACCCTTCTGGCCACCGCCCCCGCCGCCCCCGCCACCACCCGGGCCGCCGGGACCACCGGGACGGCCACCACCGCCGCCGCCGCCCTGACCACCGCCGGGCCCACCAGGTCGACCTCCTCCGCCCCCACCGCCACCTTTCTGACCCCCGCCTCCGCCTTGTCCGCCGCCGGGGCCACCCTTCTGTCCTCCTCCACCCTGACCGCCGCCCCCACCGGGTTTGCCCCCTTCACGATTAGCCATCATCGACTCCTTGAGGAGGGCCGCCGCGGAGAGCGACGGCCTGAGTTCGAGGTGAACGCTGACTCCGCCGGCCACGCCCGCGCGAAGTGTCTCAGCCTCGGCCCCTACTGGGCGCCGAAATATATGTAGACCGCACAAAAGCGTGGGAGGGAGTGCGCTCAGAGACTTTCTTCCCCTCCAGGCTGGGAGCTCAGGTCGGCTCGAACAACCGCTTCATCGTCTGCTCATCCATCCCATCGCCGGTATCGGAGATCGACCGGGCGGCGTTCCGCCCTCCGGCACGTTGTCACGTGCGTTGGTCGTCAGGTCCGGCAAGACCTGATCGAGCTGTGCCCGCCGTACTGGGCGCAGATGGCGGTCGTATATCGGCACTTAACCGTCGATTTTGCGACAGAAATCGGGGAAACCTGTCGCATTGCCTCCGGCCCCCTCGCCCTGTCCTGAGCGAGGCATGGCTCCTGCTTTCATAAGCCCGGCCTATCCCGGCTGGGCGATGCGTCGACATCGCCTTACTAGCCATACCCTTGCGTGTTGCGTTGGGCCGTGCGTTTGACGGTGACTCGTCGATGGGGAGATACCCGGGTGCGCATTTCATGATGGGCGACTTGCCGAGCCACTACGATGGGCGACTCGTTGGTCTCTCCGTCGTGATCGCCGTGCTGGCGTCATACTGCGCGCTTGACCTAGCCGGTAGGGTAACCGCCGCTTCCGGGCGCCCGCGCATGATCTGGCTGGCCGGCGGCGCCATGGCAACGGGTGCGGGTATCTGGTCGATGCATTACGTGGGCATCCTCGCGCTGAGAATGCCGGCGCCAGTCCTCTACGACATCCCTACAGTCATGGCGTCGCTCCTCGCCGCTGTCCTCGCGTCCGCCGCCGCGCTCTGGGTCGTCGGCCAGCGGGAGATGCGCTTGGGACAGGCATTACGGGGAAGCATTGTGATGGGGTTGGGAATAGCGGCCATGCACTACATCGGCATGGCCTCGATGCGGCCATCGGCCACGATCTCCTACCAACCATTTCTTGTCGTCGGCTCGGTTGTGCTTGCCATCTCCGTGGCCTTTGTTGCCCTATGGCGTGGCCTGCAACTGCGGGAGCCGTGTGCCGCTCTTTGGAGCTGGAGAAAACTGGGCACCGCCCTGCTGCTGGGCGGCGCGATGCTCGGCCTGCATTACAGCGGGATGGCGGCAGCCAGCTTCGGGCCTTCCCCGGCCGGCGCAGCTGCGACCGCAGGCGTCGCGATCTCCTGCCTAGTCACGACCATTATCGTGGTCTCAGCCTTTATGATCCTGGGCCTGGCCATTTCAACCTCTTTGCTGGACCGGCGGTACTCAGCTCAAGCGATTGCACTGCAGGCAGCCACCACGCATTCCCAGAAGTTCCTCCGCCAGGTCATCGATACCAATCCTCACCTCATCTTCGTAAAGGATTGGGATGGTGTGTACGTGCTGGCGAATGAAGCGGTCGCGGCGATGTATGGCACTAAAGTCGAGAACCTGGTCGGCAAGCGAGATGCGGACTTCAACCCTAACTCGGATGAGGTCGAAAAGTTCTTGCGGGACGACCGGGAAGTGATGTTACAGCAGCGGGCGGCCTTTATCTCGGAGGAGCCGGCCACCGATGCCAAGACCGGCGAGACTCGCTGGTTTCAGACGGTGAAGGTGCCGCTGCTTTCCTCCGATGGCAGCACCCGCCAGGTGCTCGGGGTCGCGACCGACATCACCGAACGCAAGCAGCTGGAAGAGCAATTCCGCCAGGCCCACAAGATGGAGGCGGTGGGAAGGCTCGCCGGCGGCGTGGCCCACGATTTCAATAACGTTCTCACCATCATCCGGGCCCAAACCGAGTTTCTCCTGGCAGACCTCCCCGACGAAGACGCCCGCCGGGCCGACGTGCTTGAGATTCAGGAGGCGGCCGACCGCGCGGCGGCGTTCACCCGGCAGCTGCTTGCCTTCAGTCGCCGGCAGCTGCTCCAGCCTGAGGTCCTGGAGCTCAATGGTGTGATCGCCGGCATGGAGATGATGCTCCGGAGGCTGGTGGGAGAGGACATCGTTGTTCTCACCAAGCTGCATCCCAATCTCCCGCGGATCTCCGCGGATCCGGGCCAATTACAGCAGGTCGTGCTCAACCTGGCCGTGAATGCCCGGGACGCCATGCCTCGCGGAGGCACCCTCCTGATCGAGACCGCACTGGTCGAGCTGGACGAGCATTATCCCCGGCAGCACCCCACTGCAAAGCCCGGGTTCCACGTCGTTCTCGCGGTCACCGATACGGGGTGCGGGATGGATCCCGCCACCCGGTCCCGGGTGTTCGAGCCGTTCTTCACCACCAAGGAGCCGGGCAAGGGCACCGGGCTCGGGCTCTCGACAGTCTATGGCGTTGTGAAGCAGAGTGGAGGGCATATCTGGGTGTACAGCGAGGTGGGCCGGGGAACTACGTTCAAGCTCTACTTTCCACCCAATTACGGAGCGCTCAAGGCGAGCGAGCCGGAACGGACCGTTGCGCCGATCAACGGCACAGGAGCCACCATTCTTCTGGTGGAAGACGAGCGGCCGGTGCGAAGCACGGTCCGGCGCCTGCTGGAGCGGCACGGCTATAAGGTCATGGAGGCGCCTAATGGCCATGATGCCCTGAGCCTGGTGCGCTCCCGCCACGCCGAAATTCACCTGGTGCTATCCGACATGGTCATGCCCGGCATGGGCGGCATGGAGTTGGCCGACCGGATCCGAGCGCTGTTCCCGACGCTGCCGGTGCTGCTGATGACCGGCTATACCGAGGAGGCGATCACCCGCGCGGGCGAGCGGCCCCGGGACGAGCAGATCATCGAGAAGCCGTTCACCCTAAATGCGCTGCTGGAGAAGGTGCGGTGGGCGCTGGCGGTGAACGGCGGCGGGCCTCACGCCTGAACCACCTCTGCTCCCCAATCGTCCCACCCTTCCGCCCAGGTGCTAGCAAGCCCGGCTGCTGCGGTTACGAGTACCTGAGGCTGCCTGTCTGGTTCCGGTTTCACGGCATCAAGCACGATTGAGGTATATCCCAGGCGGCCCCCCCGGTTGCGGGGGTCGAAACGCTGAGAGCGGCGAATTTTCCCGTCTCGCACGTCCCAATGGCGGTAATGAAACACGCCGTCTTCGTCGAAGTATTCGTATAGCTCGACCCGGAAGCCGGCGAGCTGGAACAGCTCTTCCGCGTTGCCGTAGGTGTAAAACACTTTGTGATCGTTGGGGCCCCCACCCGGATTGCGACCGTCGACCTTGGACTGGGCCTGGTAGTTGGGATCTGGATGCAGACCATCCGGCACCGCTATTCTGAGGTACCCCCCGGGTCGGAGGTACGTGAAACAGGTTCGCGCCGCGGTGAGGGCATCGTCCTCAGTGAGATGCTCCCATACATGCTCTGCCAACATCGCATCCACGGAGTTAGGCGCAAGAAAGTTCTGCCATTCATCAGGATGCAGCAGGTTGAGGTACTCCTTTTCGGTGGGAATCCATCCGACATCATAGCGACTGGAAGCACCAATAGTGAGGCGTTTGGCTGCCGACCGGGCTAGCCGGCGTCGTAGGAGATGGGATCCGAATTGCCGGTAATATGCCTTCCGGACTCTCCGTAGTACCCATTTGAGTCGCAGGACGATACTGGTCTGTCGCAGCCAGGCCTTTCCAAGAGGGTCCCCCCCGGGAGTCCACGAGAAAGCCAGGCCAAATCGCGCAAAGCATACCCAACTACTCCTTTTTGGGATCACGATCGCATGAATGATCCTCTGGGTATCCGAGTCAGCTACCGCAGAGGGTCCCATTGGGAGCTCATGATGCGCGGGAACGATCAAGTATGAGTCAAGAGAGGTGCGATGCCGGTGAGCCGACTTCTTGCTCCGGAGCGGCCAGGGTCCAGCGACGAGAAACCCCGAAAAAGTAGGAACCCCGCGTTCACGGAAGTGACAGCGGGGTGAGAGATCAACGGAGTGGGCCCGGCGCGACTCGAACGCGCGACCTCTTGCTCCGGAGGCAAGCGCTCTATCCAACTGAGCTACGGACCCGAGTGTTGATGGGCACAGCCAACCGCTAACATAGTCGCGTCATCTGCCTGCTGCCAGCGCCGCATTCCGGGTCTCTTTTCCGGTCCTACTCGACGCTGACGCTGCCCGTCATGAACGGGTGAGGGGTGCAGTGGTAGGGGAACACGCCGGGTGTGTCGAAGGTTCGGCTGAAGGTCTCGCCTGGCGCGAGCAGGGGAGAGTCCCACACGCCCTGGTCGCTGGTGGAGCTGTGAAACGTAGTCCCGCCGGCCTCGCAATTGACCCAGGTGACACTGCTGCCGGCCTTGACATGGACGTTATTCCCCTGAAAAGAGAAGTCCCGAATCGCGATTAGGGTGGAGCCAGCGACCCCGGGACCCAGCGGCACATTGCAGACGACTGCGCTGCCCGGTGCCGTGGGCGTATGCTCCGAGAAGCAGGCGGCCGCGACGGCGCCAGCGAGCACCAGGCCGAGCAGTGCAAAGCGACCCCGGCCCACCGTCACGGAGCCTCCTTCACGATCACCACGCCCTTCATGAACGGATGTGGCTGGCAAGAAAACGGGTACGTGCCAGGTTGGGTAAACGTGTGCCTCCAAGTCGCGCCCGGCGCGATCAGCCCGGAGTCGAAGCTGTGATCGGTCGCCGTCACGCTGTGCTGCAGCGGATCATTGTTGGTCCAGGCCACCGTGGTGCCCGCGGTGATCTCGATCCGGCTCGGCTGAAACGCGAGAGTCTTGATGCCTGCCCTTGTCGTAGGACCGCCGGGCGCAGCCACCGAAGTTTCGCGCGCGGCAGGCGGTACCGCAGCGGAGGGCGGCTGCTGTTGTCGCCGGCCAAAATAGCGGGACAGCGTGAACGGGATGGTGAACTCGAAGCCGTAGCGCCGCTGGCTGGTGCCGCGGGAGGCGCCCTCCAGCGTCGCCGTGTTCGTATTCGTCGCCTGAATCGATAGGGTGTGGGGTGTGCCCGGGAGTGCAACCTGGACTCCGGCACTCCACGCTGGTTTCTCGCCCAGCAGCGAGTCGCGATGGGTGAGGGTCACTAGATCTCCGGCCAGCGCGATATAGCGCTGCAGCCGAATCACCAATCCGCCCCCCAGCGCGACGTCCGGGTTGCCGCCCGAAGATGGGTCGTCCAGCACCCTGCTGACCCCAATCAGCCGCACCGGTCCCTCCGCGCGCGCCACCGAGATCTCACCGTCCAGCCCCTTCGCCGCCAGGTTGTAGCCGACCTGCCCGCCCACATCAACCGGAGCGCCGCGGTCTTGCGAGACCGGAAGCCAGCGCCCGTAGAACTCCCACTCGTTGGGATAGTCAGGCGCGAGGGTCGAGTTGGTCGCGTAGAGGAAGCCAACCTGGGTGTGGTGCGGCAGCCCGACGCCGATGACGAAGGTCGGAAAGGCGGTGATCTTTCGCTCCGGCACTCCACTGCGGACAAAACGATGCAGGAAGTTGAACTGCACTGTGCCGGGGGGCGCAATCCAGTCACCGGAGACATTCGGTGGCCGATCCAGCAGCGACTGCGCCACCAGCGGTGCTGCTGCTGCTGCTGGCAACAGGCCGGATAGAAACAGAAAGGCGAAGGGTCGGATCACCTGCGGTCCTCTAACTGACTGAGCTACGAATCCTGCTGGGTGACTCGGGAAAAGTCACCTCCTGACGGTCGTTAGGAGACGCCTGTCGAGTGCCTGGAGCCCACACTGGCTCCCCATCGATTCCCTGCGGCACGGCCACTCCCAGCCAACCAAGCATCGCCGGAAAGAGGTCCACTGTGCGCAAGGGTGCTTCCGGGGTGGGCTGATTCGACCATACCGGCGTCTGCATGTGGGCGCGGATCAGACTGCCGTGCCCCGCCTTGTGCTCCGGCACCTCGAACCGGCCCCGGAAATCGTAGCCTTCCCGAGCTATCACCAGGAGATCGCCCGCGCGGCGGCTTCGGAACTGATCCACCAGCTGGAAGGCGGCATCGGGGAAGGGGCCGTTCCAGGTCGCCTCGAGCGATTCGCGGAACGACCCGGTCCAGTATCCGCCCAGCTCCAGGGGGTCACCCGAGAACGGTTCGTACACCACCTCCCCGCCTCGAGCGCAGATGCGAGCCTCGCCCTTCCCGCTGCCGACCCAGATTCCACCCAGCTGAGACTCGGCGGCCAGCAGCGCTACCGCCGGTTCACGGAGCAGCTCGGCGATGCAGTCACCCCTGCCCCCAAACGCATCCGGTTTCCGCAGCCGTTCCACCGGCCAGCGCTGCTTCCGCGCCACGCCGGGCTGAGCATACACCATGGCCGATCCGTTGCCGGCAACCATGACCGCGGCTCGGGGTTTCCGGGCCCAGATGATCGGATGAGAAAGGGTGGGAATCCCCCGAGCCCTGAACCAGTCGGCAAGGTCGAGGTGGGCGTGAACCTTCGAGGAGCCGTGGTCGCTCACCAGCAGGATCAGACTCCGGTCCAACTCGCCCTTCTGCCGAAGCCGACCCCGGAGCTGTCCCACCACATCATCCACTTTCTTCAGCGCGCCGCGCACTCGGGGAGAGTCGGGGTGGGACTGGTGCGTGTAGCCGTCCACCGCGGGGAACTGGGCGAACACGAACCGCCAGTTCGCCTCAGCTGCGCGGAGGAGATGACGGGCGACCGCGTCGTCCGATGGCTGGTGCCATTGAGCATAGTGGGCCAGGGCTCCCCAGAGCTGGCGCTCGAGCCGTGCGGGGTCCCGGTCGCGAGTCAGGCCCCGCGCCACCGGGGTGAAGATGCCGACGCTTTCGGGGCACCAGCTCGAAGATGGTGCGGATGTCGCCGCGGATGTCGTGGTCCAGAAGCGGTGCCTGGTAGCCGCAGTAACTGCGGACCGCCCTACGCTCGCGCCACCAGCGGCCGTGGTAGGCTGCCCGATCCAGCCAGCGGATCGAAGGGATATCACAGCGGCCCGGCGCGCTGCCGGTGAGGAACGGGAGATAGGCGACGCTGGTGGTAGAGGGGAACCCGGTGATGGCGGTGGTGCGGCCGCCGGTCTCCAGCATGGCGCTCAGATGGGGAAGGTCACCGGCGGCCAGGCGAGCATCGGCGACATCCGGCCGCAGTCCATCCACCAGCAGGAGAAAGCATCGGCTCATGCCTCCTCCGCCACTGCCGGGTCTCTTGCCCCGGCTCGGCCACTCTCCGGCGCCTGGTTCATCTTTCGCGCGCCGCGCACCGCAAAGAACAGGGCGACGAGACTCGCCATCACCAGCCAATGGCCGGGTATCGGCACCGCGACGCCGAGTCCCGCCAGTGCGGCATAGCGTGCTCCCCGGCCCAGCAGCACCGAGATCTGGTACTTCCAGAGCGGATAGCCGGCGAGCACCGCGAGGAACCGCATCGGATAGTGGGGCACGATCGGCAGAACACAGGTAGCCACGAGCGACCAGAACGGAGCCTTGCGGTACCAGCGCAATGCCTGCTGGGTAACCTGATGGTGGCGGAAGCCCAGGGTGCCGTCACGAGCGAGGAGGCGGGCCAGCACCTCCATGTTCCAGGCTTCGATCACCAGGGTCGCCGCCACCGCCACCAGTACGATGAGCCAGAGCGCATAGCGGCCTCCGAGGTAAACCACCGCGCCATCGTAGGGGAGAGGCGCCAGCGAGTTTCCCAGGAAGGTGTAGGGGACTAGATAGAAGAGCCGAGCCCATTGGGGACGGAATTCGGCGCCGATCAACATGAGAAGCGAGACGGCGGCCATGCTGCTCGGAAGCACCCATGCCTTCCGGCGGGGCGCGGGCAGGGCACCGCTGCTTCGGGCGAGTGACGTCAAACGATCTCCGGTGCAGCCGTATCGATCTCCGGCGTCGAAACGGTGCTGCCGGGCGCAGAGGCGCAGGTCGGACGGCTCGGGTGAGAGCGGGACAAGGTAGCACCCCGCGGCTACCGACAAAGGTAGGGGGCGCAGTCCCGACGGGGAAGGCAACCCGGCTCCGTCATCTTGGCGACACGCTGGTCGCCTAGCTTCCGGGCGTTCAGCGGGTCCTTACGGTCGTTTTCACCTTGTCCCAGAGTGTCAGGATGATACGCAAGCTCTTATTTCTCACGGTGCTGCCTTTCAGCGCCCTGGTTGCCCAGCAGCCTTCCGGCCCGGCCACTAGTCAGCAGGGCGTCACCATCAAAGCCGAGAAGCCGGAATACAGCTCGCAGGCTAAGATCACATCGCAGGTTGCAGTGGATAGTGCCCTGGCTCGAGTTCCCGGAGGCCAGATTCATGAAGGAGAGCTGGAGAAGGAGCACGGCCGGCTGGTCTATTCCTTTGACGTTGCCGTGCCCCAGCGTAAAGGTGTGCAGGAAGTGCAGGTGGACGCGCGCTCCGGCAAGGTGGTATCGGTCAAGCACGAGTCCGCCGCGACCGAGGCCAAGGAGCACGCCGCCGACCATGCCAAGTATCACGGACAACCCAAGTCTCAGAACTAGGCAGCCACCGGTGTCATGCGCGTTCTAATCGTCGAAGACGAAACCGATCTCGGCGATTTCCTGGTCCGGGCTGTGCGCGAGGCCACGTGGGCGCCAGACCACGTGGCCTCAGGCCACGAGGCCCTCGAGGCCCTCGCGGTCACCGACTACGATCTCGTGGTGCTCGACCTCGGTCTCCCTGACATCGATGGCTTCGAAGTCTGCCGGCGCTACCGCGCGACGGGGGGCCGGACGCCCCTTCTGGTGCTCACGGCGCGGGGCGGCTTGACCGATCGGGTCCGCGGGCTGGATGCCGGCGCAGACGATTATCTGAGCAAGCCGTTTGCCGTCGAGGAGCTGCTCGCGCGGCTCCGGGCGCTGGCTCGCCGTCCGCCGGCCGCTCACGATGTGATTCTGCGTTACTCTGATGTCACTCTCAGTCCGGCCACTGGGACGGCCCAGCGGGGAGCCCGGCCGCTGCAGCTCACGGCTCGAGAATTCGCTCTGCTCGACTATCTCATGCGCATGCCGGACCGCCTGCTCAGCCGCGCCCAAATCCTGGAGCATGTCTGGGACGACAACTTCGATCCCGTTGCCAACGCGGTCGATGTCCTGGTTGGGCGGGTCCGACGCAAGCTCGACCCCGAAGGCAACGCTCCGCTGATTCATACCGTTCGAGGCATGGGCTATATGCTCTCGGAACAGGCACCCGGCGATGCCGCTTAGCCGCATTCGCCTCCGGCTTGCCGGCTGGTTTTCCCTCGCCTTCGTGGTGGGCCTGCTGGCATTGAGCCTGACGCTTTTCCTCTATATGCGGCGGCAAAACGAGGCCCGATTCAACCGGCAGCTCACCCTAACTGCGGGAGAGCTGCTGAGCGCAATTCGGGCCGAGTATACCGAAGCGCCGGACAGCGGCGCAGCAGCAGCGGCCGCGGCGGCCCTGGAGGAATGGCCCGATCATCCGGAGGCATTTGCCGTCTACGACGCTCGCGGCCGCCGACTCGGTGTCACCGGCCCCCCCGCCCTGGCCAGTGCATTACCCGGCAAGCTGCCACCAGGTTTCCCTGATCTCACCGATCAACCGGGGACGGCAGAGCACCAGATTCGCCTGGCAGTTGCACCAGCCGACGGCCCGCTGTTCCAAGTGATTGCGGCCAGCACGACCGAGCCCTTGCACGAGGACGAGGAAGCCCTGGCGCTCTGGCTCCTGGCGAGCGTGCCAACGGTCATCCTCTTGAGCCTGGTCGCCGGCTATACGCTTTCTCGCCGCGCGCTCCGCCCGGTGGGGGAGCTGGGCCAGGCCATTGCCGGAATCGGCCCCGCCGCGCTCGATCAACGTCTGCCGGTAAGCCCCCGGCCGGACGAGCTGGATCGGCTGGCCGCCCAGTTCAACGGCCTACTTGGAACGGCTGGAGCGGTCCCAGGCGCAGAACCAACGGTTTCTGGAAGCGGCCGCCCACCAGATCCGCACGCCGCTCACGCTCGTGCTCGGCGAGACGACCTGGCTTTGGATCGGCCGCGCTCCAACGAGGCACACGCGGAGGCGTTGCGGCGGATACGGATCGCGGCCGGTCAGATCCATCGCCGGGTGGAAGAGCTGCTTTTCCTGGCGCGGGCCGAGGCCGGGGAGCGCGCTCCCCTGATCGAACGGGTCGAGCTCGACGGGCTCGCGCTTGAATGCGCCGACCTCATGCGGGGCAGAGCCCAGGCACTCGGGTGCCGTCTGGAGCTCACCCAGGTGGATCCGGTCGTCGTCACCGGCAGCGAGCCCCTGCTGCGGGAAGCGCTCATTGAACTGCTCGAAAACGCTTGCCGCCACGGGGGGGCGCCGAGCCGGTCCGCCTCTCCGTCCTCACCGAGGACAACGATGCCATGGTCGAGGTGACCAACGCGGCTGACGACGATCAGTCAGATCGAAACCCGGGTGATTCCATCAGTACTGGCCTTGGGCTCCAAGTGGTGCGGTGGATCGCCTCGGAACACGGCGGTAGTCTGAGCCATGATCGGGTCGGCCGATGGTTTGTCTCAGCCCTTCGGCTGCCTCGGCAGGCTCAAGCACAGCAGGACCGAGTGGGACCCCGCCCATCCCTGGTCCGTGATTCGTGAGGCGGCGATCCGGGGTCGTGGCCGGTCTCCTCCTGATGGGTGCTGCCTCTCTCGAAGCGCAGCAGCCGCTCACGCTGGACGAGGCGTTGCGTGAGGCCCGATTCGCCAATGCCCACCTGCCCATCGCATCGCTGGGTCGCGACATCGCCCGGGCGCAACTCCGGGAGGCGCAGGCCCGTTTGTGGCCCCGACTATTGGTTGATGGCGACGCCCACGCCGGAACGCCACAGAAATACGCCACCAATGATGCCCGTCTGCAGCTTATCGGCGTTGATACGCTGTACGACGGCGGGCGCTTGCGCGGTAACGTCGCCGTCGCGCGGAGGCAGGTCGCTGTCGTTGGGGCCGGCTACCGGGTGGTCGAAAAGGACGTGGAGCTCGCGGTTCGTCTCCGTTTCGGTGAGGCCGGGCGCGCTGCTACGGAAATCGAGGCCCGGCGCGGCGGACTTGTCCGGCTGCAGAACTACCTGGCGCTGATCCAGGCCCGCCGGGCAGCGGGGCAGGGAGTTTCCGGAGACTTGCTCAAGACCCGGGCACGGCTCGCGAACGAGGAAGCCAACATAGCTGACGCCGAGCGCAGCCTCGATGAGGCCGAGGTCGAGCTCAACAATCTCCTCGGCCGTGATCCCCGGGCGCCGCTGATGCTCGCTCCGCTTCCACCAGCGTCCGCCCCAGCCCTGCTGCTGCCGGACTCGTTCCCGAGCGATACCTTCCCGGCGCCTTGGCTGCGGACGCCAGAGGTGAGGGCCGCCGAAGCAAGCCTCGCGATTGCCCGAGCCAACATCGGGTTGGCTCGGGCCGAACGGCGGCCAACCCTGGCGGTCAGCGCGGACGTCGGCGTCATGCCCGTCTGGGGCGATACCGCCGGTCCTGCCCTGCTTAACAATGGTCGGGGCTTCGGCGCTGAAGTGATCTTCTCGGTCCAACTTCCGCTCTGGGACGCGGGCATCTACCGGGCGCGGCTAGGCCAGGCGCAACTCAGCCACCAGGTGGCGGAGGATTCCCTCACGGTAGTCCGGCGCCAATCACAGTTGGAGTGGAGCCGGGCCCTCGCACAACTAGAGGATTTCTACCGGGTCCTCCTGTTGCGCCAGCGGGAACGTCCCGCTGGCGCGAGACGCGTATCTCCAAGCCGAGAGTCTCTACCGGGGCGGAACTGGCACTACGCTCGAGGTGATCGATGCCTATGCTGCATGGATTGATGCTCAGCTGGCCGAAGCCGACGCAGATGTCGCCTACCGGCAGGCGCACGCACAACTCATCCGATGGGGGACTCCGTGAGGCGAGGGTGGAGGCCGGTGGTCGTTGCGCTTCTGGGAGCGGATATGCTCCTAGCCTGCTCTGGCCCCAAGGACGGGGGCACCGGCGGAACAGCCGACTCGACCGCCGTCGACTCCGTCGGTACTCCGGTCCAGATGGCCCGGGTACAGCAGCGGAACCTACGGACAATGGTGACCGCACCGGGGCGGACTGCCGCCCTCATCGAAGAGCGGGTGCGGGCACCCTTCGTCGGTACCCTCACGTCCCTGACGGTAACGGTGGGTGATCGGGTCCACGAGGGCCAGGAGATCGGGACTCTCGTGGCTCAGAACAGCGAGGCGGCGCTCCGAGGCGCTCAGGCAATGATGCAGTCGGCCCGGACGCCGGCCGAGCGGGCCGACGCCGAGCGCGCGGTCGTCCTGGCGGAGCGCGATCTGGTGCACACCCCGCTCCGGGTTGGCCGGTCCGGTGTGGTGACAGCGCGATCGGCCTCTGTCGGGGAGCGACTCAGTGAGGGCGACAGCATTGTGAGTGTGGCGGCGTCAGGCTCGATCGTGTTCATCGCTGAGATCGCGCAGACCGAAGCCCGCCCAGTGACGGCAGGCCAGCCGGTTCAAGTGGATCTCGCCGCTGTACCGCACCCGCTTGGCGGCACCGTGCATGGCATCCTGCCGAGCGACACCGCCGGGGCCACAGCATTACGCGTTCGCATCGATCTGCCGGCCGCGTCGCCCCCCAGTGTCGGACTCTTCGGAACCGCTCATGTGATGGTTGGTGAGCATCGCAACGTCCCTGCAGTACCTCAGGGTGCTGTTCTCCGCGACGACATCACCGGAGTGACCCAAGTGGCGGTAGTAACTCCAAACGACCGGGCTCAGTGGGTGGAGGTTGCGACGGGCGTCAGCGATTCGGGTTGGGTGGAGATCGTCCGTCCGCGGCTCGACCCCGGAACCCGGGTCATTACTTCAGGACAAGTCGGCCTCCCCGATGGCGCGCGCGTTGAGGCCAGCGGTGCCGTCTCAGGTGACTCCGTTGCGGCCCCTGAGCTGGGCGGTTCGAGTCGCCCGAACTCGCCGACTCCTGCTTCTGGATCGACTCCCGGCTATGGGAAGCCGGGAAGCACCGCCCCTCCCACTCGCTGATGTTCGTCCAGTCGGCCCGCCGACGTATCGTCGGCATCCTCCTCCTGCTGGCCATTCTCGCTGCCGCGGGAGTGTACCAGGCGGCTGGCCTGCCGTCGGCAATCTTTCCCTCGGTGACGTTCCCGATCATCAAGGTCATCGCGGACGCCGGCGAGGAACCGGCTGCGCGCATGATGCCATCGGTCACCCGCCCCCTCGAGGAGGCGATTCTGCGGGTGCCCGGCTTCGAGCTGATGCAGTCCATCACCTCTCGCGGGTCCAGCGAGCTCTCGGCCCAGTTCCGCTGGGGCACGGACATGCAAGTGGCCATGCAGCGGGTTCAGGCCGAGACTCAACGGGTCAGGTCCGATCTTCCCCCGGATACGAAGGTCGACGTGGAATGGATGAACCCTGCTGTGTTCCCAATCCAGGGCTACGCACTGGTCTCCGAACGCGAATCGATTGCCCAATTAACGGTCTTGGCTGAGTATACGCTCAAACCGGCAATCGTCCGGATCCCGGGCGTGGCGCAGGTCCAGATTCAGGGTGGGCGGAAGCGGGAGTTTCAAGTCCATCTCCATAGCCAGGCGCTGGAGGCCCACCGCCTGACCGTGTCCGACGTAATCACCGCGATCCAGAAGAATCACCAGGTCCAATCTGCCGGCCTCACCGAGCGCAATCACGAGCTCTATCTCACGCTGGTTAACGGGCGGGTGCACGACCTAGAGGGCCTACGGGGGCTGGCGGTCCCAGTGGCCAGCGGACCGCCAGCCACGCTCGGCGAACTCGGTGCCGTGGAGGTGGACGACGAGGTTTCTTACATCCGGACCACGGCCGAGGGCAAGTCAGCGGTCCTGCTCAACATCATTCGCCAACCGTCCGCCAACACTGTGGCCATTGCGAACGGCATCCGGCAGCTCTTCCGTGATCAGCCGGAGCTCCTGCCCAAGGACGTTCGCTGGGTCACCTTCTACGATCAGGCCCAGTTTGTCACGGACTCAGTCGGCGGCACCCGTGACGCTATCATCATCGGCGTCGGGCTGGCGGCCTTGGTGCTGCTCCTCTTTCTCCGAAATTGGCGACTTACAATGGTAGCTGTCCTGGCGATGCCGCTCACCGTGGCCATCGTGGGATTGCTGCTGAGCGTGCTGGGCCAAACGATCAATCTGATGACTCTTGCAGGCATCGCGGCTGCGCTTGGGCTGATCGCCGACGACGCGATCGTAGTCGTCGAGGACGTCGAGCATCATCAGGCTCGCATTGCACGCGAGGCGGGATCGGAGGATGCCGCCAGCGTCAGCGTCCGCGAACTACTTCCGGCACTCATCAGCTCGAGCCTGTCGACGACGGTCATCCTGCTCCCGTTCGCGCTGCTGTCCGGAATCGTGGGGGCATTCTTCAAGCCCCTGGCCCTCACCATGGCACTCACCCTGGTGGTGTCATTCTTCATCGCCTTACTGGTGGTTCCAGTAGCGGTAAGCGCCCTTGCCCCCGCGCCTACTGCCGAGCAGCACGGTGAAAGGCCCGGGGCGCTGGGCCAATGGTGGCGCAGTCACGTCGTCCCGTTTTGGTCGCCGGCCCGCCAGCGGCTGGACGCCGGGTACACCCGGGTGGTGCGTCTCTTTGTGGCCCACGGGGTGACCGCGATCGTCGCGGTGATTGTGCTGCTGGCGGCGGCGTGGCTTCTGTACGGGCGGATCGGCACCGATTTTCTGCCCTCGATGGACGAGGGCTCGATTATCCTGGACTACTGGACCCCGCCCGGCACCTCTCTGGCGGAGACAGACGAGATGCTCCGTCAGGCCGAGAAGGTGATCACCTCCCTGCCAGACGTGGCCACCTACTCCCGTCGGGTGGGCACCCAGCTTGGCTTCTTTATAACCGAACCCAATACTGGCGATTACGTCATCAAGCTCAAGCCGCGGGGACAACGGCGAGACGTCGACGTGGTGATCGAGGCGCTGCGGGCCCGCATCGCCGAGGTTGAGCCGGCAATCCATACCGACTTTGGCCAGTTGCTGGAGGACGAGATCGGCGACCTCACCGGTGGTGCGCCGCAGCCGATCGACATCAAGCTGTTTGGCGACGATCCCGGCTTGCTACAGGCCAAGGCACGGGAGGTGGCTCGTGGCATCGCGAAGGTGCGCGGGATCGAGGACGTCTTCGATGGAATTGTGGTCGCGGGCCCTGCCCTCCAAGTGGAGGTAGATGGCGTGGCCGCGGCCCGGTTCGGTCTGACCACAGACGCAGATCCACGCCGCGGTGGAACCGGCGGTGACGGGCACGGTGGTGGATCAGGTGCAGATCGGCGACCGCTTGTACGACCTTCGGGTTTTTACGGCACCGGCGGAATCGCTGGGGAGCTTGAAAGTGCGAGCCCAGTCTGGGCTGGTGACGCTGTCGAGCGTCGCCACCGTTTCTACGGGCGCACCGGAGGTGGAGATCGACCGGGAAAACCTCAAGACCTTTGTAGGGGTTACGGCGCGGCTCTCGGGTCGTGACCTCGGTGGCACCATGAGCGACGTGCGGCGTACGCTAACCAATCAGCGAGTCCCGGGGCCGGGCATCACGGTTCGCTACGGAGGGCTCTATGAGCAGCAGCAGAAGTCCTTCCGGGGACTTCTGTACGTCCTGCTTGCCGGGCTGGTGCTGGTTGCGGTGATCGTCCTGTTCGAGTTCGCTGATTGGCGGGCGCCCCTGGTGACGGCTGTCTGCGCTGCGACCGTGCTTGCCGGTGTGCTCGCTGCCCTTCTGCTCACCGGGCAGACGCTCAACATATCGAGCTATGTCGGAGCCATCATGATGGTGGGAATCGCCGGTGAGAATTCCATTTTCGTCATTCACGAGGCAAAGCTGGCACTGGGGCGCGGTCTTTCCCCTGGGGATGCCTGGATGGAGGCGGCGCACCGCCGACTGCGGCCCGTCTCGATGACCATTTTGGCGACCGCCTTCGCCCTCGCGCCGCTCGCGCTGGCGCTCGGCCAGGGATCCCAGCTCATGCAGCCGCTCGCTATCGCCGTCATCGGCGGGTTCGTCCTCTCCGGGCCCGTAGTATTGTTGGTGCTGCCCGGTCTATATCACTTGCTCGACCCGCGCGGACGGCTGGGGGGCAAGGTGGCGTGAGTGGACCCGAGCTGGAGTTCCGGAGACATACCCTCTCGGGCCAGGCGTCACACTGGTACGCGCCGGCCGCTCTGAGATTGAGCCATCATGTTCGAGGTCGGGGATGGTCCTGCTCGCTCTGAGCATGCTCGTCGCGTTCCAAAGTCCTCTGGCCCGGGTGGCCGATCCGGGAGTGGAGGGAACGGTGCGAGCGGTGGAGGATGGCCGCCTCCTAACCCGGGTACTCGTCGAGGCGCCTGACGACCACCGCTGGACGCTCACAGACAGTCTGGGTCGATATCGCCTGATCGATCTCACGGCAGGTGTCCATCGGCTTCGCTTTCAGATTCCCGGCCGGGTCAGTCTCGAGCTCACCGCGTTAGTCCCCGCCGCCACGACCGTACGCCTCGACGTCGAGCTGACCCAGAAGCCCCAGGAGCTCGCGCCGGTGATTGTAGTCGCGCCCGGCACCGCTGCGGACTCACAAGCTGCATCGAACCGTGGGCGTCCCGCCCCGCTGAGTTCCACCTGGGCCCTGCGATCCGTGGGAACTGATCGGGATGTGGAGAGCGCGCTGATGGCTGGCGAGGACGCCATGTCTCCAGGCACCGGTGGAGGTGCACTCCACTTCCAGGGCGGCGCTTCCGATCAGGTTCCCCTGACGGTGGACGGATTCCCGGTCTACGGCGCCAAGCACTTTGGCTCGGCGTGGAGTGCACTCAATCCGGACGCGGTTCAGGATGTCATCTATCGCCCCGGCTCAACTGGCTCGGAAGCCGGTGGGCGGCTGGCTGGAGTCGTTGATGTCCGGACTTCACTGCTGGGCGGAGATAGCGTTCCCGCCCGAGGCGCCGTGACCCCCGGTGACGTCCGCCAGTTGGTGCGAGGAGAGTTGCTGGGAGGCCGCGCCAACTTTCTCCTGAGCGGTCGTCGCAGCGTGCGGAATTTTTTTGGAGACGCTGGGCTGGGTGATCAAAACGGCTACGACGACTGGCTGGGAGCGACGGCCCTCAACCTGGGGAGGGGACGGCTCCGGGCCCTGCTGTACCGCACTGCCAACCAGTTGGCGTTCGAGAGCCTTCCCGATGCGACCAGCGCTGAAGCCTCGGCAGCGCCTCCGTCCAACAGTCTGGAGTGGGACAGTCGGACCATCGGGCTCGCCTGGGACGGTGGGGTTCCCGGTCAAACCCTTGGACTCGCCGCTTGGCAAGCCGAGCTGAACACATCGGTTCGGTGGGCGGATCCGAATCGTCCTTTGGGCATAGCCAACCAGTTCGTGGAGCTCGGCGTGCGGGCCCGATCCACCTGGCTCGTGGGCGAGGACGATGTCACCGCCGGGTTCACCGTGAGACAGCTGCGCTCACGCTATGACGCTCGCGCGCTCCAGCCTTCCTCCTCAAAGCTGACCAGTCCCGAGCTCCACCTTCGGTCCGATCCGACCGTGATTACAGGGTCGCTCGAGCGACACTGGCGCTGGGGCAAGACAGTCAATCTGGAAGCGGGTCTCCGAGGAAGTTGGGCCAGTTTCGGATGGTTTGGCAGCGAACCTTGGCTGGCACTGCGAGTACAACCGTTACGCGGTCTCGCCTTTACTGCCCAGACAGGACGCGCCTACCAGTTCACCCAGTCCTGGATCAACGAAGAATCCTTCGTAACCTCAGTAGCCGGAATGGAGTTGCCGGTTGCCGCTGGAGCAGGCCGCATCCCGGTGGCCCATGCCGACAATCTCAGCGTCAAGGTAGAGCTGAGCCCCGGCGCAGGATGGACCCTCGGCTTGGAAGGCTACGCTCGCCAGCTCGCCAATCTGGCCCTGGTCGCCCCCGGCACCCAGGGGCCCTTCACTGAGGTCAAGCCGGGATTTGGGCGAGGCAGTGCGGCCGGTCTCATTGCTCATTCCTCCCTGGTGCGAGGTCCGTTGGAGCTCGCCGCCTCCTTCGGCCTCACCCGCGCCTCCCGCACCCTGGGCGCGATTGCTTACACACCAGCCTTTCAGCGGACCGGTTTCTTCCACGCCGGCGCGATGTTCCATCTGGATCCAAACACCGCTTTGGGACTGGCAATGACCGCAGGCAGCGGGCAGGCTGCCACGCCGCTTGCAGCGTTTGACTGGGCGCCCTATGACCCCTGGAACGGCAATGGCGAGCTGTCGGGCACTCCCACAATGCTCGGGTCGCTCAACTCGTACCGGCTGCCGGGTCTCCGCAAACTGGACCTGGGCTTCCGGCGAGAATGGCGGCTTCGGCGATGGCCGACCGGCCGTGCCATCGTCACCGCACTGACGGTGGACAACCTGCTCAACTATCCCAATGCAGTCGGAGTGGTTCAGCCCCAGCCCGGCTCCCGAGCCGAGCTTCTTCTGCCGGCTCCCGGGTCTTCCGGCTGGAGGTTGGCTGGGCTTTCTAGGCGAACACCTGCGCGGCACGCACTCGCAGGGCTGTCACAAAGTTCGCGGTCCGGTCGGTCCTTGGGCATGTCGGTTGTCACCCTATCCATTCTGCCTCTGCCAGCATCCCGGAGCGCCGCCGCTGTGAGCGAAGACTCATTTGATGCGGCCTTCTCGCAGCTCTTCGAGCAACGATTCGCGTCGCTCTTCCGCTATTTGATGCGGCTAACCGATGACCGCGAGTTGGCGTCGGACCTGGCGCAGGAGGCATTCGTGCGCTTATACCGGCGGGGCACGCTGCCGGACACTCCGGGGGCCTGGCTGGTCACGGTGGCGCACAATCTGCTGCGCGACCTCCGCCGGTCGGGCCGGCGCCGTCTGACGCTGCTGGCCGCTCGCCAGGAGCGCGGCATCGACCGGGAGCGCGCGAGTGGGGCCGAGGGGGAGGTGCTGGCGCAAGAGCGACGGGAGCAGGTCCGCGCGGCACTGGATCGTTTGAGCGATCGCGATCGTCGGGCGCTGCTCCTGCGCCACTCCGGCCACAGCTACCGAGAGATCGCCAGTGCTCTCAGCGTGGCCGAGTCCGGCGTCGGTACCATGCTGATCCGGGCGAGCCAGGCGTTTCGCCGCGCCTATGAGGAGATCCATGGTGCACCCGACTGATTCCGATCTGCTGGCTCTCGTGCACGATGAGCCGTCGACCGGCCGGCGGGCAACCCAGACTCACCTGGCCTCCTGCGCGTCGTGTCAGCTGCGCCATCGTACCCTGTCGCAAGCGGACGGTCAGGTTGCCTCACTCCTGACGCTGCTCGACGCTCCGCCCCCGATCATTCCCCTGGCAGTCCTCACCCGGCGGGGCCGGCTGGGGCGGCGGCGTCGATCGGCGGTGGCAGCCGCCGCAGCCATCCTGATCGCTGCCACCGCTGCCGCCGCCGTGATACCAGGGACTCCGCTGCACCGCTTCTTCTCCGGTGCTGTCGCCAAGCCCGCCCTGCAAAGTCGGCCGGCGCCGCGCCCGGCGCCGGCTCCTGCCGACACCGCAGGAGTCGCAGTGGCGGCTGATTCCGCTGTCACCATCGCGCTGCGAGACCGGCAAAGCGCGGGCGTGATCCACGTGGTCTGGCAAAGCAGCGCGCCCCAAGCGAGCGTGCGAGCCATCGGGGGTGACGTCGGTTACACGGTGCGAACCGGGTGGATCCTCATCGAAAACCGCCGACCCGCCCTGCGTTACGAGATCACCCTGCCGCCCACAATTCCCGGCGTGACGCTGATGATGGGGGATGCCGTCATCTGGCGCAGCACGGCGCAGGCCGACGCCGGCCGCCCACGCCAACCGCTGATTTTCGATCTCTCCAAGCTGGAGCCGGGGAGAGAGTGAGGGTTCGTCTGCCCGAGCGCAGTTTCCTGCATTCTTCGCCATTCGCCTAAAGCCCGAACCTCGACCATTCATCCAAGTCTATCTGCGGCAAACGCATAGCCGGTGGCACCGGCTTTGCTAACCCCTGCGATTTAGCTCGATTCTCGACGGCCGCGTCCGTCACCCCCGCAGGAGGAACCTCCCAGGATGAACCGGCGCTGGATGCTGGCGCTCCTCACCGGCGCGCTGCTCGGTACGTCGCTTCCTCGGGAGGCGCGGGCCCAGTTAGTCGTCGTCGTGAATCCCCATAACCCGGTGAGAAATCTCTCCATCGAAGAGCTCAGACGGCTCTACCTCGGCCGCACCACGACCTTCCGTCAGAATCAGCCCGTCCTGCTGCTGGAACATGCCGAGGCGCGAGACGCCTTCTACCAGGCTGCGCTGGGAATGAACGAGGCGAGAGTCAAGCGACACTGGATCGGCATCGTCTTCTCGGGAGAGACCGCGACGCCGCCACAGGCGATCGCCGCGGTGGAGGATCTCAAGCGGGTCGTAGCGCAGAATGTCGGTGCGATCGGCTTTCTGGATCTGTCGGCGGCGGACCAGAGCGTAAAAGTGCTGACGATTAACGGCCTGCATCCCGGCGACGCGGGCTACCCCTTGCGGCGCGGGAGACTCTAGTGATGGCGAGACTCGGAATCGCTGGGCTGACCCTGTCTCTCTGTCTGGGGGGGAGTCTTGCGCAGGCCCAGACCCATATGCAGAACGGAACCGAACCGGAGAAGACCGAGTTCCGGGGATTTGCCGACGTGACGTTCCTGCAATCGGGTCAGCCGGACCGCCACTCGTCCTTCGGCCTGGGTCAGTACGTGTTTTTCATCACCTCTCCGCTGGCCGAGCACATCTCCTTCCTCGGCGAGACCACGTTTCAGTACAACACCGGTTTTCAGGCTACCATCGAGCGGGTAGTTGTCACCTTCAGCCCCAGGAATTACTTCCGCGTCTCCATGGGGCGTATGCACACCCCCATCGGCTACTGGAACAACACCTACCATCATGGCACCCTGATTCAGCCCACGATCGATCGGCCGGTGATGTTTCTCTTCGAGAACCGCCGCGGAGTGCTCCCGATTCACACCACCGGGGTCCAGATCGGAGGCCGGGATGTGTCTCCTCTGCACTTGGGCTATGACGTCATGATCGGGAATGGAATCGGTTCCACCCCGACGACCGATAACGACCGGGCCAAGTCCTACACCGTATCGCTCCACTCCCAGGTAACCAGTGCGCTGCGCATCGGGGCCTCGTTCTACGGCGATCATATCGCCGCGGGCACGTTGAACCTTGCGGGGACACCCATGCCTCAAGGGGTGGGGCAGAGAATGGTCGGCGGCTTTGCCGTACTACAGGACTCGCGGTACGAGCTCCTTACCGAGTATCAGCATTCCCGCAACCGGCCGGACTCCTTGGGTGGACCCACGATCACGCACGCGTTTTACGCCTACGGAGGTTACCGGTTCGGCGAGCTGGTCCCCTACGTCCGCTACGACCGGCTGCAATTTCCGGCCGGCGATCTCTATTACACCGATGACGACGTGCGATTGGGGATCGTCGGGGCGCGCTATGACTTCAGCCCGCAGGCGACAGGCAAATTCGAGCTCCGCCGCCGGACCACCACCAGCGCTGGGACCTTCACCGAAGTCGCCGCTCAGATAGCGGTCGGCTTCTAAGTCAGCGCGTCTTCCATGCGGCTCCGGCCCAGCCGGTTTCCCATCCGGCTCAAGGTCATGTGCGGTGCGGTGGCGGTGCTCGCCCTCGTCTCCCTGTTCAACTTCGTCTACTACCCCACCCGCGAACGAGAGCGGACTCTCGCCGCACTGGAAAATCGCACTACCAATATCGCTGAGCTGGTGGCGCTAGGGGTGGGAATCGCGCTGGAGGCGAACGACCTCTCGTCCATCCGCGCCGCGCTTACCTGGGCCAAGCGAGACCCGTCACTGGCGTACATCGTCGTGGTGGACACCGTGGGAGAGGTGTTCGCCAGCTACCCGAAGACCGTCGATCTCGACCTCAATCGAGCCACCGCCCTCACCGGTCTGCGCGAGGTCAATGGGCTGCTGGAGACCGCGGTGCGGATCAACTACCGGGGACGGCGGCAGGGCACCCTGGTGCTGGGTATGAACCTGGACGAGGTCGAGGCCCAGATCGCTCATGACCGGCTGACCGCCATCGCCTTCAGCCTCGGAATCCTGTTGCTCGGCGTGGCACTCTCCTGGGTCTTTGCCCGCCGGATCACCGAACCGATCACCGGTTTGCGCAACGCGGCCGAACGGGTCGCCGCCGGAGATTACGACGTCGAGGTCGCAGTTAACACGACGGACGAGCTGGGGGCCCTCGGCACGGCCTTTTCCCTCATGGTCAGAAAGATCCGGGACGCGTTGGCACAGCTCGCGATCCAGGCCGGTGAGCTGTCGGCCGCGCGCGACTCGGCGCTGGCGGCGGCGCGAGCGAAGTCCGACTTCCTGGCCACCATGAGCCACGAGATCCGGACCCCGATGAACGGGGTTCTCGGTATGCTGGATCTGCTGCTCGACACGCCGCTCACTCCGGTGCAGAAGGACCGCGCCCGGACCGCGCACCGATCGGCTGAGAGCCTGCTCGCGATCATCAACGACATTCTCGATTTTTCCAAGATCGAAGCCGGCAAGCTCGACCTGGAGAATATCGACTTCGACCTGCGGACCACTCTGGAGGAAGTCACCAGCCTGCTGGCCGAACGAGCCTGGGCCAAGGGACTCGAGCTGGTCTCGCTGGTGCGTCCCGACGTTCCCGACATGGTGCGCGGGGATCCCGGCCGGTTGCGTCAAATCCTGCTCAATCTGGCAGGTAACGCGATCAAGTTTACCTCCGAGGGCGAAGTCATTCTGCGGGCTCGGCTGGCCTCGGAAGACGAATCTGGCGTGCTGGTCCGTTTCGAGGTCAGCGACACCGGCATCGGCCTGAGCCCGGAGGCTCAGGCGCGGCTGTTCCAGCCGTTCAGCCAGGCCGACGCTTCCACTACCCGACGATACGGAGGTACCGGTCTGGGACTGGCCATCTGCAAGCAGCTGACCGATATGATGGGCGGTGAGATCGGGGTCCGCAGCGAGCCGGGCGAAGGCAGCACCTTCTGGTTTACCACTCGCCTGGCCCGGGGAACCGCGACTCCACTGGCGTCGCTCCCCGAGCGACTCTCCGGAGCCAGAGTCCTCGTGGTGGACGATCACAAGCTCAGCCGGACGGTTCTGCAGCAGCATTTGACTTCCTGGGGCATTCAGAGCAGCCTGGCGGAGAATGGGCTTCAGGCCTTCGAGCTGCTGCGCAACGCGGCGCGTCAAGGACAGCTCTACGATGTGGCGATCATAGATATGCAGATGCCAGGCATGGACGGGCTGGCTCTGGCACAGCTCATCCGGGGCGAGGCCGCGCTGGCATCTACCAGTCTGATCCTGCTCTCGTCCACTGCCATTCCGGGCCAGGCCAAGCAGGCGGAAGCGGCCGGGTTCGCCGCGTTTCTTACCAAGCCGGTTCGCCAATCCTCGCTCTACGATTGTCTCGCAACCGTCATGGCCGTTCCCCCGTCCCCCGCTCGGCGAGCGTCAGGCAGCTTCCGGCGAGTCTCCGGCCCGGTACGGATGATCACCCAACATCAGCTGGCAGAGGCCCGGGCCGCGCGCCGGGCCCGCATCCTCCTGGCCGAAGACAACGAGATCAACCAGCAGGTGGCCGTCGGCATGCTGGAAGCGCTGGGCCACCGGGTCGACGTGGTCTCCGATGGTGCCGAGGCCGTCGCGGCTGTGACCAATACTGACTATGACCTCGTCATGATGGACTGCCAGATGCCGAAGATGGATGGCTTTGAGGCGACGGCTGCGATCCGCCGGATGGCGACGACGGGGAAGCGAATCGCCGATTGTGGCAATGACGGCCAACGCCATGCAAGGCGATCGGGAGCGCTGCCTGGCCGCAGGGATGGATGACTACCTGACCAAGCCGGTCAATCGCGAGCGGCTGCAGGAAGTCATGGAACGCTGGCTGGGTGATGCTTTGGAGCCAGGCCTGCCGCCCGGTGATAGCGACGTCGCTCCGCTGCCGGCTATGGCACCGACGGTTTCGAGCGACCTGGTTCAGCCTTTCAACCTGAGGCAGCTCGAGTCCATCGTCGGGCGAGACCTGGCCCTCAAGCGACGCTATCTGGAGCTCTTCGAGAACACCACCAGGCCCCTCCTCTCCCGGCTGAGCGACGCGGTGACCGCCCGGGACCCCGATGCCGTGCGGCGGGCTGCTCATGAGCTCAAAGGGTCCTGCGGCAGCATCGGCGCCGTGCCGATGGCCGAGCTGAGCGCCCAGCTGGAGCGGCTCGATATCCATGAGGGCTGGCCGGCTGCCGAGCAGCTGTATCGCGATCTCGAAATCGCCTTCCTCAAGGCCACTGCATTCGTGCGAACATTGGGGGCCGCATGAAGGCCGCAAATAACGGTCAGTCGACCATCCTCATCGTCGATGACGATCTGGTGGCCCTGGCGCTGTTGGAGCACCTGCTGACCGGGCTGAGCGGCTGCCGGGCACTGTGCTTCAAGACCGGCGAGGAGGCGCTCGCCTGGTGCGCCAACGAGGTGCCCGATCTCGTCATCACCGATCATCAGATGCCGGGCATCACCGGGCTCGACCTCATCGCCCGACTTCGGCAGGAGCCCCGCACCCGGGAGGTGCCGATCATGATGATCAGCGCCGCCGAGGACCGGGAGGTGCGCTATCAGGCGCTCGAGCTGGGAGCCAACGACTTTCTCGGCAAGCCGATCGACGCACCGGAGGTCAAGGTGCGTACCCGAAACATGCTCAGTCTCCGGAAGGCCCAGCGGTCACTTTCGGACCGCTCCGAGCTGTTGGCTGAAGAGGTGCGGAGGGCCACGTCGATCATCGTGGCCCGAGAGCAGGAAATCATCCTCCGCCTGTCCCGGGCGGCCGAATATCGCGACTGGGAAACCGGCTCCCACATCATGCGGATGGCACACTTTGCCCGGATCATCGCAGAGGAGCTGGGCCTTCCCGAGGCCCAACGGGAAGCAATTTTCTTTGCTACGCCCATGCACGACATCGGCAAGATCGGCGTGCCGGATTACATCCTGCTGAAGCCCGGCCGGCTGGATGATGCCGAGTTTGCCATCATGAAACAGCACACCCTCATCGGCCACCGGATCCTGCATGACAGCAACTCCGACCTGCTCCAGCTGGCCGCCGAGATCGCCTTGACTCATCACGAACGATTCGACGGATCGGGATACCCCAACGGCAGCCCTGGTGCGGCCATCCCGCTGGTGGGTCGGATCGTGGCCGTTGCGGATGTCTTCGATGCCTTGACGTCGGAGCGCCCCTATAAGCGGGAATGGCAAGTGGAAGCGGCGGTGGCCACGATGAAGCAGGACGCAGGCACGCATTTCGATCCGGATTGCGTCGCCGCTTTCCTCCAAGGTCTGGATGAAATCCTCGAGGTACGAGCAAACTTCCGCGATGGGGAGAAGGTGCCCCGACCGGCCTGAAATGCCTTGGCCCGCCAGGCAATAGAAGCCCCCACCGCTCACTCAAGCGATGGGGGCTTTGGTTCTCTTCGATGTTAGCTGGAGGTTGCCGGCGACGGCGGCCTGGAACTGAGATCGGTCCGGTTATAGCGGAAGAGTGCCAGCGCTATCCCGATGGCCACCAATCCGGCGGTGAGGATGGTGCCGGGGGATGCCCCGAGGCGCTCGAAGTACTGGGTGTAGAAGTGAATCGCAGCGAACACCGCCACGAGATTCACCACCCAGCGGCGGTTCTCCCGAGCGGCCCAGGAACCCGCACCGAACAACGCAGCGGCCCAGGCTGCGGCGAAAGCCCAGTCGGGGATGGTTTGAGTGGCGCGGCCACCGAACCCGAGCTCGCCGGTACCCGGCGTGTCCCCCCAGAGCGACCCTACCCAGAAACCAAAGTTCACCAGGAACAGTGAGGTTCGGGCCGACACCAAGGCCAGCCGCGAATAGTCGGGCGGTAGACTGAGGGACCAGCGGTAACCGGCCCAGCTCAGCAGCGTGAAGAGCACCACGGTAATGGTCGGTTCCTGGACGACGAGCACGTACATGGCGTGCCCGTAGCCGGTGCCGGCCCCGACGGTGTGGGCCAGCGCGAGCGTACCCAGAGCGATCAGCAGGCCGCTCCGCGCCATCACGCCTGCTACCAGGAACAGGGCGGTCACCAGCATGAAGCCCGAGGTGCTGCCATTGGTCATGGTCAGAACACCCCCCGCAGCGAGCAGCGATCCCACCAGCAGCAGGATGGAGCCGAGGACCCCCCAGCTCTTGGGAGACTGCGCGGAAAGCGAGTGACCAGCAGCGCCCATCAGGATGCCGAGGACGACCGAAGCCTGGGCAGAGTGTAGGAGCACCGAGGCCCCTACGGCAGTCGCGATCACTCCGAAGCCCAGGAGCAGGTTCAAGGCTAACGAGCCCGTGTCTGAGGCGGCAGAGCTCTTGAGACGCGCGTGTTCGGCGGGGCTGATTCGTCCTTCCCGGAGCATCTTGTCGATGTCGACCGTGACCTTCATGGGGCTCTCGCTGGAATGGTAGGCGGGGGGACCCCGGGAGGAGCAGTATCCATGCCTCAGTGGCCCCTGGTGGCCGTCCGCTGAAATTATCTGCAGTATTAACCGGGTGTCGCGTCAGGTTTTCGGGCGCCGGTGGCGGGGATGGTTCACGCCCTGTACAGGACAAGCACTTAGTTTCACAAGCTCAGCATGGTGTCAACTTCCTTTACAAGCAGCCCGTCAAGGTCTTACTTGTTAAGTCATTAAGCCACAACCAGTTACGTTGCACAACCTGTGGCCCGCAGCCTGCTTTATAGGAGCCCGGAAATCAACCTATTCCGGGAGACACGGTGGCCAGCTCAGGACTGATTCGACGCCTTACCCAAACGACGCTCGGGGGCTGCTTGCTCCTCATCGCAGCCCCGGCCGCCGTCCAGGGTCAGGTGGGTATCACCTCGGGCCTGGCTCAGGTTGCCCTGGTCGCTCGCATTGCTCCGCGGGCCTCGATCCAAGGGGTGAGCGCTCAGCGGGAAACCGGTCACCGGCACCCTGCGCAGTGGCTCCGTCACGGTCAATCTCTCCGCCAACAGCGGATACCAGCTTCGGGTGCGGGGAACCGGGACCTCGGCGTCGAGGGTCTGGGTTCGGGCGGTGAGCGGCGAGTTCCAGGAGGTCAAGTCAGGCTCGGTTGTCACGGTGGCGAAAGACGCCCAGTGCGCCGGCCAGTGGGAGCGCGAGGTGCAGTACCGGATCGAGTCCCCGGAAAGCGCCACCCCGTCGGCAGCGCTTCCGGTGCTCTACGAGATTGCGATCAGCCCGACCTTGTAGGTCACCCAGAGGCCAGGAAGGAACCCGCCCCATCATCGGCAGATCCGGTGATGGGGCGTTGGCTTGCAACCGGTATAGACTTCAGCGAGGACGTGAGCGGTTTGACATGGCCACGTCCCGGTCTTTCAGGAGGTTTCGGTGGAGAACATCGGCTTTTCCGAGCTCATGCTCATATTGGTGGTCGTTCTGCTCCTCTTCGGCGCCAAGCGTCTCCCTGAGGTGGGGTCTTCGATTGGCAAGGGCATCCGCGAGTTCAAGCGGAGCCTCTCCGACATTCAGGACACGATCTCGAGCCATCCCAACGAGGGCTCACCTGCGTCACGCCAGTCCAACGATCCCGGACTACCGGCTCCGACGCAGGGCGAGCCCAAACGGCTCTCGCAGTAAAAGTAGGGTCATGAAATACGAAGCCCCGCTCACTCGGACGAGTGGCGGGGCTTCACTATATCCAATCGCCTAGGGGCGCTGGCCGTCGCTGACCTACCTACGCGGCATGGGCTACCGCCAGAGGCTATCGAACCGTCGCGTGTACCCCTACAACGAGGTCGGTGAAGTCCGGCTCGCCTGGTGTTCCCAAGTTGTCGCCGTCGTCGAAACTCAGCGTCCAGTCGGGGAAGGTTCCCGTCAGCTGGCCGGCCGGGAGGCCCCGCGGCGGCTCATTCGCCCTGGGGGCGCCCTGGGTGAACCAGATCCTTGCCTGAGTGCCCGACTCGTATACCCACAGTTCATCGAGGGGACCGCCGTAGACCCCGAAGTCCTGGCCCACCGGCCTAGCGCACACGCTCAAGAACGTCTGGTCGCCCACCGGTGGCGGCTCGCTGATTTTGCTCAACGCGTAGCGACCGACGTCGCAGTGAACAGTGAGCAACTTGAGACTGAGACTGGACCGGGCCGTCATGTCGAGGACGCACTCGACGGTCGTGCCGGAGGTGGTGCAACCCTGGACGGCCGGAGGCAGTGGCGTAACGGTGACCGTTCCGGTCGCGATCCTGGTGGCGCCCTCGTTGTCGGTCACGGTGAGTGTGACCATAAAGGAACTGCGGCCGCTGACGGAGTAGGTGTGAACCGGCTGACTCAACGCGCCGGTCCCGCCGTCGCCGAAGTCCCACACATAGCTCGCGATGCCGCCGGGGGCCACGTCGGTGCTGGTGCTGTAGAAGATGCAGTCCACTCCGTAACACCAGCTATGAAAGGCCGCCGTCGGCGGGATGTTGGCCGCGGTTGGATCCAGGATGAACTTCTGGCTGGTGACGTCGGTAGCCCCCAGGATGTTGGTCACGGTGAGGGTCACCGTAAACTCGGTGGCCGCGGTGACCGTATAGCTATGGGTTGGGTTTTTCTCCGTCGAGGTACCGCCGTCGCCGAAGGTCCAGGCGTTCCGAGCGATACGCACGCCGTGCTGGAGGCTGACGTTCTCGAACGTACAGGTCGCTGTCGCTGCGATACAACTGTAGGTGAATCTCGCAACGGGCGCCTGGGTGACCGGGGCCGGGTCAACCGCAACCGTCTGGGTCGCGACCGCGGTGGCGCCGTCGTTATCGGTCACGGCGAGGGTCACCGTGAACTCGGTGGCCGCGGTGACCGTATAACTATGGGTCGGGCTGGTCTCCGTCGCGGTGCCGCCGTCGCCGAAGCTCCAGGCATAGGTCGCGATGCTACCCGGGGCCGCGTCGGTGCTGGTGCTGATGAACGTGCAGGCCGCTGCAGTACAGCTGTGGGTGAAGCTCGCGGTCGGTGGCGTGTTGCCCGGGGGAGCCGGGGGAGCAGGAGCGATGGTGGTGGTGGCGGTCTTCGTGTCGCTCAACCCCTGAGCATCGCGGACCGTCAGGCTGACGTTGAAGGTCCCGGCCGCGGTGTAGGTGAACGCTCCATTCGCCGTGGTCGCGTCAGGATTGCCGTCGCCATCGAAATCCCAGCTCCACCCCGTCACCGCTGCATCATCCGTGCTGGTGCTGACAAAGTTGCAGGCCACGTTGATGGTGCATGGCGGCATGGCGAAGTTCGCCACCGGCGCTGTGTTATCGGGGGGAGGGGTGCCGGCGCCACTACTACACGCCCAGGCCAGCACCAGCATTCCGGTTACAACAGCGAGCAGACCGATCGATCGCATAGAATCATCTCAGCCAAGAAGTCGACAAGTGCCAGGGAGCCGGCGGGTTGGATGCGTGTCTCGCACCACAATGAGCCGCCATGCGCCAGAGCCGTGCCAATGGCCGGCGGACGTTCGCACCCTCTTTGTTGTCGTCGGAACGACTGATTCTACATGGATTTAGCCACTAATCCGCCGCCGCATCATACCGGTGCGACCTACCCACAACTGTGGCGACCGTGAGCGGGCGAGGCTGAGGGAGAGAGGGCATCGAGGATGCTGCCTGAACTACCATCTGCTGCGGCGTGTGCCTGAGAGGGACGATCAAGCCCAGGAAGTGCAAATGCACCAAGAAGTCCGTCTTCTACAAAAACGGCAACCCCCACAAACCCTAGATAGGCTGTGGGGCTTTGGCTTATCCAATCGGGGCGCCCGGATTTGAACCGGGGACCTCCTGCTCCCGAAGCAGGCGCGCTAACCGGGCTGCGCTACGCCCCGTTCCTAGTCCCGCTCACGTTTTTGGTCGAGTGCGCCCTGAGGGACTCGAACCCCCAGCCTTTTGATCCGTAGTCAAATGCTCTATCCAATTGAGCTAAGGGCGCTCATGGGCGGTACAAGACTCGAACTTGTGACCTCCACGATGTCAACGTGGCGCTCTAACCAACTGAGCTAACCGCCCGTGCGAGGCGGGAGAGGACGGGACGGCGGAGAGGGGGGCAGGTGCGAGGCGGGAGGCCCGTGATCTCCGCCACCTTCTCCGCCCTGCCCGCCTTCCCGTCCTTCCCGTCCTCGAATAGCGGGGGTGGGATTTGAACCCACGACCTCCGGGTTATGAGCCCGGCGAGCTACCAGACTGCTCCACCCCGCGACGTATCCTTCAGCTTCTCCGGCCCCCGACCGATACTCCAGCCAGTGAGGGAGCCTGTGATTCCCAGCCAAGAGTCGAAGCCTTGCGCCGGCTCTAAATTCTGTTGTCCCGAGCCGATACTTCTCACCGGATCGCGGGCCGTCAGGCCCGTCTGCTGGTGAGTCGGAGCGTCAGCTCCGCCTCGTAGAGCGGGAAACGGGACTCGAACCCGCGACCCCAACCTTGGCAAGGTTGTGCTCTACCAACTGAGCTATTCCCGCGAAGCGGTGAGGAGTTTAGCGCCCGACCCGCCGCGGCGCAACGACCCGCAGACTCGGGTTCGTGATCGGCCGAAGGGGGCCATGGAGGCGAGGGGGATCGAACCCCTGACCTCGTGAATGCCATTCACGCGCTCTCCCAACTGAGCTACGCCCCCGCTACTATTGTCCCGCCCTCGAACGGCACCGCGGCAAGCACGGAAACGTAGCCCGCGCCAAAGTGAGTGTCAACGAGGCCACACGGCCGCGAGCGGCCAACAGCGCTGGATCGAAGGGTAATTTGCAGAGATGAGTGACCAGGCGTTCCCGACCCGCTTCCCGATGACCTCACGACCGCCGAGATCCTCGCCCAGCCCGCGCCAGTCAAGCCCCGGCGGACGCGGCGGCGGGAGAGCGCCAAGAATCTCGGCGTGTACGATTCCGATCGCGACATCCTCGACCAGTATCTCTTCGAGGTCAGCCAGACCCCGCTGCTGACGCCGCAGCAGGAAATGGCCATTGCCCGGCTGGTGCAGGCCGGCGATCCCGAGGCCATGCAGGAGTTGGTCAAGCGCAACCTCCGCTTCGTCATCTCGGTCGCCAAGAAATACCAGAACCGCGGGCTCGCGCTCAGCGATCTGATCGGCGAGGGCAACCTCGGTCTGCTCACGGCCGCCCGGAAATTTGATCCCGACCAGGGCGTCAAGTTCATCTCCTACGCCGTCTGGTGGATCCGCCAGTCGATCCTGGCCGCGCTGGCCCGGCACGGGCGCACCGTCCGGGTTCCGCTCAACCGTACCGCCGACCTCTCCCGCATCACCCGCACCGCCGAGACGCTCCGCCAGGACCTGCGCCGGGAGCCCACCCCCGAGGAGATCGCCGAGCAACACCGGACTCTCGGTTGATGTGGTCCGCTCCCTCGCCGCGCTCAACACCGCCGAGGTGCGGCTGGACGCGCCGCTCGATCCGGAAGGCGAACGCTCGCTGATCGACCGCTTCATCGCCGAGGAGCAGGGCGATCCCGAAGAGCGCGCGATGGAGCGCTTCCTCGAGGAACAGGTCGAGATCGCCCTCCGATCGCTGGCTCCCCGGGACGCCAAGGTCCTCCGGCTCTACTTCGGGCTCGACGGGGGCCGGGAGCATACTCTGGAGGAGATCGGTGGCATGCTTGGGGTCACCCGGGAGCGGGTGCGCCAGCTCCGCGACCGCGCGCTCAAGCGGCTGCGGGAAGGCGAGGTGGGACGGGCCCTGGCGAGCTTTGCGGCGTGAGTGGGCAGGGCGGGCCAGCCCGCCTTCCCTCCGTGCACATCACTTCACTCCCTCCTGGCATCCCGTGCCCCCACCCGGGAAGGCTTCGTTTCCCATGTGGGCCGCCGCAGCCTGGAAGCGGGACGCGCCCTCGCCGATATCGGTACCTGGCTTCCCCTCCTGGTGGGGCAGATGCGGAAGCTGGGGGTCGATTCCGTCCCCATCGCCCTGTTCATCGCGGTTTTCACCGGCATCGTCCTGTCCCTCCTCTCCTCCTACATCTTCACCGGCACCGTTCCGCTCTATTTCGTAGGAGCCTTGGTCGGCAAGACGATCATGATGGAGCTGGGGCCGGTGCTGACCGGAATGGCCCTGGCCGGCCGGGTCGGCGCCAGCATCGCCGCCGAGCTGGGGACCATGAAGGTCACTGAGCAGGTCGATGCCCTCGAGACCCTGGCCTACGATCGCTACGCCTACCTGGTGGTGCCCCGGGTGCTGGCCGCTACCCTGATGTTCCCGGTGGTGACCGCCTTTGCCGTGGCCGTAGGGGTCGCCTCCGGCTGGATCACCGCGATCAACCTGCTGGATCTCTCGAGCACCGAGTTTCTCAAGGGTCTGAAGCAGTTCTACCAGTTCAAGGACGTCTGGTTCGGCCTGGTCAAGAGCGCCAGCTTCGGTGGCGCGGTAGCGCTCATGGGATGTCTCCGTGGCCTCTCGGCGCCAGGGTGGGGCCGAAGGCGTGGGCCAGGCAACGACCCGCGCCGTGGTTCTCGGCTGCGAGGCGATCCTGGTGCTGGATGCCTTCTGGGCTCTCGTCCTGCTGTGATCCTCCTCGACAACCTCACCAAGTCCTTCGGCCCTCGCACCATTCTCAACGGGGTCTCGCTGGAAGTCCCCGACGGCCAGAACACGGTGATCATCGGCGCGTCCGGGGCGGGCAAGAGCATCACCCTGAAGCTGATCGTGGGCCTGATCGAGCCCGACGGCGGACGGGTGCTGGTGGATGACGAGGTGGTGCAGGATCTGGATCGCGATGGGCTGGCTGCGCTACGAGGCCGGATCGGGTATGTCTTCCAGTTTGCAGCCCTGTTCGACTCCCTCACCGTGGCGGAGAACATCCGCCTGGGCCTGGTGAAGCGAGGCTTCGAGGAGAGCACTATCCGGGAACGGATTGAAGAAAGTCTTGCAGTCGTAGACCTGAGCGGTACCGAGGACAAGCTCCCGGCCGAGCTCTCCGGGGGCATGCGCAAGCGGGTCGGTATTGCGCGAGCGATTGCCCTCAAGCCGCGCTACATTCTCTACGACGAGCCGACTACCGGGCTCGACCCCATCACCGCCACGGTGATGGATCGACTCATCATACGGACCCGCGACCTGGGCGTGACCGGGCTCGTGGTCACCCACGATATGCGGAGCGCCTTCAGTGTCGGCGACCGCGTCGCCATGCTGTACCAGGGCGCCATCCGGCAGGTCGGTACGGTGGATGAAATCCAGGCGTCCGACGACCCAGTGGTGCGCCAGTTCATCGAAGGACGCCCCGGCCCGGAGCTGGTGGAGCCGGTGGCGCGGAGGTCGGTCGGGTGAAACGGAGCAACGAATTCGCGGTGGGGCTCGCGGTGCTCGCGGCGCTGGCGCTGGTCATCGGCGGGGCGCATCTGGCTGAGCGAGACCGACGTGAACCAGAAGAAGACCACCTATGCCGCCCGCTTTCGCACGGTCGGCGGGCTGGGTGTGGGCGGGCCGGTCACGCTGAGGGGAGTCCGAGTGGGACGAGTCGAGGCTATCAAGCTGGTGGAAAATGAGTGGGTCGAGACCGAATTCAGCATCGATCGCTCGGTGGAGCTGCCCCGGAAGCCCGCGGTGATCTCGGCGTCGGCCAGCCTCTTCGGCGAGTGGACGGCCAACATCGTTCCCCTGGAGCCGCTCCCGACCGACCCCAATCTGCGCAACGCTCTGATCGAGTCCGATCAGGCAGGCGGAGACGCCTGGCCCGGCGCCACCCTTCCCGACATCGGGCAGCTCACCGCTCAGGCCAGCCGGATCGCCGGAGACGTGGCCGACGTCACCCAGCGGATCGGGCAGGCCTTCGATAGCACCGCGCTGAGGAATCTGCAGCAGAGCGTCAAAGATCTGGCGACCATCACGGGCCGGCTGGTCAAGTTCGCCCACGCACCAGACCGATCGCATGGATCGGGTGGGCGAAAACGTCGTACACCTCGGCTGACGCCTTTACCGGCGCCGCCAAGACGTTCCGCGACGCGGTGGCACGACTGGATACTGCCACCAGCGACAATCAGCTCAAGGATATTCTGAACAACTCCCGCAGCTCGAGCGCCGACATCCGACTTGCCGCCGCCGACCTGCGCTCGGTCATGGCGGCCGCGCGGGCCAACCAGGCCAGCCTGGTGCGGGTGCTGGTTGCCGCGGATTCGCTGATGACCAAGCTCCAGGCCGGCCACGGAACCATGGGAATGCTCGCCAGCGATTCCACCCTCTACCACGAGACTACCAAGACCGTGATTCAATTTCGGGAGCTGCTGACCGATATCCAGGCCAACCCGAAGAAGTACCTCAAAATCTCCGTGTTTTGATGAGCAAGCGTCGCGCCGAGCTGGAGGTGAGTGCCGGCGGGATCGTTTTCCGACGGGTGCCGGGTGAAGGCCCGTGCTACCTGCTGATTCGCGACTCCTACAACAACTGGGGTTTCCCCAAGGGTCACCTGGAAGGGAACGAGTCGCCCGCTGAAGCGGCTCTGCGGGAGACGGCCGAGGAGACCGGGCTTGGTCACCTGGTCCTGCAGGGACCCATCCGTGTCATCGACTGGCACTTTCGTTTTCGCGGCCGGCATATCCACAAGTACTGTCATTTCTTTCTGTTCGAGAGTCCGGATGGCGAGGCCTCTCCCCAGGTGGATGAGGGGATCACCGCTTGTCAGTGGCGGCCGCTGAGCGAGGCGCTCGAGATCCTGAGCTATGACAACGCTCGAGGCGTGCTCAAGCGGGCCGGCGAGATGGTGCGAACGCTGGTGGCGGTGGGGTCGGGGCGGGGTGGACGGGCGGACGGCGGGCGGGCGGACAGCCGGACGGGCGGACGGGCGGACAGACGGAATCGAGAATGAGACCCGAAGCGATCTCGGAAGACAATCTGAGGGCGTCCGACCGACCGCCTGACCGCCTGTCCGCCCGTCCGCCCGTTCACCCGTCCGCCTGACATGCCCGCCATCGCTGCGCTGCTCGAAAACCGGGCCGCACTGGTCGCCCTCCGCCGGACCCTGCCCAAGGGCGGTCCCAGCGTGGTCTCGTGTCGCACTCCGGCGAGCTGCACCGGCTGCTGGACCGGCGGTTGGTGGACGCGGTGGTGCTCGGTCCCCAGCCAAACCTGCTGCCTGAGCTCTGCCGAATTGCGAGTCCGGCTGCCCCATATGCCGCTGGTCGTCTACGGGCCCTTCCGTCCTGACGACGGCGAGCTGCTGCTGGCTTGCCGCGAGTCGGTTTCCGCGGTAGCGGTCGAGGGCGTGGACGACCCCATCGTCGGCGAGCTGGTCCTGCGTTCGTCCATTACCGCCGAGCGCCGGCGGGCTCTCGCCGACGCCCCTCGGATGCTCCGGCTCACCGAGACGCTGCAGCGCGCCGCCTGGGATGTCTTGCTGGGCGAGGTCGAGCGCCCGATTCGCACCAGTGCCCTCGCCCAGCGGCTCCGGGTCAGTCGGGAGCACTCTCCCGGCAGTTCGGCGCCGGAGGCGCTCCCAATCTCAAACGCGTGATCGATCTAACCCGGGTCGCCTGTGCTGCCCAGCTGTTGGGCAACCCCGGTTACAGTGTGCCCACCGTCGTTCGGCTGCTCAACTTCGCGTCACCCGGCCACCTGGCCAACACGGCGCGTCGCATCGCCAATGTTTCCACCGGCGGATTAGGCGAGCTGGGTCCCCGCGGCGTCCTGGCGGCGTTCGTGCGAGGAAATACCCGGAGCCGGGTCTAGGTCCTTCCTCACCACTGCTCCTTGCCGCGCCGAGCATTGTGATTATTTTCACAAGCTAGATTAGAGCCCACCTTCAGCCTAGTTCGGGAAATCCATGGCCACTGATACAACCCTGCGTCCTGGCGAGCTCAAAGAAATTCTGCTGCGGGAAATCGCCTCGGCGGATCTGGGTACCGAAGACGTGAGCGAGGTCGGCACCGTGCTGGAAGTGCGGGACGGCATCGCCCGGATCTACGGTCTCAAATCCGCCATGGCCAGTGAGATGTTGGAGTTTACCGCTCAGGAGACCGGGGACACGGTGGCCGGCCTGGTGCTCAACCTCGAAGAAGACAACGTCGGCGCCGCGATCATGGGCGATTACCTCAAGCTGAAGGAAGGCGACGAGGTGCGCCGGACCGGCCGGCTGCTCGATGTACCGGTGGGGCCCGCGATGCTGGGCCGGGTGGTGGACGCGCTGGGCCGGCCGGTCGACGGACGGGGTGCCATTCAGACCTCGGCGCGGCGACAGGTTGAGATGGTGGCGCCGGGTATCATCGTCCGGCAGCCGGTGAAGGAGCCGCTGCAAACCGGCATCAAGGCGATCGATGCCATGATCCCGATTGGTCGAGGTCAGCGCGAGCTGATCATCGGCGACCGCGGGACCGGCAAGACCGCCATCGCGGTCGACACCATCATCAATCAGAAGGGCACCGGGGTCGTCTGCGTCTACGTGGCCATCGGGCAGAAGCGCTCGACTGTGGCCACCGTGGTGGACAAGCTCAAGGATGCTGGCGCGATGGACTACAGCATCGTGGTCGTAGCCTCCGCGTCGGATCCTGCGCCGCTGCAATACATCGCGCCCTACGCCGGCTGCGCCATCGCCGAGTACTTCATGTATGAGGAAGGCAAGGCGACGCTCTGCGTCTACGACGACCTCTCGAAGCAGGCGGCCGCGTACCGCCAGCTGTCCCTGATTCTCCGCCGTCCACCCGGTCGCGAGGCCTATCCCGGTGACGTGTTCTACCTGCACAGCCGGTTGCTCGAGCGGGCCGCAAAGATCAATGAGAACGCGGAGACGGTGAAGCTGGATCCCCGGATCAAGAAGCCGGGTGGCTCGCTCACCGCGCTGCCGATCATCGAGACTCAGGCCGGCGACGTCTCCGCCTACATCCCGACCAACGTCATCTCGATTACCGACGGCCAGATCTTCCTCACCACCGATCTGTTTTACTCCAACGTCCGTCCCGCGGTGGACGCCGGCATCAGCGTCAGCCGGGTCGGCGGCAACGCCCAGATCAAGGCCATGAAGCAGGTAGCCGGCCCGCTCCGGCTGAGCCTGGCCCAGTACCGCGAGCTGGAGGCCTTTGCCCAGTTCGGGTCCGACCTCGACGCCGCCACGCAACGGCAGCTGTCCCGCGGCGCCCGTCTGGTGGAAGTGCTCAAGCAGCCGCAGTACCGGCCGGTGCCGGTGGAGAAGCAGGTGGTCATCATCTTCGCGGTCACCAACGGCTATCTCGATGATGTCGAGGTGCCGCACATCCGGCAGTGGGAGCGCGACCTGCTCGACTATATCGAGGCGTCCCATCCTGCGATCCTCAAGGACATCCGGACCAAGAAGGCGTTGGACGACGATCTCACCAACCGGCTGAAGTCCGCCATCACGGCGTTCAAGCCGATGTTCGCGCCCGAATAATGGCCAAGGGCCGTCAGCTCAAGGGACGGATCCGCTCCGTCCAGAACACCCGCAAGATCACCAAGACGATGGAGCTGGTGGCCACGTCGAAGCTGAAGCGCGCCCAGGATCGGGTGCTCGCCGCCCGTCCCTATGCCGAGGCGCTTCGCGAGGTGATTGCCGATCTGGTCACTCCCGACCTGGCCGATCAGTTTCCCCTCTTGCGGCAGCCGAAGCCTCCGGCCAAGGGTGGTCCCAGCCGCGCCGCGGTGATTCTGCTGACCTCCAACCGGGGTTTGGCCGGCGGGTTCAATTCCAACCTGATCAAGGAAGCTCGCCGGCGGATCGAGGCGCTCGAAGCCGAGGGCTATACCGTCGATCTCTACGGGGTAGGCAAGAAGGGGATCGGCTTCTTCAAGTACCTGGGTCGCAAGCTGGCCTTGGAGCGGCTCGATGTGGGTGATCGTCCTACGGCCGATCACGCGGCCGAGATTGTCGAGCCGTTGATCCAGAGCTTTGCCGCGGGTGAGCTGGCCAGCGTCGATCTGATTCAGGCCCGCTTCCTCAGCGCGCTCCAAACCCCTCCGGCTACGGTGCGAATTCTTCCGGTGGAGATGGCGGCAAAGCGGGACGGAAACGCTCCGGCCGGGGGGGAAGCCGGGAAAACCGCCAACTACATTCTGGCCCCGAGCGCGGCCGCCATCCTGGAGCAACTGCTGCCGCTGTACGTGCGGAATGCGGTCTATCGGGGCCTGGTGGAGACTGCGGCCGCCGAGCACGGCGCTCGGCGCACGGCCATGAAAAACGCCACCGACAATGCGGGCGAGATCCTCGAGCTGCTCAAGCGGACCTACAATCGTCAACGGCAGGCGCAGATCACCCAGGAGATAGCCGAGATCGTCGGCGGCGCAGCGGCACTGCAGGGCTAAGGCAGCGGCCACCCAGTCTGAACCACAGGAGTCTACGGCAACATGGCAACCGCAATCGCAACCGAGAAAGTCGGCCGGACCGCAAAAACCGAACAGAATATCGGCAAGGTGGTCCAGGTCATCGGCCCGGTGCTCGACGTGGAGTTTGAGCCCGAGCACCTTCCGGAGATCTACAACGCTCTGGAGATCGACGACGCGGGCGGCACCTTCCCGGTCCACCTGACCGCCGAGGTGCAGCAGCACATCGGGCAGAATCAGGTGCGCGCGGTCGCGATGAGCACCACCGATGGCGTCACCCGGGGCATGGAGGTCCGCGACACCGGAGGGCCAATCACCGTTCCCGTGGGAGAGGCGCCGCTGGGCCGCATTCTCAACGTCCTGGGGGAGCCGGTCGATGGGGGGCCGCCGATTCCATCCGACACCGAGCGCTGGCCGATCCACCGGGAGACCCCGAAGTTCACCGATCTCCAGCCCAAGACCGAGATCTTCGAGACCGGCATCAAGGTCATCGATCTGATCGCCCCGTTCGTGAAAGGCGGGAAGATCGGTCTGTTCGGTGGGGCGGGGGTGGGCAAGACGGTGGTGATTCAGGAGCTGATCAACAACGTCGCCAAGGGGCATGGCGGCCGCTCGGTCTTCTGCGGCGTGGGAGAGCGTACCCGCGAGGGCAACGACCTCTACCTGGAGTTCAAGGAAGCCAAGATTCTGGAGAACGTGGCGCTGATCTACGGTCAGATGAACGAGCCACCCGGCGCGCGGCTCCGGGTCGGCCTCACCGGACTGACAGTCGCCGAATATTTCCGCGACATCCAGGGCCAGGACGTGCTCCTCTTCATCGACAACATCTTCCGCTTCACCCAGGCGGGCTCGGAGGTGTCAGCGCTGTTGGGCCGGATGCCCAGCGCGGTAGGATACCAGCCCACGCTGGCCACGGAGATGGGCGATCTCCAAGAGCGGATCACCTCTACCAAGAGTGGCTCGATCACGTCGGTGCAGGCGATTTACGTGCCGGCCGACGACCTCACCGATCCGGCTCCCGCCACGGCCTTCGCCCACCTCGACGCCACCGTGGTGCTCTCTCGCGCTATTGCGGAGCTGGGGATTTATCCCGCGGTCGATCCGCTCGACAGCTCCAGCCGGATCCTCGACCCGCAGTACGTCGGCACCCGGCACTACGACGTGGCCATCGGCGTGCAGCGGATTCTGCAGCGCTACAAGGCGCTGCAGGACATCATCGCGATTCTGGGCATGGACGAGCTGAGTGAAGAGGACAAGCTCATCGTGGCCCGCGCGCGGCGGATTGCCCGGTTCCTCTCCCAGCCGTTCTTTGTGGCGGAACAGTTCACCGGATTCGCCGGCAAGTACGTGAAGTTGGAAGAAACCATCTCCAGCTTCGAGCGAGTTGTCGCCGGCGAATTCGATCAGTTGCCGGAGCAGGCGTTCTACATGCAAGGCGGAATTGACGACGTGATCGCACGGGCTAAACAGCTCGCGAGCTCGTGATGCAGGTCACGGTGATCTCTCCTGAGGCGTCTATGTTCGACGGTGAGGCTGACGCCGTAGTGGCGCCGGCCTTTGACGGCCAGGTCGGCATCCTGCCGAACCACGCACCGTTCATGACGCTGCTGGGCGAGGGTCCTCTGACGGTTCGCCGTGCCGGCGCCGTCAGTCGCTTCTCCATACGTGGCGGATTTCTCCAGGTGATTGATAACCGGGTGCGCGTGGTCACCGAACACGTTCAAGGAGACTCTCATGCGTCATAGCACTTTCGGCGGGCTCTTGGTGGCGGTGAGCGTCGCGCTCTCGGCGAACGGCTTGGCGGCGCAGGAGACGGGCACGCCGGTGTTCAAGGCCCCCTATCGCGCGTTTACCAGTTACGAGTTTGGCGGCTCACTCTCGGATCCGGGGTCGGGTGTCAGCTATGCGCTGGAAGGTTTCTATCGCTACGGCCACGGCTCCTATGACCTGAGCCTTCGAGGCGGCTGGGAGAAGTTGAACAGCAGCGTGAACGGCGCCCCCACCCCCTGCTGCACCCGCTATCTCGTGGGCGGAGACTTCCGAGCCCAGCTTATCCAGTACAGCGAGAGCTTCCCCCTCGACGGAGCGCTCACTCTAGGCTTTGGCGCCAATGTGGGCAGTGGTGAAGATGCCTACTATGTCCCGGTGGGCATTTCGGTGGGCCGGCGGTTCGAGCTCGAGGGCTCCAAGACCAGCTTCATCCCCTATGCCCATCCGGTACTGATCCCCCGGTTCGGTGGCGGCGGGAGCCACGTTGACTTTGCGCTCGGTCTCGGCGTAGACATGCGCTTCAGCCGCAGCTTTGCTGTCCGCGCCAGTGGTGGTCTGGGGGATATCGACGGAGTCGCCATCTCGCTGGCATACATTCGCTGAAGCCATAGGGTCACATTTCCCAGCGCCCGGCCGTTCCATACGGCCGGGCGTTTCTGTTGGTGACTGTGCAATTGACTTCCCTCGAAGCCTCGGAGTACCTTCTGGCGCGTTGACGGGCCGGGCCGCTCACGGCCCGGTTTACTTGTAGGGGGACGAGATGAGATCACACGCGCGGGTGGCCATCGCGGCCGGCGCTCTGGCCATTGGTCTGTTGTCGGGCCCCTCCGGAGTGGCCGCGCAAGTTCGCGGCATACCGGTGTACAACAGCGGGATCGCCACCGGAATCGGACTCTATGGCGATGTGGGGTTTTCCAATGCGGACGCCGGGAAAGGCACTGCCTTTGCCGTGACCGGTCGAGCCGGATTCGGGCCGCTGGGGGCAACCGCCATCCTGTCGACCTTCAACCCCGACGGGCCTGCCAGCAGCAGTGTCTCGGTCGGCGGCACCCTCAACTACAAGGTGTTCGGCGGCCCGCTTATTCCGCTCTCGGTGACGCTCCAGGGAGGAATCGGGTACTCCAAGCCGGACAACGGACTACTCCCGGGCAAAAACACCGAGCTGCGCTTCCCGGTTGGAATGGGGATCGCGCTCACCATTCCCAACCCGGCCCTGGCCATCCGGCCCTGGATCGCACCGCGGATCGATATCATCCGCTCGTCCGGCGGCGGACTCTCGAATACCGAGACCAACTTCGGCCTGGGAGGCGGCTTAGAACTGAACCTGCTGACGGGTCTTCGGGCTGCAAGCCGCATACGACCGGGTCTTTACCAACGGCGGAGATCCGAGCGTCTTTGGCATCGGAGCGCACTACGTCTTCCGGGTTCCTGGTCTGTGACGGCCTGGCGGCGCGGCGCCGCATTCTCTTTGTTCACTCTGCCGGCACTGGTTCTCCTCTCCTCGCTGGCCGGCTGCGCCGAGACCTTCGATGCCACCACACTCGGCGTACCAGTCACCATGGCGTCCCCCCCCGGACAGCAGCCGGCGGATGCGCGCTTCCGAGTCACCTCCCACGCCCTCTATGGGTTCTGGGGCCTGGCCAAGATCAAGGACCCGTCGTTGCGAAAGGCGCTTGCCGCCCAGCTTGCCGGCGGGAGTGGCATCGCCGATCTCAAGATCAAAGCGCGCAGCCGGTGGACCGACATTCTGGTCACCGTTCTCACTGCGGGCCTGATCGTGCCTCGGGCCGTGACCTACGAAGGGACCGTGTTGAAATAAGCTCGGCCAGCATGGTCGCGCTCCGTCCTGCCGCACCCATACCCCTTTCGACCACCTCCCGGGCCAAACGACCTCGAGTCTGTCGCCCCCGCTCATCCGCTATCCAGTTGTCCCATTGCCGCTCCAGAGCGGCGCTGGCTCCCTTCACGCTGTAGCGGCCCAGTGCCGTGGCCGCGCCTGCCTCCAGCAACAAGGCTGCGTCACGGCTGTTGCGCCAGCGAGGCCCGAATATCACTGGGAGGGACCACGCGGCGGGCTCCAGCACGGAGTGAAGCCCGGCGCGGCCGAAACCTCCGCCTACATAGGCCATCGCACCGCCGCCGTAGAGCGTCGCCAGCACCCCCACTCGGTCCACCACCAAGAGCTGGGCCGGTTTCTCGGCGGCACTGAGGCGCACGGCCGGCGGCATTCCGGCCGCGAGCACCCGCCGCTCCAGCCGGGCGAGATGCTCCGCCGTGGGTTCATGAGGTACCAGGATCAGACGAGCGTCGGCCCGGCGGCGCGACAGCCGGGCAAATGCCCGGAGCAGGACGGCTTCGTCCGCGGGCCAGGTGGATCCGGCAACCAGGGTGGGGGCTCCCTGTCCCCAACGCAGCAACGGGTCGTCGGAAGCGATCGCCCTGACCCGCTGGGCGACGCTGTCGAACCGGGGGTCGCCCAACACCTGGATCCGATCCGGAGCCACGCCGAGCCGGGCGAGGCGGTTAGCGTCATCGGAAGAGATCGCGGCGGCAGCGGACACGGCCTCATATCCGGGATGCAGCAACGTCCGGGCTGGCCAGCGTAGCCGACCGCTTCCCGGGCTTACGGTGGCAGCTACGATGGCCACCTGCACGCCGCTGGTAGCGGCCCGGGTGGCCAGCTCGGGCCAAAGATCGAGCTTGGCGAACACCAGCACATCGGGCTCCAGCGCGCGCAACAACCGGTCAGCCGCGTCCGGCAGATCGTAGGGGAGATAATCCGCCGCGTCCACTTCGAGCCGACGGGCCAGCGACTCCGCCGAGGGACTGAAGTGGGTATAGATGATTTGACAATCGGGACGGACCAGTTGCAGGTGCCGGATGACGCTCTCGGCCTGCAATCCTTCGCCCACCGAGGCAGCGTGAAACCAGACCAGGGGGCGCGCGCCATCGCGGTTCCACCGGGCCCAATCCAAGAGCCGGTCCCCGGCTTCCCGGCGGGCTCGGGTCCCGGCTCGGAGCTTGGGATGAAAGAGCCCCAGAGCAGGGGCCAGGGTGCTCCCTAGCCGAAGCGCCGCGCGATAGCCCCAGGAGGTGCTAGGCATGCGGCAATGTTGCCGTCGCCCTCCTCAAACGGAAGAGGCTTGCCCCGCGTCGCGGGGCCTGACTACACTTCTTCATCGCAGTCATGTTCCACCCGAAACCGAGGAGGTGATCCATTGTCTACAGAGTCAAGGGTCGCCTGCGGCCGTTAGTCACTGCTGCAAGCTGAGACCCAGGCGACACTTCGAACCTGGGGGGGCCGCGAAATGCGGCCCCTTTTCTTTGGGCTGAGTCCCTGGCTGAGAGGCGATCAATGGCCACCACAATCTCCAGCTATTGGTATGCGGCCAGGGCCCCTCGCTACAGCCTGACGTTCGCTTTTCCCCTCCTGCTGCTCTACGAGGCGCTGGCGTTCACCCTGTCGGGCAGCGAGTTCTCCGGCGTGCGCAATGGCGCCGATGTTCTGCTGAAAACCGTCTTTGTGGCGTTGGGCGGCCGGCCCGGACTGGCGCTCTTCGGGGCATTGCTGGTGGGCGGAGGCGCGTGGCTGGTGCTACAGGATCGGCGCAGCTCGGGCAGGATCGAACCCCGCGTGTTCGGGCTGATGGCCGCAGAATCGATCGGGTACGCGTTGGCCTTCGGCTTGGTGACCAGCACGCTGACCGGTCTGCTGCTACCCGGAATCTGGCTGAGCGCACGGCTGGGAAGCCTCGCGATCGAGTCTCTCGCGGACTCCAGTCTGGCCACTCAGCTGATGATCTCCCTCGGAGCCGGGATCTACGAAGAGCTGCTCTTTCGGGTGATTATCGTCTCCGGGCTGGCCTGGCTGGCGCGGAGGGTGTTTGGCTGGAGGACCACCCCGGCCGGACTTTTTGCTGTCGTTATCGGCGCGCTGATCTTCTCGGCCTTTCACTACATCGGCCCCTACGGCGACCGGCTGAGTCTCAGCTCTTTCACTTTCCGCACTGTGGCCGGGCTCCTCTTCAGCACCCTTTACCTGTTACGCGGCTTCGGAATTACGGCGTGGACCCACGCGCTCTACGATGTGTTTCTCGCGCTAGCGTAGGACGTGGCCTTGCCCGTCGCCTCCCGTCTTCTCCGCGTACACCGAATCCAGCACCTGCCGGAAGACCTTCACCGGAACCGCGCCCTCGAGTAGCCCGCCCTCGATGTAAAAGGTCGGTGTACTGGCCGCCCCCGAGCGGGTCGCTCCCTCAGCGTCGGCTTTGACCTGCTCGATCGTTTGGGGCGATTGCAGGCAGGAGAGAATGGTCTGCTTGGAGAGCCCTGCCGAATCCGCCAGCGACACGAAGAAGGGCCCGGCTTCCTTGAGGGGCGCCCAGGCTTCCTGGTACTGAAAGAGCAGATCATGCATTCGCCAGAAGCCTCGCTGCTGCGCGGCGCAGAGCGCCAGTTCAGCTGCCGCGGCCGCGTTGGCATGCACGCTGGTAAGCGGGAAGTTGATGAACACCCAGCGAACCTTGCCCGGCTTGATGTATTCCTTCTCCAGCTGGGGGAAGGTCTCGGAGGCAAATGCGCGGCAGTAAGGGCACTGAAAGTCGGACATCTCGTAGACCGTCACCGGAGCCTTTGCCGACCCTTTGCTGCGGGGCTCCAGAGGAGCGCTGGCAGTCTGCGCGTGTAACCCGGCCGTGCCAAGTAAACCCAGAATCAATCCACCAAGAAGATTCCTGAACATCTCCACTCCTCAATAACGGGGGCGCCGCCGGCCGGTGCGACTGGAAAGCAGCAACGTGTCACTGTCTACCGGGATGTTCCAATACCATTCTGCGTTGGGATCGCTGGTGTCCCATGCTCGAGCGTACAACCACCACTTGCCAGGACCCAGGGAAAAGTGAGCCCAGCCCGTGGCGTCGGTGGTGTCGGTCGCCGCCCTCCTGATGCCGCCGCAACGTCAGGTTTTCGACGATGCTGTCGTATCCCTGGTAGGTGCTATCTTCCCATTGCCTGACGCGGGCACGGAGGCTCTCGCTGCGACTCAGAAAGTCGGCGCGAGCCCGATCGAGCGCCAGGCCGGCCCCCTTGATCCGGGCGTTGACCGCGGCAGCCGAGTCGCGGAGACGGAGCCATTGGCCATGGAGCGAGCGGTACTGCGGGGACTGGCGGGAGGTCGTATCCAGTTGTTGCCGGATCAGCTTCAATGAATCGGTCAGCCTGCCGGCCAGATACGTGAGGTTGGTGTAGCTGGTGAACGGACCTCGGAATCTGGCAAATAAGCTGTCCAGCGCCGTCGTGGATGGCCGGGGACTCCGGGCCCGAGCCTCGAGGCTGGCAAGGAGGCTGTCGCGATCGTACGGCAGGGCAACGACGCCCACGCCGGCCGCGGGTGTCTCCAGCGTGTCCGGCCCGGGGATGGACACTCGCGCGGCGACCTTCCGCTCCACCCCGCAGGCAATCATCCCTGCGGCGAGGCACACGCTCAGGAGCGCGAAGCCGCCGGCCTTCAGCGGCGAACGGGCGAGCAAGGCGGTAATGGGTTCAGCGGCAGGAGAGCGATTGAGCGGCACACGAGCCAAAGCTACCGCCCTGGTGGCGGTGCTTCAACTGACTGTAGCAATGATGTTGCCGGCGCAGAGCCCGGGCGTGGATTCATTGTTTCCGGGCCAGCCGGTCGGCTACGTCAACGACGTTGCCTCGGCGCTCGACGAACAGTCTCGGGCCGAGCTGGAGGACCTGATCCAGCGCTTGAAAGCAGCGACCGGCGCCGAGATCGCGGTGGTGACGCTGCCTTCGATCGGAAACTACAGCCCCGCCGAGGTGGCCCTCGCCGTCGGGCGCAAATGGAAGGTGGGTGCCAAGGCGGCCATCGGTGATCCTCGGCGCAACGCCGGGCTGGTGTTGCTGTTGGTCCCTCGCCGCTCCGGCGATCCCAACTCCGGGCAAATCCGGATCGAGGTCGGCCAGGGCCTCGAGGGCATCGTCACCGATGCCGCGGCTGGCGGCGTGCGCGATCTCATGCGACCCGACCTGGCCGCAGGCCGCTACGGACCCGGACTGTTGCTGGGAGTACGCTCACTGTCCAGTCTCATCGCTCGAGGCTACGGCGTCACCGACTCGGCCCTGACCGCGTACCAGCCACCTGCTGAGACGGGCGGGAACTCTACTCCAGTCAATAATTTCCTTCCAATTCTACTCTTCATCTTCTTCATCCTCGTCGCATCGGGTGCGCTGGGCGGAGGGCGACGTCGGAGGAGGGGGGTATATTGGGGTGGCCCATGGATCGGAGGCGGTTGGGGTAGTGGTGGCGGGTTTGGTGGTGGCGGTGGCGGCTTTGGAGGCTTCGGTGGGGGTGGAGGATTCAGCGGCGGCGGTGCCGGGGGAAGGTTCTGATGCGCGCGACAGTCTCTCGGATCGTGGACCCCTTTCTCGGCGAGGCCGATCGGGTGCTCGGCTCCGGCTACAGCGCGGTTCTCTACGGGTCCGCCGCGCGAGACGATTTCATTCCCGGCCGGTCCGATATCAATCTCATGCTGGTGCTGGATCCGGTCGATCCCGCGGTTCTTCGCACGCTCGGGCGCGCGTTTGCCGCCTGGCGCAAAGGATCCCATGAGCCTCCCCTGATATGGAGCCGGAGCGAGTGGGAGCGCGCCAGCGACGCCTTTCCGGTCGAAATCACCGACATGCAGCTTTCCTACCAAGTGCTCCGCGGGGCGGACCCGGTCCGGGGTGTGCGGGTGGAGCCGTGGCGATCTGCGCAAGGCCCTGGAGCGGGAGTTCCGGGGCAAGCTGCTCCGCCTGCGCCAGGGCTACGCCACCCACGCTCCCGATCCGCGTGCGCTCGGCATGCTGGCGCTCCAGAGTGCGGCCACCATTCTGGTCCTGCTTCGCGGCCTGCTGAGCCTGATCGGCAAGCCGGTGCCCAGCGACCCCAGCCAGCTCGGGTCCGCTGCCGCCAACGCCGTCGGCTTCGAGCCCGATCATCTGCTCCATGTCGTTCGCCACCGGGCCGAGCGGGAATGGCGCTGCGGAGCGACGGAGTTTGAGAACTACATGGAGGCGGTTGAACAGGCAGCGCGGTTCCTCGACCAACTTCAGCTCGGAGATCAGTGATGCAGCGCTTCCGGAAAACTCTCGCCGCTCCTGGCGGCCGTTCTGATCGTCGGTTGCGGCTATAACGAGATCCAGACCAAAGACGAAACCGTGAACAAGGCGCAAGGCCAGATTCAGACCCAGCTCCAGCGCCGAGCCGATCTGATTCCCAACCTGGTCAACACGGTAAAGGGGGTCACTAAACAGGAAGACACGGTCTTCATCTCGATAGCCAACGCACGGGCCCGACTCTCCGGGGCGGTTCAGTCGGGCAACGTCCCCGAGATGGCAGCTGCCAACCAGCAGCTGACTCAGGGTCTGGGACGGCTGCTTGCGATCTCGGAGAACTATCCCCAGCTCCGGTCGAGTGAAAACTTTCGGGCACTCCAGGACCAATTGGAGGGTACCGAGAACCGGGTGGCCGTCGCGCGCCAGGATTACAATACTGCGGTGGGTGACTTCAACTCCTATATCCGACGCTTTCCCTACAACCTCACCGCCAAGGTGTTCGGCATGGGCAAGCCCCGGGACTACTTTGAGGCTGCACCGGGAACCGCGGAGGCGCCGAAGGTGAGTTTCTAGCGGGGGCGGCGGGGCGGTGGGGCAGTAAAAACAACAACGGCCTTCCGAAATTCCGGAGGGCCGCTCGTTTTGAAGATCTCAGTTTGTCTAACTCCTGCCGCCCCGCTGCCCCGCCTAATCCGTCACTACCCCCTCAGGCAGCACGTACTTCAAGGGATTCACCGGGCGCCCATTCACGTGCACCTCATAGTGCAGGTGGGGCCCAGTGGCGAGGCCGGAGTTGCCCACCAGGGCGATCCGCTGACCCCGCGATACCCGTTGGCCGGTCTTGACCAGCAGCTTGGAGGCGTGGGCGAACTTGGTCACGATGCCGAAGCCATGATTGATCGTGATCGTGTTGCCATAGCCCGTCTCCCAACCGGCGTCGGTGACGACCCCGGCGGCAGGAGCTTCGATCGGGCTGCCCATCGGGGCCGAGACGTCGATTCCCTCATGCGGCCGGGCGAGGTGCAGGATCGGGTGATTCCGCATGGCTGAGAAGGCGCTGGAGAGCCAGCCCTGAGTCGGCATGATGGAGGGCGTGGCGGCAAGTCTGGCGCTGTGCAGGGCGAGGCTGTCAGCCGCTTCCTTGAAGGAGGAGGCGAGCAGATTCGCCCGCCGGATCAGGGCTCCGAGATCCACCCTGACTTCGGCAGTGCGCCGGGCGATTCCGGTGAGGCCGCTCAGATTGACGTCCGAGGCCCCCGCCGGGCCGCCGATGCCGGCAGCCTGAACCTGCGGATCGATCGGCTCCAGGTTGGCCAGCACCCGGATCCGGGCATCGCGCTGAGAAATGGTGGTGATGGTGTCGGCCAGGCTGACCAGCCGGCCGTGAAGTTCGCCGATCTGCGGGAGAGGGTTGCGTTCTCTTCCTGGAGCCGAGCTGCGCGGGAGAGATCAGTGGTGTGGGAGATGGTGGCATAGCCAGCCAGGAGCGCCAGGACAACGATGCCGCCCACAGCCGCGGCTGCGAAGCGCAGCACGTTATAGGAGACCTCGACGATGCGCGAGGGCTCCGACCCGTGGGGTACCAGCACCAGAGTCCAACGGCGTTTGGCCATGACTGTACACCTCACAACTGATGACGCGGTAACCTTCGCCTGATCGGCGCTCCAATCTGACAATCTGCCTGGTCATGGGGGTGACCGGAGTTATCACTCCAAAGCTAAGGTGGCCCAAATGGATAGGGATTGTCAAGAGGGAGGAGGAGTGATAACTCTTTCACTGTCAAATAGTTTCGCGAGAAAGGACTTTAACTTCTATACGCTTGCAGGCTTGGGGAACAGCACTTCGGCGCGCGAAACCGTGCGTCCGGCCACCTCGGGGTCCTCCGCCGTTTGCCAGGAAGCAGCCGCAACCAAACCCTCCAGACCCAGCATCTCCCACAAGCTCTGGGCCTTTCCTGGAATGAAGGGGCTGGTCATCAAGGCCAGTCGCACCAGCGCCCGCGCGAGCGCTCCCAGGGTCGCGTCCAGCTCCGCCCGCCTTTCCCGCCTTGGCCAATGCCCAGGGTGCAGATTGTTGCACGAAGAGGTTGGCCGCCGAGACCAGCGACCATGCTGCTTCGGCACCGCCGCGAAGGTCGAGCTCGTCCATTGCGCTGACGTAGGCGCTCAAGGCCGTCCGCCCAGCCAGATCCAGAGTCGATGGCTCCGCTGACCTCGGCACGACACCGTCACGGTACTTCAGCAGCATGGCCAGTGATCGCGAAGCCAGGTTACCTAATCCGTCGGCCAGGTCGGCGGTATAGCGCTCGTCGAATCGCTCCCAGGTGAAATTGCCGTCCGATTCGAATCCCACCTCTCGCAGCAGGAAGTAGCGCAGCGCATCAGACCCATGCCGCTCGATGGCCTCGTCCAGGGTCACCGCCGTTCCGCTGGTCTTCGACATCTTGGTGCCTTCCCACTGCACGTATCCGTGTGCCCATACCTCGCGGGGCAATTCCAGCCGGGCGGCGAGCAGCATGGCGGGCCAGATAACGCAGTGGAAGCGGGTGATGCCCTTTCCAACTACATGGAGGTCGGCGGGCCAGAGACGCTCATATCCCGGCTGGGGAAATCCGGTGGCGGACAGGTAATTGATCAACGCATCGAACCAGACGTAGACCGTCTGGTCCGGGTCAGCGGGGAAGGGGATGCCCCAAGGCTGCCGCAGCCGGGAGACGGAAATGTCCTGCAGGCCGCTCTCCAGCAGGCGCAGCACCTCGTTCCGGCGAATGGCGGGCTCCACTCTCAGCCCACCGGTGGTGATGAGCTCGAGCAGCTGGCTCCCGTAACGGCTGAGCCGGAAGAAATGATTCCGCTCCCGGGTGTGCACCAGCTCCAGCGTGGGGTGCTCGATGCAGTGCCCATCCACGATCTGGCTTTCCTGTTTGAACTCCTCGCACCCGGTGCAGTAGAGCCCTTCGTACTCGGCCACGTAGAGATCGTCCGGGATTGAAGCGCTGTATCCGGCGCAGCAGCTCGGTCACCGACGCGGCGTGGCGCGGCTCGGTGGTTCGAATCCAGTCATCATTGCTGCACTCCAGCCGGTGCCAGAATTCCTCGAACCGGGCCGCCATCCGGTCTACCCAGGCCTTGGGAGTGACGCCGGCGCGGGCAGCGGCCTGGAGCACCGACTGGCTATGCTCATCCATGCCCATCAGAAAATGGACCTGATCGCCCCGCAGCCGCCGGTACCGCGCGATCGCGTCGGCACCGACCTTCTCCAGGGCGTGGCCGAGGTGCGGATCGCCGTTGGAGTAGTCGATGGCGGTGGTCAGGTAGAACTTGGGCACTCGTCGGCTCCGAAATCGAGGCGGCTGGTCTGCGACGTACCGGGGGTGCAGTTCGTCGATTCCGGGGGGCCGGTGGCGCTCCGGCGGCTCCGGGATTCGGCGGTAGGGAAGACCTCGCCCAGCTGTTCCACCTCGGCCCGGAGCTGGGCCAGCGGGATGATGCGCGGGCCCTGCTCCTCGTGGCGGAGGAAGACCCGCTCCCGGAAGATATCGACCGCGATCACCTTCTCCGGACCGACCGCTGTCTTCAGGGTCTTCCCCTCCTTGGGAAACCGCTTTCTGGCCGTGACGTAGAAATCGTGCTCATACTTGAGGCAGCAGAGCAGCCGGCCACACCCTCCGGAAATCTGGGAAGGGTTGAGGGACAAGTGCTGATCCTTGGCCAGCCCGAGATTGACCGGGGAGAGCTCCTTGAGCCAGGTGGAGCAGCAATACTCCCGGCCGCAACGCCCGACGCCCGACAGCCTGGCGGCTTCGTCCCGCACTCCGATCTGGCGGAGCTCGATTCGGGTGCGAAACAACGAGGCGAGGTCGCGGACCAGCGCCCGGAAATCCACCCGTTTGTCGGCAGTGAAATAGATGGTGAGCTTGTTGCGATCCCATTGCCACTCGGTGTCGCTCACCTTCATGAGTAGCTCATGGGCCCGGACCCGTTGGATGACCTTCTGCCGGACCTCCTCCTCGGAAAGCCGGATTTCCTGATGGGTCTTCAGATCCTCCGCCGTCGCACGCCGCAGGACCGGCTTCAGGACCGCGGGCTCTTCGGCCGCTCCGCCGACCGAGCAGCTGGTACAGCCACCACACTTCTTGGCGGCCATGTCGCCCACGGCGGTGACCCGGCCGAGATCGCGACCTCGCTCCACCTCAACGATGACGCAGTCCTTGATCCGGATGGGATCGGCCTCGTCCTCCCAGAGGAAGTAGGCCTTGCGGGTTCCCTTGAAGCGGACCTCGACAGTCTGACTCATCAGCTCTCCGTGAACGCGCCCATCGCCGCGTACTTGTCGGCTCGGCGGCGCACCAGCTTCTCGGGCCGGATCTTCCGAAGCTCGGTGAGGTGACGGATCAGCGCCTCCCGCAAGGCTTCTCCCGCGGCATCCGGGTCTATGTGAGCGCCTCCCACAGGCTCCTTGACGATCTCATCGATGACTTTGAGCCGCAGGAGGTCTTCCGCCGTGATCTTAAGCGCCTCCGCCGCGCGCTCCCGCTGACTGGAATCCTTCCACAGAATTGCGGCACAGCCCTCGGGCGATATGACCGAGTAGACCGAGTTCTCCAGCATCAGCACCCGGTCGGCGACGCCGAGGGCGAGCGCACCTCCCGACCCGCCCTCACCGATGACCACCGCGATACACGCCGTCGGCAAAGAAGACATCTCCAGGATATTGCGAGCCAGCGCCTCAGACTGCCCTCGCTCCTCGGCGCCCAGCCCGGGGTAAGCGCCCGGGGTGTCGATCAGGGTAATGACCGAGGCGCCGAACTTGGCGGCCAGCTTCATCAGCCGGAGGGCTTTTCGGTATCCCTCGGGATGGGGCATGCCGAAGTTGCGCTTGAGATTCTCCTTGGTGTCGCGTCCCTTCTGATGGCCGATCACCATCACCGACACTCCGGCAAGCCGAGCCCAGCCGCCGACGATCGCAGGGTCATCCATGTAAAGCCGATCGCCGTGCAGCTCGATGAAGTCGGTAAAGATGGTGCTGAGATAGTCCAGCGTATACGGCCGGCGGGGATGGCGGGCCACCATGACCCGTTGAAGCGGCGTGAGATTACGGTAGATGTCGGCCCGCAGCGACTCGAGCTTGGTTTGCAAACCTTCCAGCTCGCCATCGATATCGATCTGCCGCTCGGTCCCGATGCGCTTCAGATCATCGATCTGGCGCTCCAGTTCCAGCAGCGGCTTCTCGAACTCCAGGGTGTAGGCCGAGGGCATCGGGATCAGCCCGCCTTCACGTAGTGGACGGATTCGGCGCCCAGGAGATCGCGCAGAGCCCTGAACCAGCTCGTCTTCCGCTGCCACGCGCAGGCGCCGGGAGCGGAGCCGCACCGCTTCCCCGTTCCCGTCGCTCCATTCGATGTAGAGTGGGGTGGACCCCGGGTAGGCGGAGCAGAGCGCCGCGACTTCCTTCAAAGCCGCGGGCTCGGGCGCGGATGGCGCGCCCCAGCTGAGGCTCAGCGCCACGGCGCCAGAAGTTTTGAGCTGCTCCAGCGGCCGGGCTGTTTCCACGATGAAGGGGGCCTGATCCTCGCCCCGGTCACGCTCGCTGTAGCCGCCGGTCAGGAGGAGCGCCGAATCCGGGAGGATGATCTGGTTGAGCTTGGCCCAGGCCTCGGGGAAGACGATTCCCTCTGCCGTGCCGTGAAAATCTTCCAGCACCAGCCGGGCGTACTCCTTCCCGGTCTTCTTCGAGATCTGCCGCTTGACCGCGGTAACCACGGCCGCCACGCTCACCTGATGCTCCCCCCACTCGCTCAGAGTGGCGGTGGTGCGGGTGCCGAACAGCTCGACCTCGTCCCGGAAACGCTCGAGTGGATGCCCCGAGATGAAGAAGCCGAGCACCTCCTTCTCCTTGGCCAGCCGCTCGGCCTCGGTCCAGGCGGGAATGTCGGGCAGGACGGCAATGGGGTGTGCAAGCCGTCCTGGCTTTGCCGTTCCCGTCTTTCCCGTCCTTGCCGACCTCTCCGAACAACGATCCCTGTCCAGCCTCGCGCTCCGCCTGCAGCAGCTGCGCCTCGGCCAGTGCGGGCTCCAATGCCTCGATCAGCTGTTTGCGGTGTCCACCCAGCGAGTCGCAGGCGCCGGCAGCGACCAACGATTCCAGCACCCGTTTGTTGCAGAGCCGGAGGTCGATCCGTTCCACCAGCTCTCCCACCGACCCGTATGCGCTCGGCTTGCCGGCCCCCGATGATCGAGGCGATGGCACCCTCGCCGACGTTGCGCACCGCCCCCAGGCCGAACCGGATGCGGTTGTCGCCCACGACGGTGAACTTGAAGCCCGACTCGTTCACGTCGGGCGGGAGAATGTGGAGCTCGAGCTCCCGGGCCTCGTTGATGTACTGCACCACCTTGTCGGTGTTGCCGATTTCCGACGACAGCAGGGCCGCCATGAACTCGGCCGGATAGTGCGCCTTGAGCCAGGCGGTCTGGTAGGACAGGATCGAGTACGCAACCGAGTGGGACTTATTGAAGCCGTAGCGGCCGAAGGTCTCGATCTGCGCGGCCAGGTCGTCGACCATTCGCCGGGGATGGCCCAGAGCCCTGGCTCGCTCACAGAACTTGCCCAGCTCCTTCTTGATCAGCTCGGCATCCTTCTTTCCTACCGCCTTTCGCAGCACGTCGGCTTCCGCGAGCGTGAAACCGGCCAGCACATTCGCGATCCGCATCACCTGTTCCTGGTAGGTGATGACCCCGTAGGTCGGCTCCAGGATCTCCCGGAGCGACGGGTGCGGATAGGTCACCTTCTCCTGGCCCAGCTTCCGCCGGATGAACACGGTATGCATGCCGGCATCGAGCGGGCCGGGACGCAGCAGCGCATTGGAGGCGACCAGGTCGTCGAATCGGTCGCACTTCATGGCTCGAAGGGTGTCGGTTGCGAGGGGTGACTCGAATTGGAAGACGCCCGCGGTTCGGCCATGGCGGAGCAGCTCGTACACCTTGGGATCGTCCAGCTCCAGGGTTTCCATCCGGGGCGCGGTGCCGTGCCGCTCCGCGATCATCCGGACGGCGTCGTGGATGACCGTGAGGGTCTTGAGCCCCAGCAGGTCCATCTTCAGCATCCCGACTTTTTCCAGCGCCCCCATCTCGTACTGGGTGATGATGGAATCATCGCCGTCCGCGGCGGCCCCGGCGCCCTTGGTCGGGGCGGTGCAGACCGGCACGTAGTCGGACAGGGGGCCGGGGGCGATAACCACGCCGGCCGCGTGGACCGACATGTGGCGCGAGATCCCCTCGATCCTTGAGCTGAGATCGATCAGCCGGCGGTACCCCGGATTGGATTTCACCAGATCGCGGAGCTCGTCGATCTTCTTTTCGGCGTCCCGGATATTGAGACTGTAAGCGGGACCCGAGGGGATCAGTTTGGTGATCCGGTCGGCTTCTCCCGGCGGAATCCGGAGCACGCGAGCCACATCCTTCACTGCCGCGCGCGCCTTCATGGTGCCGAAGGTGACGATCTGCCCGACGCTCTCGCGTCCGTAGCGTTCGCGGACGTATTCGATGACCTCGCCCCGGCGCTCGAAGCAGAAGTCCACGTCGATGTCGGGCATCGACACCCGCTCCGGATTGAGGAAGCGCTCGAACAGGAGATCAAACTTGAGCGGGCAGACGTCGGTGATCCCCAGGGAGTAGGCCACCAGCGAGCCGGCAGCGGATCCGCGGCCGGGCCCGACCGGAATCCCCCGTTCCCGGGCGGCGGCGATGAAGTCCTGGACGATGAGGAAATAGCCGGCATAGCCCGCCTTCTCGATGACTTCGAGCTCGTAGGTGAGCCGGTCTCGAACCGCAGGCGGCAAAGGCGAGCCGTACCGCCGTTCGGCCCCGGTGGTGGCCAGGTGGTCGAGCAACGCCTCGTCGGTCGAATATTCCTTGGGCCGGGGAAACTCGGGGAGAAAGTAGCGCTTCTCGAAGTCGAACTCGCAGAGATCGGCTACTGTCGCGGTGTTGGACAGAACCTCCGGGCGATCGGGAAACAACGCCCGCATCTCGGCTTCGGACTTGACGTAGGATTCCTGGCCCAGAAACCGAAACCGCTTGGGATCGTCAAGGTCGCTTCCGGTGCCGATCGCCAGCAGCACGTCGTGGGCTTCCGCGTCCTCCCGGCGGAGATAATGGGCGTCGTTGGTGGCAACGACGCCGATCCCCAGCTCCTGACCCAGCCGGAGCATGCCTTCGGTGACCTGCCGTTCCTCGGCTATCCCGTGCTGCTGAATCTCGAGCCAGAACCCATCGGGACCGAAGGTCTGGCTGAGCCACTCTGCGGTCCGCCGGGCCTCTTCGAACTTGCCCTGCCGGAGATACAGAGCCACCTCGCCCGAAAGACAGGCGGCCAGGCACACCAGGCCCTCCGAATGAGCAGCCAGCACCTCCCGGTCGATCCTCGGCCGGCGGTAGAAGCCGTCCACAAAGCCGATGGAGGTGAGCCGGACCAGATTCTTATACCCAGCCCGGTTCCGGGCCAACAGAACGAGATGGCTGTAGGGAGCGGGAGCCCACTGGGGCTTCTCCCGGGCGTGCGGGGCCCGAAGGCGAGATAGGCCTCGAAGCCCAGAATCGGCCGGATCTGCTGCAGCTTGGCCTGCTCATAGAAGGACCACGCCGCATGCATGTTGCCGTGGTCGGTGACGGCCAGGCTATCCATGCCCAGCTTCTTGACGTGCGCCACCAGCTCGGGGATCCGGTTGGCCCCGTCGAGCAGGGAATATTCGCTGTGGGTGTGGAGATGGACGAAGACGTATGCTATCGGCTGTGGGTCATGGGCTGTTCTCGACGGCAGACGCAGCCCATAGCCCATAGCTCTCTTATCGTGCTCTGGACTCCAGCTCGCGCCACACGGCATCCAGCGGGACACCGCGAGCCTGAAGCAGCACCAATAGATGATAGAGGAGATCGGCCGCCTCGGACGCGAGACGGCCGTCGTCCTCCGAATTTGCCGCTACCACGACTTCGACTGCTTCCTCGCCCACTTTCTGCGAGGCTTTTCCCACCCCACCGGCCAGCAAGTCCGCCGTGTAGGAGCCCTTGGGCTGCTCCGCCGCGCGCTGAGCGATGGTTCTGGCCAGCCGACTCAGCAGGTGTCCGCCCGGATCTTCCTGCGCTCCCCCTCACTGCCCCGCGGCCCCGCGTGCCCCGCCGATAACCGTAGAGAAGCAAGTCCGGGCTCCGGTGTGGCAGGCGGGACCGGTCTGCTCCACCCGGTACAGCACCGCGTCCCCGTCGCAGTCGAGCCGGACCTCCGTGACACGCTGAACGTGCCCCGACGTCTCCCCCTTCTGCCACAAAACGCCGCGGGATCTGCTGAAGTAATGGGCCAGGCCGGTGGAGAGCGTGCGGTCCAGTGCGTCCCGATTGGCAAAGGCGACCATCAGTACGTCGCCGGAACGGCTCTCCTGAGTCACGACCGGCACCAGTCCGTCAGCACCGAACCTGACCGCCGACAGCCGATTGTTTTCGGACACGGGAGAGAAGGTACCGGCAGGTTGTGCGATTGTCAAAAGCCCTTGGCGCATCTTATCTTGCTGATACTAACGTGGTTCTTCCGGTGCCGGTTCCCCTCTTTTTTCCGCCCCTGCCGGAGTGTTCAGCCAGTGCGATCGAGCTCCTTCCCTGCGGCTTTGGTAAGCCTCCTTTTCGTTGCTGCATGTAGCAGCGGCACCGATCCCAATGGGGGCGGGACCGTCGACTGCTCCAGCGCGACAGTCACCAACCTCTCCGGCGGGCGAGCACACCATTCTCGACGCCTCGCAGGAGGGGCTGCGTCCGGCTGCCGGCGGCGGGGTCGGCCGGGGCCGAGTACCTCTACGTGGCCGTGGCTGGGGAAGGCAAGGAGAGCGGCGCCGGGGTTTCGGCAGGCTACAAGTTGGCGGGTGCCGGCCCCGGGTCGGCGCCGCTGGCCTCGCTCCGTCCTCCGTCTGCTCCGTGCCTTTCAGGGTCCTACCACGGCCCAGGCCTTCCATGGCCGCCTCCGGGCCATGGAACGGGAGCTCTCGGAGCGTCCGGAACGCGGATTCCTCCCGGGCGTGTCGGCCAGCGCCGCGGCCCAGGCTCCCCCAGTGCTGGGAGAGCAGCGCACCTTCAACGTGCTCAAGAACAGCAGCGTGAGCGGCACTTCATCGACGGACTACGTGCAGGTGACCGGAACCACGAAATATGTGGGCCAGCACGTAGCCATCTTCCTCGACGATGCGGCACCCACTCCGGGCTACACCCAGGCCGACATCGACAAGGTCGGGTCCACCTTCGACAAGTATCTGTATCCCATCGACGTTACCGCCTATGGCAGCGAGTCCGACATCAACGGCGACGGGGTGGTGCTGGTTCTCCTGACCGACCGGGTCACCAAGCTCACCAGCTGCGGTGGCTCGGTCGTGGTTGGGCTATTTCTTTGCCCGGGATCTCACTCCCGGCAATCGTTGGCTCGAATGGGGCGGAGATCTTCTACGGCTTGACCCCGGACCCTTCCTGCAGCATTCCGCCGGCCGACGCCGTGGACTTCCTGCCCCGGGTTTCATCCACGAGTTCCAGCACATGATCAACTACAATCAGCATGTGCTGGTCCGGGGTGGATCCTCCGAGGACACCTGGCTGAACGAGGGTCTTTCGACCTTTGCCGAAGAGCTCGGCGGCCGCCAGATCCCCGACTCGGTGTGCACCAACAGTGACTGCCTGACCCAGTTCACCCTCAGCGATCTGGAAAACGGGTCTGACTACCTCAGCGATGTGGAGTCCCACTATCTGGTTGGCCCCAGCGAGCCGGCCGCCGCCGATCCCGCTGGCTGAATACGGGGCGGCCTGGCTTTTTGTGCGTTGGGTGGCCGATCATTTTGGGCAGCCGCTGCCCCTCGGTACCAGCGCCACCCAGGCCCTGGTGCAAACCACTCAGACCGGGAGCGCCAATGTGACCTCGGTGACCGGGGTGGATTTCCCCACGCTGGTCACCCAGTGGCAGATGGCCAACTACCTGGACAATCTTCCCGGCTTTACGCCATCCGACCCTCGGCTGCAGTACCTGAGCTGGGACTTCCGACAAGTCTACGACTCACTCAATGGCGCGTACCCCCTCGACCCTGACAGCACCGGCGGAGACTACGGCCGGACCGGACAGCTGTTGGCCGGCTCGGGTCGTCACGTCCTGATCGGACAGGATCCCTCGGCGGGTGAAGTCGATTTCAAGCTGACAGCGTCCGACGGAAGCTCGAAACTGCCGGCGTCGGCTCAGCCTCGAATCGGCCTCGTGCGGATTCATTGAAGCCCATGGTTTTCTTCGTGGTTGTGGCCGCGCTGTTTGCCGGATACGGCACCGCCTATCTGGCCAGCGACGATATCCGGTATGTCACCCGGGCAGGGTTCGAGGAGACCCGGATCCTCCAGTCTCGCCAACCCATCGACCGGCTGGTGCGGGACAGCTCCATCACGCCATCCGTGCGCCGGTCGCTCGGCCTGGTACTGGAGACCCGGGACTACGCCGCCCGTCTGGGACTGGAAGCCAAGGAGACCTACACCACCTATTCGGACGTGGGTCGGGACACCTTGCTTCTGGTGCTGCAGGCCGCCCCCAAGGACTGCATCTGCGCCCATACCTGGAAGTACCCGATTGTGGGCCGCATACCTTACAAGGGCTTTTTCGATCCCAAGGCGGCCCAGCGAGAGGCCTCCCGCTTCGCGGCACGGGGATACGACATCTACCTGCGGCCCTCGTCGGCCTTCTCCACCCTCGGCTGGTTCAACGACCCGCTCCTCTCGACCGCTCTGACCCGCGACTCGGTCGAGCTGGCCGCCACCGTCTTTCACGAGATCGCCCACAACACCCTGTACGTCAAAAGCGCCACCCCGTTCAACGAGAGCTTCGCCCAGCTGGTGGGCTACCGTTCGGCCCAGGCCTTCTTCCAGGAAAAGGGCGACAGCCTCCTGGCCCGGCAGGCAGCGGATCGCTGGCACGACGAAATCGTTCTGGGCGAGTACTACGACGCGCTGGTCCGCCGGCTTCAGGCGCTGTACGCCCAGCATCCCGACTCCGCGACGCTGGAGCAGGGCCGCCGCTCGGCCGCCGCGTGGGCCCGCGACCAGCTCGAGGGACCGATCGGCCAGCGGCTCCGCACCTTCCGGATCGGCCGCCTCACCGAACGGCCGATCAACAACGCGCAGCTGGTGGGCGCACGGATCTATCGGACCCGGCTGGACCTGTTCGACCGCTGGTACGAGCAACACGGCCGGGATATCCGGGGCAGCGTCAGCTCGCTCAAGACGCTGATGGCCGGCGCGGAGGGCGACAGCGCGTATGCTCGATTGGAACGGGCGGTGGCCGACTCTTCAACGGACCAGCAACGCTGATCATATGAACCAGGACTTTCTCCACCCGGGAACAGCCCCGACTGCTGCAGGAGCTGACCGAGTTCCTCTCGATCCCCAGCATCAGCGCGCTTCCCGACCACGCTGCCGATTGCCGGCGGGCCGCGGACTGGCTGAAGAAGCCACCTGGCGGGGCTCGGATGCCCCGTAGTCCAGGTGCATCGAGGGACCGGGGCACCCGGTAGTGTGGGCCGAAAGCCCGCCAGGTGCCGGGAGCGCCCACCCTCCTGATCTACGGCCACTACGACGTCCAGCCGCCCGACCCGCTCGATGAGTGGATCTACCCCTCCGTTCACCCCCACGGTGCGGGACGGGAAGCTCTATGCCCGGGGCGCTTCCGATGACAAGGGGCAGGTCTACTGCCTGCTCAAGGCGTATGAAGCGGTGCTCGACGCCGAGCCGGAAAGCCGCCGCTCAACGTGCATTTCATCTTCGAGGGCGAAGAGGAATGTGGCGGCCAGGTGATCTACGAGCTGCTGCAGAAGGAGCCGGAGCGCACGAAAGCCGATGCGGCCCTGGTCTGCGACATGTCCTACTACGCGCCCGGACTGGCCCGCCGTGTATACCGCGCTCCGGGGGCTCTGTTATGCCGAGATCTCAGTCCGGACCCTGGAGCGCGATCTGCACTCGGGGACCTACGGTGGGGTGGCTCCCAACGCCATCGAGACCCTGGTTCGGATCCTCAGCGAGCTGAAGTCCGAGAGCGGTGAGATCCGGATTCCCGAGCTCTACGAGGCGGTCGAGCCGCCCACCGAGACCGAGCTGGAGACCTGGAAGAAGCTGCCCTTTGACCGAGAAGCGCTTTCTCGAGGAGGAGGTGACGGCCAAGGTGCTGACCGGGCTGCGCGATCGCACCGTGTACGAGCGAGTCTGGGCACTGCCGACCTTCGAGATCCACGGGATTCGCGGCGGCTTCGTCGGGGAAGGCGCCAAGACCGTCATCCCCGCCCAGGCAACCGCCAAGGTCAGCCTTCGCCTGGTCCCGGGCCTCGAGTTCGAGAAAGTTGGCCAGGAGCTCGAACGAGCGGTGGCCGCGGTTGCCCCCAAATGGGCAGAGGTCAAGGTCACCCTGCTGCACGGTGGCGATGCGGTGCAGGTGGACGTCAGTGCAGCCGGCCTTCGGAGTCCTGGACCAGGCCTTCGAATCGGTGACCGGTCGGAAGGCAGTGCAGGTGCGCGCCGGCGGCTCGATTCCCATTGTCCCAGAGCTGGGGCTGGCTGGAGCGCCGGTTATTCTCACCGGCATCGGCCTGCCGGATGACGGCCTTCACTCACCCAACGAGAAGCTGGATCTCTCCCAGCTGTGGAGCGGGATCGAGATCTTCGGCCGTTTCTTCGAGTTGTTTGCGGAGCAGGCCGGCGGTGGGAAAGGCGCTACCAAGCGAGCCCGGAAGACAGCGGCCCGGTAATCAGCTCTGCGGTTTAGTCTTCTTCCGGTGAGACCCGTTTGACCGGTCCCGAGTAGCGGGCCTCGGTTCGGGCGTGCAGCTCGTCCACTCCAATCAATGCGCGCACCGAGGCAATGATTCCGGCCACGACGTCATCGGCCCAGTACGGGTCGGGACGATCGCCGGCCGGCAGTAGTGCGGCACAGCTCTCCAGGTAGCGAATGGCGGTGGTGATCCACTCGGTCTGAGCCGACGCCACAACGGCCCATGATCCGGTGGAGCGGAGCTCCAGCTCTTCCAGAGCCTTGAGGTGCTGCTCCACTCCCTCGATCACCGGCTTCGACCGGAGCCGGTCAGCCACCAGCGACAACACCGCCCGGCGCTCAGTCTCCTGCGGCTCAGGCAGCGGTGCAAGGTAGTGCCGCTGATCGGCTACCATCTCGGCGAGCCGGATGCACACGGCCCGGATAGATGGCATGAGAGGACGGGGCGCCTCCCGCGACCAACTGTCCGCCGCGCGGAGAATTTCCTTGATCCGCTGGTCGGCCTGGGTCTCAGGCGAAGGGCGCCGGGTCGAGTCAGCCATGATAGGGAGAAAAACCGATTGGTCTCCCAAAGGCAACCGGGGCAGGGAACTAGTCACGCCAGCGCCTGGCTCGGCTCTACCGGCACCAGGTCGAAGGTCCTTCCCAGCGCCTCCACCACTGCCGTCACGGGCTTCCCTCCAGGTGGCCTGAGCGTCGGTTCGACCCAGCTCCTGCGCCACACTGGTCATGACCACGTCCTGGATGCCGCAAGGCACGATCAGATCGAAATAGGCCAGATCGGTGCTCACGTTGAGAGCAAATCCGTGGTAGGTCACCCACTGCTTCACGTGAATTCCAATGCTCGCGATCTTGCGTCCCCGGGTCCAAACCCCGGTAAGCCCTGCATTGCGGCCGGCCTCGATTCCCAGGGAGCCGAGCGCTTCTATCAATGCCGCCTCGAGGTGTCGCAGATACCAGTGGAGATCCTCCCGGTGGTCTCGGAGGTCCAGGATCGGGTAGCCTACCAGCTGGCCGGGCCCATGAAAGGTGACATCCCCGCCGCGCTCGACCTCGAACACTCCGATCCCGCGGCGCTCCAGCTCCGCAGGCGGCAGCGGAAGGCTGGGCGGCCGGCTGCCTCGTCCGAGGGTGACGACTGGCTCGTGTTCCACCAGCAGCAGGAGGTCTTCGCCGATCTCGCCGTCCATCCGGCGGCGGCAGAGCGTACGCTGCAGCTCCAGCACCTCCGCGTAGCCCCGGCGGCCGAGGTCTTGGACCACCAACCTTCGGCTCATCCGTCCGTCCCCAGGCGCCGAGCCCGGCGAGCCAGAACCAGGGCTGCGACGCCGCAGACGGCAAGGAGACCAAACAGGCCGCCTCTGCCGAAGAGCTGATGCACCGGCATGCAGACCAGCATGACCAGCACGGTGGCGAACGCGGCGACGATGGACAGCGCCCCTCGCCGGTAGGTGGATCCCACCGGCTCCAGCAGGTGCCACGCGGAAAAGGCGGCGAGCAGGATACCTGCGAGGGTGCCGCCGACCAGGAGATAGAAGGCGAGATCCAGATGCCGGGGACCCTGCTCGGTGCGCATGGCATCGATCCCCAGTACCGTCAGCGTGATCAGCAGCATGCCCACGCAGACGGCGCAAGCCGCAACCGTACCGATGAATCCCAGCGTGCTCCCTCTCACTCCTCACCTCTCACCTCTCACCTCTCACCCTACCTCTCAGATGTGGATCACCCGTCCCATCGAGTCTAGCGCGGCTTCGGCGATGGCCTCGGAGAGCGTGGGGTGCGCATGGATGGCAAGATCCACTTCTTCGACGGTGTACTCGTTCTGCCGCGCCACCACCAGCTCGTGGATGATCTCGGAGGCGTGGTCGCCCACGATATGAGCGCCCAGGATCTCCCCGTACTTCTTGTCCCGGATGATCTTGACCATCCCTTCCGTCTCGCCGGTGGTCCGGGCCCGGCCGTTGGCGCTGAAGGGGAAGCGGCCCACCTGGTACTCGAGCTTCCGCTCCTTGGCCTGATCCTCGGTCAGCCCAATACTCGCCACCTCGGGGTGGCAATAGGTGACGCTGGGGACATTGTCGTACTTGATCGGCTGGGGATGATGTCCCGCGATCAATTCGGCCACGACGACGCCTTCCCGGCTCCCCTTGTGGGCCAGCATCGGCGGACCGGCCACGTCGCCAATGGCGTAGATCCCCGGTGCGCTGGTCTCCAGGGTGGCCAGGTTCACCTTCACGAAGCCGCGATCGGTCAGCTGGACTCCGGCCTCCTGCAATCCCAATCCTTCAGTGTTGACCGCCCTGCCCGCAGCCATCAGCACCTTCTCGGCTTCCAAGGTCTCCGTCTTTCCCCCGGCCTCGATCTCGAGTGAGACCCGGTCCTTCTTGACCGTAGCCTTCTTGACCTTGGCGCCGGCCGTCACCGTGATACCCCGCTTCTTGTAGCTCTTGGCCAGAGCATCGGAGGCCTCGGCGTCTTCCAGGGGCAGAATTCGAGGCAGGACCTCGATCAGAGTGACCTTGGTCCCAAAGGCGTGAAAGATGTCGGCAAACTCGCAACCCACCGCCCCGGCGCCCACGATGGCCAGCGTGGCCGGGGGCTTCTCCAGAAAGAGCGCCTCGTCCGAGCTGATGACGGTAGTCTTGTCGATCTCGAGACCGATCTGCGGAATCCCTTTCACCCGGGAGCCGGTGGCGATCACGACCGCCTTCTTGGCCTGGTACTCGTCCTTCCCGACCCGCACGGTCCGGTTTCGTCCCAGCACTCCGCTTCCCTTGATGACTGTGATCTTGTGCTTCTTCATCAGGAACTCGACGCCTTTGGAGTTCTGCTCCGAGACCTTGCGGGAGCGCCGCATCGCGACGCCGTAGTCGGTCTTGACCGCCCCGACTTCGACGCCGAGCTCCTTGGCGTCGTGCGCGAGGACGCTGGCCACGTACGCGCTGTGGAGCAGCGCCTTCGTCGGAATGCAGCCGATGTTCACGCACACACCGCCGAGCTTGTCGCGCTCGACCACCGCCGTCGCGAGGCCGAGCTGTGCGGCGCGAATGGCGCAGACATAGCCCGCCGGCCCGCCGCCCACGATGATCACGTCGAACTGATTGGCCACAGCTCCTCACAAGTGAGAAGTGAGAGGTGAGAACCTACCAGACCAGCGCCAGTGGGTTCTCCAGCATTGTCTTCAACGTCTTGAGAAATTGGGCTCCGGTCGCACCGTCGATCACTCGATGATCGCAGGACATGGTCAGCCGGAGCCGGCGACGAATGGCGACAGCTCCTTCATGGGCCACCGGCTTCTCCGCGATCCGACCCACCGCCAGGATGCCTGCCTCCGGTGGGTTGATGACCGCGGTGAACTCATCGATGTCGAGCATGCCGAGATTGGAGACCGAGAAGGTTCCCCCGGTGTACTCCTCCGGCTTCAGCCGGCGATCCCGGGCTCTGGCGGCCAGGTCCTGCGATTCGGCGGCGATCTGGCGCAGGGTCTTGGTGTCGGCGTGCCGGATCACCGGCGTGATCAGCCCCTCCTCGACTGCCACGGCCATGCTGACATGGACCTCATTCCAGTACCGGATGTGGTCGTCCTGCCACCACGCGTTGCAGGCCGGGTGCTGCCGCAAGGCCATGGCCACGGCCTTGATGATGATGTCGTTGAACGAGACCTTGGACTCCAGCGCAGCTCTCGCCTCAGCCACGCGCTCCATGTCGACCTCGGTGGTGAGATAGAAGGTGGGAATCGGGCCGATGGACTGGGCCAGCCGCTTGGCGATCGTCTTCCGGATCTGGGTGAGCGGGACGTCGGTGTAAGGCGGGCCGTCCGACGGCGGGGCAGCGGGGCGGCGGGGCAGCGGGGCAGCACCGGCCGCGGCTGGGGAAGAGGTTGTGACACGTGACGGAGCCTGTTCAAGGTCGCGGGCCACGATGCGGCCTTCGGGTCCGGATCCCGGCAACCGCTCCAGATCAACCCCACGCTCAGCAGCGATTCTGCGGGCCAGCGGAGACGCCTTTAGCCGGCCCCCGGTCGGAGCTCTCCGGCTGAGCCCTGGGACGCTGCGATCTCAGTTGCGGTCCGAGCAGGCGGGCCGGCGGCATGGACGTCGGTTGATTGCGATCGGGTGCCGGCTGCGTCCCCTGGCCGTCCTTGGCGGACTGCTGCCCCGCTGCCCCGCTGCCCCGCTTGCCGTCTGCCCCGCTGTCCTCCCCCGGCTCCCCGATGACCGCCACCGGCTCGGACACCGGCACGGTGGCGCCCGCCTCGACGATGTGCTTGAGCAGGGTCCCGCCCGCGCGGGCAACCAGCTCCATCACCGCCTTGTCGGTCTCGACCTCCGCAAGCACATCACCCACGGCGACGGCTTCGCCTTCCTGCTTCTTCCATTCGACCAGGCGGCCCTCCTCCATGGTCGGAGAAAGGGCTTCCATGACGACCTTAGTAGACATCTGCGATTCCGTGATGGAGTCGTCGAGCCTCGTGACTCGTGACTCGTGACTACTCCCGATACAGCACCTGATTCACGGCCCCGATCACCTTGGCCGGGTCGGCCTTGGCCATCTTTTCCAGCTGCTTGTTATAGGGCATGGGCACGTCGGCTCCGGTCACCCGAAGCACCGGCGCATCGAGCTCGTCGAACGCTTCGCGCTGGATGGTGTCCACCACCTGCGCACCCACCCCGGCAAAAGGCCAGCCCTCTTCCACCACGACGCAACGATGGGTCTTGGCCACCGACCTGAGCACTGCCTCGGTATCCAGCGGCCGGATGGTGCGCAGATCGAGTACGTCGGCGTTCACCCCTTCGCCGGCGAGCTGCTCGGCCGCTTTGAGCGAGACGCTGACCGTCTTCGAGTGACAGACGATCGTGACATCGTCGCCTTCCCGCTTCAAATCGGCCTGGCCGATCGGAACGATATGCTCTCCCTCGGGTACCTCGCCCTTGATGTTGTACAGCATCTCGCCTTCGATGAAGATCACCGGGTTGTCGTCCCGGATGGCGCTCTTGAGCAGTCCTTTGGCATCGGCCGGCGTGGCGGGCATGACGACCTTGAGACCCGGAATGTGCGCGTACCAGCTCTCGAACGCCTGCGAGTGCTGCGCCGCGAGCTGCAAAGCGGATCCTCCGGGGCCCCGGAAGACGGCCGGCACGCCGATCTGCCCGTTGGACATGTACCGCATCTTCGCGGCTGAATTGATCAGCTGGTCGACAGCGAGCAGGGCAAAGTTCCAGGTCATGAACTCGATGACCGGTCGGAGGCCAACCATTGCGGCACCGACCCCAACTCCGGCAAAACCGAGCTCGGTGATGGGGGTGTCCACCACCCGCATGGGCCCGAACTCATCCAGCAGTCCCCGGCTCACTTTGTAGGCCCCCTGGTAGACCCCGACTTCCTCACCCATGAGAAAGACCGAGGGATCCCGCTGCATCTCTTCGCGGAGGGCCTGGTTGAGAGCATCCCGGTAAGTGAGGACCGTCATTCGGCCCGCTCAGGGATTCGCATAGACATCGGTATACAGCTGCTCCGGATCGGGATCCGGCGCCTGGTCGGCGAACTGATAGGCATCCTCTACTTCTTCCATCACATCTTTGTCCATCGCCCGGACCGCTCCTTCATCCATGAGGCCGTCGGCGGTCAGGCGCTGAGACCAGACCACGATGGGGTCCCGCTTGCGCTGGTCCTCCACCTCCTCCCGGGTGCGGTAATGCCCGTGGATGGGATCTGACATCGAGTGACCCATGAAGCGATAGGTGCGGACCTCGAGCAGCGTCGGCAACTTGTCGTTACGGGCCCGCTGCGCGGCGCGCTCCATTGCCGAATACATGGTGAGCACATCCTGCCCGTCTACGACTTCGTTGGCCATGTCGTAGGAACAGGCTCGCTCGGAGATATCGTAGAGCGCGCTGGCGCGCTCCAGCGCGGTCCCCATGCCGTATCGGTTGTTCTCGCAGAGATAGATGGCAGGAAGCTTCCACAGCGCCGCCATGTTGAGCGCCTCGTGGAATGCCCCATTGTTCACCGCGGCCTCGCCGAAGTAGCAGACCGCCACCTGGTTGGTGTTGCGGTATTTGGCGGCGAAGGCCATTCCGGTGGCCAGGGGGATATGCGCCCCGACGATGCCGTGCCCACCCAGGAAGCCGAGCGAGGCGTCGAATAGATGCATCGAGCCTCCCTTGCCACCGGAGCAGCCCGCTGCCTTGCCGAACAGCTCGGCCATGACTGCGCGTGCCGAGATGCCCCGGGCCAGGGCGTGCCCATGCTCACGGTAGGAGCAGGTTATGTAGTCATCCGGCCCCAGAGCGCGCCAGGCTTCCGACCGCGACCGCTTCTTGCCCAATGTAGAGGTGGCAGAATCCGCCGATCTTGCCGAGGCTGTATGCCTCCCCTGCCTTCTCCTCGAAGCGGCGAATGAGCAGCATCTGCCGCAGCCAGTGGCGATACTCGTCCGCCCGGGCCGGGTCGAGGCCTTTGGGTCTTGCCTTGGGACGCATCTCGGGCGACTCGGCCACGACGCGTTCCCCGCTGCGAGGCCCCCGCTGCCCGCGGGCTGTGCTCAGGGGGACACCTCGTGCAGGGCCTTTGCGGCGCTCGCCTGTTCCCAGGCGTGATAGGAGGAACGGGTCAGGGGACTCGCTTGAACATGAGAAAAGCCGAGAGCCAGTCCGTAGTCCCGCAGCTCGGCAAACTCGTCCGGCGTGTAGTAGCGAGCCACCGGCATGTGGCTGTCGGAAGGACGTAGATACTGGCCCAGGGTCACGATGTTCACATCGCTGCGGCGCAGATCGCGCAAGCAGACGAGCACCTCGTCCCATTCCTCTCCCATGCCCAGGATAATGCCCGACTTCGTGAGCGCATGAGGCGCCATGCGGCGAGCGTTCGCCAGCAGCTGCAGAGCCCGGTAATAGCGCCCGCCGGGCCGCGCCAATGGATAGAGGCGTTCCGCGGTTTCCAGATTGTGGTTCAGGATGTCGGGCCGCGCATCCATCACGATCTGCAGCGCCGGTTCCGAGCCCTTGAAATCGGGGATCAGCACTTCAACCGACGTCTCCGGCAGCCGCCGGCGAATCTCGGTGACGCAACCGGCAAAGATCTCGGCTCCTCCGTTGGGCAGATCGTCCCGGTCCACTGAGGTGATCACTACGTGCTGCAGCCCCATCCGCTCCACCGCCTCGGCCAGCCGGACCGGCTCCAGCGGATCGAACGCCTTCGGGGTGCCGTGGGCTACCGCGCAGTAGGTGCAGTTTCGGGTGCACACGTCGCCCAGGATCATGAACGTGGCGGCCTTGTGCTCCCAGCACTCACCTACGTTCGGGCAGCGAGCCTCTTCGCAGACCGTGTGGAGCTCGAGCTCTCGCATCAAGCCCTTGATGTGAGCGTAGTTGGCACCGCCGGGCGCTTTGACCTTCAGCCAACCGGGCTTCCGGGGCCGGACCATCGGCGGCACGGCGTCACTGCCGGCAGCCGAGGGGACGGCAGAGCGGGTCAACTGGACGAGCGGAACAGCCACCGCGTTCTCCTCACTCTTGATTGACTGCGTCATCGAGGTGGAAGCTAGCAGGGGCGGCGGGCCCCCAGCTAGCTGCGGCATCGCTCCACGATCTGCTGCTGAGCGGCTCGCACGTCGTCAGACGCCTTCTCCTCTACCTCGGTGGGTCCCCGCTGGGTGGTATACTCGGCGAAGGTATGGCTCGTGATCTGGATGCTGGTCTGACCATTGGCCTGGGGCGCCACTTCGGCCTCGATCCGGTTGAGCATCCGGCGGAATTGGGTGTCGGACCGGCGGGTCTTCTCGTCGATCTTGGTCGCGGTGATGCGACGGGCGTCGACGTCGATCGAGTTCTGCTTGTAGCCCAGATCCTTCAGTTGCTGCTTGACGCAGTCGAAGGCCTCTTCCGGGCCGGCCGAGGTTGCGGCGGTGACCGGTGTGGCCAGACGCCCGCCACAACCTGCGAGGAGAAGAGCGCCCATCCATATGACACGGTGATGCATCAACGGCTCCAGAGTAGGAGAAGTGGCCGAAATGTACACGGAGAGAGGGACAGGAAAAGCGACGGCCTCCGTTGCCGGAGGCCGTCGAACCGCGTATCTGCGAGCGGTATTAGAAGAACAACATCAGGCCGAAGGCTCCGGCAAACGTCTTGTTCTTCGGTGTGGCGGCGACCTTTTCCTTGGTCCAGGCGTAATCACCCTCGCCCACCACTTTGAGCGACTTGGTGGCCTGGAAATAAACCCCGCCGGAGATCAGCGAGTTCTCGGTCTTGAAGTCTGCCTCGCCACTGGTCGCCTTGAGCCAGCTGGAACCATAGCTGCCGGCGAGGGTCACCTTGCTGTTGGCCGGCGTGAGGGTCACCTGCCCGATGAAGCCGTACGAGGTGCGGAGCTCGCCATCGGCACCTACGCCGAGGCCGCTGACTGCGCCACCGGCACCACCGACGCCGTTGAACTGCAGCGTCGTTCCAATGCCCTTGCCCCAGTAACCGGAACCGGTCAGCGAGAACATTGCCCGGCCAAACCGGACGCCACCGCCCGCGCCGGTCGCGGTCTTGGAGGCATCAAAGAACGGGCTGGCCGCAACCACGTCCTTGGCGTTCTGCGACCGTGCCGTTGGCCCACACCATGACGTCGCCGGTCTTGTAGGTGGCCTCGGCTTCGACCCGCGGTACCTGGGTCTGATTGTACACGGTGCCCGCGTCGCCACCCAGCCCTGAGGGCTGGAACAGACCGATCGAGAGCTGTCCCGGCCGGCCGGCCGGCGTGGAGAAGGTCATCTGGGCGACGAAGTTGGGATAGATGTAGCCGAACCCGATGCGGCCCAGGGTGGTGCCGCCGCCGTTGATGCCGCCGGTGGCGCCGATGCCGAAGAGCGTCTGGTCGGTGAGAATGTTCTGCCGGTTGAAGAGCCCGATTTCACGGCCGGCCAGGATCTGACCCCAGCTGCCCCCGACGGTCAGGTACACCTGCCTCATGTCGATCTGGGCGCCGAAGCAGTCGTGCGCGCTGGCGCCATTGGACGCCGGCACCGCACTGGATCTGGGGCGCGAAGCCGAAGTGGACGCCGAGATCGGTGTTGCCTTCCTTACCCTTCGCGTCGAACACGGAGAAGGCAGGCAGGAGGCCGGTGCGGAGATTGAAGCCCTTCCCGCCGATCCCGATCAGGCCGCCGGGCGCGGCAAGAGTGCCCCGGTCTCGCTCTGGGATTCGTAAATCGCGAACGCGTTTACGTTTCCCGAGAAGGTGAAAGCCCAGCCGTTGCTCATCTGCATCGTGAGCTGTGCCTCGGCGACGCTTGCCGCTCCCACCACCAGACCCACACACAACATTGCGACTCGCTTCATAAGGTGCGTCTCCCTCAGAGTAAGGATGACCGCCAACCACAGCGCAACTTCGGGACACCAGCACAATCGTGCGCCTCAGCGCAATGAATCCGCAGATATGGGACGACCCAGCGTCGTGTTCACCTCCAGGAAAGCGTACCACGTGGGCAGGGGGAGGTGGTTCTTCCACCAGTAAAAATCGCTCACCCGACTCGCGTACACGTTGGAAGCAAAAGGAAAACGAAACCTCCTGCTCCGGCTCAACTCCTCCAGCGTGGCTCTGACCGCCGCCGTATCCTGGGCCTGGTTGGCGGCCTGGCTCACCGCGGCACCCGCGAGGAACCCGTCCACGTAGGCGAGCCGCGCCTCTGGTTTCATCCGCCGCCAACCGTCCCCGTTGACGCTGAGCCAATCCGGGCCTGGCTGTTGCTGGGACCAGGCCATGCCCGTCAGGGCTGCCCCGGCCACCAGCGCCAGCCAACACCATCGCTCGACTCCCACCGTCGAAGAAACCCGGAGGACTTACTTCTTCATGGCGGTACGCTTCGGCAGTCCGAAGACGAACACCGCATTGCCGAGCGGGTAGCTCAGCTGGAAGTTGCCGCCGCACGCGACGGCGATGAACTGCTCGCCCCCGTGCGTTGAACGTCATCGGAGCGGAGTTGCAGCCCGCGCCGCCGTTGAACTGCCAGAGCATCTTGCCGGTCTTGGAGTCGTAGGCGTTGAAGTTGCCGTTGCCCTCACCGGTGAAGGTGAGCCCGCCGGCCGTGGCCAGGGAGCCGCCCATCATGGGCTGGGGCACCTTGTTCTGCCAGGCGATCTTGCCGGTCCTGAGGTCGACGGCGGAGAAGAGCCCGTACTGCTCTTCGCCGGGAATGGCCACGAAGGCCGAGCCCAGCCAGAGCTTGCCCTTCTCGAAGGGTGCGGAATGGGTGATGTAGTTCATCGGTTGGTGCAGGGCTGCCACGAAGGCGTATTTCAGACTCGGGTCCACCGAGACCGGTGACCATTCCGAGCCGCCGTTGGCGCCCGGCAGCATCCGGCTGCCTTTGTCGGTCGGCAGGGCGAACATGTTTTCTTGCGGCACGAAGTTCTCGCTCTTGCGGACCAGCTTGCCGGTGGTCGCATCGAGGACGTAGACCCACCCGGTCTTGCCGGCGTGGACCACGACCTTCTTGCCACCCAGCGTCAGGACCGCCGGCGGCGAGGTGGCGTCGAGGTCCCACACGTCGTGGGGAACGGTCTGGTAGTACCACTTGGTCTTGCCGCTGCTGGCGTCGATGGCAACGATCGCGTCGGTGTAGAGGTTGTCGCCCGGCCGGATGCTCCCATCGAGGTCCGGCGAGGGGTTGCCGACCGAGACGAAGATGGTATTGAGGTCCTTGTCGTACGCCGGAGTGGTCCACACGCCGCCGCCGCCGCGCTGCCAGGCGTCGGCGTACTTCCCGCTGTCGGCCTTTTCCTTCGCAATGTCGCGGTGGAGATCGCTATCCTCAGCCTTCGCCGCCCAGGTGCCCCACCAGCCGTTGGGGGCCTTGTCGTCGAAGGTCGGCATCGCCCTTCGGGGCGGGAATCGAGTACCAGCGCCAGACCTGGTCGCCGGTCATGGCGTTATAAGCCGTCACGCTGCCCCGGATTCCGTATTCACCGCCGGAGACCCCCACGATCACATTGTCGCCGATGATGAGCGGCGCGTGGGTGATGCTGTACCCGGCGGCGGGATCGGCCACTTCCTTGTCCCAGAGCACCTTTCCGTCCTTGGCATTGAGCGCCACCAGGTGGGCATCGAGGGTGCCCATATACAGGTGCGCGCCGCCATGGATACCGAAGCCGCGGTTGTTGGGTCCGCAGCAATAGATGGTGGTGCCCAGCTTGTGCTCGTACCGCCACAGCTCCTTGTGGCTGTTCAGGTCGTAGGCAAGAGCGGTGTTGTACGGCGTCGTCACGTACATGACACCGTTGGTGACGATAGGCGTGTTTTCGAAGGAGCCGAGCTTGGCGATGCCGGTCTGAAAGACCATGCGGGGCACCAGCTGCGAGACATTGGCGGTAGTGATCGATCTCAACGTGGAGTACCGCTGATTCGCGTCGTTTCCGCCGTAGGTCGTCCAGTCACCACTTCCTTGCGCCGAGACTGGGACAGCAATGGACAGGAGCACAGGGGCCACCCACCAACGGGAACCGGTCCTCATGGCACTCTCCTCAGGGGCAGGGTCTGGATACGCGTGGCCGTACCGCGCAGCGGCAGGCCTGGGCCCAATTGGTAACCGATGGGCCCGGCTCGGTTGCTGGCAAATTGTCCGATCGCGTGGTCATGACAGCGGAACGGCGGCCGCAATGGGGAGCCCCATTCGGCGCCGATTAGTTCAGGGGCTAAGTTATTAACGCGTTACAATCTCACTACGTCGCCCGACGGCGTCAAGCCCTGCTTCCGGCTAATCTCCGAGTCAATTTGTGGAATAATCATGCAAGATGATGGAGTGCAATACTTTGCACCATGTGCCGGAGTCCATGGCGTCCGGCACTGCTGCTGCCCCCTTGGTCATCAGAACAGGACGGACGCCTTTTTGACCGTCTGCCAGATGCCCCAGAGGAGAGGAATCGTCACCGGCAACCAGGCTAGCACCACGAGTAGCCACTTGCTGGCCCGAGATTGCGGACGTCCGTCAGGGTTTGCCACCGATGGGTCTTCCTGCCTGGAAAATCGAGGGGGTTGGGTGAGTCGCAATAATATCCATGGGACGTAAACTTTATGCAACGGCGGGCAGCGGCCTAGGCGGCCGGCTACCCGAGCCGTCGGCGAGTTCATCCTGGGTCATGTAGTAGCGCGGATCGACCGGCTTGACCGCGAGATTGCAGAAGAACCCGATCACCAGCAGAGCCGCCAACACGTACATCGTAACGTTATAAGCCTGTGCGTTGGGAACCCCGTGATCGATCTGGTACTCGCGGATGTAGTTGACCAGAACCGGTCCCAGAATTCCCGCGGTGGACCAGGCGGTGAGTAGCCGGCCGTGAATGGCGCCGACGTACTGGGTACCGAACAGATCGGCCAGATAGGCGGGGATGGTAGCGAATCCACCACCGTACATAGTAAGAATCACGCCGAAGATGAGCACGAAGAGGGTGACGTTACCCGCCCGTCCGGCCGATGGAGCCGAGGAGTACAGCAGAATCCCGAGGGCAAAGAAGATGAAATATGTGCGCTTTCGGCCGATGTAGTCCGAAAGCGACGCCCACCCGATCCGGCCCGCGATGTTGAACAAGCTGAGCAGCGCGGCAAAACCGGCGCCGATGCTGGCGAGCTGCGCCTTTTGCGCCGGCGTGAGATCCTTCAGCGCTCCGGCGACGCCGATCAGCCTGCCGCCGAAAATCTCCTGGATCATCGGTGAGGCGATCCCGATGACCCCGATCCCCGCGCTCACATTCATGCACAGCACCATCCACAGCAGCCAGAATTGCGGAGTGCGCCACGCCTGGCTCACGTGCACGCTGCTGCGTGGTGATCATCGCACTCTTCTGAGCCTGGGGCGTCCATCCCGCTGGCCGCCAGCCCGGCGGCGGCAGGCGATAGCCGAACGCCCCGCACATCATGGCGACGAAGTAGATCGCGCCCATCGCAATGAAGGTCTTCGCCACCCCGACGTCGGTTGGCGTGGCAAAATGCTTCATCAGAATGTCGGCCAAGGGCGCGCCGATCATGGCGCCACCGCCGAAGCCCATGATGGCCATGCCAGTGGCCATGCCGCGCCGGTCCGGAAACCACTTGATCAGGGTCGAGACCGGGGAGATGTAGCCCAGTCCCAGTCCGCAGCCGCCGATGACCCCGGAGCCGAGCCAGAGCAGCCAGATCTGGTGCAGGTACACGCCGAGTGCCGAGATCATGAATCCGCCGCCCCAGCAGAAGGCGGCGACGACCCCGGCCTTTCGCGGTCCCACCCGCTCGAGCCAGGCGCCGAAGAGGGCCGCAGAGGAGCCGAGAAAGACGAAAAAGAGGGTGAACATCCAGCCGAGCTTGCTGATCTTCCAGTCGCAACTCCGCGTGGTCAGGAGCTCAAAGAAACCCATGCCGGCGTGACACGGCACCGACTCAGTGATCCCGATGGCCCGGCTCAGCGGCAACCAGAACACGCTGAAGCCGTAGGCCATGCCGATGGAGAGATGAATGGCCAGCGCGGCGGGCGGCACCAGCCACCGATTGAAGCCAGGTCTGGCGATGATTCGCTCTTTGGACAGCAGCCCCGCCATCGCGAGTCTCCCCGGTTAGGTTTCGGCCTTGGTTTTCTTGCGCAAGGTACAGGCGACTCCAACCCGGTGCCAGAGCACCGCGACCATGATGCGGATTTTCCGCGACGGAAATAAGGCAGCGCGGCTAGCCGCTACTCCTCACCCTGATGGGATGCGCCGGCAAGGGCCAAACTTCAGCGGCACCCGCTCCGTCGCAACCTTCCACTCCGCCGCCGGCTGAGCCGACTTCCATGCCGGCTTCTGCCGATAGCGCGCCGTCATGGCTCACGGTGGACAGCGCCGGCCGGACGGTAACGCTCGCATTGGAAGTCACTGCACCGCCCGATTCTCCCTCTGCCCTTATCAACCGCTACCGGGCCGGCCAGGCCCGAATCACCGTGCCGCTGGGCTGGACGGTTCGCTGGCATTGGCGCAACGCCGACTCCACCGCTCCCCACAGCCTGGTGGTGATGGTGCAGCGGGAGAAGATTCCGCTCGAGGGCGGGCGGCCCGCGTTCAGCAACGCCATGACCCGGATGGTCACGGCCGGCCTCCCTCCGGGGGAACCGATGAGACCACCTTTGTGGCGGACGAGGCCGGATGGTACTGGCTAATGTGCGGGGTGCCGGGTCACGCCCTCAAAGGCGAGTGGCTGGAGTTGCGGGTCGACCCGGACGCGAAAACGGCAAGCCGGCAGATCAAAAAAACCTGACCGGGCTGCCAGTCACGATTCATTCAGCCTTTTCCTGCAACAGCCGCTCGATCTCGCCTGCCAATTGCCGCGACTGGCCAGCCCGTTGAGGTCCAGTCGTGAGGCCGTGGAAGCCGGCGTACACCAAGCGTACTCGCCCATCCCGGCCGAGCAGCACCGCGGTCGGAAACGCGGTCAGGTTGTGTAGCTGGGGTAGCGCAGCCGCGAGCGACTCGTTGTCGTTGACGCCGGCCAG
>CAWBVP010000009.1:0-148529 GCA_963792265.1 uncultured Gemmatimonadales bacterium | reverse complement strand
CGAAGACCTTGTCGTTGATGAGGTACTCGCCGGCGACGACGCGGCGGATGATGGTGACGAGGTCGTCCGGACCGACGTCCTTGAGGATGAAAGCGGCCGCGCCGGCCTTGATCGCGTCGAACAGCGCGTCCTCGTCCTCGCTGACGGCCAGCACGATGATGGCCGTGGACGGCAGCTCGCGCTTGATCCGCTGGGTCGTCTCGATGCCGCCGGGCGCAGGCAGCGAGAGGTCCATCAGCACGACGTCGGGCGACGTCTCCAGCGCGCGATCGACGGCGCTGCGGGAATCGTCGGCCTCGCCGATGACCTCGAGGTCCGGTTCGCGGCCCAGGATGTTGGCGATCCCCACCCGGAAGAGGGCGTGGTCGTCGACGATGAGGATCCGCGTCCGTTCTCCGAGGTTCCGGCGATCCGGACCCCCGCGCCGTCGTTCGGGCCCGCCGTAATCGTTACCGCTCATGTGCTCTCCTCTGCTCCCGTCGCGCCGTCAGTGGGGATCGTGAGCCGGACGACGGTGCCGCCGTCCGGTCGCGACCGGATGTCCAGGCGAGCGCCGATCAGCTCGGCTCGCTCGCGCATGAATTGAAGGCCGAAGTGGCGACGGCCCTGGGCGGCCACCGTCTCGCTGTCGAAGCCGCGACCGTCGTCGCGGACTTCGAGGGCGAACCCGTCGGTGTCCACCGAGGTGCTGATCCGCACGTTCGTCGCCGAGGCGTGCTTGCGGACATTCTGGAGGGCTTCCTGGACCACGCGCAGCACGACCGTCCGCGCGGCCTCGTCGAGGTCGTCGGTGGGGCCCTCGAGCGAGGTCGTGATGACCACGCTGCTCACGGCCCGCGCGTGCTCCACGGCATCGTCGATGGCCGCGTCCAGGCCCACCTCGTCGAGGCGGGGCGGGCGCAGCTGGCTGATGAACGTGCGCATGTCGCCGAGCTCGCGGCGGAGGAGCACGCGGAGCTGTCGCAGCTCGGTACCGGCGAGTCGTGGATCCGTGGCCATCACCCGTTCGATGAACTCGACCTGGAAGATCGCGTTCGACAGGCTCTGGGCCGGCCCGTCGTGGATCTCCTGGGCGAGCCGCGACCGCTCGGCCTCCTCGGATTCGACGATCCGCATCGCGACGTCCACGTTCGTCGCGGGGGCGTCCGCTTCGGCGAACATCGGCTCGCCGCCGCGATCCGAGGAAGCGCCGCGACCGCTCGAAGGTGCGCAGCGCGAGGTCGATGCGGCCGAGCTCGGCCTGGTGGTCGGCGAGCTCCCAGACGAGCCGGTCGACCTCCTGGCGCAGGACCCTCGTCCGCCGCTCGTCGATACCGATCGGGGCGGGCGTGACCGCGATCACGATGCCCTCGCCCGCGGTGCCGTCGGTCGAGGACGGCTCGGCGCTGCGTCCGCCCTCGAGCCGCTCCAAGTCGTCGCGTAGGGTCTGCCAGCGCGCGAGCTTCTCGTCGTACGCCTCCTGGTAGCGCTCCCGGATGCGCTGCAGCGAGCTCGCGCCCTCGCCGACCGCGGCGGTCGCCTCCTCGTGGAGACCGTCGAAGCGGTCACCGCCGGCATGCGCCTCGGAGCGTGCTGCCTCCATGGACTTCGGAGTATACGGGTCGTCTCTCATGGACAGACGACCTCGAACGCTCGAACGTCCTCGAGGGGATCGGGCCCGCCGCCGCCGGGCGCCGAGGTCGATCTCGCGGAAGCAGTCCGCGCCCTCGGTCGCGGTGTCGAGCACCGCCGGCCACTGGCCGTGGCTCCCGCCCGCGAGCACGAGGAGGTGCGTGCCCGGGAACGCCGGGTCGTGGGCCAGGTCGAGGACGTCCACAGGCGGCTCGTCGGGCAGGGCGAGGGCGGGGATCCGCTGGCTTTCGGCGAGCCAGATCGGGAAGTCCGTGATGACCGGGCCGGCGGTCGCGTCCAGCGGGTGGCCGGCGATGGCCATCCGTCGCCCGAGCTCCTCGTAGAGCGCCGCCGTCGCGCGCGATCCCTCGCCGAAGGACGGCAGCAGCGCGACGGAGAACAGCGCCGACCCGAAGATGCCGAGCAGCGCCCCGAGCCAGGCCACCGGCCGGGTCCATCCCAGCCGCGCGCCGAGCCTCGCGATCCCCGCGTCGAGGGCCAGCAGCGCCGACACGATCAGCAGGACATGCGCCGGTCCGGCCGCATGGAGGAAGGTGCCCCACGTCGTCGCGACCGGGAAGACGAGACTCGTGAAAGGAACGTGATCACCGACAGCAGGAGGACCGGGCGGAGGGCGGCGTCGCGTCCCTGCCATGGCAGGGCGAGGAGGCCGATGATCGAGAGCGGCAGACCCGGCAGCAGCAGGACCGAGAACAGGTTGTGGGCGATGCCCTCGACCCGCATCTCCACCAGCCGGGCCGGTCCGACCGCGAGATACCGGGCGAGGGTCGGCGGGTCGTTCCAGGCGAAGATGTCGAAGCCGGTCACCGACAGGGCATTGGTCGCCGCCTGGCCGGGCAGCGGGCTTCCGAACACCACCCAGTCCCGCCATGCCCACGGGGCGAAGACCACGGCGGCGACGACGCCCGCGACGCCGATGAGCCGGAGCCGGGCAGCGCGGTCGAGGCCGCCGGCCCGCCACGCCACGATCGCCCAGGCCAGGCCGATCCAGAGCGCCTCGTTGCGGGTGAGCGCGGCCAGGCCGATGAGGACGCCCAGGCCGATCACTCGCGGGTCGGCCAGCCGGGCGCCGCGCGGGTCGCGGGCGATCCGGGTCATCAGCAGGCAGGCGCCGAGCGCCAGCGCCGCGAACGGCATCGTCGAATCCGGGAGCGCCGAATGCAGGATGAGCGGCAGGTAGACCGCCGCGGTAAGCCCGCTGCCGAGGGCGAGCGTGCTGGCCCGGCCATGCGGCAGGCCGCGCTCCTGGGCGACATCCGCGGCCAGCCGCCAGGCGAGGACCGGGACCAGCGAGCCGACGAGCACCGACGACCACTGCGCCGCGGCGAAGCTCACGCCGCCGACCGCCATGGCGATGGCCGCGAGGAACGTCGGCAGTGGGAGCCACACCTCGAAGGCGGGCCGCGGGAACCCCAGCGGCGGTGTCCCGTAGCTCCACAGGGCGTCGGACACGAGGCCATGGCCTTCGACGAGGTTGCGCGCCACGCCGACGTAGTACGCCGTGTCCTCGGGCTTGGGGAAGACGATCGAGCTTGCGAAGACGACGCGCACGACCAGCGCGACCGCGAACACGAGGAGGGCCGACAGGACCGCTTCGCGACGGGTCACGAGCCGCCCAGGTGGAGCGGGAACACGGCGAGCTCGACCGGGTCCCCCTGCGTCATGACCGGCGCGCCGACCCAGTCGGGACGCTGGCCGTCCAGGATGGACTCGACCGACGCGACCGCCTCGCCGCGGTCGAGGACGAGCCAATCGATGTCGTAGGCCCGGGCGACCGCCTCGATCTGGTCGATCGGGTCGTTGACGAGGACGACGCCGCCCAGCCCGGTCCAGTACTTGGTGCCCGACGCGTCGATCGACATCACCCGGTCGGTGGGCTTGGCGCCGGCTGCCTCGAGCGCGTTCGCGACCGTCTCGAACCTGGCCTGGCGACCGGCCCAGTCCGCGTGGACGGCGAGGGATCCCGCCACCGTGCACAGGACCGCGAAGCCGATGGCCGCGCCCACGAAGACCCGCGAGGCCTGGTCCGCGTCCCAGGCGGGCCGTCGACGGGCGATCCAGGCGATCGCGGCGACGATGCCTTCGAGCGCGAGGATGTAGGCGTAGGGCGCAAGGGCGATCGCCGAATGGATCAACGTGCCGCCGGGCACGTGCACCGCCGAGACGATGGCGGAGAACGCGAACAGCAGTGCCGGGTAAAGATAACGAGGTCCTCGTCGCGCACCCCTTGGAGAACCCGGGGGATGGCCCGGTCGAGCTCCAGGAGCCCCTGGTGGAATCCCGGCACGTCGTTGCGATGGCCCCAGGTCTGATCGAACTCGATGACATTGGCCAGGAGCAACCCCCGGTGCATGGCTCGGAGCGCGCCGTCGATCAGGGTGTAGGCTTCGGCATTGGTGCTGGTATGAATGCTGGTGATCCCCCTCCCGGCAAACAGGTCATCCACCTTCCCCACGCCGACCCGGGGAATGCAGCGCTCCGCCAGCCGGTCGAGCAAGGTCGGGCCCGGAGGAGGCAAGCTGAAATCTCGCCGTCGCGGCGTCCGCTTCCACGACCCCGGTTTCCCCTCGAAGGGGCGAGCGATGACCCGCGACACGCCATGTTCGCCCTGGAGGATCTCCCGCGCCGTCTCACAGGCAGCGTACAACTCGGCGAGCGGCACCTTGGCTTCGTGCGCCGCGACTTGAAAGACGCTGTCTGCCGAAGTGTAGACGATCCAGCTTCCGGTTCGGCAATGCTCGGCGCCAAACTCATCCAGCACCGCCGTCCCCGAGGCCGGGTGGTTCCCCAGCACCTGTCGTCCAGTGCGGCGGGCAAACTCCTTAATTACCTCGGAGGGAAAGCCACCCGGATAGGTAGGGAAGGGCTGGGCCAGGATCAGGCCACAGATCTCCCAGTGCCCCGTCGTGCTGTCCTTACCCGGGCTCGCGGGCTCGCACACCCCGAACGCCGCCCGGGGCGCCGGGGTCGGCGCGACGCCATCCAGGACCCCGCACCGACCCAGGCCCAGCGTTTCCAGCTGGGGAATCGACAGGCCACCCACGGCGCGCGCCACGTTGCCGAGCGTATTGCTTCCCTCGTCTCCATACTGGGCGGAATCAGTGGGCGGGACCGATCCCAACCCCGTCGAGGACGATGACGGCAGCGCGGCGCATTACTCGGACCTCGAATAGCACCGCGGCAATCGAGGACCCAGCCGGGTGAGCAGCTCGTAGGAGATAGTTCCCGCCGCCTCGGCCTGACGATCGATCGAGATCATTCCTCCGTACACGGTGGCGATGTCGCCGATGGCGACATCCTGGTACCCGCACCATGCACATATCCATGGTGACTCGCCCGAGCAGCGGCACCAGCTTGCGGTCAAGCTCGATTTCCCGAGGTCCCACGCCCTGAGGTCCCGCCGAACGAGGCAGACCGTCAGCATACCCCACGGCGAGCGTCGCGACGATGCAGGGCTGCTCCGCGCGCCAGGCCGCGGCATACCCCACCGTGTCGCCCTGGGCAATCGAGCGGGTTGCGATCACCCGGGCGCGCAGGGCCGCGACCGGCCGGGGCTGGGCGCTACCCACTGCTCCGCCATAGAGGAAAATGCCCGGCCGCACCAGATCGCCGGCATAGCACTTTCCCCGTAACGCAGCCGCGCTGTTGGCCGCGTGGACCAGCGCCGGCCGCCGGGGTAAGCTGTTCAACGTCTCCTGGAAGCGGTTCCATTGCCGCTCGGTGCCCGCCGCATCCGATTCAGCATCGAGAAAATGAGTGAACGCGCCTTCCCACCCAGCCGCATTCTCGAGCGACACGCGCAACCGGGCCAAGGCGGCATGGTCGTCCCAGCGAACCCCCGCCCGGCTCATTCCGGTGTCGATCTCGAGATGAAACGGTCGCGCGCTCCGGCTGATCCAGTCATCGAGCGCGGTCGGATCACCGATCGCGGGACGGAGATCGAGCTCGAGGCAACGCCCGATCCACTGCGGCAAGAGCGGCGTCGTCAGCAGAATTGGACGGGATATTCCGGCGCTGCGTAGCGCCTGGGCTTCATCCGGGGAAGCGACGCCGAATCCCCACGGATCAATCGCGTCCAACGCCCGGGCCACCTCCACCGCCCCGAGTCCGTAGCCGTTAGCTTTGACCATCGGCAACAACCGGCTGCCACTGACCGCAGCGATCGTGCGAGCGTTGGCCACCAGCGCAGCCAGGTCGATGTCCACCCAGGCGCGTATCGTCTCGGAGGAAAAGGTCATGGTGAGCCGGCGGTATGATATTCGGCACGAGGCCTAAAATGCAAGACAATTCAGCGCTTGGACGAGCGATGGCGACGGTGCGTGATCTGCGGACTCGGTGTCCCTGGGATCGAGCCCAAACCCGGGACACGCTTCGTCCCTATCTGGTCGAGGAGGTGCTCGAGCTCGACCACGCCTTGGCCGCTGACGACCTCGCCGCCATCCGCACCGAGCTGGCGGACCTGCTCCTCCACCTCGCCTTCCAGCTGGTGATCGCCGAAGAGCAGCGGGAGTTCACCTCCGGGCAGGTGGCCGACGAGCTGGAAGCCAAGATGCGGCGCCGGCATCCTCACCTGTTTGCACTCGGTGAGGCCGAGCCTTGGGAACGGATCAAGCGGCGAGAGCGGAGCGGCCAGGTCCTGTCGGGACTGGTGCCCACCCTGCCCTCGCTGTTGATGGCCTACCGGCTACAGGAGCGTGCGGCAGCAGTGGGATTCGACTGGCCCGACGTGCAAGGACCGCTGTCCAAGGTCCGAGAGGAGCTTTCGGAGGTCGAGGATCAGTTGCAGGTCACCCCCGGCCGAGCGCCGAGTCCCGAGTTGGTCGATGAGATCGGCGACTTGCTGTTTGCGGCCGTCAACCTCGCCCGGAAGGCCGGCGTCCAGCCAGGCCCGGCGCTCGATCGGGCCAATCGGAAGTTCCGCCGGCGATTCGAGGAGATCGAGCGGCTCGCCGCCGAGCGCGGTATCGATGTCTCGACCGCGGGTCTCGAGGTGCTGGACGGCCTCTGGAATGAAGTAAAGGAGCTGTCTCGAGCCCCGCAGCGAGGCCAGGCGCGCTAGGGGTACAGCCGGTGGATCTGGCGCGGAAAGGCGATCGCCTCACGAATGTGGGGGATCCCGCAGATCCAGGCGACGGTGCGCTCGATTCCGAGGCCGAAGCCGGAGTGGACGAAGGTGCCGTACTTCCGAAGGTCCAGATACCAGCGATACGCCTCCGGGTCTAACCCCTGCGCTTTGATGCGGCTGAGCAGCTTGTCATAATCGTCCTCCCGCTGCGAGCCGCCGATGATCTCTCCATATCCCTCCGGCGCCAGGCAATCATTATTCAGCACGGTCCGCGGATCGGCCGGATTCTCCTTCATGTAGAAGGCCTTCACCTGCTTGGGATAGTTGTATACGAAGACTGGCCGGTCGTACTCCCGGGCGAGCAGGGTCTCGTCGTCTCCTCCCAGGTCACTGCCCCAGGCCATGTCCGACCCCAGCGCGTTGAGCCGGGTCACGGCGTCGGTGTAGGAGATACGGGGAAAGGGAGCCTGCACTCGCTCCAGCGGAGTAACATCGCGCTCCAGCTCCTTCAGCTCCTCGCGCCTTCGATCCAGGGCGCGGCCGACGAGTGTAGCTGACCAGCTCTTCCTGCAGCCGCATGTTCGCGTCCGAATCGTTGAAGGCAACCTCGGGCTCGACCATCCAGAATTCGGTGAGGTGTCGTCTGGTCTTGGACTTCTCAGCCCGGAACGTGGGGCCGAAGCAGTAGACTTTCCCCAGCGCTGCGGCGGCCGCCTCCACGTACAGCTGGCCGGTCTGAGCCAGATAGGCCTTGCCTAGATCGAAGTAGTCGGTAGCGAAGAGATTCCCGGCCTCCTCTCCGATAGCCCCGGTGAGAATAGGGGTATCCACCAGGGTGAAGTCGCGCTGGTAGAAGAAATCCCTGATCGCCTGGGTCACCTCATGGCGGACCCGCGCCACAGCGGCCTGCCGGCGGCTCCGGAGCCAGAGATGTCTATGCTCGAAGAGGAAAGTCGTCCCATGCTCTTTGGGGGTGATCGGGTAATCGGGACTGGCTCCCAACACCTCCAGGGCCTGAACTGCCAGCTCGTACCCGCCGGGTGAGCGGGGCTCCTCACGCACCTGACCGGTCAGGGCGACGCTGGCCTCCTGGGTGAGCGACCCGAAGGCAGCCCAGGTAGACTCCGGGACCTCCTTCTTCGATAGGACCCCTTGCACGTAGCCCGAGCCATCGCGAACCACGGCAAACGCAATCTTGCCGCTCGACCGGGTAGTCGTGACCCAGCCGCGGACGGTCACCGTCTTGCCGACGTGCTCGCGGAGGCTTCGGATGTCCACTGCCGTCATGCCGGATCCACTGGAAGAATGGGTCTACGCCAAAGAGCGTTGAGTGTAGCCCTGCTCGTAGGGAGCGTCAACGCGGCGTGCGTGAACTTCCGCCCGGCGCCGGTGCCGCTGGCGGCGAGTGCCGCGGGAGACGCGCCCACTCCAGTGTGGACGTCCAAGGCAGGACGGCGATTCACCGGCCAGGTCCAGGTCGAGGACAACGTCCTGTATGGCGGCAGCATCGACCGGAAGGTGTACGCAGTGGACCTCGCCAGTGGAGACACCCGCTGGTCCTCCCGGCTCCCCGGCATGATCCTGGGCGGAGTCTTGCTGGCAGGAGACACGCTCTTTGTGGCCAGCTCCCGCCCCCAGGGTCGGATCCAGGCCCTGGACCGAGCCAAGGGCAAGCAGATCTGGAAGACGTCGGCTGACCCGGTGGCTGCGCCGCTGGCGGTGATCGAGGGGGTGCTCGTCGCGCTGACTCAGCGGGGTGAGGCGCTCGGGCTCGACCCGGGGACGGGCAAGATTCGCTGGCACCGACGGGTGGGCGTGTCTCGCACCGCCGCAGTTGCAACCGGCGGCGGCGGAGCGCTGATAGCCACCACGGACTCGCTCATTCGTCTCAACGTTGCCGATGGGAGAGTCACCCATCGGACGGCGTCGCCGGGCACCGTGGTCTCGTCCTGGCTGGCTCACGGCGGCGAGCTGCTGGCAGGAACCACCGACTCGCAGCTGGTCTCGATTCGGCCCAGCGATCTCACGCGTGAACTGGAAACTGCGGGTGGATGCGCCGGTGCTCGACTCGCCCGCCGCATTGGGCGACACGCTCTTCCTGGCTACCCGGCTCGGCACCGTCTACCGGATTCCGCCCGGCGCCGATCCCGTCGCCAAGCCGATCGCCTCACTCCACTGGCCGATTTCGGCTCCGGTGAGTGTGATCGGAGGACAGGTGCTTCTGGGGGGCGCGGACGGCACGATCCGGGCGCTGCGAACCAACGGGAGCGAGATCTGGCGGGTGCAGGTGTGGAGACCGGTTGAGCTCGGCCCCATTCCTCTCCCCGACGGCCTGATCGCTGTGGGCGGCAACGGCGACCTCCACCGGTATCGTCAATGAGGCGCGTACTTTCGGCGACGGTCGTAGTGCTCCTTCTAGCGGGGCAGGCGCAGGCGCAGGGGCCGCTGGTCAAATACGGCAAGTGGGCGGTGCTGGCCGGGTCAGTGGGGATGAATTACCTCGCCCTGCGGGCGCACAATCGGGCCGATGACGCGTTCAACGACTTGAAGGTGCTCTGCGTAGATCGGAGCCGCTGCAATCTTGCGCCCGATGGCAGCTACCTGGATCCGGCGAGTGAAAACCTGTACCAGACCTCGCTGCGCTACGATCGAATCGCGCGGGGATGGCTCTTCGGAGGTGAGGCGGCACTCGCCGGCTCCGCCGCATTATTCGTCTGGGAGCTGACCCGCCCGAAGGGACGGCCGGGCAACATCCCGTTCGAGCCCGAAGTGCGGAGCCTGCGGTGGGGAACGGGGCTGGGGTTGCGGGTCCCGTTCTAGGAACTCTCTCAGCCGACGCGGAACAGCTCCACTGCCCTCGGATATCTGGCCACGGCCCGCTCCTTGATCCGCTGATGCTCCCGCCGCTGAAGCACCGGATCGCTTTCGATGATCTGCATGGCCAGCGCCCGGGCCCGCGCCAGCAGATCGGTATCGCCGGGCAACCGCGCATGCCGCAGCTCGAAGCCGCCCGACTGACGGGCCCCGATCAGGTCACCCATTCCCCGCTCTGCCAGATCCAGCTCCGCGATCTTGAATCCGTCCTGAGTTGCGGCAAAGCCCCGCAGCCGATCCGGCTCGGGTCCATCCGCCAGCAGAATGCAGTAGCTCTTCTCCGGCCCCCGGCCGATGCGGCCGCGCAGCTGGTGCAGCTGGGCCAGCCCGAATCGGTCGGGGTGCTCGATCAGCATGATGTTGGCGTTGGGGACATCGATCCCGACCTCGATGACAGTGGTAGCCACCAGCACCTGAAGCTCGCCGGCCCGGAACCGGCGCATCACCTCGTCGCGCTCCTCGCCCCGGAGTCGACCATGGACCAGGCCCACTTGAAGCTCGGGCCAGCGGGCTGCCAGCGTCTGCGCCATGGTCGTGGCCGCCCGCAAATCGGCTCGCTCGGACTCTTCGATCACCGGCAAGACGACGTAGGCCTGGCGGCCTTTCTCGCACTGGCTTCGAATGAACTCGAAGACCCGCTCCCGCTGGCTGGCTTTGCGGACCGCCGTTCGAACCGTCCCCCGGCCGGGCGGCCGCTCTTTGAGGGTGGACACGTCGAGATCGCCATACAGCGTGAGCGCAAGTGACCGGGGAATCGGTGTCGCGGTGAGGAGCAGGACGTCGGGTGCCGCGCCCTTGCCGATCAGTGCGGCCCGTTGCTCGACGCCGAAGCGGTGCTGCTCGTCGATCACCACCAGACCCAGCCGGCGAAACGAGACGCCCTCCTGCAGGAGCGCGTGAGTCCCGACCGCCAAGCGGGCCTGTCCGGTGGCGAGACGCTTGCGAACCGCCGCCTTCTCCGCCGGGCTCTGTCGCCCCAGCAGGAGCTCGGGCTTGAGTTGCAGCGGCGCGAGCAGCGCCTCGAGCGTCGCGCCGTGCTGCTCCGCCAGCAGCTCGGTCGGGGCCATGAGCGTGGCCTGGAAATCATTTTCCAGGGCCAACAGCATCGCAAAGAGTGCCACCACGGTCTTACCCGTCCCCACGTCACCCATGAGCAGCCGGTGCATCCGCTCCGGCGCGGTCATGTCTCCAGTGATCTCTCGCAGAGCGCGCTGTTGGTCTTCGGTCAGCTCCCACGGCAGGCTCTGCTTCAGCCGGGACGTGAGATCCTTCTTGATGACAAACGCGACCCCGCTGCGATGCCGCTTGGCCACTGCTCTGGCCCGGATCAACATCAGCTGAAGATCGAACAGCTCATCGAACGCCAGCCGCCGCCTGCCCCGCTCCGCGTCCTCCAGTGACAGAGGGCGGTGCACCGACTGCAGGGCATCGGACAGCTCGGGGAGATCGAGGCTTTGGCGGAGCGACGCGGGCAGGAGGTCCTGAGATAACCCGATCAGACCGTCCAGGTGCCGCTCGATGAGCGATCGGATGACCTTGTGGCTGAGGCCTTCAGTCGCGGGATAAACCGGCAGGATCTTGCCGGCCGAGAGCGGATCGGCGTCGCCATCAGCATCCTCGAGAATCACGTATTCCCGGGGTGCCAGTTGCCGGCCGTGATAGAAGCGGACTGGCCCGGAGACGAGAAGGGTCTGGCCTACGGCAATGGTGCGGTCGAGAAAGGGCTGTCCCGGCCAGACGCACTCCAGGAGGCCGCTGTCGTCCCGCAGCACGGCGTGAAAGATCCGAAGGCCCCGGCGGGTAGGGAGCACGCCCTTTGGCCACCACCCTGCCAACGCAGGCCACTTCATGGCCCAACTCCGCTTTGGCCAGCGGTGTAAGAGTCGATGCATCGACGTAGCGATGAGGAAGGTGCCACAGCAGATCGCGGGCGGTGCGAACGCCCAGCCGCGCCAGCGCCTCGGCCCGTCGCTCACCGATCCCCTTGAGAAATTGGACCGGGGTATCGAGTCGGAGGGCGGCCGGAGCGCTACGCACGGGCATGGCGGCTAGGACGCCTCCACCGGTGCTTCAGCGAGGAGGTTTTCGGCGAACTTCTCGGGATCGAATGGCTCCAGATCTTCCATCGATTCACCCAGACCGAGGAATCGAATGGGAAGTCCCAGCTCGCGACGAAGCGCTGCCACTGCCCCGCCCCGCGCGCTGCCGTCGAGCTTGGTGACCACGACACCGGTGGGAGTTACCGCCTCGGAAAACAGCTTCCCTTGCTGGACAGCATTCTGCCCCACGGTCCCGTCGAGGACCAGGAAGGTCTCGTGCGGAGCGCCCGGTAGCCGGCGTCCTACCACCCGAGTGACCTTGCGCAGCTCCTCCATCAGCCCCTCCTGGGTGTGCAGCCGGCCGGCGGTATCGACAATGACGGTGTCGAGCCCGCGGGAAGTTGCGGCGTCAATTGCGTCGAACGCCACCGAGGCTGGATCACCTCCCGGGGAGCCGGCCACACACGGAATGCCGAGCCGGTTGGCCCACACCTGGAGCTGAGCGATGGCGCCGGCGCGATAGGTGTCAGCGGCAGCGAGCAGGACCTTGCGACCCTCCCGCTGCAGCCGCCAGGCAAGCTTGGCGGCAGTGGTGGTTTTTCCGGTTCCGTTGACTCCCACGATCAGAATGATGGTCGGTCCCGGGCTGGCCCGGGCAACCGCCCCGGGATCCGGGGGGCCTTCCAGCATGCGAGCCAGCCGCTCCTGCAGCGAGCGCCTGAGGTCAGCCTCGGTTTTGTGCTTGCCGCGGCGCACCTCATCTTCCAGCGCCTGGGTCAGCTCTACCGTTGCGCTCACACCGAAATCGGCTTCGATGAGAACCCGCTCGAGATTCTCGAGGTCGTCGGCGTTGAGGCCTCGCATGAGCGCACCCACATCGGTGAGCGCAATTCGCTTGATGCGTGACCAGACGCTCGGCTTCTCACTGGTTCCCAGCCGGTTGCTTCTCATTGCTGCGTCATCCGCGGGCTTAGGCGAAAGAAATCTACCACCTCACCGGAGCCCGAGTCGGCGGCGTGCGAGCCACTCTCCTGCCAGCGCGATGATGCAGATCCCGAACAGCCAGAGCCAGTCGCGAGCCGAGCTGCGCGTGGTGGACCGGGTTGGCCTCGGTTCATGGGATGCCAATGTCACCGGCCGCGGGAGCAGCTCGTCGGAGTATGCCTCAACTGCAACGGTCCCTGACCCTCCGCCGGCCAGGCGGTACCGGTAGGCCCCGACGGGCAGCCACACCGTGGCTCGTCCTTCACCATCGAAGTGGAGGGTGTCGGGCCGGGGCGCATTGGCGTCGCTGGGCCCGGCGCCCGCAACACTGGTCCAGCTGACCGGTTGAGGCACCGCCGAGCCGGAGCCCACCCACTCGAACACTACCGGGCGACCGGCTGCCACCACGGGCTGCACCGGCCGGGCCAACCCCCGGGCCGAGTCAACTCCCCCGAGGAGCCAGCTGGTCGTCGCCGCCACCCAGGACCGGTAGCTCTGCTCGCTGGAGCCGCCCCGAAAGGGCCAGCGCCACAAACCGTCGGCCGCGACAATCACTCGGCGAACTCGGCCCTCCTGGCGGCCGAAGACCGCCGGCCGCTGGGGGCCGCGGCGGCCGAGCTGGGCGTAGAGCGCCACCCAGTCGCGGGGACCGGTCTCCATGGGGACGAGCTGGATCGCGGGAGGAAAGGAGTCGACCGGCTGGCCCAGGAATGCGCCTGCCACCGGGGAGGCATCGGGGGCCACAAGATACCAGTCGCCCGCTATCTGAGCCTCACCGGCCTCACCGCTGGGCCAGCTCCATATGCCACGAGCCAGGCTTCCCTCGGCGAACGCTGCCACACCGCCCTTGAGCACCAGGAGATCGGCCCGCCGAGCGGCCCGCCGCACCTGATCGACCGGCACGGGACGCAAGTCGGTCATCGAACGCCAACGGTCGCCCTCGAGCCGGACATACCCGCGGACGGGAAGCTGGCCCACTTCGCGCAACGTATGATAGAGGAAACGGCTGTCCCAATCTCCCGGACCGGCGAGAAACACCACCCCCGGCGTTGGAGCGACGGTGACGAGATGAAGCCGCGTGTCCGTGCGCGGCTCGGCGTCTCCACTGCGCAGCAGACTCACCCGCAGAAGATGGTCGCCCGATGGGAGCGCTGAAGAGGGGACCACGATGCGCACCCGTCCCGCGCCCTGACCCCTGAGCCGAGCGGTTCGCACCGCCAGACGGGTGGTCGCGGTTGCCACCTCGACCGGAACCGTGTCGCGAGTGATGCCCTGGGACTGCACCAGCACCTCGAGCGGAATCGAGTCTCCAGCACTCACCCGGGTGGGGCCGGAGACTCGAGTGATTGCCAGATCGGGCTGGGGCTCTCGCGGAAAGAGCCGTACCCCGGTCCGAGCCAGAATGTCGGCCGGAATGTCCCGCAGATCCTCGATCTCACCGTCGCTGACAACCACAATCGGCCGCTCGGAAGCAGAGGCGGCGAGCAGCGCTGGCGCGAGGAGAGACCGGCCACGATTGGGAAGCGTATCGGCGCTCAAGCGCTCGTCACCGAAAGTGCGGACTTCTCCCCAGCGAAGCGCGGAGTCCCGGGCCTCTCTCCAGTGGCCACCGACGGCTCCCATGCTGAGCGAGGCATCCAGCAGCACGAGCGGGCGGAGGGTAGCGCCGCGGGTGGGGCAACTGAGATTGACCAGGAGGAGACCGAGCGCGGTCCAGGCTATCGCCCGGCAGGCGAGCGGCACCCATACCAGCCTCCGGAGCCGCTCCAGTCGCAAATAGGTGAAGGAGGCTAGCCCCACGGCGAGCAGCGCAACGAGGAGCGCGTTCAGCATCAGCGGGACAAGGCGCAGCGGGCGGCTTCGAGTCCCTGGGGCACGGTCAACCGGCCCTCGTACAATGCCCGGCCCACGATGACTCCGGCCAAACCGGCTTCGCAGGCGGAGCGGATGTCGCCCGGGCCTGCGACTCCGCCACTGGCGATGACCCGGGCGCCAATGTGTTGCAAGGCGGCCGCGCCGGCCAAATCGGGGCCGTTGAGCATGCCATCCCGTCCGATGTCGGTATAGACCAGCGTCTGCATTCCTGCAGCGACTACTTCCCGGGCCAGCTCGTCGGCCCTGCGAGCGGAGGTCTCAGTCCAACCCCGCACTGCCACGAAACCGTCGCGGGCGTCGATTCCCATCGCCAGCCGCTCGGCGCCCACCGCAGCGATGGCCGCGGGGACAAAGGTGGGGTCGGTCGCCGCAGCGGTGCCGATGACGATCCGGGCGGCGCCCATCTCGACCCCGGCCCGGAGCAGCTCTATGGAGCGGAAGCCCCCGCCCAGCTGCAGGCGTACTTGCGTGCTCACCCCAATAGCAATGCGCCGGATGATCTCGAGGTTATCACCCTTGCCGAAGGCACGATCGAGATCGACGACGTGGATCCAGGCTGCGCCGTCGGCCACGAATCGCTCCGCCACGGCGAGCGGATCGTCGCCATAAACGGTTTGCCGCGTCGCTTCGCCCTGGCTCAGGCGAACGACGCGGCCTCGACTGATATCGATGGCAGGGAGGAGGTCCACTACGCAGGCGCTACGGCAACCACCGGGTGGAGGGTTCAGCGGGCTGGCCGGCGATGGAGGACGGCTGAGCCCCGGCGCTGTCGGACCGACGGAGGAGCCCAAGCAGCCGGTCGCGCTCTTGCTCGAAGGTGGCTCGCTGCGAGGCCGGAACCGGTGCGCCACTGCCCAGCGTCACCCGGCGTGAGTCCTTGGCTACCCCGTTGACCCGGAACTCGTAGTGCAGGTGCGGTCCGGTGGCGAGGCCGGTGGATCCGACATACCCGATGGTCTGGCCTTGTTCGACTCTCGCGCCTCGGCGGATGTTGCGGGCAAAGCCGCGGAGATGGCCGTAGCGAGTGGTGATTCCGTTGAGATGGCGCAGCTCGATGAGATTGCCGTATCCCCCGGCGCGTCCCGCCCGCAGTACCACGCCGTCGCCGGCGGCCATGACCGGAGTGCCGGGAGCCGCGGCGTAATCGGTGCCCTCGTGCCGCCGGGTCAGCCCGAGTATCGGGTGGAACCGCGCACTGGCAAAGCGGGACGAGACCCGGCGGAACTCCACCGGTGCCCGCAGAAACGCCCGCCGAAGCGAGTTGCCCTCGGTGTCGTAGTAGAGCGCACTGCGCCCGCTGCCTTCGCCGAAGCGGAATGCTGTCAGACTCTTGCCGGAGATCGTGAGATCGCCGGCCAGGACCCGACCCACCCGGACCTCGCCGTCCTCTGAGACCAGCCGCTCGAACACGACCTGATAGCGATCTCCCGGCTGGATATCCCGGGTGAAGTCAATCTGCCAGGCGTAGACGTCCGCCAGCGCCCAGGCCAATCGCTGCCGGTTGCCGTTGTCCAGCTGCTGGTCGCTGACGCTCGCATCCAGTGCCTCATAGAGCGAGTTGTTGATGATCCCCTCGATCCGGGTCTCCTGCGACTGCCAGCGGACCGGCTGGGCCACCGCATTCCAACCCTGGGCCGCTCGATGGAAGGTGACCAGCTGCTCAGGGGTGGTACGAACCTGTACCTGGGAAGGGCTGGAATCGCCCGGCTCCCGGAGGAAGCTGAACACCAGTCCGGCGCGCACTCGCCGGGGATTGAGCGACAAGGCTGGGTCCAGGCCGGCGAAGTCGATCATGACGCTGTGCCGGGCCAGGAGATCGGAGAGCGTCTCGCCCAGGTGCAGGGTATCGAGGGTCTCGATGAATCGGGGGCGGGGAGGCGCACTGTCCCGAGCCGCCGCTGGACTACCGATGCGGTGCCAGGGCCACCGGCCGCTCAATGCCGAAGAAGGCGGCGGCGCCGAAGGATCAGCGCCGCCGCAGGGAGTCCAAGCTTCCGCATCAATCCATCTGCCGGCGGATGAAGGTGGGAATCTCCATCTCGGGCACGTCGGTGGCGGTTCCTGGGCCGGGGTCTGATGCATCCGCGGCTGGGCCCGGGTGATCACCGGCGTGGCCGGCGTGACCGGAGCCGAGGCCCGCTGACGGTGCGAAGGAAAGTTGATCACGCCCGCCGCGCCGGACGCGCGCCCGATCGGCTGCTCGGTCACCGCCGGCCGGTCGAAGCCGGTGGCGATGACCGTCACCCGGACCTCGCCGTGCATGGCCGGATCGTTGCCGGCGCCGAAGATGATCTCGGCGTCATCGCCGACCGCATCATGGATGATGTCGTTGATCTGGGTAGTCTCACCCAGCGTCAGATCGTCGCCCCCGATGATGTTGATGAGCACGCCCATGGCGCCCGCGATGGAGATGTTGTCGAGCAGTGGGCTGGAGATGGCCTGCTGGGCGGCCTCCAGCGCCCGGTTCTCGCCCCGGCCGATGCCGGTGCCCATGAGGGCGGCTCCGCCGTTCTGCATGACGGTCCGCACGTCGGCAAAGTCTACGTTGATGATGCCGGTCGAGGTGATCAGGCTGGCGATGCCCTGGGTGGCGTGGAGCAGAACTTCATCGGCCTTCTTCAAGGCTTCCTGGAAGGGGATTCCCTTCCCGACGACGGCGAGCAGCCGCTCGTTGGGCACCACGATCATGGTGTCCACGTTGTTGCGCATTTCGTTGATGCCGCCCTCTGCCTGCTTCATCCGGCGACGGCCCTCGAACAGGAACGGCTTGGTGACGATGCCGACGGTGAGGGCGCCCGCTTCCCGGGCCATCTGCGCCACCACCGGCGCGGCGCCGGTCCCGGTGCCGCCGCCCATGCCGCAGGTGACGAAGACCATGTCGGCGCCCTGGACCGCGTGCAGCACCTCATCCCGGTTTTCCTCGATCGCCTGCCGGCCGATCTCGGGACGGGCCCCGGCACCCAGACCGCGGGTGAGCTTGCGGCCGATCTGGATTTTGATGTCCGACTTCGACATCGCCAAGGCCTGGGAGTCGGTATTCACCGAGATGAACTCGACCCCACCCAGCTGATCCTCGATCATCCGGTTGACGGCGTTGCCGCCGCCACCACCCACGCCCACCACCTTCATCCGCGCGGTCTGGGCCGCGCCCTCTTCCAGCTCAAAGATCATAGTCATGTCCCTCGGCCCGACTCAGAAGAAATCCTGGAGCCACCGCCTCACTGGAGCGAGCACTTTCTCCACTGCCGGTGACTTTCGCGTTCCCGCCCCCAGCCCACCACTGACCGCGACCTGCCGGGCACCGTAGAGCACCAGGCCGGCCGGTACCGCCATCCGGGGTGACTCCACGCTGTCCGCGAGTCCCCGTAACCGCTGCCCCGGTACGCCGCATCGGGCCGGCATCGCGAACACCTCGCGAGCCAGCTCCACGATGCCCGAGGCCAGTGCCCCGCCGCCGGTGACGATCACGCCGGCCGGCAGGCGCTGGTGATACCCTGCCCGTGTTATCTCGTCGAGCGCGTACTCCAGTACTTCCTGCAGCCGCATGTGCATGATGTGCGCGAGCACCCGGCGTTGCGCGTTGCGGGCCCCCTGGCCCGGGGTGCTGGGAAGCTCGAACACATCACTCTCCGGCACCAGCGGCTCGAAGGCCGCTCCGAAGCGTTCTTTCAGCCGTTCCGCGTCATGCTGGGTGACCTGCAGTCCATGAACGATGTCGCCGGTCACGTGTCCGCCGGCCATGAGCAAGCGAGCCGGTGTGACGAATTTTTCCGTTATGAAAGATCGACACGTTGGTCGACCCGCCTCCCAGCTCCACGATGGCGCACCCCAGCTCGATCTCGTCGGGGGTGAGCACCGCGAGCGAGGCGGCCAGCGGCTCGAGCACGAACTCGCGCGACATGGTAGCCGGCCCGCTCCACGCAGCGCCGCATGTTCTGCAGCACGCTCGAGAGCACCGTGACCAGGTACACCTCGGCTTCCAGCCGGGAGCCGGTCATCCCGATGGGCTCGCTGATTCCCCCCTGCTGATCGATGAGGTAGTCCTGGGGAATCGCGTGCAGCAGCTCGTGGTCCCGGCCGAAGCTCACGTTGCTGGCCATGTCGTTCACCCGGGCGACGTCGCTGGTGCGGATCTCATCGCCGGTCACCGAGACCATGCCGTGGGAGCTGCGGCCGGCGACATGCTCTCCGGCAATACCGCAGTAGATGGCGCCCACCTCGACCCCGGCCATGCGCTGGGCGCTCTTCATCGCCTTGTCGATGGCGCGGGTGGTTTCCTCGATGTCGCGGACCACCCCACGGCGGATCCCGGCGCTGCGCTCGACTCCCAGGCCCAGGATCTTGGCCCCCGGGTCGCGGGCATCGCCGGTCACTTCGGCAATCACCGCGACGGCTTTGGTCGACCCCAGGTCCAACGCGGCGACGAGCCGCTGCGGCTGAGCGTTCATGCCCCGGCCCGGCGGACGATCACTTGGCCCGCGAAGCGTCCATCGAGCTCCTGATAATTTCGCCCCTGCCGGGCGAGGTCCTGCGCGACCGCCATCACCGCTCGTATGTCCTCCGCCGTGACCGCCGGGCCGAACCAGAGCCGCCGCCCGTCCAGATCGAGTATCACGTCATCGCTGCACCCGCCACGCCGCCCCGATCCGGGCGAACAGCACCGGGTCATGCTCTCGCACGCTTGCCAGCACTCGCGCCACCACCCGATCGGCGCTCGCCGCGATCGGGAGATCGGGGGCGGTTGCCGCCGGGTCGAACGGAAGCACCTTGCCGCTCGAGTCGAGCAGCGCCATGCCGGCGCCTCGGGGGGCGAGAGCGACCGGTATCGCTTCTTCGACGATGATTTCCAGCGTCCCAGGGAGTCGACGCCTGACTTCGGCCGACTGGATGCCCGGTAGGGCGTTCAAGCCGCTGCTGGCAGCGTCGAGATCATCGAACACACTCGACCGGGCATCCAGCTGCAGCGCGGCAATAATCTTAGCTGGGAGCAAGATACCGAAGTCCGGTGATTTCCACCCGCCGAATCCGAAAGAAGTCGAGTCGGCGGAGGAGCTTCGGCCCTGCATCCCAGAGCACCACGGCGACCGCCAGGGCGCCGAGCGCCGAACAGCACATTGCGAAAGCGACCACGGTCGAGCCAGCTACGGCTCAGGCGGCGCTCAGCCAACGCACCAGCTCGGGAGCTACTCGGGTGATGTCGCCGGCGCCAAGCGTGAGCACGACGTCACCGGCCCGCAGAGCCTGATACACCGTTCGGCCGACTTCGGCGCGGGTCGGCTCGAATCGCGCGTCGGCCCCGGCGCGCTCGGCCGCCTCGGCCACCTGCTGCCCGCTGACGCCGGCGATCGGCTGCTCCCGCGCAGGATAGATCTCCGTCACGATCACCAGATCCGCGGCCGCCAGGGCCTGGCCCATGGCCTGGCCGTGCGCCGCGGTGCGGGAGTAGAGGTGCGGCTGGAACACCGCGACCAGGCGGCGACCCGGGAAACGCTTGCCGTGCCGCCGAGAGTGTCGCCGTCAGCTCCGACGGATGATGAGCGTAGTCATCGACCACGGCGACTCCGGCAAACTCGCCCAGCCGCTCGAACCGGCGGCCGACCCCTTGAAACTCGCCCAGCGCCGCCGCGGCCGCCTCGAGCGTTCCTCCCAGTGCTTCGACCACGCCGAGCGCCGCGACCGCGTTTCGGAGGTTGTGCAGCCCCGGCACCGTCAGCCGGAGGGCGACCGAACGCCCGCCCGACCAGCGAATCCGAGCCTCGGTGCGATCGTCTCGCTGTACGATGTCGCTGATCCGAAGATCGGCGTCGGGATCGAGACCGAACCGGCGCACCGTCGTTTTCACCCGCAGGCCCACCTTCTTGGCGCCGGGATCGTCCGCGCTGACAATCGCGATCCGGGCCCGGCCGGCGAACTCGACGAAGGCGTCTTCCAGAGCGGCCATGGAGCCGTAGCATTCGAGGTGGTCGGGCTCGACGTTGTTGACCACGGCCACGGTGGGATGCAGGGTCAGAAACGCCTTATCGAACTCGTCGGCTTCCACCACGAACAACTCGTCGCCTGCCACCAGCGCATTGCCCCCCCAGCTGCTCACTCTGCCACCGGCAATGCCGGTGGGATTGAGCCCGGCCGCGGTCAACGCTTCAGTCGTCATCACCGTCGTGGTGGTCTTGCCGTGCGTCCCGGAGATGCCCACCGCGTCGGCGCCCTCGATCAACTCGGCCAGCGCCACCTTGCGGGGCACGATCGGCAGCCCCAGCTCCCGGGCCCGCTCCAGCTCAGGGTGGGAGGACGGCACCGCGGCGGTGACGACGACGGCTCGGGCACCGGCAAGATGGGACGGCGTCGTGTCCCTGGGACAGCCCCGACGCCGAGCGCGCGGAGATCGCCGGCGCCGGACGAATCGACGTCACACCCGCTCACTGCCACCCCGCGGCGGCAGGCGATGAGTGCGAGCGCACTCATCCCCGCGCCGCCGATTCCCATGAAGTGGACAGTGCGCTTATCCGAGGGGTTGAACAGTGCCATGTTTGATGGGCTAATGTAAGATGTTGCTGCGAGTTCTGAAAGTCCGACGCTCACCGGACTAGTGTCAACAACTTGGACACTATGTCGCGAGCCGAGTGGGGACGTCCCCGGGCCAAGGCGCGCTCGGCCATCTGCTTCCGCCGCGCCGGGTCGCTCAGCAGTCCGGATGACGACCTCGCCCAAGCCGGCCGGGAGTGAGCTCGGACTGCAAGCAGCAGCTGGGATGCACCGGCCGCGGCCAGTACCTGGGCGTTGTGGGTCTGGTGATCGGCCGCCGCGGTCGGGAGCGGGATGAGCACGTTGGGGAGACCCCAGGCGCACAGCTCCGCCACGGTGATCATCCCGGCCCGGGACACCACCAGGTCGGCCACCGCGTAGGCATCCGCCATCGGGTCGAGAAAGTCGATCACCCGGACCGCAGGCGGACGGTCGTACCGGCTGAACTCCTCATAGGTGCCCCGGCCGGTTACCCAGATCGAGCTGCGCCTGCCCGAGCCCTCCGGCATCGAGCCAACCCGCGACGGCCCGGTTGATGGCCAGCGCGCCCTGGCTCCCGCCGGTCACCAGAACCACCGGCCGACTCCCATCGACAGCGAATTTTGCCTGGGCCGCGCTCCTTCGTCCGGGGGACGGTGGAGAGATAGGATTTCCGGTATCGAACACCTCGGTATCGGGACCGAACCGGAGGAGCCGCCGCGCCTCGGGTAATCCCAGATACACGTGGCGCACTCGCCGGCTCAGCCAGCGAGTGGCCAGACCGGGATACGCATTCTGTTCCTGAATGGCGGTCGGCGTATTCCGTCGCGCTCCCCACCAGACTACCGGCCCGGAAGCATATCCCCCGGTGCCGAGCACGGCCGCGGGACGTTCGGTCTCGAACACCCGGCTCACCGCTCGCAGGAGACGGCCCGCGACGAACGGCCAGCGGAAGTTCCGCCACCAGGTCCGCCGGTAGATCGGCTCCGAGGGCAACAGGTGGAAGCGGAAGTCGCGAGTGGGAAGAATCCGGGCCTCGACTCCCCGGACGGCCCCCACCAGCACCGGCTCGACTTGCGGAGCGTGCTCCCGAAGGGCATCCGCTATGGCCAGAGCCGGCATCAAGTGACCGCCGGTGCCGCCGCCTGCGATGAGGACGACGGGAGCGGCGGACGCGGGGCCGCGGGGCGGTCAACGGCGACCCATCCACGTGAGCGCTCTGTCTGGTCGTCCTTCACCCCTTCGTGTCCTGCTCCGACCGTCTGCCCCGTCCGCCCCGTCCGCCCCGCTCCTTCCGCCTCTCCCGCGGCCCCGCCGCACGGGGACTCCCCCGCAGCCGTCCGATATTGATGAGGATCCCGGTTCCCAGCAGGGAGATCACCTGGCTGGAGCGGCCGTAGGACATGAACGGGAGGGTGAGTCCGGTCGTCGGGATCAGCCCGAGCGAGACCGCCATATGCATGAATGCGGTGAGCCCGATGGTCGCGGTGAGTCCCACCGCGAGATACTGCCCGAAGGGGTCGGCCGCCGTCTTCGCGATGCGAAACCCCAGCCAGCAGAACAGGGCGAAGAGGGACACGACCACGAGCACCCCCAGGAAGCCCCATTCCTCTCCGATGGTGCTGAACAGGAAATCGGAGTAGGCGTACGGCAGATAGCCCAGCTTCTGCTGCCCTTCCCCGAACCCGACCCCGAAGAGCCGGCCCGACCCAATACCGACCAGCGACTGATGGATCTGGAAGCCGGCCTCGGTGGTGGCGTCGCCGGGATTGAGAAAGGTCACCAGGCGGGCAAGGCGGTACTGGACATCGCGGATCTGATGGAACACGAGAATCATGCCGCAGCCCGCCAGCAGGCCGAAGTGGCCGATCTTCGCGCCGGAGGTGAACAGCACCAGGCCGCCGAGCAGAGCCACCAGCGTGGCCATCGAGAGATTGGGCTCGAGCAGAATCAGCACCGAGATCAAACCGAGGATCGAGGATGAAGGGCAGCACGCCCTTCTTGAACTCGCGCACCTGCTCCCCCTTCTTCGAGGCCAGCATGGCGCACCAGATCACGACCACGAGGCGGGCCAGCTCCGACGGCTGGAAGTTGATCGGGCCGACGTCGATCCACCGGCGCGCGCCATTGACCGAGGGGGCCAGCGCCCGGGTAAACGGCAGCAGGGGGATGAGCAGCAACAACAGGGTTCCCAACAGCAGCGGCCACGCGAGCATTCGCCAGCGGTAGTAATCCAGCCGCGACGCCAGCAGCAGCAGCACTCCGCCCACTGCCGCGCCGGAGAGCTGACGCAGGGCAAATCCCATCCCGGCATTCTGTCCCTGCAGAGTCACCAGGCTGGCGGCGCCGTAGGTGGCGGCAATCCCGAACACGAGCAATGCCGCGGTGACCATCGCCAGGAGGCGCGTCTCCCACCGCAGCTCACCCGGGTGGCGGACCGCCCGCGGGGTCACAATGCCTCCACCGCGGCGCGGAACCGGTCTCCGCGCTCCTCGTAGTTCTTGAACATGTCGTAGCTGGAGCAGGCCGGAGACAGCAGCACCGCATCGCCGGGTCGGGCCAGCTTGCGGGCGGTGGCGAGCACCTCCTCGAAGCTTCCGGCCGGCACCACCTTCAGGCTGGGGCCGAGATCCTTGACCACCAGAGGCCCGGCTTCGCCATAGGCCACGACCGCGCGGCATCGCTCCCGCAGCCGATCGATCAGCCGGGTGTACGGCTCGCCCTTGTGGCGTCCGCCGAGCAGCAGCACGAACGGCCGGTCGAGCGCGGCGATGGCCACTTCGGTCGAGGTGATGTTGGTGGACTTGGAGTCGTTGATCCAGAGCACCCCATCGACCTCACGGATCGGCTCGACCCGGTGGGGAATGGCGCGAAACGATCGCAGCCCGTCGGCAATCCGTTCGACCGGAGTACCGACTTCAGCTGCCACCAACGCGGCGGCCAGCGCGTTGGCGATGTTGTGATCGCCCAGGAGCGGGAGTGCGCTGCGGGGCATGACCTCCGTCGTGGCCCAGCATCAGCCGCGCACGACCGCGATCATACCATCCGTCCGCCTGGCTCTGGGTCGAGAATCGGACGTGCTTCCCCGCCACCTGCCGGGTCATCTGCTGCACCGCCGGATCGTCTGCATTGGTGACCCAGACCGATCTCGGAGTCGGCGCCGCGGAACAGCTGCGCCTTGTCGCCATAGTACTCGTCCAGGCTGGTGTAGCGGTCGAGGTGGTTGGGCGCCAGGTTGGTGAGCACGCCCAGCGCCGGTCTCAGGTGCGGCGCATCGTGCAGCTGAAAGGAGGATAGCTCCAGCGCCAGCCAGGCCGGCGGGTCGCCGGATCGCGCGACATCACACAGGGGCCGTCCGATATTGCCCGCCGTCTCCGCCCGATAGCCCGCGCGTGGCCAGCACGTGGGCGATAAGCGACGTGGTCGTGGTCTTCCCGTTGGTACCGGTGATTCCGACGCACCGAGTATTCCTGAGCGCGACGAACCCGATGTCCACCTCGGCGTAGATGGGGACGCCGGAGCGTCGCGCGGCTTCCAGCGCGGGCACGTTGGGGGGCACGCCCGGCGCGACGACGACTGCAACGGCGCGGGCGATACGGCCGAGGTCGTGAGTACCGAGATCGACCTGCGCCCCGGCTTCGCGGAGACTCCGAGCCCACCCCTCATACGTGGGGCCCGATCCGGTGTCCGACGCGTATACCGGAATCCCCCGGTCGCGAAGCAGCAGGGTCGCGGCCACTCCGCTCTTCCCCAGACCCACGACCGCCACTTCCTTCCCGCTCGCGCGCCAGCGATCGAACAGCGCGGCTCCGTCGGCGACCGTCATCTCACTTTCAGGGTCGAGAGCGCGACCAGCGCACACAACAGACCCAGGATGTAGAACCGGGTTACCACGGTGGTCTCGGCCCAGCCCAGCTTTTCGAAGTGATGGTGCAGCGGCGCCATCCGGAATACCCGGTGGGCATCGGCGTATTCCCGTCCCCGGGTGCGCTTGAACCATTTATAAGTGCCGGTCTGAATCAGCACCGATAGCGCCTCGGCGGCAAAAACACCGCCGATCAGGAGCAGGAGAAATTCGGCCTTGAGCAGAATCGCCACCGTGCCCAACGCGCCACCAATGCCGAGACTGCCGGTGTCCCCCATGAATACCTCCGCCGGGTGCGCATTGAACCAAAGGAATCCAATCGTCGCCCCCATGAGGGCCGCGCAGAACACCGTGAGCTCGCCGGCACCGGGCAGGTAGAACAAGAATAGCGAGGAAGTGACATCCACCCGGCCGAAGAGATAGGCGAATCCAGCAAACGCCGCCGCCGCAATTCCAGCCAGACCGGTAGCCAGGCCGTCGAGACCATCGGTGAGGTTGACGGCATTGCTACTCCCGGTGATTACCAGAGTCACGAAGACGACGATAGAACCAGGGTGCGAAATTGACCACCAGATACTTGAAGAAGGGCAGCGTGGTGGCCGTGGCGGGGATCGTATCGGGTGGCACAACGGGATTGAAGGCGAGAAAGAGACCGAGCAGCAGGCCGAAGGTGCATTGCCCCGCCAGCTTCCAACGGGCCACCAGGCCCCGCGACTTCCCCTGCACGATCTTGAGGTAGTCGTCCAGAAACCCGATGCAGCCCATCCAGAGCGTCGACAGCATCGCCACCACCACGAAGCGATTGGTGAGCGGTGCCCAGAGGAGCGTCGGCACGATGGTAGCGAGCAGAATGATCAGGCCACCCATGGTAGGCGTGCCCCGCTTGCTCTGGTGACTGGCCGGCCCCTCGGCTCGAATCACCTGGCCGACCTTCCGCTCCCGGAGCCGCCGGATCACCGGCGGCCCCACCACGAAAGCGAGCAGCAGCGCGGTTACGGTCGCGCCTGCGGCCCGGAAGCTGATGTAGTTGAAAAGATTGAAGATGATGTACGTCTTGCCGAGCGGTGCGAGCCAGTGATAGAACATCAATCCTCAGCGGGGATGGAGCGGAGCACCGGGGGGGACGGGATGCTTCGCGCGAGCCTTGAGCGCGGGAAGTATACGTTCGAGCGCGACTCCGCGGGATGCCTTGAGCACCACGATCTCATCCCCGCGCAAGTGCTGAGCCAGCAGCGGCCCCAACGCCACCGGATCGGCTGCCGTGACCAGGCGGTGACGGAGGGCCCCGGCGTACGGCTCCAGCGCTGGGACGAACTCGCCGACTGCGGCCAACAGCTCGGGGTGCAGATCGACCAGCGCCTCGGCGATCTCCTGATGCAGCGCGGGACGAGTCTTCTCCCAGCTCGCGCATCGTTCCGGCGACGAACACGAGGCGCCGGGTTCCCCGGATCGCGGCCGCCGTTGCGATGGCCGCGCGAAACGACTGCGGATTGGCGTTGTAGCAGTCGTTGAGGATGGTGAGGGCCCCCTCCTGGATCAGCTCGCCCCGGCCGCTCGGAATGGAGAAGCTCTCCAGGCTGGCGGCGGCAGCGGCCGGGTCCAGGCTCAGGGCCTCGACCACAGCCCACACCCGAATCGCGTTGTCGGCCTGGTGCAGTCCTCGCGCCGCGAGCGTAAACGTATGACCATCAATGGTGATTACCGGGCGCGCCGAATCGTTCAGGGTGACTCGCTCAGGGACGAGATCGGCGTCACGTAGCGCCGCGGTCCGCACCTCCCTGGCACGAGAGCGGGCGCCCTCGGCGAGACCGGGCGGGTCGATGCCCACGATGGCGAGTGGCACGCCATCGGTGAGCGAGAGCTTCTCCGCGACCACGCCCGCCAGTGAGCCGAAGCCTTCCAGGTGTCCGGCCACCGCGTTGGTCACGATGGTAATCGACGGCTCGATGATTTCCCGGTAGCGGGCGATTTCCCCCGGCAGATTGGCGCCGGCCTCGACGATCAGCGCCTCGGTATCGGCCGGTGCCTCCAGAATGGTCAGCGGAACGCCGACCAGATTGTTGAGATTGGCCCGGGTCGCGTAGGTCCGGTACCGGGTGCCGAGCACTGCCGCCAGCATTTCCTTGGTGCTGGTCTTGCCGTTGGTGCCGGTGACAGCAACGACCGGTCCCGGCAGCTTCCGGCGCCGGGTGCGGGCCAGCAGACCGAAGGCGCGCAGCGTGTCATCCACCTCGAACAAGGTGAGCCCCCGAACCGGCGGGGTCCCCCGCCGCACCACCGCGGCTTGGGCGCCGGCCGGGCCGCCGCTGCCAGATGGTCATGGCCGTCGAAGCGCTCTCCCCGCGAGGGCAACGAACAGCGCGCCCGGCAGGATCGCCCGGCTGTCGGTGGAGATGCTGGCGAAGGTGGCCGGCTCGCGGCCGCTGACTGGAGCCAGGCCCAGCGCCTCCCGTACCGCAACCTCGGACCAGGGCGGCGTCGCGACATTCGGCTCGCCGCTCACCGCTCACCTCTCACTTCTTACCTCTCACCGCTTTCTGTACGATCTCGCGCTCATCGAAGGGCAGCTTGTCGGTGCCGATGACCTGATAGGTCTCATGCCCCTTCCCCGCCAGCAGCAGCGTGTCTCCCGCGCGCGCTTCCTCCAGCGCGGCCTTAATGGCGGCCAGGCGGTCGGTAATCCGCCGGTGGGGTAAGCCACCCATACCCTGCTCGATGTCGTCGATGATGGTTTCGGGATTTTCGGTGCGGGGGTTATCGGAGGTGACGATGGCCAGATCGGACCGCTCGGCGGCGATGCGGCCCATCAGAGGCCGCTTGCCCCGGTCCCGATCGCCGCCGGCATCCGAACACCACGATCAGCCGTCCTCGGGTCAGCGGGCGCAAGGCGGTGAGCGCGCGCTCGAGCGCGTCGGGTGTGTGGGCGTAATCGCGGAGCACGATGCAGGGCGTGTCGGAGATCCGCTCCATCCGGCCCGGCACCTGCGGTGCGGTCGACAAGCGCTCGACAATCCGAGCAACGGGCAGCTCCAGGGCCAGAGCAGTGGCCGCGGCGGCCAGCGCATTGGCGACGTTGAAATCGCCCAGCAGCGGAAGCGCCACCTCGGCGCCTCCGAAGCGTCCATTCAAGTGGAAGGCGGATCCCGCCGCGTCGAGCGACACGTCGGTGGCCCGCACGTCGGCGGCAGGGTGAAAACCAAAGGTCAGCCGGGGAGAGCGCCTGGGTATGGAGCGCCAAGCCTCCTCGTCGAGATTCACCACTTCGACCCCCTCGAGCCGGAGGAGGGCACTAAGCCGGAGCTTGGCCGCCAGGTACGCCTCCATGGTCCCGTGATAGTCGAGATGGTCGCGGGTCAGGTTGGTGAACACCGCCAGCCGCGAACGGCACGCCGTCGAGCCGTCCCTGATCCAGGCTGTGGGAGGACGTCTCCATGACCACATGGGTAGTACCCCGGGCCACCAAAGCGGCCAGGGTGGCCTGCAGATCGATCGGCCCCGGCGTGGTCAACGAGCCGGCGGTGGAGCTCACCGGCTCGCCCTTCCCATCGAACGCTCCCAGCGTTCCGATACTCCCGGCGGTCTGATTCTGGTTGAATAAGTGCCGGATCAAGCCGGTGGTGGTGGTCTTACCGTTGGTGCCCGTCACCCCGATCAGCGTGAGGCGCCGGCTGGGGTGACCATACCACGCGGCTCCCAGCACCAGCGCGGCGCGGCGGCTGTCGTGCACCACGATCTCCGGCACCCCGGACTGCTGCGGCGCTTCGACCAGCACCGCCGTCGCTCCGCGGCGCACTGCATCCGGCACGAATTGGTGCCCGTCCGACTGCGAGCCCCGCACCGCGAGGTACAGCATACCGGGGACCGCCAATCGACTGTCCACGCCCAGGACGCTCGGGTCAGGGCCGCGAGCGGGTGCAGACCGGAGCAGATCGGCACGCCGGAGCTCGTCCAGCATGGCGGTCCAGCTCAGGGTCATACGACTTCCGGGAAAATGGTTACTCGGCCCACACTGTCACCGCGGTGCCCGGCATAGCGGTTTCGCCCCCGGCCGGCAGCGTCCGGCTCACCCGCCCCAGGCCGTGAAGCGCCACCCGGAAGCCGCGACGATGCAGCGCCAGCGCGGCCTCGCGGACCGGCCGGCCGGCTACCTGGGGAACGGCGAGCGGCTTGGGGGTGGATTCGGTGGAGTAATATGGCCAGGTGAGCACGATTCGAGACATCCCTGCGGGCGCGGCCCGGGTCTGCGGCGTCCGCACGGCGGGGCTGTCCGGCTCCGTAAGACGGCTGCGATCGATCGCCACCCGCCGCGAAGCCAGCGCCTGTTGCAGCATGGTCCGGGTGACCGGCGCCGCGGTGAGTCCGCCGTAGTAGTTGCCCTTGGGATTGTCGATCTTGACGATGACGACCAGCCGAGGATCGTCGGCGGGAAAGAGCGCGGCAAAGGAAGCGGTGTATTCGCCATGCACGTAGCGCCCCCCTTCGAACCGAACCGCGGTTCCGGTCTTTCCCAGCAGAGTGTAATTGACCAGCTGCCCTTCCCTGCCGGTTCCCCCTTCGCCCATGGCCCCCTTGAGGAACTCACGAAGCCTCGCCGCGACCGGAGGCGTCACCACCTGGCGAACCGGCTCGGGCTCGTGCCGATAAATCAGCTCTCCCGCGGGACTGCGGATCTCACGAACCAGGGTGGGCGTGAGCAACAGACCATCGTTGGCAATTGCGCCGTAGGCCGCGGCCAGCTGGACCGGAGTGACCCCGAACTCGTAGCCCATCGCCACGCTGGCCCTGGTGTACATCGGTTGCCACTTGTCCGGGCGGGCCAGCCGTCCCCTCGACTCGGAGGGAAACTCGGCTCCGGTCGGCGTGCCGAAGCCGAAGTCGCGCAGCATCTCGAACTGTTCCTCGGGAGACAGCCGCAACGAGAATTTTGCCATGGCGACGTTGCTGGAGACCTGGATCGCCTGGGCCAGCGTCAGGTTGCCCGTGGTCTTGTGCGCGTCGCTGATCACCCGGGTCCGACCGCTGCTGGTGATCGGCATGCGCCAGCTGCCGCCTTCGGCAAAGACGGCATCGGAGCTTTGTACCCGGCGATGGGTGAGCAGAGCGGCGGCGGTGAACAGCTTGGCGGTGGACCCGGGCTCGAATGGATCGGTGAAGGTCGAGGCACGCGCCGAGCCGAACCGCCGGCTGCTCGCCTGCCGGGAGGCGAGTGCCAGCAGCTCGCCATTGGTGGGATCGAGGAAGACGACGTCGCCACCTTCTGCCTTCATGGTCGCCAGCGCATCGTCCAGGCCGCGCTCCGCGATCTCCTGCAGCTCCGCGTCGATGGTGAGCACCACGTCGCAGCCGGACACCGGCTCCCGGACCAGACGGGCCGGCGAGTCGTAGCGACGTCCGGCGCGATCCTTCAGCAGCACCGCTTGTCCCGGCTGACCGGTCAAAATCGAATCCAGCGCGAACTCCAGACCGGCAGCCCCGGAGGGCCCATCGGGCGAGAGGCCGCCGATGATAGGCCGGGCGAGAGAGCGGGAGGGATAGAATCGCTGGAAATCGCTGCTGAGATGAATGCCGTCGATCCGGCGGAGGGGCTGCACCTGAGTGGCGGTGAATGGTCCGTGGAAGTAGAGCCAACGCTTTCCACTGCGGATGTCCCGCGCCACTCCATTCCAGGGCACCCCGAGAGTGCGACCCAGGAGCCGGGCGGCGGCAGCAGGGTCGGTCAGCTCATTCGGCGCCACGCCGACGTGATAAAACTCCTGGCTGACCGCGAGGGGAACGCCATTGCGATCGTACAGGGCCCCCCGGCGGGCCGGGAGAATGGCCCGCTCAGTCCGTTGCCGCTGGGCCTGGTCGGCCCAGCGCTCGCCCTGAACCAGCTGGAGCTGCACCGCACGGGCAAGAATGGCGAAGATGCCCAGCGCGAAACCGAACTGCACCGCGGCTATGCGGGCCTGCGGTCGGCCCATCAGGGACCCTCAGATTCGGCGGGGGCAGGAACGGCAAAGAGTACGAACTCAGAATCGGCCGGCTCGTGCAGACCCAGCGCGCGCTGCGCGATGGGCACCAGTACCTGGCGGCTGGAAGCGACACGGATGCGGCGCTCGAGGTCGGCCCGGCGAGCTTCCAGGCTGCTGCGCTCCTCCCGGAGATCGTGCAGCTCGCGAGCGGTGCGGAACGCCACCGTCTGGCGGGCCACCACGATGAGGGCCCCGCCCAGGAAGATCAGCAGCCACAGGAGAACCCAGTGACGGCCCTTAATGCGCATCGTTTACCACGAAAGTTCGCAGCTTGGCGCTCCTGGCTCTCGGGTTGGCAGCAATCTCGGCGTCCTCCGGGACAACCGGTTTTCGCGGCTCGACTCGGCCTAACGATCGACCTCGACAGGTACACACCGGGAGTTCCGGCGGACAAACACAGCTCCGCGACCACTCGCGGAACGATTGCTTGACCAGTCGGTCCTCTCCCGAGTGATAGGTGATGACCGACAGCCGCCCTCCCGGCTTGAGCGCATCACGGAAGGCGGGTAGAGCCTGTTCCAGCCCCTCGAGCTCATCGTTCACGGCGATGCGAACGGCCTGAAAGAGCCGGGCGAAGTCACCCGGTCCGCTCCTGGGCCCGAGCGTGGCCCGGATCGCATTGACCAGATCGTCGCTGGTGGTGAACGCCTGTCGCTCCCGGCGCCGCACGATCTCAGCGGCCAGCCGCCGAGCCCGAGGCTCGTCGCCGTAGCTGCGGAATATCGTTTCCAGTGCTCCGGCGTCCGCCCGGTTCAGGAGGTCGGCCGCGGATTTCCCCGCCCTTTCCATCCTCATGTCCAGCGGCGCCCCCGGACGGAAGGTAAAACCTCGCTCCCCCTGGTCCAGTTGCCGGGACGAAACCCCGAGGTCGAGGAGGATGAAATCCGGTTCGAAACGGGACACCGCAGCCAGCGCGGCCGGCGAAGCATACGGAGCTTCGAGGTAGTGGATCCGAGCGTCGCCCAACCGTCGCCGACTCACCGCGATCGCTTCCGGGTCGCGGTCGATGCCCAGCACCTCCAGGCCGGCGCCGAGCAATGCCGCGGCGTGACCCCCATCTCCCAGGGTCGCGTCGACGGCGCGTTGCGCTCCGCTGGCGGCCGCGCGCACCGCGCGCGAGGAGCACCGGCGTGTGGAACGGGGAATCGGGATCGGGCATCTCGGGCTCTGACAGCCGGAAAACAAACACCCCGTCCGCAGGGACGGGGTGGAGCATTCAACAGAGCGAGCGGGGCTGACGGGGCTCGAACCCGCGACCTCCGCAGTGACAGTGCGGCACTCTAACCAAGCTGAGCTACAGCCCCCGTTTGGGAGCGCGGAATATAGGCGGTCGGAGAGGGAGGGTCTAGGGTCGACCCGCGTTCTCTATGCCTTCTTCTTCTTCTTACAGTACGCCTTCATCATCGACGCGATGCGAGGATTGTACTTCTTGATGATGCCCAGATTCTTGTCGACTGCCTCGGGTTGACCGACCGGCCCGCGGTGAGCGCGGAGTCGGATGCCGCGAGCAGACGCCTGTTCCTGCTTGGCCATGTCACAGGACTTGTTCTTCTCCGGCCTGCGGATCGATCTGGGGTACCTGAGAACAGGGTGGCCAGGCCCAGCAGATAGTTGGCCGCCGGGTAGACCTGCCCGACGGGTCGGCGGCCTTCACCGACATCCGGAGCAGCTGCTCGGCACCCTGCAGGTCCTGCGGCTGCTGCAGCAGGGGCGCGGCCCCGCTGTAGAGCAGAGCGGCCGCTTTTCCTTGGCCTGAGCGTCCCCATGCTTGATGGCAAATTCGAGGAACGGCACTGCTTCCTTGGGCCGCGGCGTGAATGCCACGGAATCGACTCTTGGCGGCCCCTGCTGCAGTGGAGTCTCGCTTCGTTGCGGCCCCGGTCGAGTCTTTCTTGGTGGTCGCAGACGCTTGATCCGGTGGCAGCGATCAAGGCCTTCGCTGCTTCCAGCGCCGGACCACGCCGCTCGAAGTGGTGTCCTTGGCAATGATGCGGTTGGTCACCGAAATGACGCTGTCCACCGGACCGGACAGGGAATAGGCCTTGTTCAGATAGCCCAACAGCGTGGGATTGTTGGGATACTTCCTGACTGCCGATCTGCGACCACTTGAGCAGGCGCACCTTGTCGGGATTGTCCCCCTCGGCCGCCGCCGCCGAGATCTTGGTGAAGAAAAGCGTATCGGCCTTGGTGGAGTCGGTGGCGTACATCGTCTCCAGCGCGTCCACCGCGCACTTGAAGTCGCTGAGGAAGAGGCACGCGTTGCTCTTCAGGTCGTACAGGTCGGCGTTGTAGGGATCCAGCTTGAGCCCCTCATCGGCCACTTCCCGGGCGGTCTCCGGGTGACCCGACTGCAGGAAGTATTTGAACAGCTCCTCGCGCAGCTTCTGGTTGGTCGGGGCCACCCGCAGCATCTGCTTGAAGGCAACCAGCGTGTTGGCGGTATCGTTGGCGGCCTGATAGTGCTCGGCCAGTGCAGTCCACGCCGGGAGGCTTAATGGATCTCCCTTTACTGCGGCCTGGAGGTGCTTGACCACGTCCGCCGGCTTCTTCTGGGCCTTGGCGATCTGGGCCAGGCAGAACTCGGCCAGTCCGTTGTTGGCCAGGGCCTTGGTCGCCTTATTGGCCGCCTCGGCTGCCTTTTCCGGCTTGCTGGTTTGCTGGTCGACGCAGGCCTTGGCATCGGGCAGTGATTTCACCGCCGGCGCCAGCGCCTGGGCGATCTTCTTGCCGAAATCTTCGGGGCTCTGGCCCTGCCCCTGGGTCAACGTGACCACGTTGCCAGCATCGTCATTGACGCCGATCAACCGCGCGGTGACCGAAGTGCGGCCCCCTTCCCCTTTCGCCAACGTTCCGGTGACCAGCACCCGGGCCTGGATGTTCTTGGCCAGGGTCGTGGCGAGTGGTGGGGTGAGAATGGCGTCGATCGGATAGCCGTACTGCTTCAGCGCGTCGTTCATTTGCGTCTGCTCGACGACGGTGAAGTTCCGGCCCGCGATGTCCTTCATCTCCTGCCGCATTGCCGACCCGATCCTGACGGCGTTGGCCGAATCGCCAGGCGCGAATGCGAAGGGATTGGCCACCATGAGCCGAGGCGCGTTGGCCACCGGCTGGGATGACGTGCGGGCACCGCGAGGTATGCCCTGCGCCGCCAACGGCGCCGACAACGTCCCAGCGGTCAGGAGGGTTACCACCAGACGCGACAAATACATACCTTGGTCTCCCCAACAGGACAGCCCTTTCGGGCCAACACACCCCCGCTCAGCGCGGGTAAAGAATGGGCGAAGAGGGATTCGAACCCCCGACATCCTGCGTGTAAGGCAGGCGCTCTGAACCAGCTGAGCTATTCGCCCTGAGGGCACGGGCTCCCACACAGGTTTTTAGCGGTATTGCAGGGACTGTGCCGTGACGAGCGACACCCTCGCTACAGGGCGATGCCGATCGGGAACAGCACGCAATAGCCGAACACCAGAATCACCGCCGCGGCGCTGGGGTGACCGGCCTTGAGCGTTAAGTATCCTGCCGCCAGCACGATCACCGCCAGAGCGAGGATGATGAGATTTCGCGGCGCGAGCACAAAGTGCCGTGGCCCGGAGCGGTCTGGAAGGCGGGGATTCGACATGGAGGATGAGGGTACTACCGTTCCTGGGTTGGGTCAAGTTCAGGTGCAGCCGCGCTTTCGGGAGGAATCTCCCACCCTTCATCGAGTGCTGACCGCCGCGCACTATCGGCTTTCCGCCTGCGCCAGACCAGGATCCAGAGCACCAGCGCCAGCACGGCCCAGCCTCCCCCGGCCAGAAGCCAGGTGGCCACGCTGTAGCGCTGCCGGAGTGTACGCCGCCATTCCAGCTCGAACTGGGACAGCGTCAGACCGGTGGTGGCGTGAACCGCTGCCTCGAAATCGGTACCCGCGGTCAGCTGCTGGAGCAGCGGCGTCAATGTCCTCGATGGATTCCGGCGTGCCAGCTCGGTCACTGCCGAAGCGGCGAGGGCATACGCGACGTCCGCAGTGTTCTCCGATCCTCGCAGCGCCCCATCCAGGCCAGTGAGATCCGGGACCGCTCCCCGAACCACCGCCAGATTGAGCTCCAGAGCACCCAGCCGGTCCCACTCCCCTGCGGCCCATGAGGCATAGCCCTCGTCGAACCAGAGCGGGACCCGCACGCTCAAGGCGTGGTGCAGGGCGAGATGCGCAAGCTCGTGCCGGAGGGTGCCGTAGAGGTCGGTCCCATCAGCCCGCAACAGGATCGTGCGCGCGCCCGGCAGGGCGACTGCTGCGCCCCAGGACGGTGCCCGCCCGGCAGACAGCGAGTCCATGAGCCGGCGATCCGGGACTACGATGAGCTGGAGGGGACCCGGGTCGCGACGACCCAGTCCGGGCCATTCCGTGGGCTGAGCTGCCCGCCGGGCCAGCTCGACCGCAAGATTCAGCTGCCGCGGCCAGGCGACCACGGTCACCGGGCCAACCTGAGCCACCCGCGGCTTGTCCTCGGGCGCTTGAGTCCGGGTCTCGGCTCCGCAGGCCCGGTGCAGCGAGTATTAAAGAAAGACCTATTCGGAGAGCGGACTGCGAGGCACCTCGCCACCAGCGGAGGCGACGTCCAACATTTCCTGGCACCGCTTGGCCCACGGGTTGAACTTGTTTGCCTTGTAACCGTCGGTCCAGACCTGTACCGCCTCCTCCCGCTCTCCGCCCAGCCAGAGCGCCCGGCCCAGCTCGAAGTACGCCTCGATGAGCTTGGGCCCTAGCTTGAGCGTCTTCCGCAGAAAGGTCTGGGCATCGTCATACATCTCACGCTCGAGATAGACCAGGCCCAGATAATAATGAGCGTAAAGGGTGGCCTTCCGGTCGTTATCCAGTCTGATGGCCTTCGAGAGATGCTCGATGGCCTCACCGAAGATCCCTTTCTTGAGACAAATATAGCCGACGTTGATCCGGGCCAGCGCATTGGCCGGCTCCTTCATCAGCACCTTGGAGAAATTCCCCAGGGCGTCGTCGTAATCCTCGTTGAGCATCTGGGCCCAGCCCAGCAGTGAGGTTGCCTCTACCGCGCCGGGCGAAAGGGTGAGGGCCTTTTCCAGGGCTTGAATGGCGCCGCCATAGTCGCCCAGAGAGATGAAGCTCCAACCCTTCTCTATATAGGTCGAAGCCCCCAGATGGTCCGCATGCACCGCGGGGCGGGCGCCGGTGAACTGCGGTGCCGGGCTGGTATCGGCCACGCTGCTCGATTGCTTGTAGCGCTCCACCAGCTCCCTGATCTCCTCCTTGATCTGTCCCAGGTCGGTCAGCGCGCCGTCCACCCGCTTGAAGAGGGCGATGATGTCCCGCTTCAGGGACTCCCGCTCTCCTCCCGCCGGCCCATCCAGGCGTCGGGTAATCTCCTGAAGATTAGTGCGAATCGAGGCGAGCCAGGGCTCCGTCATCAGGCGGCCCCGAGCTCACTCAAGGCCAGCCGCTCGGTCGAGGAGAGCAGCTTGCGAGCGTTGAGAATGATGATGGTCCGCTCCGGCCGGGTGATGATGCCGGCGATATATATGGCGGCGAGACCGCTCACCACCGGCCCGGGAGCAGCAATGCTGGTGGCGTCAACCCGGAGGACCTCGCGCACTTCATCCACCAGCACGGCCACCCGCTGATTTTCCATTTCCAGGACCATCAGTCGGGTCTCCTCCCGAATCGGCGCGTCCAGCTCGAAGCGCTTGCGCAGGTCGATGACCGGCACGGCGCCGTCCCCATAGGGCATCACGCCCTCCAGAAACTCCGGGGCCTTGGGCAGCGGCGACGGCGGGGAGTAGCGGAGAATTCGTTCCACCTGAAGGATGTCGAACGCGAACTCCTGGCGCCCCACCCTGAAGGTCACCACCTGAACGTCATCGCCTGTGGTCATGTCGATACCGCCTCCATCAAGCGGGAGCCAAGCGCAGACAGATCAATGAGAGGCACCAATCCATCCTCATGCCGGGCCACGCCGATGGCCCACGGCAACGTCTCCCCGGGGGGAACCGGCATGGCCGGCTGCCGCACCAGGATTTCCGCTTCTTCGATCTCGAGACACAGGCGCCGGTCCTCCAGCATTACCACCACGCGCGAGGGTTTCCGTCTTCTCGGGACAGGCGGAGCCTTCGAGCAGTGCTCCGAGGTTCACGACCGGCACCATGCGTCCCTGCAGCGCGACGACTCCCCGGAGGGCCGGTTCCACCGACGGCACCGGATGCACCGCGCCGAGCTGGGTCACTTCGATCACTTCGGAAAGCTGCAGCCCGACCCGGCGGTTGCCCGCGCGAACCAGGAGGAAGCCCTCCGCTTTTCGGCTCACCGCTGGTGCCTCAGGTGGCTGAGCTCGGTGGCGATGCGGTCCGCTATTTGGGCGACGGGGACAACGTACCGGGCTCCGCCGGCGTGCAAGGCCGCACCTGGCATCCCGTAGATGGTCGCCGTCTCCCGGTCCTGCGCCATGCCGATCCCCCCTGCCTCATGGATTTGCTTGAGGCCCTCTGCGCCGTCTCTCCCGATTCCGGTGAGTACCACGCCGACCGCCCGGGGCCCGAACGCCTTCGCCACACTGCTGAAGAGAGGATCGGCCGCGGGCCGCACTCCCCATACCGTAGGCCCCTGATCCAGGGCGAGACGAAGGCCTTGAGGCCCCACCGGCGACTCGCATGTGGTAATCCCCGGGAGCTACGTAAGCGGTGTCCGCCTGAAGCGGCATGTCGTCCTGAGCCTCGACGACCCGGTAGCGACTCTGGGCTGCCAGTCGTTCGGCCAGGCTCTGGGTGAACTTCGGCGGCATGTGTTGCACGATGACCACCGCGGCCTCGTAACCGGTCGGCAGCTGCGGCACGATCTCGGCCAGGGCCCGGGGACCTCCGGTCGACGCCGCGATGGCAACGCAGAGCCGGGCCTGCGCCGGGAGTGCCGCTGAGCGGTGGCCTTGCCGGCTCGGCGACCCGTCTCTGACCCAGCGCCACCCGCTTGATGTCGGCCATGCGGGCGGCGCGCAGCACGTTGATGAGTCGCTCGGCAAACCGGGCAGTGGCGTCGGCGCCGCGCTCATCCTCCTTGGCCACCAGGTCAACCGCGCCCAGCTCCAGCGCCCGGATGGCTGCGGTGGCACCGGGACCGACGTACGCGCTGACCACCACGATGGGCCGGGGCGATTCGGCCATGATGTAACCGATGGCGCCGAGACCGTCGAGCTCGGGCATCTCCAGATCCATCAGCACGACATCGGGCGCATGGGCCCGAACTTTTCGGAGCGCGTCCATGCCGTCGCGCGCCGTGGCGACCACTCGAAACTCGCCGGATCCCTCCACCACGTCGGTGAGGAGGCGGCGGAAGAACGGACTGTCGTCCACAACGAGCACCCGGCTGGGATCAGAGATGCTGGACCCCATGCGACACCGTGCTGACCTCCACCCGGCCATCCCGCACCCGGAGCCTCACGGTCCGCCCAAAGTCCCCTCCCACAGCCTCACCGACCAGCCGGACTCCGTGCGAGGTGAGCGCATGCCGGGCTGCTACCAGGTTGCGCTCTCCCATCTGAATCGTTCCGGGCGGCGCCAGCGCGGCGAACATGCTCGCGCCTCCGGCCAACCGCCCGGTGATGCGTTCCGGGCGGGCGCCAGCCTCCACCATCAGCTCCAGGAGCTTCGGTACGGCGGACTGGGGAAACTTTGCCGGGTTACTATCCGGCCGAGTGAGCGCGGGTGATGGCAGGAGTACATGGGCCAGCCCACCGATCTTGGCCTCGGCATCGTGCAGCATGATGGCGACGCAGCTACCCAGGCCGACCGTGACCAGGACATCCCCGGCCCCACCGGTGCGAAGATCGGCAACCCGAACCAGGACCTCGCGGCCGCTCACGCGGCCCGCCGGTAGACCCGCTCCCGCGGGTCCAACAGAGTGAGCCGATCGCGGGCGGGCCCGAGGAGCGTCTCCACCTTCCCCAGGATGAGCAGGCCGCCGGGGGCGAGTGCATCAGCGAAGGCGGTGAACACCCGCTCCTGAGTGGACCGCCCGAAGTAAATGACGACGTTGCGGCAGAGAATCAGGTGATAGTTTCGCCGCGGAGGCGGGTCGGTGCTGAGGTCCTGGGCCCGCACCACGACCCGGCGACGCACTCGCTCGACCACCCGGCACTCTTCCCCGTCGCCCTCGAAGTAGCGCTGGGCGAGACCGGGAGGAATCTCGGTCAGCGCGTCGCGGCGGTAGCGAGCTTCCTGGGCTCGCTCCAGGCACTGGCGGTCGATGTCCGTTGCATCCACTGAGACCAGGCTCAGCCGGTCCGGCTTGCCCTCGCGCTCCAGGTGGTCGGCGATGAGCATGGCCAGGGTGTAGGCCTCTTCGCCGGAGGAACAGCCAGCGCTCCAGGCCCGCACCTCAGTACGGTCGGCGGCACACACCTCGGGCAGGAGGGCGCGCAATACGTTCCAGGTATCGGCGTTGCGATAAAAGCGGGTGACATTGATCGTGATGGCATCCTTCAGCCGCTCGTATTCAGCCCGGTTGGTATCGAGTACCGCCTGGTACTCCGCGTAACTGTGTACGCCACAGGCCCGCATCCGCACCGCGATCCGCCGCCGCAGACACTTGTCCTTGTAGGCGTCGAGCGGCAGCCCGGCCTCGACCGAGATCTTCCGGGTGAGCGCGGCAAAGGCGGCTTCCTCGGGAGATCATTGAGCCAGATCCAGCATCTCGAGATTGGCCCGGGCCAGCTGGTGCCCCGGATTGAGGGACGCGGCCTGAGCCCAGCTCTCCCTCGCGCGGGCATGATCCCGCCGCTTATAGGCGATGTTGCCGAGCTTGAAGTAGAGATCGTCGCCCAGCTCCGGATTGAGCTTCGCGGCCCGCTCGTACGCTTCCGCAGCTTCATCGTAGCGGCCATTCCGGTAGAGAATGTCGGCCAGATTCTTGGAGACCTGCGGCAGCGCGGCATCCTCGGCCAGCGCGGAGCGGAGCATCGCCTCGGCACCCTGAACATCCCCGCACAGCTCCAGCAGCACGGCGAGGTTGTTCTGCAGCACGGGATTGTTGGGATAGGCGACCACGCCTTCCCGGGCAGCCTGCAGCGCACCTTCGGCGTCATCGAGACCCGAGGTCGCCAGAGTCGCCGCCCAGTACCAGAGCGCTGGCACCGGCTTGCCATTGAGCAGCTCACGGGCCCGAGCCAGGCGCCCCTGGGCCACTTTGTTATCGCCTCGCTTCAGCGCCACGATACTCCAGCCCAGCATCACCCGGGCATCGTCGCGGGCTCGGCCGGCGGCATCGCCGTACGCCGCTTCGGCCTCGTCCAGTCGCCCCAACTGCTCGAGCGCAAACCCGAGGTTGTGCAGCGCGGCGGGCTTGGGCACTCCGGCATCGGCCGCGCGGCGCAACGCCTCCGCGGCCTCTTCCCACCGAGCCTGGCGGATGGCGATGAGGCCCAGAAAGAGGGGCGAGCTGCTGTCGGTCGGCCGCAGGTCGATGACCCGCCGGAATTCGCGGAGCGCCTCCTCCAGCATCCCCGCTTTATAGAAGGCGATGCCCAGGTTCCGGTGCTCATCGACCCGGCTGTCGTTGACCTTCGGCGCGGTGGCGGTCGAGGTCCCCACCCGGTGCGCGAACCCCGCGGTGATCAGTCCGAAGAGCGCCTTCCCCACCTCGAACTCGACCAGCCCGGACTCCTCGATGAGCTGGCGCACGTCCCGAGTACCGTCGATCAGCGGCAGCAGCCGCTGCTGTTCGGCTGATAGAGTTGGGGTCGACTGGGCGATGTGCTGCTGGTCCACCGAGAAAATCAGGTCGAAGGAGGGAATCTTCTTCTCGATGAGGCTCCACTCGTCCACCCGGCGAGCGCCTTCCAGCAGCAGGGCTTCCGGACTGATCCGAACCAGGAAGTCCTCGCGCTCCGGACGCACGCCGGCCTCGAAATTGAAGGTGCCCGAGGTCCAGGTGAACAGGTAGTACACCGCTTCCTCGATCTGGAGGCGCATGTAGTCCTCCAGCTCGGTGCGACTCAGGGTTCCCAGATTCACCAGGATCTCGCCCAGCTTATGCTGCCGGTCGTCGTCCTGAGCATCGATCGCCTTCTGGAGCTGCTCCGGCGTAATCCGGCCGGTGCGCACCAGAATGTCGCCCAGGCGGTCTCGCCGGTTGACGATCGAGGCGTAGACGATCTGACCTTCGTCGAGATAGATGGTGCCGAAGTTGTGCTGATCGGCCAGCGCCAGGCATCCGGTTCTCCGGCCCAGAAAGAGCAGCTGGATGACATCCGGAAGGCTGGCTTCCTTGAGACTCCCTTTGATGGCCATCAGCGCCATTCCTCGACGATGCGGTCGCCGACGTCAGGCCAGTCCCAGACCACCTTTTCCCGGCTCCGGGCGCCGACCACCGGGGCCACAATGCCGCTGGAACGCGCGCCCTGGCGGCGGGGAGGCTTGGGGGCGGCGCCCTCGAGCACTTCGCGGGCGAGCGCGGCACCCGGCGCCACGCCCTTTGGTCTCGGCGGCGTTCAGCACCCGCTGGAGGAGACCACTTACCGCGCGGATCGAATCGGCCGGCCGCGATGCCAGGTATTCCGCCAGCTCGGGATCCAGCGAGCCCAGTTTGGCCACCATGAGGCGCTCGATGACCTGCTGCCGGATCTCCCGCTCCGGGGCCGGCAGTTCCACCACCAGGCCGCCCTCCAGCCGGCTGCGGAGCCGAGCCTCGACGCCCCCGAGCTCCGCGATGGGCAGCGCGGAGGTGAAGATCATCTGCCGGCCGGACTCGGCCAGAAAATTGAAAAGGACGAAGAGCTCGTCCTGGGTTCGATCCTTCTCGGCCATCAAGATGCACATCATCCAGCAGAAATGCGGCCACGGCGCGGTATCTCGCGCGCCAGGCGCCGACCGCGTCACGGTCTATCGCCTCGATCAGCTCTCCGGTGAACTCGTGGCCGCTGAGACAGGCGACCGGCCCCTTGGCCTTGGCGGCGAGCGCGTTGCCCAGCGCATGCAGCAGGTGGGTCTTCCCCACTCCGCTCGCACCGACGATGACCAGCGGGTTGTACCGGCTGGCCGGCTCAGTCACCACCGCCCGGGCAGCCTTCAAGGCCATGCGGTTTCCCGCGCTCTCGAACAGATCGTCCAGCCGCCAGATCGGGAGTGGCGCCGGCGGAGGATGCGCCCCCTGGCGGGCCTGCTGCGTCAGGGCCTCGGCCCCCGCGATCCCATCCGGATCGCGAAACGCGCTCGACCCCGCGAGCGCCGGGCGCCAGCTCCGCCGCTTCGGCATGAAGCGCCTGCAGCCGGCGTACATCGGACTCGAACTGGCGCAACACCTGCTCGGGATCCGTGGTCATCTCCTGCTGCAGCAGCGCTTCCAGCCGTCCGGTGCTGAACCCTTCCCCTTCCCATCGGAGGATGGCGGCGGCGACCTTGGTGCGCCACGAATCCACCTGCTGAGCCACGGTGGCCGAAACCTCGGAGAGGAAGTCACTGAACTCATCTCCAGCGGTCGCAGCCTTCTTCTCCGTCCTCTCCGTCCTCTCCGTCCTCTCAGCCCGCTCGTCCTGGTCGGTAGCCTCGATTCCACCAGCCAGGGCCTTGGCCTGTGCCGGTTTGAGCGGCGTGTCACTGACCGCTTGGAAGGCGACCAGACGATTGAGGGCGCCCAGCAGCTCGCGAACATTGTCGATCACCAGGGAGCCCACCGCCTCCAGCACGCCTTCGCCGAACTTGGCCCGGCGCTCTTCAGCCTTCCGGCGGAGGATGGCGACCCGGGTCTCGTAATCCGGCGCGGCGATGTCGATGACCAGGCCACCGGCAAACCGGCGGATCAGACGCTCGTCCAGCGCCTCGATCTCTGCCGGGGGCCGGTCGCTGGTGAGCACGATCTGGCGATTGGAGGTTTGCAGCGCGTCGCTGAGGCGGAGCAGCTCGGCCTGCATTTCCCGGCGGTGGGTGAGGAACTGGACGTCGTCCACCAGCAGCAGATCCACGTCGATAAAACGCCGGCGATATGCCTCACCCTGACCCGCGGCAACCGCCGCATGAAACGATTCGACGAACTCATCGAGGGTGAGGTATTCCACCGAGAGCCGGGGATTGATGGCCCGGGCCGCGTGACCGATGCCCATCAGCAGGTGAGTCTTCCCCAGGCCAGGACGGGCGTAGATGAAAAGTGGGTTGTACACGGTGCCGGGGGACTCGGCGACCGCCTTGGCCGCGGTAAACGCCAGCCGGTTCGCCGCCCCGACCACCAGGGTGTCGAACCGGTAAAGCGGGTTCAGCGTTGCGGTCACGCGACCGCGCTCCCTGCGGCAAGGCGCCGGAGCACCAGCTCGGACACGCCCTTGAGGGTTTCGAACACCCCGGTGCCGTGCAGCGCATCGGCCGAAAAGCTCTGGACCGAGCGGAAGTTCAACGCATCGTCCATTTCTTCGGGGGTCAGGATCAGATCGCGAGGGAGGTCCTGCTTGTTGTACTGGAACACCACCGGGAGGTGCCGAATGTCCACGCCCTGCGCCAGCAGGTTGTCCTGCAGGTTTTGCAGGCTCTCCATGTTGTCGTCGAACCGCCGCGCCTGGCTGTCGGCCACGAACACGACGCCATCGGCGCCCTGCAGCACCAGCTTCCTGGTCGCGTTGTAGTAGCTCTGACCCGGAACTGTGTAGAGCTGGAACTTGGTGGTGAAGCCGGAGATCGACCCCAGCTCCAGAGGAAGGAAATCGAAGAACAGGGTCCGGTCGGTCTGGGTGGCCAGGGAGACCATGCGTCCGCGGCGGGCCTCAGGCACCCGGCCGTAGACATACTGCAGGTTGGTCGTCTTACCGGACCGGCCCGGTCCATAGTAGACGATCTTGCAGGTGATCTCGCGCGCGGTGAAGTTGACCAGGGACATTCGGGTTACCGTCCAAAGAGTTCTTTGAGACTGGCGTTGAGCTCTTCCTCAAAATTTTCCGGCATCGGCCGAGCCGGCTGTTCCCGGGGCGCCGCCGTGACCAACTCCTCCACCATCTGATCGAAAAACAGCTGGACGATGCCCACCGAAGTCTCGCTCCCGAACACCACCAGGCCGATCCAGCGGCCCCGCGGCGTCCCGAACGCTGAGAGCATGCAGCTCTGCTTGCTTCCCCCATGCACCAGCCCGCCGAAGCGGGGTGAGCCCATGATCTTGGCGAGCTCTTCGGTGGAGGCGACGATGGCCGCACCGAGGGCCGCTGCGGTCATGACCTCGACCGAGCGAGAGAACCCGTGCTGGGCCACCACCTGCCCCGAGGTCGTCATCAGCAGAATCAGCCGGGCTGAGGACTCGTCGATGAAGGTCTGCAGCGGCGCCACCACCCAGGGCTCGAGTGCGCGCATCAGGCTAGGTGACCAACCGCGTCGAGCATCTCCATTCGGGCAAGCCCCAGATTAGCGTCCACTCCGGCCAGCGCCACCAGGACCAGATCTTCTCTACCGGGCGCGGCGAGAACCGATCCGCTGTTGCCGTGCAGGTGGACGAACGTCGGAGCGCGCATCCCGGCCCGGCTGGTGGCGCGGTCGAGTCGCCGGACCAGATTGGCCGCGAGTGCGGCGATAGCCCGGCCATCGATGCCATCCATCAACCGCTCGGCCACCACCAGCCCATCGGTGCCCGAGATCAGCAGCGATCCTCGCACGCCGGGGACCCGGGTGACCCGTTCCAGAGCCGCGTCCGCTGCGTTCATCGCTGTTGCCCCAGCCAGTCACGGGCATCCTTGGCAGCCCGCTCGGCAATGAGACCGAGCCGCGCCATCGGCAAGGATGATTCGCGAACGGTCAAGAGCAGAGTCTCCGGGGTAGGCGCGACCAGAAACAGATTTCCGTCCGGGGCTTCGACCGCGATCGCGCTCCATCCACCCAAGCCGAGCAGCTTGCTGGTCCGCGCCGCCTCCTTGGACACTCCGGCGAGCTCCGCGGCCACCCGATCGCCGACGTCTTCGTTGTTCGCCCCCCGCAAGCTGCCGTTGAGTCGAAGTCCCTTACCATCCACCAGCAGCACTCCGGTCTGGCCGTGGCCGTTGGCCGACGCCGTTGCGCCGCGGCTCGCCGGCGCACTCGAGCTCAGGACCGTAACCGGCACGTCTGAGTCGGGGGCAACTGCCGACTGGGGCGGGGCCGGCTCGGCAGAGGGCGCTGGCGCGCCAGGGCCGCGCACCCGTTCGATCGCCTGCCGAATCGACTCATCGTCCGGGTCGATATCCGCGGCGCGGCGGAGGTGCTCCAATGCCGCCGGCACGTCGCCGGCCCGGAAATAGAGGAACGCTATTCCCTTCAAGGCGCCGATCCGCATCGGGTCGAAGCGCAGGGCCTCGGCCCAGGCATCGAACGCTCCCGCCAGGTCGCCTTGATCGCCCAGGATCCGCGCCATCAGGTCGTGGGCATCGGCCAACGCCGGATACCGGGCCAGCCCGCCGCGCGCCACCTTGTAGGCGGAGTCGAGCTGGCCTCGCCGGCGCAGTGCTTCGCCCAGCTCCAGGAACGCGAGACTGCCCGGCTCCTCGGCCAGTCGCGTGGTCAGCGCCTTGATATCATCAGTCACGATGGCTCTCCAGCTCCTGCGCCAGGATCTCCGCCGCCTGCCGGAGCCGCTCCACCGCCGGGGCCAGCGCCTCCTCCGCCGGGGTATGGGTGGCCAATCGCGCCCATCCCTTCCAGGTCTCGGCGGCGCCGCGAAACCGCCCCAGCGCCGCCTGGCACAGGCCGAACAGGCGCCGGGCCTCGGGCATCAACGGGTCGTGCCGCAACACCTCCTGGAGCGCGGCAGCCGCTTTCTCATATTCGCCCTTGGCCACGCGCCTCGCGAGCCGGAGCCAAGGAGATCGCAGGATCCCGTCCGTTGTCACCGCGCGCTGCTGTCGTCGAGCACGATGACCCCAGCCGCGGCGAGCGTGAACACCGTGCGGGCCACGTCGAATTCCGATTGTCCCAGGTGTCGGCCAGGGCGTGGAGGTCGCGTTCCCCGTCCACCGCCGCCAGGACTTCCCACTCGAACGGCGCCAGGTCGAGTCGCCCGCTGGCCGGAGTTGTCGTGGAGGCGGCAGCTTGGGCACCACCCGCAGGTGCGGCACCTTGGCCTCGATCCTCGACCACTCGTCCATGCCGCCGCGCCGACTCCATCAGCAGGCCCTCGGTGGCAATCCGCACCGGAGACTCCACCATGCCCTCGAACGCCGCCCCCTCCTCGAAGCGGAAGTACCCCTCTGTCCAGCCCAGCAGATCGAAGATGGTCTCCTCGATCTGGCCTTTGAGCTGCCGGTCGAGCTCCCGCCGGGCGATGGCTCCGATGGCCACCAGGATGTCGCCCAGCCGCCGGGGATCGCCCTGACTCCTGCATCGCCCGGGCGCGATCGAGGTCCTTCTCCGAGATCTTGCCCATCCGCACCAGGCGAGCCCCGAAGCGCTGCGGGTTCTTGCCCAGACGCGCGGCCACGACGCCGCCCCGATCGAAAGACACCGTGCCTCCGTCTGCCGCAGCTCCGACGTCACCCGGAGGACGCCGCTCTTCCGGCCCAGGTCCAGCAGCTGGAAGACGTCCTGGATGTGGAACTCCTTCAGCGGTCCTTCGAGTGCCATGGCTCAGCCCGCCGCGGCGAAGATGTGCTGCAGATCGCGGGCCGAGCGCGCGCGGCTCCGGGCCTCGGTGGCGAAGGGGCCTTCCGGCTGCCAAGCTGAATGACCCGCTCCCAGACCTGGACCGCCTGATCGAACTGCTGCTGCCGGGCGAAGCAGGTGCCCTGGTGATAGAGCGCCGCGGTGTGCTCGGGATCGAAGCGGAGGACCCGGGCAAAGGCTTCGAGCGCCTGCACCGTGCGGCCGTCCTCCAGCAGCGCCCGGCCGAGCGCCGTGAGCGCCTCCAGCTCGTAGGGATCGGCCTCCAGCAGCCTGCACCAGAACCGGAATCGCCGCATGGGGGGAATCAGTCCGCCGGATAAGATCGGCCAGCGCCAGTGCAGCGGTGCCGTAGGTGGGCAGCAGATCGAGCGCGCGCTCGTAGGCCGACCGGGCCGCCACCCAGTTGTGCCGCTCCTCCTCCAGCGCGCCCAGCTCGTACCAGACGCGCACCAGGGATGGAGTCCAGCTGGAGCGCGGCGTTGAACGCGTCGAGCGCGGCAGCCGGTCGCCGAGCCGGGCCGAGGCCTGGGCCTGCGAGGTGGAAGAGGTCGGCCCGTCCGGGAGCGAGCGTTTGCGCCTTCTTTACCGACTCGAGCGCGCCGGCGGCGTCACCGACCGCCAAGCGCACCCGGGCACGGGCGGCCAGCACGTCGGCATCCCGAGGCACCCGGGTCGCGAGCTCGTCCGCGAGCGGCTCCGCATCCCGGGCCCGGCCGAGAGCCAGGAGCGCGTGGATCTCGCCCAGGCGTGGCATCGGAGTCGGCCGGCACCAGGGCCCGAGCCTCCCGGTACCGTTCGAGCGCCTCACCGTGGAGACCGCGCCTGGCAAAGATGTGCCCCAGGAGCATCGCGGTCGCGTGTGCGCGGGGCGCCCCGCGCCGACGCCCGGTCCAGCTCCATGCGAGCGGCGTCGAGCAGGCCCTTCGCGATGAGATCGCGCGCCTGCGCGCAGCACGTCGTCGGCCGGCTCCTGCGACTGAGCCGGTTCCGCCGGGGCGAGCTCCTCGAACAGCCGATCGAGCGCCGGTGAATCGAAGCTGAACTCTCCGGCCAGCTCATCACCGCTGGCATCAGCAACCAGCTCCGGCGCAATGGCGATGGTTGGGTCTTCGTACTGGAGGTCGATGGTGAGCGCAAACTTCTGAGGGACATACGAGCGGCTCCAGCTCCAGCGCGCGCCTGGTCTCCCGCAATGCCCCGTCGTAATCGCCCAGCTGGCTCAGCACGAAGCTCAGGTTGTAGTGCGCGGCGGCGAACTCCGAATCCGCATCCACCGCGCGGCCGAACGCGTTGCGCGCGTCCTCGAAGCGCTTGAGCTCCATCAGCACCAGGCCCACCCCATTCCATGCGATCGCGCTGGTCGGCTGTTCGCTCAGCGCCTGCTGGTACTCCTCCAGCGCCGCTTTGAACTGCCGGCGCTGCATCAACAGCAAGCGCCAGGTTGAGCCGGGCGGTGAAGAGCGGCTGGGACCCGCCCAGCGCCTGGCGGAACGCGGCCACGGCGCTGTCACTGGAGGGCTCGCTGGCGCGGAGGACGCCGAGATTGTTCCAGGCCAGCTGGTAGGCGGAATCGGCCGCTACCGCTTTCTCGTAGGAGGCAAGCGCCTCGCTGCGAAGTCCCGACTGATGCAGGCATACTCCCCGCTCGTTCCAGAGCTTGGGCGAGTCGGGAAACTCCTGGACCAGCGTGTTGTAGAGCTCGAGCGCGGCGGGAAGGTTGCGCCGCAGCAGATGGACCTCGGCCATGGCCTGGAGGTTGAGCCGGCGATCCTCGCCAGCATCCAGGCCCAGCTGATATTCGCGGAGCGCGTCCTCGTAGTAGCCCTTCTGGCGCAACGCCAGGCCCAGATTGTAGTGCGCCAGCGGGGCGCCGGTAACCGACTGCGGGGCGGCGGGCGGACTGGGCGGTGGGCGGCGGGCAGCTCCTGACGACGGCGACTCCGCTGCGTCTCTCCACGCAGCTGTCCGTTCTGCAGTCTGCCCCCACGCCGAGAGGCCCGCTCCGCTGCCCACGCCTCGGCCGCCCCGCGATCCAGCGCCAGGTTCGCCTGGGCGCGGGCCAGCATCGGATTGAGCTGCGACCGCCTTCTTGGTCGACGCCTTGGCGGCCTCGTGCTGGCCCAGATCGCCGTAGACGAATGCCAGGAGGTAGTGGGCTTCGGCGTACTCCGGGTTCCGGGCCATGGCTTCTTTGAGCGCAACGAGGGCGAGCTCGGTGAGGCCGCGATTGTAGAGGACCTCTCCGCGGTAGAACCGCGCTACCGCGTTCTCGGGATCCTGTCGCAGGCGCGGGCCAGCCAATCGCTGGCGGTATCGAGCCGGCCCCGGGCCTTCTCCGCGAGACCGAGCTGAACCATGGCCGGAACGTCGTTGGGATGGCTTGCCAGCAGGTTCTCGAACTCGGCCACCGCCTCTTCATGGCGTCCCGAGTGTCGCGTAGGCCCGACCCAGCTCCCAGCGGGCGTACGATCTTTCGGATGGCTGCTGGACTTTGTCGCGGAGGTCCGCGATGCGGCGATCGTAGTGACCACTGTCGCGGTAGGCGATCTCCAGATTGGCCTGCGCCACCTGCATCTTGGAGTCGAGCTCGAGCGCGCGGGCGAACTCGGCGATGGCCTCGTCGATCAGCCCCTTCTGGTAATAGAGAACGCCGAGGTTGTTATGCGCCCCGGCGTCGGAAGGATCGATCCGACGGGCGAAGGAGCGGAGAACCGTGAGATCGCGCTCCGACAGCGCGGGCGCCGGCATGGATTAGGGCAGGCGGATGGCGTCGAAGATGGATCGCAGGGAAGACACATCCGGCAACAGCAGAAAATGTCCCCCCAACGGATCGCTGGAACCTTCGACCCGGAACGAAGTCTCGACGCAGAAGGCGTAGTCCCGGTCGTGGCCGAAGTTGAGGTGGGCGGAGGTCAGCACCGCGCCGCTGAGATCGATCACCAGGCTGGGAACCGAGGGCACCAGCATCATGCCCCATGAAGTCGCTCAGCGCATTCAGGTAAGCGCTGGCGAGGATGTTTCCGGCCTCCTTCAGGCTGGACTGCTCCATCTCGCCGAAGACCTGGGTGGTGCCCAGTTCCCGGCGGAAGAGGAAATCGCAGAGGATCTTGGCGGCCCGCTCGGGGAACAGCACCATAGCCCGGCCGGTGAGATCGCCCATCATGTGCATGAGGACGGCGGCGATGACGGCGTCGGGATCGCCGACCATGTCGCAAGCTTCCTCCAGCGGACTTACGTAGACCCGCGGCACGGTGATCATGATGGTCCGGTTGGTCATCTCGACAGCGCGGTGGCCGCATGCCCCGCCCCGATGTTGGCCACCTCGCGCATGGCGTCGAGCTGCGACTCCTTCAGGTCACGCACGTCTTCCATGCTTCCTCCTAAAGGAGCGCCGCGGCGTCCAGAATCAGCGCCGGCGCGCCGTCCGCCAGAATGGTCGCGCCGCCGACATACGAGGGCAGCCCGCGGGGGGCATCGAACGGCTCGACCACGATATCCTGCTGTCCGAGCAGCGCATCGACCACCAGCGCGGCTGCGCCGCTCTCCTACCTCCAGGATCACGGTGGGCCGGCGGGCTGACCTGGCTTGGGGCTCGGGCCGAGACCAGGTCGCCGGAGATGTACCGTAGGAATCACCTGATCCCGCACCACCAGCGCCTCGCGATCCCGCACCGCGGTCACCGCACTGGCGGTCGAATTCCACCGTCTCCGCCACATAGGCCAGCGGAACGGCATACCGCTCGCCGCCGGCCTCGGCCAGCAACGCCCGGACGATGGCCAGGGTGAGCGGCACCCGAATGCAGAAAGTGGCTCCCTTTCCCAGCTCGCTGCGGACCTCGAGCGTGCCGCCGAGGGCCCGCACCCGGGTCATGGCCACGTCCACACCGACCCCGCGACCCGATACGCCGCTGACGCTCTGCGCGGTGCTGAACCCGGGCCGGGCCAGCACCCGCACCAGCAGGTCGTCGGTCAAGGCATCGGTGTCAGGGGCCGCGCCTTCACGGCGGGCCTTGGCCAGAATCTTGTCCCGGTCGATTCCCCGGCCATCATCCATCACCCGAATGCGCAACGGTGTTCCGCTCCCGGGTAGCCGAGAGCAGGATCCGGCCTTCCGCCGGCTTCCCGGCCGCGGTGCGCTGGGCGGGAGCCTCGATGCCGTGGTCGGACGCGTTGCGGATCAGATGCACCAGTGGCTCGCCGATCTCGTCGAGGATCGAGCGATCCAGCTCGATCTCCTCGCCTTCCATGTCGAACCGGATCCGCTTCCCCAGGTCGCGAGACAGGTCACGCACCAGCCGGGGAAATCGTTCGAACACCTCGCCCACCGGCGTCATCCGGGCGGCAATGCACCTCGGTCTGCATGGCCGACACCAGCCGGGAGATCCGCTCGCTCAGCTCGGTGAGCACCGGGTCGCGGGCCTCGCCGGAGAGCGCGGCCAGCCGGTTCTTGGCCACCACCAGCTCGCCCACCTGCTTCATCAGCAGGTCCAGGCGCTGAAGGTCGACCCGGATCTGGCGGCCGTTTCCTCGCTCGCCACCTTCGGCGCGGGAGGGCTATCGAAGCGCACCGCTTCCACATCCCCGATCGACCGCAGCGCCGATTCGATTTCCGGCTCAGCCAGCCTGCTCTGGAGCCGGAAAGCCAAGCGACCGTCGAAATCGTCGCGCTCCAGGTCGGCCAACGGTGGCCGCACTCCACTCACCTGGCCGAGCGATTCGGCTCGCCGGAGAACCAGGGCCGCTCGGGCGCCGCGCATGACCGCGCCCGAGCGGATGGTCACCTGGACCGGACGGGAGCGAGGAGCGTCCGAGGCGCGACGGGCCTTGGGCTCTGCGACCGCAGGCGGGGTGCTCTCTCCGACAGTGCTTCCGGCCTCCCCGGCCGAGAGCGAGCGGCCCCATCCAGCTCGCCCAGCAACCCTGCGTCGGCAGGACCCTCGGTGCCGGCGGCCGCACCCTCCACCGCCCGGCCCAGCGCGTCCACCGCGCGAAAGAGCAGCTGGAAAATCGGCGAGCTGGCCGAGACCCGGCCCTGCCGCAACGCGTCGAGCAGGTTCTCCGTGGCATGGGCGAGTTGGGCGACGGGGGCGTAGCCCATCGTCGCGGCCATCCCCTTGATGGTGTGGATGGCGCGGAAGAGCCGGTCGACCGGCTCGGTCGCAGCCGGCTCGCCTTCCCACTCCAGCAGCGAGCTATTGCAGGCCCTGAGGTGCTCGCGACTTTCCGCGAGAAACAGAGCTGCGTACTTGGAGAGGTCCATGGATCAAGCCAGGACGCGCTGTACCGCCTCGAGCACGCGGGATGGCTGAAACGGCTTCACCACGAAGTCTTTGGCGCCCGCCTGAATCGCCTCGACTACCAGGGCCTGCTGCCCCATTGCGCTGCACATCAGGATCTTGGCTTCCGGATCGGTCTTGCAGATCTCGCGCACGGCTTCGATGCCCCCCATGTCGGGCATGACGATATCCATGGTGACGAGATCGGGCTTGAGCGCCCGATACTTCTCGACCGCCTGGAGACCCGATTCGGCTTCGCCGACCACTTCGAATCCGGCCTGGCTCAGGATATCGCTGATCATCGTACGCATGAAGATGGCGTCATCGCAGACGAGCACAGTGTGATTCACAGACTTCCTCCGTGCGGGTGAACGGGCGGCGGGATGACGCCTACCCTCCGATGATCGGTGCGAAGACGGCGTCCACGTCGAGCAGGATGAAGTGCTGGCCTCCCGCTCCGAGCCCGACCGCCTTGACCAGCCGGGGATCTACCCCGGGCAGCTCCCGGCGCTCGACCACCGAGCCAGCGGGGACCTCGAGGAAATCCAGGACCTGACCGACGCCGAGACCGTAACCCCTGCCCCGGACCTCGAGTACGACGATCGCGCCCTCGTCCGACGACCGCCGCTCCTGTTGCAGCAGGAGGTGCCCGTCGAGGACGGTGAGCAGGCTGCCACGGACGTTGACCAGCCCTTCGACCGTGTCCGGCACGCCGGGAATTCGGGTAGCCGGCAGGCGGGGGAGGATCTCACGCACGATCCCTGCCGGGGCCGCGCAGACTACCTCACCGATTCGAAAGATGACGGCGTGAAGCGCGGGAGAGTTAGCCATCTCTATTAAAGAAACGAAGATAGCTAAGAGGCTGCAGATCGGGCAACCAGTTCTTCGCCACCCACTGCAATCAGTGCAGGCCAGAGATCTCGGGGCCACTCGGAGCTGAACTCAAGTGGTGCACCGCTCACAGGGTGGCGGAATGCCAGAGCGGCGGCGTGAAGCGCTTGCCGGGGCGTGGCCTGCTCGAGCACCTCCGCCGCCCGGCGCTGGGCGCCGGAGATCCGGCGGCTGCCACCGCCACCGTAGACCGGATCTCCCACGACCGGGTGACCCAGGTGGCCCAGATGGACCCGGATCTGGTGGGTCCGACCGGTATGGAGCTCCAGCCGGAGCAGATCGACCACATCGAACCGGGCCACCACCGAGGCATCGGTGCGGGCGGCCCGGCCGGCATCCGAGACCACCATTCGCTTCCGGTCCTGTTGGTGCCGGCTGATGGGGGCGTCGATCCGGACCGGGCTCTGGTCCAGGTGGCCCCACGCCAGGGCGGCGTAGCTCCGCCGCACTCGGCGGGCGGCGATCGCGGCGCCAAGCCGCCGGTGAGCGAGATCGGTCTTGGCCACGATCATGAGACCCGAGGTGTCACGGTCCAGCCGGTGGACGATGCCGGGGCGACCCTCTGCTCCGCCGGCCAGGGTGGTGCCCCGCGCGACCAGGGCGTTGACCAGGGTGTCGTCCCAGTGTCCCGGCGCCGGGTGCACTACCAGCCCGGCGGGCTTGTCGATGACGGCGAGGTGCTCGTCCTCGAAGACGACGGTGAGCGGGATGGCGCGAGGCTGGATGGTCCGCGGCGGCTCGTTCTCGGGCATGCGAACGGTGACCGTCTCACCCCGGGAGAGGAGCCGGGAGGCACGGGCCGGTTTTCCATCGATGCTGACGAGCTTGTTGGCAACCAGGCGAGCGGCTTGAGTCCGAGAGATGGCGAGCTGATCGGCGAGGAACCGATCTAGGCGCTCGGTTTCGAGACGTGAGTACGGTGAATTCGACTGGGCTGGGACGCGTGGCCAGCTGCGGGTCTCGGTTCTTGCTGCCCCGCTTCCCCGCTGCCCCGCCGCCCCGCCTTCACCTCACGCTGCCGAAGCCGACTCCGGCTCCGGCCGGCGGGCGTCTTCCCGCCACAGCGAGATGGCGAGCGCGATGGCACCACAGCTCACCGCAATATCGGCGACATTGAAGGTTGGCCAGCGGAGGGCGCCGATCCCCACGTCGAGAAAATCCACCACCCCCCGGGAGCTCCGCACCCGGTCGATCAGATTTCCGACCGCCCCGCCGGCAACCAGGCCGAGCGCGAGCTGGCGGAACCGATCACCGACCGGGCTGCCGCGGGACATCCGGGTCAGCACGAAGACCGCCACCAGCGCGACGGTGAAAAAAATCCACCGGGAATAGGGCCCGACGTGGAGACCGAAGGCCGCGCCCTGGTTATAGACCAGGCGCAGCTGAAACCAGTCCCCGAACACCGACACCCCCGGGGTTCGCAGCAACGTGGCCTCGGCGATCAGCTTGGTGACCAGGTCGAGCACGACGGTCGCGAGAGCCGCCCAGGCGAACACCTGCCGCTCAGCGCCGCTTGCCATCTTCCTCTTTCTCCTTGCAGGTGATGCAGAGCCGGGCGTGGGGCAAGGCATCGAGCCGCTCGAAATTGATCTCCTGGCCGCATTGCTGGCAGTGACCGAATTTTTCGGGGGTGCCGTAGAGCCGGCGGAGCGCCTCGTTCACGTGCCAGAGGTAGCGGCCCTCCTGCGAGGCAAAGAGAAACTGCTTTTCCCGCTCCATGGCGTCGGTTCCCTGGTCCGCCATGTGAAACGAATAGGAGGAGAGATCGCCGTCGGAGGATTGCAACGTGGCGTTGAAGGACTCGTCGTAATAGCCCAGCTCCTTCATGACGCGGGCGCGCTCTTCCATGAGGCGCTTCTCGAGATGTGAAAGCTGTTTCTTATTCATTACTCGTCCATGGTTGAGGCCGACTCAGTCACGGCCGTCCTGATAACGTTGCACTCCCACCACCGCCCCCTGCCCGTCGATGTCCACCTGTTGCTCCAGATCGGGTGCCGGCGCGCGCGCCCCCACCTCCAACCGCCGGGCCAGCGTCTCGCTCCGAATGAAGTCGGCGTGCGCTCGCACCGCCTCGAGCACCGGCGGATCACCATCGATCCAGAGCTCGATCCGGTCGACGTAGGCGTACCCGGCATCCTTCCGGATCCGCTGGACCCGGTTGACGATCTCCCGCGCCAGCCCCTCGCGGCGGAGCGGCTCATCGAGGTGCGGATCCAGCGCCACCACGAACGGTCCGTTGCTCTGCACCAGCCAGTCGCTCGCCACCTCCCGTTCCACCGCCACGTCTTCGGGCATATAGGTGACCGGCTCCCCTTCCAGCTCGAGCGTGGCCGGACTTCCTCGCTCCAGGCCGTGCAGCTGTCCCGTGGTGAGGGTGGCCGCGGCGGCCGCCACCGCCGGCGTCCGCTTGCCATAGCGTTTGCCCAGAGTCCGGAAGTTGGGCTTGGCCCGGAGCCGCACCAGCTCGGTGTCGGAGGCGACGACCTCGATCTCCTTCACGTTGACCTCCAGGCGGAGCAGCTCGAGCAGCTCGTCCAAAGCCCGAACCCGCGCATTGGCCGGGACCGCCACCTGCATCCGGCTTAACGGCTGGCGAACCCGAATGTTTCGCTCTTCCCGAGCGGCTCGGGCCAGCGAGGCTAACCGGCGCACCGCGTCCATGGCAGTCTCCAGCTCGGGTTTCCGCAGCCCACGGGGTACCGGAAACCGTGCGAGGTGCACCGAGGTTCCCGTCAGGGCTCGATGCAGCCAGTCGCTCACGAACGGGGCCGCCGGGGCCAACAGCTGGCTCACCGTGGTCAGCGCCTCATACAGAGTGGCCAGCGCCGCCGGATCGGCCACCGAATCCGGCGCCCAGAACCGGGCACGATTCACCCGGACGTACCACTGGGACACGTCATCGACCACGAAGTCCATGATCGCCCGCACCCCGGCAGTCACGTCGTATCCGCTCCACGCCTCGGTCACTCTTTCCACCGCCGCATCCAGCCGGCTCAGCAGCCAGCGGTCGGCCAACGGTCGCTTGGCCGGGTCGGGAGACCGGGCCGGAGTCCACTCGCCGGCATAGCCGGCAAAGAACTGGTAGCTGTTCTTGAGCGCGTTGAAGAACTTGCCGGCGACGTCGGGAATGGTCTGCCGGTCGAAGTCCTTGGGCAGCCATACCTGGCTCGACCCCAGCAGGTAGAGACGCACCGTGTCGGCCCCGAACTCTTCGATCACGGACCAGGGGTCGACCACGTTTCCCCGGCTCTTCGACATCTTTTGGCCCTCGGCATCGCGAACCAGGTCGTTCACGATGACGTGGCGGTACGCCAGCGCTGTCGAAGGCCGTGGTTGCGATCGCGAGCAGCGAGTAGAACCAGCCGCGGGTCTGGTCCACGCCCTCGCAGATGAAGTCGGCCGGAAAATGCTGCGTCGAACTCCTTCTGGTGCTCGAAGGGGTAATGCCACTGGGCGTAGGGCATGGACCCCGAGTCGAACCAGGTATCGATCACCTCCGGAGTGCGCCGCATCAGGCCACCGCAACGGCAGGCCCAGGTGTACTGGTCGATGAACGGCTTGTGGGGGTCGAAGTCCTTCGGCAACGGACGGCCCCATCGTTCTGCCAGCTCGGCGTAGCTTCCGATCACCTCGATGTGGCTGGGGTCGTTCTCGCAGACCCACACCGGAAGCGGCGTGCCCCAGTACCGGTCGCGGGACAGCGCCCAGTCGATGTTGTTCTCCAGCCATTCGCCGAACCGCGCCGCTCCCACTTCGGGCGGATGCCAGTCCACCTGCCGGTTCAGCTCCAGCATCCGATCCTTCACCGCGGAGGTTCGCACGAACCAGGAATCCCGGGCGTAATAGATCAGCGGGCTGGAGCAGCGCCAGCAGTGCGGATAGGTGTGGCTGTACGGTTGGGTCAGATGCCAGCGGCCGTCCTGCTTCAGCCGCTTCACGATCAGCTCGTTGGTCTCCGGAGCCGTGACCAGCCGACCTTCGATCTCGGGCCAGCTGGTGCCGGTGAAGGTGCCGTCGGGAGCCACCGGCCGCACCAGCGCGAGCCCGTGCTCGATGCCGGCCTGATAGTCGTCGGCACCGAACGCCGGCGCCATGTGGACCAGGCCGGACCCGTCTTCTGCGGTTACGAAGTCGCCGGCCACGACGACCCGGGAGACGCGATCCTCGGGCAGCGGCACCACCTCGAGCGGACGCCGGTACCGGAGGCCGATCAGCTCGCTGCCCTTGAAGGTGCGCTCCGCTCCCAGCTCGCTGAAACTGGGGGCGCCCGGCTTCGAGCTGCTCGGCAGCTTGGCCTGGCTGGTCGCCAGGATCAGACGGCGGTCGCCTGCCCGGTATTCGCCGTACTCCAGCTCCGGGTGAACCGCCACCGCCACGTTGGACAGCAAGGTCCACGGCGTCGTGGTCCAGACCAGGAGCTGGCGGTTGGGATCGTCTTCCAGTGGGAACGTCACATAAATCGAGTTGGTCGTGACCTGCTCGTACCCCAGCGCCAAGCTCGTGGCTCGAGAGCACGGTTCCGCAGCGAGGGCAGTACGGCAGTACCCGGTGGCCCCGGTAGAGCAGGCTCTCGCTGGTGCAGCCGCTGGAGCAGCCACCACACGCTCTCGATGTAGTCGTTGCTGCAGGTGATGTAGGGATGCTCGTAGTCCAGCCAGTATCCGATCCGGTCGGAGAGATCCTCCCACTCCTCCTGATACTTGAAGACGCTCTTGCGGGCGCGGGCGTTGAACTCGCTCCACCCCGAACCGCTCGATGTCCTTCTTGCCGTTGAGCTTGAGCTCCTTTTCCACCTCGATCTCGACCGGCAGGCCGTGAGTGTCCCAGCCGGCGATCCGGGTCACCGACTCTCCCTGCATCGAATGGAAGCGGCAGACCAGATCCTTGATCGTCCGGGAAAAGACATGATGGATGCCGGGCCGGCCGTTGGCGGTCGGCGGACCTTCGTAGAACACGAAGGGGGGCCCGCTCGCGCCGGGCCTCGATGGTCTGGCGGAAGAGCCCCTCCTCCTTCCATCGGGTGAGCTGCTCGCTGCTCCAGCTCGTTCGGCGTGAGATCGGGCCAGGACGGAAATGCCATCAGGCCAGCCGCTCCACCAGCCGAGTGATGAGCCGGGTCAACGAAGGCTCGGCCCGTGCCGGCGGTCGCGATGATACGGCCGATGTCGGCGGGCTCCAGCGCGTCCGGCAGACACTGATCGGTAATGATCGAGATACCGACGGTCCGCATGCCGGCATGCGCGGCCACGATGACTTCGGGCACGGTGGACATCCCCACCACGTCGGCGCCCATAGCCCGGAGCATCCGGTATTCGGCCCGAGTCTCCAGATTGGGGCCGGGCACGGCGACGTAGACGCCTTCCCGCAAGGTGATGCCGAGCTCCAGGGCGGCCGCCCGGGCCAGCGCGCGCAGCTCTGGATCGTAGGGGGCCGACATATCGGGAAAGCGCGGCCCCAGCCGCTCGTCGTTGGATCCGACTAGCGGGTTATCGCCGAGCAGGTTGATGTGATCGCTGAGGAGCACCAGATCGCCCGGGCTCCACAGCGGGTTCATCCCGCCACAGGCATTGGAGACGATGAGGAATTGGGCACCCGAGCGCGCGCATCACCCGCACCGGGAACGTCACTTCGCCCAGCCCGTATCCCTCGTAGCGGTGGAAGCGGCCCTGCATGGCCACGACCGGCCGGTTCGCCAGCCGGCCGAGCAGTAGCCGGCCGGCGTGACTCTCCACGGTGGACAGCGGGAAACCGGGAATCTCCTGGTACGGGATCGCTGGCCTCTACCTCGATCTCCTCGGCCAGCCCGCCCAGACCGGTGCCCAGGATGATGCCGACCTCGGGCCGCAGAGCGGTTCGCTCCCGAACCACCTCGGCGGCGGCCTGGACCCGATTCGATCAGCGGGGCTGCTGCCGTCACTGCTGAGCTCCTGGCTTCGGCGCGATCGGCACAGTTTCTTCGGACGAAGCGTCGGGAGTGCCCGGGCGGACCCGGCGCTGCAGTCCATCCACCTCGCCGAGGTGCCGCTCCAGCAGAGTGCGAAAGCTCGCGACGTAGGAGGTGAACTGCCGCGCGACGCCATCAGCTCGCTCGCGCACCACCGCCTCCTCCTGGCGAGCTCGCTCCAGAATCTCGTTCCGCCTCGGCCCTCGCCTCTCGCAATACCAGCTCCGCTTCCCGCTCCGCCTGTTCCCGGCTGTCCACCCGCAGCTGCTGGGCGGCAACCAGCGCCTCATTCATGGCCCGTTCCCGATCCCGGAAGGCGCGCAGCTGCTCCTGAGCGCTACGCAGCCGCTCCTCATGTTGGGCGCGATCGCGCAGCAGCCGCTCGAGCTCTTCGGAGATCGCCAGCTTGAACTCGTCAACCTGCGCCCGATCGTAGCCCCGGAGCGCCCGGGCGAATTCCTGCGAGCGCACGTCCAGCGGCGTAAGATGAAAGGCGTGGTCGTCGGTCATGACTGCCGCTCTCCAAACAGAACGGTTCCGAGCCGGATCATCGTGGCCCCCTCCTCTACCGCAATCGGGTAGTCGCCCGACATGCCCATGGACAGCTCGGGCAGCCGATGGCCGGAACGCTCCGCCGCGTCGCGCAGCTCCCGCAGCAGGCGGAACGCGCGGCGCTGCTCGGTCGGTGTCCTCGGTCAAGGCGCTCATGGTCATGAGCCCCCGAACCTCGATGCGCTCGAGCGTCTCGAGCTGGTCCAACAGGGCTGGCAGCGCCTCGGGCGCGACTCCGCCCTTCTGGGGCTCGTCGGAACAGTTCACCTGCACCAGCACGCCTTGCCGGACGCCGGCCGGAACCCGCCGGTCGAGCTCGGCCGCGAGGTCGGCCCGGTCGATCGAGTGGATCAGCGCGAAGCGCCCAGCCGCGTGGCGGGCCTTGTTCCGCTGCAGGGTGCCGATCAGATGCCACTCAACCGGAAGCTCAGGCAGCTGCCTCCTGCTTCTGGAGCGCTTCCTGAACCCGATTCTCGCCGATGTCGCGAAGGCCCGCCGCAAGCGCCGCTCGGACCGCTTCCGGCCCGTGGGTCTTGGTGACCGCCACGATGCGCACCGGGTGCTGCCAGCCCCCGGCTGCCTGGCTTTGGGCCACCGAAGCGCGAACGGCGGCCAGCCGGGCCGGGAGGCCTGGGAAGTCCATAACCCTCTAATTTATCGGGGGATGCTCGGTTATTGAAGGACGGGACGAGGCTGCTCCTAGCTGCCCCGCGGACCCGAAGCTCGGCCAGGGCCGCCCGCAACGCCGGATTGGGCGTGAGCTGCATGGCTCGCTCCAGCGCGCGCATCATCTTGTCATGCTCGCCCCGGGCGCTGTAGGCGTAGGCCAGCTGGGTGTAGGGGAGCGACAAGGTCGAGGCAATGCTGGCGCTGGTGCTCTCCAGCTTGGTGACATCACCCTCCAGGAGGCCGGCATAGCGGTAGGTCTCCCAGAGCAGTCGCTCGGTGAGGGGAATATCCAGGGGCGCCCCCGCCAGCCGCCGGGTATCGAGGGCGGCGGAGGTGGTGTCCGGCGGGGTGGTCCGGAGAGCGAATCCCAGCGCCTGCTGAACCACGTAATCCGCCAGGCCGCCGAAATCCCGCCCGGCCGTGATCGCCCACACGATGGGCCGGCGGCCGACATTCTGCTGCACCACGCCCAGGGTCAGAATCTCGTTGGGCAGCAGGATATGTCCCCGCCTTGAGGGTGCGGGTCAGCGGCCCCAGCGAGACCTCGCTGATCCTGGGGCACCACATAGCCACTCATGGCAGCCGCGATCATCGAGTCGGTCATGCGTGTGCAGCGGCCGGGCCGGTGCGGGCCTCGATGTGCGCCCTGCCAGATCGGCGGCAGACGTCTTGCGATCCACCGGCCGGACCGGGGCATCGCGCAGCTGGCGCATGTACCAGTCGGTGTTGGCCAGGGCCAGGCAGACCACCGTGACATCCTGCCGGATCCCGGCGACCTCCTGGGCCCACCACAGCGGGAAAGGTGTCGTTGTCACCGTAGGTGAAAAGGATGCCGTAGGGCGGAACGGTGTTGAGCAGATCGTAGGCCAAGTCGGCGGCCAGCCGGGCATCGGGCCCCTGGCGCCGGGACGCAGCGCTCCAGTTCAAGGCCACCGGCAACAGCGCAACCAGAAGCGCGCCGGGCGCCAGTCGCCGGGCGGTCGCCCCGCCGAATCATGAGCGCGCGCGCGGCAACCACCAGCCCCATGCCCGCCCAGATCCCCCACACGATGAAGCTCACGACGAAGAAGTAGTCCCGCTCCCGAACCTCGTGGCGCCGCGGCTACCGGATAGGAATCGAACCAGCGGCCGAACCCGGGCCTGAAGTTCATGTAGATCACCAGGCCGAGGACCGGTGACCAGGAACAGCAGCAGCCAGCAGCCACCAGGCAGACCGATCGGCCCGGCGCTGCGCCATTGAGCCGCTGATGCCCAGAGCGCGCGAAACCAGATGCTGACAGCCACCTGCAGCCAGATGCCGCAGCGGACTTGGCCCACTGCCAGACGAAGTACACGACGTAATCGGCGAACTGAATCGCCGAGCAGGCCGAGGGTCCGCCCGGGATTGTCCGGGCCGTGTGCCACGGTGGGATCGTCCAGTGGCGTGCGGGGCGGATACTGCGCCCGCCGGATGACCGCGAGCAGCGCGTCGAACGTGGCCGGGGCCGCTTCGTTGATCGGCGGGTTGCTGGGCCGACCGGATATACAGGTAGAGGTATGGCGTAACTCCGATGGCGGCGATGAACAGCGTGAGCAGCGCGAAGGCCCCGGCCCCGCCCATGAAGCGCGTAAATCGCCGCGCCGAGAAAACAGAGCCCGCCCAGACGCGATCAGCCCGCTGCTGCCGAGGCCGGTACCGATCAGCAAAGCCCACATCGCCGGCGACCACGGCCACCTGGCCCCATTCCGCCCGGCGCTGCGACCGGATCGGACGCGGGCGAGCTTCGCAAGCGTGCTGACCATGAACATGACCACCGCGGGGCCGGCCAGCAGCGCCAGCAGGTGATTGCCGATCGAGATCCCGGCCAGATACACGATGAGGAGCAGCACCCGCGGGGCCCGGTCGGTGCCCCGGTATCCGCGCCACACATGCGCCAGCCAGCTCATCGCGGCAATGGTGAAGGTCGCGACCGCATAGACCTCGGTCTCGTTCGAGTTCTGCCAGTTGGTGAAGGTGAAAGCGCCGAGCAGCGCCGCGGCCGTAGCGCCGCCGAGGCGGAGAATGCGCGCCGTCTCGCCTGCGAGGTCGGCGGTCATGGCTCGAATGCGATTCGTGCGCAACGAGGAAAAAGAAGCCGGCACCAGCCGCGCTCAGCAGCGCGCTGAGCAGGTTGGTCCGGAAGGCGTACTCTCCGAAGGGGAAGCAGCAGCGCCCACACGTGGGCGATCATGACGAAGAGCGGGGTTCCCGGCGGGTGGGGAATGCCGAGTGTCTTTGCCGCGGCGATGAACTCGCCCGCATCCCAGAAGGTGACCGTGGGAGCGAGCGTGAGCATGTAGCCCAGCAGCACCAGCGCTGTGACGCCCACGGCCGCCGCGTAGGGCGGACGTCGTCGCCGGGCTCGGGCGGTGCGGCCACTAGTGAGCCTCCCAGTGCCTGGGCCAGGGCCAGCGCCTCCCGCGCGGCGGCCGACTTCGTGCACCCGGAAGAGCCGGGCCCCCCGCTCGTAGGCCAGGGCGCAGGCCGTGGCGGTCGCCCGGTCTCGGTCCTCCATCGGAAGCCCGGTGACCGAGCCGAGAAAGCGCTTGCGGGAAGGGCCGACCAGCATGCGGCCGGCCCAGCGCCTGGAGTGCCGCCAAGCCGATCGAGCAGCTCGATGTTCTGCTCGACGGTCTTGGAGAATCCGAGCCCGGGATCGAGCACGGTCGCTCCGGGCCGACTCCGGCCGCGCCGCCCGGCTCAGCGCCTCACGCAGCTCCGCGCAGCACCGCCCCGACGACATCGCCGCCGTAGTCGGCATGGGTGTAGGAGGCGATCTCCAGGACGGAGCCGCGCGAATGCATCAGGACGACTCCGGCCCGTCGCCGCGCCACGGTGCCGCCATGTCGGGATCGAGCCGCAAGCCGGACACGTCGTTCACGATCGCCGCCCCAGCCTCGAGCGCCGCGCGGGCAACGCTCGCCTTCACCGTGTCGATCGAGATGATGAGCGCGGGATAGGCCTGCACCAGGCCTCGATCGCGGGCAGCTACCCGGCGCAGCTCCTCTTCGGCGGGGACGTCGGTCGTCCCGCCCCGGCCGGGTGGACTCGCCGCCCACATCGATGATCGCTGCCCCCTCCTGCACCAGCGTCTTCGGCATGCGCGAGCGCCGCCCCGGCCTCCGCGAAGCGGCCGCCGTCGCTGAAACTGTCAGGCGTGAGGTTGAGGATGCCTACGAGGACCGGACGTTCGAGCGACACCGGCACCCCGAGCGGTCTGCCATGGCGCGGCGGCTTCGGCCGGCATGGCCTGGCCGATTCCGGCGGCCAGCTCGGCCAGCGGCTGGGGAACCGTCCACGGGCGAGCCAGCGCGCTGAGCCGCGAGCGGCTGCCGGCAAGAATGGCCCAGGAATCGCCGGTGAGGACCTCGAGGCCCAGGCCACCTGCAAACGGGACCAGGGCCTCGATGGCTCCCTGGTCCAGTCCGGTCAGATGAAATGCGGTGGAGTGGATTCCGGCGGCGGCGTTCGCCGCCAGCCCCTCTTCCCACCCGTGAGAGCGCAGCGCATCGCGCACCGCCCGAGGGGAGTGAAGCGCCAGCGGCGTAACATTCACGCGCCGGCTGGTTCGGCCGGAGGCGCTCCGAGAATCGGCGCGCGAGCCGGGGAGGCGCCCGGCTTGGCGGCGGTGTTGGCCGGCGCAGCGGCCGGCTCGGCCGGCGGCAAGCTGCGCGGGGGAAGCGGCTGGTTCTTCACCAGCCGGTCGAGATCTTCGCGATCGATGGTCTCGCGGTCCAGCAGCGCCTGAGCGATGCGGTCGAGCAGCTCGCGGTTCTCCCCCAGAATGCTGCTGGCGCGGGAGTAGGCCTCGTCGATCAGCCGCTTGACCTCGTCATCTACCATTTGCGCCGTGCGCTCGGAGATCTCCCTGCGCTGGGCAAACTCCCGCCCCAGGAAGATCTCCTGCTCCTTGTCGCCCACCGCGAGTGGGCCGATGAGCTCGCTCATCCCGAACTGCGTTACCATGCGGCGAGCCAATCCGGTGGCTCGCTCGATGTCGTTCCCTGCCCCGGTCGTCACCTTGTCCGGCGCCGAAGACGATCTCCTCGGCCACCCGTCCGCCGAAGAACATGGCCAGGCTGCCGATCAGCCAATCCTTGCTGTAGTTATGCCGGTCAACCTCGGGCAGTGAGGCCGTGAGACCAAGCGCCCGGCCCCGGGGCACGATGGTGACTTTGTGAATCGGATCGCTGCCCGGGATCTTGATGGCGACGATAGCGTGGCCGGCCTCGTGATAGGCCGTGAGCCGTGCGCTCATCCTCGGTGAGCACCAGACTCCGGCGCTCGACGCCGAGCATCACCTTGTCCTTGGCGTCCTCGAAGTCCTGCATGTCGACCAGAGTCTTGTTGCGCCGGGCGGCAAGCACGGCCGCTTCGTTGACCAGATTGGCCAGATCGGCACCGGCCATCCCCGGGGTTCCTTTGGCGATGACCTCGAGGCGGACGTCCGACGCCAGCGGGATCTTCCGGGTGTGGACTCGGAGAATTCCTTCCCGGCCCGCGCACGTCAGGAGCATCCACCACGATCTGGCGGTCGAAGCGGCCGGGTCGGAGCAGGGCCGGATCGAGCACGTCGGGACGGTTCGTAGCCGCCACCAGAATAACGCCATCGTTCGACTCGAACCCGTCCATTTCCACCAGCAGCTGATTCAGGGTCTGCTCCCGCTCATCGTGGCCACCGCCGAGCCCGGCGCCGCGATGCCGGCCGACAGCGTCGATCTCGTCAATGAAGATGATGCACGGGGCGTGGGACTTACCCTGCTCGAACAGGTCGCGCACCCGGCTGGCACCGACGCCCACGAACATTTCCACGAAGTCGGAGCCCGACATCGAGAAGAAGGGACGTCCCGCCTCGCCCGCTACCGCCTTGGCCAGCAGGGTCTTGCCGGTGCCCGGCGGTCCGACCAGCAGGGCTCCCTTGGGGAGCCGGCCGCCCAGCCGGGTGAATTTCTGGGGATCCTTGAGGAACTCGATGATCTCCTGCAGCTCGACCTTGGCCTCGTCGGCGCCGGCCACGTCCGCGAACGTCACCTTGGGCGTGTCGCCCGCCAGAAGCTTGGCCTTGGACTTTCCGAAGGCGAAGGCGCGACTTCCGCCGGCCTGGAGCTGGCGCAGCAGGAAGAACCACAGCCCCAGGATGACGATCCAGGGTAGCGCCGCGATGATGATCGCGGTGATGCCACCCTTGGGTTCCTTGGCCAGGATGGGGACCTTGGCGTCTTCCAGCCGCTTGATGAAGGCTTCGCTGTTGGCCACGGGGAGGAGCACCTGAAAGCTCTTGGCGCTCCGGCCCTCCTGCGTCACCGGGCTGCGGAAGTCTCCTTCCAGGCGCTTCCCATCGAACACCTCCACCCGGGCGATATTGCCCTGGTCGAGCTGCTTGCTGAACTCCGTATAGGAGAACTCCTGGGTCGGATTGCGCTGCCGGCTCATCATCTGGAACAGGAAGAGCGCCAGCAGCCCCACCAGAAGCCAGAGAGCCAGGTTCTTACTCAGGTTGCCCCAGTTAGTGCGGGGGGGTCGGTTCGGGAGTCGGTCTGCCATTTATTCCAAGTCCGCAATGAACGGGAGGTGTCGAAAGTTCTCGGCGTGATCGAGCCCGTACCCGACCAGAAAGGCCGGTGGCGCCTGGAACCCTACAAAACGGAGCTCCGGACGTGGCTCGGGCGCCAGCTTCTTATCCAGTAGCGCGCAGATCGCGATGCTTCGGGGGTTGCGCGCGCTCAGCAGCGTCATCAGGCGCTGCAGGGTCTTCCCTGTATCAATAATATCCTCGACCAGCAGGATATGTTTGCCTTCCAGCCGGGTTTCCGGATCGTACAGCAGCCGGACCGTGCCGCTGGAGACCTTCCCGTCGCCATACGAGCTGGCCACCAGGAAATCGACCTGGACCGGCCGCTCGATCTTCCGGACGAGATCGCTCAGGAAGATGAAGCTTCCCTTGAGGAGGCCCAGGACCAGGAGCGGCCCGTCGGGATAAGCCCTGGTAATTTCACCCGCCAGCGCCTGAACCCGCGCTGCGATGGTGGCTTCGTCATACACGATCGACTTGACCGGCCGGCCGCCGGTCCGGCGCAGGACCTCAGGCGTACTCAGCATCGACCTGGAGCGCCTCCGTTCCTTCAGCCGGGAGCCGGACGCCGGAGCGGCAGACGCCGGGAATCCAGAGGACATCGTTGCTCTGCGCCAGCACCGGCCAGGACTCCCGCCGGCTCCGGGGAACCCGGACTTCCTGAAAGCAGCGGACGATCAGGCGCCGGCCATTGGCCCCGAGCGGCTTCAGCTTTTCCCCGGCGCCCACCGCCGGACCGTCAGCGGGTCGGGAGTGAACCAGGCGCTCAATCCCACCCGGTCCTGATGCTTCGGCGCGGTGGCCGGTTGCCAGCGGAAGGTCCAGCGGCCCCAGCTGCCGGATCCGTGCTGCTCTTCCAGTGACCAGGGCTCCGCAGCCGTCTCGGCCTCACGGGGGAGGATCCGGAGCCGGTCGAATTCCAGCGCCGCCGTCCAGTTCCCACCGAGCGGCACCTGCAGCCCGCTCTCCCTGGTCCGGATCAGATCGAGAACCCGCCCTACCCGGGAGGGCCCCAGGCCGCAGCCGACTCGCCGGGCCAGGGCCAAGATGACGGCCTGCGTCAGGGCTGAATCATAGTCCCCGAGGCAGGTGGCAGCAACGGAAATTCCTCCGTTCTCGAGCCCGCAAATCGAGGCCAGGTAACAGCTCCAGAAGTGCATCCCAGGCCGCCCGGTCGTCCGCTGCCTGACGGGAGAGGCGCTCGAGGTTCGAGTCGATTTGAGGCAGGCGCCGGCGGATCTCGGGAAGGAGCTGGGTTCGAATCCAGGAGCGCAGGTGTCTGGGGTCGGCGTTGGCTGGATCGACCCAGGCCGTCAGGCCTCGCTCGCGGGCGTATTCAGCGAGATCAGCCCGGGAAAATGGAAGCAAGGGGCGGACCAACCTCCCCCGCATCGCCGCCATGCCGGACAGCCCGGCGGGCCCGGAGCCGGATAGGGCCCGCATGAGGACCGTCTCGACCTGATCGTCGGCGTGGTGAGCGGTGAAAATGAACGCAGCCCCGACCCGGATACGGACCTCTTCCAGCCAGGCGTAGCGCCGAGCTCGGGCGAGGGTTTCTCCGGCGCTGGCGCCGAGCTTGAGCTGGGTGGTTTCGAACGGAAGCCCGTGCGAGGCGGCGAGGGCGCGGACCTGCTCCGCTACCCTGCCGCTCTCGGGATGAATTCCGTGGTCGGCGTGGGCGACTACCAGCCTGAGTCCGTGCGAGTCCTGAGTCCGAACCAGGAGGTCCAGAAGTGCCACTGAATCCGGTCCCCCCGACACGGCGGCCAGGGCTGTTCCAGCGGGCAGCTCAAGGTTGCGAAGGCTCTCGGCAAATCGCTCGGGCAGGCTCATGCCCTAAAACTAACAAGGAGCAGCCGCCTGGCTGCTCCTTGTAAGTCCAATGATGACTACTACTGAGCTACGGCGTCGGTGCCCTACTCAACGTAGTAAACACGTTGATCCGACCCTTCCCGTATAACGGATCGGTCCCAGGTTTCCCGATGTCGTCTGCACCCTGTTGGATTCGGGTGATCAATTGGGAGGCATTCAGCCCACCGCCGTACTGCGAGTCCAGTAGGGCGCCGAGGCCGGAAACGTGGGGCGCAGCCTGGCTGGTACCTATGACGAAAAGGTAGTGCACTCGGTCGTGGCACACTGCCAGGGCCGGGTTGACAGTGTGGCTGCTGCAGGGACTGAGCACGAAACTGGTCAATGCAGGGCCGAACTCGCCGCCGGGGGCGGCGACGTTGATCGCGTTGGTGCCGTAGTTGGAGAACGAGGACTTCGTGTCCGTGGGCCCAGTGGACGAAATACACATTCCCACACCCGCCTCACACGGCAGGGCGATGTTGTTCCCATCGTGCTGCAGATCGATGTCGTCGTTACCGGCCGACGAGACCACGAGCACGCCATGCCGGTGAGCGTAGTTGATGGCCCGATTGAATGCGGTATGAGTCGGGGGAGAGCCGTCGTTCTTGGGACCATACTCCCCCAGGCTCATGTTAATGACCTGCGCACCAACGTCTGTCGCATAGATGATCCCCGCAATGACGTCCGCGTCGGTACCGGATCCTGCCGCGTTGAGCACCTTCACGGCAATGAGGGTGACGTTCGGGGCCACCCCCGCGGTTCCGATGTTGTTTGTGGTCACCGTGCCGCCCACGTGGGTGCCGTGGAAGTGATCGTCGGCCCAGTCCGGTGGTCCAGAGACAGACGGAGTGAACGCAATGCTGCTCGCCTGGTCGATCACAGTGCCACTCTGGTCGATGTGGTCAGGGTCGAGCCCGGTGTCGAGAATGGCTACCCGAACACCGGGGTCACCGGTCCGGCCTGCTGCCCAGGCCTCTGGAGCGTGAATCTGATGCATGTCCCATTGGAAGCCGAGGAACGCGGCGGTGAGCGGGGACTTGGCCGTGAAGTCCGGAACTACACCGTCTGGCAAGCTCTGGATCGAGCCCTGCGCCTGTTCAAGCGTCGGTACCATTTGCCGTAGGACGTCCCGGGTTACCTCGGCACGGTTGCCTGCGATCGACTGAGCGTCAGCGTCGGAGAGCCCTTTGACCACCGCTACGTCGATCTGATTGTACACCTTCTCGACCTTACCGCCCTTGGCTTCGACCCGGCTCTTGAAATCTGCCGACATCGAGCCCTTGAAGCTGAAGATGTGTTTATCAGTGGCGCCGGAGGCGGCCACGAAATTCGCGCGCACGGGTGCCCGATCTGGACTGGTGGTAGACTCGGTGCAAGCTGAAGCGACCAGCATCGCCAACGCGACGAGCCCGAGCTTCTGCCCGGGGTGGTTCAGGGTTTTCATAGGCGGCCTCGGCAGGAGAGAGAGGATAGTGCTGCGGGCGGGACAAAAAAAGCGCCCCGACAACTTCGGGGCGCTCCGATCATCGCTTGAGTTGGGAGCGAGACCACAACAGAGGGCCCGCCCATTACAGGCAAGGGAATTGGTATTGCCGAGGAAGGTGCGAGCGACCACGACGTTTCTTCTCGACGCTGGATCGTTTCGTTACGGCAGGACAGTAAGCAATGTACCTGTAACAAAATGGCGCGCAAGATGGGACAAAATGATGCGGAAGGGCCGCCATCCTTGACATCGTAACGCGGTTGATTTGGTTCCAAGTCCCCCAAGACCCTTCCTGCTCTAAGGAAGGGCCGCAACCAGGGTCGTGGACCGACATTGCATCTCCGCCTCAAAAAACTCCTGTTCTGGGTAGCTCCCGCTCTTTGGCTGGGCTGCGGCGGCGGCGGCACGGAACTCGTGCTCCCATCGCTGAGCGTCAGCACGACCACCTCCGGGGTGGAGCTCGACCCCGACGGGTATGGCGTCGTGGTCGACGGCACCCAGGGTCCCAGCGATCGGCTTGGATGCCACGCTTGTGGTCGATGGCCTGGCCGACGGGACCCACTCGGTGACTCTGTCTGGGGTAGCGCAGAACTGCGCGATCCAGGGCGACAACCCCCGGATCGTGCCGGTGACCAGCGGATCCACCGCCCGGGTCCCCTTCGCCGTCACCTGTAGCCCCAGTAGCGGCAACATCGCGGTGGTCACCGCCACAACCGGAACCGGCTCCGACCCGGATGGCTTCTCGCTTCTGGTAGACGGGACCGATCGGGGACCCATCGGCGTGAGCAGCAGCATGAGCCTCGCCGGGCTCCCGCCGGGAGCGCACACGCTGGGGCTGACCGGCCTCGCGGCCAACTGCCAGGTCGTGGGTGATAATCCTCGGACCGTGTCGATCGTCGCGGGTCAGACCGTCGAGGTGGACTTCTCCATCAGCTGCGCTGCTCCGGGGCCGACCACGGGCACGCTCCAGGTGACCACCTCCACCGGTGGTGCGGACCTGGACACTGACGGCTACACCGTGACGGTGGACGGCGGCACCGCCCAGCCGATCGGCCCCAACGCGACGCTGACCTTGAACAACATCTCCGCGTCCGCTCACACCGTGCAGCTCCGGGGCATGGCCACGAACTGCTCGGTGGCGGGAACCAACCCTGCCCGGGTGACGGTGCCTGCCGGGGCCACCGCGACGGTGGCTTTTGTCATCACCTGCACCGCCACCGCACCGACGCTCAACCTGCGCATCGAGCGCGTCACCCTCACCCAGAGCACCCAGACCCCGGCTGGAGATGTCCCCCTGGTCCAAAGCCGGGAAGGCTACGCCCGGGTATTCGTCACCGCGAGCGGCCCCAACTCCGTCCGCCCGGCGGTCCGGCTGCGCTTTTTTCAGGGCGGGACGCTGAGTCAGACCTTTACCATACCGGCCCCTACGGGGTCCGCCCCACGTCGGTGCAGGAAGGTGTGCTGGGCAGCTCCTGGAACGTGCGGGTGCCCGCGTCCGTCTTCCAGACCAACGCGTCGATGCTGGCCGACGTCGACCCCGGCAACCCATTGCCGAGACCAATGAGGCCGACAACAGCTACCCGGCGTCGGGCGCCGCGCAGCCTCTTCAGGTACGCCCGGCGCCCGGCAGCGGCCATTCGTTTCGTCCCCGTGCTGCAAAGCGCCAACGGACTCCAGGGATCGGTGGGCGGCAATCCCGACCGGCTGCTGCAGCTGGCCCGGCGGATGTACCCGCTGAGCACCATCCAGGCCGATGTTCATGCGGTGTTTACCGCCGACGGTCCCCTTCAGCCCAACAACGACACTATGGGTGGGCCCAAGTGCTGGGCGATGTGGATGCCTTGCGGGTAGCCGACGGTTCCAACCGCACGCTACTTCGGGTTGGTCAAGCTGGACTATTTCAGTGGTATTGTCGGGAATGGGCTTTATCGGCGCCCCAACTGCCATTGGCACCGACAGTCCCGAATGACGTCCTGAGGGTCACTGCTCATGAGCTGGGCCATACCTGGGGCCGCTATCACAGCTCCTTGCGGCAATCCGGGCGGGCCTGGACCCTCGCGAGCCCTATCCCTATCCCAACGGCCAGATCGGCGTGTACGGCCTGGACGTGGTCGCGGCCAGTCTCAAACCGCCGACCGCGCCCGACATCATGAGCTATTGCCTGGATCCCTGGATCAGCGACTACACCTATAAGAAGGTCCAGGCGTTCCGTGAAGCCAGCGCGTTGAGGACCCAGACCTCGCTTACGCAGCGGCAACCCACTCTGCTGATCTGGGGCCACATCGTAAACGGACAACCGGTACTGGAGCCGGCCTTTCAGATTGTCACCCGGCCCAGCCTTCCCACCGCACCCGGTCCCTACTCGGTTGAGGCGACCGCCTCGGACGGCTCGAGACTCTTCGCTCTCTCTTTGATGCCCAGCCGGTGGCGGATGATCCTCAGGAAAGCCGGCACTTCGCCTTTGCCGTGCCGCTGGATCAGACCCGCGCGGCCCAGCTGGCCAACCTCCGCCTGATGGCGCCGGGAGCCCGGGTGGCCGGGATGTCGCAGTCAGTAGCGCGGATCCAGACCCGGTCCTTGCCGAACACCGTGCGGGTGCAGCGGGAGGCAAGCGGAGCCGTAAGGCTCCAGTGGAACAGCGCTGCTCATCCGATGGTCATCGTGCGGGATCCGGACACGGGCGAGATTCTGTCATTTGCCCGGGGAGGCGACGCACGGGTGTGGACCAGGAAAGCCGTGGTCGATCTGGACCTGTCGGATGGAGTGCAGAGTCAGCGGGTTCGCCGGGCCATCAGCCGGCCGTAGGCCGTCTCGGCCGGCTGCTTCCGCGCGGCAGGTTGTCTCGCTTCACCGGAGGCGGAGTCCTCCTGCTGTCCCCGGTTCGATCGCCAGACCCGGCTTTTCCCTTCCGCGATCTCATCCATGGTCCGCCCGGTAGCGACCGACGTCAGATTGTTTGCGGTAACATCCGAGCCGGGCTCCGCGTATTCGTCCCGGTGCTTGATGAGGAGCCACTGGGGTTTGCCGGACTGATTGCGCCGCATCCGCACCAGGGCCCAGGAACCCTTCAGCCGCTTCCCGTTGAGCACGAATTTGAAGTCGCCCTTCTGGTATCCCTGGCGGAGTCCCTCGATCGGGTCCGGATCGCTTCCTCCATAGGTGTAGGTTCCCCGGTCCCATAGCATCACGCTCCCGCCGCCGTATTCTCCCTGCGGGATGGTCCCCTCGAACTTGTTGTACTCGATAGGATGGTCCTCCACCTCCATCGCCAGCCGTTTCACCGAAGGATCGAGGCTGGGTCCCTTGGGCACCGCCCAGCTCTTCATGACCCCGTCCAGCTCCAACCTGAGATCGTAATGCAGGTGACTGGCATCGTGTTTCTGGATCACGAAAGCCAGTTTCTTGGCCTGGCGAGTCTCGCCGCCCTTCGGTTCAGCGGTCTTGCTGAAGTCCCGCTTCCGCCGGTACTCGGTGAGCTGAGGCTCGGCGCCGGCCGCTGCCTTCTTCGTGACCTTCTTCGGCATCAGGTCTCACCTCCCGCGGATAACCTGGGAGGGGGACAGAATTGCCGCTGTGCTTGCAGTCACGTCCTGGACTTCCGACCGCGGTCCAGTAGCCGCTCCAGCGGGAATCGGCCGCGGGGCGATAGCAGAGGCTTCCAGAGGTCACCCAGCTTCCGCACCCGATCCGGAACGTTGTCGATGCGGAAGTCCTCGATCTTGAAGCCGGCCTCGACCTCGTCCCACGTCACCGGGGTCGACGCCGTCGCGCGTTCCGTCGGACGCACCGAGTAAATCGAGGCCAGGGTCCGCCCCCAGGCGTTTTGATTGTAGTCCACCAGGACCCGGCCGTGGGGACGGTGGGCCACCCGATACTCCGCCGTGATGAGGTCGGGATGGTACTGCTCCAAACCCTTCGCTAACGCCTTGGCAAACTCCCAGACGTCCTTCTGCAGCGGCCCCCGAACGATCGGCACATAGATGTGGACCCCCTTCGAGCCGCTGGTCTTGACCAGGGGATTCATGCCCAGCTGGCGAAGCGCCTCCCGAACCACTACTGCCGTCTCCAGTACCCGGTCGAACCCCGCTCCCGGCACCGGGTCGAGGTCGAAATGGAGGTAATCCGGGCGGTCCACGTCGTCACAGCGAGCATACCAGGGATTGAGGTCGATGCAGCCGAGGTTCACCACCCAGAGCAGCGAGGCGAGATCCTGCACCATCGGAAATGCGATCAGGTTCTCCGACTTGTGCATGATCTCACAGGTCTGGAGCCACTCCGGCCTGGGCTCGGGCGTCCGCTTCATGAAGAAGAACTTCCCGTGAATCCCGTTCGGGTAGCGCTTCATCACCATCGCCCGGTCTTTGAGATGGGGAAGCAGTGCCGGCGGAGACATCCGCGTAGTACTGCAGCAGGTCCCGTTTGGTGAGTCCCAGCTCGGGCCAGAAGATCTTGTTGAGGTTGGTGAGCTCTACGGTGTGGCCGCCCAGCGCGGAGCGCGACGTTCTCGCCATCGGGAATCCGAACTGCCGATCGAGCGGCCTTGGTGACGGTCATCGGGTCGCAGCCACCTTTCGCGCCCGGGGTCCCCGTCTCACGGCGCCTGCCACCGGCTCGTAGGCCAGCTCGCGACCTTCCCGAGCCGCCCGCAGCAGCAGCGCCCCCCGACTCATGTCGCCTCGTCCGACAAACTCCGAGGGAAACAGCAGCCGGTCGCCGATCACCTCCAGCAGTACGTCGACGTACTTGCCGGTGGCTACGCTGCCGAGTAACACGATCTCGGCGTCGGGTCCCAGGCGCGACGCATCCCGGACCAGCGGGGTGCGATAGTGCGGATGATCGGGATGGATGTCTACTGTGGCGAAGGCACGGAGATCCTGGACACCGATTGCAGTATTCGCGGCAAGCAAGCCGCGATCGGTAGTAATAATCTGGACCCCGGAGCTGCCGGCGGGAGGACGAGCGAAACGGTCTGCGTAGGTCGAGCTTACCTCGGAAGTAGAGCCCGCTGAGAAAGCTGAATGCCTCGCCCAGGGTTATCCCGGCCGAGCGCAGCCGCTGGGCCAGGGGAAACCCGGCCCGCTGGTTCAGCAGCACGGCAGCACGCTTGCCGCCGCAATGGGCGGGGGAGAGCAGGAAGATTCGGGAAACGCTCATGGACTCTCAACTGGACTGCCTCGCGCGGTCCCGGTAGCGCACCCGGTCGTTGGCTCGGCGTCCTTTGGCCTTGGCCGGCGGCCCCAACAGTGGAACCAGCGCCCGATGGAGGGCCTCGGTAGTAAACGGCTTCTCCAGGAAGGGCAGCTCGGGATAGGCTGCAACCAGCTCGGCGATCTCCCCCACAGGATAGGCGGACATGAGGACAATCGGCAACCGGGGATGGAGATCCCGGGCTCGCTCGGCCAGCTCGCCACCATCCATGTAGGGCATAATTACGTCGGTGAGGATCAGGCGAATCTCGCCCGGATGCTGCTGGATGTAGCGCAGCGCCTCGCGGCCGTCCCGAGCGGTCCGCGCCTGGTAGCCAAGCGCGCGGACCATCCGGCAGATGGTAGACCGGGGCGTCTCTTCGTCGTCAACGATCAGGACCGTGGGTTCGGCGGTAAACCGCGACCGTCGGTCTCCTCGGCTGGGCATGCGGGCTCCGGGGCAGCCAACAGCTGCCTTGGGCCCTCCCCACGAAGAGGGTTCGTTAGACACCTACACCCGCACGCCAAGTCATGCGGGCGACATACCAACCCGGTGCCAGCGACCGCTGGGCGGTCTTCCACAGATACCGGCTGGGGGAGAGGAAAGCTAGTGGAAAAGTTGAGAAGCTACAACCAGGGTTGGCAGCAACTGGTAACTAGCAAGCCACTTAGTTGCTGCGAGCTCAAGCTGGGTCGAGGGTTGATAAGCGTTGTTTCACCTGGTAGCCGTAACGCTGAGGGATCCGCTGGGCACACTGCACGACCACGAGCTACAGCGATACTCGGGGTAGGCGTACAACGACTCGTGACCGGCAGCATCCACCGCCGCGACCGAGATGTAAGAGCTGCCGCTGAGGATTCCGAGATCGTCGATGAGGCTCACGATGGATGAGACCGCATCCCCGGGCACGACCATCCTGGTCCGATAGAGGTTCTCGGTGACGCTGCGCGCTGATATCACGTAATGGTCGGCTGGTCCCGAAGTGGGCGGGGCCCAGGTCACCCTCAGCTTGCCGGATGAGGACCGCTGGACACTGAGCGTCTGAGGAGGGGTCGGCGCTCGCGCCATGCTGGCGGCGCTCGCCGCTACAACCTGCGCCACCCGCGCGGTGTATGAGGGGGTTACGTACTGGTACAGGTCGTCGGGCGAATGCTGGTGGCCGAGGTTCTCGTTCACGTCGATGAACCGGACGGCCGGAACTCCCTTCCCGATGAATGATTTGTGATCGCTTCCACGGCTGGGACGATCCTCCCGAAGCTTCGGGATCATCGCCATCGTTGGCACGTAGAGCCCACCCCAGAACCCGATGTGCCGCATGATTCCCCGAGACGGAGACGTGTCGTCGCTACTGCCATCGCCGGAAGAAATCTCCCGCGGTGTTCCCGGCGAATAGAGCCGGAACTGCTGCAGGGCGGTCAGGTCGTTGGCAGTGTTGTCCCCACCCACGATGTCGGCGGTGAAGTTCAGCTCCAACGTCCCGTCGGGGAAGTAGTTCCGATAGTTGCTGTTCACGAACGCAGATGAGCCTAACAGTCCCTGCTCTTCTCCCGACCACGCAGCGAAGACGACGGTCGCATCGAAGCGGTACTGGGACATGACCCGGGCGACTTCGAGCACCAGCGCGGTCTGGGAACCCGAGTCGTTGGCTCCGGGGGCCGGGTTGGCTCCGTCGCTGACGTTGGTATTCCTCGAATCGTAGTGCCCGCCGATCACGATCAACCGATTCGGGTGACCGGTTCCGGGAATCCAGGCAATGACGTTATGCAGAGTTCTGCTGTCGCCCCCACACCCGGTGTAGGTCCAGGGATCCAGGCGCACCTCGACGCCAGGCAGCGCGGCGAACTGACTCTGGATCCAGTCCCGGGCGGCGCCGATGCCGGGCGTGGCCCCGCTGTTGTCCGAGCAGGTGTTCCGGGTCTCGAACCCGACCAGGGTCTGGATGTCGGCCGCGACCCGATCGGAGTCCACGGCGGCAACCATGGCCGCGATGTCGGCATCCAACGGCAACCCGAGTAGGTCGGCGCTGACCTTCGGAGGCCCCGACGGATTGTTCGAGGCTCCCACCGTGGTGGTTGGCTCACTGGTGTCCCCGCCACATCGCACAACCAAGGTTATCAAGGCCAACAGCGACACGAGTCTACGCATGAAAGCTCCGGGACTACGAGAGAGGCGGTGGGGTACTTCAAGGTGGGGGGAGGCAAGATAAGGTGCTAGGACCCGTTTGCGACATCGAGGGCCTGTTTTGCGACAAATGGTCGGTCTCACAGCAGCCGCTCGTCAAAGGAGAAGGCCCGTGATCGAGCCACCCGAATCTGCGATGCGTCCGGGTGCGCGGGATTGATCAGGTAGTTCAGCTCTTCTGGCACCACCGCCGAGGGAACACCCAATAGGGGGTGGGTCCGTCCCTGCAGCCAGGCATCACCTCTCGCGCGGCAGGCCGGGTGGTTGGGAATCTGCCGCCAGTTGGAGGGCAGGGTGGCGACGTCAAGGAACTGGACGGTCAGCGATTCCGGACACTCGATCTCGAAGGCCCGCAGGTCGTTGGGGATGAGGTCGGGATCGGTGTGAACCAGCAGCTCGAGCACCGAGAGCGAGAGTGCGCTCGAGGTATAGACCGCCGGAATGCCGGGAGAATTCCAGCGGCCGCCGGCTCTTCGGGCCCCTTCTCCGTCCAAGGCTGCATATGCCCGCCGGGCTACCCGCCAGACCCGCATCTCTGATGGAGCAGTTAGCTGAAGATTCCGTGGGCGATCCGCTCCAGCGTCTGCTCCAGCACCCGGGCGCCGCTATCGGTATCCAGCAGCTGGACCGGCGCTGCGCCTTGTAGCTCCCGATTGGGGCGCCGCATCCAGGCTGCCGCTTTCTGGCGGTCCTGAAAGGTGTCCAGCGCGACGGCGAAAATCCGGGCGACCCGGGCCAGCTTGTCGGACTCCTCCCGGGAGAGCGGCTGATGCCGCCGCTTCCGATGAGCCAGAGTCCGCCGGGGAATGATGTACTTCTCCACTTCCTGGGGCGTGAGTTCTCCCCGCTTGACCAGCGCTTCCAGCACGGCCGTGGGTAATCCGTCCTGTACCAGGCGGACGAAATCAAAGTCCGAGCGGATCTCGCTCTTGAGCAGCTTCTTGCCGCCCAGCCAGCGGGCGATGTCTGCCGCGTGGGTCATGAGGGTGCGCTCCTTGGCATATGCCCCAATTTAAGGGGCAACTGCCCCGAGCCGCAAGGGCCGCAAAAAAAGCCCGTCACTCAGCGGTAAAGCCGGTGCGGTAGTACGGCACGGACTGAGTCCGCTTCCCGAGCAAGTTTAGATTGAAAGCGCAAAATGGAATCTCGGTACGCGGCACGAATTGAGTCGGCTTCACGAGCAAGTTTGGCTTGGGAGCGCAAGATGGAATCTCGGTACGCGACCCGTACCGAGTCGGCTTTGCGAGCCAGTTTGGCTTGGGACTGAAAAGGGGGATTCTGGGCTTGAGCGAAGCCCACCTGCAAAGGAAGTAAAATGAGTAACCAGAGTACATGGTAGCGCATGCAACACCCCCCTCAGACATGCTACTGCGCCGTCTTTGGAGTCGCTAGGTTCGTTTACTCGACCCGGCTAGGTGCAGCGATCCGGCAGGCCATGAGAGAGCCCATGAAGAAGCCCCGCAACTCAGTGGGAGCGCGAGGCTTTAGGTGATAGCAGGGGCGGGACTCGAACCCGCGACCCCGGCATTATGAGTGCCGTGCTCTAACCAGCTGAGCTACCCTGCCGTCTTCTACATAAAGCGTAAGCGGGAACTGCCAGAAAGCGTAAACTGCGCTTTCCGCCGAACTCACCGGCTGGCTGATCGTTTCCCGCTCACGCTTTCATCGTTCCGCTCACCGCTTTTCTCCGCCGGCACCAGCCGATAGAGAAACTCACCCTTCTTCAACATCCCGAAACGCTCCCGCGCCACCCGCTCCTGCACCCGGGGGTCCTTTTCGATGCCCAGAGCCACCGCCGTCAGCGAGTCCACCATCCGCTGCAGCCGGGCCACGTTTTCCCGCTCGTCTGCCGTCTCCCGCCGGAGCTGGAGCAGGTCCAGCGTCCCGTATTCCCCTCCCTGCAGCGCAAAGTAGAGCGCAAAGGCCAGACCCGCGACAATGGCCCAGCGGCCCGGAGTCACAGCTGGTAGAGGTCCCGGCCAGGATAGTGCGCCAGATCGCCCAGCTCCTCGGAAATCCGAAGCAGCTGATTGTACTTGGCCGTCCGGTCGGTGCGGCTGGCACTCCCGGTCTTGATCTGCCCTGCCCCGGTGGCCACGGCGAGATCGGCGATGAAGGTGTCTTCGGTCTCCCCCGATCGGTGGGAGATCACCACCCCGTACCCACTGCCCTTGGCCAGCTCGATGCACTGCAGGGTCTCGGTCAGGGTACCGATCTGATTCACCTTCACCAGCACCGCATTGGCCACGCCCTCCTCGATGCCCCGGCCCAGCCGGTCCACGTTGGTGACGAAGAGGTCGTCCCCGACCAATTGGACCCGATCGTGCAGCCGCTCGGTCAGCAGGGCCCAGCCCTTCCAGTCGTTTTCCGCCAGACCGTCCTCGATGGAGACGATCGGGTAGCGGTCCACCCATCCGGCGTAGAGGTCAACCATTCCCTCCGCCGATCGGCGGCTGCCGTCTCCTTTCTTGAACACGTACTCGCCATCCTGAAACAGCTCCGACGCCGCGACGTCGAGCGCGATCGCGACATCGGCACCGGGCTCGTAGCCCGCGGCCTTGATCGCCTGCATCACCACATCCAGCGCCGCCTCATTCGAGGGGAGCATGGGAGCAAACCCGCCCTCGTCACCTACCGCGGTGGAGAGCCCCATCTTGGTGAGCACCTTCTTGAGCGCATGGAAGACCTCGACCCCCATGCGCAGCCCCTCGGGAAAGCTGTCGGCCCCGATGGGGACCACCATGAACTCCTGGGCATCCACGTTGTTGGACGAGTGGGCGCCGCCGTTCAGGATGTTCATCATCGGGACCGGAAGCACCCGCGCCATCGGTCCTCCCAGATAGCGATAGAGGGGCAGCCCGCAGTCCTGCGCCGCGGCTCGCGCCACCGCGAGCGACACGCTGAGAATGGCATTGGCACCCAGCTTTCCCTTGTTCGGGGTGCCGTCGGCATCCATCATCTCGGCGTCGATCTCGATCTGATCGGCGGCGGCCTTTCCTTCCAGCCGGGGCCCCAGCACGTCGTTTACGTTGCGCACCGCCTCGACCACGCCCTTGCCGCCATAGCGCTTCGCGTCGCCATCGCGCAGCTCCACCGCTTCGTGCTCTCCGGTAGACGCGCCGCTGGGCACGGCGGCCCTCCCCTGGGCGCCACTCGAGAGGACGACCTCGGTCTCAACCGTGGGATTGCCCCGGCTGTCGAGAATTTCGCGGGCGTGCACTTCAATAATCGTAGACATGAGGGCCAGAAGACGAGAGATAACAGGCGGACCGGCGGACGCGGCACCGAAGCTAGCCCGGTCGGCAGATTTCCTCAACCGAAGTGATTGAACCCTTTCAGCCCGATCTCGCGGCCGCCGAGGAGGAAGCGGACCCCGCTTCCGGCGCGGACGGTACCGATGGGCGTGAGAGCAAGGCCGCAGTCCCGGGTGAAGGCATCGGCCGCGTGGAACCGGGGCGGCAGCGCGACCAGCAGCTCGAAATCCTCGCCGCCCTCCGCGGCAAACTGCTCCGCTGGCATCCCACTGCGCTCTGCCTCTGCGGTTGCCTCCAGGGCGACCGGGACCGTAGCCAAGTCGATCTCCAGTGCCACCCCGGATGCGGCCGCGAGGTGCCCGGCATCGCCGGCGAGCCCATCGCTGAGATCGATCATCGCGCGCGCGCCGTGGCGAGCGAGCCAGCGACCGGCTGCGATCCTCGGCTCCGGATGGGCAAACCGGCTTCGGGCGCCTGGCTGCGGCTGCTCGCCACGGCGCCAGGCCTCCAAAGCTGCCCGAGCGCCACCGAGCGTGCCCGATACCCACAGTCGATCGCCGGGCTCGGCCCCGCCTCGGGTCACCGGCGCGCGGGTGCGGCCCACCACGGTAACTGCGACGCTCCACACCGGTCCGGCAGAAATATCTCCGCCGAGAATCAGGGTGCCGGCATATTTGGCGGCCGCCCCGGCGCCGGTCATCAGCTCCAGCAGATGCTTTTCCGGGGCGCGCGCAGGCATGGTCACCGCGCACAGGATTCCCACCGGCACGGCACCTTCGGCGGCCAGGTCGGAAAGCGCCGAGGCGGTGGCGCGCCAGCCCACTTCCTCCGGTTGGACCCACTGGGGTCGAAAGTGGACCCCTTCCACGCTGACATCGGTGCTCAGCGCAAAGAACTCTTCTCCCTCACGGATGAGACCGCAGTCGTCCCCCAGGCCCACGCCCTGAGGGCCCAGTGCCTGCGCGATGCGGCGAATTCGATCGAACTCGGCGCCGGGACCGAGCTCCAGGCTCCGCCCCGCGAGCAGGTGAGGCCGGTTCATGGCCGAATGGCGTTCAGCCGAAACCGGACCAGGCCACCGTCGGTGGCGACCCAGAGAAACTCCTGGTCAACGGCGAGATCGTTTATCGCGCCCGGAAGATCTCCCTGACGGAGCGAGTTGAACCGCCGGCATGCCGAGGCGGGCAAAGCCGACACCGCGATCGCCGGCCACCCAGAAGCCGGGGCCGTCGGCCACGAATCGACGGAGCCGTCCCACCAGACCGGAGAGATTAGGGCCCATCGTCCACGCCCGGCTGCGCGGATCGCGCCAGAACAGCTGGTCCTGGGTGAGTCCCGACGAGCGTGTCAGCCAGCGTGGCGAGATCCACCACGGCAACCTGAAAGCTGGGCGAGATCATACCGGCCGGCCGCACCAGCCCGCGGGCACCCGGCAGCGACAACAGCAATCCCGCCGGCGTTCCCGCCCAGACCGAGTCGCCTGAGGGAAAGACGGAGTAGACCGCAGCGCTGTAGTCGGGCGCGACCCGCTCCACTTTCATCGAGTCACTCACTCGAGCGATGCCGTGAGCGGTTCCGACGACGATGCGCCCGGAGCGCGACACGATCGAGTAGACCCGGCTATCCGGCAGCCCGCGCCGCTCGTCCACCAGCTCCACCGTGCTGTCGGCCGGTTGTGCCCGCGCCACCCCCAGGTCAGTGGCCGCCCAGACCGAACGATCCTGCCCGGCCAGCTCGCGCACCTGATTGAATGGAGTTCCCCGCGCCGAGGTACCGGGCAACGAATGGAACTCGGAGAGATCCTGACCCACGAAGGTCAACGAGGCATCGGTCAGGGCCGTTCGATCGGTGGCAGCCCACACTCCGCCCGGCCAGCTGAACACCGCGCCTACTCGGCTGGAGGGCAGGCCAAAGCTCAGCCGCTGCGGCACCGGCGCACCGTCCGGCATATAGAGCGCCCCCAGACCAGAGGTCCCCAGATACCAACCCCGGTTATCGAACGAGCGGGCGGCTGCGGTGTAGCGCACGTTCCGCAGCCGATTGTCGAGCAGGATCGCGGCCGAGTTAGCCTGCAGGCTGGGATTGCTTTGGATGGCCTCAGCCACGGTCGGAGGCAGGATTGGACGAGCGGGAGGACGCGCGGGCGACGGGACCAATCCCCCCCGGGGCAACAGCTGCCAGTCCCTTCGGGTGCGCAGGTAGAGGCCCGCCGTGGGATCGTTTTGATCGAAGGCGATGCCGACCACACCGTCTACCACCGTGCCCTGATCCCAGAGCTGGAGATCCGGCTGGTAGTGAACCCAGCCATCGGGTCGCGCCAGCCAGAGGGAGTTGTCCAGCGGATCCGTCAGGCCGGTGAAGACCAGGGAGAGCCAGCCCCCCTCGGGAGGATCGAACGATCCATCCCAGCGCTGAAACTGCGGGTTCCAGATCAGCACGCCAGTGGGCGAGACGATGAACACCCGGTCGGACGAGGCGGCGATCGCATTGACCCGGCTGAAGTCACCCACCACGGTGCGATCTTCCGGACGCCAGTCCCGGCTTACCGACTGAGCAATGGCGCCGGACACCCAGCCGAAAGTCATCAGCACCACGAGAAGGCGACGCATAAGCGCAATTTATACCGATCGGTAAGTGGCGCTGCGGGGAGAAGCGACCCTACATGGTTTGGGGACGGGCGAGCTCGAGGAGTGTCGGTGGTCGAGGAACCGGGCGAGCCAACCGCAGCGCCTCCCAGTCGCGCCAGAGATCCGGAAGCGCCGCAATGACATCCATGGGCCGAAGACTGCGGGCGGTGTATCGGCGCGCGGCGAGATCGGCGGCGCGTCCCAGCGCTTGCGCCCCCAGCGCCGCCGCGATGCCGGGCTCCAGCTGCTGGGCCAGTCCGGTGCCCACCAGACCGCTGAGCACGTCGCCACTTCCGCCGGTGGCGAGGCCGGGATTTCCCGCCACGATGGTGAGCAGCGGTCCAGTACGCGACGCAATCACGGAAGGCACGCCCTTGAGCAACAGCGTCGCCCCCGTCATCTCTGCGGCACTCCGGGCGGCGGCCCAGGGATCCAGCTCTCGCACCGAAGCGAGCGAGGGAAACAAGGTCCGGAATTCACCCGGGTGAGGAGTCAGTACCAGTGATCGTCCGCCGCTCAGCGCCTGGAGCTCGGCCACCGAGCCGGCGAAGGCGACCAGGCCATCCGCGTCGAGCACCGCAGCCCGGGCGGCCTCGAGCAGTCCGGCGACGAACGAGCGACGTCCTGAATCCCGGCCCAGACCCGGGCCGATGACAACGGCATCTGCCTTGCCGATAAGCTCCAGCAGTTGAGCCGAAGGCGGCTGCTCGAACGAATGGGCGAAGGTTTGAAGGTCCGGCTCCGCCTGGACCAGCGCCGCGACCGTCTCTGCCGGCGCCACGGCGTGCACCAGTCCGGCGCCGGCTGCGAATGCTGATCTCGCCGCCATTCGGATGGCTCCGGTCATTCCCGGCGCACCGCCCACGACCACCACTCGCCCCCGGGTGCCTTTGTGGTCGCGAGCCCGGAGCCGAGGGAGCCACTCGGCGGCCTGAAGATCGGTCACTACTGTCGGCCAGGTTGGGTCTGGCGGAGGATGGCCGATGTCGACGACGACGAGATGCCCCACTTCGTCCCGGGCCAGCAGGTGGCCCCGGCGCAGTCCCCCGAAGGTGACCGTCACCTCGGCTCGGGTCGACCCATGGACGATTCCGGACAACAGATCCACCCCGGTAGGCCCGTCGATGGCAAGGATGGGAATCTCCAGGTCCATCAGGCGCTGGAGCAGGGTGGCTATCGCCGGGCGAGGCGCCCCGCTCGCGCCGGTCCCGAGCAGCGCGTCCACCGCGATCGCAACGGTGGGCCAGGGGCCGTCGGGCGCTACCTCACGGACCCCATCGGCTCCGGCCCAATCGAGCCATGCGCTCCCGCAGCTCCGACCCCGGGCCGGTCGAGGTCACCCAAACCGGCACGTCCAACCGGCGAAGCGCGCGGGCGAGCACCCATCCGTCGCCCCCGTTGTTGCCGGGGCCGACCGCCACCAACACACCGGAGCGAAGCAGATGGGCGTAGCGGTCGGCGAGCACGACACTCGCTGCGCGGCCGGCGGCCTCCATGAGCGTCCCGAGCTCGATGCCGGCGCTGACGGCGAGCTGGTCCCAGGCGTTCGATTGTTCGGGGGAAAGGACGGGGATGGTGGGCATGGTACGGTGAGTATCGTATGGCGTGAGAAGAGGTTAGAGGAGCCGCATTCGTAGAAGATTACCAGCATAGCCTAGCTGATAGCCTACTTGTAGCTCTGCCCTATCGCCCGTCCGAAGCTGATCTCGCCGTTGTCGATCCGAAGATTGAACCCGCAATCGGGGTTGGTGCACACCCAGGCCTTGTAAGTGATCGGCGCGCCCTCGCGGCCATAATCGGAAAGTGGAATGAGGGTACCCGCTGAGCACTTCTGACAGGCCGGCCACTCTTTCGTCTCCATGCTTCCCTCCCCCGTCCGCGCTAGGCCCCGCGCAGGCCCTGCCATTCGTAGGTGTCGCCGAACGCGTCGGCGAACTGATAGACTCCCTCGAAGTCGGCTTCGTGGTCGCCCGGCTGGGTCACCAGCAGACCGATTTCCACCAAGGTGAAGACGATGCGCCCCACGTCCTCGGTGCGATGAATGCCCCAGTGCGCGAGCACCACCGGCGCCAGCAGCCCGAACTGCTGGAGGGCAAAATCGCGGCAGGCCCAGGCCAGCTCGGCAGCGGTCACGTGCCGCCGCAGCTCCAGCCGGGACTGGAGAAACTCGATCGTCGCCAGGACGAAGAGGTAGCCCCGCTCGTGGTAGGGCTCGCCCCGCGAACGGATCCGGGCGAGGACGTCGTCAGCCAATTGCAGGTCGTTCACCGATGGGCTCCCACTGGGGTCGCGACTCTCACCTTGCGGGCCCCGTCTGATCCCGCCTTCACTCGCTTTTCCTGATAGAGCGGGAACGTCGAGGTCAGCTCTTGGACTTCGGCCTTGACCCGAGCGAGGCTCTCCTCGTCCGGCCGGGTCAGGGCCCGATCGATCAGCTCGGCCACCAGCCGCATCTCAGCTACGCCCATTCCCCGGGTGGTCACGGCGGGGGTGCCCAGGCGGATGCCGCTGGTCACGAAAGGTGACTGGGGATCGTCCGGAATGGTGTTCTTGTTCACCGTGATTCCCGCCTGGCCCAGAATCTTTTCTGCGACCTTGCCGGTGAGCTCCTTGGGCCGGAGATCAACCAGCATCAGGTGGGAATCGGTTCCCCCCGACACGATGGCAAAGCCGCGCTGGGTGAGCGCGTCGGCCAGCACCTTGGCGTTGTCCACTACCTGCCGGGCGTACCGCTTGAAGTCGTCGGTGAGCGCCTCGCCAAACGCCACCGCCTTGGCGGCGATCATGTGCTGCAGCGGACCACCCTGGGTCCCGGGGAATACCGACTTGTCGATTGCCTTGGCGTGCTCCGCCGTAGAGAGGATCAGTCCGGCCCGGGGTCCCCGGAGCGTCTTGTGCGTGGTGCTGGTGACCACCTGGGCATGGGGTACCGGAGACGGATAGACTCCGCCCGCTACCAGCCCGGCGAAGTGCGCCATGTCTACCAGGAAGAAGGCACCGACTTCATCGGCGATCGATCGGAAGGCGGCAAAGTCGATCACCCGGGCGTAGGCACTTCCGCCCGCGATGATCAGCTTGGGCTGCTCCTTTCGGGCCTGGTCCCGAACCTTGTCGTAGTCGATCCGTCCGGTAACCGGATCCACCCCATAGTGCACCGCCCGCCAGACCACGCCGCTGTGGTTAACGGCTGCCCCGTGGGAGAGGTGACCCTCCGTGGGGGAGCGACATGCCCATCAGCAGCTCGCCGGGCCGAATCAGCGCCATGAAGGCGGCGAAGTTGGCCTGGGCGCCGGAATGGGGTTGGACGTTGGCGTGCTCCGCGCCGAAGATCTGCTTGAGCCGGTCGATGGCAAGCTGCTCGATCTCGTCCACCACCTCGCAGCCCCCGTAGTACCGGCGACCGGGATAGCCCTCGGCGTACTTGTTGGTGAGCGGGGTGCCCATCGCATCGATCACCGCGCGGCTGGCAAAATTCTCACTCGCAATGAGCTCCAGACCGTGCTGCTGGCGGCGCAGCTCGCGGTCGATCAGCCGGGCCACGGTGGGATCGGCTTCGCGAAGAGATGCATTGTGGTCGAGCGTCATGCGTCCTCCCGATCGATCTTATCCAAGCGGCGGCTGTGACGACCGCCGGCGAATTCAGTCTCCAACCACGTCCTCAGGATCTCGACACCCTCGTCCTCGCTCACGAACCGAGCCGGCAGAATGAGGATGTTGGCATCGTTGTGCTCCCGCGCCAGCCGGGCAACTTCCGGCGACCAGGCCACCGCCGCGCGCACGCCCGGGTGCCGATTGGCCGCGTACGACATCCCCAGCCCCGTACCACAGAGGAGAACTCCACGGTCGGCGTCGTGCTGCTCCACTTTCGACGCCACGCTGTGCGCGTAATCCGGGTAATCGGTGGATTCCGGACTATGGGTGCCGAGGTCGAGCGGCGTGTATCCCAAGGCCCGCAGCTCCTCTACCAACCGCTCTTTCAATTGGAAGCCGGCGTGGTCTGATCCAATCGGAATGACTTCGGCCATTGGTCTAATGTACTGTAAGGCGTAGGAAGCGGGGAAGCGGGGAGGCGGGGAAGTACGTCTTTAGGTGGGTAGCTGGGCCTCTAATTTGTCAAGCTGGTCGAGCAGTGCGCCACTCCTTCCCCTTCCCCGCTTCCCCCCTACCTCTCCCCCATCCACATCCGGTCCAGTCCGGCCACCGCGGCAATCCGCTGCTCGGCCAGCCGGTCCGCGGCCCGATAGGTCGGCATGCGTTCCCGCTTGGCGATATCGAAGATCCGCAGGAGGGTCTCATAGATCTCGCCGGCCTTCTTTTTGGCCCGCTCGGTGGGCCAGCGGTGCAGCTCGCCGTAGACGTTGATCACCCCACCGCCGTTGATCACGTAATCGGGGGCATACAGAATCCCCCGCTGCTCCAGCAGATCGCCATGGCGGTCCTCGGCGAGCTGATTGTTGGCGCCGCCGGCAATGATCTCGACCTTGAGCCGGGGCAGCGTCTCGTCATTGATCACGGCGCCGAGGGCATTGGGAGAAAAGATCTCGGCATCCTGATCGTATATGGCATCAGGCGCCACCGACTTGGCGCCAAATTCCTGGACCGCTCGGCGAACCTTCTCGGCGTCGATATCGGTGACGATGATGGCGGCGGCTTCCTCGTGCAGGTGGCGCATGAGGTAGTAGGCCACCTTCCCCGCGCCCTGCACCGCGACGGTCTTGCCCGAAAGCCGGTCATTGCCCCAGCGCACCTTGGCCGCCGCTTTCATTCCCACGTAGACCCCATAGCCCGTCACCGGAGAGGGATCGCCGGAAAGGCCCAGCAGCCCGGCGACGTGATCGGTCTCCAGCTTGATGTACTCCATGTCGGCCGGACTGGTGCCGATGTCCTCGGCGGTGATATAGCGGCCGCCCAGGGTCTCGATGAATCTCCCGTGGGCCCGAAAGAGCGCTTCCCGGTCGGTCCGCTTGTTGTCGCCGATGATCACGGACTTGCCTCCGCCCAGATTGATCCCCGCCACGGCCGACTTGTAAGTCATGCCCCGCGCCAACCGCAGCGCGTCGGTGATGGCTTCGTCGGTGCTGTTGTATTTCCAAAACCTGGTGCCGCCGAGTGCCGGCCCCAGGGTGGTATCGTGGATGGCGACAATCCCCAGATAGCCGCACGATGGGTCGTGGGACAGGAGCACCTGCTCGTGCCCCATCGTCTGCATCTGGGCGAAGACGTCGGAGCCGTACCGGGAGCGGTCAGCGGTGAGAGGCCACTCAACTTCCCGACGTCCGCTTACCCTGACCGCTCAGCTCACGTTTGCTCATAGTCATAAAATCCTCGTCCGCTCTTTCGGCCTAGATATCCGGCGGCCACCATCTTCCGCAGCAAAGGAGAGGGCCGGTATTTGTCGTCACCCAGGCCGCGTTGCAATACCTCCATGATAGCGAGGCAGACATCTAAGCCAATGAAATCAGCCAGGGCCAACGGGCCCATGGGATGGGCCATGCCCAGCTTCATGACGGTATCGATGGACTCGGCCGTCGCCACGCCTTCCATGACGCAGAAGATGGCCTCGTTGATCATGGGCATGAGCACGCGGTTGGAGACGAACCCGGGATAGTCGTTCACCTCCACCGGCGTCTTGCCCAGCTCGCGGGCGGCTTCCATTACCGAGCGAGTGGTGGCATCGCTGGTGGCGTGCCCCCGGATCACCTCGACCAGCTGCATCACCGGCACCGGATTCATGAAGTGCATTCCGATCACCTGTTGCGGGCGCCGGGTCCGCCCGGCGATCTCGGTGATCGAGATCGAGCTGGTGTTGGTCGCCAGAATCGCCGCCGGGGCGCAGACCCGATCCAGCTGCTCGAAGAGGGAGAATTTCACCGCGGGATTTTCGCTGGCCGCCTCCACCACGATCTGGGCCGGCTTGGCCGCCTCCAGCGCGGTGCCGGTGGTAATGCGGCCGAGCACCTGGGCCGGCGCGTCGGCGGGAAGCGTCCCTTTCTTGACCTGACGGTCCAGGTTGCCTCGAATGGTAGCAGTCGCCTTCTCCAGCGCCACCGGAACGCTGTCGATCAGGGCCACGTCCCAGCCGTGCTGGGCGAACACATGGGCGATGCCGTTGCCCATGGTTCCCGCACCCACAACAGCAGCTCGCTTCACGTCGGCTCCTTGCGAGTCCAGCGTGCCGTGAACACGATGGCGAGCGTGAGCGCGATCGTGGCCGCGAGTCCTCCTTCGGGACCGAACTTTCCGCCGGTGAGCCACTGGTGGCTACCGGCGCGATAGTCCAGCAGCGGAATATTGAAGGGAACACCGCTCACCGGCGTATCCAGACAGGCTAACAGCGAGTTCCACCCGAGGTGCGCTCCGAATGCCGTCCAGATCCCTCCGGGCGCGTAGAACGCGAGTCCGAGGAAGATCCCTGCCAGCGCGATATTCCCCAGTCCGATAGGACTCACGTTTGGATTGGAACCGTGGGCGAAGGCGAATACCATCGCGATTGCCACCAGTGCCCCGCCCCGGCCCAGAGCGCTCGCCAGCAACACCAGCGGCACTCCGCGAAAGAGGATCTCCTCAGACAGCGCTGCGGGAGCGAGTACCGCGATGGTCTTCGCCGACTGTCGCAGATAATCGGCCAGCGTTCCTGCATCGCTCACCCACCCTGCCCCTCCCGCCACGACGCTGATAAGAAGCGCCACGCCTGCGGTCCCCGCGCCGGCCAGAAGCCCGAGCCCGAATCCGGTCCTTGCGGCGCGACCTCGCTCGTACCGGAGGTCATCCGGGGTAAGACCCAGCCTTCGTAGTCCGATTAGCCAGGTGAAAAAGCCGGTGCTGGCGAGGGTCGCGCCGGCTTGGAGAAGCATCGATGGGGCGCCCGCGGCGGTCAGCCACCGGAGCGCTGCTTCGCGCGACCCGGCAATGAGAATGGCACCGCCAAGACACAGCAGGGCGGCAGTGACCAAGGTCAGAAGGAAGAAGGCTACGGTCCAGGCGATCGCGTTCCCAACAGACGCCCTCCCGGGACCGAGGGTCAAAGCAGGGAGCGGACCCGGGGCCCGGCCAGCAGAATCAGGGCCGCGGCCAGACCAACCTTGAGGAGGTCACCGGTCAGGAAAGGCACGAAGCCAATCCGGAACGCCAGCGCGGGATCGCCGCCGAGCAGCGCAAGCTGGGAGACGCCACCGATGTGAATGATGGCCATCCCGAGCGCGCAGGCGAGAAGCACCCGGAGCACGGAGCGAGGCGGGTTGCCGACCAGCGCACCGGTGACGCCCTGCGGCGACCGGAAAGGCGAGGAGATACCCGCCGGTAGGTCCTAGCAGGTGAAGGATACCCGCGCCGCCTCCCGCGAACACCGGAAGCCCGAGTGCACCCAGAGCGAGATAAAGCACCAGCGCGCTCACGCCGCCGGCCGCGCCGAGGAGCCCACCCACGGTCAGGACCGCCAGCGGCTGGAGCGTAATCGGGACCGGGTTGAGCGGAATCGGCACCACGACCTGGGCCGCAAGAGCGACAACCAGCGCGCCGAGCCCGACCGGCGGCGCCAGGCGGGCGATTCGAGTCCGGGTGGGCACTGCTGAGCTAGTCACTACCGGCACAGGACCGGTTTCCGGATTCATCAGATGAGCTCCACGCTGAGGGCGACGGCGTTCCCACCGCCCAAGCAGAGGGTAGCGAGGCCGGTGCTACCTCCCCGGTCTCGAAGGGCATAGAGAAGAGTTGTAAGTACGCGGGCGCCGCTTGCGCCGATCGGATGGCCCAGCGCCACTGCCCCTCCGTTCACGTTGACCCGATCCCAGTCCCAGTGGAGTGCTCGCCCGTCGGCCAGGGCCTGAACCGCAAAGGCCTCGTTGGCCTCGATCAGATCGTAGTCGCCGATCTTGGTACCGGCCTTTTCCATGAGGGCGCGAACCGCGAGTACCGGAGCAAAGAAGATCTCGCGGGGCTCACCGCCGCCGGTGGAGTACCCGGTAACTCGCGCCATTGGAGTAAGGCCGTGCGCGCGGGCAAAGGCCAGCGAGGTTACCACCAGCGCGCTGGCTCCATCGTTCAGGCCCGGGGCGTTGCCGGCCGTCACCGTGCCTTTGTCCTTCCGGAAAGCGGGCTTCAGCTTGGCCAGTGTTTCCACGGTGGTGTCGCGCCGCGGCACTTCATCGGTGTGCACGTTCGTCGGCCCCGCCTTCCCGGGCGCCTGGCACCGGCAGGATCTCGTCCTTGAACTTGCCGGCATCGATCGCGGCGATGGCCTTTCGATGACTGTCGTACGCGAACGCGTCCTGGTCGGCCCGGGTGATCCCTGCCTTCTCGGCGGTATACTCGGCATACTCGCCCATGTGACAGCAGCCGAACGAGTCCCAGAGGCCGTCGTGGATCATCCCGTCTACCATGGTCTGATTGCCGGCCTTGATTCCGTTTCGCATGCCGTAGACGTAGTGGGGAGCGCTCGACATGGCTTCCATACCACCGGCGACGATGCAGTCCGCGTCTCCGGCCTTGATGGCCTGCGAGGCCAGCATGACCGCCTTGAGCCCGGAACCGCACACCTTATTGATGGTGAGGGCCGGGATGGAGGGTGGCAGGCCGGCGTGAATCAGGGCCTGCCGGGCGGGAGCCTGGCCCGAGCCGCCCTGCACCACCTGCCCCAGGATCACCTCATCCACGCTGCCGGGCTCGACGCCGGCGCGCGCGACGGCCTCGCGAACGACCATGGCTCCGAGTTGGGGAGCGGTGAATGAGGAGAGCCCGCCGAGATAACGGCCGATAGGGGTCCGAACGGCGGAAACGATGACTGGGATGGTGCTATCGCTCACGTGAGACTGATCCCGTTTGGGTGGTGACCGCGGCAAAAAATTACGCTGGAACCCGGCATTCAGCAAACGTTCCAGCCGATGGAATTGTTCTACGGCACCATGGCGCGGGAACGCACCTCATCCCCGATCCGGGCCAGGAACGCATCCACCGTCATCACTTCCTGCTTCTTCCCCGCCCCCCTGGCTCGTAGCGCCAGGCTGTCGGACTCGGCTTCACGCTGGCCGATCACGGCCATGTAGGGCACCTTCTGCACCTCGCCTTCCCGAATCCGGTAATTCAGGGTCTCGCTGCCGTCGTCGACGTGGACCCGCAACCCGGCCCGCTTGAGCCGCTCGGCCAGCTTTCGCGCCGCGCCGGCCTGGGCATCCGAGATCGGGATGACCCGGACCTGCTCCGGCGCCAGCCAGACCGGAAAGGCGCCGGCAAAGTGCTCGATCAGGTTACCGGTGAACCGCTCCAGCGTGCCATAGATAGCCCGGTGGATCATCGCGGGCCGATGCGGTTTGTTGTCGGGACCGGTGTACTCCAGCCCGAACCGCTCCGGGAGATTGAAGTCCAGCTGAATCGTCGGACCCTGCCAGAGCCGGCCGATCGAATCCCGGAACTTGATGTCGATCTTGGGGCCGTAGAACGCGCCGCCGCCTTCGTCGATCCGATACTCGATGCCCTTCCGGTCCAGGGCTCGCTTGAGCACCGTCTCCGCCCGATCCCAGATGGCGTCGTCGCCCAGCCGCTCGGTAGGCCGGGTGGAAACCTCGAAGTCCAGCTCGAAGCCGAAGGTCTGCCGCACCAGCCGGTCCACCTGATCGAGACAGAGAAAGATCTCGTCTTCGATCTGGTCCATCGTGCAGAAAATGTGGGCATCGTCCATCGAGAGTCCCCGCACCCGCAGGAGTCCGTGGAGGACACCTGACCGCTCATTGCGATACACATTGGCGACTTCGGACAACCGGATCGGGAGGTCGCGATAGCTCCGCTGCTGGCTCTTATAAATGAGAGCGTGCATCGGGCAGTTCATCGGCTTGACCCGATAACGCACGTCTTCCGCCTCCTCGTGGCCGGCGGCCATGGCCGGATACTGGTTGGCCTCGTAGAGCGGCAGATGGCCGGAGATCTTGAACAGCTCTTCCCGGGTGATGTTGGGGGTATACACCAGGTCGTAGCCGCTCCGGATGTTGTCGTCTTCGACCGCGCGGGTCAGCAGCCACTTGACCATGGCTCCTTTGGGATGCCAGAAGACCAATCCCGGGCCCACCACTTCCTGGATCGAGAACAGATCGAGCTGCTTGCCGAGCACCCGGTGGTCGCGCCGCCGCGCCTCTTCCAGCCGGTGCAGGTAGGCATCCAGGTCTTCCTTCTTGAACCAGGCGGTCCCGTAGATCCGCTGCAGCATCTGCCGCTTCTCGTCTCCCCTCCAGTAGGCGCCGGCGGCGTGCAGCAGCTTGAAGTGCTTGAGCCGCCCGGTCCGCGGGATGTGGGGTCCGCGGCAGAGGTCGACGAAGGGGCCGTCGGTGTAGACCGTGATGGTCTCGTCATCGCCCAGCTCGGCGATGCGCTCCAGCTTGAGCGGATCGTCGGCAAAGCGACGCTGGGCCTCGGCCCGGTCGTACCACTTCCCGGACGAAGGGAAAGTCGCGGGCAGCGACCTCCGCCATCTTGGCCTCGAGCCGTTCCAGGTCTTCCGGGGTAAACGGTCGGTCCACCTGGAAGTCGTAGTAGAACCCATCCTCGATGGCAGGCCCGAACCCGATCCCTGCGTTGGGAAACAGCTCGCGCACGGCGGTAGCGAGGATGTGGGCAGAGGAATGGCGCAGCAGCCCGAGCGCGTCGGGGTCCCGATCGGTGATGATGGCGACCGACGCGTCCGATTCCAGCGGGCGGTCGAGGTCCCAGATCTCGCCGTTGACCCGGGCCGCGAGCGCAGCCCGGGCCAGACCGGGGCCGATGCCCTCGGCGATCTGCCGGGGTGTGGTGCCTGCGGTCGCCTCGCGCCGGCTGCCGTCTGGGAGCGTCACCTGAACCATGGTCACCGGGGAGATTCTTGAACCGTGGGCGGCACCGGGGGCTTGCTGGACGGAGCGAAGTAGAAGAAGAGCCCAATGCCGGCGATAACGATCGCGGCGACGATCATCCACCGGATCAGCTCGGATCCGGACAAGGAGACCCGATCCTCATCCATCAATTGACCCCTCGACGTGAAGGAAGATTCCTGCGTTGGCACCGGAAAAAGGTTAACTTAATCGAAGAACGAATTCTTCTGTAAGAGGACTTAGCGTGCGTCGAGACGATCACCTCAGCAAGGCCGAAATACTTCTGTGGACCACCCTGGGCCTGGGCACCGGCCTGGTCGCCGGCGTCGCGCTGAGCGAGTGGGTCGGCGGGGTGAACCCCAGCCGGGTACGCCGGGCCGCCAAGCGCCTGGGCCACGCGGTGCCGGGAAGGGTAACCCCCGCGGCATCTGCCCGCGCGGTGGACGCCTCGCTCCGGGCCGAGCCGCGGTTGGCGGGGTTCACTCTCGAAGTCATGGCCGTGAGTCGAGGCACCGTCGAGCTCCGGGGTTGGGTCAGCGACCGCGGGGCGCGCGCGCTCGCGGCCCGGGTGGCCTGCGCGGTGCCCGGCATCGACACGGTGATCAACAGCATTCTGGTCCGCGGCGAGGACGACAGCTTCCCGGGGGGCAAGCGCGTCACCGACCAGAGCGCATGACTGAGCCGCTCGCCCCGCAATACAATCCATCAGCGATCGAGTCCGAGCTCTACCAGTGGTGGACCGAGCGGGGACTCTTCTCTCCCGATAGCCACGCACCCGGCTCCGGCCAGCCCTACGTGATCATGATGCCGCCGCCCAATGTGACGGCGGTCCTTCATATGGGGCACGGCCTGAACAATACCATTCAGGACGTGCTGATCCGCTTCGAGCGCATGCGCGGTCGCCGGGCGCTGTGGGTACCGGGCACCGATCACGCCGGCATTGCCACCCAGAACGTGGTCGAGCGGGAGCTGGCCCAGGAGGGACTGACCCGCTTCGACCTCGGCCGGGACGCGTTCGTCGAGCGGGTCTGGGCCCACGTGCGGGAGACCGGCTCCGCCATTCTGGAACAGCTGAAGGCCATCGGCTGCGCGGCTGATTGGTCCCGGACCTATTTCACCCTGGACGAAGGGCTCTCCCGGGCGGTGCGGGAGACCTTCGTTCGTTTGTACGAGCAGGGCCTGGTCTACCGGGGCCATTACATCATCAACTGGTGCCCCCGCTGTCTCACCGCGCTCTCCAATGAAGAAGCGGAGAAGGAAGAGGTAGACGGGAAGCTCTGGCACCTCCGTTATCCCCTGGCGGACGGCAGCGGCCATCTAACTGTCGCCACCACCCGGCCGGAAACCATGTTGGGCGACACCGCCGTGGCCGTGCACCCGGATGACGCACGGTATCGCCATCTGATCGGGAAACAGATTCGGCTGCCACTGGCCGACCGGCTCATTCCGATCGTCGCGGACGACGTGGTAGATCCGGCCTTTGGCTCGGGTGCGGTAAAGGTCACGCCGGCCCACGATCCCACCGACTTCGAGATCGGCCGCCGCCACTCGCTGCCGAGTATCGACGTCATGACCCCGGAGGCCCGGATCAGCCTGGCCGCGCCCGATCGCTTTCAGGGTCTGGACCGCTACGAGGCCCGGCGGCGCGTGGTGAAGGAGTTCGAGTCGGCGGGGCTGCTCGAGCGGATTGAGGACCACCGGCACGCGGTGGGCCACTGTTACCGCTGCGAGACGGTGATCGAGCCGCGTCTGTCGGATCAGTGGTTCGTTCGCATGGAGCCGCTGGCCCGCCCCGCTCTCGCGGCGTATCGCGATGGCACTCTGCGCTTCGTGCCCGAGCGGCGGGGCGACGACTACGCCGCCTGGCTGGAGGGCATTCGCGACTGGTGCATCTCCCGCCAGCTCTGGTGGGGCCATCGGATTCCGGTGTGGTACTGCGACGCGTCCGGGTGTGGCAAGATCAGTGTCAGCCGCACCGACCTCGAGCGCTGTCCCAGCTGTGGCGGCCCGGTGCGGCAGGACGAAGACGTGCTCGACACCTGGTTTTCGTCCTGGCTGGTTCCCTTCTCCAGCCTCGGCTGGCCGGATCGGACTCGGGACCTCGCCACATTTTATCCCGGCAACACCCTGGTCTCCGCACCCGAGATCCTGTTCTTCTGGGTCGCCCGAATGATCATGTCGGGGCTGCACTTTATGGGGGAGGTGCCCTACACCGACATCTACCTGCACGGCACGGTGCGAGATACCCAGCACCGGAAGATGTCCAAATCGCTGGGCAACGGCATCGATCCGTTGGAAGTGGTGCAGCGGTACGGGGCGGACGCGCTGCGCTATTCCCTGGTCTCCGGCATGTCGGTTGGCACCGACGTGATCCTCGACCCGGCGGATCTGGAGGCCTCCTTCGCGGCCGGCCGCAACTTTGCGAACAAGCTGTGGAATGCCGGCCGGTTCATCCTCACCAACTTGGAAGGACCCACCCGCGCGCTAGCCGGCCGCAGCAGCGACGTTATTCGCCGCGATGATCTAACCCTGGCTGATCGCTGGATCATCGCTCGCTGCGACGCCACCGTGGCCGAAGCCACCGAAGCGTACCAACGGTTCCGGCTCAACGAGGCGGCGGCGGCGGTCTACCATTTCATCTGGAGCGATCTGGCCGACTGGTACATCGAGCAGGTAAAACCCCGACTCTACGGCGATCTGCCGGGCGGGGATGTCGCCCGGGCGGTGGTCGCCCAGACTTTCGAAGTAGCGCTACGACTGTTGCACCCGATCATGCCCTTCATCACCGAAGCGCTCTGGCGCCGCTTTCCCGGCCGGCCCGAGTCGGCTTCGATCTCGGTCGCGCCCTGGCCGGCCGCGGATCGCCGCGCCCGTGATCCCGAGGCTGTGAAGCAGTTCGGCCTGGTGCAGGAGCTGGTCAGTGCCATTCGCGCCATCCGGGCCGAGTACGGGGTCCAGCCGGGCCAGACAGTACGCGCGGTGATGAGCGAGGAAAGCAAGGCGGCAACCGCGGCACTGAAGCAGGAGCGATCCACCGTCATCCGCCTGGCCAAGCTCTCCGAGCTCTCGGTGGGCGAATCCAGCGAGCGAGTCGGTGGCCACGCCGTGCTGTCCGACGGCACAGCCGTCTTCGTCCCGCTGGGCGACGCCATCGACGTCGGCCGCGAATGCGGCCGGCTCGGCACCGAGGTGGACCGGCTGGGGAAACTGGTCGAGTCCCAGCAACGGAAGCTCGGCAACGAGCAGTTCGTTTCCCGCGCCCCGGCCGACGTGGTGGACCGGGAGCGGCAGAAGCTCGCCACCTGGAAGGACCAGCGGGAGGTGTTGGTGAAGAAGCGGGAGCTGTTGGGATGCGTGTAAGGCGGGACAGGTCGGGAAGCGGCGTAGGGCGGCGGGGCAGTAAAAGGCGGATCCCAGCTCTCCTTATCCGATCTTCTGCTTTCGTCCTGCCCTCCTGCCCGTCCTCCCCGTCTTGCCCGCCCTTCGCCTGCGCCCGCATCGAGCCCCCGCCCGGGGGGCCCCCCGACCGAACTCCACCGCGGCTCATCGCGACTCGGCCGGAATCGCTCGCCTCCTACCGGGTCTTCAAGGGGGTGGCGGAGTTTCAGTTCGATAATGTTATCTCCGAAGGTGGCACCCCTAACCGGGGCGAGGGGACCGGTGGGCTGGAGAAGCTCGTGATCCTGTCACCCACCACCCGGGTTCCCGAGGTGAGCTGGAAGCGGACCCGAATCACCGTTCGGCCCAAAGAGGGCTGGCGTCCCAACCGGGTATACCGGATCGAGCTCCTCCCCGGGGTCACCGACCTCCGGAACAACCGAAGCCCCCACGGCGCGGTGATCACCTTTACCACCGGAGCACCCCGGCCGCAGCTGACCCTTCAGGGCCAGGTCGTGGACTGGAGCACCGCGCGGCCGGCGACCAACGGACTCGTCATCGCGACCCTGCTGCCCGACAGCTTGCCCTATCGTGGCGTGGCGGATTCGAGCGGCCACTTCTCGCTCGGCCCGCTGCCGAGTGGGGATTATGTGGTGACCGGTGTCCTGGACCAGAACCAGGATAACCGGCAAGACTCGCGAGAGGCCTTTGCCACCACCCGGGTGCCGCGCGGCAAATCGGATGCGGGAGAGCTGTGGGCCTTTGTCCATGATACCAATCCCCCCCGGATTCAGACCGTCACGGCAGACGACAGCGTTTCCGCCACGGTCACTTTCTCTCAAAAGCTGGACCCCAGGCAACGGCTCACCGCTCGGGACGTACGGCTGCGGCTGCTGCCGGACTCGGTCCCGGTTGCGGTCAGCTCCATCCTTCCAAAACCGGTGGACGACAGCCTGAACCGAAAAGTGACGGCAGCGGCCGATACCGGGGTCACCGAAGACACCCTCGGTGTTAGTGACACCACTCGCGCGAGGGGGAGGTTGGGTCCGCGCGTCCGCGGCGCGGTACCGAGTCAGCCGTTGACCAGCCGCCCCGCTCTCTTCGACGCTCTCACGCTGCGGGTGCCCCGCCCGTGGGCTCCCGGCGCGCGGTTGGTGCTGGAGGTTCGGGGAGTCAAGAATGTCACCGGCGTGGCGGGCAATGCGGTCGGGGTGGTGGCGGTACCGGAGAAGCCAAAGCCGGAGACCAAGCCGAAGCCGGGAGCAAAGCCCGGAGTCCGCGATACAACGAAGATTCACCCCGGCACGCAGCCGCGCAGATGAGCGACAGTCGAAGGCAGCTGCCTTCGGTGGACCGCCTGCTCCATGAGCCCGCGATCCAGGAGCTGCTGCAGATCGCACCCAGAGGCGCGGTCGTCGCTGCCGTGCGAGAGTCCCTCGAAGCTGCCCGCACCCGGCGGGCCGGGCCCCCCGAACATTGGGAACAGGACGTCCGCGAGCGGCTGTCGCGCCGGAGCTGGGCCAGCCTCCAGCCGGCGCTGAACGCCACCGGTGTCGTCCTCCATACCAATCTGGGCCGGGCACCCCTGGCCGAGGCCGCTATCCGCGCGATGATCGCGGTGGCCGGAGGCTACAGCAATCTCGAGCTCGACCTTCCCTCCGGCATTCGCGGCAGCCGCAGCGACCATTGCCGGACCCTGCTGCAGACCATCACCGGCGCGGAGGATGCATTGGTGGTCAACAACGCCGCCGGCGCGCTGGTCCTGGCCCTGAACGCCCTTGCCGAGGGCCGCGACGTGCTGATCTCTCGAGGTGAGCTGATCGAGATCGGGGGATCGTTCCGGATTCCCGACATCATGGCCAAGAGCGGGGCGCGGTTGCGGGAGGTCGGCACCACCAATCGCACGCACCTGGAGGACTACCGCCGGGAGCTGGATGCGAACGTCGGCGCCATCCTCACGGTACACCGTTCCAACTTCGAGCAGCGCGGCTTCGTCACCACACCCGAGCCCGCCGAGCTGGCCGCACTCGCCGCGGCCTCAGGCGTCCCCTACCTCTATGATGTGGGCAGTGGCCTGCTGGTGGATCTCTCGCGCTGGGGGCTCGTGCGGGAGCCCCGGGTTCCCGATGCGGTCGCGCTGGGCGCCGGACTGGTCCTCTTCAGTGGAGACAAGCTGCTCGGCGGCCCCCAGGCAGGCTGTATAGTGGGGCAGCAGGATCTGGTCGCTCGCTGCCGCACTAATCCGCTGGCCCGGGCGCTGCGCGCCGACAAGCTGACCCTCGCCGCCTTGGCCGCAACGCTGGCCCTGTATCAGGAGCCCGCCACGGCCATCGGATCCATTCCGGTGCTCGCCATGCTCACGCTCGATCCCGCCGAGCTGGCGCTTCGAGCGGCTCGGCTGGCGTCACTCTGTCCGGCCGAGGTCGCCGCTCAGACCGTCGAAGGTGAGTCGGCTGTAGGAGGCGGGTCATTTCCCAGTGCGGTACTCCCAACGACGCTGGTGGTGGTCGATCCCGGGTCGCTCGGCGCCGACGGCATGGCGCTCCGGCTCCGGCTGGGCGAGCCGCCGGTGATCGCGCGGGTGGCAAGTGAACGGGTTCTGTTCGATCCCCGGACGTTGCCGCCATCCAGCTTCCCCGCCGTCGCCCGCGCGATCGAGCGGGCGCTGCTTTCGTGAAAGCCGTCTTCCTGGATCGCGACGGCACCATCATCGAAGACGCAGGGTACCTGCAGGACCCGGAGCAGATCCGCCTCCTACCCGGGGCCGCTCCCGCTATCAAGCGACTCAACGCCAACGGCTACGCCGTCCTGGTGGTCACCAACCAGTCCGGCATCGCCCGCGGTCTGCTGTCCGTGGAAGACTACCAGGCGACCGAGCGGCGAGTAGACGAGCTTCTGGCTGCTGCAGGAGCCCGACTGGATGCCCACTATTTCTGCCCCCACCTGCCGGAGCTGAGCGGTCCCTGCGAATGCCGCAAGCCGGGGACCCTGCTCTACCGCCAGGCGGCCCAGCAATTGGGGCTCGATCTGCCTCAGAGCTGGTGGGTGGGCGACCGGGTTCGCGATGTGCTCCCGGCCAGAGCTCTCGGCGGCAAGGGTATTCTCGTACTCACCGGCGCGGGGGAGTCCGAAGCGCGACAGTGATCCTGGCCGGGGCCTCACCAGGTGAAGGATATTGGCGCTGCTGTGGGCCTCATTTTAGCTCCTAGCTCCTAGCTCCCAGCTCCCAGCTCCCCCAATTACCTTCCTCGCCCATGACAATGCGGATCGCCGTGGCCATCTCCGGCCGCGGTAGCAATCTGGAGGCGCTGCTTCGGTCTCCTCGGCCCCGACGCGCCGGCGGAGATCGTCCTCGTGCTCAGCGATCGCCCCAGCGCCGCAGGACTGGAGCTCGCCCGGCGGCGGGATATCCCGGCGGAGGTGCTGCCGATCCGGCCGACGGCGCCGCGTGGCTGAGGCTGCTGCGGCGCATCGAGACCGACCTGCGTGGTGCTCGCAGGCTATCTCCGGCTGGTTCCGGCGCCGGTCATCTCCGGCTTTCAAGGGCAGGATCATCAACGTGCACCCTGCCCTCCTGCCGGCCTTCGGCGGCAAAGGATGTACGGCCGCCGGGTCCATGAAGCGGTGCTGGCCAGCGGAGCCCGGGAAAGCGGAGCCACTGTCCATCTGGTGGATGAGGTCTACGACCGCGGAGAGATTCTGGCCCAGGCGCGGGTCCCGGTTCTTCCCGATGACACGCCTCAACGTCTCGCCGCCCGGGTGCTCGAGGTGGAGCATCGGCTGCTTCCGGCGGTGGTTCTCGCGGCCGCGGCGGGACAGTCCGGTTCCTTGGAGGAGTCACGAGTCTTCATGCCCCGGGCTCTGATCTCCGTCAGCGACAAGCGAGGCGTCGTCGCCTTTGCCCGGGGTCTGGTGGACCTCGGCTGGGAGATTCTCTCCACCGGCGGCACGGCGTCCGCGCTGCGAGCCGCCAACGTGCCGGTGCTCGACGTGGAGAAAGTCACCGGCTTTCCCGAGCTGCTCGACGGACGGGTCAAGACGCTGCATCCTGCGGTGCATGGCGCCCTCCTGGCCCGGCGCGATCTTGCCGAGCACGTCGGGGCCTTGAAGAAACACGGCATTGTCCCGATCGACCTCGTCGCGGTCAATCTGTATCCCTTTCAGGTGACCATCGCGCAGCCGGACGCTTCCTTCGAGGACGCCCTGGAGAACATCGACGTCGGCGGACCGTCCATGCTCCGCTCGGCCGCCAAGAACCACCAGTCGGTGCTGGCGGTGGTCGACCCCACGGATTATCCCGTAGTGCTGGAGCTGCTGCGGAAAGGCGAGGTCGATCAGGAGACCCGCCGGGAGTTCGCGGCCAAGGTTTTTGCCCACACGGCGGACTACGACGCGGCGGTGGCGGGATACCTCACCCCCAAGGCGGAGGGGTTACCCAGCCGCATCGGGCTGGCGATGGAACGGGTGCAGGCGTTGCGCTACGGCGAGAATCCGGTCCAGCGGGCGGCGCTTTACGTAACCGAGGAGCCGCGGGGGATGCGCGACCTCACCCAGCGGCAGGGCAAAGAGCTTTCCTTTAATAACCTGCTGGATATCGATGCCGCCATCTGGACGGTGGGCTGCTGGACCAACCGGCCGGCCTGCGCGGTCATCAAGCACACCACGCCCTGTGGCATCGCCATCGCGGCATCGGCCGTGGAGGCGTTCCGGAAGGCGCGAGCCACCGACCCGGTCTCCGCCTTCGGCTCGGTGATCGCATTCAATACCGTGGTCGACAAGGCCACTGCCAGCGCCATGAGCGATCTGTTCGTCGAAGTCGTGGTCGCACCGTCCTTCCACGCGGATGCGCTGGAGGTCTTTGCCGCCAAGAAGCAGCTCCGGGTGGTGGAGCTCCCGGTGGGCGAAGGCGCCGGCGCCCTGGACTTCAAGCGGGTGCGCGGCGGCTTCCTGGTCCAGGACCGGTTTCGCTTCGATCCCTCGGAGCGGGGTTGGCAAGTGGCGACCGGCCGGCAACCGAGTGAGTCCGAGTGGAACGACCTGCGGTTCGCCTGGGCCGCGGTGGCCTCGGTCAAGTCGAACGCCATCCTCCTGGCCCGAGACGAGACGGCGGTCGGGATCGGCGCCGGCCAGATGAGCCGGGTGGACAGCGTCTTTCTCGCGGTGCACAAGGCGCGGCAGCAGGGCCATGCGACGGAAGGAAGCGTCCTGGCATCTGATGGGTTCTTCCCGTTTGCCGACAACGTCGAGTTGGCTGCTGAGGCTGGGGTGAAGGCGATCATTCAGCCGGGAGGGTCGGTGCGGGACGCGGAGGTGGTTGAGGCCGCGAACCGCCAGGGGATCGCCATGGTGATGACCGGGAAGCGGCAGTTCAGACATCTGAGGAACCATCATGACGGCTGAGCACGAGTAGCCCACCCTACCTCGCGGCGTTCCTGACCGCTGTGGTCGTCTTCCTTATTTATCTCGCCACCCTGGCGCCGACCACCGCTTTCTGGGACACCTCCGAGTACATCGCGGCCGCCAAGGTGCTCGGCATTCCTCATCCGCCGGGCAATCCCCTGTTCGTCATCCTGGCGCACACCTTCGGCCTGTTGCCGCTGGCCGCGGGCTACGCCGAGCGGATCAACCTTTTCGCGGCGGTCACCAGCGCCGCCGCCGCCGGCCTGTGGTTCCTGGTGGCCGAGCGTTGGCTTCGGGGCATCGTGTCCCACCGGTGGGTCCGCTATGGCGCCGCGTTTGGTGGCGTGCTGGTCGGGGCCACCTCCTGGACGGTGTGGAACCAGTCCACGGTGAACGAGAAGGTGTACACCGTTTCGCTGCTCTCGATCGCCCTGGTCATGTGGCTGGTGGTGCGCTGGGGCGACGATGAACCGGGGACCCACCGGGACCGGTGGTTGGTGCTCATCGCCTACGTGCTGGCGCTGACCTCGACCAACCACATGATGGGCGTGCTCGCACTTCCGGCCCTCGTGGTCTACGTGCTCTGGACCGACTGGCGCACCATGCTGCGGCCCTGGGCGGTGGTGACCTTCTATGGATTGCTGCTCGCGGTGAGTGGCGAGTGGATCGCCATGCTGCACGGCGGCGCCGTGGGCGGGCTGCTGATCCTGCTCAGCTTGCTGGTCCTGGGGTACGCCCTGTGGAAGTCGCCCCGAGACCCTCTGGTGTACCTCGGCCTGCTGGCGGTAGTGGTGGGGATTTCGCTGAATTATCTCTGGCTCCCCATTCGCGCCGCGCAATTCCCGCCGATCAACGAGGGCGAGCCGGTTGGCTTCCTGAGCCAGGCGCTGCAGGACGTGCTCAACCGGGTTCAATACGGGAAGGTGCCGCTCTCCACGCGCCAGGCGAGCTTCGGGGCGCAGCTGGCCAACTTCTGGCAGTATTTCTCCTGGCAGTTTGCCCGCGACTGGGGTCGCCTGGGCGCGGCAGCCACCGGACTGTTCACCGTGCTGGGGCTCACCGGGCTGTGGGAGCTGTGGAAGCGGGACCGGCGGGCCGGGCTCGCCGGCCTGGCTCTCGCTGGGCACCCTGACGGTCGGCCTGGTGTACTACATGAACTTCAAGTACGGGTTCTCCCAGTACCCCGACCAGCCCAACCTGCCGCGTGAGGTGCGCGAGCGGGATTACTTCTTCGTCGGCTCGTTTGCGGTGTACGGCGCCTTCGTGGCGCTGGGCTTCGGGGCCTTGATGCGACGGATCGTGGACTTCCTGGGCGACAAGGGAACCCCGGCCGGCCGCTGGGCCATCGCTACACCCATTCTCGCGCTCGCGCTCATCCCTCTGCTGGGAAACCAGATCACCGCGAGCCGGGCGCACGAGACCACGCCACGGGACTTTGCCCACGACATTCTCCAGTCGGTGGAGCCCTACGGCATCCTGATCACGGCGGGCGACAACGACACCTTCCCGCTCTGGTATGCCCAGGAGGTCGAAGGGATCCGGCGAGACGTCACCCTGGCCAACCTCTCGCTGATGAACACCCGCTGGCATCTCCGGCAGCTGCGCCGGCGGCAGACCCCGGTCTTCGACCCTTCGGCCGCCGCGGCGCTCTGGAAACCGAAGGCAGACGAGTCCGGCATCCCGCTCACCGATTCCACCAAGAAGGCCAAGCCTCCGGCGTCGCAGTGGCCCTACCCGACCGGGTCGGTGTTGAGCCTGACCGAGGCCCAGCTCGACAGCCTCCCTGAGGCAATGCAGGTCCCCTCCAAGGGCGGCGTGTCGTTCGATAGCCTGAAGATCGGATTCGGGCAGGATGTGCTGCTGCTGCAGGACCTCGCGACCGTCTTTCTCATTCGCGACAACCTGGGAAAGCGGCCGGTCTACTTCAGCTGGAGTGATGGCGGCTATCCCGACCAGACCCTCGGCCTCAGCCCCTATCTCGTCTCCCAGGGCTTCGTGCGGAAGCTGATGCCCAAGCCGGTGGTCCCCAACGATTCCATCGTGCTCAACCCGAGCCTGGGCTACCTCAACGTGCCCCGGACCCAGAAGCTGCTGTGGGAGGTGTACCACTGGAAGTCCGCGACCCGCGACCGGCCTCGCGGCTGGGTGGACCTGCCATCGGGCTCGATTCTTCAGCTCTATGCCGTGGTGTACGGAGGCGCGTCGAAGACGTTTGCTGCGGAAGGCCGGAAGGATCTGGCGGCCAGGGCGGACTCGGTGGCCAACGCGGTCGCCCGCAATCTCGGGCGGGGTCCGATCTAGTCGATATTGTGCGGCGGAGCCGGAGCGGGAACCGCACTCATCTGCGCGCCGGCACCGGAGCCCCGGTTCCAGGTCGCCCAGGTCAAGGGGCATCCCTTTCCAAATGGGGGAGCCGGATGCCCCGGCACTCCGATCAGATCGTGCAGCATTTCATGGCGAACCACCATCTCGTCCGCCGCCCAATCGCCGGCCAGAAAGATGTGGTGATCCTTCCGCCAATGACCGGCGCACTGGCCGCTGGAGCAGGCAAAGCTGGGGCCTTCGATCACCGACCAGCTGACCCGGTCGAAGTCTCCGCTGAGCCCGGAGCACGCCTGCGTTTTATCCCACCATTCCCGAAAGATCGGGGGTGGATCCAGCGGCACGTCCCCCTGGGGATCGAAGCCGCATCCGCTCGCAGCGCTCAGCAGTCCCGCCGCGCATACCAGCGCGCCCGGAACCCATCTCCGTGCCATTCAGCCTCCGACCAGTGATTACCCGGTGAGCCCGCGCAAGGGACCGGGTCATTTCTGGGTATCGGCCGACCGGCGGCAGAACTGAAGCTGTTGACCGCGAGATCTTTCGAGTGTAGCTCTGAGGGCCACCAGACCTTGAAGAGAGGACGTATGCGGAATAACCCAGCAGGACGTATCGCACTGCCGATCGGGATTGCGCTGTTCATTGGCCTCGGCGCCTGCGGCGGTGGCAGCACCGCGCGGGATCAGACTGCCGCAGCCAACGACAGCGCCGCAGCGGCAAAGGCCGCGGCAACTCCGGCTCCGCCTCCCAAAGGCGGACTCACGGATTCCAACATCGTCGCCATTCTCGACGAGGCCAATAAGGCCGACAGCGCCGCCGGCGCGCTCGCGCTCAAGAAGGCCACCCGGCCCGACGTGAAGGCGTTTGCCAAACTCATGATGGCGGAGCACCACGCGCTCCGAGCCGCTGGCGAAGCGCTGGCCAAGCAGCTCAACGTTACGCCCAAGCCGCCGGAGCATGATCCCCTCGCCGGCTATGTCCGGAACGAGGCGGCCACCCTGCAGAAGACGCCGAAGGGACCCGACTTCGATCGAACCTACATCGACAATGAGGTCTCGGTGCACCAGGCGGTGCTCGACTTTGCCAATATGGCCCGGGTGACCACCCGGACGCCCGAGCTCAAGGCCCTGATCGAAAAGGCGATCCCAGTCATTCAGAAGCACCTGCAGCAGGCGGAGTCGATTCAGAAGCAGATCACGCCGGCAGCATAGGCGCGGGAAGATCAACGGAGCCCTGGCAGAGCCAGAGTCGGGGCTCCGTTTCATGTGAGATACCGGTCAGCTTAGATCTCTAACCGCCCGCTCACCAAGGGCTTGCGTAACGTTATTGAGAGCGGTTGTAAACCACCTTCCAGACGGTTCCCCGCTGGTCGTCGCTAATGTAGAGTGACCCGTCCGGTCCCACCGCAAGTCCCGCGGGCCGGTGCGCCGCCAGCCCCGGCTCCTTTCGGCTGCCGGCAAAGCCATCGGCAAATACTTCATAGGGTCCCGCAGTCTTCCCCTTGGCCATTGGCTGGAATACCACGTTGTAGCCTCCCTGGGGTTCCGGTGCCCGGTTCCAGGATCCATGAAAGGCGATGAACGCTCCGCCCTGATAGGACGAGGGAAACGTCATTCCATTATAGAAGGCCAGCGCGTCGGGGGCCCAGTGGGCCGGAAACGCGGCTACCGGTCCCAGCTTCTTGCTGACATTCCCCTACCTTCTTTCCGTCCCCGCCGTATTCGGGCGCCAAGACCAGCCCGGCCGCGGTGCTGTCGTAGTAGCAGTAGGGCCACCCGTAGTCACCACCTGGCTGGATGCGCAGCAGCTCCTCGGCCGGAAGGTTCGCTCCCTGTTTCCAGTTGTAGAGCTTGGGCCAGTTCTCCGCCAGCTGATCCCGGCCGTGCTGGGTTGTGTACAGGGTTCCGTCGCCGGGGTAAATGGCGATGCCGACCGCGTTCCGGATGCCGGGTCCGTCTGGTCAGCTCCCGATGCCCTCTCGCGGGAACCCTCACGACTCGTCGTGGCGGCAGGAGACAAAGATTCGGCCGGAAGGGGTCGACCCGCGCGAAGCATGATGTGGGTCGCCGCATCCTGCTCGTCGTTGCCGGACAGAAACTCGGGCCGGATTCGGGGTCGAGCCGCGCGGAAGGCAGGCAGATCGGAGTAGAGGATTTCGACCTTCACCTGGTTGAACCCCTGGGAAAACAGCCGCTGGTAATCGCCGGCGCGGAGCCGGTTGAGATTGCTCCCCGGGTTGAGGAATCGGCGCCACTGCCGCTCGGAGTAACACAGCATCTCGAACGGGTGGCGGAAGAAGTGGTCGCGCAGATCAACAAAATGAAAATGCTGGCCTGCGCGGAGATGTCACTCGGGACAGATCTTTCACCGTTTCGGCCACGTCCGCCACATGCTCCAGCACCGAGTTGGAGAAGACCAGGTCTACCGGCGCGGCACCGCTGGACCCGTAGCTGTCCAGTGACGCGTTGACGACCGTGAGCCGCTCTGCCGACTCGGTCCCGAGCTTCGACCCCGGCAGCGGGGACGCGTACGGATCCAGCAGCACCACGTGTCCGGCTCCCGCTCGGAGCAGCTCGCACCGCCACCTCGAATCGCCCACCGTATCCGAAGATCATGACCCGCCGGCCGGCTATGGTCTCCCCTGCCGTCGTGAGCGCATCGAGGAAACGACGGGAGGCGGCCTGAGGCGCCCGAGTTTCCAGCCCGGGCCGGATGATCAGGCCGCGGCCCAGGAGGGCGCGGATGACCTGGTCGGGGAGGTGCCGGCGGATCAGACGGAGAACCAGATAGTCCAGCGGAGGCATGACGGAAGATAGCTTGCGTAAGCCGAGGCGCCTTAAGAGCTTTTAGCCTCCGGGCGTGGTGGCAGAGTGGTTGAATGCAGCGGTCTTGAAAACCGCCGAACGGGAAACCGTTCCGTGAGTTCGAATCTCACCCACGCCGCTGATAAGCAAATGGCCGCAATCCGCAGCCTCACCTACGACGCACTCTGCTCGGCTGTGAAATAACTCAGCCGGACCTACCAACTACTCGGCCGGATCGGCGAACGCATTTAGCCCGACCGGTGAACGCATTAGCGGGATCGGCGAACCACTCGCCCGGACCCCAGACGCATCGCCGGACCCCCGAACGCTTCAGCCGGATCGGCGGACGACTCGTCCTCAACCCCGGCGGACTCAGCCGCTGGTCGCCTCCAGGGACTCTTGATGCAGGCGCGGCTCAGGTGCTGGCGGGCCTTGTCACCCAAGCCCGCGATCGCCGACTTGATATCCGCCCGCGCAAAGTATCTCTCGTCGTATTTCCAGCCAATGAAGGCGCAGACGTACGGTTCCGCCAGGAGCGCAGTACCCCACGAACGCACCTGCCAGGCATTCATCGCATACCGGCTGCCTGAGTAGCCCATGATGCCCTGGGCCTTACCTCCCCCTCCCAACAGATTCAAACCAACCACCAGCGCGAGTCCCGTGGATTTGGCGTCCCGGACGTTCGCCGAATGAAATCGTTGATGGGGCCGAACCGCTCGGAGTACTGGGCCCAGGCGGCGTCCAGATACTTGTACTGATAGCCCTTGAGGTAGGCCGGCCAGCCACGCACCAGCGTCGGCATGTTCGGCCACAGTTGCTTGCTATAGCGCGCCAGCTGGTCGACCTCGGCGCGGGTCACCACAGTCCCACCCCAGTTCGTGGGATCGTGCGGCTCGTCCAGGATATAGTGCCCGACGATGGTGCCGTCCTGGATGTAGGGCGAGAAGTTCAACCCCCGAAACCGGTCGATCCGTGCCTTCCACATGGCATAGCTGAAGTGACCTTTGGCGTCACGGTAGCGTCGTTCGTTCCCGGCCAATCCCAGGACCACCCGGGCCCCGACCCGGCGTGCCGCCGCCAGATCGTCCATAATGGTCAACGGGTTTGCCGTCCGCAGCGTTGCGGAGGTCAGGCCCAGCAAGGCAGTCGGCAGGTGCGAGGGGCCGAACGGGATGCCGATGTGCTGCAGTGAGAGAAGCGATCCGGCCGAATTGAGGCCCGGGGAAGCGGGAACAGGTACGCCCGTGGTGGGACTAGATGAATTGGGCGCCGAAGGGCTTTCCAGCGAGCTTGGGCCCGGACCGTCGACGCAAGCGGAGGCAAGCGGGATCAGCACGAGCCAGGTACCCCTGAAACGAGACCTCATACGTGGATCCTTTGACCGGTTCGGATGCAATATTCTGCACTCCATCGCCGCTGTCAGGAATCCACATCACAAATATGACCCCAGTCCCACTAGAAGAGCTGGGCTGAGGCCATAGGGAAGTCCTTGGTCGCATCAGGTGTTTAGGAGTGGATGCCTCGGGGGCTCAATGGGAAAGTTTTCCACTCTTCCCGGAGCTGCTGGACCAGATCCGGCCTCAAAGGTATCTCCCGGTAGAGCTCTCTGGCCACACCCTCCTCCGGCATGCCGAGCCGGCGCCGAGCCTCGGCCACGGGCAGGTCCACAGCTCCTGCACCGGAATCTCGAAACAGATTGGTGAGCCGGGTCCGCCGGGCATAGTCGTACGCTCGGTTGAAGATGCCGAGCTGGATGCCCCGGCCGACCTGGCGAAAGGAAGCGATCCGGCGGGCGCACTCCACGAACGCGCCTCCGTAGAACAGCGCCCATCCCACCGCCTTCGGCACCCCTCGCGACGCAAAGTAGAGTCCCTGCTCCGCCGCCTCGCCCGCCAGCAGCACCAGCTGGGGCTCGTTATGGGTGAATGTCGTTCCGGTGAGCACGTGCGACGCATCGTGCACCAGGTAGATCTGTTCCGGCGGCCGCGAGCCGTTGATCAGCTTCCGAAACAGCTTGAGGAAGTGGGGCTTGGCCGGAATGGGAAGCCCCACGTATCCGTTGACGTCGCGGAAGCGCTGGATGGCATCACCCAGGGTGATGGTCTCCCGGTCGCTCTCCCAGTCGTAGGACGAGAGCAGCAGCGCGCGCCGTGCTCGCACCGGTGTCCGCTTCGGTCGCGGCGGTGCGAATCGACCGCGAGCTCACGAGGCGCTCCGGCCATCGGCGCGCCCCGGCTCCGCCATCCGTTCCGCCAGCTCCCTCTCCAGATCGGCCTCGCGACCGCCGGCGATGTAGCGCCGGTACCAGACCTCGGCGCTGAGCAGCAGCCAGATCCGGTTCCCATGGTCGTAGCGGCGGGCCAGATGCTCGTCCACCAGCTGCTTGACCCGCTCGCCCCGAAGATAGCCGGCCCGCACCAGCTCGCTGTGCAGCAGCAGCCGGGGAGCCAGGGCCCGCACCTCGCCCTCCAGGATGTACATCAGCGGCGAGGCAAATCCCTGCTTCCGCCGGGCCAGCACCTCGGGCGGCAGGTAGCGCTCGCCCAGCTTGCGCTCCAGGTAGCGCAGCCGCCGGCCCTTGATCTTCATCGAGGTGGGCACCCGGGCCATGAACTCGGCGAACCGGGGATCCAGGAACGGCGAGCGCGACTCGAGGCTGTACGCCATGGTCGCCCGGTCGAGGATGGTGAGCGATTGCCCGGGCAGCCGCGACATGGAGTCGACGTACATCATCCGGTCGATCGGCTCGTCGGCATTGGGCGCGGCGTAGAGATCGAGCAGACAGGCATCGGGTCGCTCGCCCAGCAGCTGCTGGCGGAACTCCGGGGCATACAGCTCGGCTCGATGGGCCTCGTTGAACCAGAAGAACTGGAGACTCTCGGAGTAGCGCTCGCCCCCGGTCTTTCGCGCCATCAGGTCCACCCAGCGGAGCTTGTGGGTGAAGCTCTTGAAGGTGAACTGATCGGGCAGCCGGCGGAGCACCTGCTTGGCCACCGCATTGCGGACCACCTCCGGCACCGCGCCGATAGCTATCGAGCCAGCGGTCGGCCGCGTAGCGGTCGTAGCCGCCGAACAGCTCATCTCCCCCGTCCCCACCGAGCACCACCTTCACGTGACGCGCGGTCATCCGCGCCAGGTGAAGCAGGCAGATCGAGAGCGGATCGGCCGGCTCGTCCAGCGCGGAGACCAGCCGGGGGAGATCGTCCACCACGCTGGGCGTCACCTCTTCGCGCGTAGTGCTGGGTGCCGTAGCGGGCGGCGACGGCCGCCGCAGCCGGCAGCTCGTTCAGGTCCCGATAGGGAATGCCCATCGAGAAGGTGCGGAGCTCGGAGCCCAGCGTCCTCGCGGCGTACGAGGCGATCAGGGTCGAGTCCAGTCCGCCACTCAGGAACGCGCCGACCGGCACATCGCTCAGGAGGTGGAGCTTGACCGTCTCGGCCAGCAGCGTCGTCGATCCGCTCCAGCGTCTCCGCCTCGGAGTAGGTCCACTTGGGCCCGTAGCTCAGGTCCCAGTAGCGCTCGATCCGGGCCCGGCCGTTCTCCCATACCAGGATAGTGAGCCGGCGGCAGCGCCCGCACCCGGGAAAAGAACGTCTCCGGCGGCTGGACGAACCGCATGGTCAGGTACTGGTCCAGCGCCCGGGGCGACAGCTCGGCCAGCGAAGGATCGTCGGCCAGGAGCGCCTTGATCTCCGAGGCGAAGGCGAGCCGGCCGGCCGCTCTCGGTGTAGAAGAGCGGCTTCTGGCCGAAGTGGTCCCGGGCCACGAGCAGACGGCGGCGGGTTCGATCCCAGATGGCAAAGGCGAACATGCCCTGCAGCCGGGCGACCATCTGCTCGCCGTGCTCCTCGTAGAGATGCACCAGGGCCTCGGTATCGGTGCGGGTGCGGAACTGGTGGCCTTGGCCGACCAGCTCGGCGTAGAGGCTGGGGAAGTTGTAGAGCTCGCCGTTGAAGACGACCACGACGCTGCCGTCTTCGTTGGCCATCGGCTGGTGTCCGCCGGCCAGATCGATGATGCTGAGCCGGCGCATGCCCAGGCCGAGCCCGCCTTCGACGAAGGTGCCCCAGTCGTCCGGTCCCCGGTGCGCGATGGCGTTGCACATCCGCAGGATCTCCGCCTCGCTGACCGGCGCCGGCCCGACCTTACCTGCTATACCACACATCTCAAGCTGCCTTCTTCTTGCCCCAGGCCACCATCATGTAGCCAGGGGAGAACGGGATGAGGTTGTCCAGCATGGTCCAGGCCCGCAGCGCGGGATAGACCGCAGAATACAGCTTATACGCGGTGCCCACCTTGTTCAGTGCTTCGGCCGACATCGGCGCGGTGTCGCCGTGAAAGTCCTGCTGCTCGGTGTCCTTGCCCTTCATCGACTTCCGATGGTACGCGTAGTTCAGCATGTCCTCGATCGACTCGGTGAAGAACCGGCAGTAGTCTGTCCATTCCGGCCACGCTCCAGCCCGTGCCGCTCCATCAAGGCGCGAGCAGCCGCGGGCGGGTATCCGTCGCGGGCATGGCCGAATCCCTCCTGGTCGGCGGTGAAGCCCAGCAGCCGCTTGAGGGCGTACCCGGGCCGGCCGCTCTCGCCCTTGGGGGCCATGAAGAGGAAGTCGCCGCCGGGCTTGAGCACCCGCACCATCTCCCGGAAGAACCGGTCGTCGTCCTCGATGTGCTCCAGAAAGTTGATGGCCGCGATCAGGTCGAACGCGGAGCTCCGAAACGGCAGCTCGGCGTCGCTGGTCTGGAGCACCCGGTCGCCCACCAGCTGCTTGGCCGAGCGGACGTGGTCGCGCTCGAAGTCGGTGCTGACCCAGGTGCCGCCCCGCTGCCGCAGGAAGTGGGAGGTGAGACCGGTGCCGCAGCCGACCTCCAGGCAGAGCCGCCCCTGGGCCGGCGGCAGCCGCTCCATCAGCGCGCTGACCGTCTGCTTCTTCTTCAGCGAGCGACGGTAGAGCTGCAGTTGCCACGGTTCAGTCAAAGTCGATCTCCTTTCAGGCATAGTCACGAGCGAAGCGAGAGCGCGAGACCGTTCGTCACGTGCTGATCCTCATGCGTGCCTCGCGATCGCTTCGTGCCGCTTCGCTGCGCTCATCGATGGCCAATCTAGACCGCAGCCTGCTCGATAGTCCTCGAGCGTTCGCCGGATCCCTTCGCGCAAATCTACCTTCGGCTCCCAGTCCAGCACCCGCCGAGCCCGCGTGGTATCGAACTCCGAGTCGCTGTGAAAGAAATCCATTCTCCGCCGGTAGATCGGCGGGTCAATCTTCAGCGCCGCACTGACGTCTTCGACTACGGCCGCCAGTCCCAGCATCGGGGCCAGCGGAAGCCGGACGCCGTATCGCTTGCTGCCGGTGGCGCGGGTGATCTCATCGATCAGCTCGCGCAGGGTACACGCCCTGCGGTCCCGCCACGATCAGCCCCTCTCCCAGCGCCTCGTCCCGCTCGCAGGCCTTGAAGAAGGCCGAGACCACATCGTCCACGTACACCATATGGCGGCGTCCCTTGCCCGATCCGAAGAGGGGGAAGCGTCCCCGGCTCACGCCTTTGAACAGTTTGAGCAGGCGCTGGTCCCGCGGCCCGTAGACGTCGGCCGGGCGCAGCACCACCGCCGGGAGCCGGCACTTCTCGGCGAACTCGCGCACCAGTCGCTCGGCCGCCACCTTGGTGCGCTCGTAGATGTTGCCGGGCGCCAGGGGAGAATCCTCCCGGGTAATACCCGGGGCCCGATGACCGTAGATCCCGATGGTGCCGCAGTAGACGAACCGCTCGACCCGCTGCTGGCTCGCCGCCTCCAGCAGGTGGCGGGTGCCGTCGAGATTGATCGACTCGAAGAACTCGTCGCTCTTGCCGCCCTCCCGCATGGCCACGGCGAGGTGGAAGATGTGGGTAGCGCCCCGAGCGGCGCGGCGGCAGAGCTCGGCATCGGTGATACTTCCCGGGAGCACCTCCGCCCCCATGCGGGACAACAGGTCGGCGTTGGCCTCGCTCTTCCGGGCGATCCGTCAGACCCAGGACGACCACCTCGGCTCCGCGGCGCCGGCCCGCTTCGGCCAGGTGCGATCCGATGAACCCGGTTCCGCCCGTCACCAGCAGCCTCATCCGAAGCGCTGCTCCAGCGCGGCGACGATCCGGCCGCTCGCCGTGTCCGTCGCCATAGGGGTTCACCGCATTGGCCATCCGGTCATACGCTTCCTTCGAGGTCAGCAGCTCGCTCGCCACGCTCACGATCCGGTCGCGATCGGTGCCCACCACCACGGCGGTCCCGGCCGCCACCCCCTCGGGACGCTCGGTCACCTCGCGCAGCACCAGCACCGGCTTGCCGAGCGATGGCGCTTCCTCCTGCACCCCACCGCTGTCGGTGAGGACCAGATACGAGCGGTTCATCAGGTGCACGAACTCCACGTAATCTACCGGCGGGATGAGGTACATCCCCGGCAGGTCGCAGAGCAGCTGTTCCACCGTGCCCTTCACCTCGGGATTGGGATGCACCGGCAGCACGAACTGGAGATCGGGGAACCGGTCGCGCCAGCTCCCGGATGGCGGCGCAGGTGGAGCGGAGCGGCGCCCCGAAGCTTTCCCGCCGATGAGTGGTGACCAGCACCACCCGGCGGCGCGGATCCAGCGACGCGAGCTGGGGCAGCCGGAAGGTGTAGTCCTGCCGCACCGTCCCCAGCAGGGCATCGATCACGGTGTTGCCGGTGAGGTGCACGTCGGCGGGGGGAATGCCTTCGGCCAGGAGGGCCGCCCGGGCCTGCTCGGTCGGCGCGAAATGAATCGAGGCCAGCCGGCTGGTCATGACCCGGTTCATCTCCTCCGGGAAAGGCTGATACCGATCGCCGGTTCGGAGTCCCGCTTCGACATGGCCGGAAGGGATTCGCTCCAGGTAGGCAGCGAAAGCCGCCGCGAAGGTGGTCATGGTGTCGCCCTGCACCAGCAGGACATCGGGCTTGATCTGGCGGAGCAGCGGCGGCAGGCTCTCGAGCACCCGGGCGGTGACTTCCGCGGGTGACTGGCCGGCGGTCATCAGATCGAGATCGTGATCGGCCTGGAGACCGAAGACGCCGAGCACCTGGTCGAGCATGGCGCGGTGCTGGGCGGAAACGCACAGGATGCTCTCGAACCGGCCGGGCGCTTTCTGCAGCGCGTCGACGACCGGGGCCATCTTGATCGCCTCCGGGCGGGTCCCGAAGACGCTGAGGACCCGGATCATCGTCCGGCCGCGACCATCCGCAGCTGCTCGGCCATGGTCTGCAAGGTCACGAAGCGGAAGCCGCGCTCCACTACCGTAGCGAAGACCTGGCGCAGCAGACGGTCGCGGACGCCCTCATAGCAGGGATGACCGTACAGCACGACCGAGTCGTGCTCGTCCAGGTGCTCGCTCAGCAGCCGGAGCACCTCGGGCTCGGGAGTGCCCCGGGCCCCGTGATACTCCAGGAAGGGGATGGTGCGGGGGCCGGAGAGCGTCACCGGGATGGTCCAGTGACCCACAGGCCGCCCCGCGACCGTGGCGCGCCGGGGGCTCCCACCGATGGCGTCGCCATTGTAGAGGAACCCCAGCCGATCGAGCAGGGCCATCACCCGTTCGTCGGAGTAGAAGCCGGGGGAGGAGAAGCCGGCCGGCTTGCCGAAGTGGCGCACGAAGTGGCCGTAGGATTTCTCCACGTCCGCTCGCAGCAGGTCGTCGGGAAGCTGGTGGAAGCGGCGGCTCCAGATAACATGGTCCATGCCGCCGTGAAGTCCCAGCTCGTGCCCCTCCGCCTGCAGAGCCTGCAGCAGAGGAACGAAGGAAAGGCCGACCGGCCGGGAGAGAACGGTCTCGAGAAGAAAACGGGGCCAGCCGGTCTTCTTGATGAGGTGCACCGCGTCGCGATCGGCGAGCTTGGCCTTGGTGCGCGCGGTGCCCGGCCCGATCCACTCCAGCAGATTGGTGGACCGGCCCATGTTCACGAAGAAGGTGTTGGGCACCCCGAAATCACGGCACGCCGACCGGATACGAGGCAGCCCATCGGTGGCACAGACCCGGTGGTCCACGTCCCAGCGGAAGGCAAACAACCGCTCGCTCATCGCTTCATCCGCCCGGCGACTTCGCGGTAGAGCTCCTCGAACTGCTGGGCTGAACGATCCCAGTCGAACAGGCGGAGCGCCCGCTCCCGTCCGGCCTGGCCCATCCGGCGCCGCCGCTCGGGATCGGCCAGCAGCGACCCGATGGCGTCGGCGAGCGCGGCGGAGTCGCCCCGGGGAACGACCAGCCCGGTCACGCCGTTCTCCACCACTTCGGGCAGGCCACCCGCGTCGCTGGCTACCACGGGGACCTCACAGCCCATCGCCTCCGCCGCGGGAATCCCGAAGCCTTCCTCCAGCGAAGGAATCACCGACACCGCGGCCGCGCGATAGTACGGAGGCAGCTCCGCGTTGGGCACCCATCCGAGGAAGGTCACGTCGGCACCGATTCCCAGCTCGCGGCAAGCTGAGCCAGCTCCGGCCGCTCGAACCCGTCACCCGCCAGCACGATCTTGAGATCGGGGAACCGCGGCTTCAGCTGGGCGCCGGCCTCGAGCAGAAACCGGATCCCCTTGCGGGGAAACAGCTGGCGGCAGGCGAAGATCATGTGAGGCCCGAAGCCCCGCGCCGCGGCGCCGTTCTCGCCCGGACTGAAGCGGCGCAGATCGGTCCCGTTGAACACCAGCCGGATGTGTTCGGCCGGAGCGCCGGCGCGGAGCGCGTGCTGCCGGCAGTCGTCGGTGATCGCGGTGAGCGCTCCCGCCTCGCGGAGAGTCCAACCCAGGGCCGGACGCACGTACCACCGGGTGGGGAAATCGTATCCTTGCTCCGGATTCACATAGACGTCACCACCATGCATGGTGATGATGCTGGGAATCCCCAGCCGTTTGGCAGCCAGAACAGCCGCCGGCCCGGTGGGAATAGCCCAGTGCGCGTGCACCACGTCGGCGCCGTGCTCCCGTGCCTCCGCCATGATCGCGCGATACTGCGCTGCGAGGTAGCGGGCCATAACGGCCAGTCGAGAAAGCTTGCCCGCCCAGCTCACCCGGCTCTGCGCCACCCGTCCATAAGTCAGGTCAGCCGGCAAATCGAGCGGGAAGCGCACCACTCTCACCCCGTCAAACACGTCGGAACGGGGGAGCGAGCGATCGCCCGGAGTGACGACCGTGACCGAGTGACCCCGGCGCACGAGGTGCCGGTTGATGTCGTGGACGTAGGTGGCTTGGGTGTCGGTGGCGTGCTGCGGGTACCAATAGGTCGGACAAACGATGCGCAACGAAGTTCCCTGACCCCCAGATTTGCGCGGGGGCCGCTGCGGTGCTGCAACCACCAGACCCCCTGCTGTCATGAGCGCGTTCATTTCAGAAGACAGGTGCTCGGGTAAGGCTAGAAGAACAGCCCCTAAAGATCAACATTTATGCCACTTGGAGCCCTTTCCCTCAGCAGGAGTTAGCCGCTCCTAAAGCGGATCTGCCGACCCCCCGCAACAGGGACCTGCGGACCCGGTGCCGCGATTACGGCTTGGAGCTCCCGGCAAGCAGGCGAGCCGCACCTTAATGGCAAGGTCTTCCTGGGTAAACGGCTTGGCCAGGAACGGCGCGCCGGCTCCAGCAGGCCGCCCTGAAAGACCTCGGACGCAAAGCCGGACATGTAAAGGATGGGCTTTCCCGGCCAGCGCTGCTCCACCTGGCGGCCCAGCTCCCGGCCATTCATGCCCGGCATCTTGATGTCGGTGAGCACCAGGTGGATGCCGCCGGCGTGCTGTTCCATGCGTGGCGATGGCTTCTCGCCCATGGGTGGCTTCAAGCGCCTGATATCCGGTCCAGGTCAGCATCCGGCAAGCCAGTCGCCGCACGGCCTCTTCGTCGTCCACCACCAGAACCGTATAGCCGCCTGGCGGGCGATCGGGCGAACCCGAGTTGGCTCTGGTCGAGCACGTGCGACATCCCCATGGTCGGTGCCTGAAGGCGGAAAGAAGGCGGTGCCTGCGAAAGTATGTCCAGCCCGGTGAGCCCCGCAAGTTCGAGTTACCCGACAGACTCCCGCTTCCAAGGTGACCGGGAACACCACGATGCCGGGTGCGGGGTCGCTATGTTGACCAGCCGCTCAACATGTTGCGCGACAACGTCCTTGCATCGCCGGATGCGGCTTCATAGCTTCCCGAAGGTATGAGTCGCTGAACTTCGCTTTGGGTCTCCTGAGGTAGCCATGTCGTCTTGCGCAGAACTTCTCGATCGGCTGGAACCGGAAGAGCACGTCGTTCAGCTCTACGGGGACGACGATCGGCTGCTCACTCAGAATGTGGGCCGCTTCCTGTCCGAAGGATTGAAGCGGGGAGACGGCCTCATCGTGATTGCCACCGCCGAGCACCGGGGCACCCTGGCGCGACAGCTCAGTGAAGAGCGGGGCTATGCCAAGGCGGTGCTGGAGGGCAGCCTGGTCTTCCACGACGCTGAAGCCATGCTCGCCCGCTTCATGGTTGCCGGCAGCCCCGACCCGGAGTTGTTCGCGCAATCCGTGGGGGAGGTGCTGCAAGGGGTCCAGTCGCGGGCGGTGCACAGCGGCGCCCGCGCCTACGGCGAAATGGTCGGTCTGCTCTGGAAGGCCGGGCAGCACGCGCCGGCTATTCGGCTCGAGGAGCTATGGAACGAGCTGCTCAAGTCGAACGATGTCAGCCTCTTTTGTGGCTATCCGATCGATATCTTCAGTCCCGATTTCCAGGCGGACAAAGTCGACGCCCTGCTGTGCGCGCACACTCACCTGCTGCCGGTGAACCCGGCGCTGGAAGGCGCACTGAAACGGGCCATGGACGAGGTGCTCGGTCCCCGGGTCGATGGCCTCAGGCAGCTGATTCAAACCAATCATCGGCCGGCCTGGGGAGAAGTCCCCCGGGCCGAGGCGCTGGTCCTCTGGCTACGGAATAATCTGCCGGGCTCCGCCGATCAGATCATGCAGCTCGCCCGGCAATACTACCGTCCTCAGCTCTGACCCCACGAACAAGCCGGGTTGAAGCCTTGGCCCGCCGCGTAGGCGGCCGTCGAGCCCTGTCAGGGCTTGCCTATCCCGATGTAGCCCGCGAATTTCCTGCGCGTTGGAGTGGTGGCCGAGTGGCTGAAGGCACCGGTTTGCTAAACCGGCATAGGGGGTCAACCCCTATCGAGGGTTCGAATCCCTCCCGCTCCGTCTATCAACAGCGAGAGGTGAAAGTGGTGAGCGGGGCCACCTCTACCTCTTCACCGTTTACCTCTCACGCTTCTGCACCATGCCCCCTCCCGCGTCCGCTTCGCCCCCTCACCCACCGGATACCTCCACGTTGGAGGTGCCCGGACCGCGCTCTTCAACTGGCTATACGCCCAGCACACCGGCGGCACCCACGTCCTTCGCATCGAGGACACCGACCGGGAGCGAAGCACCGAGGAGCACACCCGGATCATTCTGGACGGCCTTCGCTGGCTGGGCATCACCTGGGATGAGGGACCTTACTTCCAGGGCGAGTATGCCGCCCGGCACCAGGCCGATGCGGAACGACTGCTGGCGGAAGGCAAGGCATACCGCTGTTTCTGCACCAAGGAAGAGCTCGAAGCCGAGCGGGCCAAGGCCGAGGCCGCCGGGATCGGGCATCGATACAGCCGTCGCTGCTTCAAGCTGAGCGCGGAGCAAGTGCAGGAGCGGGTCCGGAAGGGGACTCCCTCGACCATCCGTTTCATCATGCCCGACGGCGAGATCGCCTGGGACGATGCGGTGCATGACCGGATCAGCTTTCAGGGCCGCGATCTCGACGACTTCGTGATCCTGCGAAGTGACAACAGCGCCATCTACAACCTGGCCGTGGTGTCCGACGACATCGCGATGCGGATCAGCCACGTGATTCGGGGCGACGACCACATCTCCAATACCCCGAAGCAGATCGCGCTGTACCGCGCACTGGGCCAGGAGCCGCCGGTCTTTGCCCACGTTCCCATGATCCTCGGCGCCGACGGGAAGAAGCTCTCCAAGCGCCACGGCGCCACCGCAGTCGGCGACTATCAGGAACAAGGCATTCTTCCCGCCGCCATGCGGAATTTTCTCGCGCTGCTGGGTTGGTCGCCCGGCGGCGACCGGGAGATTCTGCCGAAGACGAGATGATCCAGCTGTTCAGTCTGGAGGGGATCCAGAAGAAGGCGGCGGTTTTCGACACCACCAAGCTCGAGTGGATGAACGGCCAGTATCTCTCGCTCCTTCCTACCGAGGAGCTGGTCGAGCCTGTGCGTCGCGAGCTGAATCGGATGGGGATAGACCAGCCGGCCGTGACATCATACCGTTGATCAACTCGGTTAAGGCTCGCTCGCGAACCATTCTCCATGTAGCCGAGCAGGTGGCGGTCCGGCTTGATCCGACACGACCGAGCTCGATGCAAAGGGTGAGGCGCTGTCAGAAGATGGGTCCGGCCTTTGCTAGAATCTCAAGCTGGCCACCGCCGTACTCGAAATCATGAAGCCAGCGGAATGGAAGGCTGATCAACTGCTGGCCGACGCTCAAGAAGTGGCGGAAACGCACAGTTGAAGCTCGGCGATGTGATGCAGCCAGTTCGAGTGGCCTTTACCGGGTCGACGGTCTCCGAGCCGGTAAACGAGCTGCTGGTCGTTGTGGGCCCTCAAAAGAGCACTGATACACTAACCAGGGTAGCTACACGTCTAAGCGGAGGTAGTCTTCAGCGTGAGGCTATGTCTTGGTTGGCTGATTCTAGCGGCGCGTTAGCCTGTGCTAAGGCGCCACCGCCCGCTCAGCCCCGCCCTGCGCCCTCGCCAGAGCGGGCCGACACCCTCGCGCTGCCCCCTTCCCCTCTGGCCCAACCGACTCCGGTGCGGACCGCCCGGCTCTATGCGCCAGTCCGGCTCGCCTTCGTCGGCGACATCAACCTGGGGACCGCAACGCTGCCCGATGGGGTCCCACCCGACAGCGGCCGCGGCCTCCTCGATCGCGCGCGGCCCAGTCTGTCCGGTGATCTCGTCGTGGGAAACTTCGAGGGGGTGCTGGCCGACACCGGCACGTCCAGCAAATGCCTGATTCGCAATCCGAAGCCTCGACCCCGGCGGGTCCACCACCAGCAGCAGCCGTGGGATTCCCTGGTCCCCCGCCCCAGTTGCTACGCCTTCCGCACTCCGACGCTGCTCGCTCCCCGGCTGGTTGAAGCCGGTTTTACCCATCTCAATCTCGCCAACAATCACGCGAACGATCTGGGAATGGCCGGCCGGCAATCGACCGAGCGAATCCTTGATAGCCTGGGGATCGGACGGTATGGACCGCTGGGTCGCATCGTCGTAGACAGCATCCGGCGGGGCGACAGTCTCACCACGGTGGGGCTGATCGGCTTTACCACCTACCCGTTTGCGTACGACCTGCTGGACATCGAGCGTAGCGCGGCCGTGGTCGACTCGGTCCGCCCTCTCGTCGATCTCCTGGTGGTGACCTTCCATGGGGGCACCGAGGGCGTCAAAGCGCTGCGCACCGGCGTGGCCGCTGAATCACTCGGGGCCGAACCCAGGGGAGACCTGCGGCGATGGGCCCGGGCGGTAATCGACGCCGGCGCCGACGCCGTGGTGGGCCACGGGCCTCATGTGCTTCGGGGCATGGAGTTCTACCGAGGACGCCTGATCGCGTACTCGTTGGGCAATTTTCTCACCTATCGCGGATTCAACCTGAGCGGACCGCTGGGCATCACCGGTGTGCTGCAGCTCGAGTTCACCGGCCCGCGCCAGCTCCAACGAGCCCGGTTGGTGCCCATGGTGCAGATCCCTCAGCGGGGTCCGACCCCGGACGCCGACGGGGCGGCAGTTCAGCTGGTACGCCGGCTGTCAGCCGAGGATTTCGGGCCCAATGCCGCGGTCGTCACCGGCAGCGGAGAGATCCGGCCGCCCGCTGCACCCACTGATTCCACATGACATCCGATCCAACTGATCCTGAAGCAAGCGACTCGGCCCCTGAACCAGCTGCTATCGCCGCCACGGCGGAACCGGTACAGCTGAATGTCGCCCTGATCGAAGACGAGCGAATCCCGCCCGAGATGGTCTGCATGGGGACCTACCGCAACGGCCGGCTGGTGGCGCGCACGGTGCTGGCGCCGGAGGCGTGGGGACAGATCCAGGAGCACGGCTATTTCCTGCAGCCGCTCCAGGTGGTTCTGGTCGCTCGGCTGGCGCCTCCCGGGCTGCAGTGCCAGCTCTTTGCCATGGTGCCGGTGCCCGAGGAATCGGATCCGGAAGAGCCCTGGGCGGCCAGCGTTCCCAGCTCGTCCTACGAATCCACCCTGGAGTCGGAGGCCAGTCAGGATGGTGACCCTCGCGTCGCCCCGGTGCCGCTGGGGAACATCGTTCGTTTTCAACGCGATCGACTCCACCCCGACAGCTTGCCGCTGGAGGCGGCGGACGTGCTCAAAAAGATTATCGAGGGAGATGCATCGGAGGTGGTGGACCGGGCACTCGCGGATTTGCTGGGGTTTGAGGAAGGTGAAGAATGACCTAGCACCTCTTCGCTACGGAGTCAGCGGCTGCTCCGGCGGCGGGGCCGTTCGCTGATTCTTCTGGAACTCTTCTTCCCGCTCCTTCCGCTGTCTGATCTCGCGAATCACTTGTTTGAACTCATCCAGGGTCTGGGCCCGCTGCGCCGCGTACAGGAGATCCGCCCGCAGATCCATGAAATGGTTGTAGGCCCGATTCTGGTCGATGTTTCCCACCGGGATCGGTAGCAGGGCCAGCACCGCGGCGGGGATCTTGAGTCCCGCGATGTAGATGTTCTTGGAATCCAGGCCGAATTTCTTGCCGGCGATCTCGGTGGTCCAGCTCGGCAGGCCCTGGTTCTTGGTGGCCGGGTCGTTAGCGATGGAGTCGAGGTAGGCCTGGACGATAGTGGTGACAGCGCTGTCCACCAATTGGGCGTGGCTCTTGGTCAACCGCTGCGCCAGTTCCTCGGGAGGAAGCGGCAGCGGGCGCACCCAGAGCCGGCCCTGAGCCAGGCCGGGACCGATCCTGCCCCACTGGGTCTGAGGTTGAACCTTGGGGGCGCTGCCGGTATCGGCCATCACCCGATCAGGCTGCTTCTCCGGCAACGCGGCCACGGCCTCCGGTGGATTGCGCAGCGCGGGCCGGACCGGGCGGCGCCCCGGTGTGCCCCGACGGGGATCTGCCTGCTGGCGCCCGCTTCGTTGCGCTGCAGCCTCGGGAAGCTGGTACCGCATCGGCACCTCCTGGGTGCCTTCCGATGGGGGAGCCAGCACGATCAGCTGGGAGGGCCGGTGCGGTACTTTGGGCAGCCGACCCCCGACCCAGCCAAATAGCAGAAAGCTGTGCAGCACGACACTGGCCACGATCGCGATCCATGGCCACGGCCGGCGGTTGGGCAGCTCGAGATCAAACCGTTGTGGCAAGCGGTCCCCGGCGGGTCCGCTGAAGAGCCCGGCCCAGCCGTTCCGCGGCCACCCGAAGCCGGTCGGCGCCGACGGTCAGCGCAATGCGGAAGAAACCCTCGCCCGCCGGCCCAAATGCGCTCCCCGGCAGCACCACGACCCCGTCCTCTTCCAGGGCCTGCTTGGCAAAGCCGGCGGAAGCCACGCCGGCAGGCAGCGGTACCCAGAGATACATCGCGGCCTTGGGCGACTCCACGGTGAAGCCGGCCTGGCGCAGCGCATCCACTCCCGCATCGCGGCGGCGCTCCAGCTCGGCGCGAATCGGAGCCACCAACTCGTCACTCCGGTCGAGCGCGGCGGCCCCGGCCTTCTGCACCGCGAGGAACGGCCCGGTGTCGACGTACGACTTCACCCGGGTCAAAGCGCCGATCAGCTCCGAGCGGCCAGCAGCAAAGCCCAATCGCCATCCGGTCATGGAGTAGCTCTTCGACAGCGAGAAGAATTCCAGCGCCACTTCGGATGCTCCCGCACTTTCAAAGATGCTTGGCGCGCGATAACCGTCGAAGGTCAGCTCGCAGTAGGCATTGTCGTACGCCAGCAAGATCCCGTGCGTCCGGCACACGGCCACAGTCTTCTCAAGATACTCCGGGGTTGGCGACGGCCGCTGTCGGATTATTGGGATAGTTCAGGAATGCAACCTTGGCCCGGCGGAGAACCTCCGGGGCAAGCGATCGAGCTGCAGCAGAAAGCCGTCCTCCGGCCGGAGGGGCGCAATGTATGGCTCGGCACCCGCCAACAGGGCGCCGCCGAGATAGGCCTGGTAGCCCGGCTCCGGTACGATGGCCACGTCACCGGGGTCAATCACGGTGAGCGGCAGGTGAGACAGCCCCTCCTTGGAGCCGATCAGCGGCAGAATTTCACTGGCCGGATCGAACCGGAAGCCGAAGCGCCGTTCGATCCAGCGCGACGCGGCCTGGCGGAACTCCGGCAAGCCCTGCTGGAAGCCGTACTTGCTCAGGGCGGGATTGTGGAGCGCTGCGGTCATGCTCTCGACCGCGACGGCGGGCGGCGGGTATCGTTGTCGCCGGCGCCAAGGTCGATGACATCCACCCCGGCTTCGAGGAGACGCCGCTTTATAGTCGGGATCTCCGCCAGCGGGTAGCCGGGGAGACTCTGGAGCCGTTTGCTGAAGCCGATCATTGGTGCCGTCCAGACGAACCGGGTTGGAAAGAATGCCGACCCCGGGGATCTCGACCTCGACCACATCGCCGTCCTGCAGCGGTGCAGTGCCCGCGGGGGTACCGGTGGCGATCAGATCACCCACTTCCAGGGTCATGATACCGCTGAGGAACGATACCAGCTCGGGAATCGAGAAGTGCATGTCGGTAGCCTTGGCCCGCTGCCGCTCGACTCCATTCACCCGGCAGACCACCTCCAGCGTTCGCCAGTCGAGCCCGGTCGCGAACGCCGGGGACCCGACCGGACAAAAGCTGTCGAACCCCTTAGCCCGGCCCCACTGCCCGTCAACCTTCTGCAGGTCGCGGCAGGTCACATCGTTGACGCAGACGTAGCCCGCCGATCGCCCGCTCCGCGCGGCCGGGATCGGCGTGGCGAATCCGCCGGCCAATGACCACGCCGATCTCGGCTTCGAACTCCACCCGCTGGGAGACGTTGGGCAGCAGGATCGGATCGCCCGGACCGATCAGCGCGGTGGGCGGCTTGAAAAACAGGATCGGCACCGCGGGCACCTCGTTGCCGAGCTCCCGGGCGTGCTCCAGGTAATTCCGGCCGATGCCGATGATCTTCGACGGCCGCAGTGGCATCATACCGATCGCACCGATCCCCTGCCGGGCAAAGAAGTCCTCACACTTGGTCCGCACCTGCGCCCAACTGCCGACCACCCGCTCAGCCCGAGGCAGCCCGCTGAGCAGCAGCTGACCGTACCGCTTGGTCACCACCCTGCTGTCGAGCAGCACGACCACGCCGGTATCCTGCCGGCTGCGAATCAGCCGGCCAAACCCCTGCTTCAGCTTGAGTGCGGCATGGGGCAGCAGGTAATTCATGAATCCGTCCAGCCCTTCCTCGGCCAGGCGCTCCAGCCGCGCCGCGGTGATCGGCTCCGACGGCACCTTGAAAGGTAGTTTGTTGAGGATCGAGGGTCCGGAGCGCGCGGCCGGGCACGTCCACTCCTTCCCAGAACGAGTCGGTGCCGAGCAGGATGGCGTTCTCTGCCTCGCGGAACCGCCGCAGCAGCACGTCCCGGGGCGCCTCGCCCTGCACCAGAATCGGCCACCGGTGGCCGAGCGCCGGCCCGAGCTCCTGGGCCGCGCGGCGAAGAGAGGCGTGGCTGGTGAACAGCACGAACATACCGCCGTCCGAGGCGTAGGCCAGATCGCTCACCACCTGCACCACCGCGGTCCATGCGCCGGCTCGTCTCTCTCGCGGCTCGGGCAGATCGTTGGGCACGCCGAACACGCACTGCGACGGATAGTCGAAGGGGAGGCGAACATCTCCCTGACCTTGACCGGGACGTCCTCCCCGCTCAATCCCAGCCGGGACTCGAGGAAGTCGAACTCGCCGCCCGCCGCGAGCGTAGCGCTGGTCAACACCACCGTGTCCAGTCGGTCGAACAGGAGCTGCCGGAGAATGGGCGCGAGATCCAGCGGCACCGCCGAGAGGCTCACGGTGCTGTCCCCGCGGGCTCCGTTCCATCCATCGCACCGTGGGAGGGCCGCCGCCGGCCGGGCGAAGCGAGCGGTTGAGCCCGTCCGACATCGAGTCGAGCCGCCGCATCACCGCCCGCAGCTCCTGGAGCAGCTGGATCCTCGCGCTCGCTCTCCTCCGCTTGCGCCAGCCGGTCGGCGATGGTTTCCACGGTTTCGCGGAGCGAGCGGAACGCGCCCAGCGTGGCGTCCAGATCGAAGCCGAGGCCCTCCTGCCAGACCCGGTCCTCGGCAAAAGAATCGTCCAGCCGGAGCTGTCCGCCGGGGAATTTCTTCCAGCCGCTGGAGCAAGCGGACGAACAGCGCGTCGGTCGCGCGGCGGGCGTCTCCGATGGCCGGCAGGAGCCGTTGCTGGAGCAGATCCAGGCTCGCCCGGCTCAGCAGGTCGCTTCTGCTGCTGAGCTCGTGGAACAAGGTTGGCGCCAGACCTCGGCCGTTGCGCTCGAATCGGGAGAGCAACCGCCGAACCGCCCGGCTGCTCACTTGAATGCCGAGGTGGTTGGCGGCCACGTCCTCCAGGTGATGCGCCTCGTCGAGGATCAGCCGCCGGTAGGGCGGAAGCACTGCCGCTTCCTGCCAATTGTCCTGCGCCTGGCGGACCGACAGGTCGGCCGCGAGAAGGTGGTGATTGACCACCACCACGTCGGCTTCGGCCGCGCGGCGCCGGGCCCGGAACAGGAAACAGCGATCGAAATGAGTGCACTTGAGCCGGGTGCACAGATCCGGCTCGGCGCTGACCTCGTCCCACACTTCTGCGCTGGGGGTAACCGGCAGGTCGCTCAAGGTTCCGTCGGCCGTGTGGCCGGCCCATTCGGCAATGCCCATCAGCTCATCCAGCTTGTCCTGCTCCAACAACGTGCGCTGGGCCGACACCGCCTGATGCATGCGGGCAAGGCAGAGATAGTTCCGCCACCCCTTGAGCAGCGCAAAAGTGGGAGGTAGTCCTCGGTCGCCAGCGCGCGGCGGAGCAGCGGCAGGTCTTTGCCGACGAGCTGCTCCTGAAGATTGATGGTGTTGGTGCTCACCACCGTTCGCTCGCCGTTAGCGCGAGCCCAGGCGAGTGCCGGCACCAGGTAGGCGAACGACTTCCCTACCCCGGTCCCGGCCTCCAGCAGCTGAACGCCGCCGTCGTTGTAGCCGTCGGTGATGTAGGCCGCCATGTCGCGCTGGCTGCGGCGATCCTCATACTGGCCCAGCTGCGCCGCGATGGGGCCGCGCTCGCCCAGGGTGTCGACGACATCGAAGGGATCGATCCGAACCACCGGACGGTCGCGCGGCACCTCGACCACGACGTAGAGCTCGGTTGCCTCGTTGTTGATGATGCCGAACCCGACCCCGGCATCGTGCAGCTGGGCCGCGACATTGAGGTCGGGGCCGGACGGATCCAGGATTCCGCTCGGGATGATTGTGCAGCAGCATCTCGCCTCGCGCCGCGGCGGCAGGCAGCGCCAGAACGGCGTCCACCGTACCCCGGGCGACGACACCTCGCGGGCGCCGGTGATCACCGCCGTCGCGGTCGCACCTGGGCCAGGAAGGACGACCTCCGCGGCCCCCCGCGGCGGCGATTTCGCTCGCGAGAGAAGGCCCGGATGCCCCCGGGGCTATGACGCATCGCTCACGTCTTCAGCTCTTTCTTCTTGGCTGCCGGAAAGAGGACGTTGTTCAGGATCAGCCGATACCCCGGCGAATGCGGATGGAGCGAGAGGTCGGTAGGCACGTCACCGATCTGGTGCTGGGGGTCCTCGGGGTCGTGGCCGCCGAAGAAGGTCCAGGTCCCCTGGCCATGCTCGCCATGGATGTATTTGACCCAGGGCGCGCCCGGCTCGTCGGCCAGCACGGTCACGCTCGGCTTGAGCGTCTTCCGGGTGAATGAGGTAGTGAGACCGTAAAAGTCGGGAATGACCTGACGGTGGTTTTGCACCAGCATCGTGGCCACCGGATCGATCTTGGCGCTGAAATTGAACAAGGTGAACGAGCCGAGCGGCTGGCGCCGGTCGGGGGAGTTCACCTGATGCCCGTCGATATCGGAGTACACCGGAATGGTCGGGCTGAGCTCCAGCTGCGCGTCGTGAAACGCGAGCGCGCGATCCCACTTCATCTTTGCGCTCGCGTTGGGATCCATGGGACTGCCATCGGCGTAAGAGGCGGCGATGTCGACCCCGTCGGCAGCCAGGGCCAGATCCAGCGTTTCCGTGGCGGTGCACATGGCAAAGAGAAATCCGCCCCGCTCGACAAAATTCGCGATGGCGACGGCCACAGCCTGCTTCTCCGCCGGCACGGTCGGAAAACCCGAGGAGCGCGCCATGGCCCGGTTTTGCTCGACCATCTCCACCAGCCAGGGCGCGCCGGCATAGTTCAGGAAAAACTTGGAGTACTGGCCGGTGAAGTCCTCATGGTGCAGGTGCAGCCAGTCGTAGGTCCCCAGCTTGCGGGCGAACACCTCGCCGTCCCAGATCTTTTCGAAATCGATCCCCGCGTAATTGAGGGCCATGGTGACCGCGTCGTCCCAGGGCGGCGCGTTGGGCGGGGCATAGACCGCCACCTTGGGCGCCTTCTCCAGGGGCACGGCGTCCATGTTGCCGCCCTGCACCTGTCCCCGGATCGCCGACAGCTGGTCGTCTTCCAGGGGCTCGACCTGCACGCCGGCGAGTGCTGCGTCCCGGGCGGTGGCCGCATCGCTGGGCAGGAGAAAAGCGCCGCTGCGGTAATTCAGAAACCATTCCGCGCGGACTCCGCGCTTGAGCGCCCGAAAGGTGAGGCCGTAGGCTTTGAGGTGGTCGGTCTGCGCATCGTCCATTGGAACCAGGAGCCAGGGCGCCGTCGTCCCTCGACGAGGCCACGACCGGGGCCAGGCGGGAGCGATCGCAACCAGACCCAGGCCGCTGCGCCAGACGAACTCCCTGCGTTTCATGTCTTGGGCACCGCCCCGCGGGCCTCATCCAGTTTGCGCCGCGCCTGCGGTACCAGGGCGCTCTGCGGGTAGCTCAGGATCAGATGCTCCAGGACATCAACTGCCTCACCCTGGCGATGGGTCGAGACCAGCAGCTCGGCCAGGGCCAACTCCGCGGCCGGAGCCGTAGCCGGTGGCGTCCTTCACGGCGGCCGAGCGCAGCACTCGCTCGGCGTCGGCGGACTTGCCGGTGGCAAGCAGCAGCCGGCCGGCAAGCAGATTCAGCTCCGCGCCTCCCGCTGCGGGCGGCAGATGCGCGGCTACCTGTTCCAGCGCGGTAGCAGCCTGCACGCTGTCGCCCTGCTCGAGCTGAAGCAGCGCCCGGCCCAGCTCCGGGAGGCTATCGGCCTGGATCGGCCGCAGTAGCACCAGCAGCGCGGTGCGGTTGGTGGCCTCCACCCGATCACCGCTGTAGGGGCCCGCAGCCTTGAATCGTTCCATCGCGCCGCGGATGTCGCCGCGGTACAGATGAATCCGGCCGCTCAGCGCCAGCCCTTCCACGCTGCTGTCGGCCGCGATCGTCGAATCGGCCCGGGCCAGCTCACCGGCTCGCATGAGCCCCCCGGCGATCTGGCGCCGGAGGCTGTCGTAATCGTCAGCCGCCAGGTTAGGACGCATATCGGCCAGCCGCTTCTGCGCCTCATCCAGTTTGCCCTCAGCTGATGAGCACTCCCACCAGGGTAGCCCCGGCACCAGAGGAGATAGCAGCCGGCGCTCCCCGGTCATCGGCCAGGCCGCCCAGCATCCGGCGAGCCGCGTCTCGGTCGCCGGCTGCTGAGTACGCCTGGGCCGCTTCGAGCCGGAGGCGGGAGGCCTGAGCCGGCGGCAATCGCGCGGCCAGGGCTTCGAGCACCCGTCCCTGGATCTGCTTGGCCTCGGCGGTTCGCAACGTCCGCAGCTGATCCAGCAATCCTCGCAACGCCGCGATCGACTGGACCGGATCGGAAGGCAGGGCAGCGGTCAGCACTCGGAGCCCGCCAGCCGGATCGCCCCAGCGGACTCGGAGCTCAGCCTCGAGTCTGCGCGAGACCAGGTCGGATTCCGCGGCCAGCTCGCGCAGCAGATCGGGACGGGACGACTCCGGTGCCTGCCCCAGAGTGGACACCGCGGTGGCCCGATAACCCGGCAGCCGCCGCACGGCCAGGAGCCACTCGCGCAGCGCCTTGGGGTAATCGTTTTCGGCCAGTGCGAGCTGGGCCAGTTCTGCGGCCAGCGCATCCGGCCGGCCCAGGCGCTCCCGGCCCCGGAGATAGGCGGTGCGCGCGCCGGCGCGGTTCTGCCGGCCCAGCTCCGCCGCCCCCCACTCCCGGTAAGGCGTCTCGTCCGTCGGAGCGATCCGGGCCCACCGTTCTGCCATGCTCCGCACCGAATCCAGCTGGTCGTTTGCCGCCCAGGTTCGCAGGGCGATGCCGTAGACGGCCGGGCTTCTGGGCGCGGCCGCCAGCGCGGTTCGCAGCGCCGGCAGCATCTCGTTGCTGCGATTCAGCGGCAGGAGCGATCGCTCGAGACCGAGGAGCGCGGAAGGGTCGGCAGGCTTGGAGCTCAGCACCGCGCGATAGGCGTCGACTGCCGCGGCGTAATCTCCCCGGCGCTCCAGGTCCAACGCCCGGGTGATGCTGGGCTGTTGCGCAGCAAGTGAGCCCGGCAACAGAAAGCCGGCGAGGCAAACCAGCGAGACGATCACGGCGGCCATGCGATCTACCTCGGGGACGGCTGGGACAGGCGGCGGAAGTAATCTACCACCAGTCGCCGCTCCTCTGGAGAGAGCTGCTGCAGCTCCTCCCAGGTGGGAACCCGGAGTCGCTGATCCTCATCCAGGAGTCGAGCCCGGAGCGCCGGCGGGAGATGGACGCTGTCGTCGGTTGCGGTCATGCTCTGCCGTTCCTTCTTCTGGTCCTCCTCCCGTCCCTGCAGCGTTCGGCCCGCGTCGAGCATCCGGCGGAACAGTCGCTCCTGCCGCTCCACCACCTGGCGATCGAGTCGCCCCGCCTCCAGCCGACGGGACAACTCCTTGGCTTCATCAGCCATCGGTCCAGCGCCCGAGATATTTCCCTGGCCCTGGAGCTTTTCGAGCTCCTGCGCCATGGCGCGCTGGCGGGCGGCGAGGCGCTGAAGCTGCTCCCGGATGGCCCCGCTCCCGGCCATGGGCAGCAGCCCGGCGCCTTGTTTCCCGAGACCTCCCTGCTGCTGCGCCAGTTGGGCCAGGCGCTCGAGCGCCTCCGCAAGTCCCGACCCTGACTGTGAGCCGGACACGTCGTCTCGAGCCCGGAGCAACTGGTGGGCGGCGGCATTGAGATCGTCCACCGCGCCACCGGCCTGTTCGGCCGCTTCACCGGCATTGGGAGCGGCGGAGGAGATAGCCTCCCGGGCCTGCTGCATCTGGAGCTGGGCGGCCCCCAGGGCCGAGGCTATCTGGGGCGACACCAGCGCATTCTTGCCGCTGGCCTGCCTCATCTGGTCCAGCACTTTCCTGACCCCTTCCTCGATGGCCGCCTGTTCGGCCCTCGTGGACGCTCCGGCTTCGCCATCGCGCAGCTCCTCCTGCACCTGCAGCTGACGTTCCGCGAGGCGACTTGTTTCCGCCATGGCCTGATCCATGGCCGCGACCACTTCCCGGCGCCAATCGCGTTGCAGCTCCTGCCGCCGCTGCTGTAATTGCTCCGCCAGCGGATCGAGTGAACGGGAGGCCTCCTCGCCCTGGTTCCGCGCGGAGGGTCGCTCCCCCTGCTCCGCTGATCGAGCCGCCTGCTGCATCTGGCCGGCAGCCTTCCCGGCCTGGTCCGCGGACGTCTTCAGCTTGGGCTGGGCGGCTTCCTCCGCCGCATCCGCAGAAACCCGATTCAACGCGCTGGCCAGTGAGTCGGTCCGGACGGCGAGCTGGCGCTCGGCGATTGCGGCTCGGGCACTATCGGCCGCGCCCACCTGTTGATTCCACTGCCGCTGTTCCCGCGCCAGGTCCTTCGACTCCTGGACCAGGTTCGCCAGATCACCTTCGAGGGCAGCGCGGCGGAACAGCTCGCGGCTGCGTTCGAGCGCTTCCCGGAGTTGCTTCTGCACCTCGGCCAGCTGCTCGAGCGCGTCCTTTGCCCGCTCCGCATCCAGCTCTCGCAGCGCCTGCTGCAAGCCGGCCAGCTTCTCCCGCAGCTCGGGGGAGATCGCCCGCTCGAGCTGATCCCGAATCTCCGCCAGCTGCCGCTGCCAGGTGGAGTCGGTGAGACCGGCGGCTTCGGCACTCCGGCGTAATGCCTCCAGCGACTGCTTCAGGGCTTCGGCCTGCCGGACCAGCTCCTCCTGGGATTTGGCGATTCCCTCCGCCCGCTGGGCCTGCTCGTACGTCAGGGCCTCGGCATTGCGGTCCCCCTGGCTTCCCGTGGGCCGAGACCGCTCGTGCGCCAGATCGTCGGTCTGCCGCTCGACATCCTGGCTGGCGGCGAGGACGGAGTCCAGCTGGCTGGAGATGGACGACGTGGCCTGCCGCTGCGCCGCCCGCACTTCGCTCATGGTGGGCAGCCGCAGCACGAACTCACGGGAGCGTCCGACGTGCCCCCGGGGCGCATTGTCGGTGGCGGTCGCGAAGTAGCGCACGGTGTCGCCGGGGAGCAGGCCGCGCTGATTCAGGTCCAGGGTGAAGCGTGAGGATGGCCCGATCGGGCCGCTCCGGTGGAACCGGCACCGTCTCCTTTCGCGCGGAGTCGGGCAGACCCAGCCGGCTGATGCGTCGGCTCTCGAGCGCCACCGCGGTGACCGCGTGATCGTCGCGGGCGTCGATTACGAGCGGAATCTTGAGACTGAGCGGGGCGAGTGTATCCGCACCGGGGACCGGGATCTCCACCACCGGAGCACTGTCGGCCACGATCCGAATCGGCAGCCGCACCGAGTCGCCCGCCACCGGGGCTCCGCTTGCCGTCGTCAGAGCAAGTCGATACTCGCCCGAGCGCACCGGAACGAAGCTCCCGTCGAAGCGGGTCGACCGGACGGCCAGTGATTCGGCCCTCTCTCCCGCCACCCAGGCCGCGCTGGCCACCTGCGCCGTCACCTCTCCCTCGGTGTCAAGCCGCGTGCCCGCCGGCAGGATGAGGGTATCGCCGCCGGTGGGCACCGGCTCGCTCTCCAGACCCAGATACGCCGGGTAGTGGGCGGTGACGGTCAGCGATCCGAGAAACACCGGCAAGCCGGACCCGCACGATCACGGTGTCGGAGGAACGGCTGCCGCTGGTGAGCCGGGCGAAGAGATCACTTTGCAGTGGCTGGGTCGTGAAGCTCGCGTGGCCCAGGGAGTCGAGCCGGAGCCCCACTGCCTTCCACGTTTCGCCGGGAGAGCGGAGCCAGAGGGTGGCCACTTTGCGCCCCACGGCTTCGAGTTGGAATTGGACCGGCTGGCCCCGGTCCACCAGCTCGGCGGCGGCCCGCAGTCTCACCGGGGCAACGGTGGCTTCCCAGGCCCGACGAGGATGCCAGAGCGCAGCAGCGGGTCCGCGCATCGGCCCGGCCGAGGTGAAGGCGGCGGCACCAAGCAGGAGGCACGCCGCGCCGGTGGTCAAAAGCAACCGCACCGGGCGAGCGATGGGTTCGACCGCTGCGGGGCCCTTCCGCTCGATCTCCTGGGCGTGCGCCCGGTCGGCCAGGGCCAGCAATGCCCCGCTGGTTCCCGCAGCGGAGGAATCGAGCAGCGCGGTGAGGGTCCCTCTCCGCCAGGCCCCCAGCTCTTCCAGCCGGCCCGCCAACCGTGTCGTCGAAAGCCTTCGCTGGGTTTCCCAGGCGATGTACCCCACAGCGAATAGGCCCAGCAGCGCCAGGCCCCAGGCCAGCAGCACCCAGTAGGGCACGCTGAGCCAGCCCAGCCGGACCGTCCACGCCACCAGGCCCAGGACCAGCGCAACGGTGCCGAGTCCGAGCGCAGTGAGCCCGGCCTGGTTGCGCCCCCGCAGCGGGCGTCCCAGCCGTTGGAGAGCCCGGTGCGTGGCCGGTGCCGTCATCCGCCGTACCCGACCGCGAACGCGAAGAGATTCACGCCCATTCTCAGGGCAGCTTCCCGTTTTTCCGGGGTATCGTGGTGCACTTCCGGATCTTCCCACCCGTCGCCCAGGTCCGACTGATAGGAGTAGTACACCGCCAGCCGCCCATCCAGGAAAATCCCGAAGCCCTGAGCCGGCTTGCCGTCGTGCACGTGAATTTTGGGGATGCCCTTGGGGAAATCGTAAATCAGGTGGTAGATCGGGTGGTCCAAGGGGACTTCCACCAGAGGGATGATCGGGAAACAGGCGGGCCAGCTCCCGTCGAATGGAGACATCCATGCCGTAGTTATCGTCGGCGTGGAGAAATCCGCCCTGCTGGAGGTAGCGGCGCAGCGTGGCGAGGTCCCGGTCACTCCAGTGCACGTTTCCATGACCGGTCATATAGATGTAGGGAACATTCCAGAGATCGTCATCGCTCAGGGTGACGACTTTTTCCTCGCCGGCCACTCGCAGGGTGGTGCGGGTGCGAACCGCGTTGAGCAGGTTGGGCAGGCTCGATGGGTTGGAATACCAGTCACCGCCGCCGTCGTAATGCAGACGCCCGATGGTCATCACCGGCGCCGGGCCCCGGGGAGGGGTCGAGGTACCGGCAAGGATGGTCAGGGCCAGAAGTAGTCGGGAGATCACGGCAATTCCATCACCAGCTTGTAGGCTTCGTTGCGGGGGAGGCCCATCGACTCCGTCAGCCGGCGAGCCACTTCACGCCGGGTGAGACCTTCGGCCAGGAGTGAGGTAGCCTGTTCCATCGCGTCCTCGGTCCGGTCCGGGGGCGGCACCGGAGCGCCGGTACCTTCTAGAACGATGGTCACCTCCCCCTTCGGGGGCGTCATTCTATAATAGTCCGCCAGCTCGCCCAACGTACCGGCTCGAATCTCCTCATGCAGCTTGGTCAGCTCCCGAGCCACTGCTGCCCGGCGGTCCGCTCCGGCCAACGCCGCAAGGTCTTCCAACAGGGTGATCAGCCGGGCCGGTGCCTCAAAGAATACGACGCTCCACTCCTCCTGAGCGGCACGGCCCAGGATCCGCGATCGCTCCCGGCCTTTGCGGGGAAGAAACCCCAGAAAGAGGTGGCGGTCGGCGGGTAGTCCCGAGGCCGACAGCGCCGCCATGACGGCCGACGCGCCGGGAATCGGCACCACGAGGATGCCGTCGGCTCGGGCCTGCGCCACGAGGTCTGCACCGGGGTCGCTGACGGTGGGGGTGCCCGCATCGGAGACCAGGGCCACATCCCGCCCCGAATGCAGAATCTCGAGCAATTTATCCAGTCGGTGTTCGCCCGAATGGGCGTGAAAGCTCAGCAGGTTGGGGGAAGCACCCAGATGACTCAACAGCCCCCGAGTACGCCGGGTGTCCTCCGCCGCCACCACGGGAACGCTCCGTAGCACCTCGGCCCCTCGAGCCGAGAGGTCACCGAGGTTGCCAAGGGGCGTGGCGACGACGTACAGGGTGCCAGGGGACATGTGGCAGGACGGAGAAGACGAGACGACGGAGAGGTTTGTGATGTCGCCCCTCCGTCCTTTCCGTCCTTCCCCTCTCCGCCGTTACAGAAGATGCTGCTTGATCTTCCCTTCGAGTGTGGCTTTCGGAACCGCGCCGATCACGGTGTCCACGTGCTGCCCGTTCTTGAAGAAGAGGATGCTGGGAATCGAGCGGACGTTGAATCGCATAGCGGTCCGCTGGTTGGCGTCGACGTCAACCTTGGCGACCTTGGCCTTGCCGGCGTACTCTCCCGCAAGCTGATCGAGGATCGGCGCAACCATGTGACATGGTCCGCACCAGGACGCCCAGAAATCCACCAGCACCAGGCCGCCGGCCTGCTCGATCTCGAGCGCGAACGACGCGTCGCTTACGTGCACGGTGGGAGTATTGGTAGCGCCGGGCGTGTTCGTTGCGTCCATGTGGTGTATTCTCCTGTGTATGTCTCTGCGCAAATCTCGGAGGTGATCGGTGCCTGAGCGCCCCCGTATTGCTCATGTTGGTATTGCGGTCGCCGACCTCGGCGCCGCGCTAGCGTTTTACCGCGACGTGCTGGGCCTGGAGCCTCATGCTCCCGAGGACGTCGATGGGGCTCGCATTCTGTCGTTGGCCTTCGGCGAGTCGGAGATTGAACTGCTCGCTCCGCTAGAGGACGACAGCCCCATCGGCAGATTCCTGGCCAAACGAGGTCCCGGGATTCACCACGTGTGTTTTCGAGTTCCCGATCTCGACGCCGCGCTTCAGGCCTGCCGAGCAGCCGGGTATCGCCTCATCGACGAGACACCCCGGACCGGGGCCGGAGGGCGGAGAATCGCCTTTGTCCACCCCAAAACGACCGCCGGAATCTTGCTCGAACTCACTGAGTAAAGATAACAGCGCATGAGGAAGAAGGTTCCCGCGTTACCCCTTGGCCGCGCTGTCAGCGCCCTCCAGGCAGGGACGAGCCGGATTGCCCGCGGCCGTGAGATCGACCTGGTTGACCAGCCACGAGCCGTCACCGGTTTTCACGGCTACGAAGGGAACGCTCCAGGTACATGCCTGCCGCTTGAGCTCGACCTGCATGTTGCGGCGGTCAGGGGATTGGGGGACGTCGGAGGTAATCCGATAGGATTGGTTGCGCAGGTAGGCCTGCATGATCACAATGCGGCGCTCATAGTCGGGCGGCTGTCTCGTCTTGGCCGCCGGGCCATTGGACGTGCCCCACAGAGTTGCCATCTTGTCCAGATTGCTGTCCGCCACCGCCTGCATGAAGCCCTGGACCGCACCGGCCGCCGTACGCACCGGCTGGACCGGCGCCGGCGGGCCGCCACCACAGGCCGCCAGAAGGAGCAGGCCGGTTACGCACCATCGTTGGTTGATGATCACAAGTCGCTCACGGATCGGATGTTAGCCTGCGAACATAACCGGCCCTCAAGCGCCGAGCAATGACAGCCACGCGGCTCTACATCAACATCGACCACGTCGCCACGCTGCGGGAGGCTCGTAAAACCGATGAGCCCGACCCAGTCGCCGCTGCCTTGCTCTGCCAGCAGGCCGGCGCCGACGGCATCACGGCGCACCTGCGGGAGGATCGACGCCACATCCAGGATGCGGATGTGGAGCGCCTGATGAAAGCCGTGGCAGTACTGAACCTCGAGCTCGCCACCAGCCAGGACATCGTCGCACTGGCATGCCGGCTCCGGCCCTATCAGGCCACCCTGGTGCCGGAACGGCGGGAGGAGATCACCACCGAAGGCGGGTTGGACCTGAGCCGTCCCAGTCCCAAGCTGCGGGAGGCGAGCCGCCGGCTGGAAGAAGCCGGGATCCGGGTGAGCCTGTTCATCGATCCCGATCTTCCCACCATCGACAGCGCCAAGGATCTCGGCGTTCCGGCCATCGAGCTTCACACCGGACGCTACGCCCACTCCTGGCGCCAGAGCGACAAGGCGCTCGATGAGCTTCGGCGCGCCGCGAGTCACGCCGCGGATCTAGGGCTCTCGGTCCACGCCGGTCACGGGCTCACTGCCGCCAATGTCGGCCCGGTGGCGGCGATACCCGAGATCGAAGAGCTGAACATCGGACACAGCGTCGTGAGCCGTGCCATCAGCGTGGGAATAGCTGCCGCAGTGAGGAGATGGCTGCCGCGATGGGCACGAGCTCGGCGCAGTTGATACCATGGCCCTCGCCCGGTAGCTTGTAGGGCCATTGGCTCCTAACCCCCTGTACTTCCCTGGCTACGGCCCCACGCTTCTAGCCAACAGCCCATAGCATATAGCCCACCATGACCAACCCGCTCGGGACTGCCGACTTCTTCGCGCTCGAAGCTGGGGAGTGCCTCGATCGACTGGAAACGCTGGTCAGCGGTCAAACGCCGCCCCCGGCCGACGAGTTCCTGCGGATGGCGCGAGTGCTTCGGGGCTCGGCCCTCATGGCCGCTCAGCCGCACATCGCTCGGGCGGCGGCCGGGCTGGAGTCCCTTGCTCGCGCTCATCGCGACCACCGACTGAGCTGGAACCCAGGAACCCGGGAGCAGGTCGCCCAGGCGGTCGAGGAATTTCGGCTGCTGGTGCGCCGGGCGCGGGAGTGGACCGAGGCAGACACCGCGCGGACCATCCGGCTGGGACGAGAGCTCGAAGCGCTGGCCGGGCGGACAGAGCTGAGGACCCCGGCACCCCGCCGGCGGAGCCGGAGCGGAAGGAGCTCCATACCGGGGTTCGCGCCTTTGTGGCCCGCGAAGGAGCGCTGATCGCCAGCGCCCTCGATCGCGCCGCCCGGGCACTGCGGGCCGCTCCCACCGATCGGGAGCCGCTCTACAACGTGATCCGCCGGATGCAGTCGCTCCGCGGACTGGCGGAGCTGGGTGACCTGGCGCCGCTCCCCGATATCCTCGATGGCATCGAGCTCGCCGTCGGCGATCTCACCCGCCTGTTCGCACCTCCTCCGGGAGTGGACGAGGTGATGGACGCCGCTGCTCACGCCCTCACCCGGATCTCCCGGGACGTCGCGGAGCAAGGACGGCCGGACCCCGAGGCGGAGGAGGCCCGACGTTTTACCGAGCTCTTGCTCCGCGCCTTTGCCGTCGAACGCGATGTCGTGCCGATCGAGTCGCTCTATTTCGCCGATGACCCCCAGCCAGTCAGCCACCCGTCATCCCAGCCGCAATTCACCACACCCGAGGCTTTCGGTCCGCTGGAGCTGGTCAGCCACGGGGAGCACCTGTGTCAGAGCGCCGACCTCATCGCCGGCGCGCGCTCGAGCACCGAGCGCGACCTCCGGCTCTATCACCTGTTGGGGGCCCTGCGCACTGCCGCCGCACCCAGCGCCGACCCCGTGGCCGGAGCCCTCGGCATCTTTGCCCGCTCGGCTCAGGAGGCGCTGGCGGCCGGCGTGGCCAGTCGGGCGGTGGAAGACCTGGTGGTGCGGCTGCGCGAGGCGGGGAAGCTCCTCCGGGCAGTGGGAGAAGCCGACGATCGCATGCAGATATCCCGGCGGCTGCTCGATGTGGCCCACCGAATGGACGGCCTGCGCGCCTCCGCCGAGCCGGCGGAAGAGCCGGTGCCGATCGAGTCGCTCGGCTACGAATCCGATGCGGACGTGGTGCCGATCGAGAGTCTGGCGCCCGAGCCGGCCGTCGGGTCCGCCGCCCCTGTGGAGTCGAAGTCGCCTGCGACCGGATTGGAGCGCAGCTTCCACACGCTGGAGAAGCTGGTCCGGGAGCAGGCGCCGACGACCCCGCGCTCAGTTCCCTGCTCCGCCGCGCCGTTCGGGCCCCTGCTCCGGCCCCGGTCATCGCCGCCCCCGCGGAAGTAGAAGAGCCGGCCGTCGCCATCGGGAGCTTGTGCTACAGCGGCTACGCGGCGCTCGAGCGCGCCAACGCGGTGCGGCATCAGATCACGGCCCAGCTCAGCGGAAACCCCAGCCTGGAAAGCCTGCAACCACTGCTTCAGGAGCTGCTCGACCTGGTACCGCTGGCGCTTGCCAAATCCTGATAGCGGTTCGCCGCGGCTCCGGCGGGCGCTGCCCGCCCTCGCGGGTCTTGGCCTGTCACTGGGCCTCCTGGCCTGGGCCCTGCGGGGAGTCAGTCTTGCCGAAATAGTTCAGCATCTGAGGGCGGCCGAGCCGGGACCGCTGCTTGGTGCGGTCGTCATCGCCACGCTCACCTTTCCTCTGCGCCTGATACGCTGGCGCCTTCTCTTCCGGCGCGAGAACGGCAGCGCGTACCCCTCAACTCCGCTGTGGCATGCCATCGCCGTTGGGTTCATGGCCAACAATCTCCTTCCCCTCCGGGCCGGTGAGCTGGTCCGGTCGTACACCGCATCCCGGCTGGCCCGGGCGCCGGTTTACTACCGTCTTCTCATCCATCGCGGTAGAGCGGATCTTCGACGCTATCACCATCGTCGCCCTGCTGACCCTCGCGCTCCTGAGCCCGGACCTGCCAGCCTCCGTGACGGTCGGCGGAACCTCGGTAGCCCATCTCGCCCGCGGAGCGGGCGTGGTCGCTGCAGCTGGGCTCTGCGTCGCCATCGCCATCGTTGCAGCGCCACTCACGGCCGAGCGCGCGGTCCGCCGGCTGATCCGGCCTCCCCGGATGGCCGACCGGATCGTGAGCCTGATCGAGGGAATCCGACAGGGCCTCTCCGTGCTGCGTACTCCCGAGCGACTCGCCGCCGTCATTTTCTGGTCCCTGGTCTTGTGGCTGGTGAATGCGCTCGGCTTCTACGTGGGGTTTGCGGCCTTCCATATTCCGGTGAGCTATCTCGGGGCGCTGCTGATGCAGGGGCTTCTTATCCTGGGGATTTCGATCCCTTCCACGCCGGGTTTCTTCGGTCCCTTCGAAGCCGTCATCGTGGCGGTGCTGGCGCTCTACGCAGTTCCCAATGATGTGGCGTTCTCCTACGCCATCGCGTTCCACATCACTTCGTTCATTCCGATCACCCTCTTGGGGTTGTGGTCGCTGACCCGGATTCCGGGCGGTTTCCAAGGGCTGCGCCGGATCGAGTCATGAACGGCACGGTGGTGACCCTCGCTGCCCTGGCCAAGGTCAACCTGTTCGTTCGCGTGCTCGCGCGGGAAGCAGACGGCTATCACAGCATCGAGACCCTGCTGTGCCTGGTCAGCCTGAACGACACCGCTGCGGGCGGAGCGCCGCGAAGGTCACGGGGTGACGATCGATGTCTCAGGAGCCGATGTCGGACCGGCGCCGCAAAACCTGGCGGTCCAGGCGGCAGCCCGGGTGCTGGAAGCAACCGGGAACCGCTTTGCAATTCATCTCACCCTGACCAAGCGGATCCCGGTGCGGGCCGGTCTCGGTGGCGGGTCCAGCGATGCCGCCGCCGCACTACATGCGGCCAACCGGCTGGCCGGCGATGCGGTACCGCGGCACGAGCTGCTCCAGTTTGCCGCCCACCTCGGCAGTGATGTTCCCTTCTTTTTCACCGGCGCGCCGCTGGCGATCGCCTGGGGTCGGGGCGAACGAATGCTCCGCCTACCGCCGCTCGCCCCGGCCCCGGCCCTCCTGCTCACCCCGCCTATACCGATCGCCACCGCGGATGCGTACGGCTGGGTGGACGCGGGCAAGCCGCCCACCAGCCGCCGGGGTGCGGTGGCACTGGACCTGGATGCCCTGTCGCGCTGGGGAGATATCGGACGAATGGCGGGGAATGATTTCGAATCGCCCGTGTTCGGGCGTCATCCGGAGATTCGCGCGGCTTTCGAAGCGCTGGTCACCACCCGGCCGCTGGTCTGCCGGATGTCCGGCTCGGGCTCGACCCTGTTTGCGATCTACCGTTCCGAGCGAGACCGGGAGGACGCCCTGCTGATGCTCGGCAGGAAGCATGGGAACATCACCCGGGTCGACACGGTTGCGACGCCCGCGGCAGGCCCCGAGACCGTCACGGCAGCTATTTGAAGACTACCGTTGCCTCGTTCGAGCAGGTGGTGGTCCCCGCCTGGCACACTTTATAGACGTATGTCGTCGGGCTGGTGAAGCTCCGGCTGTTGCCGTAATGCCCGTCATTCTCCGTCGTGATGATGCGGATGCCATTGCGGAAGACATCGACGGTGGCCCCTACCGCACCGGTCCAGTCCAGCGTCATGTATTGCTTCGTGGCGTCCGACCGCCCCACCACGGTCAGTGCGATCGCGGGCTTGGTGACGGTGACCGATTGAGAGCTTTGATTGGTGGCGCCGCCGTTGTCGGTCACGGTGAGGGTAACGGGGTAGGTTCCCCCGGTGGCATAGGTGCGGCCCGGGCTCCGGGAGGTGGAGGTAGCGCCGTCACCAAAGGCCCAGCTCCAGGCCGTGACGCTCCCGTCGGAGTCGGTGCTCTGATCGGTGAAATTGCAGGTGAGGCCGCTGCAGGTGACGCTGAAGCGCGAGGTCGGCGGCGTATTGGATCCTGACCCGGTGACCATCACCTCCTTCGAAACGCTTCCGGTGGCTCCTTGATCGTCAGTCACCGTCAGCGCGACGGTATAGGTCCCGCCGGCGGCATAGGTGCGCGAAGGACTCTGCGCGGTGGACGACGACCCATCCCCAAAGCTCCACTGCCACCCTATCACACTGCCGTCCTCATCGGAACTGCCATCCGTAAAGCTGCACGCCAGGTTGCTGCAGGTATTGCTGAAGGCCGCCACCGGCGCCCCATTGGTCGGCGGAGGCGTACCGCCGAGCTGGATCGTCGCTTCATTCGAGCAAACGGACGTCCCTACCTGACACACCTTGTAGACGTAGGTAGCAGGGCCCTGGAACGTGCGGCTGTTCCCGTAGTGACCATCGTTCGCCGTGTTGATCAGGAAGGGACCATTCCGGTACACATCCACCGTCGTCCCCTTGGCGCCGGTCCAATCCAGGATCATGTAGTGCTTGGTGGCATCGACCCGACCGGTTATGGTCAGCACGATCCCCGCCGGGGGAGGCGGCGGCGGCTCCGAGCCCGATCCCAGGAGCACGATCTTCGCCACCGACGGCACTCCATTCCCATCGACCAGGAAGAGCATATAGTGACCCGGCGGGGTCAGCTCCCGGGTGGTGGGAGCCGAAACCGTCAACCCGCCGCTGCCGGCAACGAACGACAGCCAGCGAAATCGCTGATTCATGTCGAAGGCGTGAGTCACCGCGCCCAGGCGGATCAGACTGATCTTGGCTATGCTGGCAGCTTGAGGAGTGGTGACGCTGAATGAGCTGCCGTAGCTGATCTGCGTGGGCGCGTCGGCGATGGTGGGACGGGATCCCTTGAAGAGATACGGCGGCGAGAACAGCTCGGCGTTCCGCTCGTCGGGCGCTCCCGCGCCATCGCCGCTGCCGGTGTGCAGGATGCGTCCATCCGGCAGAAGCAGCGCGGTCGAGTGATAGCCCCGGTTGATGGTGTTGCTGGCCAACGTGGTCCAGAGACCGGTGGCAGGATCCCACAGCTCGGCAGCGTGCACTGCCTGGGTGAGATCATTGAAGTCGGTGCCACTGGTGCCTCCGGTGACGAGCACTTCACCGGTGGGAAGCATGGTGGCGTTCATTTGCCTCCGGGGGAAGGCCATCGACCCGGTCCACTGCCACGCCGGCGCCGCCGCGTTGAGATCGATGATCTCGGCGGTGTTGGTGGTGCGACCGCCGCCGGCGTAGAGAATCTTCCCCTCGTCATACATCACCGCTGAACCGTAGTCGCGAACCCCATAGAGCCGATCGCCCACCGTGGTCCACGAGCCGTTCCCGGTCGGATCCAGGTATCGGGTAGTCTGCTCGTCCCCGGCGTAGAAGATCTTGCCGTTGGGAGCCAGGAAGGTCCGGGGATAGTACCGCTGTACCCGGCTGGCACCGCTGAGCGGTCGTAGCGAGCCCGAGCTCCAGACCTCCGGCACCGCTACCTCGTTACCCGCCTCATCCCGTCCTGCCATGATCACCACATCGCCGTTGGCGAGCATCGTAGTGGTCGGGTACCATCGGCCGCGACTCATCGCCGCCGAGCGGGTCCAGCTCTGCGAGCCGGCAGAGAACAGGTTGATATCGGGAAGGCCATGGTCATTGGAGATGTGCCCGCCGGCGGTCAGGACTCGGCCGTCGGGAAGGAGGGTGTGGCCGGCGCAGAACAGGAGCACCGGACTGGGCGCTGCCGTAAAGGCGCCGTTGCTCGGATCCCACACCTGAGGGACTCCGGCGTGTCCCCAGGACAGCACCTTCCCGCTGGGGAGCAGGATCAAATGGAGCCCGACCACCGGCCAGGGGAACGGCGCACTCCAACTGCCCGCGGTCTGCTCGCTGCCGGCGGCGGCCGCGGAGGCCGAGATCGCCGACGCGCCGCAGCGGGAGCCTTCGTTGCGCCCGCCGAGCGACCTTCTGGTTGTTCAGAAATAGCTCGACCACGCCCCGTTCAGTGGTTTCCAGCTCGGTTTCGCTGAAGGCGGGGTCGTCAGCCGGCGCTTCGACCAGGCGGAGGGTCCCGCTCTCGTCGGTCCCGGCGACCCGATACTGGACCTGCACCGGCCTGGGGGTGGCGTTCGTGACCAGGAACCGGTTGCCGCAGACGTAGACCAGGTCCAGCGGGCGGAGCACGTTCCCTCCCAGGCTGTCCTTCCCGGCCGGTGTTGCCGTCTCCGAGCGGGTCGAGGGGGTCTGGGAGTTGTCTTGGCAGGCCGACAGAGCCAGCTGAGAGCCAACTAGAAGAGCGGCGCTTAAGACACGAAGACGCTTAAACATAGAGTCTCCAGTGATCATCCCAGGCGAACCATCACCGCCGGGGACGGAACGCCGGCGCCGTTGAGGATGAATAGCATATACGGACCGGGAGGCGCCAGCGTTGCTCCCGCAGGAGCCGCAAGGGTGACACCGCCCGCAGTTCTCCGGACCGGCAGCTCGACAAAGCGCTGGTCCTGATCGAAACCGTGGGTCACCGAGGATAGCCGCACCAGGGTTGCCCGCACTACCTGGCCGGCATCGGGGGTGGCCACGAAAAAGCTCTCGCCGTAGCCGACGACTGGCGGCGCCGCCGCGATGGTCGGCCGGGAACCCTGAAACAGATAAGGAGGCGAGAAGATCTCGGCATTCACCTCCCTCGGCAGCCCGGGGCCATCACCGCTGCCGGTGTGCAGAATCCGGCCGTCCGGGAGCAGCAACGTCGTCGAGTGATACACCCGGGTCACCTGATTGCTCGCCAGGACGCCCCACTTACCCGTATCCGGATCCCAGAGCTCGGCGGCATGCACCGCTCCGGATCGGTCGCTGAAGCCGGCCGACCGAGTGCCTCCGGTCACCAGCACCTCGCCTCCGGGCAGCAACGTCGCGTTGAACTGACGGCGAGCATAGGTCATGCCGTCGGTATATCTGCCAGGAAGGGGCGGCCTGGTTCAGATCGATCAGCTCGGCGGTGTTGGTCGGGGCCCCATCGGGAGGATCGCTTCCACCCACGATCATTACCTTCCCCGGCCGGTACATGACCGCGGAGCCGTAGTCCCGCCGCCCATAGTGGCTGGTGGCCACCGGAATCCACTCGCCCGTGCCGCTGGGATCGAGGTAGGCGCTTTGAGCCAGCTCGCCGGCGTAAAATACCAGGCCGTTGGGGGCCACGAAGGTGCGAGGATAATACGGAAGCATACGGTCGGCCTGGTCCAGCGAGCCGCCAGCTGCCTCCAGTCCAGACCTCGGGCGTCTCTACGTCGAGGCCGCTGCTCGTCGGTTCCGCCCAGCGTGAGAATCTCACCGTCCGCGCAGGGTTGTGCTGGTGGGATACCATCGGGCCCACCGCATGGGTTGCACCGGGGTCCAGACCTCCGCCGCGGCGTCGAAGATGTTCGCGTCGCGAAGCCCCCGTCGGTCATCGAGGTGACCGCCGGTCACCAGCAGACGGCCATCCGGCAAGGAAGCGTGCCCGCTGCAGAAGACCATCGTCGGGCTCGGCACCTCGCGGAATTCCCCGGTCGCAGGGTCCCAGAGCTGGGGCTGACCGATACGGCCCCAGGACAACACCCTGCCGCTGGGCAGCAGGTGGAGGTGTACCGCTACGACGGGCCAGGGAAACGGCGCGGTCCATTCACCGGATGTGGCCTGGGGCTGGCCGGCCGACGGTAGCGGCGGGCAGGTCGTGGCGGAATTGATGACCGCGGGAGCTTTCCTGGTCGCCGGTGACGAGCCGCACCGGACCTCGCTGCAGGGTCGTTAAGCGGGTTATGCTCTCCGCCCCGTCCGTTCGGGGAGGCAGCATGAGCTCGCCGTCCTCGTCCGTCCCCCCGACGGTATACCGGACGGTCTGCTCGGTGGGACCCCGATTCTGAATATCGAAGTCATTGCCGCAGACATAGCGGACGGTGATCTGGCTCAGACCGCCTTCCGACGGGCTGGGGAGGACATCATCGCGGCAACTCAACAGGGAGAATGCGAGGAGGGTTGCTGCCAGCCGTTCCTGCCGCATGACCGGTGTCCCGGCGCCTTACGGCACCGATGACCTTGCGTCCACCATCTCTCGAACCTTACGGGCCAGGTCTTCCGGGGCGAGCGGCTTCTGCACGAAATCCCGGCCCTCTTCGAGGAGGCCGCGACGCACCACATCGAGCCCGGTGTACCCGGAGGTAAACAGCACCGGGAGGTCGGGCCACCGCTGCCCCACCCGGCTCGCCATCTCCCGGCCACCCATGTCGGGCATTACCACGTCGGCCACGATCAGGCTTATCCGACCGCGCCGCTCTCGACCAGCTCCAGCGCCCGGCGCCCGTCCGCCGCCTCCAGTACGCCGTAGCCGCAGTCGCGCAGCGTGCGGGCCATGATGTCGCGCACCATGGGCTCATCCTCGGCGATGAGCATGACTTCGTCCGGCCGTCCAGCCGGAGCGCCAGGGGCGACGGTCGGCTCTTCCGGCGAAGCCGCCACCAGCGGGAAATACAGCTTGAAGGTGGTGCCCAGCCCGGGCTCGCTGTACACCCAGATGAATCCGCCGCTCTGCTTCACGATGCCGTAGACCGTCGACAGCCCGAGGCCGGTGCCCTGGCCGACCGCCTTGGTGGTGAAGAACGGCTCGAAGATCTGCCCGCTGGGTGGCCCGATCCATTCCATGCCCGGTGTCGGTCACCACCAGGGCGGCATATTCCCCCGGCGTCAGCGTCTCCACCGGTTTGGCGGCGGCGTAGGCTTCGTCCAGCGACGACGTTCATCGTCTCGATGGTGAGCCTGCCACCCTCTTCCATGGCGTCGCGGGCATTGAGAGTGAGGTTGATGCAGCACCTGCTCCAGCTGGCCCGGGATCGGCCCGGATCGGGCCGAGAGCGGGCGACAGATGCATCCGAAGCCCCCGGTTCTCGCCCAGAGCGCGGGCCAGTATCGGCTCCAGCTCGCGCACCGTGGCGTTCAGATCGAGCACCTGGGGCTGAAGCACCTGGCGGCGGCTGAATGCCAGAAGCTGCTGGGTGATGCCGGCCGTGCGCTTGGCCGCGCGCCAGATCTGATCCACGTCCTGCCGCACCGGATCGGGCAGATCGGTACGCTGCAGCACGTAATCGGCGCATCCCAGAACGACCGACATCATGTTGTTGGCTTCGTGGGCGATACCGCCGGCAAACTGGCCGACCGAGTCCATCCGCTGCGCCTGCCGAGCCGTTCCTCCGCCTGCCGGCGTTCCGTCACATCCAGACAGACCCCGGTCATGTACAGAGAGCTTTCCGTAGCGTCGCGGACCACCCGGCCCTGGTCAGCCAGCCAGCGCAGCCGGCCACCGGGCAGCACGATGCGAAACTCGTAGTCCAACCCTCCGGTGCCCTGGATGGCCCGCTCGATGGCCTTCTGAACGTAGGGCGCGGTCGTCAGGATAGATCCGCTCGATAAACTGTTCGAACCGGGTGACCGGCTCGTCGCGGGTCCACGCCGTACAGCTGATTGAGGCCCTCGTCCCAGCTGAGCGCGTTGCTCGCCACCTCCCAGCGCCAGGTTCCCATCCGGGCCGCCTTCAGCGCCAGCTGCAGCCGTTCCTGGCTCTGCGCCAGCGCATCCTGCGCCTGTTTCCTTTCGGTGACATCGCGCTTGATGGAGGAGGCGCCGATGACGCGCCCTTGAGAGTCGAGGATGGGGGAGACGCTGAGCGCGATGTAGATTCGCCGTCCATCCTTGCGAACGCGCTCGGTCTCGGAAAACTGCACCGGTTCACCCTGGCGGATCCGCTCCAGCAGGTCGCGCTCGGTACCGTGCAGCTCATCCGGGATCAGCCGAAAAATGGATTGCCCCGACCATCTCCTGTTCGCGTGTATCCGAAGATTCGCTCCGCGGCGGCATTCCAGCTGGTCACCACGCCCTCGAGCGTCTTGCCCACAATCGCATCGGCCGACGAAGCCACGATGGCCGCCAGCCGCGCGGTTGCCTGCTTCGACTCCGCGCTGGGCGGTCACGTCGCGGGTAAAGCAACGGGTATGAATGAACCGGCCATCCTCGAAGTACCCGCTGGAGTCGATCAGCACCTCCATGATCGAGCCGTCTCTTGCAGCGAATCCGCGCCGGGTAGTCGTGCAGCATCTCCCCGCTGGTCAGCCGGCGGAGAATGTCGTCGATGACCGATGCGGTCCTCGTGGAAGCTCGACGATGTTGCGGCCCACGTACTCGTCCCGGTCGTATCCCAACAGATCCAGCTCGGCCTGGTTGGCCCGGAGGATGGTCCCGTCCGGCCCCACCCAGTGAATCGCAACCGCCGCATTCTCGAAGAAGTCGTTCAGCTCCCGCTCCCGCTGCCTGGAGCGCGTCCTGGGTCGTCTTGAGATCATGGATATCGACCGAGCTGCCCATCCATCCCTGCAGCTCCCCGTCCCGTCCCGGAGCGGAACCACCCGGGCCAGCATCCAGCGATACTCCCCGTCGTGGCGGCGATAGCGCAGCTCCATCTCGAACTGTCCGCCCCGCTCGGCGGCGCGACCCCAGCGCTCCCGAACCTCGGCCACCTCGTCCGGATGGTTGAACCGTTCCCAGCCGAGCCTATTGAGCTGCTCCAGGCTGGATCCGGTGAACCGCTCCCAGGGTCGGTTGGCGTAGATGAACCGTCCCTCGGTATCGGCCAGCCAGAGGAACCCGGGGGCCTGACATCGCCCAGGGCCCGATACAGCTCCGGGCTCAGCGCCACGAGATTCGACGGAGACAGGAGGCCGAGCGCCTGCCCCAGGAGGGCGTCGGTCTTTTTGGAAGTGGCGGATCCACCTGTGGTCATTGAGCCAGATATGGAGGTGACGCGGGTCGGAAGTGCTGGTAAGCCCACCTGAAGTTTCGGGCTCAACCTCGTCGAAGGCAAGCCCACCTTTCGCCCCTGCAAGCTGGCCGCTAGGCTTCAAGCCAGCACCAGCCAAGCATTTGACTGGCCCTTCGTCCAATGGCAGGACAGCGGACTTTGGATCCGTTAATGGTGGTTCGAATCCACCAGGGCCAACTGTACCATTCCGCCCGGGAGGGGGGTCTGCCACTTCGCCTGCTCCGAAAGTCATCGGCTCTGCGCACCACAGTCGGGTTCGGCCTGGGCGGCGTCGGCTTCGCTTTGGGGAACCTGCTGCTGGCCCGGGCGCTTGCCACCCAGTTCGGAGTCTCTACCCTCTTTCAGCCCTGGTCAGTCGGCCGTCGCTGCACCGATCGGCCTCGAGTCGGTCAACCGCCGTCCCGGGGGCCTGGTCTCGCTGGGCCGGCCGCTGGTGAGTTCACTGGTGGTGGCCACTGCCACCGCCGGCTTTGCGGCTGGGCTCTCTATCGAATGGACGTCGCGCTCCTGGTCGCCCTGATGATCAGCATCACTGCCGGAGGCTGTAGCTTCGTAGCGTCCGCGGTGTTTCAGAGCCGGCTTCGGTTCGGCCTCGCGCTGAGCCTCTCTCAGGGTCTGGCGATCGCGCTTCTGGCCATCGGCGCCGTCGCGGTGATTGCCGGAGGCGTCCATCTGCATCTGCTGGGGGCTCTGGTAGCTGGGTACTACCTGTTCTCGGCGGGACTGGGCTGGGGAATCCTGTCTCACGAGAAACAGCGGGGGGAACCACGCACACTCGTTACTGGAAGGCCTGAGCCTGCTTGGCATAACCGCCGCCGCCCTGATCCTGATGCAAATGGAACGGTTACTGACTCCTCGCCTGCTCACCTTGGAGGACCTGGCCACCTTTGCGGTAGCGGCCACCCTGCCCCATCGGATCACCCTTTCGCATGCTGCAGATGGGTGCGGATACACTCTCCTCCCGGCTCAGCACGGCGTCGACCGCGGAAGAGCGGCAGCAGCTGGTGCGCCGGGAAGCTGCGGCCATCATGATCATTGGAGCCGCCGGAGGGCTGGTCATCCTGTTCGCGGCACCCTGGATGCTTCCCCACTGCCTTGCCCTGGCCGGGGCTGTCCAC
>CAWBVP010000008.1:0-7340 GCA_963792265.1 uncultured Gemmatimonadales bacterium | reverse complement strand
GCCGCAACCCTACATTAATCAACTGTGTCTTCGTTGCGCGTCCACCTAACTATTAAGTGGACCGTCATCCCTCTAGCAGTCTATCTGACATAAACATCACGGATGTCAGTCTATCCCGCCATAGTTGCTCCCCCATAAAAGCAAGAGCTGGGGCGCCCGCGTCCTAGCCGCTGTGGGGGCCAGCACCCCGAAAGCCAGGATCGAGCTCCCCCACTAATTTGCTCGGACCGGTTGCTTGCAATGGAACACCGCCCCGGAGCCGCGAACCGAGCAAGCCAACGAAAAGCGAGTCAGCTATGGGTATACATCGAAGGCCCATAGCTGACTCGCTTTTCGTTGGCTTGCTCGGTTTCGCGGCTCAGGGGCGGTGTTCCATTGCAAGCAACCGTCAAGCAATTATGGGGCTTGTCGTGGATCCTGGCTTTCGGGGTGTCGGCCCCCCACAGCGGCTGGGCGCGGCACCCCACTCTGCTTTTATGGGCAGACTATGCGGGAGTAGCTGACATCCGTGATGTGCTGAGATAGACTGCTAGGATGACGGTCCACTTAATAGTTAGGTGGACGCGCAACGAAGAAGCACTGAGTTAATGAAGGTGGGTTCCCTGTGGCGGCGCCGGAGCTCCCAACTGCTGCGGCTTGGGTTTCGAGTGGGTCCTCGAGCTTCGGGGCTAGCGGCTGACGGCGCGTTTGCAGTGCGGGTCTCGAGTGGGTCCGTGAGTCGCCGCAGCCGCGCCCCCACCGGCCGTGGAGCAGCGAAACCCGAGTGGCGGCGCCGACGCTCCGGGTGGTGGTCCGTCTCGCAATAAGGATTGGTCTGCGGCTCGCCCACCTAACAAGCGCATGCAGCTGGCGGGCGCTTCAGCTCTAAGGAACGTAGGATAGTGCGCAATCGGAGAGTCGCCGCAGCTGATGCGCGGTCCGTTAGGCAGCGCAGACGAGTCTCACGCCTAAAACGAGGAAGGCCACGTGGAACCAACTGTCTCGCTCGTCGAACTCGTCGGACTCATAATAGTCGTGGGGACCGCTGCTTTCACGATTGTCAAGGTCGCTCGTCTGTGGATCAGTCGTCCACAATCACCATCGGCCGACGTCACAGCGCGGCTCGAGGCCCTTGAAGGTAGTGTCCAGCAGCTCCAACAGGAGCAAACAGAAACACAGGAGCGGCTCGACTTCGCAGAGCGTTTACTCAGCAAGGCACGGGAAGAGCGGCGGATCAGCAGCTAGAGACCACTTCACTGATCCACTTCTGAGTTTGTCGCGGTCGCTACTGCGAACTGGGTCGTTCGCGGGTGATCTCCTGCAAGGCGGCTCTCGCCTCTCTCACCCTGCCCTGCAACTCCGGATCCGCCTTGTCCCACAACCTGAGAAATCTGCCGTACGCCTGCGCCGCCGAGTCCTGCTGACCGCCCAGCTCGTACGCGTGCCCCAACGCCAGATCCGTCAGCGGTAGATACAGCGGCTGCTGGTCGAAGCCGTACTTGAGCCAGCGAATTCCCTCCTCCCGCGTCTCCGGCCGCGCCGCCAGCGCCAGAGCGAACTGAAACCGGAGATACGAGTTCTCCTCGTTGGGCCCCGAGGCCAGAGCCAGTCCCTCCCGCATCCGCCGGATGCCACCGACCGAGTCGCCCTGCAGGATCGCGCCCCATCCGTCGGTCGCCAGCAGGAGCCCGTGCACCGGCCGCGCCAGCATGGCGGTATCCCGCGAGGCCAGCGCCCGCGCCATCTCCCGCCGAGCCTCGGGCACCCTCCCCCGGAGCACGGCCACCAAGGCCTTGGCGTATTCGGCCTCCGGCCCCGGCGGGACGGCTCGCAGTGCGGTATCCACCAGGCCCTGCATGGACCGCGGCGCCAGCCCAGGGCCACCGACCAGGCCTCGAGCCCGACGGTCTTTCCCGGATCGATGGTCTTGAGCGAGTCGAACACCGCCCGGGCCTCGTGCCACCGCCCCAACCCGGCAAGTGCCTGCGCCTTTCCAGGCCAGCGCCATCCCCTGGTACTGCGGAACCGGCGGTACCGCTCGCTGCACCCGGGCCATCGCCCGGAGGACGCTGTCCGAGGTGGCGGCATTCTGCCGATAGAAGGAGTTGCCCGCCTCGATCATCCAGTAGGACTGCGCCAGCGATGCGGCGATGGCCTTGGTGGTGGGCGGCGGTCCCCAGGTCAGCTCCGCCGCCGTCTGCAACGCCCGCACCTTGGCCGGCGGCGCGGTCCGGGCAAAGGCGCGGGAAGTAGCGGGCAAACGGGCGGAGTCGCGATAGATCGAGCGCCAGGTCCAGCGGATGGATAAAGGCGGGGAACAGGGTCGAGTCTCGCCGGATCACGCTGTCGAATAGCGCGGTCACCGATTCCGGCGGGGCCGGGTCGGTGGTCTTGATGTGGTGCCGGGCCTCGCCCAGCAGGAACCACCCCTCGACGTCCTCCGGGTTACGCGGCCACGAAGGCCCGGAGCGAATCGATGGCCGCTGGCCTGCCCTGGTCGAACATCTGGTAGCCCAGCAGCAGCCGCCGGTCCCGGGGAGACAGCCGTCCGGCATAGCGAACCCCCGCCGCCACGGCCTCGTGTGACTCCTTGCTGCCGTAGCCTCCGGTCCAGCCGTACACCTGGGCCCGGCGCAGGTGAGCCAGCGAAAAGGTCGAGTCCACCTCCACCGCCCGGTTATAGGCGGTGAGTGCCGAGTCCCAGTTCAGCCGCCGGTAGTATCTGCTCGCCCTGGAGATAGGCCCGCAGCGCCTCGATCGAGTCGGTGGTCAGCGCCGCCACCCGGAGGTGCGGAATCGGCTCCTTGGAGCGCCAGACATCGCGCACCAGCGCCACGCTGAGCCGGTCCACCATGGCAGCACGCTGTCGGCCGGCCCGTCCACCTGGGCCCGTCCCAGCCGCTCGCCCTGCACGCTGTAGAGGTCGGCACTCACCCGCACCTTGCCGCCGGTGGACACCGCGTTCCCCAGCACCACGGAGCCGGCGCCGAGATCTCGTCCCACCGAAATGGCGCGGGTGAGGTCGTCGCCACCGCTTCCCGCCTCACTGCCCCACTCCCGCAGCACGGCCCGGGGCTCCACCGTGGTGATGCCGCCGACGCCGCGGAGGTTGGTGGCCAGGAGATCCATCATCCCCTCGCCCAGGAACTCCATCCCCGGACCCGAGGCGTGGAAGGGGAGCACGGCGAGCGTCTCTGCGGCGGGCGCCACCTTGTGGCCCGGCGAGCGCGTCGCCAGCCAGCCGCCCAGAGCGGCCGCGGCGAGCAGCGCGGCGCGCCGCGAACGCGATGGCCCGGCGGCGCGCCCCCCGGCTCGGCATGCTCCGGGCGGCACCGAGTGCGGCGCCCAACGCATTCATGTCGGGGTAGCGGCCGGCCGGCTCGATCGCCATGGCGCGCAGCGCCACCTGCTCCAGCTCCGGAGGCACCTCGGGCCGGACTCGGCTGAGATGCGGCCGAGGGGCGCTGAGACTCTTGGCGATCACCGATTGGGGGCTGGGACCGGTGAAGGGCGGCTCGCCGGCCAGCATCTCGTAGAGCACGCAGCCGAGGCTGTACTGGTCGGAGCGGGCATCGATGGCGTCGCCGGTGGCCTGCTCCGGGCTCATGTAGTTGGGAGTGCCGATGGCGAGTCCGGCCCGGGTGATGCCGGGAGAGGCGTCGGCCGCGGCGACCGTCCCCCGCTCGAGCGCTTTGGCCACACCGAAGTCGGCTACGACCGCATGGCCGCCGCTCAGCAGGATGTTCTCCGGCTTGATGTCCCGGTGGATGACGCCGTGCGCGTGGGCATAGGCCAGCGCGTCGGCGACTTCGGCGGCGAAGGTAGCCGCGGTCGTCACGGGCAGCCGTCCTTCGCGCTCGAGCCGCTGCCGCAGCGTCTCTCCCTCGACGATAGGGCATGACGAAGTAGGGCACCGGAGCGCCGTCGTCGCCCGGGACCACGCCGGAATCGAACACCGGCAGGATGTTGGGATGCTGCAGCCGGGCGACCAGCTCGATCTCGCGGAGAAAGCGCTCGACCCCGTCCCGTCCGGCCGAGCTCGGGGCGAATCACCTTCACCGCCACCGGGCGCTTATGGCGCAGGTCGCGGGCGAGGTAGACGGTGGCCATGCCACCGGCGCCGACCTCCCGCTCGAGGACGTAGCGGTCTCGGAGGGCGCTCGCCAGCGGCTGAGGGACATCGTTCATGGAGGGGAATCTACGAAGCTCAGCCGACTGCAGTAATCTGCACCCCGCCTGAGACTGCCGGGCAGCGCGTTTGCGTACTTCAGGGTACCATTATAGAGCAGCTCGCCTCCCCTTGCCGCGGCTCTCTCGCGGCAGAAAGAAGACTCCCTTGCCCAGCCATATTGCCCTTATCGAGCGTTCCAACCACAAGCATCTCAAGAGCGTTGAAGTCGAGCTCACGGTTACCGGCAGCCCCAATCGCCAGTCCTGGAGCGGGGAATTCATGTCCCGGAGCACCGACGGCATCCTGCCCAACGAGCGGATTTCGGTCACGTTTGATACCGGACTGAAGGGCCAGGCGAGGGTGAGCGAGACCCGCTTCGACAGTCGGAAGCCCGACGCGACGTTGGTCCAATTCAAAGGAACCGGTCCGCTGGTGTAGTTGCCGGAGGGAGGTCCCATGGCACTCAAAGGGAAATACGCCCTCGTCACCGGGGGCTCCCGGGGCATTGGGCGGGGCATCGCGCTGAAGCTGGGCGCCGAGGGGATGAAGGTCGGGATTCACTACTATCAGAATGAGCCAGCCGCCAAGGACACCCTGGCCAAGCTGAGAAAAGCCGGGTCCGACGGCATCCTCGTCCAGGCCGACGTGACCCAAGTGGAACAGGTGAGTCGCCTGTTCGATCGGATCCGGTCGGAGTTCGGCGCCCTGGACGTCTTCATCAGCAATGCCCGCCCCGAGGCCCCGAAATTCTTTGTACCACCCCTCACCATAACCGTGGACCAGTGGAACACGGCTCTGCACTCCCAGGCCACCGCCTTTCTGGTGGGCGCTCGCGAAGCCGCCAAGCTGATGCGTAGCGGGGGCCGCATCGTTGCGATCACCTATGCGCCAGGCGGCAAGACCGGAGGACTCCAGCCGTGGGTCGCCATGGGAGCGGCCAAGGCGGCGCTGGAGACTCTGGTGCGTTACTTCGCGGTGACGCTGGCGCCCCAGGGTATCACCGTCAACGCCGTCAGTCCGGGCTGGACCGAGGACAGCGTGCTCAACTCGCTTCCCGAAGGGGTGCAGACGGCCATCCGGGACTGGCACAACCGGGGCTGGACGCCGATGAAGCGGCTGGGACGCCGGCCGATATCGGGAACGTGGTCTCGCTGCTCTGCAGCGAAGAGGCCGGCTGGATTACCGGCCAGCTCATCGTGGCCGACGGGGGCGCTCGTTGATGAACCCGGAGGTGCCCCCCGAGCTGCAGCTGAACTAGCTGCCGCTACCTGCCCCCAGCGGCACGAGCACGATTTCGATGTGATAGCCTCTATACCATCACCGCCCCGCCGGCCACGTCGAGAATGATCCCGGTGATCCAGGACGGGGGGGGGGCTCCGATACCGCGGGAGCTCCCGGTGACGAGCGCGGTCTTACCACTGAGCAGGTTCACGCCAGGAGCGCCACCGCCTCCGCCCGGGAGTCCCGATACACCGTCGGCGCTAAGGGATCCTGGAGCGGGCCCTCGACCACCAGCAGCCTGGTGATCAGCCCATGGTGAACGTCGAAGACCAAAGCGAATTCGCTGTCCGCGCTGATACGAGTGTGCTCCATCGTGAAGCGCTCTCTCCCCACGGCTATCACCTGGTCGCTCTGGGCGAAATACTCCACCTGCCAGAAGGTGACGATCCCGCCGAGCGCGCTGAAATAATCGATCATGGCCTGCTTGCCCGAATCCCCGAAGCAGATCGGCAGCGCATCGGGAGGGCCACCTCGAACGACAAGTCATCATCGAGTAGGTGCAGCACCGGATCCAGATCGGTCGCCAGCACAATCCGATCAACCACTCTTTTTGCGACTGCAATGTTATCCATTGATTTGCTCCGTCTTGCTGTTTGCCTTGTCGGTTTACCCATCTCGCTCCTAAGTAATCGTCGATTGTGCTTCAACCAAATCGACACTACAGTTGTTTCTATCCGGGGATAAGGGACGCGTTATCCTGGTATTGGCGCTCCCTGGCTCCCGGCATTCATGGCCGAGACATTACGGAAACAGGGGACCCGAGGATCCAACGAAATGCTGAGCGACGAGCGTGAGGCGAAATCGCCGACTTCCTGAAAACCCGACGGATGCGACGGCAGCCGGAGGAGCTGGGGCTGCCCCGGGGCCGCCGTCGGCGTACGCCTGGCCTTAGGCGGGAAGAAGTGGCGACCGCGGCCGGGGTGAGCGCCGAGTGGTATACCTGGCTGGAGCAGGCGAGGGACGTGCGTCCGTCGGCCGACGTGCTGCACCGGATTGCTGTGGCGCTCCGGCTGGAGCCGGGCGAATGCCGCCATCTCCTTACCCTGGCGGGCTATGGAGTCCAGGAGAGCGGCGGGGAGCCGCCGTGCGAAGTCTCGGTGAGCCTCCGGCTGCAGCGGCTGATGGACCAGCTGGAGTATGGTCCGGCCTGGGTCTTCGGCGAGCGGTGGGACATCCTGGGATGGAATCGGGCGGCGGCGGTGGTGCACGGCGAGCTTACCGCCATGCAGGGAATCGAGCGGAATGCCATTTACCAGCTCTTCCTCGGCAAGCAGATGCGGTCGACGCTGGTGGATTGGGATTCACACGCCCGACATTGCGTGGCCAAGCTCCGGGGCATGTACGCCAGCAAGGTGGACGATCCCTGGTTCAACGAGCTGATTCAGCTGTTGCGGGGCACGGAGCGCTGAGTTCGAGCGGTTCTGGAACGACCACGAGATCCAGACGCCCAGCGAGGGGATCAAAGCCTACGAGCACCCCGAGGTGGGCCGGCTGGTCTTCGATTTTACCGTGCTGGAAGTCGTCGATGAGCACCTGGCGTCGCTCGGGCTGATCACCTATGTCCCGGCGCCAGGCACCGGGACCCGGGGAAGCTGGAGGAGCTGCTCAACCGAGAGGTGCCGCTGCCGGTATCGCTCGAGCCAGTCTGAGGCCCACCTATACAGGATGATCCGGGAGCTGACGCGGCGAGCCTTCGACTAGTAATCGAATTCCGGCAAAAACTTCAACACGAAGGCACGAAGGAAACACCAAGGACACGAAAGCGGCACCCAAGGTCTCGTCTCGCTATAGACATATTTTGTTCAACGGCACACCAGTAAAGTCCTTCTGCCCTGTGTCGCGAACCCGGGGCCCTTCGCGTCCCCTTCGCTACGCTCTCTTGGGGCAGGCTCTTGCTGTTTCCTTCGTG